>NZ_JBDGIT010000005.1:0-417311 GCF_057657265.1 Variovorax sp. Soil_C_17
TCGCTGGTGTCGCTCGGCGAGTTCAGCACCGTGGGCAACATGATGGGCGGGCTGATCGGCGGCAGCCTGATGATCGAAGGGCTGTTCGCCCGGCTCATGTACATGTCGCTCTACAAGATGCACGAGCTGGCGCTGCACGGGGTCGTCAAGGTCTCGCTCGACACGCTCGCCCGCCTGATCACGCGGCGCACCGAACCCCATGTCAAGCTGCATTGAGGCGTGCATGAGAGAGCCGAAGGCGCAGCGCGCCACTCGGTGGCCGGTTCGTGCGGCTGCGTGAACGGGTGGGGCAGGGCATCGCAGAAGAGACCCGCATGAAGATCCTCGTCGCGCAGGACGACCAGCTGCTGGCCGACGCGATCCTGTGCAGCCTGCGCGCGTCGCACGCCGTGGTCGATCACGTGGCCAACGGCTCGAAGGCCGATACGAGGCTCATCGCACATGGCGAGTTCGACCTGCTGATCCTCGATCTCGATCTGCCCGCCATGCACGGCCTCGAGATCCTCGAGCGCCTGCGTGCCCGCGGGTCACACCTGCCGGTGCTTGTACTCACCGGGGCCGACAGCGTGGAGGAGCGCGTGAAGAGCCTGGACCACGGCGCCGACGACTGCATGGCCAAGCCCTTCAGCCTGGAGGAGCTCCAGGCGCGCGTGCGCGCGCTCTCGCGGCGCGGCATGGGCAGCTCCGGCCATGCGATCCGGCTTGGCCCGCTGGTCTACGATCGGGCGAGCCGATCGACCACGCTCGACGGCAAGATGGTGGAGCTGTCGCCTCGGGAGCTCAGCCTGCTGGAGATGCTGCTGCAGCGCGCCGGTCGGCCGGTCAGCAAGTACCAGCTGGTGGAGCGCCTGCGCGAATGGGGCGAGGAGGTGAGCCTCAATGCGATCGAGGTGTACATCCACCGCCTGCGCAAGAAGATCGAAAAGGGACCGGTGCGCGTGGCGACGGTTCGCGGGCTCGGCAGCTATTGCCTGGAGAAGATCTCGGCCTGAGCTCGAAGTGCGCGCTCGGGGCCGACGAGGGTGCGAGGCCGAACTTGGCAGGAAAAGCGCCATGCCCCAAGTCCGCAGTGACCAGCGGCATGGCGGCCAGGGTGTCAGGCCGAGTCCCGCACCCGGGCGACCACCTCCTGCACCATCAGCTCCGGGCTCGCGAACACCGGCAGCCCCAGTTGGCCGGCGAGCGGTTCCGCCAGGTGCGCCAACGAGGCTTGCGCCAGCACGATGCGATCGACGCCTGGCGCCAACTTTGCCGCAGCCTCGCACACGAGGCGATCGTGCAAGTCACGCCGGCCACTGGCCAGGGCATCGAATGCCGCCGCACACAAGACGCTCTCTGCCGGGACATCCTGGCCGGCGCTCTGCGCGTGTGCCGCCAGCAGGGCCCGGCTGGGCGCGACCGTCGACCGGGTCGTGCAGATCAGACCGACGCGGCCCGGCGTGCTTGCCACGCGGGCGTAGAGGGGGTCGTCGATCTTGAGGATCGGCACACTCACCGTCTGGCGCGCGATATCGATGGCCGGCGATGTCGACGAGCAGGTGAAAACGATCAGCTCGGCACCCGCATCGGCCGCCATTTGTGACAGGGTGACGATGCGGCGCGTGATCCCGCTCGAAGGACCTTGCCGGATCAGGTCCTGCAGGACACTTTCGTCCAGCATGTGAAAGCAGTCTGCGTCCGGCAGTTCCGACTGGAAGCGCGGGCGGAAGCGTTCGACCAGCATCGCAACCGTATGGACGAAGGCAATGCGCCGGATCATGGAAACCTCTCGCGTGGTCAAGGGTTCAGACCGCGGCGGTGACCAGAATTTCCACCAGCAAGTCGGGGTGGGCCAGCTTGGATTCGCCGGTGGCGCGTGCCGGGCCGGCGTACTTGGGCACCCACGCGTCCCACACCTCGTTCATGCCCGCGAGGTCGCGTTCGATGCCGGCCTTGGCAAGGTGGCCGTCGACCAGACGGCTGAGGCGATGAGTGGATTCGATGCGGGTGATGTCGTTCATGGGTGCCGTCTCCAGGCGTTGAAAGGTGGAATCAAAGTTCGGCCAGCTCTGCGAGCGTGATCGGCTTGATGGGAGGGCGGATGCGGTAGTGGCCGACCTCGGCCGGAGAGACACCGCGTTCGTGCGCGATGACCTCGGTGACCGTGAGGCCGCAAAGGCGGCCCTGGCAGGGGCCCATGCCGCAGCGCGTGAAGGCCTTGCCCTGGCTCGGCCCCTGGCAGCCGAGGGCCACCGATCGGCGCAGTTCGCCGGCCGAGACTTCCTCGCAGCGACAGGCGATCACGTCGTCGGCCGGCACGCGATGCTGGATCTTCGGACGGTAGAGCGTGTCGAGGAAAGGCCGGATGTGCAGCTGGCGACGCAGCGCCGAGCGCAGCGGCGCCGCCTGGCGGTCGAATTCGCGTCGGGACACGCGCCCGGCATCGTGCGCCGCGGCCAGGCCGGCAAGCTGCCCTTGCAGGGCCGCTGCCGATCCGCCGGCGATGCCCCGCCCATCCCCGGCGATCAGGAAGCCTTCCAGCGCCAGGCGGCCCCAGGCATCGGCCGCCGGCACCCAGCACAGCTGCCGGTCGTCCCAACGGTGCGCCAGGCGCAGCGACGCCGTGATCTGGTTGTTCGGCACCACGCCCTGGTGCAGCAGCACGAGATCGGTCTGCACGCGGTGCGAGGTGGCGCCCACGCGAAAGCGCAGGCCCGTGGCCCGTTCGCCGCCTTCCACGGCGAGCTCGGTGGCGCCGCGGTAATGGGGAATGCCGGCGCTGCGGATGCTGCGGATCAGGCGCAGGCCTTTGCTCAGGTCGCGCCATCCGGCCAGTGCGCCGCCGAGATGGCGCAGGGCCTGCAGGTAGTCGCCGCGCTGCGTGGTGTCGACGATGGCGCCGATGCGCACACCGGCCCGCACGTACTGCCAGGCCAGCAGGTACAGCAACGGTCCGCAGCCGGCCAGCGCGACCGGCTGCGATGGCGCCACGCCGGCGCTCTTGAGAAGGATTTGCGCCGCCCCGGCCGTCATCACGCCGGGCAGCGTCCAGCCCGGAATCGGAAACGGCCGCTCCATGGCACCGGTGCACAGGATGACCTGGCCGGCCGTCATGGACCGGGATCGCCCATCCTTCAAGTAGTGAACGATGCGGTCGCGGGTGATGTTCCAGACGGCCGCGCCGCCCACGTGCCGCGCCGGCGATTGCACGAAGCGCTCCACCAGCGCCCGGCCCGCGGCGTAGTCGCCCCCGAGCACCTGCAGCCGATCGGTCCCGGCCTGCGTGACGTCACGGTAGATCTGGCCGCCCGGATGCGCCTGCTCGTCGAGCAACGCGACCGTCAGCCCCAACCCGGCCGCGGCGGCCGCCGCTGCGAGACCCGCCGGGCCCGCCCCCACGACGGCGACATCGACCGCGCCGTCCACCGCGTCAAGCTGCATGGCGGTCCTCAATGCTGTGCTCTGTAAAGTTCTCGCTGGTGTTCTCGTTGCTGCCGCCGCCGACCGTGCGGAGGACTTGCCAGCTGCGGGCACCTTCCTGCGAGCGGATCTTCATGCCCGGCTGGACCGCCACGAGACAGGCCTGGCGATTGGCCACGCCATCGATTTCCAGCAGGCATTCGAAGCAGACGCCCATCATGCAGTAGGGCGCGCGCGGCGCACCCGACACGGGCGTGGAGCGAAAGCGCGACACACCGGCCGCCAGCAAGGCGGCAGCCACCGAGCGCCGGCCGAGCACCGCAAGGCGGCGACCATCGAACTCGACGTCGATGAAGGGCTCGGTGGCGCCCGAGATCGGGCGAAAGAGCGGTTCAGTGGGCATGGTGGTGATCCAGGGGCTGGGTCGGATGGTCTGCGGCTGAAAAGCGGTCGCCCTGAAAGGCGTCCAGCTCCTCGGGTGCGGCGCCGCCATCGATCCACGGGGCGATGCGAAAGGCGTGGGCCGCGGCCAGGGTCACGCCGCTGTGGCACGTGACGACGTAGGCGCCTGGGCAGGAGCTCGATTCCTGGTAGATCGGATAGCCGTCGGGCGTCATCACCCGCAACGCCGCCCACACCCGAACCACATGGAGCTGGCCGAGCACGGGAAAACTGGCGACGGCGCGGCGCGCGAGCTCGGCCAGGGTGCTGCTCGTCGTGCTGTCGTCGAAGCCCGCATCTTCCATGGACTCCCCGATCTGGATGCCGCCCTCGTCGGTCTGGCGGATATGGCCGGTGGGATGGTCGAAGAGCTTTTCGGTGCGCTCGGTGACGATCACTTGCCCGCGATTCGGCCGCACCGGCGCATGAAGGCCGACCTGGCCGGCCAGGCGCGTGTTGCCCAGGCCCGCCGCCAAGACGAGCTTGGGCGCGCGAAACTGCTGGCCGCGCACGTGCGCCGTGAACAGGCCGTCCGCGTGCGTGATGCGCTCCACCCCGTGGCCTGTCTTCAGCATCACGCCTCGCTGCAGGCATGCGGTGTGCAGCGCGCGCAGCAGCTTGAGCGGATTGACATGTCCGTCCATCGGCGAGTAGCTGGCGCCGATCACGCTCGGTCCGATGTGGGGCAATCGCTGCAGCAGGGCCGCGCGGTCCAGGATTTCGAACGGGTAGTCGCCACCCACCTCATCGCGCACCGCGGCAAGCCGCTCGCTGCGGGCCTCGAGCTCGGCCTCGGAAAAGCACAGGTTGAAGGCGCCGTTCTGCCGGGCCTGGACGTCGATGCCGGTTTCGACTCGAAGTCGCGCCGCCAGCGTGGGCCACTGCCGGGCGGACTCCCGAGTCCAGCGGGCATAGTGGGGAACGCCGCGGCCCTTGCCGTGGACCCAGATCAAGCCGAAGTTTCCGCGCGAGGCGCGAAACGCATCGTCGCCCTCGTCCAGAACCGTGACCTTCTTGCCGAGCTGGCTCAGCCCATAGGCCACTGCCGTGCCGACCAGGCCGCCGCCAACCACGATCACATCGCTGGAAAACATGGATGCCTTTGGTGCCTGGCAGCGCGATGCTGCAGATGCAAGGTGCTCACCTAAAAATCAGCGACCTTGCCCCATGCCGAGCCGCTGAATCGCTCCGGCCGATAAGGGACCGGGTCGACGATGGGTTCGGCGCCGGTGACCAGGTCCGCAATGAGGTGGCCGGCGCCCGGGCCGATGCCGAAGCCGTGTCCGGAAAAGCCCGCGGCCAGGATGAAGCCCGGGATGGACGGCACTTCGCCGATGCCGGGAACGCCGTCCGGCGTGCTGTCGACGAAGCCGGCCCAGGCGTGCGTGATCCTGGCGTCGCGAAGCTGGGGCAGCAGTGCGACGGCGCGGCGCTGGGTCTCTTTGACCGTGGACAAGCAGGGCTTCGGGTCGAGGATGCGCACCCGCTCCATCGGCGTCGGCGCATCGAGCCGCCACCGCTTCAGCGTCTCGTGGCCACCATGAAGGCCTTGCAGGCCGCCCGGCAAGAGGTTGCGCCAGCGCTTGGCGAACATCGGCAGGAATTGCGGGGCGAAGCGCATGAACTGCGGCGTCACGTCCACGCGTGCGCGGCCGCTGATGGCCAGTGCATAGCGCCCGTCGTTGCGGCGCGTGGCGGACACGCCCGAGGTGAACAGCGCATCCGGCAGGCGATCGTCCACAGGCGCCACGCTCAGGATGGATTGGCGGATCGAGGCCTGGGGAAAGCGGATGCCGAGCTGGCGGCAGAACGAGGAGGCCCAGGCGCCGCCTGCGAGCACGGCCGTCCGGGTCTTGATGACCCCGGCTTCCGTGACGACGCCGCTGACCCGTCCGCCTTCCGTCTCGATGCCGCGGGCCGCGCAATTCTGGTGGACGCTGCCCCCGAGCTTGATGAGCGCAGCGGCCACGGCCGGCGCCGCCTTGCCGGGATCGGCGGTGCCATCGCTGGGCGAGAAGACGCCGCCTTTCCAGGCGCGGCCGGTCGCCTGCCCACGCTGCGCGGCTTCCCGGCTGCTCAGCACGTGGGTCGTCACGCCCGCGGTCCTGGCAAAGTCGCGCCAGCTAGCCCAGCGGGACAGTTCGGCGTCGTCGTTGCTGAGGTACAGCAGCCCGCAGCGGTGAAAACCGGTGTCTTCACCGCTGTCGGCGCCAAACTGCTCCCAGAGATCGAGGCTCTTGGTCGCCAAGGGCAGTTCGCGGGCGTCGCGGTTCTGCTGGCGGCACCAGCCCCAGTTGCGGCTGGACTGCTCGGCGCCGATCCTGCCCTTCTCGACCAAGGCGACCGAAAGGCCGCGCCGGGCCAGGTAGTAGGCGCTGAAGACACCGATGATGCCGCCGCCGATCACGACGACGTCGGCCGAGGCCGGTGGCTTGGGCGAAGTTTCGATAGGGTGCAGCGGAGGGGACATGATGAATCTCCCTCGTCGTCTCACGGCTGAACGCTTTGGACCACGTAGAACTTCGCCACGCGCTCGCTGCTTTCCCATCCGACCGGCGCGCCCTGTGGCACGAACAGCGCATCGCCGGTGCCTGCCGACAGCACGCTGCCATCAGGCGATGCGAATCGCACGTCGCCGGCCAGGAGATGCATGAACTCGTTCACGCGATGCGGACGGACGATCCGGTGGTAGGGCGTCGAGTCCCAGGTGCCGGCGCTGTACTGCGCGCCGTCGTCGATGAAGACCTTGTCGCTGCGGCACTCCGGCGAGGGGCCCAGCAGCACGTCCGCGGGCAGCGTGGCCGAGGGCTTGAAGTTGGCATCGGCGTGCAGGGGAAAGAGGCCGCGCTTCGTCGGCTTGTCGCAAGCGGCCGCGCAGAACACGAAACTGACGCGCGATCCGGCCTGGATGCGAAGCGAGGTACCGCATCCGATGACGGCACCTGCCTGGGGACCGACCACCAGCGGGGCCGCTCCGGCCGCGGTCAGGGTCAGCGCTCCCTCGAGCACGACGATGGTTTCGATGTGGGGGTAGCTTGCGACTTCGAGCTCGCCGATGAAGCTGATCCGACCCGCGCTCATCGAGCCCGGCCCTTCCCATGCGATCTCGCGCTGCCGTGCAAAAGGATCGCCCTTGCCGAACGCCGCCCTGCGGAAGGAAGTTGAAACGGGTGCGCCATCGGCGCGATGCAGCACGAGGGCCACGGTCATGATTGCTCCTGCGCGTTTGCGCGATGTCTTGGTGAAAAGCTGTCAGTCGTTGGTGGGTGCCGAGGCATCCTGGAAGCCGAGAATGGCCTTGGTTTCCAGATACTCCTCGAGACCCTCCATGCCGTATTCGCGGCCATTCCCCGAGCGCTTGTAGCCACCGAAGGGCGCTTGGGGATTCCACGCCGGATAGTTGATGTGCACCTGTCCGGCGCGGATGCGCGCCGCGACGGCGCGCGCCGCCCCGAGGTCCTGGCCTTGCACGTGAGCGCCCAGGCCGTAGACGGTGTCGTTGGCGATCTCCACGGCCTCGTCCACGCTGTCATAGGGAATGATCGCGAGCACCGGGCCGAAGATCTCCTCCTGTGCGATCTGCATGCGCGGATGGACCGCGCTGAAGATGGTCGGGCGGCAGTAGAAGCCGCGGCTCAAGCCTTCCGGCCGGCCGGGGCCGCCGCAAACGAGCCGCGCGCCTTCGGTGATGCCGATGCCGATCATTTCCTGCACCCGATTGAACTGCGCGCGATTCGCCACCGGGCCGTGCGTGGTCTGCGCCGAACGCGGGTCGCCCACGACGAGGCCGGCTGCCGCTTCGAGCGCAAGCCGTTCGACCTCCTGCAGGCGCGCGCGGGGCACGATCATGCGGGTCGGAGCGCTGCAGGACTGGCCGACATTGCGGAAGCCGCTCGCCACGCCCGGCGGTACGGCACGCGCCAGGTCCGCGTCCGGCAAGATCACGTTGGGCGACTTCCCGCCGAGTTCCTGGGCCACGCGCTTCACCGTCGGCGCCGCCGCTTGGGCCACCAGGACGCCGGCGCGGGTGGAACCGGTGATCGAGATCATGTCCACTTCCGGATGCGCCGACAGCGCGGCGCCGACCTCCGGCCCGCTGCCGTTCACCAGGTTGAACACGCCCGGCGGGATGCCGGCGTCCTGCACCACCTCGGCGAAAAGCAAGGCGCTCAGGGGCGACAGCTCGCTGGGCTTCAGGACCACCGTGCATCCCACCGCCAGGGCAGGTCCGACCTTGGCGGTGATCTGGTAGAGCGGCCAGTTCCAGGGCGTGATCAGGCCGCACACGCCGATGGCCTCGCGCATGATGGCCATGTTCCCGCGCTGCGTGACGAACGGGTAGTTGACCGCGTTGTCGCGGGCCACGCGGATGTGCTCGGCCGCAGAAGGCACCTGCGTGCTGCGTGCCATGCCGATGGCAGCGCCCATCTCCAGCGAGATCGCCTGGGCGAACAGTTCCGCGCGCTCCAGGACCAGGCGGTAAACGCGGTCGAGAAGCAGGGCCCTGCTCTGGACGGAGCTCACGGACCAGGTGGGGAAGACGCGGCGCGCCGCGGCCACCGCCGCATCGACGTCTTGCGCAGTTCCCAGCGCGATTTCCGCGACCGGCTCCTCGGTCGACGGGTCGATGACGGCGGCGCGCGCTTGCCCCTGCGGCACGACCCACTCGCCGTCGATGAACACGCGATCGAGGCGGCCGGCGCGCCTGAGGTGCTCGATGATGGAGGAGTTCATGGCGTCGGCCTTTCCGAAATGACTTGAAGGTTGTTCATGCCATCCGGACATGCATGGCCACGCAGGCTGGGCCATGCGGTGGGTGCGTCATGATGGGCAGAGCAGGGCTTTTGGATGTCCAAAAGTTTAGGCTGCACGCCGCACGCGACGATGCTTCAATGAGGGCCTTGCACAAAGCAGGCTGCGGTTGTGCGAGCCGCTACAGCAGATCCTGCCGTCGTGCATATGCCGGGTGCCGAGGTGCACCTGCCGGACCCCGGCCCCGGCATGCCGAGCCGTGCGGGGCGGGGCCTCGGCGGTCAGGCGCGAGGCAGCGTCGCGCTTCTGTCCAAGGCCCAGAGCTGCGCCAGCAGCGCCCGAGAGCGCTCGGCTCCAATCACGGGCGACGCCAACTCCAGATACTTTCCTTCGAGCTCGTCGTCGGTCAAAGCCTGCTCGGGGTCTCCCTTGCGGTTGGGCTGCAGGTGCTCGAGATGGCGCCCGTCGCGGGTCTCGATGACGATGCGTGCGGCGCGTTGCCCGGGAAAGGCCGCATCCAGTGCCGGATCGACCGCGACTTCGATGCGCTCCATCAGCGCGCGCGTGACCTGATCCTCCAGCCGCGCCGGCTCGTAGGCCGCCAGGTGTACGCTGCCGTGCGCCAATGCCGTTGCCACCACGTAAGTCAGGCTGAAGCGCGCTTCGTTGGCCGTGGTCGGATGCGTGTAGCAGGCGATGTCGAGCGCGGGCCGGTATGTCGCCACGTGAACGCGCTCGATGTTGCCGGCCTCGAGGCCGTGGCGCTGCTTCAGCTCGAGCGCACCGTCGATGGCGGCGAAGGTGTGACCGCAGCCGATGTGATTCTTGAAGGTCAGCCGGGTGATGTGGAAGTCCTGCCCCAGTGTCGCACCTGCCTGCGACCAGTCCGGGCCGTCGCTCATCGCCCGGCCCAGACCGATCTCGCCATCCAGCACGTCGAGCGAGCCGGTGACGCCGCGCCCCGCCAGCTGGGCCGCGAGGATGCCTGCTTCCGCGGCGCGGCCTGCATGCAGCGGCTTGGACATCGAGTCCATGCGAAACGCCTGCTGCAGCCCGGCCGTGAACGTGGCAGCGGTCGCCAAGGCATGGGCGAAGGCCGGCTCGTCCAGCGACATCAGGCAGGCAGCCGCGCTTGCGGCGCCGAAACTGCCGACCGTTCCCGTGCTGTGCCAGTACTTGTAGTGCGCTCGGCCCATGACGACGCCGATGCGCGTCGACACTTCGTACCCCAGAACGACACCCCGCAGGAACGCCGGCCCGTTGGCGCCGACGTCCTGGCCGGCGGCCAGCGCCGCGGCCACGGTCGCGGCACCGGGGTGGTACATGGCGTCCCGGAAACTGTCGTCCACTTCCGCGGCATGGGCCGCCGTGCCGTTGACGAGCGCTGCCGCGCGCGCCGTGGCCGCGCGGCCCCCTGCCAGAGAGGCTCGACCTCGGTCGAGGTCCTCGGCCAGGGCTTCTTCGAGCTGCCGCACGGGCGCGGCACCCAGGCCGGGAAACAGCGAGGCATACCAATCGATCACGGCGCGCTTGGCATGGTGAATGACCTCGGGCGGCAGCGGCTGCCGATGAAACTCGGCAGCGTAGCGGGCGAAGACTTCCGTTGCGTGCATGTCGACCTCCCGCTCAGGCCAGCACCACCACGCCGTCGGCAGCGCGCACGCCCTGGCCCTGCGGCAGCACGAAGACCGGGTTGATCTCGGCCTCGAGCAGGCGCTCGCCGAGCTGGGCCGCCATCGTCGAGAAGGCGACGATGGCATCGACCAGCGCCTCGACGTCGGCCTTGGGGCGGCCGCGGAAGCCGTCCAGCAAGGGCCAGGTCTTCAGCTCGCGCGCCATGGAGCGTGCGTCCTCGCGGCTCAGACCCCCCTGGGAGGGCAGCAGCCGCATCGTGGTGTCCTTGAACAGCTCGGCGGTGATGCCGCCCATGCCCAGAAGGATGGCCGTGCCCAGCACGTCGCGGTGCATGCCCAGGATCAGCTCGGTGCCGCCGCCCACCATCTCCTGCACCAGGAAGCGCTGGGGCCGAACGCCTGCCTTGCGCTCGACCTCGGCGGCCATCGCCTGCAGGCGCGCCCCCACGGTGTCTGCCGTCAGGTTCACGGCGACGCCGCCGACATCGCTCTTGTGCGTGATCTCGGCCGAGAGGATCTTGAGCACGATTCGACCGCCCAGCTCGCGCGCTGCAGCTTCGGCCTGGGCCGGGGTCGTCACGACCCTCTCACGCGCGCAGGGCACGCCGAAGCGGGTGAACAGCTGCTTGGCCTCGGCTTCATCCAGGGAGCCCCTGGGCAGCTCGTCGATGGCCACATCGGCCACCGGCGCGCCGGATGGCTGCGGCTCCTGCCAGCTGCCGACGTTAAGCATCGCGCTCAGCGCGGAGGTACAGCTTTCGGCCGCAGCAAAGGCAGGCACGCCGCGCTGCGTGAGCAAGGCCGCGACTTCGGGCGCGTGCGGGCTCACGTAGGCGATCACCGGCTTGTCCGAGCGGGGCAGGCAATCCTGGATGGCGCCTGCCATCAGCTCCGGCATGGCCAGGCTGGACGAGCCGACGATGATCGCCAGCGCATCGTAGCTGGGGCTCTCGAGGAGGATGTCGATGGCGCCGCGCAGCAGGTCCGGCTGCAGGCCGGCCAAGGTCACGTCGATGGGATTGCGGTCCAGCACCGCGTGATCGCCGCTCTGCAGCGCGCGCAAGGCCTCGGCCGTTGCAGGGTCCGGCGCCGGTGTCTCGAACCCTTGCATGCCCAGGTCGTCCGAAACCAAGGTTCCGGCGCCGCCCGTCGAGGTCAGGATGGCCACGCGCTTGCCGCGCAGCTTGCGGCCCGTGGCCAGCGCGACCGGGATGTCGAGGAGGTCCCCGAAGGTCTGGGCCCGGATCACGCCGACCTGCTTGAACAGCGCGTCGTACATGCTGTCGGCGCCCGCCAAGGCACCGGTGTGCGACACGGCGGCCTTGGCGCCGGCTTCGGAGCGTCCGATCTTGAAGGCGACCACCGGCTTGCCCGCGCGAGCCGCCTTCAGGGCAGCGGCGCGAAACTTCTCGGGATGGCGGACGCTCTCCACGTACAAGGCGATGACCTTGGTCGCGGCGTCGTCGGCCAGGTGATCGACAAAATCCGCCAGGTCCAGATCCACCTCGTTGCTGGTCGAGATCAATTTCGACAGGCCGATGCCGCGCGCCGCGGCACGCGACAGCAGCGCCCCGAGGATGCCGCCGCTTTGCGAGACCACGCCGATCCCGCCGGCGGGGAAGTGCTCCATCTCGAGCGCGCCACTGGCGGAGAGCACGATGTTGTCGGTCAGGTTGACCAGCCCGATCGTGTTGGGGCCGAGGATGCGCATGCTGCCGGCCGCCTCGATGAGCTGCTGCTGGCGACGCGCGCCTTCCTCGCCGGTCTCGGTGTAGCCGCTGGCGAGAACGATCGCGGCCGCGGTTCCCTTTGCCGCGAGTTCGCGGACGGCCTGGTGCGCGCGCTCCGCACCCAGCAGCACGATGCCGACGTCCGGTGTTCCGGGGATCGACGCGATGTCTGCGTAGCAAGTGAGGCCATCGATCGCATCGACACGCGGATTGACCGGGTAGATCTCGCCGGTGAAGCCGTGCTTGCGCAGGTAGGCCACCGGGCGGCCGGCGGTCTTGGCGGCGTCCGCCGAAGCGCCGATCACGGCGACGCTGCGCGGCGCGAGGAGCCTGGCGATGGCGTTCGCTTCGTTCATGGGTTCGTCTCCTTTTTTGCGCTGCTCTTCGCCAGGAAAGCCATCACCGATTCGCGGTGCTCGGTACTCGTGTAGCAGATCCCCTGCGCCTGGCTGCCCTGGGCGAACACCTGGTGCGCGGACATCTCGAAGCTCTGGTTGAGGATCGTCTTGCCCAGGGCCAGGGCGGTGGCCGACCCCTTGCTCATCTCTGCTGCCCAGCGCTGCGCATCGGGCACGAGGGTTTCGGCCTCCGACCGGCGATCCGCGATGCCGAGCCGCAAGGCTTCGTCGAGCTCGACCTTCCGGCCGCTGAAGATCAATTCCTTGGCCTTCGAGAGGCCGACCCGGCGCGGCAGGAAGTACATGCCCCCGCCATCGGGAACGATGCCGCGATGGATGTAGGACCAGGTGAAGCTCGCCGCATCCGAGGCGATGATGAAGTCGCATGCCAGCGCGGTGTCGGCACCGAGGCCGGAAGCAGCCCCGTTGACGGCTGCGATCGTCGGCTTGGGCATGGTGTGCAGCAGCGACTGGGCGTGGTGCACGCGTTGCTGGCGGCTCCACCCGTTGAAGCCGACCTCGCCCGCGGGCGCCTGCATCCGCCGCTCCATGCCGGCGACATCCCCGCCGGCGCAGAAGCCCTTGCCGCGCCCGGTGAGCACCAAGGCACGGATCGCCTTGTCGTGGCTCACTTGCTCCAGCGCCGCGATGAATTGCGTGCGCATGTCGTCGCTCATGGCGTTGCGCTTGTCGGGACGGTTCAACCACAGGGTGGCGACGCCGTCTGCAACTTCCAGCTCGATCATTCGTTCGGTCATCTCAGCGTCTCCGTCATTCGTTGGTGATGTTGTTTTCCTTGACGACCTTGCGCCAACGCGCTTCCTCGCCCTTGGCGTACTTGTCGAACTCCGCAGGCGCTCCGCCATGGATCACGAGGCCTTCCGCTTCGACGCGCTTGCGAAAGGCGTCCGTCTGGACGGCCTTCCTGGCGGCGGCGTTCAAGCGGGCGATGACGTCTGCCGGCGTGCCTGCAGGCACATACAGGCCATACCAGCTGTCGGCCACATAGCCGGGCACACCGCTTTCCGCGATCGTGGGAACCTTGGCCAATGCGTGGGAGGAGGATCGCGTGGCCGTGGTCACTGCCAGTGCACGCAGCTTGCCGCTTTCGACGAAGCTGCCCACTGCAGCCGCGGTCGCGAACATGACATCGACCTGGCCGCCCAGCAGATCGGTGATGGCCGGACCCGCGCCCCGGTAGGGGATGTGGGTGATGTTCGTCTTGGTCAGGTTCTTGAAGAGCTCACCCGCGAGGTGCGCCGACGTGCCCGCGCCCTGCGAGGCGAACGACAGCTTGCCCGGATTCGCCTTGGCTGCGTCGATGAGGTCCTTGACCGACTTGAGAGGGCTCTCGGCGCGCACCACCAGCACGTTCGGAGAAACGCCGATCAGCATGACCGGCGCGAAGGCCTTCTCGTGGTTGTAGGGGAGCTTGCTCTGGATGCTGGGGTTGACCACGTGGGCCACGGTGGCCATCACCATCGTGTAGCCGTCGGGTGCGGACTTCGCCACCGCGTCCGTCCCGATGATGGTGCCCGCACCGGGCTTGTTGTCGATGATGACCGGCTGGCCCAACTCCTGGCCCATGGCGATGCCCATGGTTCGGGCGACCAGGTCGGTGCCGCCGCCCGGTGCAAACGGCACGACGATCTTGACGGGCTTGTCGGGGAAGGCGGCAAGCGCCGGCGGCGTGAGGGCGGCGGTCGCCGCGGCGATCGAAAAAAGTACCGAGGCGATCCTGCGGCGTGCCGTGGGTAAGCGTTGTTGCAAGGTTTGTCTCCAAGTGGAAGAAGAAGGGGCGAAGGCGGAATCGATGGCGGCTGGGTCTTCTCATCGAGTGCCGCCAGCTTAGGTCTGCGGAGTGCCTTGCGCACCCCCCTATTTCCAAGCAGTGGAATTACACTGGGGCATTCTTCGGCCGCGAAACCCCTGCCCATGCCAGCCCGACGCCAACATTTCGAAGAGCCCACGCTCAACCGGTCGCTCGAGCGTGGCATCGAGATCCTGCGGGCGTTCAGGCCGGGCGCTGACTTGCTGGGAAACGGCGAGATCTCGGAGCGCACCGGGCTGTCGCGCGCTACCGTCAGTCGCCTGACCCAGACGCTGGTCGAAGTCGGAATGCTCGAGCACGATCGGAGCCTTCGGGCCTACCGGCTTGCCGCGCCCGTGCTGAGCTTTGCCCACGCGATGCGGGCCGGCTCCCCGGTGTTGAACGCGGTTGCGCCGCTGATGCAGAGCTTGGCGGAAAAGCTTCGCATCAATGTGGGCTTGGCAGTGCCGGACCGGGACGAAATGGTCTACCTGGAATCAGTCCGCTACAACCGCAGGGTTTCGCTGCGCAACGTCGTTGCGGGGCAGCGAATACCGATGGAGCTCACGTCCCTGGGCCGGGCCTACCTGGCGGTCGCCGACGAGCCCAGGCGGCGCGCTCTCATGGCGCAGTTTCGCGAACGACGCGGGAGCGGCTGGAACCCGATTCGCGACGAGATCAAGAGCGCGGCCCGGAGCGTGGCCGAGCGCGGCTTCTGTTCGGCCTCGTGGCAACCGGAGGTGGTTGCCCTCGCGACGCCAATGGTGCTGGAAGGCCGGCCGGTCTATGTGCTCAACGTGAGCGTCACGACGAAGGGCAGCGTTGCGCAAGCCGAGTCGATGCTTGCAGGCCCGCTGCTCGAACTCGCGGAGAAGGTGAAATCCACCCTCGCCGCGCTGGAGCTCAATCGATCTTGATGTTGGCTTCCTTGACCGCCTGGCCGATCTTCGTCAGGTCCTCGCGGATCAACTTCTTGAACTGTTCGGGCGTCGACTTCGAGGGAACGAAGGACAGCTCGGCAAACTTGGCCTTGAGCGCCGGCGTGTCGACCGCCTTGGCGATCTCGGCATTGAGCCGGTTCGTCACCGCCAGGGGCATGTCTGCCGGTCCCCAGATGCCATACCAGGAGAGAAGCTCAAAACCTGGAATGCCGCTTTCGGCGACCGTCGGCACGTCCGGCATATTGGCCACGCGGGTCTTGCTCGTGACGGCAAGTGCGCGCAACCGTCCTGCCTGGACGAAGGAGCGAACGCCGGGCATGGGCGAAACCGCGGCTGACACGTGGCCGCCGACGACATCCGTCAGTTGCGGCACCGCACCCTTGTACGCAATGATTTCCATGTCGAGCTTCAGTGCCCGATTGATCATTTCCTCGCTCAGGTGGCTGGTCGTGCCCAGGCCGGACGTCGCCCAGGTGTACTTGCCGGGATTCGCCCGGGCCAAGGTGGCGAATTCGCGCAGGCTTTTTGCCGGCACATCGTTGTTCACCGCGACCACCAGCGGCACGTAGCCGATCTGCCCGACAGGCGTGAAGTCCTGCTCTGCGTCGTAGGTCTTCTTCGCGACGACCAGCGGCATATAGACCTGGCTCGAGGCATTGAACAGCAAGGTGTAGCCGTCGGCCTTCGCCTTCTTGACGTTCAGCGATCCCAGCACGCCCGAAGCACCGGGCAGGTTCTCGATGACGATGGGCTGGCCCAACTGCCTCTGCAACTGGTCGGCGACCATGCGCCCGACCGTGTCGATCGATCCGCCCGGGGTGTACGGGATGATCATCTTGATGGGCTTGTCCGGATACTCGCTCGCCATGCATGCCTGGGCGCTTGCAAGGCTGATGCCCAGCAGGGCGAATCTCGCCAGCGAAATGGTTTTCTTCAACACGCGATGTCTCCTTGGGTAGTTGGAAAAGGCAGGGGCTGGAGAAGGCCTGGCCGGCGGCCAACAGCCACCTGGCACCAGCCGGATAGGGGGAAGTGGGAAGCGGGAAGCGGGAAGCGCTACTTGGGGTACACCGCGCGCGCAAAGTCGGCGATGGCATCGCTCATCGCCTGCGGTTGCTCGGGCGCCATCGCGTGGCCTGCGTCACGAATCACCCGGACGGTGACCCGATCGCCCAGGTACGGCTTCATGACGTCGGGAATGACGACTGCGTCGTGCTCAGCCTGCAGGTCGAGAATGGGCACGCTGTCGCCGCCGGAGAAGTAGTCATCGACGGGCGTCATCTCGCGCGCCCGACCTTGCGCCTCGTGTGCCGCCGGGAACCAGCCGTCGAGCCAGACGCTCGGGTCATGACCTGGTGCGAAGAAGGCCTTGCGGAGGCATTCCAGTCGTCGGCTGGTCGGAAGGGTCAGGTCGCCGGCGCCGTCGATCGCATCGCGCAGCCGGCTGTAGGGCTTCTCGGTCGACCCCGGAGGAAGCTTTCCTGCAGAAGCCGCGGCCATGACGATGCCGCACACCAGGTCGGGTCGATCCGCAGCCAGCGTAGGCGCCGGCTGACTGCCCCATGCATGCCCGACGACCACGATCGGACCCGTCGCCTCATGGTCGAGCACTGCGGCCACATCGCGAGCAAAGTCGTGCAGATCCAGATTCTCCATGGGGCCGCGGCTCAAGCCCACGCCCCGCGGCTCGGGGCGCAGGACCCGAAATCCGGCGGCTGTCAGCTTGGCAGCGACTTCGTCGTAGTCACGTCCCGAGCGAGCCAGCGACGGCAAGATGCAAATGACGGGACCTGTCCCTTGATCGTTGAACTCGATGCTGATGGCTTCGACCGAGTGCTCGGGACGGTATGAAATGAGCTTGCTCGACGCGTGCAGCTGCCGAGCGGGGTTTGTGTGGGCTTCGGTACGCATGGCCGCAAGTTTCGTCAGCACTGCGGTCGGCGGTAAGGACACGCGCCTTATATCAGCTATGCCTGTCGGCTATGTCGCCGGCGTCCCTCCCGATCAGCTAGCGACCTCGAAAGTCCAGTTCTTGCAGCAACTGCGCCGTCCCTCGCGTGAGACGGGTTCCCGGGCGCGCCTTCGGGGTCGCCAGGACCAACGCGTTCCAGATGCTCGGTGGCCCGATCGGTGCGCGAGGCAGCAATTCATCGCCGCTGGCGCCCAAGGCGCTCTCCGGAAGCACCGTGCAGCCCACGCCGGTCTGCACGAGCGCAACCGCCGTTCGGACCGCGCCCACCTCGGCGAGCACCCTCAACTGAATGCCGCGCGATTCGAGCACGGAATCGAGCAGATGCCGAATGGCATTGGGCGCGCTCGGCAGCACCATCGGATAGTTGGCCAGCGCGGCCAGGCCGACGCGCGGCGGTAGCTTGCTTTTCGGAGGCGCGACCAACAGGAGCTTCTCGCGCATCAGCGGCTGGAACGCAAGCTGCGGGGAGGCTGCGGGATCGAAGAGAAGCGCCAGGTCGAGCTTGCCCGCGATAAGCGACTCCCGCAGCGCGACGCTCAAGCCCTCCAGAACGGTGATCACCGCACGCGGAAACCGCTCCCGAAACCTCTGGACAAGTGGCGTGCTCAAGCCCAGCGCCACGCGCGGGGGCATCCCCACCACGATTCGACCCCCAGGGCTTTCATCCATCTCCCCGAGCTCGTCCCGTGCGCGGCGTGAGATGTCCAGCATGGTGCGCGCATGGACAAGCAAGGCATCGCCCGCTTCAGTAGGAGCCACGCCGCGTCCCGTTCTCACAAGCAGGCGCTGCCCGAGATCGGCCTCCAGCAGGGCGATCTGCCTGCTCAGGCTGGGCTGCGCCAGATTCAGCACCGCCGCCCCGCGACTGAAACTGCCTGCGTCGACCACCGTCACGAAATACTGCAACTGACGAAGCTCCATAGCTGACGAGCATAGCTGAAATAGCAGGAATGTCCTTACGCACACCCGCGTGCATCGCGACACTGACGCCATGACTTCTGCTCTTCCTGCCGGCGCCTGCAATGCCCACTGCCATGTCTTCGGACCCGGCGCGCGCTTTCCCTACGCTGCCGATGCCAGCTTCCTCCCGAAGGAGGATGCGCCGAAAGAGGCGCTGTACGCGCTGAACGACGGACTCGGCTTCGAGCGCTGCGTGGTCGTGCAGTCGGCCTGCCACGGGTTCGACAACCGCGCCACCGAGGATGCTGTGGCCTCGCGTCCATCGAGTTACCGCGGCATCGCGCTGCTGCCGACCGATGTCGAGGACACCGAATTGAAGAGGCTCGACACGGCAGGTTTTCGCGGCGTGCGATTCAACTTCATGGGGCATCTCGGCCGGCCCACCCCGATCGACGAGGTGCTTTCGCTGGCAGCTCGCTTTGCGCCGCTCGGATGGCATCTGCAGATTCACGGTGACCCGGCCTTGCTGACCGAACTCGCGCCGGCGTTGCGGCACTGCCCGACGCCCGTGGTCATCGACCACATCGGCCGTATCGATGCGGCGCTCGGGACGAATCAGCAGGACTTCCAGGCCCTGCTGAAGCTGATGACCGATGAGCGCTTCTGGGTCAAGGTCAGCGGCATGGACCGGATCACGCGGCTCGGCCCTCCCTACGAGGATGCGCAGCCGTTCGCCAGGATGCTGGTCGCGGAGTTCGGCGATCGCGTGGTGTGGGGCAACGACTGGCCGCATCCCAATCACGCGGGGCCGATGCCCGACGAACAACAGCTGGTCGATCTGATCGCCGAGATCGCACCGACGGAGTCTGCGCGCCAGGCGCTGCTGGTGCGCAATCCGGAACGCCTTTATCAATTTGGAGACAACACATGAGGCTTCGCTTCGAGAACAAGGTCGCGATCGTCACCGGCGCCGGGTGCGTCGGTGCCGGCTGGGGAAACGGCCGGGCCATCGCGGTCCGCCTGGCAGAGGAAGGTGCCAAGGTCCTGGCCGTCGACCGCGACCGCGCCCGGCTCGACGAGACCCTCGACCTGGCCGGCGACGCGCGCGCGTCGATCACGCCCTGGGTCTGCGACGTCACGAGCAGCGAGAGCGTCGCCGCCATGGCCGCCGCGTGCGTGCAGACCCATGGCAGGGTCGACATCCTGGTCAACAACGTCGGTGGTTCCGCCGCCGGCGGTCCGGTCGAGTTGTCCGAAGAGGTGTGGAACTCGCAGATCGACATCAACCTCAAAAGCGTCTTCCTGACCTGCAAGCACGTGCTGCCCACCCTGCTCGCGCAGGGCACCGGTTCGATCGTCAACATCGCATCCACCTCGGGTCTGCGGTGGACCGGCAGCGCGCAGGTCGCCTACGCCGCCACCAAGGCCGGCGTGATTCATCTCTCCCGCGTGGTGGCCGTGCAGCATGCCGCCCAGGGCGTGCGCGTCAATTGCGTCGTTCCCGGCCAATTGCACACGCCGATGGTTGAAACCCGCCTGGCCAAGCAGCGCGCCGGCGGTGATGTCGACGCTCTCCTGGCCCAGCGCCAGAAGCGCATTCCGATCGGCTTCATGGGCGACGGACGCGACACCGCCAGCGCGGTGCTGTTCCTTGCCAGCGACGAGGCCAGATTCATCACGGGCACCGAGCTGGTGGTGGACGGCGGCATGACCGCACGCTGCGACTGAACGTTCACGCCACGCAATCGAAGAGAGACATTCATGATCAAACGCTATCTGCTCACGATGGCCGTCGCCGCAAGCATGGCGGCCGCCGCCCAGGCTCAGCCGAAGACGACCCGGATCGTGGTTTCGTTCACCTCCGGCGGTCCGGTCGACGCGGTTGCGCGCGCCCTCTCCGAGCAATTGGGCAAGGAGCTGGGACGCCCGGTCATCATCGACAACAAGCCGGGCGCCAATGGCGCCATCGGTGCCGTCGACGTCATGAAGTCGGCACCCGACGGCGGCACTCTCTGGTTCACCAGCGTGGGCGCGGCGGCGATCAACGCTTCGCTCTATGAGAAGCTTCCGTACGACATGCAGCGCGACTTTGCGCCGGTGTCGCTGGTGGTGAACAATGTCGAGCTCTTGGTGACTCAGCAGAGCAACCCGGTCAAGGACGCGGCCGAATTCGTCGCCGCGACGAAGAAGAAGGAGGAGCCGACACCGATGGGCTCCTCGGGCACCGGCAGCATTCCCCATCTGGCCATCGAGCAGCTGGCCGACTCGACCGGCGCCAAGCTGCTTCACATTCCCTACAAGGGCGCTGCGCCCGCGATCACGGACCTCATGGGTGGCCAGATCAGCGGCTTTTTCGGCGACGTGCCGGGCCTGCTCGGACATCTTCAGGGCGGGCGGCTCAAGGCCCTCGGCGTCGCCTCGAGCAAGCGCCACCCCTCTTTGCCCGATGTCAAGACACTGGAGGAGCAAGGCATCCCGGGCGTCGACACGAACAACTGGTACGCCCTTTTCGCGCCGGCCAAGACGCCGCCGGAAGTCATTGCGGTGCTCAACAAGGCGGTGCGCAGCACCTTGGCCAACCCGGCCGTGCGGGAGAAATTGCTCAAGACAGGCACCGAGCCTGCCGGATCGACGCCACAGGAGCTGGCGGCGATCCAGAAGCAGGACTCCGCCAAATGGGCGAAGCTGGTTCGCGCCAAGAACATCAAGGCCGAGTGATGACGAACACCCACATTCGCGTCCCTCTCGTCGAGCCGGGCACTCGGCCCGAGCTGGCTGAGGTCGAGGCCCGCATCATGGCCGAGCGTGGCCGCGTGTCCCTGCTCTACCAGGTGCTTCTCAACAGCGGGCCGATCGCGTCGGGCTGGGAACGCATGCTCACCGCCGTGCGCAACCAGACCGGTGTGCCCGCGGCTCTGCGCGAGCTCATGATCCTTCGCGTCGCGGTACTCAATGGCGCCAGCTTCGAGTTCGACGCCCATGTGCCGCATGCGCAAAAGGCGGGGCTCGGCATGGAGAAGATCGATGCGGTGCGCGACACCTCGATTGCCGACGTATTCAAACCCCTCGAGCGCCTCGTCCTCGAACTGACCGATGCCATGACCCGCGATGTCAAGGTGCCGGACGCGCTCATGGCCAGGATTGCGCAGCACTTCGATCCGAAGGGCGTGGTCGAGATCGTGGCGACGGTCGCGGCGTACAACATGGTGTCTCGCCTGCTCGTGGCGCTCAATGTCGTTCACTGAAGAGGGCGGAACATGAAGGATTTGTGGCTTCTCAAGCACGACCGATCGGTCGCGCCCGACGCAGTTCCTGAAGCCCTGCGCGGTGCCGCAGGCATCCAATCGATGCGCGCCATGGAAGGGCCCTGGACCTACATCTATGCGCCGGGCGAGCTGGCCTTTGCAGCGCATGGCACGGGGCCGGGAATTTCCTGGCATCGATTGAAGTGCCTTCAGAGGCTCGATGGTGCGTCCGCCGGCGAGCTCGCTTGCTGCCACTACGTCGTCGAAACCGACGTATTGGCCGAGCACGAAGACGATCTCAACGCCTGGTACGAACAGGAGCACCTGCCCGGCCTGGCTTGCGTTCCCGGCACGGTGCGCGCAGCGCGTTACCTGGATGCAGGGGGCGCCCCGCGCTACTACGCCTGCTACGACCTCGCGAGTCCTGACGTCCTGGGGAATCCCGCCTGGCTGGCGGTTCGAGGCACGGCCTGGAGCGCACGTGTCCGCCCGGCCTTCCGGAACACGCGTCGGACGATGTTCCGTCGAGAGTAGCGGCAAGGATGCGCTGCGTGCCAGCCGTTCGCGCGCAATTTCACTCGAACACCCGGCCAAGCTTGCCGCAAGTATTTCCGCTCGGCCTGACCGAGCGGAGTCACCTCGGATGTCGCCTTCAGGTCACGCAGCGCGATTGCCTGCGCCGCCCCCGTCCCCTGCATCACCGTCGTGCAGCAGCAGCGTCACCAGAACGGCCGAATCGACTCGCGCGGAAAGAGAATGGCGCTGCGCGGCTGGAAGCACCACCAGTTGCCCCGGCGCAAGCCGGCGGATACCTCCCGGCGTTCTCACCTCCACATCGCCTTCGAGGCAATGAATGGTGCACTCGTCGGCCACGTGATGCTCCGGCTGATCCCGGCGTGCCGGCAGGATGAGGTGCAGCAATTGCAGGCGCTTGGTCTTGAGCAGGCTGGTGCTGACGGCGTCGTGCACGGCTGCGCCGAGCGGGCCTGTGTCGATGACGTCGAGCAGGTGGGCGTGGGGCAGGGCCATGGTCGTCTCGCGGAAGAACGAGAACGATATTCGAAGGGTCGGAATTTTTCCAGGACATGAACGCCGAGGTGCGAAAACGCACAGACGCGAGGCGCCTGGCGGCGCAGACTTCATCCCACACCACCCACCCGACTTGAAGGAGTCCGACGATGAACACCGCTTCCAAGTTCCTCTCCGGCCTTGCGTTCGCGATCCTCGCTGCCGCAGGCGTCCAGGCAGAAACCTATCACGGCGTGGCCAAGATCACATCGACCCAGAGCCGCGCCGCCGTCCGTGCTGAAGGCGTCGTGGCGGCACGCAGCGGCGACCGCTTCAGCGAGGTGGCCGGGCAGGGCGTCACTCGTATCGCCAGCTCGGTCGAGCGCGCTTCGGTTCGTTCGCAAGGAATTCTGGCCGCTCGCAGTGCGAACCCCTATGCCGAAGGCTACGGCCAGGGCGTGATGCGGGTCGAATCGCATGTCGACCGCGCCGGCATGCGCATCCAGGCCCGCGCAGCGGCGCGCGGCGATCGCCTCGCGATCTGAAGCGCAGCGCCCTGCCGTCAGGGCGCGTTCGAACTGTGTACCGCGAACGGCCTGAACGGCAGGCTCAGGCTCCCGGCGTACTCGCCATTCGGCGTCAGCGTCGGGCAGCCGGGACCGTCCGACGGGCAGAAGTCGGTCTGGCTGGACGGCAGGGAGTAGCGCACGATCCCGCAGCGGTACTGCTTGATCGAGGCGCCCGAATAATCCGCCACGGCCACCATGCAACCGCTGGTCGAATACTGGTCGAGCTCGACCACGGCGACAGGGTCGACACGCGAATCGGCCATCCGGCGGATCACGCTGCCCGTGCCGTCGTTGCGAAAGCCGACCCAGCCCCATTGGCGCTCGGCGCGCCGGTAGAACAGCACCGCGGTATTCAAGGCATCCGGGCGCTGATCCAGGCCCTTCGACTCCGACAGCCCGGTAACGCCGGCGCCCAGGCCGGTGACGCGGCCCACTTCGGCGATGTCCGCGGGATCAGGCGTCGTCGGCTTGGGCCCGGCCGCATAGCGCCCGAGCGAGTAGATGCGCAGCGTGCCGTCCTGCGTGGCGATCCACGCGCTGGGTTGGCGGGGCGTGGCTCGCCAGTAGGGCGTGCCGGGAACGCGCTCGCGATCATCCTTGTTCCAGTACGAGCGCACGGTCGTCGCAACCCCCGTGGGCTTGGCGTCGAGGTGGACGATCTTCACCAGCACGGGCGCCGATTGCGGGTGCGCCGCAATCGGGTAGGGCCACTGGTCGGGCCCCATGCCGATGTTCCGGGTCTTGGCGTTGCTCTCGTCGCTGTTCAGGAACATGCCGTTCGTGAACCGGAGGTAGGGGCCGAGATCGATGAAGGCGGCCTTCTTCTCCGAGTTCGAAATGACCACGGCCACCCCGCCCTTGGCATAGGTGGCATGGAACTCGCCGCCGGGCAGGAACTTCGAGCGGTTCTGCGCGAGCGGCGAGGCGAGCAGGCCGATGCTCGAGACTTCTTTTCCCGCCGGATGCACGACCGCGTCGAAGGGCGTCATGCCCGTGGTGACCTTGATGCCGGTCGGCGCCTTCATGGTGTCGGGCAAGTCGACATAGCCGACGATCTTCATGAAGATGAAGTTGCCTTGGTCCCAGAAGCCGACGTGCACGGAATCGATGAACCCGTGCCACCAGTCGTAGCGGGGACCTTTCAGGGTGCAGCCCTCGCAGGTGGCGCCCAGCGAGACGATGGCGACCTTCCCTTTCACGTTGACCGTGTCCCACAGGGACACCACGGCCAGTTCGCCGCCGGCCGTCGAGCTGATGCCGGTCGGCACGAGGCCGATCGGAAACTGCACCGACGCGCGGTTCGAGGCCGTCGTGTTGCCGATCGTGAAGAGCGTGGCTCCTTTCGTCGCGCTGCCCTGCGTGCCGATGATCGAGACCCGGCAGGAGCTGTCCGCCGCGTTGGCGCAGCGGTCGGCGACGATCGGGAGATCGGCCGCCTCGTTCGGCGACAGCACGCCGTCGCGGTAGTAGCCGTCCATCGCGGACGGCAGCAACTTGCCCGCTTGCCACAAGATCTGCGGGCGCTGCATCCACGTGTTGCGATCCACGGCAGAGGCCTGGAACCACGCCACCGAATCGGAGACCGACGAGCCGGCGAGCGGCACGCCGATCGCAGCGCCGTGCGTGCTGACATAGTTGTTCGACATGGCCGTCGATTCCTTGCCGAGCTGGTACGCGATCTTGCAGCTGCCGCCGCAATGGCTGATCTGCCCGATATCGGCGCGCAGCGGAAATGTCTGCACATCCGTGCGGGTCGGCGGCTCGCCGAATCGGTAGGTGATCGCGGCCGGCGAGCTGTAGGCGTTGCCGATGGCTTTGTAGGCCGCAGGGTTCACCACGCCGGACGCGTTCACGATGTCGTGGGGCAGCGCGCCGGCGAAAGGCTCTCCGCCGCTGCCGGCGACCTTGGCCCGTGTCGTCTTGTCGACCGTCTGCGCATGCGCTGCGCCGGCGAGGAACAGAAGGATGAGGAAGAGGTGTTTCACCGCTCGGCAATGTAGTGCTGTGTCGTGACCGCTTCGCCCTCGCGCAGGAACATCCTTACACGCGCCTCCGTCTCCTGGTCCGCCAGCGTGGCCCGGGCACGCTGGTGCAGGTAGTCGGCCCAGGAGGCGACGATGAATCGCTCGACGTAGCGCGACGGATCGCCGAGGTCGCGATAGACGCGCCACAGCGTGGCGCCGTCGCGCCGCCGCGAGGCGCGCAGCCGGGTCACGGCGTTCAGGAACTCCTCGGCTTCGCCGGCGCGGATGCGGTAGCCGATCTCCACGGACACCGGTCCATCGTCCGGAAGCGGCTGGTCCTTGATGAAAAGATCTTCCCACAGCGCGACGGGCGTGACCTCGGGCGAAGCACCCATGCGCAGCGGCAGCCAGCGGGCGAGAAAGATGCCTCCCGTCATCGCGAGGGCCGCGATGCTGAGCGCAACGGCCAGCCCGGTGAGGCCGGAAACGGCGCCCCAGAATGCCGAGCCGATGGCGAAGGAGCCCAGCGCGCTGACCGTGTGCAGCGCCACGGCGCGCGAACGGACCCATGGCGGCGCGCTGGACTGCGTGGCGGTGTTGAAGGTGGCCATCACGGCCATCCAGGCGGCGCCGCCGATGGCAAGTGCCAGGAAGACCACCGTGGGAATGCGCACGAACGCAGCGATGAGCATCACGGCAGCGAAGACCAGGCACCCCAGCGCGACGAGGCGCTCGAGCCCCAAGCGCGCGCGCAACTTGCCCAGCACCAGGCCCGCAGCGACTGCACCTGTGCCCAGGCATCCCATGAGAAAGCCGAATCCCGCGGCGCCCAGGTCGAGTCGTTGCGCCGCGATCGCCGGCAACAGTGCCCAGAGCGCCGCGCCCGTGCCGCTGTAGGCCACCGTGCGCAGCAGCTGGGCCAGGATCATCGGCGAGTGCCGTGCATAGCGCAGGCCCGCGACAGTGCCGCTCCAGAGGCGCTCCGCCGGCAGGGGCGACTGCGCATGCGGGGCAGGGGGCCAGCGTCGCACCGCTTGCATCATCACCAGTGCGCTCGCCACCGCGAGCAGGAATACCCAGCCTGCACCCAGCCATGCGAACACGAAGCCCGCGACGGAGGGACCCAATGCCCGCGCACTGTTCCAGGCGATCGACATTGCCGTGATGGCCTGTGGCATGTCCTCGCGCGGCACCGTGTCGGCCACGCTGGTGTTCCAGGCCGGCGACAGCAGCGCCGTGCAGCAGCCGGCGGCGAAGGTGAACAGCAGCAAGGTTGCCGGCCCCGCCCAGCCGCCCAGTGCGAGCAGGGACAGGACGACGACGATGCCGACCTGAACGGCCAGCGCATTCAGGATCAGCCGCCGCCGGTCGGTGGTGTCGGCCAGCACGCCGGCCGGCAGTGCCAAAAGGAACATCGGCAGGAACACGGCGGTCTGCACCAGGGCCGCCAGGAAAGAGGAGCCCGTGAGCTCCACCATGAGCCACGAGGCCGCCATGACCTGCATGGCATTGCCGGTGAAGTAGATGGCGCTGCCGGTCCACAGCCCACGGAACGCGGGCAGGCGCAAAGGCGACCAGAGGGAATGGGATGCGGAGGACATCGACCGGCGCAGCGTCCCTTGCTCCTTCGCTACTCTGCCACGCACTCGAGCGAGAACAGCGGCACATCCGATTGCCGGCTGAGCCACACGCCGCCGCCAATCTCCTTGAACTGCCGCGACAGGCCGCGGCGGTACAGCTCGGCGCGGTGGCGAAAGAGCTGCGGGTCGGTCAGGTTTTCGTCGACGATGTCGCGCTCGTAGTCTTCGCGCACCACGGCCTCCACGTAGAGCGCGCCCTGGGTCAGGGTGCCGAGGTTGCTCAGCGCGCGTTTCAGATCGGGCGGGCTCAGATAAGCGAGCACGCCCTGGCAAATGAGAAGGTCGAACGGCTCGCGGGCGCTGTAGTCCACGACCGAACCACGCTCCCACCCGTAGCGCTCGCAAAGATATTCGCTGAACTCCACGCCGTGATAGCTGGCCCGCGGGAAATGCTGCGCCACGATGTCGCGCCAGAGGCCGACGCCGCAGCCGATGTCCAGCACCCGGTGCACGGGCACGCGCAGGTATTTCAGATAGGCGCAGACAAAGGCGCCCAGGCGCTCGATGTGCTGCGGGTCCGCCACCTTGGTCTTCTTGTCGAAGTAATAGCGCTGATAGTAGGACTCGTCGAAGGCGGCGGCACGGACTGATTCCATGTGGAGATCCCTTTTTCAACTCCGCATTCTGGCTCAGCGCGTCGGCATGCGCCCCGGCCTATCACACCTAAGGCTTCGTTCGCCGGCGCGGGTCAGAAAAAAAAACTCGAGTCGCGCACGGGCTGCTCGTTCGATGAGCACCGCAATGGAGGCCAAGCAGGATGCGGCTCCGGCGAGATGCTCAGGTAGTTATCCACAGAGTCATGCACCGCCCGAGGGGAAAACAAGGGCTTGACTTCTGCGTTTTGGTGCACTGCAGCATGCCATTTCCTCATTGGCGGCCGCACGTTCGATGTGCGCGGAGGCGATGCATTGGAGCACGCCACCTTGGTGCGCATGCCCGCCATCTTTTCCACAGCAGGGTGCGGCTCACTTGCCGTGACGTCGGCCAGCGGCGCCTGCTTCTAGGCGATCAGGGCATGCAGGGCGGCGAGCCCGATGGCGATGGCAAAGCAGAGAAAGCCGAACGCCGCGGGCGTTCGCGAGGCAGGCTGGAAGGCCAGCGCGACGACGCATGCCACGAAGAGGAAGGGGAGGGGGACGAGAACGGGAAGCGCCAGCAGCAGGGCGTCTTCGATGGCGTGCCAACTGGCCATGCCCTCCCCGATGGTCCAGCGCGTGCCGATCAGCGGCAATGCGGCCACCGCCATGCACAAGAAGAAGCTCGAAAAGAGCCAGTCTCCGGGTGTCGGCTGAGCGCTCTTCCCGGGCTGCCTCACGGGCCAGTCAGGTTCGTCGCCTTGGTCGCCGTGCCGATGGGCCGGGTGCGTGGAGGTGTGCGTTGGCATGCGGCGCAATGTACGAGCGGCCGCCTTGAAGTCCATCGACGCATCGGGGCAGTATCGGGTCGTGCTACCCGCCGTGGCAGTTCATGCATCCGGGGCCTTCAAAAATAAACGACGCCGGCACATGTCGTGATCGGCCCACGGATGTCGAAGTTCCTGGGAAAGCCGGAAGCTTTTCGCGCCCCTGCAGGCGGTGAGGCCGGCAGAATCGTCCGGATGACGAAGCCAGGCGACCTTCCCGATGACCAGCTGATGGAGCGCGCGCGCCTGTGGCGCCTCCTGGCGCTGCGCGGAGAGAGGCACGCCCACCTTCCCGCGCACGAGCACGAGACCGAGCTGCGTCGGCGCCAGCGTGCGGCGAACCCTGCGCCCTCGCAGGCGCACCCCGAGCCGCAGCCTGAGCGGCGGCTCTGGCGGTTCTGGTAGCGACTCGTCTCCTGTGCCCCTGACTGGCTGCCCGCTCGACTTCAGAATGCGTGACGCAGCCCGAAGTCGTAGCCCGTGGCGCTGCGCGGTGCCAAACCCGCCACCCCGGAACCCGTGGACAAGAAGGCCGGGCCTCCGAGCGCGACGCCCATGATGGCGGGATTGTTCTGCCCGTTCTTGATCCGGGCGCGAGCCACCGTTGCGTACAGCGCGGTCCGCTTCGAGAGGTTGTGCACGTAGCCGAGCGCGAGCTTGTTCACCGACGCGTCGCGATCCAGGCCCAGCAAGGCCGGCGTGGTGAAACCCAGATCGTTCTTGAACTTGACGCGAGCGTATGAGGCCTTGAATACGCCAACGCCGACCGGGACCGTCATGCCGATCATGGCGCCGTTGTACTCGTCGTTGTCCGTCAAGGTGCGTCTGCCGGCGGTCGCGGGAGCGGTGGTGGTCTCTGCCTTGTCCTTGACCTGCGACAACTCGCCCATCAGCTTGAGCACACCGAAATCGTAGGACGCTCCAAGGTTGACGGTGCGAATCTTTTCGGAAAGCCGGGTCCCGGCCACGACGCCGGCCTCGCTGATCACCAAGGTGTCCGCGGCTGTACTCTGTCCATAGGCGAGCGCTACATCGAGCGGACCGTTGGCATAGCCGAACCGGCCGCCGTAGTAGCGTCCGCGCTGGGAACTGTCGGACAGGTAACTGTGCTTCACGTTCTCAGGCAGGGCGTACATGACCTGACCGTAGAAGCCGCCCAGATTGCGGGGCAGAAAGTAACCCACGCTGTTGGATGCCCGGATCGCGTTGTCGTTGGCGGCAATGGCGGAGCCGGGGCCGCGCGCCGTGGCAATGTTGCCGCTGATGCTCTTGATGAGGTTTTCCCCGACGCCCACGGCACCCATCGGGTCGAACACGCTCTCGTTCCAGTAGCTCGGAACATAGTCTCGGCCGAGTCGGATTTCGCCGAATCCGCCCGACAGGCTCACCGTCGAGCGGCGGCTGAAGGAGGTCAAAGCGGTTGCGCCGCTGTCCTGGGTAAAGCCCGACTCGAGCCAGAAGCCGGCTGCCAGACCGCCGCCCAGATCTTCGGTGCCGCGGAAGCCGACCCGGCTCGACGAGTTGGCGCCGCTCGACAGGGCAGTCTGCGAGCGCGTGACCTCCTGGAAGGCCAGCGTCGACGCCGGCGGGAGCGCCAGCGTGTTGTTGTAGAAGGCGCTTTTGACGCTGTAGTGACTCACGGCGGTATCCGCGACGCCGAAGAGCGTCACGGACGACTGCGCCGAAGCAGCGCCCGTCGCGGCCAGCGCCGCAAAGGTGATCAAGGACTTACGCATAGCAAATGTCTCCGAGGGTCGAGCGAGGAGGACCGGCGCCTTGCGACGCCGGCAGTGAAGGCGGCAACATGCCGCCAGAGGGTTCGGCAACGCGCGCCGGTCTGGATGATTCGGCGGCTCAATCTGCCGCAAGCAGGCGGATGTCTTGCGGCGCCAGGCCGCCCTCGGCGACCACGTCCTGCCAACGATCGAACTCGTGCCGAACGCGATCCCGCAGCGCAGCGGGAGGACCGGCCTCGACGCTCGCACCTTGGCGTTCGAATCGAGCGACCACTTGCGGAAGGGCAAGAACCTCGTTCAGGGCGCGGTTGATCTGTGCGATCACTGCGGGCGAGGTGCGTGCCGGGGCAAACAGGCCGTACCACTGCGAGACATCGACCCCTTCGATGCCTGCTTCCGACAGCGTGGGCACGGAAGGCAGTGCTTCGAGGCGCGCCGGGGCCGCGACCGCGAGGGCACGCAGCCGGCCGTCGAGGATGAAGGGGTGTGCAGTGAACAGGCTCGGAAACATGACTTGCGCGCGACCGTGGAGCGTGTCCACGATGGCAGGCGCCGCACCCTCGTAGCTTCTGCCTTCCATCTTCGTGCCGGTGTTGAGTTGAAACAACTCCGCCGCGAAGTGTGGCGGCGTACCGTCGCCGGCCGACGCGTAGGTGACGGTGCCCGGCCCGTTGCGCAGGCGCTGCAGGAGGTCGGGAACGTCGTCGAAGCCGGCGTGCCGGTTGGCCACCATCAGGGTCGGCGACGATCCGACCAAGCCGACCGGCTCGAAGTCCTTGACGGGGTGGTAGCCCAGCTTCTGGAGTGCGGGGTTCATGGCATGGGTACCCACGTAGCCGAACATGAGGGTGTGGCCGTCCGGTTCCGCCCTGGCCACGAACTCGCTCGCGATGGCACCATTTGCGCCGGCCCGGTTGTCCACGAGGACTTCCTGGCCGAGCAAGGGCTTCAGTTCGGCCGCGATGATCCTGGCCATCGTGTCGTTGCCGCCGCCCGCACGCGTCGGCACGATGATCGTGATGGGTTTGCGCGGGAACGTGGCCGATGGACGTGCAACGGCTTCGGGCCGCGTGAAGACATAGTCGGGCAACTCCATCTCGCCCTGCATGATCTTTCTGGCGGTACGCACCAGCGCCGCCGCCTTGACCGTCGCTTCCTCAGCTCGGCCTTCAAGCTCGACCTCCACGTCGATCTGGCCTGCCGGGTGCAGGAGAACCAGGTTGTGACGACCCGGCTCGCGGGCAGCGGTGCTTGCGACCGTGCCAGGCAGCGCGAAGGCGCTGAGAACGCCGATGGCACCCGTGACCGCATGCGAAGCATGGCAGCGCAGCGGGGTGAAGTAGCGCGAGGTGATGCTGTCCGGCGAGTCTCCCGCGCTGACCAGCACCGGCTTGGGAATGACGCTGCCCGACACATCCCCGAGCCCCATAAGCTGGCCGGCCTGAAGACGAAGGTTTTCCAGCCGCTCCAGCAATGCCGCATTCGAATCGAGCGCTGCTGGCTTTTCGCCGCCGCTGACGCCCAGGTCACGCGCGCGCACGATCATGAGCGGCATCGCCGCATCGATGCACGTCACCTCGATGCCGTCGATCGTGTCGATGCGCCGACCGGTCGGGAAGACCTTGCCCGTCACCGCGCCCCACGCGTCCAGGAAGTTGAGGAGGATCGGTGCAGCCGTACCGGCCACGCCGTCGATTCGCGCGTCTCCCTCGTAAGTGACGCGCTTTCCCGGCGTTCTGACGGTGACGTCGATGCGCGATCGTGTGTTGACGTTGAAGACGCGCACCTGCGTGATTCCGTCCTGCGCCTCGATCAGCCCCTGCTCGATCGCGAAGGGCGCGACGCCCGACAGCATGTTGCCGCAGTTCGGCCGGGTGTCGACGGAACGGTGTCCGACCCCCACCTGCGCGAACAGGTAGTCCAGATCGCAGCCCGGTTCTTTCGAACGGGAAACGATGGCGACCTTGCTGTTGAGGGTGCTGCCGCCGCCCACGCCGTCGAGCTGCAGCGGATCGGAGGCACCAATGGCGCCGATCAGTGCCTGGTCGCGCTCCTCGTCGCCTTCAGGCAGCCACTCCCGCAGGAAGAAGGGGCCGCGCGAGGTACCCGCACGCATCAGCACGCAGGGAATGGTCCTGCTCATCTCAGTCGGCCGAAAGCTTTGCAGCCTGGACCACCTTCTTCCACTTGACCTGCTCCTGCTGCACATAGGTGCGCATCTGCTCGGATGTCATCGCTTCCACCTCGGCGCCGTGGTCCTCCAGCTTCTTGACCACCGCCTTGTCGGCCAATGCCGCATTGAGCACCTTGTTGAGTTGCTCGATCACCGCCTTCGGGGTCTTGGCCGGCGCGAAAATGCCGTACCACTGCGAGACATCCACGTTGTCGACGCCCTGCTCCTTGAGCGTCGGCACGTCCGGCATCTGCGGCGAACGCTTGGTGCCTGCCACGCCGATCGCCTTCAGCTTGCCGGCCTTCACGTAGGGCATGGCGGTGAAGAGGCTGGGGAACATCACCTGCGTCTGACCGCCGATGGTGTCGGTGATCGCAGGCGCCGACCCCTTGTACGGCACGTGGAGCATGCTGGTGCCGGTCGAGAGCTTGAACATCTCGGCGGCGAAATGCGGTGCGGTCCCGTTGCCGGCAGACGCGTAGCTCGTCTTGTCGGGTGCGGCCTTCAGCTCGGCGACCAGTTCCTTTGCGTTGTTCGCCTTGACGGCGGGAGTCACGACCATCAGCGTCGCGGACGTGCCCACCATGCCCACGGGTTCGAAGTCCTTCACCGGGTCGTAGCGCAGCTTCTGCAATGCGGGATTCATCGCATGCGTGGCGACATAGCCGAGCATCAGCGTGTAGCCGTCCGGCGCGGCACGCATCACGAACTCGCTGGCGATCGCGCCATTGGCGCCCGCCTTGTTGTCGACGACGACCGGCTGCTTGAGCGCAGCCGACATGGCTTGGCCGATGACCCGTGCCATGGCGTCGTTGGCACCGCCGGCAGCGGTCGGAACGACGATGGTGATCGATTTTTCGGGATAGGCGGCGAGCGCGCTGCTGCACAAGAGCGCCGCAGCCGAGGCCAGGGCGCACAGGACGGGTGCGTTACGAAATTGCATTCATGTCTCCGATGGTTGAAAGTGGCTCAAGGTCGCTTCCTTGACCGTGGCGCTATGGTCTTCGCTTCGATGGTTGCTGTGAATTGCATAGTTAGGATCGATTGATGCACACTGTCGATCAGTCAAGCAGTTCGCGGGAGCCAGACCGATGGCGATCAACTTCAACCTCAACGACCTCCAGGCTTTCCGTGCCGTCGCGGAGCTGAGCAGCTTCCGCAAGGCCGCCGATGCGCTGCACGTTTCGCAGCCCGCGTTCAGCAGGCGCATCGAGAAGCTGGAAGAAGCGCTCGGCGTACGGCTGCTGGAGCGGACCACGCGGCGGGTGAGCCTGACGGCGGTCGGGCGAGACTTCGACCGGAAGGTGCAGCAGTTGCTGGACGACCTGGATCTCACGCTGCTGGGCATCCGCGGCGTGGCGGCAACGCGCATGGGCGAGGTCACCATCGCCTGCGTGCCGTCGACGGTCTACTACTTCGTGTCGCAGGTGATCTCGCGCTATCACGAGCGCTATCCGAAGGTCCGGGTCAAGGTCTTCGATGCGAGCGCCAACGAGGTGCTGGCCGCCGTGTCGCGCGGCGAGGCGGATTTCGGGTTGAACTTCATCGGAGGCCAGGAACCCGACATCGAGTTCAGGCCGCTGCTGGAGGAGCGCTTCGTCGCCGCTTGCCGGCGCGACCATGCGCTCGCAGGCAAGCGCAGGGTGAGCTGGACGGAACTGGCGCAGTACGACTACATCTCGGTGAGCAAGGCGTCCGGAAACCGCCTGCTGCTGGACCAGGCGCTCTCGGGTTTGCCGGGGCGCCCGCAAGCCATCTACGAGGCGCAGCACGTCACGACGATGCTGGGGTTGGTCGAAGCCGGGCTCGGCGTCGCGGCAGTTCCGTCGATCGCCATGCCGGGCGCCGATCACCCGCTTCTGGTCAGCGTGCCGTTGGTCGAGCCCGTCGTCAGTCGCAAGGTCGGGCTGATCCGGCGAAAGGGCCGCACCCTTTCTCCGGCCGCCCTGCAGTTCTTCGAATTCTTCGCCGACATGAAGGGCCGGCGCATCCAGCCCGGGAGAAAGCGCGCTTCGGCTTGAAGGCTCAGCGGCGTGCCGCCAGGACCCGATCGACCATCGCGCCGGCCTGGCCGAGGTTGTTGACCGGGTCGCACATGGCTTCGAGTTGGGCGCGCGTGACGTGCTTGCCGATCTCCGGGTGCTCGGACAGGATTTCGATCAGCGGACGATTCTTGCCGATCGCTTCGCGGCAGAGGTCATAGACGAGGTCGTGCGCGTACTCGCGGCCGATGTAGGGGCCCAGTCCCATCATCACCGCTTCGGACATCACCAGGCCGTTCGTGAGATCGATGTTGGCGCGCATGCGTGCGGCATCGACCTCCAAACCCTCGAGGATGAACCTGGTCTGCTTCAGCGCCCCGGACATCAGGCAGAAGATCTCCGGCAGGGACACCCATTCGATCTCCCAAGGGCCGGTCGAGCGCTCGTGGTCGGCCACCATCGCGTCCATCAGCGCTGCGACATGCTGGCGTGCCACGGAAATGTTGGCATGGATGTACAGGCAGGAGATCGGGTTGCGCTTCTGCGGCATGGTCGAGGACGAACCGCGGCCGGGTGCAAAAGGCTCGAACACCTCGGCCACTTCGGTCTGCATCATCAGCTTGACGTCCATGGCGATCTTGCCGAGCGAGCCGCCCACCAGCCCAAGGAAGGCGCCCACCTCCGCGATGGTGTCGCGCACCGTGTGCCAGGAGATCAGCGGCTGGGCCAGGCCGAGTTCCTTCATCAGGCCGGCCTGGGTTTCCATCGCACCCTTCTCCAGCGACGAGAGCGTGCCGGACGCGCCCCCGAACTCTCCCATCAGCACCCGCGGCTTGAGCTGCTGCAGGCGCTCGCGGTGGCGGTCGATGCCGGCCAGGATGCTCGCCATCTTGTAGCCGAAGGTGATCGGTGTGGCCTGCTGCAGATTGGAGCGGCCGATCACCGGCGTGTCGCGGTACTTCTTTGCCAGCCTGGCCAGTGCGCCGCCGATCTCGTCCAGATCCTGCTCGACCAGGGCGAGGCCTTCGCGCATCTGCAGCACCGCGGCCGTGTCGGTGATGTCCTGGGTGGTGGCGCCCCAATGGCAATACTCGCCCAGCTTGTCGCGGCAGTTGGCGTTGATCTGGTTGACGACCGCGATGATCGGGTAGCCGATCTGCTCGGTCTTGGCCTTGAGCTTCGCCCAGTCGATCTGGGACAGCTCGCAGTTGCGGACGATCTCGTCCGCTGCCTCCTTGGGGATGATGCCGAGCTCGCCCTGGACCTTGGCCAGCGCGCGTTCGATGTCGAGGTACTTGGCGGTCCGGTTCTCGTCGGACCACACGTCGCGCATGCGCGCGTCGCTGAACATGTCGCCGAAGATGCGCGAGTCGATGATGGTGGAGGCCATGGTGTGGGTCTTTCCGGGCAGGTTATTAGGGTAGGTTTCAGTCGCGGGCCATGGCCAGCGTGCGTTGTGCCTGCAGCACCACAGGGCGGTCGACCATGCGGCCATCGAGGCGCGCAGCGCCCGGGGACGCGGCATCGGCTGCCAGCACTCGCTGCGCCCACGCCAATGCTTCTGCCGTGGGCCTCAGCGCGCTGTGAATGGGCTCCACCTGGCTCGGATGGATGCACAGCTTGGCGCCGAAGCCAAGAGCTCGCGCAGAGGCCAGGTCGGCCAGGAGGCGCTTGCGATCCTCCAGCTGGGGCGTGACTCCGGCGACCGGCGCGGGCAGGCCGGCCGCGCGCGAGGCAAGCGCGATGCGGCTGGCCGCGTAGGCGAGACCCGTGGCGTCGCTTTCGATCTCGATGCCCAGGTCCAATGCAAAGTCCAAGGTGCCGAACACCAGGCGCGACACGCCCGCGGCGGCGACCGTGCCGACGCCGGCCACTCCGCGCGCACTTTCGATCAGTGCGAGAACGCTGGCCCCGGGCAGCGCGGCCAGCGTGGCCTCGACCTGCTGTGCAGACTCGGCCTTGGGCAGCAGAAGTCTGCCGGCCCCGACCTTGCGCAGCGCCGCCAGGTCGTCGTCGAACCACGGCGACGCGGCATCGTTGATGCGCACCACTGTGCGCGACCGATCGTCCGCGGAGGCGGTGCGCAACCAGTCTGCGATCGCGTGGCGAGCGAGCGCCTTGTCGTCCGCTGCGACCGCGTCTTCAAGGTCCAGGATGACGGCATCCGCGCCGCTCGCCAGCGCCTTGCCGAAGCGTTCCGGCCGGGTGCCGGGAACGAAGAGGTACGTGCGAGGGATGTCGGAAGGAAGGGACATGTCGCTCACCTCAGACGGCCCTGGAAGCGCGCAACGCATCGATCTCGGCTGCACCGTAGCCCAGCTCGGCCAGGATCGCGTCGGTATGCTGGCCGAGCGCCGGCACGGGGTCCATGCGCGGGCCCACATCCCAGGTGCCGGGCGGCAGCATGGCGGGCAGCGGGCCATTCGGCGAGCCGACTTCGGTCCAACGCCCGCGCGCCTTCAATTGCGGGTGGGCCCAGACGTCGTTCATGGTGTTGACCTGGGCATTGGCGATTTGCGCGAGCTCGAGCCGCTCCACCACCTGCGCTCTGCTCAGGGACGAGAAGGCGTCCACGATGATCCCGCGCAGCGCCTCGCGCTCGGCCACCCGCTTGAAGTTCGCGGTGAAGCGAGGGTCGGTCGTCAGCGCCGGTTGCTGCAGCACCTTCTCGCAGAAGCTGGCCCACTCGCGTTCATTCTGGAGGCCCAGCATCACCATGTTGCCGTCGCCCGTGGGAAATGGCCCGTAGGGATAGATCGTTGCATGACTGGCGCCGGTTCGCGGAGGAGGCGCCGCACCTTCGAAGGCGTAGTAGAGCGGATAGCTGGTCCATTCAACGAGCGACTCCAGCATCGAGATGTCGATGCGCTGGCCCTTGCCGGTCTGGCCGCGCTGCAGCAGCGCCGCGAGGATGCTGCTGTACGCGTACATGCCTGCGGCGATGTCGGCGATCGACGGACCGGCCTTGCACGGTTCGTCGGGCGTGCCCGTGACCGAGACGAACCCCGCCTCGCTCTGAATGAGAAGGTCGTAGGCCTTCTTGTCGCGGTACGGCCCGGGGTTGATCGGGTCGTCGCCATAGCCCGAGATGTCGCACACGATCAACCCCGGCTTTGCGGCGGACAGCTTTTCATAACCGAGGCCAAGGCGCGCAGCGGCGCCGGGCGCGAGATTCTGTACGACGACATCTGCCTTCTCCATCACCAGGCGTTCCAGAATCGTGGCCGCCTCGGGATGCTTGACGTCGAGCGTCAGGCTTTCCTTGGAGCGGTTGGTCCAGACAAAATGGGACGCCAATCCGTGCACGCGCTCGTCATAGCCTCGGGCGAAATCGCCCGAACCTGGTCGTTCGATCTTGATGACGCGTGCGCCGAGGTCAGCGAGCTGGCGCGTGGCGAAAGGCGCCGCGATCGCGTGCTCGAGCGTGACGACCGTCAGGCCTTTGAGTGGCTGCATGTGTTGCTCTGTCCGAGTGTGGGTGGTTCGATGGAGATCAGCGCAGGACCGCAGTGGCGTCCATCGTGAGCCAGCCTTCGTGGTCGGAGGCCCAGAGCCGGATGGTCTTGCCGTCGGCCTGAGGCTGCCCCTGGAGCTGGAAAGGATGAAGGTCGAAGGTCGGACGCACCGCCTTGAATCGAAAGCTGGCCACATCGGCTTGCGGCATATGGCGCCGAAGGAGATCCATCAGCAGCGTTGCGATCAACGGTCCATGCACGATCAGGCCCGGATAGCCCTCGACCTTGGTGACGTACTGCCTGTCGTAGTGGATGCGGTGGCCATTGAAGGTTAGCGCCGAGTAGCGAAACAGCAGCACGTCGTCCGGCACGATGGAGCGCTTCCATGGGGCTTCCGCGGGCGCGGCTTGTGGCGGCGGGGCGACATCGTTCGGCCCCTGCGCCTCGCGGTAGACGATGTCGTGGAATTCGACGAGCGCCGGGTCGCTGCTGGCGTTGCAGCGCACCTCGTGCCTCACCTTCACGAAAACCAGCGTGCCGGTGCGGCCCTCCTTGACGGTCACGTCGTCGATGGTCGAGGTTCGCGCAACCCGGTCACCGACTCGTATCGGCGAGCGGAACTCGAACTGGCTGCCCGCCCACATGCGGCGAGGCAACGGCACCGGAGGAAGAAAGCCGCCGCGCTTGGCGTGCCCGTCGGCGCCGATTTCGGACTGTCGATGCATCGGCAGGAAATACAGCCAGTGCCAAAGGTACGGCAAGGTGGTGCCGGTCTCGACGGGCGTCGAAGGGTGGTCCAGCGTGGCGGTCAACGCGACTACCGGCGTCGGGTTGATGACGTCCTGGATGGTCTCGCTGCGCCCGATCCAGGCGCGAAGTTCTTCAGCTTGCAAGGTCACTCACTTGTCTCCGGTTGGGCTCCTGCTTCTGAGGACCCCTTGCGAACGAGTCTCGCGCGCAGGCCGGACAAAGTGAATTGCAAGATTCAGAACAATTGATGCATCGCACGTATCAATGGCATCGGAGCCCGCGGTAGGGGGCCGGATCGGTTCAGGATGCGTCGATCTCGATGGTCTGGCGCAACAACCCGGCTTGCTCGGCACTCGGTCCGACGAAGATGTCGACCTCGCCCGCTTCGAACAAGGGCTGCAGGTCCGGCCCGAGGTAGCCCAGCTCGGCCGCCGGCAGCTCCAGCGTCACCGAGCCGGCTTCGCCAGGCCTCAATCGCAGTTTGGCGTAGCCTTTGAGCTCCAGCAGCGGCCGGGTGACCCGGTTCCGCTTGCCGCGGATGAACAGGAAGACCGTCTCTTCGGCCTCGCGTGCGCCAAGGTTTCGCAGGCTGACGCTGACCGTCAGCAGGTCCTGCTCGCGCACGCGCGGCGGCTCGACCCGGAGCGCGTCATAGCTGAACCGGCCGTAGGTCAAGCCGTGGCCGAAGGCATACAGCGGCGTGTTGTCCACATCGTGGTACTTGCTCGTGTAATAGTCGGCAGGATTCATCGGCCTGCCGGTGGGGCGCTGGCCGAAGTAGATCGGCACCTGTCCGACGACGCGCGGCCAGCTCATGGGCGTGCGCCCGCTGGGCGATGCCCGGCCCGTGACCACGTCGGCGATCGAGTGGCCGGCCTCGACGCCGAGGAACCACGCAGCCAGGAGCGCATCGGCGTGCTCGGCCAGCCAAGGGATGACGAGCGGACGGCCCGAAAACAGGATCGCGACAACCGGGATGCCGAGCGAACGGGCCCGGGCCACCACGGCTTCTGCCAGCGCCTGCTGCTGCCCGGGAAGCGCGGGCGTGGCGCGGCTCGCCGCTTCGCCGCTCATCGAGGCGCGCTCGCCCAGGCACAGCAGGACCGCGTCGGCGCCGTCGCACAGCTGGGCGGCGGCTTCGATGCCGCTGTCATCGGCGCTGTCGATGGCGACGCCGGGGGCATGGCGTATGTCGGTCTGCGGCAGCGCCGCGCGCAAGCCGGCCAGCACGCTGACGGCGGGCTCGTGTTCGCCGGCGCCCCACCACGGGCCTTTCATCTCGGTGCTTGCGTCGGCCAGCGGCCCGACCACGCACAGCGCCTTCGCCGCCGCGGGCAAGGGCAGGATGTCGCGCTCGTTCTTCAGCAGGACGACGGCCTTGCGCCCGACGTCGCGCGCCAGCGCGCGGCGCTCGGCGACGGCCGCGGCCGGCTCCGGCGTCGCGCCGCGGCGGTACGGGTCGTCGAACAGGCCGAGCTGCTCCTTGAGCCGCAACACGCGCCGCACCGACGCGTCGATCTCTTCGATCGTCACCCGGCCCTGCTCGAGGGCGATCGGCAGGCCCTTGCGGTAAGCGTCGGCCATCATGTCGACGTCGACGCCGGCCTTCAGCGCCAGCACCGCGGCATCGGCGAGGTCGGCGGCAACGCCGTGCTTGATCAGCTCCGCGATCGCGTTGTAGTCGCTGACGATGACGCCGTCGAAGCCCATCTCCCCGCGCAGCCAGTCGCGCAGCAGGGGGATGTGCGCCGTCATCGGCACGCCGTTGAGATCGGTGAAGGCCGGCATGAGCGTCGCGACGCCGGCGCGCACGGCCGCTGCGAAGCCCGGCAGATGCACTTCGCGCAGGGTGCGCTCGGAGATGTCCACCTCGGCGTACTCCCGCCCCGCGTTGACGCCGCCGTAGGCAACGAAGTGCTTCGCACAGGCGGCCAGCGAGTCGGCCGACGACAGGTCTTGCCCCTGGAAGCCGCGCACCTTGGCCCGCGCGATGCGCGCATTGAGCCACGGGTCTTCGCCCGGGCCTTCCGCGGTGCGGCCCCAGCGAGGATCGCGCGACACGTCGAGCATGGGGGCGAAGGTCATCGCCAGGCCTTCGGCCGCGCCTTCGCGCGCTGCCTCGCGCGCCGTGCGCTCCCAGAGCGTTTCGTCGAAGACGCCCGCTTCGGCAAGGGGGATCGGAAAGAGCGTGCGATGCCCGTGGATGATGTCCAGGCCGATCAGCAGCGGAATGCGCAGCCGTGACTTCTCGACCGCCAGCCGCTGCATCTCGTGCGTGGGTCCGGCACCGACCATGTTCAACAGGTTGCCGACCGTGCCGTCGATGATCGACTGCGTGGAGTCTCCCGCGAGCACCGGCCCGGTGACCGTATAACTGGAGGCGGTCATCGTGAGCTGGCCGAGCTTTTCGGCCAGCGTCATGCGGGCCATGAGGGTGTCGATGCGACTCATCGGAGACTTCCAAGCGTTACCCAAGGGGCGTCAATGATGGCATGCTGCGGGGGGCCATCGGCCGCGTGGGGCGGACGACGCGATGAAACCAAAAGTGACACACCCCCAAGACAAGGAGCCATTCGTGCTGAAGGATGACAGGAACCCCAGGGCACTGGCCGCCCTGCCCGACGAAGCCTTGCTCGATGCCGTGCAGCGCCAGACCTTCCGCTATTTCTGGGACGGCGCGGATGCTGCCAGCGGCCTGGCGCTCGACCGCCGTACGCTCGTCGGGCCCACGGGCGAAGATCTGGCCGACGACAGGGTCGCGATCGGCGGCTCTGGCTTCGGCATCATGGCCTTGATCGTCGCCGTGGAGCGCGGCTGGGTGACGCGGGACGAAGCCCTCGATCGCCTGGCGCGCATGCGCGACGCCCTGTTCCGCGCCAAGCGCTACCACGGCGCCTTCCCTCACTTCATGGACGGGGCGAGCGGCGCGACGATCCCGATGAGCCCCAAGGACGACGCAGGCGATCTGGTCGAGACCTCGTTCCTCTTCATGGGCCTGCTGTGCGCGCGCCAGTATTTCAGCGAGGACACGGCCGCGGAGCGCCGGCTGCGCGACGACATCGACACGCTGTGGCACGAGGTCGAATGGGACTGGTTCACCCAGGGCGGGCGGGATGTTCTTTACTGGCACTGGAGCCCGAACCACGGCTGGGCGATGAACCACGAAGTGCACGGCTGGAACGAGTGCCTCATCACCTACTTCCTGGCCGCGGCCGCGCCTCGCCATGCGATCGATCCGCGGGTCTACCACCGCGGCTACGCTTCCGGGCCCGACTTCCTCAACGGCCGACAGTACTACGGCATCGAAATGCCGCTGGGCCACCCTTACGGCGGGCCGCTGTTCTTCACGCACTACTCGTTCTGCGGCCTCGACCCGCGCGGCCTGAAGGATCGCTACGCCGACTACTGGGATCTCAACAGCCGCCACGTGCGGATCAACCGCGCGCACTGCATCGCCAACCCGAAGGGCTTCAAAGGGTACGGCGAATCGTGCTGGGGCCTGACCGCCAGCGACGACCCCGACGGCTATCTCGCGCACGACCCCCACAACGACAACGGCACCATCTCGCCCACGGCCGCGCTGGCCAGCCTGCCGTATGCGCCCGCCGAGGTCATGCGGGTGCTGCGGCACTTCCTGACCGTGCATGGCACGCAGGTGTGGAAGGACTACGGCTTCGTCGATGCGTTCTGCGAACAGCGCGGCTGGTTCGCGAAGACCTTTCTCGCCATCGACCAGGGGCCGATCGTCGTGATGATGGAGAACCATCGGACCGGCCTTCTGTGGAAGCTGTTCATGAGCGTGCCCGAGGTGCAGGCGGGGCTGCGGCGCCTGGACTTCAGCAGCCCGCATCTGGCGCCACCGCAAGCATGAGCGCCAGCGTGACGAGCCCGCAAGACCCGGTGTTCGAGTCCTGGCTCGATACACAGCTGGGCCATTCGGCGAAGGCGATGCTGACCAGCATCTCGCCGCTGTCGATCGTCAAGCAGCGCCCGGGCTTCGGCCAGACGGTGCGGCCGATCGCCGGTGCCATCATCGCCTCGCCCGTGCTCGGCAGCTACGACCCGGACCCGGACTATTTCTTTCACTGGTTCCGCGACTCCGCCGTGGTCATCGACGCGTTGCGCCTGCTCTACCTCGACGGACGCATCGGCGACGAGGCCCTGCAGCATCTGAGAGACTTCACCCGCTTCAGCCTGGCCTTGAACCGGCTCGACGGCCGCGAGCTTGCCGCGGTGCCGGGCCGCAGGGAGCGCGTGGCCCCCGAGTTGCTGCAGTACCTGCGCGAGGACCATGAGCTCGAAAGCGTCCACGGCGATGCCGTCGCCGCCGAGACGCGGGTGAACCCCGACGGCACGCTCGACATCCTGCAATGGGCGCGCCCCCAGCACGACGGGCCGCCGCTGCGCGCGCTGGCGCTGCTGCGCTGGGCGGCCGGCGGGCACCTCGACGCGCCCCTGCTGGCGGAGCTCACCGCCCTGATCCGCTTCGATCTCGGCTTCACGCTGCGCCACTGGCGCGAGCCGTCCTACGACATCTGGGAGGAAGAAAGCGGCCATCACTACTACACGCTGCGCGTCTCGGCGGCCGCGCTGGCCGAAGGCGCGGCGTGGCTGCAGGGCTTGGGCGACACGGCGCAGGCGCAGCGCTGCCGCGAGGCGTCGCAGGCGGTGCTCGGCGTGCTCGACGGCTACTGGGTGGACGAAGGCGCAGCCGATCGCGATGCGGCGCACGGCTACTACCGTTCACGCGTGCTGGCGCACGACCGGCCCAGCTCGAAGGCGCTGGACATTGCGGTGATCCTCTCGGCGATCCATGGCCTGGGCACCGAGGCCAGGCATGATCCGGCCGACCCCCGCATGCAGGCCACCCTGGCGCGGCTCGAGGCGCTGTTCGACGCGGCCTATCCGATCAACCAAGGCCGCGCCGCAGGCCGCGGCCCGGCGATGGGCCGGTACGCCGGCGACGTGTACTGCTCGGGCGGCGCGTACTACTTCTCGACGCTCGGCGCTGCCGAGTTCTGCTTCCGCGCCGCGGCGGCGCCGGGCGGCGATGCAGGCCTTCGGCGCCATTGGACGGCCCGTGGCGACGCCTACCTCGCCACCGTGCGCGCCTACACGCCGCCCGGCGGCGATCTGTCGGAGCAGTTCGATCAGCGCAGCGGCGCGCAGACCTCGGCGAAGCAACTCGCCTGGAGCCACGCCGCGTTCATCTCGTGCGTCTTCGCGCGCCGCCTCGCGATCGCATGCCGGGAGTCGCGGCCTCGATGAGCGCGGCGTTGCAGACCCCTGCCGAGCCGGCTTCCAAGACCGGTGTCGTCCGTCAGGTCCGCGAGCTGCTCGGCGCCTTGCGCGTGTCCGCGGTCAGGAGAACGCTGGCCGCGCTGGCGGGCGGGATCGTCGTGGTCATCGCCATCACGGCGTATGGACAGATCGAGCTCAACAGCTGGAACAAGCCGTTCTACGACGCGATCTCGCGCCGCGACGTGGGCGACTTCATCCTGCAGGTCGGCATCTTCGCGGTGATTGCGGGCGGGCTGCTGGTCTTGAACGTCGCACAGCGATGGCTGGTCGAAACCTTGCAGCTGAAGATGCGCGAGGCCCTGGTGACCGACCTCGTGGGCCTGTGGCTGCAGCCGCGCCGCGCGTTCTGGCTGCAGGGCAGCGGCCCCATGGGCGCCCATCCGGACCAGCGCATGCACGACGACACGCTGAAGCTGTGCGACCTGTCGGTCGGCCTCGGCGTGGGTCTGCTGCAGGCGGCGATGCTGTTCGGCAGCTTCGCGAGCGTGCTGTGGGTCCTCTCGAAGGACTTCAGCATCTTCTTCGACGGCCGGGACCATGCCCTGCCGGGCTTCATGCTGTGGGCCGCGATTGTCTATGCGGTCGGCGGCTCGCTGATGACCTACTGGGTCGGCAAGGGCCTGGTCTCGCGCAACGCCGAGCGCTACGCCCGCGAGGGCGAACTGCGCTTCTCGCTGACCCGCATCAACGAACATCTCGACGGCATTTCGCTGGCCGACGGCGAGGCCGACGAGAAGCGCCGCGTCGCCCTGCATCTCGGCGACGTCCTGCAGGCCACCTCGCGCGTGGTGCTCGGGCTGACCAACCTGACCTGGGTCACCTCGGGCTTCGGCTGGGTCACCGTCATCGCGCCGACGCTGGTGGCCGCACCGCTGTATTTTTCGGGGAAGGTTTCGTTCGGCGGCCTGATGATGGCCGCCGCTGCCTTCACGCAGGCGCAGTCCTCGCTGCGCTGGTTCGTCGACAACTTCAGCCTCATTGCCGACTGGCGCGCCACGCTGCTGCGCGTGGCCGGCCTGCGCCAGGTGCTGGCGTCCGACCTGGAGGCACTGCCGGACGGCAAGCGCATCGCCTACGCGGAGAGCGAGGCCGGAACCCTCGAGATCGAGGAGCTCGAAGTCCGCGCCTGGAACGGCCACGACCGGCTCGACGCTGGAGCTCTGGTCATGCACCCCGGCCAGCGCGTGCTGATTCTCGGCACGCCGGGCACCGAGAAGACCTTGCTGTTCCGGGCGCTCGCGGGCCTGTGGCCCTGGGGCACCGGCACCGTGCGCCGGCCCCGCGGCGAGACGATCCACTTCATGCCGCGCGGCACGCCCTACCTTCCCCGCGGCACGCTGGCCGAAGTGCTGTCGTATGCGATGGAGCCGTCCCGCTATCCGAGGGAAGCCATGGTGGCCGCGCTGGCGAGCGTGGGCCTGCAGCGGCTGGCACCCTTGCTGGAAACGACCGGCCGCTGGGAGCGCGAGCTCAGCATGGACGAGCAGCTGCGGCTGGGCTTCGCCCGCGTGGTGCTGCAGGCGCCGCCCTGGCTGGTGATGGACGAAGCCTTCGGCGCGTTCGACGACGACACGCTCGAGCTCATCATCGACGTGCTCACGGCCAAGCTCGCGCACACGGGCATCGTCCACATCGGCTCGGCCGGAGAAGCGCACGACCGGCTGTTCACGCGGGTGGTGCGCCTGGTCAAGGTGCCGGACCCGGTGCCCGAGGAGCTTGCCGCATGAGCGCCGCCCGGCCGCCCGAAGGCGCTCGCACCCCGGCGCGAAGCTTGGAGGTCGTCCCATGAACCTTCTTGCGCGCCGTGCCCTCGTGCTGCTCGGGCTTTCGCTGCCGGCCTGGGCCTGGGCGCTGGATTTCGGCTTCCGGCCACCGCGCGACCCCGACGACCCCGCTGCGGTGGAACTGATGCGGGATCTCGCGCAGCGCATCGTGCCGGTCTACCAGGAGGCCGACACCGATGCCTTCCTGGCCAACATGACCGCGCTGCAGATCGTCAGCGGCACCTACCGTGCGGCCTCCGACAGCAACAGGTCCTTGCGCAGCCGCCAGCAGGGCAAGCCCTTCGACGGCCTGGCCGAGCGCGCGATCGTCGACGGCATCTATGCGCGTGCGCGCGCGCTCGAAGCGAACGAGCGCCTCGACTTCGCCAAGGCTTTCGCGCGCGCGTTCCAGGAGCTGGTCTCGCCGCTCGACAACGCGCAAGCCGCAGCCATCATGGCGCGGCTCGAAGCCCCGCTGGCGATGTACAGGGAGCCGGTGCGGCAGGCCTTCGATCGCTGGCGCTCGAAGGGCAGCCTTCCGCAGGCCGATGCCGTGGCGCTCGTGCGCACCTGGCTTGCGTACGAGTCGCGTCGCAGCTTCAATGCGCTCCTGCCCGAGCTGATCGCGGCGGAAAACCGCAGCCGCTACCTGGCGGAGGCCGGCGTCCGGATTCCCGTGCGCGCGGGTGTCGTCATCCATGCCAATGTGGTCCGGCCCGGCGGCGCGAAGGGTGCCTTGCCGACGCTGCTGCGCTTCACGCTCGATCCCGCCGAGGACGACGCGCAGCGCAGTGCCGTCAGAGGCTACGTCGGCGTCACGGCGTACGTGCGAGGGCGCACGCCCGACGGCAAGGGCGCCGTGTGGCCCTTCGTTCGCGACGGCGAAGACGCCGCGGCGGTCATCGACTGGATCGCCCGGCAGCCGTGGAGCGACGGCCGTGTCGGCATGCTCGGCGACGGCTACTCCGGCTATGCCGCCTGGGCCGCGGCGCGCCGCAGGCCGGCGGCACTCAAGGCCATCGCCACGATCGCGCCCATGGCGCCGGGCATCGACTTTCCGATGGCCGGGCAGATCTACCGCAACGCCATGGTCCGCTGGGCACAGGAGCACGCGATGGCCGAGCCGCTGCGCGCCGGCGCCGACGCCGACGCCGGCCCGGACGCGGTCTGGCAGGAACTCTACGCGCGCTGGTATCGCGGCCATCGCCCTTATTGGGACGTGGACCGCGTCCTGCTGGGCAGGCGCAGCAGGCTGATCCGAACCTGGCTGACGCACCCCAGCCACGATCTCTACTGGCGCAAGTTCCTGCCGAGCCCGGAGCAGTTTGCGCAGATCGACATCCCGGTGCTCGGCATCGCCGGCTACTACGGCGCCGAGGCCGGCGCACTGTACTTTCACAACGAGCATCGCCGCAACCGGCCGCAGGCCGACACGACGCTGTTGCTCGGCCCCTATGACGCGGCCTCGATCCGGCACGGCACGGCGGCGCAGCTGCGCGGCTACACGCTCGACCCCATCGCACGCGTCGATCTGCCGGAGCTGCGCTACCAATGGCTCGACCACGTCTTCAAGGGCGCGAAGAAGCCCCCGCTGCTGCAAGGCCGCATCAACTACCAGGTGATGGGTGCCGATGAGTGGCGCCATGAGCCGACGCTGGACTCGCCGGTGCGCACCCGGCTGCGCCTGTACCTCGACACCCGCGAGCGCGACGGCCCGCATCGTCTGCTGCCGTCGCCGTCCGAAGCCGGCGGCAAGACGCGACTCACGGTCGATCTCGCCGATCGCCGCGACGCGCGCGTCCCGTGGCCGGATGCGCTGCGTCTGAAGCAACTGCCGATGCGCAACAGCATCAGCTTCGTCAGCGATCCGCTGCCGAAGGACACCGAGATCGACGGCAGCCTGCGCGGCGAGTTCGACATCACGCCCTCGCGGCAGGACGTGGACCTCGTCGTCTCGCTGTACGAGCAGACGGCGAACGGCGAATACCAACTGTTGTTCGAGCCCTACGACTTCCGCGCCAGCTATGCCGGCCATCGCGTGTACCGCCGGCTTCTCCGGGCCGGCGAGCGCCAGTTGCTGGCGTTCACCGCCGAGCGCGTGACCGCTCGCAGGCTGGCGGCGGGCAGCCGCATCGTGCTGGTGATCGGCATCAACAAGCGCCCCGACCGGCAGATCAACTACGGCAGCGGCAAGGACGTGAACTCGGAGTTCATCGTCGATGCGAAGCGGCCTGTGCGCGTGCGCTGGCATGCGGGCAGCTACGTCGAGATCCAGAACGGCAAGCCCTGAGCGCGGTCAAGGAGGAGGCCGGCGCATTGCTGACAGCCTCGAATGCCCTGGCTCCGCGCCAATCACCCGGGCACCAGAACAAACCTCCCATTGCAATTCGTATTGCAGTTTGTCCTCTGGAATGCGGCAGCGGAGCAAACGTTGCGCCTCGCGCGAGCGGCAACTTCAGCGCTCACCAATTGATCGGCCAGGCGCTCTTGACCTGGCTGCCATGCACGCTGCCGTTCGCCTTCACGATCTGCTGGCTGGTTTCGTTCTTCACGAAATCGTGAGAGATCACGTTGACTGGCACGGATGCGTTGAACAGGTTGGTGCGGCTACCGCGCGCCGACAGGTTCATGAGATCGGCCATCAGGTCACCGGTGTTCGCGTGCGTGCCGCCTCCCTGGTTCGCCGTCGTCTTGGGCGCGGTGGTGTTTGCATGAATGTTGCCGCCTCCGGTGAACTGCTGCTTGAGACTTCGCTGCGTGAGTTGCCAATACACGAAGCACAGGTGGCCATTGTTGTTGCCATGACCCAGATGCAGCGTCGCCGCCTGTACAGCCGCGTTCTTCACGACCTGCGTATCCGGACTGTCCGCGAACTGGCCGCAGCAGCATGCATCCGATTTGCTCGCGATGTTCTTGCTGTAGGTGAATAGCCAGGCGCTGTAGTTCGTGTCTGCGCAGTACTTCTGAAAACTCTCGTCGAAGATCAAAGCAACCTTGCTTCTCAGCGCGGACATCGGTGTGTTTCCAAGTGACGAGCCAACGCCAGGCGAGATATGTTGGAGGATGTTGCCTCTGTTGGCCTTCGACCTGTCATCGAGGTAGTACTTGATCTCCTTCAAGACCTTTTTCGGCTCGGGGCAGTGCGAAAACCGAATCACGAGAAATTCGGTTCGGGTTGCAGGCAGGGTCACGAAACTGATCGCCTGGTCCAGGATCTGCTCGATGCTTGCACCATAGCCGCCGAGCCCGGGCGATTGCAGAATCCCCTTGGAGATGGCGCCTTCCTGAAATGCCGGCACATGCGCAGCGCGAAGCTTCATCTTGTGGCCGTCCAGCTTGTCGGGTCTCAGGCTCTTTTCCCACGGCATCCATCGGGTCGGGGTCTTGTACATGCGGATGTCGAACCATCTCGCCCCAGCCTCGGCTTGCGCTCTGATGTCTCCAAGCTGCGCCGCGATGCTCGCGACAGGCATGAATGCATTCGTCACGAGCACGTTCCCGGTACTCCCCGGGCTGGCCCAGACGCCCGCGTCGTGAGAACCAGGCATGACGATGTCTTTCAGGAGGGTAGCGTCCTCGATATTGGACATCCAGTTCTTGATAGCGACCATCTGTCAGCCCCTCGGTTCATGGACGGACCGCATTGTGGAGCGATGCGCTTGCGTTCGTCCACCCAAACTCCATACCCCCGAGGGGCCACGGTGACGCCTGCTCAGCCGAGGTCGAAGCGATCGAGATTCATCACCTTGGTCCATGCGGCCACGAAGTCGTCCACGAACTTCTTCTTTGCGTCCGAGCTCCCGTAGACCTCCGCGATGGCACGCAGCTGCGCATTCGAGCCGAAGACCAGATCGACGCGCGTGGCGGTCCACTTCAGCTCCCCCGACTTGCGATCCCGCCCTTCGAACTCCTCCTTGGCATTCGATGTGGCCTTCCACTCGGTGCCCATGTCGAGCAGGTTGACGAAGAAGTCGTTGCTCAGCGTCCCTGGCCTGTGCGTGAAGACGCCGTGCCGGGCCCGGCCCGCGTTGGCACCCAGCACGCGCAAGCCGCCGATGAGCACCGCCATCTCCGGCGCGGTGAGCGTCAACAGTTGCGCCTTGTCGATCAGCAATGCTTCGGCCGGCACGCTGTAGCGTCCCTTCAGGTAGTTGCGGAAGCCGTCCGCCACCGGCTCCAGCGGCGCAAAGGACGCAACCTCGGTCTGCTCCTGCGATGCATCCGTGCGCCCCGGCGAGAAGGGCACGGTGAGCGCCTGGCCCGCGTCCTTCGCGGCCTGCTCCACGCCGGCACTGCCGGCCAGCACGATCAGGTCGGCAAGCGAAATTCTCTTGCCGCCGCTCTGTGCGCCATTGAACTTCTCGCGAATGCCGTCCAGCACCTGGAGCACCCGGGCCAGTTGCTCCGGTTCGTTCACGGCCCAGTCTCTCTGCGGCGCGAGACGAATGCGCGCGCCGTTCGCGCCGCCGCGCTTGTCGGAGCCCCGGAACGTGGAGGCCGAGGCCCATGCGGTCGACACGAGCTGCGCGACGCCCAGGCCCGACGCCAGCACCTCGGTCTTGAGGGCCGCGACATCCTGCGCATCGACCAGCGGGTGGTCGACTTCGGGAACCGGGTCTTGCCAGATCAAGGCTTCGGCCGGCACCTCGGGCCCGAGGTAGCGGGCCCGCGGCCCCATGTCGCGGTGCGTGAGCTTGAACCAGGCCCGCGCGAAGGCATCGGCGAACTGGTCAGGGTTCTCCATGAAGCGCCGCGAGATCTTCTCGTAGGCGGGGTCGAAGCGCAGCGAAAGGTCGGTGGTCAGCATGGTCGGCACCAGCTTCTTCGACGGGTCATGGGCGTGGGGAATGGTCGCGCCGGCGCCCTTCGCGACCCATTGATGCGCGCCGGCGGGGCTCTTGGTCAGCTCCCACTCGTGGCCGAACAGGTTCTCGAAGAAGTTGCCGCTCCACCGGGTCGGCGTGGTGGTCCAGGTGACTTCCAGGCCGCTGGTGATCGTGTCGCCCCCCTTGCCGGTGCCGAAGCCGTTCCTCCAGCCGAAGCCCTGTTCCTCGAGGTCCGCCGCTTCGGGCTCGACCGCGACGTGGGAAGCCGCGGCAGCGCCATGCGTCTTGCCGAAGGTGTGGCCGCCGGCGATCAAGGCCACCGTTTCCTCGTCGTCCATGGCCATGCGGCCGAAGGTGTCGCGGATGTCGCGGGCGGCGGCCAACGGGTCGGGATTGCCGTCCGGGCCTTCGGGGTTGACGTAGATCAGCCCCATCTGCACGGCGGCAAGCGGGTTCTCGAGATGGCGCGAGTGGATGTCGCCGTCCGCGGGCTCGTCGGCCGAGAGCACGCCGCCATTCTTCTCCACGCCTTCCGAGCCCTGGGCGTAGCGCACGTCGCCGCCCAGCCAGGTCGTCTCGCGGCCCCAGTACACGTCCTGGTCCGGCTCCCACACATCCGGGCGGCCGCCCCCGAAGCCGAAGGTCTTGAAGCCCATGGTTTCCAGGGCCACGTTGCCCGCGAGGATCATCAGGTCGGCCCACGAGATGTTCAGTCCGTACTTCTGCTTGATCGGCCACAGCAGCCGACGCGCCTTGTCCAGGCTGGCGTTGTCCGGCCAGCTGTTGAGCGGCGCGAAGCGCTGCTGGCCGCGGCCGGCGCCGCCACGGCCATCGCCGATGCGGTAGGTGCCGGCGCTGTGCCAGGCCATGCGAACGAACAGCGGACCGTAGTGCCCGAAATCGGCGGGCCACCAATCCTGCGAGTCCGTCATCAAGGCGGCCAGGTCCTTCTTCACTGCCGCGAAGTCGAGGCTCTCGAAGGCCTTCGCATAGTCGAAGTCATTGCCCATCGGGTCGGACTTCGAGGAATGCTGGTGGAGCAGGTCCAGGCGCAGTTGCTTCGGCCACCAGTCGCGGTTGGCAGTGCCGCCGCCTGCGGCCTGGCTGAACGGGCACTTCGGTGCGGTCTTTTCGTTGCTCATTGGAAGCACTCCTGAATCGTTGTGGGAAAGGCATTCTGTGTCGGAAGCCGCGAGGGCGCGGCCCAAAAAAGCCTATGGCTGCAATAGCGCCAACGGCCCGGTCGTGCGCAGTAAGATGACTTCGGCGTGCGCGCTGCCGCGCCGCCGTTCACCATGCCGCGCAGAGATCCGAAAGCGGCGGCCCGCTGCGAAGCCGGCGCAATGGAGCTGATGGGCAAGCCGGACGCTCAGGCTCCCGACGCATTGGGCAGAGGCCGCGAGCACTACCGGCAACGCGCGTGGGCCGATGCTTATCGCATGCTCACGATCGCCGACCAGACGCTGCAGCTGAGCGGCGAGGATCTCGAATGCCTGGCGACGTCGGCGTACCTCGTCGGCCGCGACGACGAATACCTGTCGGTGCTCGACCGCGCGTACGCCGCGCATCTGGAGGCCGGCGCCAGCGCACGCGCCGCGGGCTGTGCGGCTTGGTTGTCGCTTCGCCTGCTGTTGCGGGGCGAGACCGGCCACGCCACCGGATGGCTGGCGCGTACGCGGCGGCTGCTCGAGGGCGAGAAGCGCGAAGGCGCCGCACACGGCTATGTCCTGCTGCCGCTCGCGCAGCAGCAGATCGACGCCGGGGACTGGAACACTGCCTACGCCACCGCTGCGCGCGCGGCCAGCATCGGCGAGCGTTTCAACGATCGCGATCTGAGCGTGTGTGCGAAACACCTTCAAGGCCGCATCCGCATCGGGCAGGGGCGGGCTGCCGAGGGGCTGGCGCTGCTCGACGCGGCGATGCTCGCGGTTGTCGCCGGCACGCTGTCGCCACTGGTCACGGGCCTGGTCTACTGCAGCGCGATCGCAGGCTGCGAGCAGGTCTACGCGCTGGGCCGTGTCCGCGAGTGGACGGGCGCGCTGGCGCGCTGGTGCGCCGAGCAACCCGACATGGTCGCCTTCAGCGGCGTCTGCATGGTGCACCGGGCCGGCATCCTGCAGTGGCTGGGCGCCTGGACCGATGCGATCGACGAAGCCCGGCGCGCGAGCGAGTGTTGTCTGCGGGCTTCGAACCGTCGAGCCGCCGCGGCCGCTTTCTACCGGCAAGCCGAACTGCATCGGCTGCGCGGCGACCTTGCAGCGGCCGAGGCCGCCTATCGCAGCGCGAGCGAGGGCGGGTGGGATCCGCAGCCGGGGCTGGCGCTGTTGCGGGTCGCGCAAGGCCGTCTCGCCGCAGCGCTCGCAGCGAGCCGCCGCGCGCTCGAGGCCACCTGCGACGCGCTCGCGCGAACCCGCCTGCTGCCGGCCCACATCGAGATCCTGCTCGATGCGGGCGAGATCCAGGAAGCACGCGAGGCCTGCCGCGAACTGGAACGGATCGCGCAGGACGTCGGCACGCCGGTGCTCGGCGCGCTGTCGGCGCAGGCGCGAGGTGCGATCGATCTGGCCGCAGGCGACGCTGCGGCCGCACTCGGCGCGCTGCGAAGCGCATGGCAGGTGTGGGAAGCGGTCGACGCACCGTACCTGCGCGCGCGCGTCGCGGAGTCGATGGCGCAGGCCTGCGCGGCATTGGGCGACTACGACGGCCACGAGCTCCAGCGGGCCGCCGCCAGGACGGTGTTCGAGGCCCTCGGGGCGGCGCCGGACCTCGCGCGTCTCGACGCGCCTTCGCGGGACGAATCGTCGGGCGCGCACGGGCTGACACGGCGCGAGCTGCAGGTGCTCCGCCTCGTTGCCGCCGGCAAGACCAACAAGGCGATCGCCGCCGAGCTGCTCCTGAGCGGCAAGACCGTCGATCGCCACGTCAGCCACATCCTGACCAAGCTGGACCTGCCCTCGCGGCTTGCGGCCACGGCCTACGCGTACCGGCATCAGATGGTCTGAGGCCGGCACCCGGGGCGGTCTGCCTTTCGACTGCCTTTCAGCGACGAGGCGGGCAAGTCCCGGTCCGGAGTCAGGACGAGCGATGGCACCATGCGGGGCATGAAGCTGCTGCTGGTGGAAGACGATTTCGACCTCTCGGGGGTGCTGTCCCGCAGCTTGTCCTCGCGCGGCTTCGAACTCCTGTGCTGCGCCGACGGCATCGAGGCGCTGGCGGCGGCGCGCAAGAAGCGCTTCGACGTCATCGTGCTCGACCTCTCGCTGCCGGGGCTGGACGGCCTCGAGCTGCTGCAGCGCCTGCGCGGCGACGGCAACCTCACGCCGGTGCTGGTGCTGACCGCACGCGGCGCGGTCGGCGAACGCATCGCCGGCCTGAATGCCGGCGCCGACGACTACCTGGCCAAGCCCTTCGACCTGGACGAGCTGATCGCGCGACTCGGCGCCCTGACGCGCCGGCTCGGGCGCGACGGCGAACTGCGCTGCGGCCAGCTGCGCTACGAGGCGGCATCGAACGCCTTCTACCGCGACCAGAGTCCGCTCGATCTCTCGCCGCGCGAGGCCGAGCTCCTGAAGAGCCTGATGTCGCGCGTCGATCACGTCGTTTCCAAGGAGGCGCTGCGCAGGGCGGTCTTCGATGACGCGACCCACGTGGATGCGGTGGAGGTGCTGGTGCACCGGTTGCGCAAGAAGCTGCAGGGCGCCAGCGTCGAGATTCTCACGCTGCGCGGTGTCGGCTACCTGCTGTGCGACGACGCGAGCACGGCCGCACAGAAGGCATGACATGGTCGCAACGCCTGCTCCCCGCGGCCTCGCTGCGCCGCTTCCTGCTGGCCTGGCTGCTGGGCGGCCTGTGGCTGACCGTCGCATTGATCACGCTGTGGCACTGCGCCGCGGCCTTCGCGCGGGTCGCACAGGCGCAGGACGAGCGGCTCGGCGTGGCCTTGGCGCAGGTCGTGCAGGCGGCGGCGCAGGGCGAAGGGCCGGCCTCGGCACCGCGCTTCGCCGAGCCGCTGTCGTACCGGGTGAGCACCATGCAGGGTGAATGGCTGGCCGGCGACCGCACGCTCGTGGCCTATCCGTGGCGCAGCGCGCTGCCCGAATCGGGCCTGGCGCGGCTCTACATCACGCAATGGGGCGGGGTGCCGGCGCGCGCGGCCGCGGCGCTGCGGCACCTGCCCGGCGCGGCAGCGGGCGAGGCGGTGGTCGTGCAGGCAGCCGAGCCGCTGCGCGAGCGCATCGCGCTCTGGCAGGAAATGCCCAAGGCGCTGCTCGGCTGGATCTACGGGGCCGCGGCGGCGATGACGCTGGTGATCTGGAGCGGCGTTTCGCTCGCCTCGCGCTGGCTGGCGCGCGCGAGCCGGGCGCTCGAATCGTCGCAGGTGGACGCCGCCGCCTACGACGGGCCGTCGGAGCTGCGGCCCGTGGTCGAGCGCATCCATGGCCTTCACCGCCGCCAGCGCGAATGGGTGGGACAGCAGCGCCGCTTTTTGGCCGATGCCTCGCACCAGCTGCGCACGCCGATGTCGGTGCTGCGCACCCAGCTGCAGTCGGCCATCGCGGGCGACGTGCCGGCCTCCGAGGTGCTGCCGCAGATGCTGCACACCGTCGACCGCGCGACCGGCATGGCCAACCAGTTGCTGAGCCTCACCAAGCTCGAGCAGATCAAGCAGGCCGGCGAGCTCCAGCCGATCGACCTGCGCGCCGTCGCGCACGACGCGGTGGTCGAGCTGGCACCGCTGATCGCCGCCAAGCGCCTCGAGTTCGCGCTGGACGGCGAGGCGCTCTGCGCGCCGGCCGATGCGCTCATGCTGGGCGAGCTGCTGTGCAACCTGCTGGCCAATGCCATCCACCACACGCCGCCGGCGGGGCGGCTGGGCATCCTGCTGCGCGCCTACGACGGCACCACCGAGCTCGTGGTGTGGGACGAAGGCCAGGGCCTGGACGATGCGCTGCGGCCGCGGCTCTTCCAGGCCTTCACCGCCGCCAAGGGCGGCGTGGGCCTGGGTCTGTCGATATGCCGCCAGATCGCGGATGCGATGGGCGCGACCATGGCGCTCTACAACCGCGTCGAGAACGGCCGCGTGATCGGCGTCGATGCGGTCGTGACCTGGAGCCAGGGCCCCTGATGCTGCGCGCCGGCGCACGCAGCCGGCGCTTCTTTTCCCGCCCTGGCCTCGTCGGCGCCCATGCAGCCGCGGGGGCAGTGCATGCCGAAGAAATCCCGAACAACGACCGGAGACGATGATGAAGAAGACCCACCGTTCCCTTGCCGCGCTGGCGCTCGCCGCCGGTGCATCCCTTGCGCAGGCGCAGTCCGCCGGCCAGCTCAACGTCGTGTGCTCCGTGCAGGACGAGTGGTGCTCCCTGATGAGCACCACCTTCACGCGCAGCTCCGGCATCAAGGTCAACGTGCTGAAGCGCGGCAGCGGCGAGGCGCTGGCCCAGCTGATCGCGGAGCGCACCAATCCCAAGACCGACGTCTGGTTCGGCGGCACCGGCGATCCGCACCTCCAGGCCGCGGAGCAGGACCTCACGCTCGCCTACAAGTCGCCTTCGCTCCCGCAGCTCCATCCGTGGGCCCAGGCGCAGGCCGAGCAGTCCGGCTGGCGCACCGTGGGCGTTTACTCGGGGCCGCTCGGCTTCGCCTTCAACACCGAGCTGCTGGCCAAGAAGAAGCTTGCGCCGCCGAAGTGCTGGAAAGACCTGCTGGCGCCGGCGCTCAAGGGCGAGGTGCAGGTCGCCAATCCGGCCAGCTCGGGCACCGCCTACACCATGATCGCCACCATCGTGCAGCTGATGGGCGAGGACAAGGCCTACGACTACCTCAAGGGGCTGCACGCCAACGTCAGCCAGTACACGCGATCCGGCACCGGCCCCATCAAGGCCGTGGCGCGCGGCGAGACCACGGTGTCGATCAGCTTCGTGCACGACGCGCCGGGCGAGCAGATGCAGGGCTTCCCGATCGCCACCGAAACCCCCTGCGAAGGCACGGGTGCCGAGATCGGCTCCATGTCGATCGTGAAGGGCGCGCGCAACCTCGACAACGCGAAGAAGTTCTACGAATGGGCCCTCACGCCGGGGGCGCAGCAGCTCGGCGTTGCGGCCAAGCAGTTCCAGCTGCCCTCCAACAAGGCCACGCCGCTGGACAGCCGCATCCCGGACTTCCGCAAGATCAAGTTCATCTCCTACGACTACGCGAAGTATGGACAGTCGGCCGAGCGCAAGCGGCTCATCGAGCGCTGGGAGCGCGAAGTCAACTCGCTGCCCCGCTGAGACGCCATGAACTTCCACGGGAACAACCGCGCGATCGCGCTCTGGTCGGCGCTGGGGCTGGTTGCCTTCGCGCTTCTGCCCTGGTACAGCCTGCCCGACGGCATCCTCGGCCTGCAGGGCCTCGGCGAGCTGATGGCCGGACACGACAGCTCGTCGGCCCTGGCGCAGGTGCTGCTGCACCGGCGGCCCTGGCTGCTGCTCGGTGCGTGGCCGCTGATCGCCGCACTCGCCGTGCTCGGCATGGCGCCCGCACGGGCACAGGGGCGTGTGCTTGCATGGAGCGGCGCGCTCGGCGTGGCCGGCTTGCTCGCGCAGGGATTTCTGGTCGGCCTGCCGGACGCGGCCTCCGGCACCGGACAGCCGGGCTTCGGATGGGGTGCCACGCTGGTGCTGGCGGCGCTCATGATGCTGTGCGCCTTCGGCATCGCACGCTGCGGCGCCTTCAAGGGCGACCTGTTCGTCGCCGCGGCGGTGGTCGGCTGCGCAGGGCTGTTGATGGTGTTCGTCGCCTTCCCCGTGTTGCGCGCGCTGTCGGGCGCCTTCCTCGACGAGGCGGGCCGGCCCAGCCTCGCGGCCTGGCTGGGGCGCATCGGCAGCGAGCGCGTCTGGGGACTGGGCTGCGTGCATTCCGGCAAGAGCTGCGGCGTGGCCTGGAACACGCTCTCGCTGGCCGTGCTCACCGGCCTGAGCACGACGGTGCTCGGCACGCTGCTGGCGCTGATCGAGGACCGCAGCGACTCCCGCGTGCGCCGCGCGCTGCGCCTGCTGGCGCCGCTGCCCATCGTCACGCCGCCCTTCGTCGTCGGGCTGGGCCTGGTGCTGCTCTTCGGCCGCGCCGGCCTGGTCAACCAGTTCCTCGAATGGGCCTTCGGCATCGAGCCGGGCCGCTGGTTCTACGGCTGGTTCGGGGTCTGGCTGGCGCAACTCTTCGCCTTCACGCCGATCGCCTTCCTGATCGTGCGCGGCGTGGTGCAGGGCATCAGCCCCTCGCTGGAGGAGGCTTCGCAGTCGCTGCGCGCCGACGCTTCGAAGACCTTCCGGCACGTGACCCTGCCGCTGATGCTGCCCGGACTGGCCAATGCCTTCCTGGTGGGTTTCATCGAGAGCATCGCCGACTTCGGCAACCCGATCGTGGCAGGCGGCCAGTTCTCGGTGCTGTCGACCGAGATCTTCTTCGCCATCGTCGGTGCACAGTTCGACCAGGGGCGGGCGGCGGCGCTGGCCTGGATCCTCACGCTGTTCGCGCTCGGCGTGTTTGCGCTGCAGTGCGGCGTGCTGGGGCGCAGGAACTTCACCACCGTCTCCGGCAAGGGCGACGCCGGCATACCGATGCGCCTGCCCGACGGCCTGCGCCGCGTGGCGCTGGCGGTGGCGGTGCCGTGGCTGCTGTTCACGCTGGTGGTTTATGTGTTCGCCTTCAGCGGCGGCTTCGTCCAGACCTGGGGCCGCAACTACACGCCCACGCTGGCTCACTTCCGCACCGCCTTCGCCGTCGGCTTCGAGAACGGCGGGCTGCAGTGGGCGGGCCTGGCGTGGGACTCGCTCTTCACGACCGTGCAGCTCGCCGCCACGGCGGCGCCGATCACGGCCGGCCTGGGCCTGCTGATCGCCTGGCTGCTGGCGCGCGTGCAGTTCCGCGGCCAGGGCCTGTTCGAGTTCTCGGCGCTGATGGCCTTCGCGATTCCAGGCACGGTGCTGGGCGTGAGCTACGTGCTGGCCTTCAACGTGCCGCCCTTCGAGATGACGGGCAGCGGGCTGATCATCGTGATGTGCTTCATCTTCCGCAACCTGCCGGTCGGCGTGCGCGCGGGGTCGGCCGCCTTCCGGCAGCTCGACAGGTCGCTCGACGAAGCTTCGCTGATGCTGCGCGCATCGACCGCCCGCACGCTGTGGTCGATCGTGCTGCCCCTGCTCAAGCCGGCGCTCGCGGCTTCGCTCATCTACAGCTTCGTGCGTGCGATGACCACGGTGTCGGCCGTGATCTTCCTCGTGACCGCGCAGACCGAGCTGGCGACCACCTTCATCATCGGCCGCGTGGGGCAGGGCGACTACGGCGTCGCGCTGGCCTACAGCACCGCGCTGATCGTGCTCATGGCGCTGGCCACGGCCTGCATCCACTGGCTGGTCGGCGAGCGAAGGCTGGGCCGGCGGCGCTCGCCGAAGCTGGCCCAACCCGTCGACACCGGGCGCGCCGCGCCGATGGCCGCACCGCTCTGAACCACAAGGACATCCTCATGTACGGCTTCGAATTCCAGAACGTCTCCAAGCGCTATGGCGCCGCTTCCGATGCGCCGCTGGCGGTGAAGAACATCAGCTTCGGCGTCCCGAAGGGCACGCTGACCACGATCCTCGGGCCCTCGGGCTGCGGCAAGACCACCACGCTGCGCATGATCGCGGGCCTCGAGAGTCCCACGTCGGGACGCATCCTGATCGACGGCGAGGACGTCACCGCGCTGGGCGCCGCGCAGCGCAACGTGAGCCTGGTGTTCCAGAGCTACGCGCTGTTCCCGCACATGACCGTGATCGAGAACGTCTGCTATGGCCTGCGCATGTCCGGGATGCCGCTGCGCGAGGCGCGTGACAAGGCGCGGCAGATGCTCGAGACCGTCGGCCTGCGCGGGCTGGACGAACGCATGCCCAGCGAGCTCTCGGGCGGCCAGCAGCAGCGCGTGGCGGTGGCGCGGGCGCTGGCGCTGGAGCCGGCGGTGCTGCTCTTCGACGAGCCGCTGTCCAACCTCGACGCGCGGCTGCGCCGCTCGATGCGCGAGGAGATCCGCGCCCTGCAGCAGCGGCTGGCGCTGACGGTGGCCTACGTCACGCACGACCAGAGCGAGGCACTGGCCGTCAGCGACCACATCATCGTGATGGACCAGGGCGTGATCGCGCAGCAGGGCACGCCGCACGAGCTCTACGAGGCGCCGCAGTCGGAGTTCGTGGCGGGCTTCATGGGCGAGGCCATGCTGTTCGACGGCGTTTGCGGCGAGGATGGCCGCGTGCCGCTCGGGGCGCTGACGGTGGTCGCCGCGCCGGAGGTGCGGCCGGGCCCGGTGAAGGTCGCGGTGCGGCCGGAGGCCTGGGTGATCCGGCCGGTGGCGAACGACGGGCTCGCTGCCCGCGTCGTCAAGCGGACCTACGTGGGCAGCATCGTGGAGTACACCTTCCGCAGCCCGCTGGGCGACATCTTCGTGGTGTCGCCCGAAGTCAGGCAGCCGCTCAACCCCGGCGCGCCGGTGAGCCTGTACCTGGCCGATCACGGTGTGTCCGTGGTCGCCGCGCAGGCCGGCCAGCCGCTGGCTTGAATCCCTGTGGGGCCGGGAGCTGGTCGAGGGCAGCTGAAGAAAAAATGCCGCAGCCCCTGGGAACTGAAAGAACTCTTGAAAAGGTGAAAGAAAAGTCTCGGCGTAGGCCCCATCCAGTGCCAAGCGGGTGGGAAAAACTGAAAGAAAAATAAGAGAAAGGCTATAAACTGAAAAATAATCGGGAAAACTGAAAGAAAAAATGGCCTACGCAGGGTATGAGCTGGTCAGAAACTCGCTGAAGCTCCCCGCCATTGCGCCTGCACGGCCGGCGATCGTGCGGCCCATCACGCGGATCGAGGCCATCGAGGGGCACCTGGCGATCCCGCCGCACGTGGTGCCGCAAACGGAAGACCCCCTGACCCACCTGCTGTTCGCGCTGAAGCACGAGGGGGTCAACATGCAGATCCTTGCGCAGGCCTTGCCGAAGATCCCGGCCGAGCGAATGCTGAAGGAGCTCAAGGACTCGCCCAACGGGCAGTATGTTCGCGCGGCCTGCTACTTGTGGGAACTGCACACGGGCGCAGTCCTCGAGGGCAAGCCGGACATCGCCGGCCGCTACGTGAACCTTTTCGACCCGGGGCGGTACGTAACCGGTCCGGACCGGCGCAACAGCAGATGGCGCCTGAACTTCAACGGCCTCGGCTCGCCGAGCTACTGCGTGACCGTCGAACGCACGCCGGCTGTCCAGGCCGGCATCAAGTCCGATGTCCTGGGGCGCACCAAGGCGTTCATCGACAGCCTCGGCAAGGAGATGATGGATCGCGCGCTCTCATGGGCCTACCTGCACGAGACCGAAGACAGCTACGCCATCGAGCGCGAAGCGCCGTCGGAGGACAAGGCCCGCAAGTTCATCGCTCTGCTGAAACAGGCCCACGAAGGCAGGCCGCTTTCGGAGGAGTACCTGGTCGAGCTTCAGTCTTCGACCGTCAGCGGTGCCTTCGAGAAGGCCGTGCAGTTTCGCAACGAGCAGAACTGGCTGCGCAGCGGCGGGAACAGGGAGGGGACCTCGAGCGTCTCGTATGTGCCGCCGCCGCCGGACGCAGTGCCCCGCCTCATGGACGAGTGGATGGCCTTCGCGAACAGCGCGCCGAGGCAGATCGATCCGATCGTTGCCGCGAGCATCGCGTCCTTCGGCTTCGTCTACATCCATCCCTTCATGGACGGGAACGGCCGCCTGTCGCGATTTCTCTTCCACAAGGCGCTGTGCACCTCGGGGCGGCTCGAGAAGGGCGCGCTGTTGCCGGTGTCGGTGGCGATGAAGCGCCACGAGCGGCAGTATCTCGAGGCGCTCCAGGCCTTCTCGGTTCCCGCGCGCGAGCTGGTCCAGGTGACGTCTGCCGGCGAAGGCCGGTTCTACTTCGACTTCAAGGCCGACGACACGCTCTATCGGTATTGGGACGCCACTGCGGCGGTCGAGTTCGGGTTTGCGATGGCCGAGCAGGCCCTCGATGTGGAGCTGCGCCAGGAGACGCAGTACCTTGCGCACTTCGATGCGATACGGCGCGCGATCGACGAACGCTACGACGTTCGGGGCTCCCTGCTTGCAACCCTGATCTCGGTCGCGCTGGACGGCGGGGGAACGATCTCGAACAGCAAGCGCAAGCGCTTCGCTGCGAATCTCCCTGCGGAAGTATTCGATGCCATCGAGGCGGAAACGCGCGCCGTGCTGGCGGAGCCGCCGGATTCGGGAGACTCGGCCACCGAGCCCCCGCGTCGCTGATCGCGCGGCGATGCGGCGAGGTCACCGAACGGGATGGACCTGCCCGTCACGCCGTCTGCTTGCGTCCCTCGAAATAAGCAGCCAGCCGCATCCGTTCCTGCTCGAACGCCGGCATGCCGCCGAGCACCGCCTTCCAGTCGCCGTTGCGGCTGGCGCGCTCGATGTTCTCGCACGCGGCCGCGAACGCGAGCGCGCCCACCATCTTGCTGGCACCCGCCATGCGGTGGGCGAACTGCGTGACCTGGGCGACGTCGTCGGTGGCCACCGCCTGCCGGAGTCCGCCCGAGTCGTCCTCGCAGGTTCGCTGGAAGGCGGCGAGGACCTCGCCCACCATCGACACGTCGCCGCCGCAGGTGGCCGTGAGGAGCGCCTGGTCGACCGGGCCGGCGGAAGTGGCAGCGGCCGGGGTCGATGCGGCGGGCGCGGCCAGCGGCGACGCGGGCCGAGGCAGCGGCAACCATCGATCGAGCTTGTCGATCAGCTGCGCCAGCTCCACCGGCTTGACCAGGAAGGCGTCCATGCCGGCGGCCAGGCACGCCTCGGCCTCTCCCTGCAGCGCGTTGGCGGTGCAGGCAATGATCGGCACGCGCTCGCGCTTCTCGTCGGCCTCCACCCGCCGGATGCTGCGCGCCAGTTCGTAGCCGTCCATGTGGGGCATGTGGCAGTCGGTGATGACCAGCCCGAAGCGGCCCGACTTCCACATCTGCAGGGCCTGGACGCCATCGTCGGCGGTCTGGGCGGCATAGCCCAGGGTCCGCACCTGGCGCAGCAGCAACATGCGGTTGACGGGATGGTCGTCCACCAGCAGCACCAGCGTTCCTTCCTTCTCGGCCTGCGCGATGCCGGGCGCCATGCGGCGCACCGCCGAGCCCGCCGGAAGCGCGCGCGCACCATCGGCGCCGCTGCCCGGTGGGGGCTCGGCGACGGGCAGCGACAGTTCCAGGCTGATCGTCGAGCCCTTCCCCGGCGCGCTGTCCAGGTTGATCGTGCCCCCCATCATCTGCGCCAACTGCCGGGAGATGACCAGCCCCAGGCCGGTGCCGCTCGGGCGCTTGCGCGCATCCTCGCCCTCCGCCTGGCTGAAGGGCTGGAACAGGCGCTGCTGGTCCTCGGGCGAGATGCCGATGCCGGTGTCCTTCACCTCGAAGCGCAGACTTTCCTGTCCATCCGAGCGCCCCAGCCACTGCACGTTGATGTCGATCCAGCCCTCGGAGGTGAACTTGATCGCGTTGCTCACGAAGTTGTTGAGGATCTGGCGCAGGCGCACCGGATCGACCCGCAGCGCCGGACTGACGCGCGGGTCGACCATCCGCCGCACGATCAGGCCCTTGCTGCTGGCATTGCCCAGGTAGATGCTCTGCACCTCCTCGATCACGCGCTTGATCGACACCACCTCGGGGCGCACCTCCAGCTTGCCGGCCTCGATCTTCGAGAAGTCGAGGATGTCGTCGATGATGCGCAGCAGCGAGCGGCTCGATTCCCGCACCAGCCCGAGCGTCTCGCGCTGCTCGGCGTCCAGCTCGGTCAGGCTCAGGAGCTCCAGCATGCCCAGCATGCCGTTCATGGGCGTGCGGATCTCGTGGCTCATGGTGGCCAGGAAGGTGCTCTTGGCGCGGTTGGCGGCTTCCACCTCGGCGCTGCGCTGGGCCAGGGTCGCGTTCAGCCGCTCGATCTCGCGCTCCTTCTTCGTTCTTTCGGTGACGTCTTCCGACATGGTCAGCACGTAGCGCGGCTGGCCGGCCTCGTCGAGGATCGGGATCTTCTTGGCGTGCAGGACGCGCACGCTGCCATCGCGGGTATGCAGTTCCTCCGCGGGGATGTCCACTTCCCGGCCCAACGCCAGCGCTTCCCTGTCCTTGGCCGTGAAGAAGTCGGCCTCCGCTTTGGAATTGACGAATTCGTAGGCCGTCTTGCCCAGCAACTCCTCCTGCCGGCGCCCCGTCAGCGTCTCCATGGCGCGGTTGACGCGGACGACCTTCAGGTCCTTGGCGTCCTTGACGATGACCTGGTAGGGAATGTGATGGATCACCGAGTTCAGGAACGCATTGGCGGTTTCCAGTTCGGCGGTGCGCAGGTGAACGCGCGCCTCCAAGTCGGCGTTCAGGGCACGCAAGTCGTCTTCCACCTGGCGCAGCGCCGCCAGATGCTGCCGTTCGGCGATCGCTCGCCGCACCGAGTAACCGAGCCGGCGCAGGCGCCGCTTGATGACATAGTCCGTGGCGCCGGCCTCCAGGCATTCGACGCCTTCCTCCTCGGACATCAACTCGGCGGTCACCACGATCATGAGAATGCCCGGGTGCTCCTGCAGCACCTGCCGCAGCAACGCCATGCCGCCGGCTTCGTAGTCGCACAGCACCAGGTCGAAGGCCTCGCGCTCCAAGGCGGCGATGAGGTCTTCCCGGGTCTGCACCCAGGTGATGTCGCAGTTCAGGTCCTCGGCCCGCAGCCCTGCCGCGATGCGCTGCGCATCGGCCGCGTCGTCCTCGAAATGCAGCACGCGGATGGCGGTGGTCATCGGGGCGGACTCCTCTGGAAGACGGGCGGGGCTCATTTCGGCCCGTCCTGCTCGCTGCGCAGCGACTCGACGACGTCCTTGAACTCCTCGCGGTTGCGTTCGCTCAGCGCGGAGAGGGCCTCGTGCGCCTTGAGGATGCGCTTCTGCACGCCCGCCTGCTCGCCTCCTGCGCCCAGCGTGTAGAGCTCGGGCGCGGCCGGGACGTCGTCGCGGATCGCGGCCAGCACCTGCTCCATGCTCAGCTCCTCGAACAGGGCGCGCACGGCCGGCGTCACCCCGGCGACCACCACGCCGCCGCGGGCGACCAGCTCGTGCACCGTGCCCAGGCAAGTGCTGTCCATGTACTCGCAGCCCGACAGCTCCAGCACCAGAGGCCGCCCGCCGTGCAGCACCGCCAGCGCCGTTTCGTGGAAGGCATCGCAATGCATCCAATTGGCCCGGCCGCGCAGCGCCAGGTAGGAGGAGCTTGCGGTTTCGCCATAGAACACCGCCTCGCCCTCGGCCCGCGGCGCGCCGGATGCCGCAGCCGCGGGAAGCTCGGCGCCGTTGTCGAACCAGGAAGCGCCGGCGTGCGCGTCGATGAGCAGGATGGTCACGTCGTCCCGGTCCGCAGCCGCCGGGGCGTCGCCGTGAAGCAGCGTCATCGCTTCCTGCGCACTGGAGAGCGGCTTGGCAAGCACCTGCTGCAGCAGCTCCAGCTCGTGTTCCGAGCCGGAGGGCAGGAGTCCGTCGGTGTAGAGGAGGATGCGATCGCCCGCGAGGAGCTGAAGGCGCTCCTGTCCGAAGTGCGCGTCCGGCGCCAGCCCGAGCGCGGGTCCGGTGCGGCGGATCAGGCGCGTGTCGCGGCCTTCGCGTGCGTGCAGCACGGGCGGATGGCCCGCGGACGCCAGCGTCAGGCTCGCGTCCGAGGTGTCCAGCAGGCCGAAGACGGCCGTGAGGAACAGCCCGGGCGCGGCGTGCGTCTCGCAGATCGAGCGGTTCACTGCGGCCAGGACCTCTGCCGGCGCCAGCGCCAGACCCGTCGCCGGGTCCACCAGGACCAGCCGCTGCTTGAACAGCACCGAGAGCATGGCCGAGGTCACGCCGTGGCCGGTGGCGTCGGCCAGGTAGAAGGCAAGGTGCTGCTCGCCCAGCCGGATCACGTCGTACAGGTCGCCGCCCACATGCTGCCCGGGGCGATAGACCGCCTGGATGCAATAGCCCTCCATGGGGGGCGGGCTGCGCGGCAGCAGGGCGCGCTGGATCACCTCCGCCCGCTCGAGGTCGCGGCGCAGCACTTCGGAGGTCTCCTCGAGCTCGCGGACCTTGCGCTGCAGCTCCCGGTGCAGCCGCTCGCGTTCGGCCAGCAGTTGCCGCCGCTCGAGCGCATTGCGCACCGCGACCGCCATCTCTTCCGAGCGCGGCGACTTGGGCAGGAAGTCGAAGGCCCCCAGCCGGATCGCGGCCACCGCCGAGTCGAAGGTCTCCAGGCCCGAAAGGACGATCCACATGGCCTCCGGCACGGCCTGGCGTCCCCAGCGCAGCAGCTCCAGGCCATCCATGCGCGGCATCATGATGTCGGTCAGCACCAGGGCGACCTCCGGGTGCTCGCGCAGGACCTCCTGCGCCGCGATCCCGTCGGCCGCCTCCAGCACCGGTGCGCAGCCCAGGCTTTGCAGCGCAACCTTCACCATCAGGCGGGCCACCGGCTCGTCGTCCACCACCAGCGCGACGGGAGGGACAGGGTCGAGGTTCAAGAGCGTCCTCTGACGTGCAATAAGGAATTCTCGGAGCCGGCGCACGCGATGGCAAGCGGCTTGGGCAGTCCTGCAACGGACGGCGCCTTCCCCCTCCAATGTAAGGACGTCAGCCGGGAAAACGACGAACACGCGGAGGAGGGACTTCGCTAACATGTGCTGTCACATTGGCTGACAACCGGATTCATCGGTCGCCAGTGGCCAGCGGAGGAACGTCTTGCGGCTCACCAAGAAATCGTTCGGGTCTTTGCTGCTGTGCGTCGCGAGCCTGTTCGCGTCGCCGCCGGCCTGGGCGCAGGCTGCCGGCACCAGCATCGTCGGCATCGTCGAGGGCAATGCCACGCTGATTCGCCAGACCACCCGCCACACGCTCGCCGAGGGCGTGGTCTTGAAAGAGCAGGACATCGTCGAGACGGCACCCGGTGCCTTTGTCCAGATCGAGCTCCCCGGGGACGTCCTCGTCGGCATCGGCGAATCGACCAAGCTGATGCTGCGGCCGCGCGTCGGCAAGGGGCTCGCGGCGCCGACGCTGTACCTGCTCCAGGGCTGGCTCAAGACCAGCACCGGCGGGGCCTTCGCCTATACCAGCCCGGCCTTCGAGCTCGCGACCCAGGCCGCCAGCACCGTGGTCTACACGACGAGCACGGCGTACGAGGTGTTCGTCGAAAGCGGCACCGCCAGGCTGACGCCGCGCGAAGGTCCCCAGACGGTTTCGCAGCTGGCCAGCGGCGACTTCGCGCAGCGGCGCGAGGGCGCCTCGCCGACGTTCGCGCGGCGTGCCGCGCCCGAGTTCCTGGCCAAGGTGCCGCGCCAGTTCCGCGACCGGCTGCCCGCACGCGGCGAGCAGTTCGCCAGGCGCCCCGTCGCGCCCAAGGCGCTCGGCGAAATCACCTACCTCGACGTGGCTGCCTGGCTGCGCACCGAGCCTGGGCTGCGTCTGCCGCTGTTGCCGCTGTGGAAGGCGCGCGCGAGCGCCGACCCGGGCTTCCGCGCCGCGGCCAAGGCCGAACTGCCGCGGCACCCCGAATGGGAACCCTATGCGGACCCCGAGGGCTATGCGCGCCGCATGGCCGAAGAGGCCGAGCGCCGGCGCGCCCGGGAGGCCGCGCGCCGGGCCGCCGCGGCGGCCGCTGCTGCGGCAGCCCAGGGCACCGGCGCGGGTAAACCATAGTGAACCGTCGCGAGTCTTGCCGCAACTAAGCGACCACCGACAGCAGGACTGGAGTACCTCATGCGCCTTCTTTTCAAGTTCAACCTCATCTTCCTGGTTGTCTTCGTCGCGGGAGTGCTCGCCGCCGGCAAGGTGTCCCATGACCTGCTTCAAAGAAACGCCAAGGAGGAAGTGCTCAACCATGCGCGCCTCACGATGGAAAAGGCGGTGGCGGTACGCAGCTACACCAACGACCAGATCCGGCCGCTGCTCGAAACGCAGATGAAGTACACCTTCCTGCCGCAGACGGTCCCGGCCTATTCCGCCACCGAAGTGCTGGCGACGCTGGCCAAGAATTTCCCCGACTACACCTACAAGGAAGCGACCCTGAATCCGACCAACCCGCGGGATCGCGCGGTCGACTGGGAAGCCGACATCGTGAATCGCTTCCGCACCCAGGCCGACAAGAAGGAATTCGTCGGCGAGCGGGAGTCGGGCACCGGGCGCTCCCTCTACATCGCGCGCCCGCTGCGCATCACCAATGCCGCCTGCCTGGCCTGCCACAGCACCGTCGAAGCCGCGCCGCGCACGCTGATCGACAAGTACGGCCCGGCCAACGGCTTCGGCTGGCAGCTGAACGAGGTGATCGGCGCGCAGGTGGTGTCGGTCCCCATGGCGGTGCCGCTGGCGCGCGCCGAGCAGGTGTTCAAGGTCTTCATGGCGTCGCTCATCGGCATCTTCGTGGCGATCGGCATCGTGCTGAACCTGCTGCTCTACCTGCTGGTCATCCGGCCGGTGACGACGCTGTCGAAGCTGGCCAACCGCGTCAGCCTGGGCGAGCCCGATGTCCCGGAATTCAAGACGCATGGGCATGACGAGATCGGAACGCTCGCCCAATCGTTCGCGCGCATGCGCCACAGCCTCGACCACGCGATCAAAATGCTGGAGACCTGAGGTCCTCCCCCACGGTATGTCCGCACCCATCCCCTCCTATGTCGGTCCATACCCGATCCGTGGCGTGGTCGGCTCGGGCGCGATGGGCATGGTGTACCTGGCACACGACCCGGCCATCGACCGGCCGGTGGCCATCAAGACGATCCATCGCCGCCTGATCGAATCGAGCGAGGACGACCCGAGCGTGGCGGCGCGCTTTCGGGTGGAAGCCAAGGCGGCAGGGCGGCTGACCCACCGCAACATCGTCTCGGTCTACCAGTTCGGCGAGGACGACGACTGCGCCTACATCGTCATGGAGTACGTCGCCGGGCGGAACCTGCGCGACTACATCCACGCGCCGCGCAAGCTCGAGGTGTCGCAGGTGCTGTGCCTGATGGGGCAGCTGCTCGACGGCCTGCATTACGCCCACGAGCGCGGCATCGTGCATCGCGACATCAAGCCGGCGAACCTGCTGATCGCCGACGACGGGCGGCTCAAGATCACCGACTTCGGCATTGCGCGCACCGAATCGTCGAACCTCACCCGCGGCACTTCCGTCATCGGATCGCCCGGCTACATTGCGCCCGAGCAGTACACCAACAGCGACGTCGACCGGCGCGTCGACGTGTTCTCGGCAGGCGTGCTCCTCTACCAGATGCTCAGCGGGACGACCCCCTTCGTCGGCACCGACGACGCGATCATGTACAAGATCGTCTACGAGCCGCACAAGCCCTTGAGCGAGGTCACCGGGGATCCCGCGCTCGAGCCCTTCGACGCGGTGCTCGACCGGGCGCTGGCCAAGGACCCGGCGCAGCGCTACGCAAGCGCCATGGAAATGCGGACGGCGCTGCTGGCGCTGGCCACGGAAGCGGTGCCCGACGTGCTCCCGGCCGGCATCCTGCTCGCGCCCCGGCTCAAGAGCCCCGAAGTGAAGCCCGCCGCGGCGAAGGAGCGCGATCCCACCGTGCCTTCCAGGCCGGGCGCGACATCGGCGCCACCGATCAACGACTCGCCGACGACGCCCCTGAGCCCGTCGAGGCCGCTGCCCGTCACCAGCCCGTCCTCGGTCCCGGTGCCCACCGGATGGGACACCGCCGCGCTTGCCGGGGTCGAGCGCGAGCTGGCCGAGCATGTCGGCCCGGTGGCGCGCGTGCTGGTGCGCCGCGCTGCGCGCGGCCTGACCTCGCTGGTGGCGGTGCGCCAGGCCGTCGCCGGCGCGATCGTCGACTTCGAGGCGCGCGAGCGCTTCCTGGCCAAGGGCAGCGCGCCGTCCACCCGCATCGGCACCGGCACCGGCACCATGGTCCCGACCTCGACCACCCAACTGCGGCCCACGCAGGGCGCGGGCGATGCGGCGGCCGGCATGCCGATGCGCGAGGGCGATGTCGACAAGGCCGCCGCCGCACTGCTTTCCTCGCTGGGTCCGATTGCGCGAGTCGTCGCCAAGCGCTGCGCCGCGAAGTCGCAGACCCGCGAGCAGTTCGTCGCCTACGTGATCGAACAGCTCACACCGAGCATGGATGCTCGCCGCGTGCAGGCCGACCTGTGGCGTGCCCTCGGCTGACGATCGAACATGCCGTGATTGCGCTGCGTGTCACGCGCCGACCCGGCGGCACCGAACCCGATGCGACGGCGCTTCCGATGCCGCCCGAGGGCCTCACGATCGGCCGCTCCGTCGATTGCTCCCTGGTGCTGACGGACCCGCTGCGCCTGGTGTCGCGCCAGCACGCGCAGATCGTCGCAGCCGGCCAGGCCGCACGGGTGCGCTGCATCAGCACCAAGACCCCTTTGTGGGTGAACGGCGTGCAGCTCGACCCGGGTGGCGAACGGGCCCTGACGGTGGGCGACCGCCTGCGCATCGGCGGCTTCGAGCTCGCCGTCGAGCCCGTGGCGACGGCTGCGCAGCGCTCGCGCCTGGACCGCTGGTTCGACCTGGAGGACGCGCCCGATCCGCTCGCCGCCGGATCGCCGCTGCCCGGCCTTGCACGTTCGCCCGAGGAGGCGGCGACCAGCGCCGTGGTGTCATGGCAGACCAGCCGGCATGTGGTGCGCACCGGCACGCCGATGGTGCCCAGTGCTGCAGCAGCGTCGATGCCGCTGCCGGCGGCACCGCCGACACCGTCCAGTGCATCCGACGCATTCGCCGATTCGACATCGCCGGCGCCGCTTTCGGAGGCTGTTGCGCCGGCTGCCGCGCGAAGAGTCGATCGCCGGGCTGGAAACGTGCCGCCCGAATTGCACGAGCTCGCAGCGGCTTTCAGCCGCGGCGCCGGCCTGGACGCCGAGGTCGCGCCGCTCACGCCGGAGTGGATGGAGCACCTCGGCGCGCTGCTGCGGGCCACGGCCGAGGGCACGCTGGCGCTGCTGCAAAGCCGCGCGGTCACGAAGCGGCAGATGCGCGCCGAGGGCACGCACATCACGCCGCGCCAGAACAACCCGCTGAAGTTCTCGCCGGATGCGACCGAGGCGCTGACGCGCATGCTGCAGCGCCAGGCCAGCCCCGGCTTCCTCGACCCGGTGGCTGCCTTGCACGATGCGCACCACGACCTCCTGGTGCACCAGGTGGCGATGGTGGCCGGCATGCGCGCGGCGGTGTTCGAGCTCTTCTCGCGCCTGGGCCCCGAGGCGGCCGAGGCCGGGGAAGGGCCGGCGCACGGCCTTTCGCGCCTGCCCGTGCTGCGCGCCGCGGCGCTCTGGAATCGCCACCGCATGCAGCACGCCCAGTTGCTCGAGCACCTGGACGACGACTTCCAGACCATCTTCGGACGCGAATTCCTGCGCGCCTACGAAGCCCAGTCGCGCGGCAACGCCGCCCCCGGCCCCGACGCCGGTTCCCCATCGCCGGAGGCGCCATGGCCGGGCGCGCGTTGACCGTCTCGCTCGCCGCGCTGTCGCAGACCGGGCGGCGCGAGTGCAACGAAGATGCCTTCGGCTACTGGGAGGGCGCGGGTTCCCTGGTCGCCGTGCTGTGCGACGGTGCGGGCGGACATGGCGGCGGCCAGACGGCATCGCGCGCCGCCGTGACGCATGTGCTGGAAGCCTTCGCACTTCATCCGGAGGTGAGCCTGGATGCGCTGCAGTGGCTGGTCCAGGGGGCCAACGAGGCCGTGGTCGCGCAACAGGTGGCCGGCACCCTGACGGCCGACATGCGCACCACCATCGTGGTGCTGCTGCTGGATCTGTTCAGCGGCGCGGCGCTCTGGGCCCATGCCGGCGACTCGCGCCTGTACCGCTGGCATGGCAGCCGCCTGCTCGGGCGCACGCGCGACCAGAGCCTCGAAGAGCGCCTGCGCGACGCCGGCCTGAGCGCGAGTGCCGCCGCCTCGGGGCAGCTGACCTCGGCGCTCGGTTCGCCCGAGGGCTTCGACTTCGAGGCCCTGGAAGCGCCGCAGATGCTCGCTTCCGGCGATGCGCTGCTGCTGTGCAGCGACGGCTTGTGGTCGGCCCTGGACGACGTGGCAATGGCGCGCAGCGTGGTCGGCTGCAGCGATGCCCAGGCCTGGCTCGATCGCCTCGAAGCGGGTGTGCGGCAAGCCGGGCGCAGCGACCAGGACAACTATTCGGCACTCGCGGTGTGGTGCACGGCGGGTTGAGCCCTTCAAGGAGCCTGTCGGATCACACCGCTCGTCGGCTCCTGTGCGTCGCGCCCGGGTCGCCCTTTCCATCCAAACACATTTTCACGATCGCACGAACCGGGCCAGGGTTGTGGTCATATATACATAGATCTTGTGCTGCGCACCGTGTGAGGCGGTCGACGCAAAACCCGGTTCGGGTGGCTGTGCAGGACAGTCGATCAGCACACTGCGCGCGCCAACAAGGAGAAAGATGATGAACATCGAGAGTGCCCGCACCGCCCGGCTGTTCACCAATGGCGGCAGCCAAGCGGTTCGCCTGCCGGCCGAATACCGTTTCGAGGGCAGCGAGGTTTACATCCGGCGCGATGCGCGCTCGGGGGAGGTCGTGTTGTCGCCCAAGACACGCAAGAGCTGGGCGAGCTTCGTCGCCCTGCGCGAGCGAATGCGCGCGGAGCTGGCCAACGAAGGACTGGACAGCTTCATGCAAGACCGTCCTCAGCCCAGCGGCGAGCCGCAGCGCAATCCCTTCGAGGGTTGGCGCGAATGAGCCTGGTCTACATGCTCGACACCAACATCACCAGCGCGGCGATCCGTGGCGCGCCGGCCATCGAGGCCAAGCTCAATCCGCTCCCGCAGGAGGTCTGGTGCATCTCGGCAGTCACGCTTCGGAGCACATCCATGGCCTGGCCTGGCGCCCCGAGGCGCGGCGCCTGGCCACCTTGGTACAGGAGTTCCTGCAGGTGGCCGAGGTGCTGCCATGGGACCGTCTTGCCGCCGACGCGCATGGCAAGCTGCGCGCCGAGCTCGAGCGCGCCGGCCTGCCCATCGACCACTACGACGCGATGATCGCAGCGCATGCGTGTGCGCACGGGCTCATCATCGTGACGGACAACGAACGACACTTCCGCAGGGTGCCGGGCCTCACCGTCGAGAACTGGCTCAGGGCGTGAGGAAAGGGGCCTATCACCCCTCACGGCTTCACCCATCGAGCTTGGGAAAGATTCAATTCAGCAGCTCCAGCAACAACCCCGGCTCCGGCGGCCAGGCCGCCAACCGGGGCACCACATCCTGCCCCGCGGCCAGCGGCCACCAGAGGCTGGCCGGCTGCGGCGGCCAGGCCTCGGCAGGCTGGAAGCCCTGCCCGGAATGCGGCGGCAGGACGGCGATCGCCGCTTCCAGCGCTTCCGGTCCCTCGGCCGCCGCGTCCAGCAGCGACGCGAGCCGTGCAGCACTCTCGCCTGGTGAGGCCGGCACGGCGAGGCGCTCCACCAGCGTCAGCGGAAAGGCGCGCCCCACACGATCGTGCGACGCCACCATGATCCCGCACCACATCTCGCCGGGCGCAGGCAGCGCCACATAGCGCCATGGCGCGAAGTCGCGAAGCCGCTCGCGCAGCGTGGCGCCGTCCAGCGTGGTGGCGGCGAGGGCCAGGCCGCGCTGCAGCCAGCCATCCCAGTCGCTGCGCCAGCGCGGCGGGAGGCCTTTGCCGACGAAGTCTCCGCGCGCGGGGAGCTTGCCGTACCAGCACACGCGACGCGACGGCAGCTTCACCATCTTCCTTGCGGACAGCGGAAGCTCGCCAGCTCCCGGAGCGTCCAGATATCGGCCTCGGGCGCGCCGGCCGCGCTCGCGTCCACCTCGAGCGTGCGCGAGTCGACGACGAAGGACAGCCGCGCGGGCGCGCCGCGCTCGCCCTTCCAATCGCCACGCAACAGCACCCGCAGCCAGGCGAACGCGCCCTCATGCACTTCGGCGCCGACCCCCGCGGGGCCGGGCGGCAGGATGCGCATCAGCACTTTCTGGGTCGAAGCCGGTCCCGGCCAGACCAGTTCCTTGGGGCGCGGCGGGCCGTTCTCGAAGCGCAGCAGCTGGCCGTCGACATCGATGCTGAACTGCAGCAGCGCGGCATCCATGCGCTGCGGCGTGAGGCGCAGCTTGAGCTCGGGCATCGGTGCCCCGGCGGGGAAGAACAGGGCGCCGATCGCCGCCGCCCGCTCGAAGGCGCCCGGCATGCCGGCATCGGCGGGTGCGCTGCGCGCCTTCCACGGCCGGCCCGAGGTGTCGACGCGTTCGCTCAGCTGGTTGCGCCTGAACTCGTCGAACAGCCCGCCAGGCCCGAACAGGCGCGCGAAATCCGCAGGCGCCATGTCGCGCGATGCGGCGGCGCCGAAGGGGAAGCGGTCGCGCGTCAAGGTTTCGCAGGTCTGCGCGAGCTCGGCCAGCGCGGCATCGAAACCGGGCTTGGCACCGCCGCGCGAGCGAATCAGGGTCCCGAGGCCGGTGTAGACCTTGCGCAGCGCGGCCGGCGCACGGGCGGCCTCGGCGCGCAAGGTCGCGTCGAGCTCGGCATGGGCGGCAGCGCCGCGCCGGGCCGTGGCCAGGGCATGAAGACGGTCGAGCGCCTGCGGCCCGGGGCCGGCCGCGTAGTCGCCGAGCTCGCCGAAGCGGGCGCGCAACGCGGTGTCGAAGGCGGCCTCGGCCGTGCTGCCGCCCTGGGCCGTCGCGCTGAACTCGTCGGCCAGGCGCGTCAGGAGGCGGCGCAGCGGCGAATCGGGCACGGTGAGTTCCGTGGCCTGGCGCGAGGCGCCCTCCGCATCGCTGCCGGGCGCCAGCGCCAGGGCATCGAGCTGGCGCGACCAGGCGGCGATCACGCGCTGGGCATGGCGCTTGCCGACCTGCGTGCCGATCTCGTCGCGCCAGGCGCGGTCGTTCTTCAGGCGCCGCACGTCGCCGCCGGTGTCGCCGAGCACCCAGTCGGCCTCGTTCGCGAGCTCGTCGAGCATCGCCTCGAGGGCCGGCGAGAGCTTGCGCCGCCAGTCGGCGGCGCTCGAATGCGCCGGCATCGGCCCGGCGCCGGCTGCTGCGAACACCAGCGGACCGGCCGCGCCGAGGCGCGTGGGCAGGTCCTGCGGCGGCTCGGGGTCGACCACGCGCCGCAGCAGGCGCTCGTGCACCCGCTGGGCCAGCGGCAACGCCGCGAGCGCGCTGCGCGCCGCGCGCACCCCGGCCTCGTCGGAGCGCATCGCCTCGGGCAGCCCGCTGCGCTCCAGCAGGGCATCGACATGCCGCGCCCATTCGGCGCGTTCGCCCGCGCCGCCCGCCTGCACCAGCGTCTGCTCGGCCCAGGGCCGCAACTCGCCGCGGACCAGCCGCTCCGGGCTGGCGAGCATCAGCGAAGCGCGCAAGGCCTCGTAGCGCGTGGCGCTGTCCTCGGCCTCGCGCAGGTCGCGGCGCAGGCGCTCGACGAGCAGCGGCGCCAGGCTGCGATCGAGCATCTCGCGGTAGGCCTGCTCCGCCGAGCGTGCCAGCCGCGGCCCCTGGAACAGCCCGAATCCGAAGCCGGCGGGCGGCTCATTCGGATCGATGCCGTCGTTCGCGGCCAGGCGCTCCAGCAACGCATAGAGCGGCAGCACCTGCTCGAGCCTGGCTGATTCGAGCGAGCCGATGCGCTGGGTCAGCTGCTCGACGCGCGTGCGCACGGTGTCGACGTAGTCGAGGTTGCGGCGGTAGCTCTGCCACCACAGGGCAGAGGCGGCGAGCAGCGCGGCCCCGGCCAGGCCGGCGCCGGCCATGACGGCGCGCCGGCGCATGCGCAGCCGTTGCAGCCGCTGGCCCGCCAGCGGCGCTTCGGCGATCACCAAGCGCTTGAGCAGCGAGCTCAGGAAGAAGGACTTGCCGCCGGCATCGGGCCGCGGCAGCGGCTTGAGCGCGAGGCCGTGGCTGCGCGCCAGCTCGCCGATCACGCGGTCGATGGGATTGCCCTCCTGGGTGCCGCTGGTCAGCGCGATCGAGCGCAGGCGCTGCGCCGGTTCGGCGGCAATGCCGGCGAAGGCCTTGCGCACGAAGCTTTCGAGGGGCGCGAGCAGCGCTTCGAACTGGGCCGCGAAGGCATAGAGCGGCAGGCGGCGCTGCGGCGTGTGCTCATGCTGCAGCAGCTCGGGGCTGCGCTGCGCCAGGCGCTGCGCGAGCTCGGCCAGGCGCGGCCCGAGGTCGGCCGGAATGCCGGCGGCATCGGGGTCGAACACCAGGCCCCAGAGCTGCTCGCGCTGCGCGGCGTCGAGGTCGCCGAAGGTTTCGACGAAGCCGGCCAGCAGGTCGGCCTTGGTCACCAGCAGATAGACTGGAAAGGCGAGATCGAGCTCGCGGCGCAGTTCGTCCAGCCGCGCCGCGACAGCGGCCGCCTGGCGCGCGAGCTCCGCGCCGCCCTGCAGCAGGTCGGGCACGCTGACGCTGACGAGCACGCCGTTGATCGGCTGCACCGGCCGGTGCCGGCGCAGCAGCGCGAGGAACTGCTGCCATTCCCGCGCGTCGGCCGCGGCATCGCTGTCCTGCGTGGTGTAGCGGCCCGCCGTGTCGATGAACACGGCGTCCTGGCTGAACCACCAGTCGCAGTGGCGCGTGCCGCCGGCGCCGGCGAGCGGGTCGCGCCCGAGTTTCTCGGCAAGCGGAAAGCGCAGGCCCGAATGCAGCAGCGCCGTGGTCTTGCCGCCGCCGGGCGCGCCGATGATCAGGTACCAGGGCAGCTGCTGCACTTGCCGCCGTCCCTGCCACCAGCGCCGCGCGCCTTTCGCTTCGATGCCCTGGCGCAGCATCGCGAGCGCCTGGCGGAAACGCTGGCCCAGCTCGGGGCCGGCATCGCCGGATTCGAGGCTCTTCAGCAGACGCTCGTTGCGTCGCCGCGCCAGCAGCAGCCGCAGCCCGCGCAGGCCGAGCAGCAGCAGCGCGACCAGCACCAGCAAGGCGACACGGGCGCGCACGTCGTCGAAGGGATGCCAGCTGCCGAAGGCGAGGAGCGGCGCCGCGAACCACAAGAGGACGCCTGCCGCGCCGAGGTTCACGGCAGCTTGCGCGAAGCGGGTCGGCGCCTTCATTCCGGGAACAGGACGATCTCGACCCGGCGCAGCGGCTTGCCGCCCGCGGCGTCGACGCGGGCCTCGACGGCGACGCGCGCATCGCCGAGCTGGGGCCGCAGGAGGTCGGCGGTGCCGCGCGCCCATTCCATCGCCTGGTGCCAGGCGGAGGGCGTTCGGGCCGTCGGGGGATCGCTGCCGTCGGTGTAGCCGACGACGAGCACCTTGCCGGGCTGCCTGGCGAGCGTTGCGCCGACGCGCTTCAAAGGGGCGGCGGCGTCGTCCAGCGCGTCCGCGCCGATGACGACCACGCTGCGCAGGGCCTCGTCGCGCACCGACAGGCGGCCGGCGTCGATGTCCTCGCGCAGATTCGAGGCGAGCCGCGGCGGCGCCGGCTTGCCCGCTGCGGGAACGGCGGTGGCGGTGCCGGCAGGCACGAGCTTCTGCAAGGAGGCCAGCACGCCGTCGACGCGCGCCGCCAGTTGCAGCTGGCTGGCGCTGTAGATGCCCAGGGCCAGCACGCCGAGCAGCAGGACTGCGGGCAGCGCGACGCGCGGCGCCCGGGGCGGGCTGGCGGCCGCCGCCGCGCAGTGCCAGGGCGGCACCAGTGCCGGCGCCGGCGCCGCCTGCTGCAGCGCGAGGTGCACGCGCGAGCGCAGGTTCTCGTGGTCGCGGTTGTCGAGGACCCTGCGCGCGCGCAGCCCCAGGCTCAGGCAGGTGTGGAAGAGCTCGAGCAGCGCGCGGTGCTCGCGCGGCTTCTCGGCCAGCCGCGCCAGCAGGCGCAGCAGCTTGTCGCCGCCGTGGGCCTCGCCGTGAAAGCGCTGCAGCAGTCCGGCGCCTTCCGCGCCCCAGGGGGCCGCCTCGAACTGCTCGTCGCCCCAGGCACACAGCACGTAGCTCGCCGCGGCGACGGTGGGCTCGTCGACGCCCGCCGCACGTGCGTCCGCTTCGAAGCGGTTCACGGCTGCAGCCAGCGTGCGGCGCAGTGCAGCCGGATCGGCGGGCGTGGCGTCCCGCAGGCCGGCCAGCAAGGCGATCAAGGGCATTGCCTGGGCGCGCAGGGCGCGCGCGGCGGCGGGCTCGTCGACGCTCTCCGCCTGGCCGGCAACCGGCGCTGCGGGGGCGGCGACGGGCCGCTTCACTTGGTCCACCCCAGCTGCAGCTGGCGCGCCTGCGCGTCGACGCGCACGCGCGCCAGCGCCCCGACGGGCAAGGGCAGGATGGCACGCCACTGCGCGCGCTCGATCTCCCGGAACGCACCGAACACCGCGAGGGCGCGCGCATCGCCGCTCAGCTCCAGGGCCAGCTCGCGCGCCTCGCCGGGGCGCAGGTGCAGGCTCTCGCGCACGAGCACATTCGAGCCGAGGGTCGCCTCGTCGTCGTCGTAGAGGCTGTCGAAGCTCGCCTTCTCGAATCCGCTCGCATCGCGCAGCACATAGACCCGCAGCGCGAGCGAGGCCGAGGTGTTGCGGGCATCGGTGTTCAGGCTGCGCTGCGCCTGCACGAGCAGCTGCAGATTGCGCTTGGAGCCGGCCACTGCCGGCGCCGCCCCGGGGTTGAACATGAAGTTCACGACCATCGAGGTGTTGACCCAGGGGATCTGGCGCTGGGCGGTGTCGCGCAGCACCTTGACGCGCACCGCCTTCATCATGTCCTCGACTTCGACGCCCAGGGAGCGCAGCTCGGTGGCGAGGTGACGCGTGTAGATGCTGTTGCCGCCGATCGGGCCGTCCTCGGCGACCCCGCCCGGGGCTGCGGAGAAGGCGATGAGCGCACCCGGCGCCGCCATCTCGGCCAGGCCGTTGGCATTGCGCGAGCGCCCGCGCGCCGCGAAGGGGTCGTTGCGGCAGGCGTCGATGATGAAGATGCGCGCGCGTGGGCGCACCCGGTCGACGTGCGCGAGCAGCGCCTCCTGCAGGTCGATGGCCTCGTCGCGCACCTCGGCCTCGTCGCGCAGCGCGATGTCGACCGGCAGCAGGTAGTTGCGCCCGCCGATCTGGACGCCATGGCCTGCGTAGTAGAAGACCGAGGCGACCTGATCGTCGTCCATGCGGCGCGCGAACTCCCGCAGCACGCGCTTGAAGTCGCGGGCATTCAGGTTGAGGTACTCGCCCACCTCGAAGCCGAGGGACTTCAGCGTCTGCGCGACCAGGCGGGCGTCGTGCTCGGGGTTGTTCAGCGGAATCTCGGGGTATCGGCCGTTGCCGATGACGAGGGCGATCCGGCGTTGCCGGGTGGCTTCGACCTTGGCCTGCGGCTGGGCCTGGGCCTGGGCCTGGCAGAGCCCGCTCCACAGAACAGGCATGAGGCCGAGGAAGGGGAGCAGGTGGCGGCGGCTCAGTTCACCGAATGCCTGGACTTCGAGAAGCCTCATGCTGGTCTTGCCCCCTCGGGTATTGCTCCTTCTCCCCCTGGGAGAGGGAGCCTGTCGCGTCCCATTCTCGGCGCTGCGCAGCGGCGGCACAAGTGGAGGGCGCGGCACGCGCGGCAGGGCGATGGCACGGCCCCGGCACCGCCCGTTCAGCTGCCGCGGAACTGCACGCGGCGGTTCACCGCGGCGGTGGGATCGGCGGGCTCGACCAGCCGGGCTTCGCCGTAGCCGACCGTCTTCAGGCGCGCGGCGTCGATGCCGTGGCGCTGCACCAGGTAGTCGCGCACGGCGCGGGCGCGGTTGCGCGACAGATCGAGGTTGTAGGCATCGGTGCCGACGGCGTCGGTGTGGCCTTCGACCATGACGATGCTGCTCGGCGCCAGCAGCTTGATGCCTTCGGCCAGTGCGTCGAGCTGGGTCCGTGCGGCCGGAACGATTTCGGCGGAGTCGAAGGCAAAGCGCACCGGCAGGGACAGCGCGGAGGCGTCGCCGTCCGCGTCGTCCGGCGCGGCGGGCGCACGGGCCGGGGCACGCGCCGAGGTCTTCGCCAGGGCGACCGCCGCTGCCGCGACGTACTTGGTCGGGGTCGGCGCTGCGGGCGCATCGTCGAGCAGGCGGATCGAGCGGGTGCCGTTGCCGAGCACGGCCGCCACGTCGTGCGGGTTCACGAGCTGGCCTTCACGGTACATGATCACCTTCTCGGCCTTCACCTGCGGGGTGAGGAAGGCGGCAGCGAGGGCGAGGGCGAGGGTGCTGAGGTAGCGGGTCATGGCGGGCTCCTTGGGCGTGGCGTTGAATTTCTCGATGCCCATGGGTTGCGCGCGCCGCCTGCGCGGTTCAATCTTTCTCGATGGTGCCGATGCCGCGGATGGAGCGCGTCACGGCCGGGTCGCCGTGGTAGCGCACGTGGCCCACGCCCCCGATGCGCACGGCCAGCGTGTTGCTGGCGGCCAGGCGCACCTCGCCGTTGCCGTCGATCGCCACCTCGGCGCGCTCGCTGGCGAGCCTGGGCGCGGTGTAGCTGCCCATGCCGGTGATGGCCAGTTGCTGGGCCGTCACCTTGCCGCCCCCGACGGCGACGTCGCCGGCGCCCGTGATGCGCACGTCGAGGCTGCGCGCGTTGTCCAGCCGATCGAGGCGGATCGAGCCGCCGCCCGCCAGCACCAGCGCGAGCGCGTCGCTGCGCAGTGGCCCGATGCGGATCGCGCCGGCTGTGCGCGACTCGAAGGCGCGCAGCGTCCGCACGCCGAGCTTCATCCGGATCGGCTGCTGGGTCTCGATCCGGCCGGGCACCAGGCCGATGAGCAGCCGCCGGTCGCTGATCTCGGTCGTGATCTTGCGCAGCACCGCGGGCTCGGCCTCCAGCGTCAGCGTCTCGCTGGCGCCCTGTTCGATGCTGACTTCGCCGGCGACGGCGAACACGACCTGGTCGAAGTCGGCGACGCTGCGGGTCTCGGTGGCGGCCCGGGCCGGCCCGGCCAGCGCCGCGGCAAGTGCCGCGGCCGAGCCGGCGGCCAGGGCGGCAGCCCGTCGCGAGCCGCGTGCCGGGAACACACGGGTGAACCAGTTCATGGTGCGGTCTCCCTGTTGCGGCGGGCGCTGGCCTCAGCGCGGCAGCGCGAGGTTGGGCTCCGGGGGGAAGGGGCGCGCCTGGCAGGTGGTCCAGCCGGAGTCGGTGACGATCACCGAGCCGCCGTTGCGGTCGGTCGCCACCAGCTTCGCGCCCTGCCGGGCCTCGGGGCCCAGGGTGACCGGCCCTTCGTCGAACAGCAGGCGGCCGTACTGCCAGCAGCGCAGCCGATAGGTGCCTTGCCCCTTCTGCCTCGACACCGGGGTCGAGGCCGGGGACGGAGGCGCCGGCGGGAGGGCGGTCACCACTCGGTCGTCGGTGGCCGCGGTGGCGGTGGCGGTCGCGACGCCTGCCGTCGCACCGAAGGGCAGCTGCAGGAGACCGACGACGGCGGCCAGGGCGACCCCGCTCACGGCGGCCAGGCGGATGCCGAGCCACTTCGCACGGCCAGGAAGGGATTCATTTGGCTTGGACACGGAAGTTCTCCTGGGCGAGCGTGCCGCCGCTGGCTTTGAGGAAGGCGCCGCGGATCAGTTCGAGCGTGGCGCCGGGCAGGGGCTCGAAGTCGGTGCCGACCAGGGCCTGCGGCAGCGAAGCCATCACGTCGCGCTGCGTTGCGAAGCAGGAGATGGTCTCGGGCACGCCCTTCGTATTCATCGTGAGCTGGAAGCGCATGGCGCCGGGCAGCGTGAGCGGCTGGTCCGCGGCGATGCGCGAGTCCCGGGCGAAGCGGTTCGGGAAGAAGCGTATGACCTTGGACTCCTCGTCCTGCAGGTAGCAGTAGACATGCGCATCCTGCGAGGGCGCGAGCGAGAGGCTGATCGACTCCCCGCGGGCGAATCGGGTCTGCTGCCTGGGTGCCGTCACCGACAGCTTCAGCGGCGCCGCGGGTGATGCAGCCGCTGCTGCCGCCGCCGCGGGCTTGGCGGAGGCTGCGCTTGCCGCCACCGGGATCGATGCCGGCGCCCCGGCCACCGAGGTCGGCGCGACGTAGCGTGCGGGCTGGTCCGGGCGCTTGATCTTGGTGTGGTCGGCCGCGAGGAAGGCGTAGAAGAACTCCTCGTTGAGCACGGCCTCGCGGCTGAGCCCCAGCGCGGCACGGTAGTTCGCGATCGCCTCGTCGATGGCCGGGTTGAATTCGCCGTCGATCGGACCGTCGTAGAACGCGCGCCGGCGCAGCTGGTTCTGGAAGTAGGCGATCAGCTCGATACGGGTCGAGGCCATCGCGTGGTACCAGTCGAACATCTCGAGGCGCGTCTCGTCGTTCTTCTTCGGGTCGGTCACGCCCAGGCAGCTCCAGTAGGGCGTCTTGGTGAGCTTGCCGATGAGTTCGACCGCCGCCAGCTCGACCAGCCCGCGCAGCGCCTGCGTCTGGCCTTCGGCCTTGGCCAGGTTCATGCTGTAGTTGATGCCGAACTTGTGGTACGCGGCGTCGCCGTCGATGCCGCTGCCCTGCTTCAGGATCATGACCGAGTTGCGCGAGGTGACGCCGGCGAGCACCGCCATGTCGCTGGTGGTCAGCACGCTGAGGTCGAGCGCCAGCATGCTGGAGCCCGCATCCTTTGCCGCGCCGATGTTGATGAAGGGTGCAAAGCCGATGCCGAGGTCCTTCTGGTTCTTGACCAGGTTCTCGTCGAACTGCGAGACGGAGCCCTTGATGTCGTAGAGCGGGATCGCCTGGTAGGCCGCCGCGCTCTGCGCCGAAGCGAGATAGCTGATGACGTTCGCCGTGTCCTTGCCGAAGGCGACCAGGCGCACCGCACGGCTGCGTCGCGACATGTCCGACACCGACGAGATCAGCATGTCGCGCGTGCCGGCGTTCAGCTTCTTCGTTTCGTCGGTGATTTCCTCGGTCAGCATCGTGATGTCGCGCACGCCGTAGTCGAGCAGCAGCGTGTCCATGCAGCGCAGCGCATGCGAGAAGCCGGTGATCGAGCGCTGGGGCCGATCCTCGGGACCCTTGCGGATCTCGTTGGTCTGGTCGATGGTGGGCTGCTTGACCTCGAGCGTCTGGCAACCGGCCAGGGCGGCGAGGGTGGCGGAAAGCGCGAGAAGGCGCGCGGCTTTGGGCGGTTTCATGTCATCTCCCTTGGACGGGACGTTGTGCTCAGCGGCACCCGCCGCGGCCGACGATGTTGATCGCGTTGGGGGCGAATACGAAGACCTCGCGCGGCCCGGCGCCGATGCGCCCGCCGGTGTCGATGTTGCCGATGTTCTGACTCCCGCAGGTGCTGGAGTCCGAGGAGTTTCCCTGTGACTTTCCCTGCTCGTCGGCCTTGCGCTCCTGGGCGGCGATGCGGATCTTTTCCTTGGCGATCTTGGCGCGGAAGCGCGTATCGACGCCCATCAGCTCCTGCCCTGCGAATGCGTGGGCGCCGGCGCCCAGCGTGACGGCGGCGAGGACGATGCGGGCGGTGAGGGCGAGGCTTGCATTCATGGTGGTCTCCTGGGTGGGAAAGCGCGCCGGCGGGGAGTCGCCGGCGCAGGGAAGGAAGAAGGACGAGGTCCTACTTCGCGACGCCGACGCTCTGGTCGGCGGTGGACAGGAAGCCCGCGGCGGTGTTGACTTGGGCGGTGGCGAGCACCGTCGAGTTCGTCAGCTTGCCGCTGCCTTGCGCGCCGCCGATCTGCTGGCGCGCCGTGGACAGGAAGCCGCCGGCCACGTTGCTCACGCCGGTGGCGCCGACGAAGCTGCTCTGCACCTTGCCGTCGTCCTTGGCGAAGCCCACTTCCTGGTTGGCGGTGCTCAGGAAGCCGGCGGCGCTGTTGTTCACGCCCTGGGCGACGATGGCGGTCTGGCTGATCTGGCCGTTCTGGGTGGCGCGGGCGATGCTCTGGTTGGCCGTCGACAGGAAGCCGGCCGAGGTGTTCACGGCGCCGTTGACGATCACGGCCGTGTTGCGGATCTTGCCGTTCTGCTCGGCCACGCCGACGTTCTGGCGCGCGGTGGACAGGAAGCCGGCCGAGGTGTTGACGGCGCCGGTGGAGAACACGCCGGAGTCGGTGATCTCGCCGGCCATGGCGGCACCGAAGACGAGGCCGAGCGCGGCGAGGACGGAAAGTTTGGGAGCGGCTTTCATGGTGATTCTCCTGAAGGGTTGCGGGGTTGGGGTGGTGGCTTGCCATTGCTTGCCATCCGCTCCATGGGTTGCGGCGGCCTCGCAATCGGTTCAAGCGAATTTGCGTTCGCAGCAAAGGGACGGCGCTCGGGCTGCCGCAAAGAAAAGACCCGCCGGCGCGGGCGCGCGGGCGGGTCGGGTCGAGGGCTGAAACCGGGCCTTGCCCGGCAGCGGCTTACTTGGCAACGCCGATGCTTTGGTCGGCGGTGGACAGGAAGCCGGCGGCGGTATTGACCGAGCCCGAGGCGATGACGGTCGAGTTCGTCAGCTTGCCGTTGCCTTGCGCGCCGCCGATCTGCTGGCGAGCCGTCGACAGGAAGCCGGCGGCCGTGTTGCTGGCGCCGTTGGCGATGACGGTCGAGTTCACGACCTCGCCGCTGTCCTTGGCGAAACCCACTTCCTGCGTGGCCGTGCTGAGGAAGCCGGCAGCCACGTTGTTCAGGCCGTTGCCGATGACCGTGCTGTTGGTGATCTTGCCGTTTTGCGTGGCACGGCCGACGCTTTGCGTCGCCGTCGACAGGAAGCCCGCGGCGGTGTTGTTGGCGCCGTTGACGATGACGGTGCTGTTGGTGATCTTGCCGTTCTGCTCGGCCACGCCGATGTTCTGGCGCGCCGTGGACAGGAAGCCGGCCGAAGTGTTGACGGCGCCGGTGGACAGCACGGTGGACCCCGTGATTTCGCCGGCCATGGCGCCACCGAAGACCAGACCGAGGGCGACAAGGACGGAAGCTTTGCGAACGATTTGCATGATGATCTCCTGAGAGTGAGGGACGAGGGTTTAGTGGTGGGGCTTGCCGATTTGCCTGCCTTCCCGCTCCATGGGTTGCGGCCGTTTCGGAAATGGTTCAAAGGATTTGCAGCGGCTTTTCCAAGAAGGGTTCGAGCCGATTTCGGGCCGGCTGCGCGCCAGCGTAGGATTGCCCGCCATGCTCGACGGCGCCCCGCCTGAACCGCCTCCCCATGCGCCACGCCTGACAGGCCTGCGCGGCACCTGGAACGCGCTGCGCAATCTCGGGCTGGTGAGCCTCGGCGCGCCCGCCACCGGCGACTACGACAGCTTCACTGCCGGCGATGGCCAGGTGGTGCCCGTGTACGTGCTCGGCAAAGGACCGCCGCTGGTGCTGGTGCACGGGGTGGGGTGCTCGCATCGCGACTGGATGCCGGTGGCGCGGCGGCTCGCGCGGCACCGTTGCGTGCTCGCCTGGGACGCGCGCGGCCATGGCAGCTGCAGGCCGGTGCGCGGCAGCATCACGCTGGCGCGGCTGGCGACCGACCTGGCCGAGATGCTCGATCACTTCGGGCTGCAGCGCTCGGCGATCGTCGGGCACTCCATGGGTGCGCTGGCGGTGATGCAGTACCTCCATTCGTACGGCACGCAGCGCGTCGCGGCGGTGGCGCTGGTCGACCAGTCGCCGCGCATCGTGACCGACGACGGCTGGCGCCTGGGGCTGTTCGGCGGCTGCAGCGCGACGATGCTCTCGGGGCTGATCGCCGGGGCGCGCCAGGATCTGGCCGAGACGCTGCTGAACGAGGTCGGTGCGATCGGCGGCGCCTGGCTGCGGCGCCAGCTGGGCGTGGAAGCGCCGCTCGGGCGCATGCTGCGCCGGCGCCTGGGGAGCATCGACATCCGGCCGCTGCTCGACCTCGCAGAGTCGATGGCGCAGGCGGACTTCCGCGCTTCGCTGTCGCGCCTCGATGCGCCGCTGCTGGTCGTGCTGGGGGCGCGCAGCCCGCATTACGCCGGCCTGCCGCTCGATGCGTGGTATCGCGACACGGTGAAGCATGCGCAGATCTCGGTGTACCCGCGGGCCGGCCATTCGCCGCATGTGAGCGAGCCGCTGCGCTTCGCGCGCGACCTGGCGCGCTTCCTGGACGACCACGCGTAGCGGGGCTTACCCGCAGCGGCCCTTGTCGTCCGATTTGAAGCAGAAGTCGGCCGTGAGGCTCGAGGACTCCCAGGGCACCTGCGCACGGCCGGTATCTTCGGCCACGCCGATGCGCACCCGCTTGAAGAGCTGCTCGATCTGCAGCCCCGGCGTCGGCAGGTTGGCCAGCAGATGGCGGGCATAGACGCTGTGCTTGCCGCTGGCGCCGTCCAGCGCCACGCCGTTGGGTGCGGTCGAGAAGGCGACCAGGGTGCCCACCGGCGCATCGAGCGTCGCCAGGCCGCCCGGCGTCGCCCCGCGGAATTTCAGGCGCCGTCCGTCGGGGCCGACGATGACGCCGCCGGCGAAGGGGTTCACGCGGCAGGCGTCGAGCACCACGATGTTGATGCCGGTGCGGATCGCGCTGAGCCGGTCGACGAACTCGCCGACGTCCGCGCTCTGGCGCTGGATTTCCTCTTCGGTCTGCGGGTCGGCGTCGATCGGCACCAGGTAGTTGCGGCCCTTCACCTGGACGCCGTGGCCGGCATAGAACAGCATCCGGACCGCGGCCTTGGGAGCGCGCAGCGAAAACTCGCGCAGGGACTCGATCAGTTCCGGCAGCCGCGTGTTCTGGCGCAGCGTCACGTCGTAGCCGAGGCCGCGCAGCGCCGCCGCGACGGCGGCGGCATCGCCGGTCGGGTTTTTCAGCGGGGCCGCGCGGTACGCGCCGTTGCCGATCACCAGGGCGATGCGCGACTCGGCGTTGCCGGCGTGGGCAGCGCCGCTCATGACGGGCGTCAAAGGCAGTGCCGCGGCGCCCAATGCGCAGCGCAGCAGCATACGGCGGGTGGGCAGCAGGGCCATGGCAGCTACTCCCGAGGCGGCACGCCGGGCGACAGCGAGGCGGTCTGGACGATGGGGGCGGCCTGCACCTTGGCGAGCGCCGCCGATTCGGTGCCGGCCGGCACCCGCAGGTAGTAGTCGCCGAGCTGGCCCGGGCCGCCGGCCAGCTCGCCCTGGATCTGGACCATCAGCAGGCGGATGTCGGCCTCCCTGGCGTCGGGCGCGAAGCTGATCTTCAGCATCGGCGCTTCGGTGACGCGGACGGCATTCAGCGCGCGGATCTCGTTCTCGCTCTCCCGCACGTTGCCCAGCAGGTTCAGGATCACGCCGCCCTGCACGGCCACGAGCGCCAGGCCGGCGATCGCGAAGCTCGGGCGCATGCCGAGGTTGCCGAAGAAGGCGCCGATGCGTTCGGCCAGCGTCGGACGGTCGCCCTGGATCAGTCGCATGGCGCGCGCCAGGCCGATCGTCGCCGGCACGGCCGGAGCGCTTTCCCGTACGCGCATCTGCAGGGAGCGGTACCAGTCCAGCTCGCTGCGGGCCTCGGGGTTCTGTGCCAGGTAGGCGTCGACCCAGGCCCGGTCTTCCGCCCCCAGCGAGCCATTGGCATACCAGGGGAGCAGTTCTTCGAAGCGCTTGTTGTTCATGATGCCTGTGCTCCCGCGGCAAAGGTCGCAGCCTTGCGGTGCGGCAACGATGAAATGATCTCGACCATGGTGACCACCAAGAATCCTTCGGCTCCCAGGAGCCCGTGAGTGACGCGATCGTCGTCCATGCCAGCGGCGACTGTGGCGAGAACACGCAATATAGTGCTCAACCCACCGCAACAAGACCCCGATCGACCTGCACGGGACTTTCCCGTGTGGCCTCTGGGTTGCACGGGCCCGGCGGATGGTTCAGATTATTTTTGCGCGCATGCCGGGGGCGCCGCAAGCTTCAGGAGGCGAGCGCGCCTTTGGCACTGGCGGCACCTCCTTCGCTGCGCAGCAGGGACTCCAGGCATTTCTTGATCTTCTGGCGGGCGTGGAAGAGGCGCGTCTTGACGGTGCCTTCCGGGCAGTTCTGGATTTCGGCCACTTCGGCCAGGCCCATGCCCTCGTAGAACACGAGGTGCATGCATTCGCGGTGCTCGTCCGAGAGCTTGCCCATGCAGTGCTGCACGCCTTCGCGCCGTTGCTTTTGCGCCAGCTCGGCGTAGCCGTCGGGCGTCTCGGAGGCGGTGGTTTCGGCGATGTCGTCGAGATCCGCGTGCACCTCGTCGGGCCGGCGCGCACGGTAGACCATCAACGCCTTTCGGCGCGCGATCCCGATGAGCCACGTGGAAAACTGCGAATCGCCCCGAAAGCGCTCGGGGTGGCGCCAGACCTCGTAGAGCGTGTCGACCAGGACCTCCTCGGCCCGCGCATGGTCGTTCAGCATGTTGAGGACGTAGGCGTAAACCCTTTGGCTGAACGCCTTGTACAGCTGGCGAAACGCCGCCTGGTCTTCGCGGCCGATGCGTACGAGCAGCTGTTTGACCTCGTCGTTGTCCATGCGGGCAGTGGCGGTGCGGTGGCAGTGACGGTAACGCAATATAACGTTTCTGTCCTGCTTGTCAGGAGCGCACGCCGCCGATGCGTCGCGCCTTCCGCGGAGGCGCGGCCGATGCTCAGACCCGGCGCCGTTTCCGCATGCGCAGGTAGACCAGGCCGAGCACGGCTGCCACGACCGCTGCCTTGCGCACCGCCCCCATCGGGTTGTGCTTGAGCTCCGCGGCGCCCCCCATCTCCGCGTACACATTGGGCACGTGGCCGCGCGCGAGATCCTCCACCAGGCCTTCGCCGACATCCACGCGGTCGGCCATCAAGAGCAGCAACCAGTGGCGAAGATCGTTCTCGCTGTAGCGGAAGGCGAGGCGGCGCAGCCTTCCGCTCAGCCAGCGCGGCGGGCAGGTGGAGCCGAAGACCGGCGTGATGCCCGGCCGCTCGGTGGAACAGAACACCTCCACCCGCTCGGCCTGCTGTTCCGGCTGGTCCCAGTGGACCCCTTCGAGGCGCGCCGGCACGCGCTCCTTGGGATAAGCGGGCCGGTCGGCGTGGTCGAGATCGGCACCCCAGCCGATGATGTGTGCGTACTTGTTCGGCGTGTCCATGGCAGCTCCAGCGATCGCTCAGGCCGGGACGCCCGGCGGGATCAGCACTGTCTTGATGCAGCCGTCGAGCTTGCTCGAGAACAGGTGGTAGGCGTCGGCCACCTCCTCCAGCGGCATGCGATGCGTGATGACGCGATGGGGCTCGATGCGGTGCGCCCGGATGTGCTCGATGAGCCGCGGCAGGTGGCGTTTGACGCTCGCCTGGTTCATGCGCAGGGTCAGCCCCTTGTTGACTGCGTTGCCGATGGGCACCGCGTTGAAGGTCGGCCCGTACACCCCCACGATGGAGACCACGCCGCCCTTGCGCACCGAGTTGATCGCCCAGTGCAGCACGGTGGCGGCACCCGCCTGCATCTTGAGCTTCACGCCCGTGAGATGCTGCAAGGCGCTGCCGGCCGCCTCGCAGCCCACGCAATCGATGCAGACGTCGGCACCCAGCCCGTCCGTCATCTTCTTGATGTGAATGGCCATGTCGTCGACCGTCTTGAAGTCGAGGGTTTCGCACTGGGCGAATTGCCTGGCGAAGTCCAGCCGGTACTCCAGCTGGTCCACCACGATCACCCGCCCCGCACCGAGCAGCCACGCCGACTTCGCCGCGAAGATGCCGATGGGCCCGGCACCGAAGATGACGACGGTGTCGCCCTGTTCGATCTCCCCCATCTCGGCCGCCTGGTAGCCGGTGGGGTAGGCGTCCGTCAGCATGACCGCGTCCTCCAGCAGCAGGTCGTCGGGGATGCGGGTCGGGCCGACGTCCGCCAGCGGCACGCGAACGTACTGTGCCTGGCCGCCGTCGTAGCCGCCCGCGTTGTGCGAATAGCCGAAGATGCCGCCCACGGCCGTGGCCTGCGGATTGGTGTTGTGACAGTTGCCGTACAGCTCCCGCTGGCAGAAGAAGCAGCTGCCGCAGAAGATGTTGAAGGGCACCAGCACGCGGTCGCCGACCTTGAGGTTCTGCACCGAGCTGCCGATGTCCACCACCGTGCCGACGAACTCATGGCCGAAGGTCGTGCCGACGCGGGTGTCCGGCACGAGGCCGTGGTAGAGGTGCAGGTCCGACCCGCAGATGCAGGATCGCAGGACCTGCACGATGGCATCGTTGGGATGCTCGATCGCGGGGTCCGGCTTGTAGGCGGCCCGCACGCGGTACGGGCCCCGGTAGTTCATGGCGAGCATCGTTCTTTTCCTTTCGCCTGGGTGGCGGCAGTTCCTGGTTTCCTGGAAGGGCGTCGAGCCGTGAGGGTGCAATCTCCATCGACGGCCGGCGCATGCGTGTAGGCACCCTCGGTGCGCTGCTGTCTCCTTTCATTGATGAGCCGGCGGTCGAGGCCGCGCGGCCGACGTGCCCGCTGAAGCTCTGCCGCGGCCGTCGCGCGACTCTCTGCCGTTCGTTTCGTGCGCCGCCGCCCTACACGGGATGCGGCCGAGCGCCGACGAGTGCCCCGGTGTGCGCTGTCGTATCAACGCTTGGCAGGTCGCAAGACTGTCGTGTCCCATCTATTTCATCTAAGGAGCTGCCATGGAGAACTCCCCTTTCGAATCCTCGACTACAGGTTCGGCGCAATCCGGTCAAAGCGCTGAAGAGAGAAAGGCCAATGCTTCAGAGCTTGCGAGTCAGGCAGCGCGCCAGGTGATCGACTCCGGGAAGGAGTACGCGCAAAACGCCGTCAATGCCGCCGGCAAGCGGTTGAGCGCAGCGAAGGAACAGGTGGGCAGGGTCGCCGACCAAGGCACCCAGTATGTGTCCGAGCAACCCGGCCGGGCCGTGGCGATTGCAGCCGCGGGCGGCGCGATCCTCGGCGCGCTCCTGGTCACGGCCATGCGCAGCCGCCGCTGATCCCAAACACACCTGGAGAGCAAGATGAACATCGTTGTCTGGCTGATCGTTGGCGGCCTCATCGGCTGGGTCGCAAGCATGATGATGAAGACGGATGCCCAGCAGGGCGTCATCCTCAATGTCGTGGTGGGCGTCGTCGGATCGGTGATCGGCGGCTGGCTCATCGCGCCACTTCTCGGCGCCGGAACCGTCAATCAGAACGACTTCAGCGTGCGAGGACTCATCGCCTCGCTGATCGGCGCGGTCATCTTGCTCGCGATCGTCAATCTCGTGCGGCGAGGGCGCGTGAGGTAATCCGCTCACTTGGCCGGCGCGCCCTTGCGCGAAGCTATTTTTCGACGAAGGCGCGTTCGATCACGTAGTCGCCGAGCTCGCCCTGGCGCGGGCTGATGCGGAATCCGCGCGCATCGAGCAGCTTGCAGCTGTCGGCCAGCATCGCGGCGCTGCCGCAGATCATGGCGCGGTCGAGTGCGGGGTCGAGCGGCGGCAGCCCGATGTCTTCGAACAGCCGGCCCGATTCGATGATCTCGGTGAGCCGGCCCTGGTGGCGGAAGGGCTCGCGCGTGACCGTGGGGTAGTAGACCAGCTTGTCGCGCACCATCTCGCCGATGTACTCGTTGTCCGGCAGCTCCTGCTCGATGAAGCGCGCGTAGGCCAGCTCGCTGACCTGCCGCACGCCGTGGATCAGCACCACCTTCTCGAAGCGCTCGTAGGTGTCGGGGTCCTGAATGATGCTGATGAACGGCGCCAGGCCGGTGCCCGTGGACAGCAGGTAGAGATGGCGGCCGGGCCGCAGGTCGTCCAGCACCAGGCTGCCGACGGGCTTGCGTCCGACGATCACCTCGTCGCCCGGTCGCAGGTGCTGCAGGCGCGAAGTCAGCGGGCCGTTCGACACCTTGATGCTGAAGAACTCGAGATGCTCGTCGTGGTTCGCGCTCGCGACGCTGTAGGCGCGCATCAGCGGCTTGCCTTCCACAGGCAGGCCGAGCATCACGAAATGTCCGTTGCGGAAACGCAATCCGGGATCGCGGGTGGTGCGAAACGAGAAGAGCGTGTCGTTCCAGTGGTGGACATGCAGCACGCGTTCGGTGGCGAGTTGGGACATCGGAAAGTGATCAGGAAGTTGCGGAAAGGCCGAGCTCGCGCAGATAGGCCCAGGGAAAGATGCCGCGCCTGTGCCCGTCGGAAAAGGCGAGGTTCAGGCCCTTGTCCGACACGGCGTGGATCGCCGCGAGGCGGATCGACGACGCGGCTTCGGGATGGCTGCCACGCTCGCGGTGCGCCTGTTCGCAAGCGGCGCAACGGCAGCGCGCGCGCAGCAGGCCGTGCGGCAGCCGGCTCGCGCTCCCGTCCTGCCAGCGCAGCTCGAGCACGCCGCTGGCCTGATGGTCGACGATCTCGATCGGAAATGCATGCGTCTCGAGTGGAGGTGGCGCTTCGCTCATGTCAGCGCCTTCATCCCGTCCCGGCCGAAGTGGTGGTCCATGCCCTGCAGCCCGCCGTTGCCGAGCTCGCCGCCCATGGCGGCCAGGCTCTCTTCGCGGATCAAGGCCTTGAGCTGCCGCACGAGCGCCTGGAAGGTGGGTGAAGCCGTCATCTCCGGTGTGCGCGGGCGCGGCAGCGGAATGGGGACCTCGGCCTTGATGCGTCCCGGACGCGCCGTCATCACATAGACCTTCTCGGAGAGAAAGATCGCTTCCTCGATGTCGTGCGTGATGAACAGCACCGACAACTGCAGCTGTTGCCACATGTTGGTGAGGATTTCCTGCATCACCGCGCGCGTTTGCGAATCGAGCGCGCCGAAAGGCTCGTCCATGAGCAGCACCTGCGGGCTGGTCGCCAGCGCGCGCACGATCCCCACGCGCTGCTTCATGCCGCCCGACAGCTGGTCCGGGTAGTGGTTCTCGAACGAGAGCAGGCCGGTCATGCCGAGCAGCGAGCGGGCCGCCGATTCTCGCTGGTTCCGGCCCAGGCCCTGCATCTTCAGCCCGAACTCGACGTTCTTGCGCACGGTCATCCAGGGGAACAGGGAATACTGCTGGAACACCACGCCGCGGTCCGCACCGGGCCCGCCGATGGGCTTGTCGTCGAGCAGGGCTTGGCCGTCGCTGGGCCGGATGAACCCGGCCACGATGTTCAGCAGCGTGGACTTGCCGCAGCCCGACGGGCCGATGACGCTGACGAACTCGCCGGGCTTGACTTCCAGCGACACGCGGCTCGCGGCTTCGATCATCCGACCCTGGGCGCCGAAGCGCACCGAGACGTCGCGAATCTGCACGTGCCCGTTGCGGGGGGTGTCGGCGGCGCTCATAAGAAAAGCTCCGCGCTGCGCGCTGCGGTGCGAGCGCCTTCGGGCGGCCGGGCGGCGCTCATTGAACGCTCCCTGTGCGCGCGCCGTAGCCGACCCAGGGCATCATCGACTTGCCGACGAAGCGGATCAGTCCGCTGCACAGCAGGCCCAGCACGCCGATGGTGATCATGCCCAGCACGATCTCGGGGTAGGAGATCAGCGAATAGGCTTCCCAGGTGAAGTAGCCGATGCCGAACTGGCCGGAGATCATCTCCGCGGCGATCAGCGAGACCCAGGCCACCCCCATGCCGACGGCCAGGCCGGTGAAGATCTGCGGCGCGGCGCCGGGAAGCACGACGTACCACATGATCTGGCGCTCCCGTGCGCCCAGGCATTGGCTCGCGCGCAGCAGCACGCCGTCCACCGCCTGCACGCCGCTGATGGTGTTGAGCAGGATCGGAAAGAACGCGCCGATGAAGGTGATGAAGACGATGCTCACCTCGTTGTCGGGCCACAGCATGATGGAGATCGGCACCCAGGCGATCGCCGGGATGGGGCGAAAGACTTCCATTGCCGGAAACAGGAAGCCGCGCGACAACCTGTAGCGGCCGATCAGCAGGCCCAGCGCCACGCCGAGCACCGTGGCGATCGCGAAGCCGAGAAAGATGCGTCGCAGGCTCACGCTCACGTTCCTGATGAACTTCGGCGAGCCGTTGACTTCGATCACTTTGGAAAGCACCTCCATCGGCGTCGGGATGTTGGTGAAGCGCACGTAGAAGTCCAGCCGGTAGGTGGTGGCGAGATGCCAGAAGAGCACGATGCCCAGGAGCGAGCAGGCACCCATCAGGTAGGCGGGCGCGTGCTGGCGAACGGCCTGCCAGCCGCGCTCGGCGGGGGTCGCCGCGGCCGGCGTCGCTGCAGGCAGCGGCGGGCGCAGGATCTCCTCGGGGCGGGCCAGGCCGCGTGCAGGCGCGGCTTGCGCGAGATCGCCGGGCACCGGCACGTCATGGCCCAGCCGTTCAGGGGCCGGCACTTCATGGAACAGGCGTTGCGTGGCAGTGGACATCGTGGGCCTTCCGATGTCAGAGACCGGCCGCCGCAAGCGCTTCGGTGTAGGTGGCGAGCTTGCCGCCGATGGCAGCGGCCTCCGCCTGCGCATCCTTGCGCAGCAGGAAGGGCACGATCTGCGGTTTGCGCGGATCGCTGGTGCTCACCGCGTAGAAGGCCTTGTCGGCAAACAGCTTGATGCCCAGCGTCTTGTCGTTGAGGTAGGCGACCCTGACTTTCCTGTTCTCGCCCTGGGCCTTGTTGATCGCGGCCAGGGTGCAGGCCGGCGAGGCGTGGGCGGCGATCGGTGCACCCTCGATCCAGACCTCGCCGGCTTCCTTCGGGCGCGTGACGGGGGTCTTGCACAGCGTGTCGGTGCCGCTGATGTCGTAGTTGGCGAGCGTCTGCTTCTGTGCGTCGTAGTCGAGCTTGAGCTCCTGGTAGGCCTGCCGCACGTAGCGCTCGTCGACCCAGGCGTTGATGTCCAGCGGCTTGACGCGGTTCAGGCGGGTGAGCACCTCGTGGCCGGTCTTGATGGTCTCCAGCCAACGCGGCTTGATCGTGGGGTCGAGCGTGTGGATGCCACCGGGGCCCAGGTAGAGGTAGGCCACTTCCTTTTCGATCCGGGTCCACTCCTCGATCTTCGCGGAGGCGGCCGTCGGGTTGCCGCGCACCCAGGTGTTGGCCTCGATCAGCGCCTTGATGTAGGCGACCACCACCTCGGGGTAGTCGGCCGCGAAGTCCTTGCGCACCACCACGCCGTGGAAGGTGGGCACCTTGGTCTCGGCGCCATCGAAGATCTTGCGGGCGAAGCCGCGGTAGGGCAGCAGGTCGGCGAAGGGAACGAAATCGGCGTGCGCCTCGATCTTCTTTTCCTGCAGGTTGGTCGTGCCGACCTCGGGGCTCTGGCTCACGAGGTTCCAGTAGTCGTCCTTCCAGCCGCGGGTCTGCATGGCTTGCAGCACCATGCCGTGGGCCGCGGAGCCGAAGGGCACCGAGATCAGCTTGCCCTTGAGATCGGCCAGCTCGTAGTAGGGCGAATCCTTGTGCACCACCACGCCGTTGCCCGAGCCGAAGGCGTTGTACGCAATGATGGCGACGAGCAGCGTTTCGTTGCCCGGCTGTGCCTGGCCGGTGGCGCCGTTCACGAGCAGCGGGTAGTCGCCCATCATGCCGATGTGCAGCTTCTTGGCCATCATGCCGTTGGTGATCGGCGGGCCGGAGGTGAAGTTCTGCCAGTCGAGCTTGAAGTCGATGTCCTTGTACTTGCCGGTCCTGGGCAGGTGCTTCTCGATGAGCTTCATTTCCTTGAGCACGACGCCGCCGGTGACGGTGTTCGTCGTGGTGTTCTGCGTGCCGATGCCGATGACCACTTCCTGCCGCGCCAGGGCCGGCAGGGCAATGGTCAGGGCGAGTGCCAGGACCGCGCCGATTCGCAAGATGAGGTGCTTCATGGACTGGTTCTCCGTGGGGGTTTGGAAGTGGTTCGAGGGGGCTCAGGCGGGCTCTGAAAGGTGATCGAGCTTGCTGCCGACGCAGGCCCAGTGCTCGGCGTCGGGCAAGGGCTCGCGCGTCTGGCTGATGACGGGCCATTGCGCGGCATAGCGGGCGTTCATCTCGACGAAGTGCTCCTGGCCCGCCGGAACGTCCGTGTCTGCAACGATCGCGTCGACCGGGCATTCGGGGGCGCAGACGGCGCAGTCGATGCATGCGTCCGGGTCGATGACCAGAAAGTTGGGGCCCTCATGGAAGCAGTCGACGGGACAGACGCTCACGCAGTCGGTGTACTTGCAGCGGATGCAGGCTTCGGTGACGACGAAGGTCATGACGAAGCTCCTTCGCGCCTGGCCTTCTGCGCCAGCCCGATGGCCGTCAACGCCAGGCGCGCCAGCTTGCGCACGTCCGGATCGGGGTCGGCGAGCGCGGCCTCCAGCGGTGCGATGGCACGCGTGTCGCCGATCTCGCCCAGGGCGATCACCGCCTCCTTGCGCAGGTTGCTGATGGTGTGCGCGAGCGAGGCCACCAGCGAAGGCAGGCCGGCCTCGGCCTTGAGCAGCCCCAGGCTGCGCGCGGCCTTGACGCGCACCTGCCAGTAGTCGTCCTGCATCGCATGCACCAGCTCGGGAATGGCCGGCGACAGGCGCAGCTTGCCGATGGTCTGCGCCGCTTCCTCGCGGACCATCCATCCGCCGTCGGCCAGGGCGCGGGTCAGGGCCGGCAGCACGCTGACGGTGCTGGCGTAGCCGAGGGCGCCGACGGCGATGCGGCGCACCTCGACGTCGGGGTCGTTGGCCGCGACTTCGGCGAGGTCGCCGATGGCCGCCGGGTCCTTCAGGTAGCCGAGCACGCCCACCGCTTCGCGGCGCACGGCCGCATCGGGGTCGCGCAGGGAGTGCATGGCCGGCTCGAAGGCCTGCGGCGCGCGCAGCGCACGAATGGCATGGAAGGCGAGGGCGCGCACTTCGGGGTCGGCGTCGAGCAGCAGCGGCAGCAGGGGCGCGGCCGACGCGCCCTCCTTCAGCTCGGCGAGCACGGCGCCAGCCGCCTTGCGCACCTCGGCATCGGCGTCGAGCAGCATCGGCGCCAGCGCCTGCACGACCTCGGGCTCCTCGAAGCCTTCGAGCGCCCGCACGGCCTCCGCGCGCACCAGCGCGTCGCTGTCGGCCAGGCACGGAAGCAGCAGGGGGACGATGTCGTCCTCGTCGCTGTAGGGCAGGTCGATCACGGCGAGGCGCCGCACGGTGGCGTCGCTATGGGTGAGTCTTTCGCCGAAGCTGTTGAGTCCGGTTTCCATGACGGTCCTTCAGCGCAGCAGGTAGGGGATGTCGACGCTGATCGCGCCCGTCGGGCAGTCCTGCTCGCAGGGCAGGCAGTACCAGCACTCGTCGAACTTCATGTAGGCCTTCTTCGTCAGCATGTCGATGGCCAGCACGTCGAGCGGGCAGACGTCGACGCAGACGGTGCATCCCTTCTCGGCGATGCATTTGGATTCGTCCACGCGGACGGGGACCTGGGTGAGGGTGGCGGCAGTGGTCATTCGTGGTGCTCCTGGTTCAGGCGGCCTCGGCGCTGCTCGCGACACGCAGGCGCTGGTAGGCGGTTCGTTCCTCGTCGTCGACCGGCACGATGTAGGGCTCGATCGCCTTCTTGCGCAGCGCCATCCGGCCCTGCGGGTCGCGGCTGAGCAGCGAATGGCAGAACCAGTTCTCGTCGTCGCGCTCCGGGTGGTCGACGTAGTTGTGGTACAGGCCCCAGCGGCTCTCGGTGCGGAACATCGAGGCGTGCGCGGCCATCTCCGCGCAGTCCAGGATGGAATGCGCCTCCATCGCCCGCATCAGCTCGTGGGCATCGCCGGCCGACATCGATTCCATGTCTTCGCGGATCTCCGCGAAGCGGCGCAGGCCGATCTCGTACTTGCTGGTGATCTTCGGCGGCTGCAGGTAGTCGTTGACCAGGCGGCGTGTCTTGAACTCGATCTGGTGCGGCGTGAGCCCGCCGCTGCGCTGCAGCGGCGCCAGGATTCGGGCGCTCTCGGCGGCCTGTGCACCGGCGTCCGGCGCCGCATGGCCGACCTCGGCACAATAGGCCGCGGCGTTCTCGCCGCACAGCTTGCCGTAGACGAAGGCCCCCAGCATGTAGTTGTGCGGCACGCTGGCGCAGTCGCCGGCCGCGTAGAGGCCCTTCACCGAGGTCTCGCCGCGGGCGTTGATGTGGATGCCCGAAGCGCTGTGCCCGCTGCAGAAGCCGATCTCCGAGATGTGCATCTCGACCATCTGCTTGCGGTAGTCGTTGCCGCGCTTCTCGTGGAAGCGTCCGCGGCTCGGGCGCTCGTTGCTGTGCAGGATGGTCTCGATCTCCTGGATCGTTTCCTCGGCCAGGTGATCGAGCTTCAGGAACACCGGCCCGTTGCCGCTCAGCAGCTCGTTGTAGAACTCCTGCATCATCGCGCCGCTCCAGTAGTCGCATTCGATGAAGCGCTCGCCCTTGGAGTTGGCCGTGTAGCCGCCGAGCGGGCCGGTGACGTAGGCGCAGGCGGGCCCGTTGTAGTCCTTGATCAGCGGGTTGATCTGGAAGCATTCCAGGTTGGCCAGGTCGGCGCCGGCGTGGTAGGCCATCGCATGGCCGTCGCCGCAGTTGGTCGGGTTCTCGTAGGTCCCCATGAGGTAGCCCGATGCCGGCAGGCCGAGGCGGCCGGCGGCGCCGGTACAGATCACGGCAGCCTTGGTGCGGATCACGTAGAGCTCGGCGGTGCGACAGTCGAAGCCCATCACCGCGGCGACCTCGCCGTCGGGGCCGGTCAGCACGCGGGTGACGACGACGCGGTTGGTGATCTCCACCCGCGCGCGCTTGAGCTGCCGATAGAGGATGCGCTTCATGTGGTGGCCCTCCGGCATCGGCAGCACGTAGGCGCCCAGGTGGTGGACCTTGCGCACCGAGTAGTCGCCGGTCTCGTCCTTCTCGAACTTGACGCCCCAGCGGTCCAGCTCCTGGATCATGTCGAAGCTGCCCGCGGCGTAGGCCATCACGGCCTCCTGGTCGACGATGCCGTCGTTGGCCACGGTGATCTCCTTGACGTACTGCTCGGGCGTCGCATGCCCCGGGATGACGGCGTTGTTCAGGCCGTCCATGCCCATCGAGATCGCACCGCTGCGCTTCACGTTGGCCTTGTCGATCAGCAGCACGCGCAGCTTCGGGTTGCGCTCCTTGGCCTTCACCGCGGCCATCGGCCCGCCGGTGCCGCCGCCGATGACGACGAGGTCGAATTCCATGTCGATAGTCTTCATGCTCAGCTCCTAGGTTCGATCGATGCGCAGGCGGTACTGGAAGGCATCGCCGCGGTAGTAGAGAAACTCGAAATCGATGGGGTGCTCGTCGGCATAGGTCAGCCGCTCGATGCGCAACAGCGGCGAGGCTTCCTCGATGCGCAACTGGCGTGCCAGGAAGGCGTCGGCCGAGATCGCCTCGATCTGCACGTCGGCATGGGTGAGGTGCTGTCCGAAGTCGTTCTCGAGGATCACGAAGATGTCGCGGGTCGCCAGGTCTTCCTGCACGAGGCGTTCGCCGAGCGCCAGCGGGAAGTAGCTCTGGTCGACCGAGATCGGTTCGCGGTTCAGGTAGCGCAGCCGCTGGATCTCGTAGACCGGCTCGCCGAGGCCGACCTGAAGCCGCCGCGCCACGATCTCGCTGGCGGCCACGCGCCGCGTGCTGAGCACCTGCGAAAAGGTCTCGTAGCCCGAAGGCCCCATGGCCTCGCCGAAGCCTTGCAGGCGCGACAGGTTCTGGAACGCCTTGGGCTTGGCGACGAAGCTGCCCTTGCCGGCGACCTTGAAGATCAGGCCCTCCTTCTGCAAGTCGCCCATGGCCTGGCGGATCGTGATGCGGCTGACCGAGAAGGCTTGCATCATCTGGCTCTCGGAAGGCATCTGGGAGTGCGGCGGGTAGGTGCCGTCGAGCACGCGCCGGCGAATGATTTCGCGGATCTGCGTGTGCATCGGGACGGACGACATCGGCACGACGCGCGCGTCGGCGCTCGTGGGCTGCCGTGACTTGCGGATGGCATTCATGGGGCGAGATCAACCTGTTATGACGGGTTATGCCTAGCAGGTCGCGTGCCAGCGAGCACGGGAGCTCGGAGGGTGGGGCGCTTTCAGAGGGAAAGCGGTTCTTCAGCCCCTGTGGATTCGCAAGGACCTGGAGCGCTCGAGGACGCACCGCGCCGAGGCCGACGCACCGGTCTCGATCGAGCTGTCACTGAGGCGGTGCACGGGACCGGCAAGCGCGTTGCTGAACCGGGTGACGCCGGTCAACGCGATCTCGAAGGCTGCTGCAACTCCCGGTCCGAGCGGCGGCGAGGCCCCTGGCTGCGGGCTCGATCAGGCCGGTCTGTCAGGGCGCGGGCGCTGGCCGGGGCAGGTACTCGGCCGCGTGGTCATGCAGGCCCACCAGCCAGAAGCGCGCGTCCGTCGCATCGCCGTGATAGGCGGCAGGCAGCCATGCGCCCAAGCGGCCGTACTCGGCCTGCAACTCGTCGAGCGGCGGACATGTCAGTTCACCGGCCCGCTCCTCCAGCGCCCGTGCCAGCACCGGCCGCCAGGTCGTGGGCAGCTCGATGCTGGGCAGATAGGTTGCCGCCATCCTTGCGGCTGCGCGCGGCAGGTGCTCGGCTTCGGCGCGCAGCACACGCAGGACGGCGAATTCGTGCAGGGTGGGGGGTCTGGGCGAAGTCATGGGCGTTTTCAACGGAACCTTCGGACTGTACGCAAGGGCAGGAGGCAGATCCATCTAAACCGCTGCGAAGCCTCGGCGCAGCACTTCCGACGACAGCATCGATCGAGCGCCCGCGGGGGTTCTTGAGGAGAATGGGCGCCCTCGAACGCGAAAGGATGCGAATGTCAGCAGACGACTGGTGGCGGCACGGAATCTTCTATCAGGTTTATCCGAGGTCGTTCCAGGACAGCAACGGCGATGGCATCGGCGACCTCGACGGCATCCGCGCGCGGCTCGACCATCTGGTCGCGCTCGGCATCGACGCGGTCTGGATCTCGCCGATCTATCCCTCGCCGATGGCGGATTTCGGGTACGACGTTTCGGATTATTGCGACATCGATCCGCGCTTCGGCACGCTGGCCGGCTTCGATGCGCTGGTCGGCGCGGCCCATGCGCGGGGGCTCAAGCTCGTCCTGGACTTCGTGCCCAACCATACGTCCGACCAACACCCTTGGTTCATGCAGAGCCGCAGCGCCCGCGGAAATCCACGGCGCGACTGGTACCTGTGGCGCGACCCGGCGCCCGACGGCGGGCCGCCCAACAACTGGCAGAGCAACTTCGGCGGCCCGGCCTGGACGCTCGATGCTGCCACCGGACAGTACTACTGCCATTCCTTCCTGAAGGAACAGCCCGACCTCAACTGGCGCAATCCCGAGGTGCGCGCCGCCATGTATGAAGTGCTGCGCTTCTGGTTGCGGCGCGGCGTGGACGGATTTCGCGTCGACGTGCTCTCCGACCTCATCAAGGACGCGGAGTATCGCGACAACCCGCTCAACCCGGACTTCGTCGCTGGCCAGTTCCCGTCGCTGCGCTGGATTCCGCTCTACTCCACGGACCGGCCCGAAATGCAGCAGATCGTGGCGGAGATGCGGCGCGTGGTCGACGCCTTCAGCGATGCGACATCATCGCGCGTATTGATCGGCGAGCTCTACTTGCCGCTGTCGCGCCTGGTCGCCTTTTACGGGCTGAACGCCGAGGGCGTGCTCGAAGGCGTGCAGCTGCCCTTCAACTTCCAACTGATCGGCGCGCCGTGGCAGGCCCGGCACATCGACAGCCTGGTGCGCGACTACGAAGCCGCCTTGCCCGCCGGCGCCGCGCCGAACTGGGTATTGGGCAACCATGACAAGCCCCGCATCGCGAGCCGCGTCGGCCCGCAGATGGCGCGGCTGGCGGCCATGCTGCTGCTCACGCTGCGCGGCACTCCCACGCTCTACTACGGCGACGAGATCGGCATGACCGATGTCGCGATCCCTCCGGAGGAAGTGCAGGACCCGTTCGAGAAGAACGCGCCGGGCCAGGGCCTGGGCCGCGATCCGCGGCGCACGCCGATGCAGTGGAGCAGCGCACCGCAGGCCGGCTTCACCACCGGCACGCCGTGGCTGCGCCTGGCGGACGACTGGGCCATGCGCAACGTCGAATCGCAGGCGTGCGACCCGGCATCCATGCTGACGCTCTATCGGCAGCTCATCGCCTTGCGCCGCGCGCAGCCGGCGCTGAATCGGGGCGACTACGAGGCGCTGGAAAGCGACGAGCAGGTGCTGGCGTACGCACGCAACTTCGAGGGACAGCGGGTGGTGGTGCTGTTGAACTTCGGCGCCGGCGCAGCCGCCTTGTCGCCCGCGCTGTGGCCGGCGCACTCGATCGTGCTGGCGTCGACGGACCCCACGCGCCAGGCGCCGATCGCAGAAGGGCTGTTGCTGGCGCCGGGCGAAGGCGTCGTGGTCGGCCCCGAACTCTGAAACAGCAGACCCGCGTGCCCTTCCTGGCTCGGCAGGCGGGTGCGTGGCGTTCGGTTGCGTGAGATCGAGGACAGGGCGCTCGCGAAGGCGGGCGGCGTAGCCTTCGATGAGCGAAGGGCACGGTCGAAGAACCCAGGCGCGCGGGCGGCGCTTCGCCGGCTCCGGCGGTCGCGGCCGAGCAGCAGCAGTGCAGCATTGCATCCCTCGGGATTAGTACTAAAATATTAGTTCCTGAGAGGCAGCTGATGGCCATGCAGAAAGGCTCCGTCCCCTCGCGCCGCACGCCTCCCGATGTCCTCGCGCAAGCGACGCGATCATCGGATGCCGAGCAATGCGAACGCGCAGTGCTGGCGATCTGGAGAAGCCTGGACGAGCATGGCCTCGCCAACCAAGAGGAACGAGACGAACTGGCTTCGCTCCTCGAGCCGCTGATGGCCCTTCCCTTGGGTGGCCGTCTGCAACTGCTGATCAAGAGGCTGAGATTGCCGGACCCGCTCGATGACTCGGATCTTTATTGGCTCACGCGTCGCCTCTTGACCCTCGTCCCCGAGTTGCAGGCCATCGCGGCCGCAGGCGGAGAACCTGGCGTCAACGCGGCAGCCTCGCTCGATTGGACGAAGTTCTTCAGGAAGCTGTAGCCCCTCATGCGACCGCGGCCCTGTGCGCCGCGTCCGTGCCGGCGCCGGAAATTGGCCTCAGTTCCTTCCGCAGGATCTTTCCCACTGCCGATTTAGGCAAGGACTCGAGAAATGTGATGTGGCGGGGCACCTTGTAAGCCGCAAGCAGCTTGCGGCAATGCGCTTCCAACTCTTCCGCCCGCAGCTCCGGTGCGCGCCGCACGACGAAGAGGTGGGGTGCCTCCGACGAGCGCTCGTCAGGCACCCCGATGCACGCGCATTCCAGCACGTCCGGGTGCATGGCGACCACGCCCTCGATTTCGTTCGGATAGACATTGAAGCCGGAGACCAGGATCATGTCCTTCTTGCGGTCGACGATGTACATCAGGCCCTGCTCGTCCATGGTGACGATGTCGCCGGTGCAGAACCAGCCGTCCTGCGTAAAGGATCTGCGCGTTTCGTCCTCGCGGTTCCAGTAACCCCCGAAGACCTGAGGCCCCTTGATCAGCAACTCTCCGGGCGTGCCGAGCGGCACCGGATCGCCCGCATCGTCCACGATGCGAACGTCGGTCGAGGGCACGGGTGCGCCGATCGTGCCGTTGCGTCCGGGCGCATTGAAGGTGACGCTGGGTGATGTTTCAGTGAGCCCATAGGCTTCGGTGATGGGGGGGCCGCCGGCCGCCACCCACCTGGCGGCAACGGCCGCCTGGATCGAGGCGCCGGCGCCGATGACCACGTTGCAGCGGGAGAAATCGACGGTAGGCAGGTCGGGCAATGTCACGAGGGCATTGAACATCGTGTTGACGCCGATCAGCATGTCGAAGGGCGCTCTTCGGAGTTCGGCGCAAAGCGCCTGGGTGTCGCGCGGGTTGACGACCAAGCGGTTGTGGGCGCCACTGGCAAGGGCCGTCAATGTCATGCCGAGCGGATAGATGTGATAGAGCGGCAGCGGTGTCACGATCTCGAAGTTGTCGATGTCGAGGGCCAGCCCGAGCCATGACCGCATCTGCAGGGAGCTGGCCAGCACGCTGCGGTGCGTCAGGCAAGCGCCTTTGGACACACCCGTTGTGCCGCCGGTGTACTGCAGAAGGGCCAGGTCGGAGGGGCGCACGTGCTCGCTGGTGAAGTCGGCGTCCGGTAGCGCGGAGCTTGCGTCTCGCAAACTCACGATCCGAGGGTCATCGTTCGCAACTGCTGCATTCGCCTCGTCGGCCACTGCGAACAATGCCTGCTTCACCTCTTGCATCGGTACGGTCATGACATACCGAATCTCTGTCTGGCCGAGAACCTCGTTGACGACACCCATGAACGGCTCCGCAGCCACCAGTGCGGAGGCGCCCGAATCGGCCAGCTGGTATGCCACCTCGCGCGCCGTGTACAGCGGATTCATGGTGACCCCCACCATGCCCGCGCGCAGGATGGCCGCCAATGCCACCGGGTAGATGAGGTTGTTGGGTAGCAGGAGGGCCACCCTGTCGCCGCGCTTGAGTCCGGCTGCCTGCAGGGATCGTGCGAGCAGCGCCGACGCATGTTCGACCTGGGCGAAGCTCAGCGATTCGCCCGCGCAGGTCACCGCCGTCCTGGCGGCATGCCTTTTGAAAGCGCGCTCCAGCAAGGTGACGAGGGTTTCACTGTCGTCGAGGAAGACGTCGTGGGGAAGCCCAGGAGGGTAGGAGGCATGCCAGAGTCGGTGTTCCATGTGGTTTCCTTCGTGCATTGCTGATGGCCGGGGCTCAGGACAGCGCTTCGCGGACGAAGTCCATCCGGTCCTGGCCGAAAAACATCTGGTCGCCGACGAAAAGCGTGGGCGCGCCGAACACGCCGCGCTCGACCGCTTCTTGCGTCGTGGCCTTCAGCGCGGCCTTGGTCTCGGCGTCCTGCGTCAGGCGTTCGATCTCGGCGGGATCGAAGCCTCCTTCGGTCAGGATGCGGGCGGTGAGTTGCGCATCATTCAGGTTGAGTGCATCGATCCAGAGTGCCTTGAACACGCAGCCCAGCAACTGCTGCAGCTGCTCGGGGCGGCGCAGCTGAATTCCGGTGACCGCGCGCATGAGGAACAGCGTGATGACGGGGAAGTGCGGATTGCCCTTGAACGGGACGCCGTACCGGCGCGCGTGGCGCTCGTAGTCCATTTGCGTATAGCGCCCCTTGACGGGAATGGTGGCCGGCGAGGCGTTGCCGGTGGCCTGGTAGACGCCGCCGAGCAGCATCGGCCGATAGACGAGGTCGGCGTCATGGCTGGCGCACAAGCCGGGCAGCTGCGTCCACGCCAGGTATGACGACGGGCTTCCGACATCGAAGAAGAAATCGACCGACTTGCGCATTGAAGAACTCCTTTGAAATAACGAACGTTTGGTGAACGGAAGCTATGTGATTAACGGACCCACGTCAACGGGGTTTGACTGGGTTCCTTCATGTTTGACAAACGCACGTTTAATGACTAACGTTGGCATGACCTAACGGACGTTTATTCAAAAGGAGAACGCATGAGCAAACCAGCCAGCCACCGCGGTGTGGCTCTCGTCGTCGGCGCGGGTGACGCCACCGGCAGCGCAATCGGCGCGCGCTTCGCCCGCGAGGGCTATGTCGCGTGCCTGACGCGGCGATCGGCCGACAAACTGGAGCCCGCCGTCGAGCGCATCCGTGCGGCCGGCGGCCAGGCATTCGGCTACGGCAGCGATGCGCGCAAGGAGGACGACGTTGTCGCCCTCATCGACCAGGTCGAGAAGGAGCGCGGCCCGATCGAGGTGATGGTGTTCAACATCGGCGCCAACGTGCCCAGCAGCATCCTGGAGGAGACCGGGCGCAAGTACATGAAGATCTGGGAGATGGCCGCCTTCAGCGCATTCCTGAATGCGCGGGAGGTCGCCCGCAGGATGGTCGTGCGTGGGCGCGGCACGATTCTCTTCACCGGTGCGACGGCAGGGATTCGCGGCTCGGCAAATTTTGCGGCCTTTGCCGGGGCCAAGCATTCCCTGCGCGCCTTGGCCCAGAGCATGGCGCGCGAGCTCGGCCCGCGCGGCATCCACGTGGCCCATGTCGTGGTCGATGGCGCGATCGACACGGAGTTCATCCGCAGCAATTTCCCCGAACGCTATGCGCTCAAGGAGCAGGACGGCATCCTGAACCCGGAGCACATCGCGGAGAACTACTGGTACCTGCACACCCAGCCTCGGGACGCATGGACGTTCGAGATGGACCTTCGGCCCTACATGGAAACCTGGTGAGAGACACATGAAAACACGCATCACTGAGCTCTTCGGCATCCGCCACCCGATCATCCAGGGCGGCATGCATTACGTCGGCTTCGCCGAACTCGCCGCCGCCGTCTCCAACGCCGGCGGGCTCGGGCTCATCACAGGCCTGACGCAGAGAACCCCCGAGCTCCTGGCCAAGGAGATCAGCCGCTGCCGCGACATGACGGACCAGCCTTTCGGCGTGAACCTCACGTTCCTGCCCACCTTGTCCTCGCCGCCCTATCCTGAGTACATCGCAGCGATTGCCGAAGGCGGGGTTCGCATTGTCGAGACAGCCGGACGCAGTCCCGAGGCCTACATGCCCGCGCTCAAGAAGGCCGGCATCAAGGTGATCCACAAGTGCACCTCCGTGCGCCACGCGCTCAAGGCCGAAGCAATCGGATGCGACGCCGTGAGCGTGGACGGTTTCGAGTGCGGCGGGCACCCGGGTGAGGACGACCTGCCGAACATGATCTTGCTGCCGCGGGCCGCGGAGGAGTTGAAGATTCCGTTCGTCGCCTCCGGCGGCATGGCCGACGCGCGGAGCCTGGTGGCGGCCCTCTCGCTCGGCGCGGAGGGCATGAACATGGGCACGCGCTTCGTGGCCACCCAGGAAGCGCCGGTTCACCAGAACGTGAAGGACGCCATCGTCGCGGCCACCGAGCTCGACACGCGGCTGGTGATGCGCGGCCTGCGCAACACCGAGCGCGTGCTGACCAATTCATCTGTCGAACAACTGATCAGGATCGAGAAGGAAAAGGGCGCCGACCTCAAGTTCGACGACATCATCGAGCAAGTCGCAGGCGTCTACCCGCGCGTGATGATGGAAGGCGATATGGACGCAGGTGCCTGGAGCTGCGGCATGGTGGTCGGCCTGATCAACGACATCCCGACGGTTCAGGAGCTGATCGATCGCATCATGGAAGAGGCCGAGCAGTTGATCGTGCGGCGCCTTACGGGGTTTCTGGAGCCTGTCGCGGCCTAGCGTCGGACATCGCCGCCTCGCACTGGAAAGCGAGGCGGCGACTCATGGCCTTTCGAGATCCGACAGCGATTGCGCAGCAACTGCTTGCGCATCGCCGGTCGCATGACCGTGGAAATCGAACTCGAGATCGATGCTTCAGGGCATCTTGCGTGGCCCGAGCAACTCGAGGCAGCAGGCAAGCGCGAAGCGGCTCAGGCGATGCATGCCGCGGTCAGAAGAGATCGACGGCTGGTTCCATCAATGCCGAAGACCCGGCCCGGATCTCGCCGCAGAGCGCTGCCGTCTGCGGCAGGAGGCGCTGGAAGTAGAAGCGGGCCGTTGCGATCTTCGATGCATAGATCGGGTCGGTCGACTCGGGGTGCTTGAAGGCGACCTCGGCCATCCGCGCCCAGCTCCACGCAAGGGCCAGGTGCCCGACCAGGCGCAGATAGGGCGCGGCGGCCGCGCCTGCGGCATGCGGATCCTCTGCCGACGCGACCAGCAGCTCGCGCGTGAGCTGTCTGATGTCGGTGGCCAGATCGACGAGCGGCTTCGCGAACTCATGCATCGCATCGCGCGGGCTGCAGGTTTCGGCGAACTCGACGGCCATGTCCAGGAAGGTGTCCATCTGGCGGCCCTGATCGGCGAGCACCTTGCGCCCGAGCAGGTCCATCGCCTGCACGCCGTTCGTGCCCTCGTAGAGTCCCACGATGCGCACGTCCCGCAGGTGCTGCTCGACGCCGTTCTCACGGATGTAGCCGTGCCCTCCGAACACCTGCATGGCGAGCAGGGTGCACTCGACCGCGAGGTCGCTGGACAACGCTTTCACGAGCGGGGTCAGCAATCCGAGCAGTTCGGCCGTTGCCTTTCGTTGGGCGGGGTCGGGATGAAGCCGCTGAAGATCGCTGAGCTGCGCCGTCCACAGCGCCAATGCGCGCGCGCCCTCGATGTTCGCCTTCTGCACGAGCAGCATGCGGCGCACGTCGGCATGCCCGATGATCGGGTCGGCCGCCTCGCCCGACGATCTCACGCCGCTGGCGCGACCCTGCAGGCGCTCTTTCGCATAGGCCAAGGCCTTCTGGTAGGCCGCTTCCATCAGGCCGATGGCAATCATGCCAACGAGCACGCGCATGTGGTTCATCTGCACGAACATGCCCGCCAGTCCCTTGTTGGGCGCGCCCAGCAGCCAGCCGGTTGCACCGTCGAAGTTGATGGTGCAGGTCGAGTTGCCGTGGATGCCCAGCTTGTGCTCGATGGAGCCGCAGACCACCGCATTGCGGGCGCCGGTCGCGCCGCTTGGATCGGGCAGGAATTTGGGAACGATGAAGAGAGAGATGCCCTTCACGCCGGGCGGTGCGTCCGGCATGCGCGCCAACACCAGGTGCATGATGTTGCCGGTCAGGTCCTGCTCGCCGCCCGAGATGAAGATCTTGCTGCCGGTGATGCTGTAGCTGCCATCGGGCTGCGCCACGGCGCGCGTGCGCATGAGGCCCAGGTCGGTGCCCGCGTTGGGCTCGGTCAGGCACATGGTGCCGGCCCACTCGCCCGAGGCGATCTTCGGCAGGTAGAGCGCCTTCTGCTCGTCCGAGCCGTTGGCCGCCACGTTCACGTAGGTGGCATGCGACATGCCGGGGTAGGACGACCACGCCATGTTGGCGCCGCCCAAAACTTCATAGACCGCATTGGCCACGACCGAAGGAAAGCCCTGGCCACCGAACTCGGGGCTGCACGCCAGTCCGGCCCAGCCGTTCTTCGTGAATTCGTCGTAAGCCTTCTTGAAGCCAGGCGGCGTCCGTACCACTCCGGGAGAGGGCATGCTGCAACCGTGCTCGTCGCCCGGCGCGTTGAGCGGCGCGATCACCTCGCTGGCGAACTGGCCGGCCGCGGCGAGCACCTGGTCGATGGTCTCGGCGTCGAGTTCCGGCTGACCGCAGTCTTCCAGCATGGCCGGCACCTGGAGCAACTCGTGCAATACAAACTGGATATCGCGCAATGGGGTCTGGTATGTCATGGCGATGTTCCTTGCCTCAAGCCACTTCGAACAGGCCCGCGGCACCCATGCCGCCGCCGATGCACATCGTCACCACGACAAAACGCACGCCGCGCCGTTTGCCTTCGATCAGCGCATGCCCCACCAGCCGCGAGCCGGTCATGCCGTACGGGTGCCCGATGGTGATGCCGCCACCATTGACGTTCAGGGCTTCCGGGTCGATGCCGAGCCGGTCGCGCGAGTACAACACCTGGCAAGCAAAGGCTTCGTTCAGTTCCCAAAGGCCGATGTCGCTGACCCTGAGACCATGGGTTTTCAGCAGCTTCGGCACGGCCAGGACCGGGCCGATGCCCATTTCCTCGGGCGCGAGGCCAGCGACCGCGATACCGCGGTACGTGCCCAGCGCCTGGAGCCCGCGCCGCTCGGCCACCGCTCGCTCCACCAGCACGCAGGCCGATGCGCCATCCGAAAGCTGGCTCGAATTGCCCGCGGTAATGACGCCGCCTTCGATGACGGGCTTGAGCTTGGCAAGGCCCTCGACCGTGGTGTCCGGACGATTGCCTTCGTCGCGGTCGAGGCTGACTTCGCGGTAGCTGATCGCACCCGTCTCTTTGTCGGCCACGGCCATGCTGGCAGTGATGGGCACGATCTCGGTATCGAACAGACCGCGCTCCTGCGCCAGCGCGGTGCGGCGTTGGGCTTCGGCGGAATATTCATCCTGCGACTCGCGTGAGATGCCGTACTTCTTCGCCACGATCTCGGCCGTGTTCAGCATCGGGATGTAGGCGTGCTGCACGCGCGCGATGAGCAGCGGGTCGGCGTCCTCGCCCACCCATTTGACGAACGGGTTCTGCACCGCGGAAATGTTCTCCTGGCCGCCGCCCACGGTCACATCCATGCCGTCGACGATGATCTGCTTGGCAGCCGTCGCGATTGCCATCAGTCCCGAAGCGCATTGCCGGTCCATGGTCTGTCCCGGAACGGACTGCGGCAGACCTGCCGCGAGCGCTGCGAGACGCCCGATGTTCATGCCCGCGGTGCCGGCGGCCATCGCGGTGCCGATGACCACATCCTCCACTTCTTCGGGGTTGATGCCCGCTCGCTGGACGGCATGGTGGATCGCGTGGCCCGTCAGGGTGGGCGACTTGATGTTGTTCAATGCCCCGCGAAAGGCGCGGCCGATGCCCGTGCGCGCGGTGGAAACGATGACGGCTTCTCTCATGATCAGACTCCAAGGGGTTCGGTAAAAAGGTCTGCGTACCGGCTGGCGACGACCATGCGGTTCAGGCGCAGTGCGGGCGTGAGTTCTTCGTCGCCCTGATGCAATGAGCGCGGGATGATCCGTATGGTGCGCACGCGATGGTTCTCGGGCAGGCGGCCATTCGCGATCTCCACTTGCGCAGCGACGAGCGCGGTGATTTCGGGAAGGCCGAGCAGACTGAGGTAGTCGGTGAAGGGCAGGCGCTGCTGCTGCGCAAACTTCCTGATCCGTTCCTCGTCGAGAGAGAGAAGCGCCGCCGAACGTCCGCCTTGCGCCGGCACGACGATCGCATCGGCGATGTACGCACTGAGCCGGAACGCATCTTCCGCAATCTCCGGGCTGATGGATTCGCCGTGTGTTCCGGTCGCCCGCGCGCGCACGCGGCCGAACAGCTGCACGCGGCCGTGTTCGTCCACTCGCCCCAGGTCGCCGGTGCGCAGCCAACCGTCCGCCAGGGCCGGGACGGTGCTCAGGGTTCCGCGCACCCAGTAGCCGGGGCTTGGGATCGCACCGCGCACCAGCACTTCTCCATCGGGCGCCAGCTTCAGCTGGGTGCCTGTTTCGAACGGTGCGGATGCGGCCTCTATCGAGCGGCCGGCAGGAACAATCCTGCAGAAGCCGGCCTCGGCCATGCCGTAGCAGTCGAGCATGGGAACGCCGATGGCGTCGAACCAGTCGGCGACTTGCGCTGGGCTGGAAGCTCCACTCGCCAGCGCGAGGCGCACGTTCCGCAAACCCAAAGCCGAGCGTATGCGCTCCCGCGTCCTGCGCTGCAGCCAGCCGGGCCGGCGCGCCGCGAGGCACGAGGCATACGCAGTCCGGGCGACAGGCACGGCTTCCTGCATGAACAGCTCGGTCATTCCTTGCAATTTCTCGAAGAAGCGCGGGGCTGCGAACAGGAGGTGCGGCTCGACCTCGCCCATGTCGTTGAACACCGTGGCTGCGCTTTCCGGCAAGTGGAGCAAGGTTTCATGCATGAGCATCGCCTTCTGCGCCAGCATGCGTTCGCCGTAGTGCGCCAACGACATGATCGACAGTGCCCGATCGCCCGGACGCAGCTGCAGCCAATGGCGCATGGTGCGCACTTCGCGCAAGAAGTCATGCTGGCGCCGGGGCACCAGCCGCGCCGGTCCGGTGCTGCCCGCCGTGCCCGCCAGGAACGCAAACTGCTCGCCGGTGCCTGCGTCGATGCGGCCGTCGAACAGCGTTGGTTCCCTGGCCGCTGCTTGAGTGCCGCTCGCAAGCCATTCGTCGTACGTGCTGACCTGCGGGTCCGTGAAGCGCGCGAGTCCGCGTGCTTCCAGGACCACGATGTGACGCAGGTCGGGACAGGTGTCACGTACCGCGAGCACCTTGACCAGCTGGTCCGCGTTCTCGACGAAAACCGCCCGCGCGCCGGCTTCGGCCAGCGCATGCCCGACTTGCGCGGCGGTGCTGCAGGGATAAATGCCGTGGGAGACGTAGCCCATGGCCTGCGCCGCCACGTCGACGATCAGCCATCGGGGCCGGTTGTCCGAAAGGATCGAAACCACCTCGCCGGCCTGAAGCCCGGACTCGGCCATCGCGAGCCCGATGGCTCGAGCCTCGTTGAAATAGCCGCTCCAGGACAGGCCCTGCCAGATGCCGCGCTCCTTGTGTCGGAGCGCAGGCCGGTCGCCCCATTCGGCGCATCGGCGCCGCCACAACTGGGGCAGGGTCGCGATGCGCGCCTCGTCCGCGGCCAGGGCTGGCGACACGTGGATCACAGGGCGTTCTTGGCCGGGTCGACCACGCTCGACCGTGCGGTCCAGCGGCCCTGCACCACCTGTTCGACCCGGGTCCATTCCGGGTCGATGTGGTTGTTGGCAAAGCGCTGGGTGTCGTAAGAAGACACACCCTTGAAGGTGGACGCCTGCAGCGCCTTCACGAGCTTGTCGGTGGTCAGGTCGCGGCCCGCATTGCGCACTTCCTGCAGGAACCAGCTGGTGTAGTCGTAGAAGGCGGCGGCCACGTCGTCGGGCTCTGCCTTGAAACGCTTGCGATAGCCTTCGGCCCACGACTTCTCGGCAGCCGTGGCCTGGTCCGGCGTCGCGATGCGCCAGGTACCGACGCCATACACGCCCTCCATCGCGTCCTTGCCGAGGGCGATGGTGAGGCCGGCACGGCCCGGGCTGGCGGTCAGCACGTTGACACCGGTCAAGCCGAGCTTCTTCACTTCGGCCGCCACGGCGATGGTTTCGCGTGTGGTGGTTGCGCAGACGATGAGATCCACGCCCGCGGCCTGCATGCGTGCGACGTGCGAGGAGAAATCGAGATCGCCGACCTTGTAGCTGGCTTCGGCGGCGAGCGGCGCGCCCTTGGTCGCGAGCGCGGCCTTCACGCCCTTGCCGACCAGGTCGCCGAAGGGGCCCTCCTGGTAGATGAAGCCGACCTTCTTGCTGCCCAGGTTGCCGGTCGCCCACTTCACGGCGGCCGATGTCGTGCTGTCGTAGTTCAGGTTGGTCGTGAACAGAAGCGGCGTCTGGCCGGCCGCCTGGCGCACGAGACCGGAGGCCGCATAGGGCGCGAAACAGATCACGCCGGCGTCCACCGCCTTCTTGACCGTGGCCACGTTCGGTCCCGAGCCGAAGGGGCAGAGCAGGGCGAAGACCTCGTCCCTGCGGATCAGCTTGTCCACGGCGCGCACGGCCTGCGAGGGCTGGCTCGCGTTGTCCTCGATGACCAGCCGGAGCTTGCGGCCATTGATGCCGCCGGCCTCGTTGGCCTCGTCGATGCGCATCTGGATGCCATTGCGGATCACCGGCATGGCGATGGCCACCGGTCCGGAAAGGTCGAGATGGGTGCCCAGGACCAGTTCTTTGTCGCCCACACCCGCTGCGTGCGCGGATGTGGTCCACAGGGCGCCCGGCGCCGCGGCGGCAAGGGATGTCTTCAGGATCGTTCGACGATTGAGTGGCATGGCAGTCCTTTTCTCAGTTCCAGGAAGGGCGTCGCCGCGCCGGTCGGATCCCGCCAGCGACACCTTGCGGCAGGTGGTGCGATGCGCCACCCAGGTAAAACTCCTTGATGTCTTCGCGCTGGGAGAGGGCCTCGCAGCTCCCGGCCGCAGCCACGCGTCCCAGTTCGATGACATAGCCGTGGTCGGCGGTGGCCAGCGCGATGGCCGCGTTCTGCTCCACAACGAGTACGGCGGTTTGGGTCTGCTCGCGGATGCGCTTGATGATGGCGAAGATGTCCTTGGTGAACAGCGGCGACAAACCCAGTGACGGCTCGTCCAGCAATAGCAGGCGAGGCCGTCCCATGAGCGCGCGGCTGATCGCCAGCATCTGCTGCTCGCCGCCGGAAAGCAGGCCCGCCTGCTGCCGCTGGCGTTCGCGCAAGCGCGGGAACCAGTCGTACATCTGGTCCATGTCTCGCGCGATGTCCGCATCCCGCCTTGCGAACGCACCCATGCGCAGGTTCTCCGCAATGGTGAGGAAGGGAAATATCTGGCGGCCTTCGGGCACCAGCACCACGCCGCCGCGAGCAACGTCATCGGCGTCTTGGCCGCCGATCGGCCGGCCCTCGAATTCGACGGTTCCGTTGGAAGGTGCGAGCACGCCGGCAATGGTGTTGAGCAGCGTCGTCTTGCCGGCACCGTTGGCGCCCAGCACGGTGACGATCTGCGCGGCATGCACTTCGAGGGTCACGCCGTGCAGCGCACGCACGGGGCCATACCATGTCTCGAGATTGCGGACAGACAGCAGCGGAGTCATGAGATCAGGTCCCCAGATAAGCCGCGATCACGCGCGGGTCGGCTTGCACCTGTGCCGGCGTGCCATCGGTCAGTACCTGTCCCTGGTCCATCACCACCACGCGATTGGCCACGGCGGCAACCAGCGACATGTCGTGTTCCACCATGACCACCGTGACGCCGAGTTCGGCCTGGATGTCTTCGAGCCAGTACGCGAGGCGGCGCGTCTCCTCGGGGTTCAATCCGGAGGCGGGCTCGTCAAGAAGCAGCAGACTGGGCTGCGCTGCAAGTGCGCGGCCGAGCTCGACGACCTTGCGCACGCCGTAGGGCAGTTCCGCCACGGGCCGATGTCGGAACGGGGCGAGATCGAGCAGGCGCACGACATCTTCGACGCGCTCGCGCGAGAGGGCTTCCGCGCGCTGTACGGCCGGCAGGTTGAACATCTGAGAGAAGAAGTTGCCGTGGTTCGCGCGATGGCGGCCGAGCAGCAGGTTCTCCAGCACCGTCGCGCCTTCGAACAGTTCGATGTTCTGGAACGTGCGCGCAATGCCCTGGCGCACCACGTCGTGCCGTGCCAGTCGCGAAATGTCGTTCCCGTTGAAGCGGATGCTGCCGCTGGTGGGATCGAACACGCGCGTGATGAGGTTCAGCAGCGATGTCTTGCCCGCGCCGTTCGGACCGATCACCGCGAGAATCTCTCCCGCGCGGATCGAGAAGCTCACGTCGCGAACAGCCTTGACGCCGCCGAACGACAGGCTCAGCCGCTCCGCCTCGAAGAATGCCGCGCTCATCGGTAGCGCTCCGATTTCATGTAGACCTTGGTCGTGTGAACGCTGCTCTTGCGCACCCAAGGGAACTCGGCCAGGACCTTGCGGATGCGAACCCAGCGGGAGTTCAGTCCGCCCGGCTCGAGCAGGACGAAGAAGCTCAGCACGGCGCCGTAGACGAAAAGCTCCAGGCCGAATTGCGCGCCCAGCCTGGCGGGCAGCGCCTCTTTCAGCGATGAGATGAACGAGGGCAGGAGGCCGATCAGAATCGCGCCGAGGATGGCTCCGCGCAGGCTGCCCAGTCCGCCAATGAACACCATCAACACGAGTTGCAGCGACAGCGCCAGGCCAAACGCTTCGGGCGTGATGTGCTGCATCTGGTGGGCGAGCAATGCACCGGCGAGCCCCGAACACGCCGCTGAAACACTGAAGGCAAGCACCTTGGTGCGCGCGACGTCGATGCCCAGGCCCTGCGCCGCCGCCTCGGAGTCGCGAATGCCGATGAAGGCGCGGCCGGTGGCGGACCGCATCAGGTTGACCAACAGGATCAACACCACTGCCAGCACCACCAGACAAAGAAGGTAGAAAGCGCGTGGGCCGCCAAGGCTGAGCCCGAAAAGGGCAGGGTCCGGGACGGCCATCCCGCTGTGGCCCCCGGTGACGCTTTTCCATCGGCCGAGCACGTGTTCGCACACGATGGCAAATGCCATGGTCACCATCGCCAGATGCAGCCCTGACACGCGAATGGCCGGCATTCCCACGAGCAGCCCGCCGAGCGCAGCGCCCATGGTGGTGAGCAGCAGCGACGCCGGCAGCGGCACGCCCTGGGTCAGCAGGATGGTGTGGATGTAAGCGCCGATGGCGACGAATGCCGACTGGCCGAGCGACACCTGTCCGGTGAAACCGGTCAGTATCATGAGGCCGAGGCTCGCGACGCACATGATGAGGATGAATGTCGCCTCGCCGATGTGATAGGCCGGCAGCACCCATGGTGCGACCACCAGGGCCAATGCAAGCAGGCCGTATGCAAGCCGCTCGTGCTTGCCGCGCAGCAGGCGCCGCCCGGCGTCGAATCCGGTTTCGTAGCGTGCCATGGGATCAGACCCTCCGGCCGTGGCTTTCGCCGAGAATCCCGCGCGGATACAGGATGAGAACCGCGATGAGCACCAGGTAAGGCGCCACATCCTTGACGCCGTCCGCCAGGTAGACGCCCGCGAACTGTTCGATGAGGCCGATGAGGAGTCCGCCGATGACGGCGCCCGGCGCGCTGCCGAAGCCGCCGAGAACCAAGGCCGCCAGCGCCTTGAGCATGACGAACCACAGGCCCAGGTCGACCAGCGTGATGGGGGCGAGCAGCAGGCCGCACAGTGCGGCGATCGCACCGGAGATGGCCCACACCAGGGAGTTCAGACGCTTCACGCGCACCCCGCAAAGGTAGGCAGCGAGCTGGTTCTGTGAACTCGCATGAATGGCAATGCCGAGCGTGGTGCGGCGCAGGAAGTAATAGAGGAGTGCCGTTACGCCCATTGCGGCGCCGACGATCACCAGGTTGAGTTCGGCCACCACGCTGCTGCCGAGCTGCATGGATCGGCCTGTCCACGGCGTGGGATAGCTGCGCGACTCCGGCCCGAAGAACATGCTCACGCCGCCGCGGATCATGAAACCGATCCCGATGGTGAGCATGACGCCCGAGAACTGGGGGCGGCCGACGATCCTGCGCATGATCTTGGCTTCCAGCAGAAAGCAGAGGGCGGCCGAGATGCACAGCACAACGACGAAGCTGAGCCAGAAAGGCAGGCCGGCGGCAACGACGAGACCCCAGCCGAGGAATGCGGAAAGCATCACCACGTCGCCCTGGGCAAAGTTGAGGACCTCGGTCGCCTTGTAGCTGAGAACGAGGCCGAGCGCGACGAGCCCATAGATTGCACCGCTGGAGATGCCTTGCACGATCAGCTGGGTCAGTTGCGTCATTACATCATCCGCTTGGCGTTAAATAACGTTCGTTTGGTAAACGGTGGTGAACTATAGGTTTGCAAGGACGGCAGCGTCAACACGCTGAACGGGCTTTGCAGCAGGGAGAAACCCTCGCCCAAAGGTTGATTGGCTGATGGAAGCACAGCCGTTTACCAAACGATCGAAATGCTATGATGGTTGCTCCACGTTCTGTAGAGGCCATTCATGCGCTATCCGGCAAACCACAAAGAGGAAACCCGCAAGAAGCTGCTCGCGAATGCCCGTGCAATCGCCAAGAAGGGCGGCTTCGGTACAACCGGGGTCGATGACCTGATGGCGAGCATCGGCCTGAGCGGGGGCGCCTTCTACGGCCATTTCCCATCCAAGGAAGCGCTGTTCGCCGAGCTCGTCGAGCTCGAAGTCTCGAACAGCGCCGAGATGCTCGGCGGCGACCGCGAGTCGCCGCCGGATCATGTCGCGAAGCGGTTGCGAAGCTATCTCAGTTCGTATCACGCGCTGCATCCGGAAACCGGGTGCGTCTTGCCGGCACTTGGGCCGGAGATCGCAAGGGCGGCGCCCGAAGTGCGTGCGGCCGTCGAGGACGGACTGAAGCGCTTGCAGAAGAGCTGGAGCTCGCGCATTGGCGACCCGGATGCGGCGTGGGCGCTGATTGCGCAATGCGTCGGCGCACTGGTGCTGTCCCGCGCGGTCGAATCCGAGCGCACCCGCAAGGAAATTCTGGCCTCCAGTCGCCGCTTTATCGACCAGACGCACGCACTGGACGAAGCCCCCGCAAGGCCGTCCAAGGCGTCCTGACAGCATGGCTGCTGCAACGCCGGCAAGGTGCGGCGGTGCGGCTGCGTTCTTGGATTTTCTGGCGAGCCGGCTCACGGCGAGCCAAACAGTCATCTCTCGTCTTTAAGTCTCGAGAACGAAACGACGTAGCCCGCCAGAGCGCTTGCTGCCACGGTAGAGGGACTGCCCAGCCACAACGACCCTGGGCTTGAACGGCCTGGGAAATTGCGGTTGATGGCGCTGATGGTGACCTGCTCTGCCCGACTCGATGCGCCCGGGCCTGCGTTGATGCAAGCACCGCAGCCAGGTTCGACAAGCTGGACGCCCATTTGCCGAGAGACCTCTGTCATTCCTGCGCGATCGCTGCGTTCCCGCACGTCCTGGCTGCCGAACCGCCATAGGCGATGTCGATCGCCACTCTCTCGGACAACTCAGATACGGCTACGCCCCTGCCAGGGCGGTCGCCGGGTCGCGCGACCACCGGTTCCAAGGTCGAGCAAGCGAGTACAACACCACGTCCTTGGCATTGACGTCCGGCCGCAGCTGGCCATTGAGACGCACCCGGCACGCCTTGAGCGGCGCGACCCTCACGCGGCATCGCCGACACACATTCGCTTCGCAGATAAATGAAAAGATCACAAAAGCGAGACCTGTTGTCCATCTTTCAGTACTACAAATGGCTACACTTTCCGCAACACAACCATCCCACCATCCGCAGCCATGGCAAAGAGATTCAGCGATCACAACCGTTTTGCGGCAGCTTTAGACACCGGCCCCACCCAGCTCCAGGAGCTGTCGGACTTTGATCAAGAGCAGGGCAAACCACATGCGAGGGGCGGGCGCCGCCATCTGTTCTTCATCGCGCTGGCCATCGTCATGGCGGTGGGGGCCATGGTCGTACTGTGGTGAAGAGCGTCCCCGGCATCGCCTCAAGCCCGTAAGGGGGCGGCCGATCGTCGGGCGGATCACGCAGGCGCAGCGCACGGCAATGCGCGCGTGGAGGCGGTGGACGATTTCGGCAATCCTGGCACCGCGGGCTAATCCAGCTTGCGAGGCTCGACGCCCATTGCTGCGCATGCTCTGCGGTAGTCCGCGATGCGGTCGGCGGCGGTGATCCGCTGCAGCACGCTGCGGTGTGGCCCGAGATACTCGACGCTGCCCTTGACGACCACGTGCACAAGGAGCTCCTCGTCCCCGATGGCTTCCCACCAGTCCACGTTGCCGGCAGGCTCGTGAATGTAGTCGCCGGCGTGGACGGTGCGGCCGTCATTCAGGCGGCGTACGCCCGCCAATGTCAGCGCATGAACCTCGCCGGTGTGCCGGTGCAAGCCCAATCGAACCCCGGGCTTGAGGCGCATAAGCTCAACCCATCCGGCGCCCTCGGGGAGGAACTGAAGCGGGAGCGACCATTTGCACTCGCCTTCAGCGATCCAGGAGTCGAGACCGGCACGGCGCATTGCCGTGGCCACGATGATGTTTGCCAGTTCCATGGTGACCTCTCATTGATCGGGATGCTGGTGGCGGAACTCCTGGGTCTTGCCGCCGTAGCCGTAGGCCGAGGCTCGGACATCCTGCACGTACACGTAGCTCTCAGGGTGCAGTTCCCCGAGGAGCCGCCCGAACGCCTCGAAGGCCTCGGCCACATAGCGGGCCTTCTCCGCCTTGGTGTTGGTCTCGTCGACCACCTTGACGTCGAAGTAGAAGCTCGCCTTCTTCAACTCTGCCAACGACTTGCCGCCGACAAACCAGTCGCTCGGGTCGACATAATCGATCGCCACCGCCGTCAGGTCGCGCCGCTTGCCGAGCACACGGCTGGTCAGTTCAAGCAGAGTTTCGGTGATGCGGCCGGACAGTTCGGCTGAGCGATGTGCCGAGACCTTGACGTTGAGAATGGGCATGGCTGCTTCCTTGGGTGTTGAGTGAGTGTCTTGACTTTAGAAAAGGCGCCTCCGCCCGGAAACGACTCGGCGCAATAATCGGTTTTGCTCCCCACGCAAAGGCGCCCGCGAATGAGTCACTTCCTCCCAGACCCCTCCGACTTGCGTTGGCTCGTCCGCTCGCTCGACCTGGGTTCGTTCTCCGCGGCGGCGCGCGAGCTGGGTGTTGCAGTTTCGGTCGTGACGCGTGGCGTGGGTCGTCTGGAGGCCGGCTATGGAATCACATTGCTGCGTCGCTCGACCCATAGCTTGTCGGCGACACCGGAAGGTTTCGAGTTGGCGCAGGAAGCGCGTGCGCTGCTGGCCCAGTTGGAGGACATTTCCGCCGCGCTGTCGAAGCAGCGAAGTCGCGTGAGTGGCACGCTGCGCCTGGCCTCCAGCCAGGAGATCTGCGAAGAGCTTCTGGTGCCGCGTCTGGCCCAGCTACGAACGCAGCACCCGGCATTGCGGATCGAACTGGTGGCCGAGGATCGCGTCGTTGACCTGGTGACAGAGGGCATCGACGTGGCCTTGCGCACCACGATCGGCAACAGCGAATCGGTGGTCGCTCGCCCCCTGGGGTCGTTTGGGCGGCGCCTGTACGCCTCGCCGGGCTACCTGCGCCTCCATGGCGAGCCGGCCTCCCCTCATGAGTTGCACCAGCACCAGACCGTTACCCATACCGCGCAGGGACCTGCCGTGACCTGGGCGTTCTGCAAAGCCGGCAGGCCGGTAGACGTCACGGTCAGGCCGCAGCTCGCCGCCAATACCTCGGCCCTGGTGCATCGCGCAATCCTGGCCGGAGCGGGGATCGGAGTACTGTCGCGTCCCCTGGCGGCGGCCGATGTGGCCAAGGGCAACTTGGTGGAAGTTCTGGCGCCGTTTGCTTCCACCGCGACGTACACGATGTACGCTGTTTCGTTGCCGAGCCGTCGCAACGCGGTCCGGGTGCGCGCCGTGATCGACTTTCTCGAAGAAGCCGCCCGTGAGCAGTGGGCCTTGGCCTCGCCCGAGCGCCGCCGCACTGCGCGGCTGTGAGCGATGCGTGCAGGAAACCGAAGTCCTGCGCTGGGTGTCCGCTTCCTCAGCGGTCGGTCTCCCGGTACCAGTAGGTTCTCTTGCGGATGTTTTTGGTGGGGATGACCGGCTTTTGCGCCCCCAGGCCGGACCTGCCGTCTGCCCCGGAGCCGCCGCCGCCGCCGATCAGGAAGGGCACCTGGCGATCGGTGCCGCCCACGTTGACCGTGACGATGCCGAACACGGGCGACGGCACCAGCCCGCCGCCATCGAGCTGGCGGATGTTCGAAGCGCCGGTGAGGAAGTGGACCGAATAGCTGCGCGCCGTACCGAGGTTTGCCTGGCAACTGGTAGTGCTGGGGACGATGGGTTGGTTGGTGCCGAAGTAGACCAGGCCGCCGACGGTGGTCGGCGCGTTCACGCCTTTTTCGCCGGCGCCGGCCAGGGTGACGTAGAAGCCGCTCAGTGAACCGTCGTACGGAATCGTGTTGGTGGCCCTGAACAACGACGTGGGCACGAGGTCCGCGCTGCTGCTGGTGTCGTCGCGCACGGGCGTCCAGCCGGTCGCGCTCATGCCGACCTTGGTGTCCTTGATCATGTAGAAGCGGTTCACGATGCTTCGGGACTGGTGGGTTAGGAGCGGATGCTCCCGGTCCCCGGTGATGTCCAGCACGACGTCGTAAGTCTTGGTCAGAACCACGTCCGGCGGGAAGAAGAACTTGCGCCGGGTGGCACCGCTTCCGCCCAGGGCTGCAAGCTGGGTCGCCTGCCAGGTGCTGACGTCGCCACTGCCGGTGGGCTGAAGGTCCACGCGCCAGATATTGCCGCCGGTGTCGGCCGCATACAGCCGGTCGATGCTGCCGTCGAAGTCGCGATCCACCAGCGTGATGTCGGCCGGGATCGAATAGGTCATTTCGGCCAGTCTGCATGGATTGCCGGTGCAGCTGCTGCCCGTGCCGCCGGGGCCGGCCTGCCAGAGCATGTCGCCGGTCACTGCGTCGAGGATGAAGATTCCCCGGCCCATGGTGTCGGCATTGGGTGGCTCGGCATCTTCGTTGGTGTCGTAGCCGGCACCGAAGATCAGCACGGGGTTGGCATGGCCCTTGATCATCGCCACCTTGGGCTGCGACCAGGTTTGCCCGAGTTCCGCGAAGCCGCTGTCTGCATTGCTGCGCTTCCACATGAACTTGGGTTGCGTGGGATCGCTCACGTCGAGCGCATAGAGCAGGCGTCCGCCGCGGCGCGCGGACAGGAAGAGATAAGCCCTCCCTGTCGCGCTGTTGTGATAGACGCTGGGCGCGCCGTCGAAGAAATAGGTCTTCGGGCTTCCGGTGGTCAGGGTACCGAGCTTGAGGCTCGGACTGTTCTGATACAGCCTTTGCAGCCCCGGATAGAACTCCGGCGGGACGAAGCTCCACAACTCGCCGCCGGGTGGAACGCTGGTGTTGGCACCGGTGGCGTCCTTGATGCTGAGGGAGCAGGTCGACGAGACCGTGCAGTTGCCCTTGGGCTTGCTGCTGTCGGTGGGGTTGTTCGGCTGGTTGCCGTTGACGGCTCGCAACAGGCCGTCGTTGGCGCCGTAGAACACCACCACGCCGGTGGTTCCCCCATAGTTGATCACCGCCGGGCGGGAATGCAGCACGTCGCCATGCACGGAGCCGCGGATCGTGATGCTGGCGTCGGGCGGGCTGCTCGATTCCCGGCCCGCGGCCCCATCGCCTGCCGCGTAGGTGTCTTGCCCGCGCACCCAATTGATCAGGTTGGCCGCGGTCATCGTGCTGGACGTGATGCCCAGGTCCGTCGAGCTCAGGTTGCCGGCCTTGAATGGCATCGTGCTCAAAGCAGCGTTGGCGCTACAGCCGCTGCCGAAGCAGGTGAACACATTGCGCGTGGTGGCGGTGGCTGTCGTGGTTGCCGCGCTGGCCGGGTAGCTGTTGGTGAGGTGCTTGAGGCGAATCTGTTGCGCGACGCCGCCCTTCTCCACGATCTGCCCATCCGCCCAGTCAAAGCCGTCGGCGGCGCCCTGGGCCTTGAACGCATTGAGCCAGAAGCCGCCCTGGGAATCGGGCAGGGAGCCGGTGGCCTTGGAGGTCCAGAAGCTCACGGCCGAGGGCGAGATGAAGCCGGTGCCCGCTGCGCTTAGCGCACGGTTGGCGTTGGTGCCGATCGAGTACGTGCCCCAGGACGCGTCGGCGAGGAACAGCTGCGGCGCGGATGGGTCGGTGATGTCGACGCCGAACTGGTACTGCTTGAGGTTGCCCATCCAGCGCGGGTTGACGTCGCTGTCGGGGCGGAACATGCCCATGTAGATCTGGTTCAGGTAGGTGCCCTGCGTGTTGGCGCTCACCGGCAGCACGGGCGCCGCGAACACGCTGTTGACCGCCTGCACATCGGTGAAAACCTTGCCGATGGCGTCGATCAGGGCCTGGACGTCCCCGAGCCGGACCATGAAGTACTGGCCGCCACCCTGGTTGGCCATGCTGACCATGAGCTGCTCGTAATCCGGATTGCTGCCGTCGCTCAGGATGATGGTGTAGGTGGTGATGCCCGGGTACGTGGTCGCCAGGCTGGGCGAGCTGCCGGTGTACATGAAGTTCGCCCACTCGTCGGAGTAGTCGCTGCGGTACTTGGCCGAGGCCGTGCTGTTGGGCGAGAGGGGCGACTTCCAGTTCGGCAATGTCACTTGCGCCGGCAGTGCGCTCAGGCCTGCTGCGGCCTGCAAGGAGGTGCCGCCCAGGTTGGCGCCGTCCTGGGGCTTCTGATTGTTGGTCGCGAGCGTGATGTAGAGAACGAAATTCCGGCCGCAGGCCTGCTGGTTCGCCAGGCCCGGGTAACGGGTCCCGGAGAGGCCGGTCTTCCCCTGGTAGAAGGCCCAGGCTTCCTGCATTGCCTGTGCAATCTGGTTGTTGTTGCCCTTGTCCTGACTGAGACTGATCGACTCGATGCGCCGGAGCATCTTGCCCACGCCCTTGCTGTCATCGTTGCTGTTGCCGTCCATGAGCAGCAGCGAGTCGGGCGCCGGCGAGGCAGCGGGCAGGACGAAGGTGCCTCCGTCGGTGGGGCCGCCCGGAAAGTACATCAGGCCCAGGTTGATGTTGCCATTGAGGGCGGCGTTGGTCCCGATGGCGGAGACGGCGCCGTGCAGGCCGCATTGCTCGAACCCCAGGTTCTTGCTGGGATCGTTGACCGTCAACCCTGGGCACGAGAAGCTTGAACTCGCGCTGGCCGCTGCCGCATTGTCCAGAATGATCAGCATGTTCGGGGCCGCGCCGGTGGTTGTGCCCTGATAGATGTCGATGTCCTCGGCTTGCACTGCGGTGCCGGTCAGCGCCAGAAGGGCTGCGGCGCCTAGTCGGAAAAGGTAGGGGGGGCGCATCTGTCCTGCTCCTGATTGATCAGCACGCGGCGCCAACGGCCACGCGTACGGCAATGCCCTGGTGCACGGTCGGTGTCGGATCGCTGGCGGGCGGCGTGGCGGTGGCATTGACTTCCCAGTTCGAGTTCGAGCACAGCGAATTGCCGCTCGTGCCCGAGCCGACGATGCCCGTGTTCTGCGCGGCGCCGCTGGCATAGCAGGGCTGGTCGTCCGCGTTGGTGGCGTCCAGCTCGCTCAGCTTGATCGCCTTGATGCCGGTGCAAACCGGCGCCGGCACGGCAACGGTGTAGGCCGAGACGGCCTGTCCGTTGTCTATCGCCCAGGTGCTCGGTGTCGGCAGCGCAGTGAAGTCGCTGCTGATTGCTCTCTCGATCGCCTGCTGCGCCGCCGCGTCGGCCTCCTTCTGGGTCTGCATGTTGCCGACCAGCTTGGTGTTGACATTGACGGTCTTGATGGACGAGGTGACGATCAGCGTGATCACCGCCAGGAAGATCATCGCAACCAGCAAGGTGGCGCCTGCCTGCTCGCGCGGCGCGGTGCCGCGACCCAACGCCTTCATGGTGTTTCCCTCTGGCCCGAGCTGTTGTAGAGCCGCGCGACCGTGCTGTAGACGTGGCGCTTGATGTTGTCGTTGAAGGGGCCCGCGTCCGTGGCCAGCCCCATGGCATAGGTCCTGGCGTCCGTCCAGCCGCCGCTGCCGGCGGTATTGCGCGCCAGCACATGAATGCGCACGGCCATGACGTTGGTCCAGTTGGTCATCGCAGCGGTCCAGTCGTAGGGCGGCGTGGTTTGCGGGCACACCGCAGCGGCAATCTGCGCGGCCGGCGGGCTGCCTGGGTTGCTCGTGTAGCAGTCCGGGGACCCATTGCCGTCCATGTCGACTCCATAGTCCAGCTGCAGGTTCTCGATGCCCTCGACCAGCGGCGTGATCACCATCTCGCCGTTCAGATACTCGGCCATCTTGAGCGTGGGAATGGTGTCGGTCCCGCACGCATTGCAGGTGCTCACGAAGTACACGCGTTGCATGATCTTGCGCAGCGGCGCGAGATTGCTCGACAGGCAGTTCTTCTGCATCAGCGGGAAACTCGCGGCCGACGCGCCGGAGGCCGCCGCGAACGGCAGGGTGTCGTTTGCACAGGTGGAGACCTGCAGGTAGGCCTCGGTCGCGACCGCCGCCGCAGGACTTACGACGTTGGTGTTGACGCGCGTGAGGACCAGCATGGCGGTGCCCGCCATGACATTGCTGATACAGGCCGGCGTGCTGTTCAAGCCGTAGATCGGCAAGGGAACGGTGGACGTGCCCGGGCTCGTCATTGCAAAGTAGCCCAGCGCGGCGACGTTCGTGGGACAGGCCACAGGCGCGACGGTCGCGAAGGTGGTGCTCGAAGACGCACCGACGAAGCCGGCCATCTGGATGTCTTCACTGAGCAGCTGGAGCGCGTAGCGTCCGTTCTCTATCTGGCGCCCGGTCTTGTCGAGCTCGGAGCGCGAGTTCACGGTCGAGACCAGCAAGCTGATCAGGCCGATCATCAGGAACAGGCTCAGCACGATGGCCACCATCAGCTCGATCAGCGTGAAGCCGAGGCTGTGCACAGGACGGCGCAATTGTTGGTGCGCTCTCATGACAGGGCCCCGATGCGAACCTTGGTGGAGACGACCCGGTGCAGCTTTTCATCGCCGTAGGCGCCGCTGCCGCAGGGAAATGCGGTGCTGCCATCTGTCAGCGTGGGCGCCACTGTCTTGTGCAGGCCTTGCCAGGACACGGCGATCAGGTAGACATTGTTGGCGGCGTCGTCGAGGGTCACGCAGCCGATGGCGCCGATCATGGCGCCGAGCTTCGTGCCCGACTGCGTTTCGGCTTGGCCACTGATTAAATCCTTCCAGGCTGCGAGATCGGCAATCGCCTGCGTTTGCTGTTGCACGTTGCCGGCAGTGCAGGTGGTTGGGGTGGTGCTGCTCAGGCTCAGTTCCACGCCGATGGTGCCATTTGAATAGCAGCTCGCGACCTTGCGGTTCGCGTTCAGCCGATCGGCCATGTCCTGCAACAGCTGCAGAGCCTGGATTCGCTGGTAGGCTTCCATCTCGGCGAGACTGGCGCGGCTGCTCACGCCTGCCAGCCCGAGCAAACCGAAGAGCAGGATCACCAGCGTGACCAGGACTTCAATGAGTGCGATGCCCCGCAGAGAGGCTGCCCCACGACGCACGCGAACCGGGACACGCCGCGCCATCTAGCAAGCTCCCATGCTGCTGCTCGGCAGCCCGTTCAGGCCGACCGAAATGCAGCGCGAGCTGACACCTGCGATGGCGGTCGTGGGCGCGATGGTGAATTTGGTGCTCGTGGTCACGGTGCGACCGTCCTTGCCATAGGTGATCACGCCGAGGCCGCTGGAGTCGCTGATAGCGAGATCCTTGTAGGCTTCCTGGCTGTGGAATGTGCGGGTGCCTTCTTCCACCGTCCAGCCGCGGTCCCATGAAGTACCGCTCCTCTTCAGGTCGACACTGCGGTTGCGCGTCACGGCTTCGCTGCGCGCGAGCGTAAGTGCGGCCATCAGGTCGAAGGACCCGTTGCGAATGCGCTGGTTCGCAACGAAGGCGCGGAACGAGGGGAGCGCGAGGGTTGCGAGGACACCCATGACCGTGATCGCAGCAACCAGTTCGATGAGGGTGAAGCCGCGCACACGGCGCCCGGCGCTGCGACGACTTACCAGCATCCTGACGCTCCGCTGGTGCCGGACGCACTCTTGGCGCCCGCTTCGTCGATGCTCAGCGTCGCGCAGGCGGTGTCCCGGGCAAGTTGATTGCCGATGGGCGTGGCCGTGATCGTGAAGCCAGGCAGTGTCGTCCCGGTCTTCAGGGCCGTTGCGATGGTGTAGTTGGACTGCACATTCGCTGGTACGGTCCAATTCAAGGCCGCAACGTTGGCCGCGTAGGTCCTCGCGTCCAGCAGATGGCGCTGCTGCAAGTTGCTGAGCTCGAGCATGACCCCCTGCGCCGCCGAGCGGTTCGAGCGAACGATGTAGTTGGTGTACGACGGATAGGCGACGGCGGCCAGGATACCGATGATGGCCACGGTGATCATCAATTCGATCAAGGTGAAGCCACGTGATGGCCCTCGCCTGCCGTAGCAGCGCGCCCGCGAGTTCACGGGCGTGAAGCCGGGCGGCGGTTGGTACGGAAGCTGATACATCGGAAGCGAGTCCTTTTCACCGGACAGCAATCTTCAGACTGCTGCTAATAGTGACGATATGTTACCTGTGAAGAAATCACATTCTCAAGAAGTTGTGGTCGGCCATGGGCATTTCGGCACAAATTCGCGGCTGCGAACACCCCTTGGGAAACGTGCGCGGCAATGAGTGAGGCGAAAAGTACTCACGCGTATCCGCCTGGCGCGAGTCGGCGAGCAAACCAGAGCCATCCATCAAGTTAAACAGAACTCAGCCTGAGCTTGCTGCAACTCAGTGTCAGACAAGGAGAACGACATGGAAGACGACCATCGCCCCGTGACCGTCATTCGTGCTGAACTGGTTCGCGCGATTGATCAGCTTGCCGCTTCGGGCCCCAACCCCGAGAGCACCGCCCATGGCTTTGCCCGTCACCGCGTCATGAGCCTGTCCGAGGAACTCCGCGCTGCGGAGGGCGCAGCCGAAAGCCTGGCAGAGACGGTTGCATTGAAGTGGATCTGTCGCTATGCCGTCCTGCCCTCAGCAAGCACATTTTGAACAGCGAGGGCAGCGCTCAGGCAATCGCATCCCGTGCAGCCGTTGCCGGACCAGCCCTGGTTCAGCGCGTCAGACGCCCAGTGACCTATCGCTACCCAGCCGGCGGGGCTAGACTCTTCATGCTCGCGCATTGCGAGCGGTACGAGACGCTGGAAGGAGGGTTGTGGCCATGGCCTTTTATCTGACGCGCTTCAGCTATTCGCCCGAAACCTGGGCTCGCTTGATGAAGAAGCCCGAGGACCGCCGCGAAGCCGCGCGCAAGTACATCGAGTCGGTCGGCGGCAAGTTGCACGGCTTCTGGTACGGCTTCGGCACCTACGACGGCTTCAATCTCTGGGAGGCGCCTGACAACGTCTCCATGGCCGCGGTGGCCATTGCGATAGGCGGGGGCGGTGCGTTGTCGAAAATCGAGACGACGCCGCTCCTCACCGTCGAGGAAACCCTGGAGGCTCTCAAGCGGGCGCAGGCGGTCGCCTACCGGCCCCCCGGAGCCTAGCGTCGGCGTCCCCGCTTCAGCCAGGCGTCTGGCCGGAAGCGCCACAAGCAGCTTTGAATCGGGCGTCCCATCGCTCAGGCAAGGCCTCACGGCGATCTACCTGACCGGTGCAGCAATGAACTGTTCCCGGGCAACCGCCAGGGGACTGCGATGTCCGTCCGTCTCGAGCCGCTCGATGGCACATCGGGCAATTTCGTCGGGATCGATCTTGCCGTCCGCCAGCCGCCGCAATTCCTCCGAGAAGGCGAGCAGCCAAGCTTCGTCCGGTGTCGGCGTTCGCGGATCCCAGGCGGGCCCCTCGGGTGCTGGATGGGGCCGTTGCCCCACACCGCCCGAATCCCGGACGGCAAAGGCTCGGACCGAAGCGGCGAATGCCCAAGCCTCCCGTTGGTCCTCATCGAGCGTGGATGGTGCCGGGGTCCCTTCGTCGCGTTGACTGGCGGCAATCGCTTCCAGATCAGCCGAAGTCAGGGCACCGACCCCGTGCGCACGAACCGTGAGCGCCACCTCCAGCGCAAAGCCCCAGTTGGATGGCACCAGCGGATCCTTGCGAAGCATTCGTGAAGCCAGCTTTGCCGCCTTGGGGCTCAGCAGTTGGACCTTCTCGTAGCATTCGTTCCATCGCATATCCGAACCTCCTCTGTCGTCTTCAGCCAGGGCAATCGGCGTGCCCGATACGAGCCGGGGCAGCAGCGTCGGGCTGAGCAACAGGAAGTCCATGCGCAAGCCTGCGTTGCGCCTGAATGCGGGCTTGCGCGTCGGTGTGATCCCCGGGCAGGCCGCGGCGCCGTTCCCGAGGCGTGGCACCGCGAGCGAGTCAGCCCAGGTAAATGTTGCCGCAACCCTGCGAGTCGGCGGCGGTCATCCAGCATTGGAGAAAGAATTGGCCGAAGAAGGCGTGGCCCTGGTTCAACCAGCGGCCGTCCTGCCCCAGTGAGGCGAGCGCTCGAACCCGGCAATCCATTCCGGGACCTGATCCGCCGGCAAAGGCTTTGCGATGCCGTAGCCCTGGCCGAGCGTGCAGCCGAGCGCCATGAGCGCGTCGCCGTGGCCGACCGACTCCACGCCCTCGGCGATGGCTTTGCGTCCCAGGCCTTGGGCCATTACCAGGATGCCCTCGACGATGGCTCGATCTTCTGCGTCATCGAGCATGCCGCGCACGAAGGACTGGTCCAGCTTGAGCGCCGCCACGGGCAGTTGACGCAGGTAAGTGAGCGAGGAGTAGCCGGTACCGAAGTCGTCCATGGTGACCGGCACGCCGAGCGCCTTGCAGGCCCCGATGAACTCGGCGACCGCAGCGAAGTCCTTGATCGCGGTGGTTTCCAGGATCTCCAGTTCGAGCACACCGGCATGCAGCTGTGGAAAAAGCCTGAGGTGGAGTTTCAACCGCTCGATGAAATCGGGACGCAACAGGTGGCGCGGACTGATGTTGACGCTGACCGAGGTCTTGACGCCCGCCGCCAGCCAGGCCGCTGCCTGGCGAACCGCCTCGCCGATGGCCCAGTCCCCGAGCTGTTCCACCAGTTCGTGGTCCTCGATCAAGGGCACGAACGCGGCCGGCTGCAACAGACCTCGTTCGGGGTGCTGCCAGCGGATGAGCGCTTCGACGCCGATGACCAGGCCGCGGCGCATGTCCACCTTGGGCTGGTAGGCCAGGATGAACTCGTTTTGCACCAGTCCTTCCTTGATGCGCTGCCGGATCAGCTGCTCCTGCTGCTCCTCCAGGGCCTGCGCGGCATCGAAGAAGTGCACCTGGCTGCCACCGGCGCGCTTGGCAAAGAAGACCGCGTGCTGGGCGTGCTGCAGCATCACCTCCGTCGGCTGTTCGCCCTGCGTCATGAGAGCCGCGCCCACGCTGATGTGCAGGCGCGCCGATCGATTCTGCAGCCGATAGGGATGGGCCAGGCGCGCGAGAAGTTGCTGCAGCAGTTCCTCGCACTGCTGCCTGCTGGTGACGGGCAGTACGAGCGCGAACTCGTCGCCGCCGACCCGTGCTGCCACGGCGTCGTGCGGCAGCGCCGTCTTGAGACGCCGGGCCACTTCGCGCAGCACCGCGTCGCCCCCGATGGGGCCGAAGGTGTCGTTGATGTCCCGGAGTCGATCGATGTCCAGATAGAAGACCGCCAGCAGGCGGTCTGGATCACCGGCGTGCGCGTAGGGCGTCTGATTCAGCTCGTCGAGCGTGGGAATGCGGTTCGGCAGCCGTGTGAGGGCGTCATGCCGGGAGAGCGCGTCGAGCCGCTCGCCCCGAACGCCTCGCGCCGTCAGGCCGAAGGTCCACAGGATGCAGCGGTCGTCCATGCGCTCGCCGCGCATGTCGACCTGGATGCTGCGCTCGTGGTGGGCGCGCAGCTGGACCCGGTGGACGTCGATGGCGCCACGCGCGGGCACCTGCATGTCACCGGTCGCAGAAGCCTCGGGATCCACCTTCGAGCCCGGCCGCAGTGCGAGCACGTCTTCGAAGGGCATGTCGGTCAATGCGCCGAGCGGGTAACCGAGCAGGTGGTGCGCATCTTCGTCGGCCCAGAGGATCAGTCCATCGCAAATCTTGAGATGGCCGGCAAGCGTGCGAGCGGGCATGGTAATAGTTGTCGGAAGGGCAAAAGAGGCGCAGCCGCGTACATTCGGATACGCCGCTATTGTTCACTGAAACGAGGGCCGCTGCGCTTCAACGTTGGCGGCGCTCGCCGCCCAGGTCGCGGTAGTAGCTGGCCTTGTTCTCGTACATGGCCCTGTCCGCGCGCTGCAGCGCGCCATCCAGCTGATCGCCGGGACCGCAGGTTGCGAGGCCGATCGCCAGCTTCAGGACATGCCCGCTCTGCCCGGCATAGAACTGATTGTTCAGCTCCAGCATCGACACGATTCGGTCTCGTACTGCCTCGGCGCCGCGCTCGTCGGTCTTCGGGAGCACGACGGCGAATTCGTCCCCGCCGATGCGCGCAGGCCAGCCGGGCTCATCGACTGCCTTGCTCAGCACCTCGCCCACTCGGCGCAGCAGCGCATCGCCGGCGGCATGGCCTTCCTCGTCATTCACGGGCTTCAGGCCGTTCAGGTCGATCACCAGCACCGACACCGGCCACGGGCCCTTGCGCGACAGCCGGTTCAGTTCTTCCGTGAAGAAGCTGCGGTTGCGCAGCTGCGTCAGCACGTCGTGCTTGCCCAGGTATTCGAGGTAGGTCTCAGCCTTCTTCCTGGCGGTGATGTCGATCAGCGAGACCAGCACGAGGTCCCAGGTGGCGAGCCGGTCTTCCAGCACGGCAAACTGCATGTGGATGTTGATCGGGTCGCCCGAGAGCGAGTAGTTGACGACCTCTCGCTGCTGCTGCGTCCTGCCTTCCCAGAGATCCTGCAGCTGCTCGGCGAAGGAGTCGTGCATTTCGTCGCGAAAGATGTGCGAAACGTTCTCCAGCAACATGTCCTTGTCGGTCGCTCCGAACATGCGCAGGGTTTCGCCGTTGACATCGATCACGCGAATTTCCTTCATGCAGCGCGACACGAACTCGGGATGCACCTTGATGAAGGTCGTGAAATCCCGGATGCCTCGCGCGCGTATGTCGTCGAGCAAGGCCTTGACCGAACTGAAATCCTCCACCCACAGCGACACCGGCGAATGATCGAACAGGCCGCGCGCATAGCGCTCGCTCTCCCGGCGCAACTGCTCGGCGCGTACGCGCTCCGTGATGTCGTCCAGCGAGACCAGCACACGGTCCCAGGTCTTTTCATGGCCGGGCAGCACCTGAACGCGCACCTGGACGTCCAGCCGCCGGCCGTCCAGGGCGTAGTTGACGGTTTGGTTCTCGAAGAAGAGATTGCCGCGCCAGAGTTGGTCAAGCTCACGGATGACCGGTGCGGCCATGTCGTCGCGAAAGATGCTGTCGAGCCGGGACAGCAGTTCGGCCTGGCTTTGTGCACCGAACAGCGTGAGCGTGCTCTGGTTGACGCTCAGCACCCGCCACTGTGCCATGCATTCGCGTACATGCTGCGGATCGGCAGTCAGGTGCTCCACCAGATCCAAGACACCGTCCCGACGCCATCTATCGAACAGCTGTTTGAGGCCGCTGTAGTCCTCCAGCCAGAGAGAGATAGGCGCGAAATCGAACATCGATTCGAAATCGGTGGAGGACATGAGCTCTTCTCCTTTGTCATTGGTTTTCCGTCTTGCCATCCCGCAACACGGCGGGCGACACCGCCTCTCCGAAAAGAGCCGGTCGCGGCGCGCCTCTTCGTCTCCGACCTACAACAGCGGCGTGTACGGCGAGCTGAACGGCCTGAGCGTCACCCCGCCGGCGGGCGCGCCCTTGGAGCCGGGACTGCCGAACACATAGCGCAGATAGGCGTTGCCCGTGAACTGCCGATAGTCGCGCGCGTTGCTGAATCCGAGCGCGCCGCCCAGAAAGAGCTGCGGCGCGATCTGGTACTCGATGATCGCGGCGACGTTGTAGGCCACGCCGGTGCGGCGGTTGCCCGGAGCCGCGAGCAGCGGTGTGCCGCCCGCGGCGGAGTCGGTGACGGGATCTTCCCTGAAGGACTGCACGCCGATCGATGCGTTCAGCCGCCACGACAGCCGCCGGTCGCGGCCGCTCCAGTCGAGCGGGAAGGTGAGGCTGGCATAGCGCTGGGGGCTGAAGTAGCCGCCTTGTCCATGCGTGAACCGGCTCAGGTTCTTGTCGTAGGAGAGTAGGTCCAGGTTCACGCCCATGGTCAATGCGGAGTCCGCGCTTCGCAATACGGGCACGTACGTGCCCGCACCGAGCTCGTAGCGGGTGTTGCTCGTCACGTTCTTGCCGGTGATCGAATGGGCCGAGCCGTAGCCGTAGATGCCGTGCGACCCGAAGTCGCGGGCCAGGTCCAGGCGGCCGCCGGTGGCGACCACACCGCCCCACTCGATGCCGGTGCGCGGATCGCGCGTGCCGGCGAAAGACAGCAGGCTGTCGGTCACCGGACGGCGCGACAGATCCGCCTTCAACGAGACGTCGTTGGCGAATTGGCCGCTGTAGGTGACATTGCCGATGACGTTGGTCACTGCGAAGCCGATGGGCGTGGTCCCGATGCGGGCATCGAGCTGATCGCTTGCAAAGCCGACGCCGAGCCCGACCCCGCGCGCGTTCTGCGCGCCCGGCGGGGCGACAGCGCCGAGCGACTGCCGCTGCGCGGCGGGCGCTCCGCCGCCGAAGCGACTGGCGCTCGTGGGGTCGGTTGCCAACGTGCCGGCATCGAGCTCGGTCGGCGTCACGCCCAGCACGAGCCGGCCTTCGCCCAGGGGAATGCGCGCTTCGATGGGTATCTGCTTGTCCGACAGCCGCCCGAGTCCCGCCTCGCCGCTGCGGCGTCGATACACCGCGCCGGCCATGAGGGTGGCGCCGCGCTCGGCCTCGACGCTCGCGGCCGCCGGCCGGGCATGGGCTTGGCGCGCCTCCTGGCCGATGCGCAGGGCGTCGAAGTCCTGGCGCTGCGCGCCTGTCATGTCGGCCGCCTGCAGCCGGTCCAGCACCGCCGCCAGCTCGCCGTCCTCACGGGCCTTGAACAGCAGGGACGCGTGGAGCAACTGGTCGGCCGTGGAGGGCGGCCCGTCGCTCGCCACCAGCCGTCGGCTCAAGGTCAACGCGCGCGTCAGGTCGCCCGCATCGCTCCAGGCCAGCGCGAGCGGGCCCAGCGCCGGGCGCGGAAGATCGGCACCGAGCGTCGACTCGGTACTCGCCAGCAGCACGCGTGCCGCGTCGACCTGCCCCTGGCGCACCAGATCGACAGCCCGCCGCGTCCGGTCGAGCGTCCACAGGCGGCGTTGCAGCGCCGTCGTGTCCGGCGTTCGCGCTTCTGCGGGCAGGCGTTCGAGGTACTGCAAACCCTCCGCCGGTTCCCCGGCATCCGCTGCCAGCAGCGCGCGCGCATGGAGCTCATCCGGCGTACCGCCCTGCGCGGCCGGCAAGCCGTCCATGGCATCGCGCGACTTCGCGGCCAGTCCCTGGCGGCGATATTCGAGCGCGAGGTCATGGCGGATCCAGACGCTGTCCGGATCGGCGGCCAGGGCCTCTTCGAGTGTGCGGCGCGCGTCGGCGGGCCGGTCCGCCTCGCGCTGCCGCCGGGCTTGCGCACGCGCTTGGTCAATGCGGTCCTGCCGCAGCTGCGCCAGTGCAGATCGGCCCGCGGCCTCGCCGGGATCGAGCTGCACGGCGCGTTCCAACAGGCTGCGAGCGGTGGCCGGATCGTTCCTGCCACGCGCAGTGTTCGCCTGTCCCAGCAAGTTCCAATAGGTGGCGCTTCGAAGCGCGGAAGCCCACTTTCGGGCGCCCCCCTTCGAAGCCTGCTGCAGAAGATCCTGGGCTTGCGCGAAACGCTGCTGGCGCAGGCGAACGAGGCCGAGTCCGCCCAACGCGTCGGTGTGGCCGGGCCGCAGCCGCAGTGCGTCGCGAAAGCGCCGCTCGGCCGCGGAGAGATCGCCGCGCTCGAGGGCCGCGAAGCCCGGGCCCGTCGGGTCGGTCGCAGGGGGCGCAGCGGCCGCGGGCCGTGCATCGGCCAAGCCCTCCAGGCGCTGGGCCAGCACGGTATCGGCTTGCAGCGCGAGAAAATCGCGGTAGAGCGACGCATCCGCGGCGCGCGCATCGAGCCAGAGCAGTGCCTGGCGCCAGCTGGCGCGCGCCGCGGCAGCAGTGGCGGGCTGCTTCGAGAGATCCGCGAGGCTGCGGATGCCCTGGCGCCGGGTCGGTTCCCGGTAGGTCTGGAGCTGTGCGAGCGCGAGCCTGTAGTCGAGGTTGTCCGGCTTGCGCCGCACGAGTTGCTCGAGCCCCGTGAGGGCCTCGTCCCATCCGTGCGGACTGCCGCCGAGCAACTGGTAGAACTCGGCCGCGAGCGGCTCGGGCGGCGGCCGGTTGCCGAACATCGCGCGATACAGCTGCAGCGCCTCGGCGGTGCGTCCCGCGCGGGCGGCCGAGCGCGCGGCTTGCAGGTCGGTAGTCTGCCCGCCGGGCTGGCGCAAGCGCGCTTCGAACCGACCTGCCCTGGCGTCGCCGGGATGCGCCGCGCGCAAGCGGGCGATCCAGCCGCGCGCTGCCTCCGTGTTGCCCCGCGCCAGCTCGACCTGCGACATGCCGTACATCGCATCGGCCGACCGAGGATCGGCACTGAGCAGCTTGCGCCAGCTTGCTTCGGCGAGCTCGAGGCGACCCAGGCTCAGCCAGTAGACGCCCTGTTCGGCCAGGGCGGACCTGGCGTCGATCTGGGCGGCGGCCGGTCCTGCCGCAGCGAGCACACCCAGCGCGGCCTGGCACGCCAGCCGTCTCAGGCGAGTTGCGTCGAAGGGCACAAAAGCCTCCAGTTCGGCTGCAGTTCGCCAGCTCGGTCGAACGCATAGCGGCCGTCGAGCCATGCCTGGCCGAACAGCAGCAGCATTCGCTCGTAGTAGGGCAGCGGCGCCGAGGCGGGCTGGGCCGGGCTCGGCGCGCGTTCGCGAATCCGCGCGATCTGCGTGCCGAGCGGGCCTTGCAGCCCCTGCGCCTTGAGGTAGGGCAGGAGGGCGCCTGCAAAGCCGACGGGTGCCCTGCCGCGTGCCGCGCCAGTGTCCGTGTCCACGAATTCGGGCAGCGGCTTGCTCTGCAAGAGCAGCGTGCGAGGGCCGTGCAGCGCTCTCAACAGTTGGGGGCGCGCCGGATCCTGCGCATGCAGCATGCCGGCCCAAAGGTAGACGCGAATGGCGTCGTAGCCGCCCACGGTGCTCTTCTCAGGGTCGGCCACGAAGGTCTGTTCCTTCTCGGACCACGCACACCAGTCGGGAGCGAAGCCGCGCGGCGCGACGACGCCCAGCATCCGAACCGTGTTGTCCGCCATCTCGCGCCAAGGCCCATGGGCGTCCTCCTGCTGGAAGCGGCGCATCAATTGCAGCGGCAGGTAGCTCGGATTGAGGCGCCACAGCGGCCCGTGGGCGATCGAGCGCGGCCAGGGCAAGAGCATTCGGCCCAGCCCGGGCAGCGAAACGATCTCCTCGCGCGTCGCGTTCGAGAGCACGCTGCGTCCCAATGCCTTGTAGCCCGGTTCATTCCAGAGGCGCCCGGCCTCGAGCAGCGCATAGGCGATCCAGAGGTCGGCATCGGATGCCGGGTTTTCGTCGAGCACACCCCAGCCGCCATCGGCCTTGCGGCCCCATCGCCAGGCAGGCAGGCGCTGCGCGAGCTTGCCGGCAGCGAGATTGAGGTCGGTCCACCGGAGAACCCGATCGAAGGTGGAACGGTCGTTGTGCACCAGCGCGAGGAAGAGGCCATAGGACTGTCCTTCCGACGTCGAGTGCTGCTCGGCCGTGTCGAAGTCGATGACCCGGCCGTCTCGCTGGATATGGCGCTCCACGAAGCTGGTCCAGTCCGTCACGGCGAGGCATGCGCTGGCGTTCGCATGCGCCAGGGCCGGCATGCCGGCCAGGAGAGGCGAGAGCGAGAGCGCGGTGAGCAGGCGGCGCCGCCGGGCGTGAGGCGCGGTCGAAGGGCGCTGGAGCCGCGTCATTGGTGATTCACGATGTCCGTTCGCCAGCGCAGTCGTCGCCGCGCGCGCAGCTGCAGGCTGAGATACGCCGCGCCGGCGCCAACGAAGGCGAGCGCCACGATCAGGGCGGCCAGCAGCAGCGGGCTGCGCGAGAGATTCCACTGCAGCCAGGCGATGGGCGGCAGATGGCCGACATAGTAGGTCTCTCCCGCGAGCAGGCTGTGGACCTGTGCGTCTCGCACGATCGACGTGCTGCCCTGGATGCCCTTCAGCAGCTCGGGCGACATCAGCGCGTTCAGCAGCGCCCGCTGGGAGCCGGCATTGGCAACCACCGCCACCACGCTGCGTCCCGGTTCGAGCGGCGATTCGAACCCTGACAGCACGGCGTCGCTGCCGTCGCTCGCGACGGTCATCTGCGTGCTGGACGGCAGATCCTCGCGCTGGCGCGTGCCGGCGACGAACTTCAGCGTGTCCTCGAGCCAAGGTCCCAGGCGGAATTCGCGCGCGCCGTCGGCGCGTTTGAGCGGCATCCGATCTGCCCACTGGGCGAAGAGCGGCTGGCTCTGGAGACCGCCGATGACCAGCAGGTCCTTGTTCGCCCACTGCGACACTTTCGAGGCACCGCCGACCGCAACCCTGAGCGCCGGATAGCCGGTGGCGTTGCCGAGCTGTCCCATCAGCGCAAGGTAGGTCTCCAGCTCCGTCGACGCCGGCTGGTCGGGCAGCACCACCGCGGTTTCGGCCAGATCGGCGAGGCGCGTGAAGGGAAACCCGCCGTTGGCGAAGGCCGCCAGCTCGGGCATCGCGAGATAGTGTGGGAGCTTCGAGATGTCGATGGTCGAATTCGCCTCGATCCCGCCGCGCACGTTGTCGAGCAGCGGCTTGCAAGGGGCCGACGCGGGTTGGAAGTAATAGTGCATGCGCAACTGGCTGCGCGAGCCCAGCGCGAGCGGCGGCAGGAGGATCGTCTTGCGCTCGCCGACCGATCCATCCGGCAGCAGCCGACGCGCGAGCGGGTTCCACCAGCGGTCCTCGGCCGGGTTCGCAGCCCGTAGCGGCAGCGAGCTGACGAAGGTATTGCCGAGGCTGAGATTCAGCGTCGACTGATCCGCCTGCACGCGCGGCGTGTAGCGGTAACCCAGATCGAGCGGAATGCCGCGCGCGCGCCAGGTGAAGAGATCGGGTGGCAACTGCAGATTGACCTTGACCACATCCGGCGTGTAGCCGGCGACCGTGAGATCTTCCGGCGCGGCCAATTCGCCGAGCTGAACCGGGCGGTCGCTCGCGACCCAGCGCGGCGCGTCGTAGGGTCGGCGTGCGGCAGGCTCCCGGAAGCTCGTGATGGCGGCAGAAGCGCCGGTGAGTGCGCGGCTATTGAGGGCCAGCGCCGAACTCGCGGTACGCAAATCGGCCGCGTTGCGGCCCATGACCAGCAGAAGCCTGTGTCGCGCGTCGCCGGGGTGGTCGACGACGGCAAGCGCCGGGCCATTGATCGGAGGGAGCGCAAGACCGGCGACAGAGGTGCCGGGCAAGGCAAACACGACGGCGTTGGTCCCGGGCGGAAGCGCGCCGCTCGATACCGGGAAGACGGCGCCGCGGTAGCCCGCGAGCGCGCCGAACCACGAGGACACGATCCCTGCGGCCTCCAGCGTGGAAAAAGCCGCGTCGTTGCCGAATACGAAGGGCAGTTGGAGCCGGCGCACGTCGCGCGGGTCGAAGAAGGGCTGCGGCAATGTCGCGAGATCGGCATGCACCTTGAAGGGTTCGACCGTGAGGCGCAGCGTGCTCGACGCATCCACCTTGGCCCACAGGCTGGTGTGCGCCGGATCCTCGCATTCGCGCGTGTAGTGCCCGACCAGCTCGATGTTGATGCGGTTGAAGTCGGTCACCAGCCGCCGGTCGATGGGGATCAGGGCGCTTTGCGGCTTGCCCGCGCCGGCGCTCGGCACCGGCAAGGTGGACACGACCACATCGTTGACGCTCACGTTGAGATGCGACAGCTCGGGAATGAGCGTCGGCGAATAGGAATAGTCGAGCTTGAGCGACGCGGCCGTGACCAGCTCGTCGCCACGCACGCTGAACGGTATGCCCACCGTCGCGCTGGTCCCGCGCAGGGTGATGGCGTAGTCGATGCCCAGCTGGGTGAGGTTCATCTCGCGCACGCTGACGCTCTGGCTGGGTGCGGATGGCGTGCCGGAGGGCAGCGCAGAGGGGCCCACCACCGCAGCGCTTGCAGGCGCTGCGGGCGTGGGCTCGCGCAGTCCCTGCGCCGAGCCGCCGCCGCAGGCCCAGGCCAGGAAGAATGCGGCGAGCCGCCCTGGATGGATCGCCCGCATCAGGTGGATTCCCCGCTGCGAGGAGCGCTCGCGACGGCCGTTGAAGGACGCAGCCTGCGCGCGATGGCTCGGCCATAGTGGCCAAACATGTCCTTGAATCCGACCGCGCTGATGCGGGCAATGTGCAAGAGCACCTGATGTGCGGCGACACGAGGGTGTTTGCCCCAGCGCTCTGCCCAGATGTCAGGGCGCGAGATCGTGCATTGCACGAGGGCCTGTTCCTGGGCCAGCGTGAGCGCTTCGAAGCGCAGGCCCAGCCGCTTGCCGCGGCTGAAGCGGACCGTGGCCGGAAGACGATGTTCGACGTCGCCTTGGAACAGCGACACCTCGAGCGGCGTGGCATGCGCACAGCGCATTTCGTTCGGCAGGTCGACGCCCAGACCGCCGGCGGAAAAGTCGAAGGTTTGGCAAGGAATCGATGGCTGGCCAGCAAAATGCAAAGTGGCCGGCATGCGCAGGTCGACCCGGTGAGCGGTGCGCATCTGGCGCGACTCGTTGGCCGCGGCGACGCAGGCGCCGAGGATCACGAGATTGTAGAGCGTCCACGCCAGGTTGAGCCAGACGGTGGCGATGCGCTCTTCATCCACCCAGGTGAGCCGCCACAGGCCGAAGCCGACGCCGATGAAGTTGAACAGCAGCAGGAGCAGGCTGGCCTTGGCGATTTGCGTGTCGAAGTACTTCTTTTCGATCAACCCGCCCTTGGCCGTGACGTTGAAGGCGCCCAGCTTGGGATTGATCAGCGCCACGAGCGTCGGGCGGAAGATGTGCCAGGCGAGCACGGCTTCGTACACCTCGTTCCAGAACAGGTAGCGAAAGCGCCCCTGGATCCGGCTGTTGGTCAGGTTGGCGTGGAGGATGTGCGGCAGTGCGTAGGCGAAGATCATCGCGGCCGAGGCGTGGATCACGCTCGCCCCGAACACGAGGTAGGCCAACGGCGCCGTGAGATAGATCAGGCGCGGCAGGCCGTAGAGGAAGTGCAGCATCGCGTTGAGGTAGCACAACCGCTGCGCCCAGCTCAGCCCGCGGCCCAGCAGCGGGTTGTCGGTGCGGAAGATCTGGGTCATGCCGCGCGCCCACCGGATGCGCTGGCCGACATGGCCCGACAGGCTCTCGGTGGCGAGGCCTGCTGCCTGCGGAAGTGCCAGGTAGGCGGTGGTGTAGCCGGCGCGGTGCATCTTGAGGGCCGTGTGCGCATCCTCGGTCACCGTCTCCACCGCGATGCCGCCGATCTCTTCGCAGGCGGTGCGACGAAGCACCGCGCACGAGCCGCAGAAGAAAGTGGCGTTCCACAGGTCGTTGCCGTCCTGGATCAGGCCGTAGAACAATTCGCCCTCGTTCGGCACCGTGCCGAAGGTGCCGAGATTCTTCTCGAACGGATCGGCCGAGTAGAAGTGGTGTGGCGTCTGCACCATGGCAAGCTTCTGATCGCGGCCGAACCAGCCCATGGTGACTTGCAGGAACGATCGCGTCGGCGTGTGGTCGCAGTCGAAGATCGCGATGAACTCGCCGCTTGTGTTCTTCAGCGCCGCGTTGATGTTGCCGGCCTTCGCATGCCGGTTGTTGTCGCGCGTCACGTGCGCCACGCCGGCCTGTTCGCAGAATTCCCGGAACTGCTCGCGGCGGCCGTCGTCGAGCACGAAGATGTTGATCTTGTCGCGTGGCCAGTCGATCGACAGCGCGGCCAGCACGGTCGGGCGAACCACCGACAGCGGCTCGTTGTACGTGGGAATCAGGATGTCGACCGTCGGCCACAGCGCCCGATCGGCAGGCAACGCAAGCGGCTTGCGCTCGAGCGGCCAGGCGGTTTGCACATAGCCCAGCAGCAGCACCACGAATGCGTAGATCTCCGCCATCAGCAGTCCCGACGCCAGCACGAGATCCAACACATTGCTCATGTACATCGTGTCGGTGATGCGCCAGTACAGGTAGCGCGACGACACCACGACAGACAGGAAGATCAGCGCCAGCGTGGGAAAGCGGCCGGGAAAGCGGTTGATGAACAGGGCGGCGATGAAGATCACGACCGACAGCGTGAGCTGCTGGTGCAGCGTCATCGGCGTGATGATCAGAATCGGCAGCGCTGCCAGCGTGACGACCCAAGTCACTGCGCGGAACACCACAGGTCCCGCGGCAGTGGAGGCTGAACGCTCGGGGTGCTTCGGCTTGCTCACCAGAGAGGCGGGGGCGCAGCCGCCGCGATGCGAAGGGCGGTGGGTTGAACCGGGCGCGCCGCGCTTTGGCGGGGGGCGGCGTGATAGGGGGACGCTTTGTTGTCTTTCATCGGAGCTCGCGACGATTGTGGCGGCGCCAAGTTTCATTGACAATCCATAAGCGCATCGCTGTGGCGCGGATGTGATGGAGAGATCGTCAATGCACCCACGCGAAACCTCTTTCAGCCACGGGCGAGGGCGGTAGGAACTGCATGCAAGAGGCGTTTAGTTTGCGTTTTTCTTGTTAGTACAAACCACCTACCATCGCTCCCATCATGAGGTGCTTGCCAATGAAGCGCCTTCACTCCGGCGCCATGTGCAAGACGCCAGGTCCGCGTGCTGCTGGAGCCAAGCTTCGCGGTGACGAGACTTCTACCACGTCCAGGACGTCTCCAACTCGGAGGCTGCCGCAGGAGCCGGGGAGGTCGCGGATCACCGCAGCAATCGTTGAAAGCAGCGAGGGGCCGAGCCGGTTGCGAGTCGAGCGAAGACGCTGAAGTGCGCTCCACTACACGGTCGGTGATAGGTCACGCACAGACAGAGCGCGAGGCTGCGGGATGACTGCACAGTTGTAAAAGGCTGCTAGTCACGTTGCCGCACTGGCGCGAAGACGCGGCGGTCTCCTTGCTATGTCGTATTCCGGGACGATTGATCGACAGGAAGATCGCGACCGGGATCATTGACCTTCAGTGTGTCGCTCGGCGCCACGCTGGCGCTGTAGATCACGAGATGGATCCCGCCCGGGTGCGCTACGGAGGGAAACAGGACGCCTTTTGCGCCCGCATCCAGCACGAGGTCAGAGAGCACCCAGCTCGGCGGTTCAACGTAGTCCGCGATCGCCAGCTTACGCCAGTCGCAGAAGAAGTCCTCCCACGACGGATCCCACTGGCCGGGCACATAGCCCCCGGTGAAGTCCACCACCGGTTGCAGGGCCACGTCGTAGCTCACGATCGTGCCCGGTGGCAGCAGGGATGAAACTGCTGCTACTCGGCCAGCGCGGTCTGTGCGTCCGCAGCCAGGTACAGCGCGTGCGTGCCGGGACGGTTCAGACGTCCCCCTGCCTGGCAGCGCCAGCGCCGCTGAGTGGTTGGAATGCCCAGCTCGGTTTGTGAACCCTGAAGTAGGTGCCGTTTGCCTGGCCGACCCTCATCCAGCGGCACCTGCGTCATAGGACTGCAGCAACCGGATCACGTCGTCTGCGCGGCCATCGGCCACCAAGGTCTCCGCCGTCTTGTACTCAAACTCCCGCAGCGGCTCGTTCCTGAACCAGAAGATGGCGCGCTTGATATCCCCGGCAGCCACGTCGCTGGCGGCGCGCAGCACCCTCAGGTTGTCGCGGATGTGCCCTTGAACGCCCGGTGATGTCGGCGCCCGAGCCACCGTGTTGCGATGGACCTTCGCATTCCGCGCGAAGGTGCCGACGTCAAGATGCATCACCTCGATGAATTTCGTCGGCGACAGGTGGTCGTCCTCGCGGAGCTCGTCCAGGAGCGCGAACGTGCCCCAGAGGCCGCCCCCGGCGGCACCCACGGGATGCTGGGGGGCCTTGCCCCGGCTCTTCAGCTGAGATGTTCGTTCCATCCTGACATGCTACTCTTTTGGCACTTTCTATGCACCATTTAAGCATCTGGTAGCTGTCTTTAGTTCGGGCGCCCAGGGTCGCCGGTCGCCGCGTTGCGGCCTACACGTTGACAACAATCAGAGAACAAAGTCCGGCGGCCCCGAAACATGCGCGATACGCCCGCGGACGAGACTTTCGGCATGGACTTCTCCTCTCAACACCGCCGCTCCTGAGGACCCCACGATGAAACTCACCCTTCGCCAGATCCAGCTCCCCGGTCGCGTGCGGCTCGAATTCGCGGAACAGGGCTCCCGCTCCGGCACGCCGGTGATCGCCCTGCACGGCGTCACCGACTCGTGGCGCTCCTTCGAGCCGGTGTTGCCCCACCTACCATCCGACCTGCGGGTGATGGCGCTCACCCAACGCGGCCATGGCGACAGCGACAAGCCGGCCGGTGGATACCGGCCGGCCGACTTCGCCGCCGACGTGGCGGCCTTCATGGACGTGATGGAGATCGAGCGGGCCGTGATCGTCGGCCACTCGATGGGGAGCATCAACGCGATGCACTTCGCGACCCACCACCCGTCCCGGGTCTCTGGCCTGGTGCTGGCCGGCACGATGCCGTGGTTCGGCCGGCCGCCCGAGCTGGTGGCGTACTACCGAGAGCAGATCGTGCCGCTCGCCGATCCGGTGCCCGGCGCCTTCGCCCGCGACTTCCAGCAGAGCACGCTGGCCCGGCCGATCGCCGCCTTGATGCTCGACCGTTTCGTCGCCGAGAGCCTGAAGGTCCCGGCGCGCGTCTGGCGTGCCGCCTTCGCCGGCTTCATCGGCGACGACTTCTCGCCGCGCCTGCGCGAGATCGAGGTGCCCACGCTGATCGCCTGGGGTCGGCACGATGCGTTCTGCTCGGCCGCGGACCAGGAGGCGATGCTGGGCCTGATCCGCACCGCCCGGCTCGTGGAGTACACCGACGCCGGGCACGCGATGCACTGGGAGGAGCCGCAACGCTTCGCCCGCGACCTGAGCCGCTTCGTCGCCTCGGTCGCCACCGGCACGGCGATCGCCTGACCTCGGAGGATCGACGATGACCGCTCTGATCGACACCCTGGGACATCCGGTGAGCGGTGCCACCGCCGCCGCGATCGACCACTACGATCAGGCCGCGCACGAGATGCGCTGCCTGATCGGCGACCCGCTCGCGACGATCGACCGTGTGCTCGCCGAGGCGCCGGGCATGTCGATCGCGCACACGCTGCGGGCCTGGTTGCATCTGCTCGGGACCGAGGCGCCGGCGATCGCGACCGCGCGAGAGGCGGCTGAGGCCGCGGCGCGCCACGCCGGAACCGACCGCGAGCGGATGCATGCGCGCTCCGCCGCGCTCATCGCCGCCGGCCGCTGGCGCGACGGCGCGCGCTTGCTGGAGGACCTGTCGGCGCAGCACCCGCGCGACCTGCTCGCGCTGCAGGCCGGCCACCAGGTGGATTTCTTCACCGGCGATTCGCGCATGCTGCGCGACCGCATCGCGCGCGTGCGGCCCCACTGGAACGATGCGATGCCGGGCCACCATGCGGTGCTCGGCATGCACGCCTTCGGGCTCGAAGAGACCGGCGACTACACGCAGGCCGAGCGCACAGGACACCGGGCGATCGAGTTGCAGCCGCGCGACACCTGGGCCTGGCATGCCGTGGCGCATGTGCACGAGATGCGCAATGCACCGGAGCACGGCATCGCCTGGCTCGAGCCGAATGCGGCGCATTGGTCGCGCGACAGCTTCTTCGCCGTGCACAACTGGTGGCACCTGGCGCTGTTCAAGCTCGAGCAGGATCGGCACGACGAGGTGCTCACGATGTACGACACGTCGATCGGCGGGCCAGGCTCGGGAGTCGTGCTCGACATGATCGACCAAAGCGCACTGCTGTGGCGCCTGGCGCTGCGCGGCGTGCATGTCGGCGACCGCTGGCGGCCGCTGGCCGAACGCTGGGCGCCGCATGCCATGGGGGGCAACTATGCCTTCAACGACCTGCACGCGATGATGGCCTTCGCGAGCGCCGGGCGCAGCGATCTCGCCGCGCAGCTGCGCGAGACCCAGCGCGCCGTGCTTGCCGGCGACGGCGACACCCGCGCCTTCGCCGCCGAGGTCGGCGAGGCAGCGACATGTGCCGTGCAGGCCTTCGTGGCGGGCGACCACGCGACGGTCGTCGCGCTGCTGCGGCCGATTCGCTCGATTGCGCATCGCTTCGGCGGCAGCCATGCCCAGCGCGACCTGCTCGACCTGACGCTGATCGAGTCGGCGCTGCGCAGCGGCGATCGGCCACTCGCCGCGGCGTTGTCGGCCGAGCGAGCCGCGATGCGACCGGCAAGCCCGCTCGCTCAGCGCTTCGTCGCGCGCGCCGCGGCGGCGGAACCGGAATGCGGCCGCACGCGATCCGTTGGCGGCAAGCGCTTGAAGGGCCGGATTGTTTCCACGACATGAACGCCGAGGTGCGAAAACGCACATCCGCGAGACCCCTTGCCGGCGCAAACTTCATCCCACAGCAACCCATTCAACCCGTTGAAAGGACTCCGACAATGAACACCGCTTCCAAGCTCCTCTCCGGCTTTGCGCTCGCGATCCTCGCTGCCGCAGGCGTTCAGGCAGAAACCTATCACGGCGTGGCCAAGGTCACATCGACCCAGAGCCGTGCCGCAGTCCGCGCTGAAGGCGTCGTGGCGGCACGCAGCGGCGACCCGTTCAGCGACGTGGCCGGGCAGGGCGTCACCCGTATCGCCGGCTCGATCGAGCGCGCTTCGGTTCGTTCGCAAGGCATTCTGGCTGCTCGCAGTGCGAACCCCTATGCCGAAGGCTACGGCCAAGGCGTGACGCGCATCGAATCGCCTGTCGACCGTGCCAGCGTGCGCGTCCAGGCCCGCGCAGCGGCGCGCGGCGATCGCCTCGCGATCTGAAGCGCGGTGCTCCAGAAAGAGCCGGGCTGAGCCCGGCTTTTTGTCGTGTGTTTCTGTGCGCCGGGCGAAGGCCTGCGTCCAAGCGATGCCGCCTCGGCATCCAATGCCCGGAGTTGGCCGGGTTCGTCTGGAAATGGACCCACAGCGCAGCGGGCGCACGCCCGGCCCAATCGCTTCGCCACGAAGGGGCACCGCGCACTTTGTGGGCGCCCAGGCTGCCGAGATCGAATGCAACAGCCTCGGCATGGCGTTGGTGAATCTGGCGGACGGCGGTTCAAGATGCAACAGGAGCGAACTAGCCCGCCATCTGCAAACCGATCACACCGCCGACGATCGCCGCGATGCATGCCAGGCGCGTCGCCGTGACCGGATCGCCGAGCAAGACGATGCCCCGCGAGCGCTGTGCCGGCCGCACCGATCCCGGTCCAGACCGCGTAGGCGGTTCCGATCGGGAGTTGCCGCAGCGCCGTTGAAAGCAGGACCAGGCTGCCGAGCAACGCGGCGCCCGTTGCCAGGGCTACCCAGGGCCGCTGGAGGCCGTTCGAATGCTTCAGGCCGATCGCGAAGACGATCTCGAGCAGGCCGGCGGCAGCCACCAAGACCCAGGACATTCCGAGGCTCATGACAGCGATTCCGTGCGTCGTGCTCAGGCATGGAGCAGCTTGCCGTTGAGCGCGATGCGCACCGTGCGCACGGTGAGCACCGCCAGCGCGACGCTCAGCACTCCCAGCAGCAGCGCAGCGATCATCCACAGCGGGCCGGTGGCGCGGTCATCCGCGTACTTCAGGGCCGCATTGACCAGCGCCGCCATCGGGAAGCCGATGGCCCACCATGCAGGGGAGAACTTGACGCTGCGCCGGAACACCTTTGGCGCGATCACGACGAACATGAAGAGCGCAAAGTAAAAAAGCAAGGCCGCAAAACGGTCGACGCCGCCCGCGATGTTCGTATACGCCAGGAAACCGACGGCAAAGGGGGCCACCAGGATCATCAGCGAGGGCGTCATGCCCTGCGCCAGCGGTTCGTGGTGCACCAGCCGCCCGATGATCAGCACGAAGAGAACCAGGGCGAGCACCGCGCCGACCGCGCCCGCGAGCAGGTTGATCTCGGCCGCCCAGGCCATGGGCATCTGCGCACCGGTCACGACGATGTCCAGGGTGGCGACGCCCGGTATCAACCAGGCCGGCACCGCATGCGTGGCGTCTACCCGCCCCTTCAACAGGCGTGAGACCACCACGAAGCTGAGCAAGAAGGTCGCGAGCACGCCAACCGTCCACACTGCGCGCCCCGCCATCGCGCTGTACGGTGCCACCACAGCCGACAGCAGCAGGATCGAGATGGCGATCGTCCCGAAGAAGTTGCCGGCCACGGGATGCCGGAACTCTGCGCTCACGGCGTCGGGATGCCGGGCGAACTTGACCAGATAGCCGAGTGCAATCAGCACGAAGACGCCCAGCGCAAACGCGCCGATGGCTTCGCCGACGAGGGCTGGCGCGCCCAGGGCGCCGTGCGCCAGGCGCCACGCCAGCGCCAGTCCGGACAGGCCCATCACCGAGCCGAAGAGGTTGACGGGCAGATTGCGCACGGAGACTTCGTCGGGCGGCGAGAAGACCGGAAAGGTGGTGTTTAAGGGCACAAATTGCATGAATGATTCCTTGGCCGAATGTGTAGATATGGCGATTTTCAGCCATACTCTTTGCGCCGTTCACCCCGTGGTGCGGCGTTTTCTGCCAATGAATGAGCCCTCACAGCCATGCGTGTCGCCATCCTTGCCTTTCCCCGTGTCCAATTGCTCGACGTGGTCGGTCCCGCGGACGTATTTGCCGAGGCTTCGCGCCAGCTGGGCCAACCGCGCGCGTACCAGACCCAGTTGATCGGCACGGTGCCAGGAGTGCTCAAGAGCAGCAGCGGCCTGCGGCTCGCGGTGGATGCCACGGTCGCCGAACAGCGCGGGCCGATCGACACCTTGCTCGTGGCCGGCAGCCCCGACGTGGAGGACGTCGCGAAGGACACGCAACTGCACCAATGGCTCCGACGCCAGTCACGCACGGTCCGCAGGCTCGGTTCCGTCTGCAGCGGCGCCTTCGTCCTCGCGGCCGCGGGCCTGCTGGACGGCAAACGCGTGGTCACCCACTGGAACTCCGTCGAACGCCTGGCAGCGCAGTATCCGAAGGCCCAGGTCGAGCCGGATGCCATCTACGTCAAGGACGGCAAGCTCTTCACGTCCGCGGGCGTGACGGCCGGCATGGACCTGGCGCTCGCGATGGTGGAAGAGGACCACGGACGCGAGCTCGCCCTGCGCGTGGCGCGGGAGCTGGTGATGTTCCTGAAGCGGCCTGGCGGACAGAGCCAGTTCAGTGCGCATCTGGCGGCACAGACCTCCGAACGCTCGAGCGTCCGGCTGGTGCAGGACCATGTGCTCTCGCATCTGAAAGACGACCTCTCCATCCCCGCGCTGGCATCCCGTGCCGGCATGAGCGAGCGCAACTTCGCGCGGATCTTCAGAAGCGAGACCGGCACGACGCCAGCCGAGTTCGTCGAGAATGCCCGCATCGACGCCGCCCGCCGCCTGGCCGAAGAATCCGACCTGCCCCTGAAGCGCTTGGCCGATGAGGTCGGTTACGCGAACGTCGACGCTTTCCGACGTGCCTTCGGCCGGCGACTCGGTGTGAGCCCGGGAGAATATCGCCGGCGCTTCGCAACGTAAGGGCGGAGCCGCTCTACATGCGTAGAGCAAGCGCGCTGCACTAGTACAGCTTCTCGCCACGCGCCAGCTTGCGCGCGACCTCAGCGGTCTGCAGGTCGGCCCGCTCCGTCGGCGAGTGGGCGGCGAGGTAGCGCGCGGCGGCGTAAAGAATCCGTCGTCCTTCAGGCGTGGGGCCCCAGTCGCGGAACTGCGCAATGCTGGCCTCGAGCATCTGGTAGCTGTGGAAGCCCGCATCCTCCCGCAGCACCGCCCGTACCAGCGTAGCAAGGAGCGCTTCGGCATCGTGGCCGAGGGTGAGGTGGCGGGCCAGGTAACGCGCAGCCATCTCTACCCCGCCGTGCCGGTCGAGCGCGTCGAGGAATCCGCGCTCGAGCGCGTCGTTGTCGGTGGGCAGATCGTCGAGCCGGTCCTCGCCTTCGCCAGGCAAGCGCGCGGGTGGCACGTTGAGAAAACGCAGCAGATAGACGTGCATTGCACCGTGCAACACCGCGCGAAGGCTTTCAGCGGCCGGTGGGCCACCGCCGCGCGCAAGGCGCGCCAGCATGCGCTGGGTCGCATGCGCGTAAGTGAAAGCGTGATGTGCCGCTTCCCAGTCCGAGTGCTCGTTCGAGGTTCCAAAGCGGGCAAGCCGCAACGCCGCAGCGTAGGCGAGGGCGCGGCCGAGGTCGGGTGGCGCGGCACCTTCGGCGATCGCGTCGATCATCGCCTGCCCAATGGCGCCGGGAGTGTCTCCGAGGAATGCCTCGGCAAGTGCAATGGTGCCCGCCCACCGGTGGGCGCTGCGTGCGCCGATCGCAATCGCCGACGGGAACTCGGCCGCCACATCGGCTGCAAGCGAAACGAGATCGACCGGATGGCGCCAGGCGGTCGACTCCTCCGCGCCTCGGGCGCTCGCGAGATGCTCGACCACCGTGGGCAGTACAGCGGCTGCGTGCGCCCAGCCGATCAGATCCAGGAGCTCGAAGGCCTTGTTGATGAAGTCCAGTGTGTGGCCGCCGTCGGCAAACACGCGGTCGGTGGCGGCGGCGAGCAGCATCTCGGCGAGGGCGGCGGGAGCCAGCCGAGCCGAGATGCCCGCGAGAACGGTTCGCTCGATCGCATCGCGGTGACGCACTGCAGTCCAATGGCGCAGCCACCGCGCCAGCGTCTGGGCCGGCGGCGGCGGCTCCAGCGGCTGGCCTGGGCGCCTTGCGGGCCGCCCCGCACAATCCTCGGCGACTTTCGCGATGCCCTTGTAGAGCGCGAGATAGCTCGATTCTTCCGACAGCTCGGGCAAGAGATTGCCGAGCGCAGTGAGCACCGTGAGCCCCGCTCCCCAATCCGCACGTCCGCGCGCTCCGAAGAGCGCCGCTTCGCGGATCAGGTCGAGCGGCGGCACGCCTTGCGCGCGCAAGCCGAGGATCGCCTTGGCGATCACCAGGCCGAGATCGTGCGCCATTCCGTCACGCAGCCGATTGCGCCAGTGCGCCTGCCCGTCGGCATGGCGCAAACAGGTCGACACCCATACGTCGCCGTCACGCACCTCGACCGCGGCGGTCGGCAGGTCGTCCGCCCACAAGTCGAAGCCGCCTCCGCTCGCGACATCGAAGCGCGCATGATGCCAATGACAGGTGAGGATGCCGTCTTCGAGCGTCCCACGCTGGAGCGGAAAGCCCAGATGCGGGCAGCGGTTGTCCACGGCGTAGCACCGCGAACCGTCCGCGATCACGAGGAGCGGCGTATGAGCGCCGCTCACGATGGTCATACGCCGCGCGGCGAGCTCCTCGAGTGTGCCGACGCGGACGAACCGGTCACCCTCTTTGGTCTCGGCTTCATTCATCGCTCGTACCTCCGGCGGTCCAGCCGTCCGAGTCGTCAGCTTGCCTCATGCCAGTTGAAGAGGCAATTCCGATTTGCCGTCGAGCTTTCCCTGCCGCCCGGATTTCAGAGCAAGGGGTACGGCTGGTCGTCCGGCGCACTCAGTGCCAGGTCGCGATAGAAGTTCCAATCCCGTTCTCCGCCGTACGTGCCCGAATCCCGTTCGGCGAGATGGCGCACGATGTCGAAGTGGTTGAGCCTGCAGGCGAGGGGCTCCATGTCCAGCTGCGCCGTGCCGCGGATGTGCGACATGACGGTCCGGGCCATCAGCATGAAGGCCCACGGCGCGGAGCCGATGCCATCCAGCCCCACGCCTGGGAAATACAGGTCGGGCGCATCCAGGCTGCGGAAGATGCACGCGCAGCGCGAGGCCAGTTCGCCGACGGTGCGGATGCTCGCGATGCGCGGCTCTTCGAAGTACGAGAGGTCGGTCTGGTAGCCCGTGCCCCACAGGAGAACATCCACCGCCAAACGCGTGCCATCCGACAGCATCACGTCGCGCCCCTCGATGGTCTCGACGGTGCCCGAATGCCGCTCCAGCTCGCCGAAGCTGGCCAGCATGCGAGCGCGGCCCGGAATGAGTTGGTCTTGCCGCACATCCAGCGCTTGTCGGGGCCGGATCGACTGGATGCCGAACTTTTCGTAGCGGGCCAGCAGGTCGGCGCCGATCATCGCGTTCTGCTGCGCGACGGTCATGCCGTTGACCTGCATCTTCGCGTAGGGCCGCACGCTGCCGGCGATGGTCTTCGGCTTGCCGGTCGGGGTGAACCAGCGCAAGCCCCGGTACGCCCAGACGATCCGGCGCGCCTTGTACTCGAGGCACAGGTCCAGCAAGTCGAAGGCCGAGGCGCCCCCGCCGACCACCAGCACCTCGCGCCCGGTCAGTTCGGCCGGATTGCGCAGGGCGCTGGAATGCAGTTCCCGCACCGCGCTTTCGTGCCGACGCACATCTGGAATCGCAGGCGTGTTGTGGCCCCCGGTGGCCGCCACCAGATGACGGGCGAGCACCGGGCCCTGGAGCGTTTCGAGTTCCCAGCATGCGCCGGTATGACGCGCGCGAGACACCGGGGTGCCGAGGCGGATGCGCTCAGCCAGGCCGAAGCGCTCGACCCAGGCCTCGATGTTGGCGAGGATGTGGGGCTGCTTCGGGCCGCCCAGCGGCAGATCGCCAAGGGCCCAGTCTGCCGGGCTGATCTGGATGTCCTGCCACTGCGGAAGCTGGCGCCACAGGCCACCGACGCCGCCCTGTTTTTCGAGTAGCAGCGCATCCAGGCCGGATCGTCGCGCGTAGTGCAGGTGAATGACGCCGGCAACACCTGCGCCAATGATGGCGAGGTCGAGCAAGGGGGGCGGTTGCATGGGTGCTCCTTCGCATTGGCAAGGCCCGGGGCAAGGCGACGGACCCCCGCGCCCCTTCGCCAGGGCCGCGGTGAATTGGGGTGCTTTTCCTACCTCTTGCCACCGTTCGACAGGTCAGATTTGCGTGTTTTGGGCAACTCTCCAAACTCGAGAAAGGCCACACATGTTGTCAACGTTCAGCCTTGATTCATCCATGCTTGCGACCCTGGGCGGCGCCTTTTATCCCGACGGGTATTCCATGGTGATGTTCCCGGATGAGGCCAGCGCCATCGACGTCGCCAAGGCCCTGAGCCTGCAGAAGCCGGAGGTCCAGATCTTTCACCTGCCGCCCGCCTCGATCCTCTCCCAAATCACGCCCACCGTGGCCGATTCGGACAACCCGCTGCCATCGGCAGGCTCCGAGGGTGCCACGGTGCGGGCCTATACCAAGCTGGCCCGGGAAGGCCACCATGGGCTGTTGGTCGAGACGCCGGACGGGGAATCGGCCGAATGGCTCATGAGCGCCGTACGCAAGGTGCCGTATTCCATGGCGCAGCGCTATCGCAAGCTCGTGATCGAAGACCTCTGACCCGCCGTGCGCGCCTGCTTCACGATGGCTCAGGCCTGGGGCCGGATGTTCTGGTTCTGGCTGAACAGGTTTGCCGGGTCGTACCTTGCCTTCAGCGCGGCCAGCCGGGCATAGTTGGCGCCATAAGCGCCGGCCGCCACGCGCTGCATCTCGTCGTCCGACATGAAGTTCACGTAGACGCCGCCGGTGGCGTGTGGCGTCAGCGCATCGAACAGTGCACGCGCCCATTCGATGCACTTGCGATCGTCGCCCCCGTCGCGCCAGCGCGTATGCACGTTGACAACAAACTCGGCGTCGCGGTGCGGGTAGGCCGTGTCTGCGGCCTTCACCCGATTGATCTGGCCGCCGAGCTGGCCGATGAAGGTCTCGCACTCGTCGCCCGGCAGCTGGGTGGTGGCGTCGCACACGATACGCTCGACATCGGCGTTCAGCGTGTTGAAATCGTGCGACTTCCAGTAGTTGCGCGCGCCCGGCTGCAGCAGCGGGTCGAAGGCGGTCTGCCAGCCGGCGAAGGGCATCGGCCCGACGTGCTCGCCCGCGGGCGTGCCCCAACTGCGCAGCGACCTGGCGAGCGCCTCGCCCTGGCCGAGCTCGCCGATCCAGCAGAAGGCAATCACGACCACCTCCTTGCCATGCATGTCCGGCGGCAGGAACGGCAGCGGGGGCGCCTTGCGCAGCACCATCCAGGCCGTCATCTCGTCGCTCGCCTCGGCGGTGAACTTGCGGTAGCCGTCGAACACCTGCTTCGCCTGGGCGAGCGGATAGACGATCAACCCGGCCAACACTTCGGGGCCGAGGGGGTGCAGCCGATACTCGAACGAGGTGACCACGCCGAAGTTGCCGCCGCCGCCGCGCACCGCCCAGAACAGGTCGGCGTTCTGCGTTGCGCTCGCCTGCACGAACTCGCCGGAAGCGAGCACCACATCGACGCCCGTCAGGTTGTCGATGGTCAGCCCGTGCTTGCGGCTTTGCCAGCCGAAGCCGCCGCCGAGCGTGAGCCCGGCCATGCCGGTGGTCGAGTTGATGCCGGTGGGGGTGGTCAACCCGAAGGCCTGCGTCTCGCGATCGAAGTCGGACAGCAGCGCGCCGGGTTCCACGCGCGCGACGCGGGCCATCGGGTCCACACGCACCGATTTCATCGCCGACAGATCGATCATCAGGCCGCCATCGCAGGCCGCCTTGCCGGCGATGTTGTGGCCACCGCCCTTGACCGCCAGCAGGAGCTGGTGCTCGCGCGCAAAGTTCACGGCCCGGATGACGTCGGCTGCGCCGGCGGCGCGCACGATCGCGGCCGGCCGGCGGTCGATCATGCCGTTCCATAACGTGCGCGATACGTCGTAGCCGGCATCGGCGGGCAGCAGCAAGGCGCCGCGCAGCGCCGCGCGCAGCGTTGCGATGGGCTCGTCGGCGACGCCGATCGTGCCTCCTTGGGAGGTGCGAAAGTCAGGCATGGAACGGTTCTCCTCGAGGTCCGGCCGGGAGAGGGTGCGTCCATCGCACAGCGTCCGGCCGCGCTGGCGAAGCGGCAGGAGCGCCGCCGATCGGACGTATCCAGGTCTGCGCCGGGCGGGCGGATGGCGGCCCACCGACGGCGTGAAGCGAAGTCTGCGAGGGATTGGTATTCACCGAATGTCGCGGCGCCGCGCCTTTGTATCGGACAGGTATCCGCCGGTGGGGGTCTCGGCCGGCGGCCGACATGCTGCGGCGCCTCCTCCACCATGCGGCGGCGGGGCTTCGCAGACGCCGATGATTCTGATCCGGCGCTATTTTTTTGTCAGCAGCAATTGCCCCATTCTCTGCAGCCTTCCCTTGAGACCGCCGGCGATCACGCCGAGCACACCGGGCAGCTCGATTTCCATCGTGACTGCGGCGTCGAGCACTTCGATGACACCGGAGACCGTCTGACCCATCGCCGCGACGCTGAAGATGAGTCGGTCGCCGTCCCAGCGCTCGCTGGAGGCCCCGCTGCTGCCCGGCAACAGGTTGATGATTTTTGCAAAACCGGTTTCGATGCGACGGCGCGCCTCGGCGCGGCCGAGCTGATGTGGAATGCTGATGACGATGGGCGCCGCCATGCACATAGGGTGCCGCGAATCCGCGCAGCGGGCAAGGGTCTGCGGAGGGGAGAAACGGCTTCCGAGCGGCGCGTGCGCTGAACCATTCGGCGGGCAGCAATGGGCCCCTGGACCGGTCCTTCACCAACGTGGGCTTCCTGCATCGTGTTTCTCGAGCAGCTCGCGCAGCTGTGGGAGCGGGCGCTGTGATTGTCTCTGCCCGTTCACCCATTCGCTAGCCCCGAATCAAGTCAGCCGCCTTCTCGGCAATCATGATGGTCGGAGCGTTGGTGTTGCCGGATGTGATCTGCGGCATCACCGAGGCGTCTGCGATCCGAAGCCCGAGCAGCCCGTGCACCCGCAAGTCGGCATCGACCACCGCATCGGAGCCGGGGCCCATCCGGCAGGTGCCGACCGGGTGAAAGACGCCAGCGCCGGTGTTGCGCGCGTGGCGCTCCAGTTCCGCATCGGTCTGTGCGCCGAGGCCGGGTATCGACTCGCCATTCAGCTGCCCTGCCAGCGGCTCCGCCGCCGCGATGCGCCGCGCCTCGCGCAGTCCCTCGATCAGCAGGGCGAGGTCTGCGGACTCCGTCATGTAGGCTGGGTCGATGATCGGCGCGTCCAGCGGGTCGGCTGACCGCAACGCGACACTGCCCCGGCTGAGGGGGCGACAAGCGAGGACGTTGATGCTCATCAATGGCGTTGCCCCCTGTGCCGCCGCCACGAGCGGCGCCTGCGGCAGGACATGGAATTGGATGTCCGCCGCATACTCGTCGCTCGAAGCGACGCTCTTCATGAACAGGCCGGCCTCCGCGAGGTTGCTGTTGGCGTGGGCTGGCACTGGGGCCTTCAGTGCCAGAACAAGGCCGGCCGTCGGGTGGTCGCACAGGTGTTGGCCGACCGAGGGCAACGCATGCTTCACGCCGATGCCATGCGAGCGCAAAACTTGGGGCGCGCCGATACCGGACAACATCAGCAGCTTGGGCGAATCGATGGCGCCGGCGCATACCAGCACTTCGCGCGCTGCGGCGATGCGTCGCACCTGCGCTCCATCGAAGATGTCCACCCCGACCGCCCTGTCGTGGTCGAGCACGATGCGCAGGGCCCGCGCCTTCGTGATCACGTTCAGATTGCGCCGCGCCATCGCCGGCCGCAGATAGGCATCCGCGGTGTTGCAGCGAACACCGTCGCGGATCGACAGGTGGTACAGGCCGGCACCGTCGCGCCGCTCGCCGTTGAAGTCCTGGTTGCGGTGGTGTCCGCAAGCCACTGCAGCGTCGACGAATGCGCACGCAATGGGGTTCGGAACCTCCGGCGGCATCACTGCGAGAGGCCCGCGCGCCCCATGCCATGCGGACCCGCCGAGGACATGGTCCTCCGATCGGATGAAGTAGGGCAACACGTCGCGCCAGCCCCAGCCTGGGTTGCCGAGATTGCGCCAGTGGTCGAAGTCGTGCGGGTCGCCCCGTATGACGATCATGGCGTTGATCGCGCTCGATCCACCCAGACCCTTGCCGCGTTGGCAGAGAATGCTGCGCAGCGCGTAGCCGGGCTGCACTGCGGTCGAGTAGGCCCAGTTCACCTCGCTGTCCCAGAGCAGCGGCCACTTGTTCGGCTGGCGTACCACGGTCGAATTGGCATCGCCACCGGCCTCGATCAGCATCACCCGGCAGCTCGAGTCTTCCGACAGCCGGGCGGCCAGCACGCAGCCGGCAGAGCCCGCACCGACAATCACGATGTCCGACTCGCTGGCCATTGCGTTCTCCCGCGGCGGAGACGCGCGCGACCGTCGTCCGCGTTGCGCTCCGGCACGGTGCATTTGACTCCCGCAAATACCTGAACGCAAACGACGATGAACGGCTGCCGAGGCCCTGTCGCCGCCGAAGCCGGCTCTGAGCAGCTCCTCGTAGATCACCGAGCAGTTCGCCGCTTCGCCCATGTCGAGCAGGCGCTCGGTCGCGGCGCGTTCGCAGCGCAGGGAGGCCCGAACAGGGTGAGCTGCGGGCCCCCAGGGGCAAGCCATCGGCTGCCCGCACCGCCTACGCGGCACCGTGGCTTGACATGGCTTTCGAGGCGAGCGCACGATGTGGCCTCCTTCGACAAGGCAGGAGGAAGGTATGTCACAGCTTCCTTGGCTTGGGCGCGGATCGACATTCCTGGGCGCGGCAGTGCTCGGTTTGATGCTCGCCGGCGTGCCCGACGCGGCGCGCGCGCAGTGGCGATCAGCGGGCTGAGTTCCAACCCCGACAGCGGCAACCCGAACGACCCACTTGCAGTCACCGCGTGCAATGGCGCGCCGCAGCTCGGCGTCGTCTATCGCAACAGCGAGACCGAACCCCACCTGGCGGTCAACCCGCACAATCCGAGCAACATGATCGCCGGCTGGCACCAGGACCGCTGGAGCACGGGCGGTGCGCAAAGCCTGGGCGCCGCGTACACATTCAACGGCGGGGCGACCTGGCAACAGGTGACCATCCCGTTCACGCGCTGCTCCGGAGCGGCGCGCGGCTCGGCCGGCGATTACGAGCGCGGCAGCGATCCGTGGATCAGCTTCAGCCCGAACGGCACCGCGCACTTCATGGCACTGGTCGACGATACGTCGGTCAACGAGAACGCAATGATCGTCGCCCGTTCGACCAACGGCGGCATGACGTGGTCTCCCCCGATCGTCATCGCGCGCAATGCGGGCCGGGACCCGGTGTTGCGCTCGCTGTTCCACGACAAGAACACGCTCACCGCCGATCCCTTCGATTCCCAGCTCGTGTACGCGAGCTGGACGCTGTTCAGAACCGGGATCAGCTCGCTCGTTTTCGCACGCTCGGTCGACGGCGGGCAGACGTGGTCGCCGGCGATCCCGATCGCCACGATGGGCAATGCAGCGCCTGCGGAGCAGGCCGTGTTCCGCCAGGGCGCGCAGATCGTCGTGCTGCCGGACCGCACGCTCGTGAATGCGTTCTACCGCCTCCTTTTCGACGAGACCACGGCTCGGCTCACGTACGAGCAGGCGATTCTCCGCTCGACGGATCAGGGCCGGCATTGGACACGGGTCGACACGCGGGTCGCCTCATTCGCAAGCGTCACGGCGGTGGACCCCGAACTGGGCATTCCGGTGCGCGACGCGCAGGAGCTGCCGACGATTGCCGTCAACCGGGCAACCGGCCAGCTCTACATGACCTGGCAGGACGGCAACGCCAACAGCGGCGGCCGCGCCGGCATCGTCGTGGCGCGCTCGAACGACGGCGGCACCACCTGGTCGACGCCGGTGCGCGTCAACCAGGGGACGGCGGCCGACGTGCAGGCGTTCCTGCCGGTCGTTGCGGTCGATGCGCAAGGGCGGGTCGGCGTGCTCTTCTACGACTGGCGCAACGACGTGCTCGGCGACCCGGGCTTGAGTACCGACGTGTGGTTGTCGCTGTTCGACGCCGACCTGAACTACCTCGGCGAGCGCCGGCTCACGCCGCAATCGTTCGACATGCGGCAGATGGTCATCACCGGTCCGCGAGGCTTCTTCCCCGGCGACTACGTTGGGCTTTCGACCGTGGGCACCGATTTCGTCGCCGCCTTCACCGTCGCCAACAACCTGGGCCTGCCGGTGGTCTTCCCGCAGAACAACGACGGCGTGTTCGTCGACAGCCACGACCGCCAGAGCATCGTCTTCGTCCGGCAGCCCTGACGAGGGCCGCTTGCGAACGGTCCGGGCTGTCCTTTCGATCGGGGCGCAGCGGCAGCAGACCCGCATCGTGAATCGGGCGAATGGACCCTGCGCGCTCTTCGATCAAGTGGCATCTCGGATGCCGTCTCGAATCTCAGCGCCGATTGGCCAGCAGGCAACCGGCTGCGAGCCCGATGGCGAATGCGCCATACATGGCAGCCATGGCAGGCCTCGACAGCCGGTGCTCGAAGCCGGGTCTGAGCCGTTCCGGCGTGACGGTGTAGTCGACCACGCAGGAGACCGCGGCCGCTGCCGTGGCGCCCGCCAGTGCAGCAGGAACTGACTGCGCCTTCGGACGGTTGCCGTACAACCACGCATACAGAATTGCCCAGAAGGTGGCAGCAAGATGGTGCGTCACGTAACCCACAGCGGTGTGACGAAGGCTCGCGCGATCCGCAACGAGGGACTCTCGACCCCATAGCCAGTGACTGGTCGCATTGGTCGGCGCAAAAACACTGCCGGTCTGGCGTCGACCTGCCAGCATCAAGACCGCCGTGGACAGCACACTCGCGCCGGCTCCGGCCATGAGACCGGTACGCAGCGCTGGCCGCCATCGCGAATCCTCGAATCGCCGGGAAGCGGGCTGCGAATCTGCCGGGCGGCCGCTCGCGCGGGGCGCGGACCTGCTCACGCTGACGGACACCGGATCACTGGCGGGAAAGGATTCCTCGACGCCATGATCCAGCGCCGATTCGGTCGGCTGCTGTTCCAAGTAGTCTTCCACGCGGGAGCGTGTGTCATGGTTGTCGGCCGTAGGAAACCGGAACGGCTCGGGAGGACTTTGTGCCATGCTCGGACTCCTTTTCAGAGTTGCCAAGGTTGCGCGCACATGCGGCCCGGATGTGTGAGGCGTAACGACCTTCTGCGTAAGGTTTTTTCGATGATTGCTCGGGGCTGCCGGGGCTGCGCCTTTTCAAGGGCCGGAGGCGAATCAAGAGTCGCCCACGACCGGACGCTGTTCGCAGCTTTTATCCCCCGTCGATCTCCACCTCTGCCTCGCAATTCACCGGCGCATTGAGCGGAATCATCATCCCTATGGAAGAACGGGCGTGCGCGCCGACATCCGGTCCGTAGAGCTCGAGAATGAGGTCCGAGTAGCCGTTGGTCACGCGCGGCGTCTCGTTGAAATCCGGGGCGACGTTGACCATCGCGAACACTCTCAGCCAGGCGGTCACGCGATCGAGGTCGCCCAGCTCGCGCTTCAGGCTGGCCAGGTGGGCCAGCGCGACGAGCCTGGCCGCTTGATAGCCCGCTTCGGGCGAGACCTCGGCGCCCACCTTGCCGAGCGGCTTCGCGATGCTGCCGTCCAATTCGAGGGGGATGTGCCCGGAGATGAAGGCCCGCCGCCCCCGCACCCGGACCCATGCGAAAGGCAAGCGGATGTTCGGCGGTGCCTGCAAGGGCTGCGGAAGCGCCAGACCCATCTGCGCGAGACGTGCTTCAATTTTTGCCATGAACGATCTCCTTCGTTTCGTTAAGGGACGAGGCCATCGAGATCAGGTCGCATCATGACGCTTTCCTGCGCGGTCGGCTCGTTTCGCGATCCGATGAACACCGCGGGCTGCGAGCCGCTGCGGTTGACCGCCACATGCGGCACGCCGGCCGGAATGAACAGGTAGTCTCCGGGCTGCGCCACCGCTCGCTCCTGCAAGCGATCGCCCGTCCACAGCTCCACCTCCTCACCGCTCATCATGTAGAAGGCGGATTCATGCCGTGCGTGGACATGCGCCTTCGTCCGCTCTCCAGCGGGGAGCGTCACCCGTCCCAGGAAGAGCGCCGCGGATCCCACTGTTTCGGCGCAGATCCCGGGTGCGTAGACCGTCCCCTGAGCGCTCGTGTAGGGCTGCGAACCACGAACGACGTGTCGTGAGCCCGTGCCTGTTGTCGTCGTGTTCATGTCAGCTCTCCAGAGATCAGAGATGGCCTGCTTGGATGCCTTGCCACCATGCATCAAATGGCCTTGACAGTCACTGAACCCCGTCCGAAAAATTGCGAAATACTCCAAACGGCCACCAGGCCATCGTTCGATGGGAACGCGATTCGCTTTCGGCCCCCTGCTCCTCGATGCCAGGCTGGGCACCCTGTCGCATGACGGTCGCGTCCTCCCCGTCGGCCAGCGCGGTCTGCTGATCCTGCAGACGCTGCTCGAGGCGCGCGGCGAGGTGGTGGCCAAGTCGACCCTGATGGCTGCGGCCTGGCCGGGTCTGGTGGTCGAAGACAGCAACCTCTCGGTTCAGATCGCGGCGCTTCGGAAGTTGTTAGGCACGACCTCTGAAGGCGCGCAATGGATCCTTACCGTGCCGCGCGCGGGCTATCGCCTCGTGGAAGCGATTGCAGTGGACGACGCCGCGCCGCCTGTGCCGGCGGACGCAGCCGGTGCGGATGGCGGCACGCGACCGTCCATCGCGGTGCTGCCTTTCGTCAATCTCAGCGACGACGCGGCGCAAGAGTACTTCGCCGACGGCGTCACCGAGGACGTCATTGCCGCGCTCACGCGATTCCGGTGGTTCTCGGTCACGGGCCGCAACACCAGCTTCGTCTACAAGGCCAAGGGCGTCGAGCCGAAGGCAGCCGCGCGCGAACTCGGCGTGCGCTACCTGCTGGCCGGCGCCGTGCGCAGATCCGGCGACAGGATCCGCATCTCGGCAGAACTCGTGGACGCCTGCGACAACCGCTGCATCTGGGCTGGGCACCACGATTTCGCCCTCCTGGAAATGTTCGAAGTGCAGGACACGATCGCGCAGCAGGTCGCAGGCTCGATCGAGCCCGAGCTGCTCAGGAGCGAGGCCGGCCTGGCCGCCCGAAGGCAGCGCTCAGGCAGCGTGACGGGCTGGGATCTCGTCGCGCGGGGCTCATGGTTCTTTCATCAACTGACCGGGCCGACGCACCTGAAAGCGCGCGCGTTGTTCCGCCAAGCCCGCCAGCTCGATGCCGGATTGCCGGAAGCGAAAATGTGGCTCGGCCGCGTCGATGCCGGCCTGGTCGCGTATGGCTGGAGCGAGGATGCGGATGCAGACCTCGCCGAAGGCTTGGAGGCTGCCTTGCAGGCGGTGCAGATGGACGAGAAGAGTCCGTATGCGCACTATGCACTGGCGATCGTCAGCGTGTACATGGATGCCTTTGCGCTGGCGATCCGGGCCGCGGAGAAGGCGGTGGAGCTCAGCCCCGGCTTCGCGCTCGGCCATCTCGTGCTCGGCATGGCGCGTCTTTTTTCGGGCGATGCCGGCAAGGCAGTCGAGTCGCTGGAGTGCGGGCTCCATCTAAACCGATACGACCCGCAGAACTTCATCTGGTACCACGTCCTGTCCCTGGCCTACCTGTTCAGCGGCGATGCAAGCGAGGCGCTGCAACGCGCAGCAGCCGCGCTGAAAGTGCGGCCGACATGGCGTTCCGCCATGGAAACAGCCGCCGCCTGCTGCGCAGCTTTGGGCCGCACCGATGCGGCGCGCCAATGGATCGACCAGATGACCAAGCTGCCGAGGCCCTCCGGGGACGCCCTGCAGCCCTTGTGGCGATCCCAACCCCGCTGGGCCTGCCAGATGCAGTTGCTGTTGGATACAGCGACCGGCTAGGTGCATCGCCGCAGTCTTGCGATGAACCCGATGCGAACGGCGCGGGGCAAGCGCGCTTCCTGATGGATGGCATCGAACACTGGACAAATCATTTGAAACTAATACCATTGCATTACATGCAAAATTCACACGTGCTCACCGCGGAAAACGACGGGCTTCCGTCGGCAGCGCCGCGCGCGGGACGCTGAACGCAATGGCAAGTCGCCCAAACGAAGCCATCGAGACTGATGCACGTGAGGCGTGGCTTGCCGCGGCTCGGGCCCGAAACGCGATACAGAATCGAATCGTTCTGGCCTTCAGGAAGCAGATCCAGGGGACAGGGCGGGGGCCTGCCGAGTCCGATCTGATGCTGTTCGCGAAGGCTGCGGCTGCGGAGCGAAGATTGCGTTGCCGCCTCGCTCATCCCACCTCCCCGGGCGGGGGTGGCTGGGACCAGAAAGGCACCCAGCTGCCGAGGGCCCTCGGCGAGACGACGAGTTGAGCGCAGCCTGTTCCATGAAGCCAAGAGAACGTGACACAAAGAAGTCGTCAGCAATACCTGAAGACACAAGCGTTCCCGGCTCCCAGGAGGTCGTAGTCCTTTCGCGCGCAGCCTGTGAAGTCCTGGCCGAGCGTACCGGCGTGCTCGCGCCGGGGACGCCGCTGTCGGACGAACTCATGGCATTTGCCGAGGCGGTCGCCAGGATGGCCGTGCATGGCGGCCATGGTGAAGGTGGCACGGGGTAGGGGACCTGCAGATGTCAAGCGTGCCGGCCGTGAGGTGCCGCATCGCCTTGCCGGATGCGTGCCGGATGAGGCAACAGCCAGAAAAATTCTGGCCATGAAGGCACGCACTTCGTCAAGCCTTGGCCCCGTACCGGTGAGCAATCGCTCGAGACAGCACAGCTAGTTCGTTCAGGTTATTGACGCCGGCGGCTCAGTGCCTAGTATGCAACGGCAGAGGCGTTCGAGCCGACCCGAACATCCCATGGACTTTCGGTGCCGCTCTCAAGCTGTTGCCATCGCGGTTCAACATCTTCCCTGGCGCCTTGCGATTGGAACGTTGGCTAGGAGGTGGACCGTGCATGCAGACCGACGCGTTTCGATCCTTGCCGCCATGTTGCAGCTCGTCTTCGCGGCATCGGTGGCATCTGCTCAGACGGGCACCGGCACACTCGCTGCGTTGCCGATCGATCAACTCAAGCGGATCTACCTGGCGTGTGATCTGGCGGCATCGCGCCAGGTGCTCGACATGACCTCGGCAGCCTATTGCTCGTCCGTGGGCGAGACATTGCAGCAGCGCGCCTTCGACGGCAGCTTCGATCGCCTGCTGACATGGTGGCGCACAGAGAAACTGTACGCCGTGTCCGCTTCCCAGGCCTCTGCGCAACCCAAGACATGCGAAGGTTGTTGAGTTCGGACCGACTAGGCCGTTCAGAATATTGTCTTGGCTGAAGCTCTCCATAAGATGATGAATGCGTCGAAAGCTGCGATCGACGCTGCCAGGGCACTGGCTCTGGCGAAGTCTGCATGCAGCCCCAACAATCGCCGTCTTGCGAGATTGCCAAGCGGCAACAAGGGGCCGTTCACGCCTTGATCCTCAAGGCGTCGACCTCTACGAAGCCATCGCCGGGTTCGACAGGCTGCAGGAGGCCTTCAGCCCGGCAGACTGACTGCGCGTCGTGGCGCAGTACCGCGCGCAATGTGTCGTGCTTTGGCAATCGGGTGTGCGCTCTGGGCGGATGACGTCCTGCCCAGTCGCGTCGCTGCCGCTTCATCCAAACTTTCCGGCATCGCCATTGCCGAGGAGGTCGTCATGCACCTACTCAGGGTCATTCATGCATTGCAGCTCGTGTGCGTTGGAGTCGCCGTTTCTGCCTGCTACCAGCACAGCAGGCAGTCGCTCGAGACTTCGAGAGCCGTTGAAAAGATTCAGGCCGTGGACGCGCAGCCAGCCGAAGAGCGCCTCGACGCCTTCTTTGGCGATCGGTTCTCGGAGGTGCAGAAGGCACTCGCTTCCAGGCCCCCGGAGCCGGATGTCCCCAGCTTCTGAGGGCAAGGCCCGAAGCGACCTGACAGATGCGACTACTCGGCCGCCATCGTCCTGAGCAGCTGGATCAGCCGCAGAGCGGCAGGAGACCGATAGGAATCCTTTCGATAGATCACGCCGAAGGCACGACGCCACTTCAGGTGCTCAACCGGAAGTTCCTTGACCCGCAAACGCGGTCCGGCAAGTTCCAGAGATCGTCGGGCGTTGAAGCTGAGCAGACGCGTCGATGCACAGATCTGAAGGCGCAGGCGCAGCGGCCGCGCTTCGATTGCTACCCGCGGCGGCGGCAGGCCGCTTGCCTGCAACGTGCGATGAAGGAATTGCACGTTGAGCACGGAAGGAACCGAGAGCGTCCACAGTTCGTCGGCGAGGTCGGCCATCGCCAGGCGTCTGCGCTTGGCCAGAGGGTGGTCGGCGGCTGAGCAGACGACAAACACATCTTCGAAAAGACGCTCCTGTACACACCCGGCATACGGCGAATCGGGGAGCACATTGAAGATCAGGTCGAGGTCCCCGTTGGCCAGCGCTGGCACCATCACGTCGTTGTCGGCGACGGTGATCTGCACGCTCAGGGCGGGGGCTTGCTGCAAGAGAGGAGCACAGCAGTGCGGCAGGTCCTCGACCGTGGTGGCGCCCACGCCGAGGCGCAGGTGGCCTGCGCGGCCTTCTGTGAGGTCTTCCGCTTCGCGCCGGATGTCCATCAAGGTGACGCGGAGCCGATGGACCTGCGCCAGCAGTGCCGCCCCGACCGAAGTCAACGCCACACCTGTGGGCGTCCTCTCGACCAGCTTCGCATGCATCGACTCCTCCAGCCGGCGCAAGCTCTTGCTCAGCGCGCCGGGGCTCAACCCCAGTGCTTCAGCGGCGCGCCGAACGCTGCGGTGTTCCGCAATGACGGCAAAGTATTCGATGTCCCTCAGCTCCACGTGTTTCCTGAGATTCAACGATCGATCAAAACCAGATAGTTGCAGGAACCCCTACCCAGGGTCAAGATGCAAACCAGGTTCTCGTCAGAAGGGGGAAGCACCATGCGATACATCGTTCAGGCGTTCGCCCTCGCGCTTTGTTTGTCGTGTGACGCGGCGGGCCTCGCGTTCGCACAAGCCTATCCGGCCAAGCCGGTGCGGATGATCGTGCCCTTCCCGCCGGGGGGCGCTGCCGACTTGATCGGCCGCGTCCTTGCACAAAGGCTGTCAGATCATGTGGGGCAGCCGGTGATTGTCGAAAACCGTGCCGGCGCCAGCGGCAACATCGGCGCCGAGGCCGTAGCCAAAGCGCAAGGCGACGGCTACACGATCTTGATGGGCGCCCTCACGTCGCACTCGATCAACCACACCTTGGAGCGAAAGGTTCTGCGGTACGACTTGGAACGGGACCTGAGCCCCGTGATGATCGTGGCCACGGTGCCTTACGTGTTGGTGGTGCATCCGTCTGTCCCGGCCCGGTCGATGCAGGAGTTCATTGCCCATGCACGGGCGAAGCCGGGCCACTTGACCTACGGATCCTCGGGTGCCGGCGCGCCGCAGCGGCTGGCGGCCGAGATGTTCAAGTCGAGAGCCGGCATCGACATGCTCCACGTACCGTACAAGGGCAGCGGCCAGGTCATCAACGACCTCGTCGGCGGCCAGGTGCTTGCGGCCTTCGAGTCCGTGCCGGCGGCCCTGCCGCACATCCGCGGGGGAAGACTGCGTGCCCTCGCCGTCACGACGACCCGGCGCATCCCCATGCTCCCCGATGTCCCGACCGTCGAAGAGACCGAATCGTTCACCTTCGAAGCGAGCTCGACCTTCGGCATCCTGGTGCCGGCCGGAACACCCGCCGCCGTCATCGAGCGTCTGCACTCGGCGCTCGCCGACACCGTGCAGCTTCCCGACGTGAAGGAAAGGCTGCTTCAGCAAGGCGCGTTCGCCGAGTCGACGACAGCTGAAGAGGCGGCCCGGCGAATCCGGTCGGAGATCGCGATGTGGGCCAAAGTGATCAACGAAGCCCACATCAAGGCCGACTGAAGCCGTCCGCACCGGCTTGGAGGAGCGTCGATGGCTGCCACCGAAGTCTTTGCGCGCCACGCTGCGCGCTTTCGCCATCAACCGCTCCGCCAGGACGTGCTGCACCACGCCAAGCGCGCCGTCATTGATTGGCATGCATCGGTGTTCACGGGGCTCGATGCGCCGGCCGTGCAGGCACTCGAAGGCGTGCTCGCCGACGACCTGGGCCATGGTGCAGCCCGCCTCGCTTGTGGACGTGCTGCCACGGCACGTGCGGCAGCGTTGATTCACGGCACCGCTGCGCATGCGACGGAGGTGGACGACAGCTTCCGCGATGCCATGCTTCACCCTGGCGCCGCGACCATCGCCGCTGCGCTCGCGGCCGCGCATGTCGCAGGTGCCGATGGCTTCGGCTTCCTGCGCGCGGTGGTGTTGGGCTATGAGGTCTCCATACGCATTGGCCTCACGATGGGCCGAGCGCACTACAAGTACTGGCACAACACCGGCACGATGGGCAGTTTCGGCGCTGCGGCCGCTGCCGGTGCCTTGCTGGGCTTGGACGAGCCGGCCTTTGCCCATGCGCTTGCCATCGCAGGCACCTTCACCGCGGGTCTTCAGCAGGCGTTCCGCCTCGAAGCCATGGCCAAGCCACTGCACGCGGGTCGTGCTGCCGAAGCCGGGCTGCTGGCGGCGCAGCTCGCGGCCGGGGGACTGCGCTGCTCGCTCGACGTGCTGGACGGTGAAGCCGGCTTGGGTCGTGCGATGAGCGCCGGTCCGGACTGGTCGCAGGTCGGCGCGACGCTGGGGCAGGACTTCCACATCATGCGACTCACGTTCAAGAACCACATCGGCTGCGGCCACACCTTTGCGGCGATCGACGGCGTGTTGGAGCTTCAGCGCCGGCATGGCTTCACGCACGCCGATGTCGAACGGCTGCAGGTCGCAACGTACAAGCCGGCGCTAGAGATTGCCTGTCGTGCGCGGCCGCGCAGCGCCGCCGAGGCACGCTTCAGCTTGCACTATGTCGTTGCGACCGCGCTCGTGCACGGCAGCGTGCGCCTGGCCGCCTATGAGCCGGCCAGGCTCGAAGATCCAGCCACCCGGGCATTGATGTCGCGGATCGCCGTGGTGGTGGACCCCGAGATCGACGCCGGCTTCCCGGACCGCCGCGCCGCGCGCGTAGAGGTTGTCTTGCGCGACGGCCGCCGCTTCACCCAGTTCCAGCCTCACCGCAAGGGCGACCCGGAACTGCCGCTGTCCGACGCAGAACTCAGCGACAAACTGTTGGAACTGACGGCACCGGTGATCGGGAATGGCGCGGCGCGTGCGCTGCTCGACAGGCTGTGGATTCTGGACACCTGCGATGAGCCGCCGTGAGCCGCCTGGCGGACGTCTTGCCGTTCGGAAGTACTTGGCGCAGCAGTCAAGACCCAACTGGTCGAGGCACGAGCCCTCTCAATCGGTGTTCTTCCTACAAGCTCTCGCAGCTGTGACCCACGGCCTGCGGCGCACCAGGTCAGCGACATTTGGCGCCCCACCATTCAAAGGATTCCAGATGAAACTCCAGCGACGGTCCATTGCGCCTGCTCTACTTGCCCTTGTCCTTGGCGCCGGCATCGCGCCTTCGATCTACGCAGCCGGTGGGGGAGGAGGTGGCGGCGGCGCAGGTGGCGGGGGCGGTGGCTCTGGTGGTGGGGCCGGTGGCGGAGGCGCCGGCGCATCTGGCGGCGGCGCTGGATCCGCCTCGTCCTCTGGAAGCGGCCCCGGCAACTCATCGAGCTCCAATGCGAGCGCCACCGGAACAGCCAACGCGGCGACGCCCGCCACGCCGGCAACCCCGGCGACTCCTGCGACAGCGACTTCCCCAGCAGTGCCCGCCACGCCTGCGACCCCGGCCACCCCCTCAGCCGCATCGACGAAGAAATAGTGCTGTGGTTCCTGGTGGGCTTTCGATTCAGTACGTCGCGCGGGGCCTGCAACATTGGTGCCCAGCTCGTCGCCAAGGCCCGTGCGGAAGGCTACACCTGGGGCTTCAGCGAATGGCTACCAACATGCGCATGCACGGCAACTTCGCTATCCGTGCGGCGACTCACGGCCGGAAGCCCGGCACAAGTGATTGGCTCCGCTGCAGAGCAACTCGCTCGCTGTGCTGATCATCCGCGTGATGACGTCGGCCGCGTTGGGGATGTCGTGGATGAGTGCCGCCGCTTCGCCTGCAATCACCGCCGCGGTCCCGAAGTCACCAGCTGCGCGTGCCGCAGCGTACCGTGGACCTTCAATGTCGATCGAGCGCATCAAGTCCAGCTCTCGGCCGGACCAGCGCTTCAGATGCTCGTTGAGCAGACATCGACCCGTGAACGGCGTGGGCCACACATTCCTGCGGGAGATGTCGAACACAACGCTTCGCATGCTGTCGTCTCCAGTGGCTCCGACGATGCGCTGCTTGGCTGCCTGGAACCCAGCGGCTTCGACCGTCGCATAGAAGCGCGTGCCCAGCGCGACGCCTGCAGCGCCGAGCATCAGGCATGCCGCCAGTCCGCGTCCGTCGGCAATGCCACCCGCTGCCACCACCGGCACGTGCGGGCCAGCAAGGTCTGCGACGGCCGGCACGAGCGTCAACGTGCCTCGACTGACACCGTGACCGCCAGCCTCCGCGCCCTGCGCAACGAGGATGTCGGCCCCCGCATCGAGGCAAGCTTTCGCCATCGCCTCCGTCTGCACTTGGCACACCAGCTTCGCACCCGCCGCCTTGATCTGCGGCGCGAACGGCGCCGGGTCACCGAAAGAGAGCCAGATCGCGCCCGCGCCTTGTTCGAGCGCGATATCCAGCAGAGCCGGGTTGCGCGCGAGGCTCCAGGTGATGAAGCCGACACCAAAGGGAAGTTTCCGCTCGCGGGCGGCGCCGGCGAGGTCGGCGAGTTCCCGACTCAGCCATGCTTCGTCGCCATAGCCCCCACCCAGGAAGCCGAAGCCGCCGGCGTCCGCGACTGCCAGCGTCAGGCGTGCGTCTGCGACGATGTCCATCGGCGCCAACAAGATCGGATGCTCGACTCGGAGCATCGCATTGAGCGTGGTTTGCATTGCCATGGTGACCTCTGCCGAGGGTGATGACGAGGGCATCACTTTCGGCTTTCGCTGGCATCTAGAAAAGCGAATATTTAAGATGTCTGCGTTCAGGAATTCAGATGGGGGCAGCATGGACGCGACCGCTCTCGCAACTTTTCTCGCCCTGGCCCGGCAGGGCTCCGTCACCGGCGCTGCACTCGAGCTCCACACCGTTCAGTCGAACGTCACGGTGCGCATGAAACAGCTCGAAGCAGACTTCGATGTCCCGCTGTTCGTGCGACACAGCCGTGGCGTGACGCTCACGCCGGCCGGAGCGCGGCTGCTGGTGTACGCCGAGCGCCTCCAGGCGCTTGCGGCCGAAGCCCGTGCGGTGGTCTCCGATGTCGGCGTGGTCCAGGGTAACCTGCGCATCGGCTCCATGGAGACCACTGCCGCTGTCCGGTTGCCCAAGTTGCTGGCCGACTTCTACCAGGCCTATCCCGAAGTGCAGATCGAGGTCCGCACCGGTCCGACCACCGAATTGCTGGAGCATGTCCTGGCCCATCGCCTGGATGGTGCCTTGGTCGCGGGGCCGATCGATCACCCGGATCTCGTGACCCGGTCTGCCTTTCGCGAAGAGCTCGTGTTGGTGACTGCGCGGGGCACGACCACCATAAGAGAACGGCTCGCACAGGGTGGATTGACGGTCATCACGTTCCGGCAGGGCTGTTCCTATCGCCGACGCCTGGACGCAGAGTTCATCACGCGCGGATGGCTGCCTTATCGGCGGCTGGAAATGGGCACCGTGGAAGGCATTCTGGGATGTGTCGGCGGCAACGTCGGTGTAACTGTGCTGCCGCGTAGCGTCGTCGAGGCCAGTCAGAGCCGTTGTGCGCTGCGCATGGAGGCGTTTGTGCCGGAACCGCTCTTCGTCGAAACCCTGTTCGTGAGGCGGAGTGGTACCCCGGCGGGCACGACGGTGTCCGCCTTCGAAAAGCGACTGTGTGCATCCGACGCTCTCGCACATCAGGCTTGATCTTTGAGGACCGAGACGGGGTCGCGCTGGTCGTCGGAATTTGGGCTGTGATCTTGGCCACGGCCGAGATCTCCGCACGCGAGAACGACCGCGAGCCCGAACTCGCAAAATCACTTGGCAAGAATCGCCGCACGTTGCCCAGGACACCTGCGCGCAGTCATCCTGCGGATGCAAGCGCCCAGGTTCAGCCTAGAACTTCGCGCGCAGTGTGAGCTGCAGTTCGCGCCCAGGCCCCGGCAAGATCAGGTTGTCCACGGTGCCGTGGGCCGAGAGGTAGTGCTTGCGGTTGGTGATGTTCTTCAGGTTCAGCGCGATCTCGTAGCGATCGGTCTTGTAGCCGGCCGCGAGGTCGGCCGTGAGGTACGAAGGCAGTGTCACCAGATTGCTCAGCGAGGCGTACCGGGCGCCAACGTAGTTCAGCCCGCCGCCGGCGCTGAAACCGTGACCCAGGTCCTTCATGGCCCAGATGAAGGCGGAGTGGCGCGGCGTGAGGGCGGCGGTCTTGCCCTGGACCGGGATCGGAGCACCCACCGGCAGTTGCAGCGAACTCACGGTGGCCACGGACTTCACCATCTCGGCATCCAGGTAGGCGTAGCCGCCGCTCACGTCCCAGCGCCCCTGCAGGCGGCCGTTGAGCGCGATCTCCAGCCCATTGGTGCGCTGCGTGCCCACGTTGATCTGGCGGCGCGGATTGTTCGGGTCGGTGTTCTTGATGCCGGAGCGCTCGAGATTGAACAGCGCGGTCGTCAGATTCAGTGCCCCATCCAGCAGATCGAACTTGGCGCCGATCTCTTTGTTGACCGTGATCTCCGGCTCGTTGTCGATGTTGCCGGTGGACAGCGCGAAGTTCTCGCCCGAAGGTTGGAAAGAGCGGCTGTATGACACGTAGTAGGACTGCACCGAGTCCGGCTGCCACACCAGACCGGCACGCGGGCTGAACTTGCGGTCGGTTCGCTCCAGCGCCGAAAGCTTGCGCTCGAAGCTGGTGTCCTGCTTGAACACGTCGTAACGCGCGCCGACGAGCGCCTTCCATTGCGGCGCCAGCGTGATCTGGTCCTGCAGGTAGAGCGCGGCAGTCTTGAATTCGCTGTTGCTCGGGATCGCGCTGTCCGCGAGGTAACTCGCGGCCGGAATCGGCAACGGGTCCGCCACGGGGTTGAAGATGTTCACCCGCTGATAGCCGACGGCCGAGGACACCGAATAGAGGCGTTTGCGCTGCACGCCGAGCTCGGTGCCGATCAGCCACTCCTGCTGCAACCCCCCGAGCTGGTTGCGATAGGTGAGGTCGGTCTGGTTGAACCAGCCGCTTTCGTCGCGGTCGACGAAGCCGCGGGTGCGGCCTACGGTCAGGCGCACGGGGTCGGTGGTGCCGCTGGGCAACGTGTTGAAGCGATCCAGATGGTAGCTGGCGTAGCGCGTGGTGTTGCGCAGGCTGAATGCGTCGCTGAAACGGTGGTTCAAGGTCGCGGTGAAGGTCTGGACCCTGCTGGTCACGGTGTCGTCGCGCCGCGCATGCGCCGAGCCGTAGTAGGTGCCGACAGGCACGTCCACGGGTCGGCCGTTGAGCGCCGGGATGCCGAAGTCGGTCAGGCGTTGGTCGCGAAGGTTCGTGTACTGCAGCAGGAGGTCGGTCTGCGGGCTGAACTTGATCGCGAGCGAGGGCGCGATGTTGTAGCGGTCGGTGAACTGCTGGTCGCGGTAGCTGTCGGACTTCTCGCGCGCGACGTTGAGGCGAAACGCCATCGCTTCGCCGATAGGCGTGTTCAGATCGGCCGTGGCGCGCTTGTAGCTATTGCTGCCGAGGCCCAGCGAGACCTCGCCGAACTGCGCGCCGAACACCGGCTTCTTGGTCACGCGGTTGATCAGCCCACCCGAGGAGCCCCGGCCGTAGAGCACCGCGGCCGGCCCCTTGAGCACTTCGATGCGCTCGGTGTCCGACAGGTCGCGGAAATACAGCGCGTCGTCACGCACGCCGTCGACGAACCAATCGGAGAGAGCGCTGAAACCGCGGATCACCACCTGGTCGCGCTGACCGTCGCCGTGATTGAAGCTCACGCCCGGCACGTTGCGCAGTGCGTCCTGCATCGAGGTGGCGCCCTGGTCGCGCAGGAGTTGCTCGGGCAGCACGTTGATGGCCTGCGGAATATCGCGAAGCGGTGCGCTGCTCTTGGTGGCGGTGCTGGCGGCGGCCGGGGCGTAGCCCTTGTCCGTCTCTGCGCTGACTGTGACCTCCTTCAGGGTCGAACTGCCCCCGACCGCCGCGTCCTGCGCCAAGGCGGCGCAGGGCAGCGAAGCGAGCACGGCGCCGGCGAGGAGGGAAAGGGGAGACAAGGAGCGCGGGGGGGTCGGAGAGGGTTTCATGCTGGACGGTATGGGTTGAGCGGATGCCGCGCAGGGCGGCCGCACATGCCGAGTGCGTTCGCGCTGAGAGGCGAACGTTGGGCATGCCCTGCCTTGAAACTGCTCTGGGTGGGGCGTTTGGCGCGCGCAGACCGAAGCGCCGCTCGCGCGGGTTCGCTGACGCCACCAATGACGGCCGCTGGACGCGGCGGGCGAATTGTAAAGACCAAATCCGACCCGTTGAACGTGTTGGCTGGTTGCCACGCGCAAAGAAGGTCGACGGCTTGACCTCGACATGAATCGGCACGGCGCGATTTTTCGGCTCTGGCGCGTGCTGTGCCCGACCTGCTGGGGTTCGCGCGCCGGACCTCTCCGCAAGACTAATTCCTGTCGCATTTTTCGCGATGTAAAAATGCCTGGGCGGCCCCGGTGGCGCGCGTCGTCCGCTATGAAAAGCATAGCGCTCTGCAAAATGAAACCAAATGTGTTAACTCTTTCCTTAGTTATATGAGTACCTCGGTTCTACATTCGAAAGTATTCATTTGCCGTTTCGGCGGCTTCAACAAGAGGAAGGAAAGACATGAACCGCGTTTTCAGGATCATCTGGAGTGCATCGAAAGGCTCGTGGGCCGTGGCCTCGGAGCTCGCCAATGGCGTGGCCCGTTCCGCGGCCGATGACAGTGCCCGGTCCGAGTCGCAAGAGCGGATGCCTGGACGCGCGGGGGCGTTGGGGACGCAAGCTTGCATAGCCATGGCACTTCTCTCCCTGGCGAGCGCCGCCCCGGCAGCGAACTGCGGCAACGACAAGGATGTTGGTAAAGCTACCTGCTCGGCGCCTGCACCGGCACCTGCACCCGCACCCGCACCCGCACCGGCACCCGCACCCGCACCGGCACCCGCACCCGCACCCGCACCCGCACCTGCACCTGCACCTGCACCGGCACCTGCACCCGCACCTGCACCCGCACCCGCACCGGCACCTGCACCTGCACCTGCACCTGCACCCGCACCCGCACCGGCACCTGCACCCGCACCTGCACCTGCACCTGCACCCGCACCCGCACCGGCACCGGCACCCGCACCCGCACCTGCACCTGCACCGGCACCTGCACCGGCACCGGCACCTGCACCGGCACCGGCACCTGCACCGGCACCTGCACCCGCACCCGCACCCGCACCGGCGGCGGCACCTGCACCCGCGGCGGCACCGGCGGCGGCACCTGCACCCGCGGCGGCACCTGCACCTGCATCCGCAGAAGCACCTGCCTCCTCGGCAGCCGCCGAAACACCGAAGGAGACCGAGGTCCCCACCGAGGCGCCGAGTGCCGTCGCGCCAGCCGTCGTCCTCCCGGTCTATCGCAGCGAGATGCCCCTCTTTGCTGCCCTACCCGCCCAGCTTCGCCAGGGCGATCTCGCAATGCTCGGCAACCTGCACAGCCGTCTCGACGACAGCGGCACCGGCCTGGACCGCCGGGCCTGGGTGCGCGCGGTGCACAAAGACCTCGACATCCGGCAGAGCGGCAACACTTTCGCTCACAGTGACGGCCATCTCAGCGGCCTGCAGGCCGGCAGCGACCTGCTCGTCAGCGGCAATTGGCGATTCGGCCTCTATGTCGGCGGCTTGGATGGCAGTGTCGATGTGAGCGGCTTCGCGAACAGCACCATCGGCCGAGTTGGCAGCACCGATCTGCGCTCGCGCTACCTCGGCGGCTATGCGAGCTGGCGGAACGCCGAGAGCGGCTGGTACGTCGATACCGTGCTGCAGGCGGGCAGCCACCGCTACACCGTGCGCCCGGACGCCAGCTTCGCGGTGTCGGGCAAGGCGCGCAGCGTCTCGGCATCGGTGGAAACGGGCAAGTCCTTTGCACTGGCGGAGGGCTGGAGCATCGAGCCGCAGGTCCAGCTGATCCATCAGCGCATCAACCTCGACGATGTGACGATCGCCGGCGCACGCGTCCGCCAGGATGCCGATGGCGGATGGATCGGCCGGGTTGGCCTGCGCATCAAGGGCAGCATCGGCACCGGCTTGGGCCGCTTGCAGCCCTATGCGCGGGTCAACGTCTACCGCGCGAGCTCCGGTGCCGACCTGGTCGATTTCGTAGGCCCGGCAGTTGTCACGCGCATCGCCAGTGCCGGCGGCTACACGGCGACGGAGGTGGCCGGCGGCTTGTCGCTGGCGCTGACGCCGGCCATGACGCTGTACGGCGAAGTCGGGCGCACCGTTAGCAACGGCGGCGAGGCTCGGGTGAAGTCATCGGTGCAGGGGACGATCGGCGTGCGGGTGAGCTGGTAGGGCCGAAGCGGGCGCATGACTCAGTGCGCCGACTCGCCGACAACTGCCTGGATGCTGAACCTGTTGCGCCCTTGGCCCTTGGCTGCATAGAGCTGCTCATCGGCCCGGGAGAGCAGATTCTTGGGTGTCGTGCCCTGTTCTCCACAGTACAGGGCAACTCCGATGCTGGTGGTGATGCGCAGGGACTCGCCTTCGAGCAGGAAGGGGGATTGCATCGCCTTGATCAGGTTCGATGCCACGGTCCTTGCGTCCTCAGCGCTTTCCAGGCTCTCGATGAGAATGGTGAACTCGTCGCCACCGAGCCGGGTGACCACATCCCCGTTGCGGAGCGCCTGCGTCAGGCGGACTGCGAAACCCTTGAGAAGCAGATCGCCGACGTGGTGACCGTGGTGGTCGTTGACCTGTTTGAAACGATCGATATCGAGATACATGAGCGCCAGCATGCTGCCTTCGTTGCAGCTGCGAGCCATTGCATCACTCAGCCTGCGCTCGAAGCTGGCGCGATTGTGCAGGCCAGTGAGGCTGTCGTGCTCGCTGAGCTGCACCAGGCGCTGTTCCTCGAGCTTGTCCTTGGTCACATCGGCAATGATGGCCACAAAGCCCAGCACGGTCGTTCCGTCGTCGCCGAACTGCGGGATGTAGTGGACCTTGTCGCAACGGTAGTGCTCCGGTGTGCCGAACTCGCGCTCGTAGTGGACGGTTTCCCCCCGAAGCACTTGACGGACGCGCGGCTCGAGCGCCAGGTAGTGTCGCTCGCCCAATGCTTCTCTCATCGTCATGCCGTACAACATTTCGCGATTCATCTTGAGGGCGTTGCCATAGGCCAGATTGCAGAACTGGTACCGCTCGTGCGGGTCGATGTAGGCCACGCGCATCGGCAGAATGTCCGTAACGCTACGAAGGCGCTGCTCGCTGTGGCGAATCGACCGTTCTGCCTGCAGGCGCACTGTGATGTCGCTGACCAGCGTGTAGATGCCGACGACCCGGCCTGCCTCGTCGCGATGGGGGACCAGATAGGCCTGAACCCGGCGGGTGCCCGCCGGCGTCGTCAGATCGTGTTCGCAGACCACCTCTTGTCCTGCCAGGGACTCTCCCAAATACGGCCAGACTTCGGCAAAGATCGGATCGCCATAGAGCTCGCGAAGGTGCTTCCCAATCAGCTGTGCCGGCTCGAAATCCAGCCAATCCTTGTACTCCCGGTTGGCGAAGCGGAACCTGAGATCGGTATCGAGTTCGGCAATAAGCGCTGGAAGATTGTCCGTGATCGTGCGCAGCCGGGCCTCGCTCTCCTTCAGCGCCTGTTCCACCGCCTTCGCGGCGGAGATGTCGCGCATGATGCCGGAGAAGTGCTCGAGTCGGCCATCTTGATCGCGGTGGGCGATGACCATGTGGTTCACAGGCATTTCGTTGCGCTGGGCATCGTAGACGGCCGTATCGCCGATCCACACCCCATGCCTCACCGCCGCGGGGATGACCTCTTGCTGCAGCCGTTGGAGAACCCATGGGGGCATGAACTGCGCGGCACTCTTGCCCCGAAGGGGCTCGTCGAGCGCCAGGCCCGATTGACGCCGTGCGGCCGGATTCATGTAGGTCATGCGTCCGTCGGGACGGCTCTGAATGACGAAGTCGGGTGTGGCCTCGAACACGGCCGTGAGTGTTCGAAGGGCTTTTTCGCTCGCTGCGCTCTCGGTGATGTCGCTGATGGTGCAGGCGCGGCCCACGACCTTGCCTTGAATCGTAATGGGCGCAGTTCGCACCGAGACCAGGACGGCAGTGCCATCGCCCCGGTGCAGGCGGATCACGCCGCCGAAAGGTTCGGTGCTGCCGGCAGCCTGGAGCCAATCATGCCGCACCTTCTCCCGCACCGCGGGACGCACCAAGTCGATCCAGCCGTCGGGCGATTGGTCTGCGCCGATTCCATTGATGCGCCTCCAGGCCTCATTGACGTACGTGATCCTTCCTTCCCTGTCGCACCGAAAGAGGCCCAGCGGCGATGCGTCCTGGACAGCGAGGAGCTCTGCCTGATGAACACGAACCTCTTGCATCAGCCGCGTGAAATCCCGCGCCAGATCGCCGATTTCGTCATTGAAGGTGTGCGGTAGCGCAAGCTCGGAGGAGGGCGCCCGGCGCAGCTGCGCCACCGCGCGCTGCAGGCGCTCGAGCGGCTTCAACTGCCAGGCCGTCACGGCCCAGACCAGCGCCCCTGCCAGCAGCGCCGCCAGCGCTGCGCCAAGGAGTAGCTTGTCCCGGGCCACGCGCAAGGGCGCAAAGGCTTCCTGTGCAGGCAGGACGGCACTGAGCACCCAATCGGTGGAGCGCACCCCCTTGCTCGTCACGATGGCGGCGTGCGATCGGTCCATGGCCGACAACATCTCGCTGTCGGCTCGGTCATTCAGTTCCAGGCCGCCATGGTCGACCGGCTGCATCACCTTGCTCGCATCGCGATGCGCAAGATAGACGGGCTGCTCGCCACGACTGGTCAGGAGAAAGTGACCGCTGTTCCCCACCCTTTCGTGCCGCAGCGTTCCGAGCACGTTCAGCTTCAGCAACTCGAGCCCGCCGGCGACCATGCCGATGATCTCGCCCTTGGCGTTTCGCACGGGAGCCAGCATGATGACCGAAGGCTGCTGGCTGGTGCGCGCATTCAATGGTTCAGAGATGACAGGCCTGCCCGATTCCAGTGCGCGCTTGAAGTAGGCTCGGTCCGCGATATTGGTCGGGGTGCCGCTCTGGGCGCCCGTGGCGTCGCTTGCTATCACTGTGCCGTCCAGCAGGACGAAGCCCAGTTCTGTGAAGAGGGACCTGACGCCTGTCAGACGCTCGAACAACTGTCGCTGATGCTCGGCTTGCTGCAAGCTTTCCTCGTCGACGGAACCTGCCAACTGGACGAGCGCCATCAGTCGAAGTTCCACCTGTTCGCTCAGTCCATCGGCCTTGGCGTCCACGAGCACGCTCTGCTGCTTTCGCAGGACCTTGAGGAAGTCCCGCCCCAGTTGCCGGTGCTCCAATGAACCTGCGATGGCGATGATCAGGATCATTACGAAGCTGACCGACAGCGCAATCTTGGACTTGAGGTTCAGACGCACGTTAGAACTTTCTCGTGATCAGGAATCCCAACTTCGCCTCGATGCCGAAGGATCCGTGCGCCCATCGGCAAGCTCGTTTTGGCTGAGCGTTGGACACATTGTCAGCACTGCACCGCTCCAGAACAACAAAAGCCCGGTCACGTCGCTTCGCTGTGTGGACTTCTGCAAAAAAAGCACGCCTGCTAGGCAAGAAGGCTGTCCCACGGACGTCATTTGCACCATGATTTCACCATGAACTCCTGCAATCGCCCGTGGTGGCGGCGCCGAATCCTTTCGACTTACATCGGCGCTTTCATGCTGATCGGCGCAACTGCGAGCGCCCTGGCCCAGGCCGTGCCCGCGCCTGCGCAACGACTTCGCATCGTCGGCGGATTGGCGAGTGTGAGCCAGTACACGCTGCACGAGGAACGCTTCTGGAGCCAGGAGCTCGCACGCCTGAGCGGCGGCAAGTACAGCGCGAGCATCGTTCCCTTCAACCAGGCCGGCGTTCCCGGACCGGAGATGCTCAACCTGATGAAGCTGGGCGTGGTCCCCTTCGGCACGGCGCTCCTGAGCCAGATCTCCAACGACCACCCCGAGTTGGGCGCGCCAGACCTGGCGGGCCTGAATCCGGACATGGCTTCTCTGCGGCGTGTCGTCAACGCGTTCCGTCCCTACCTGGAGCGCACGCTGCGCGAGCGTCACGATGTAGAACTGCTCGCGATCTATGTCTATCCGGCACAGGTCGTTTTCTGCAAGCAGCCGATGAAGCGTTTGTCCGACCTGGCGGGACGGCGCATCCGCATCTCGGGTGCGGCGCAGGCCGACTTCGTCCGGGCCCTCGACGGCACGCCGGTCTTCACCGAGTTCGCGGAACTCATGTCCAACATGAGTGCAGGCAACACGGACTGCGCGATCACGGGCGCGATGTCGGGCAACACCTTGGGCCTGCATCGGGTCACCAGCTCGATCTATACGATGCCCATCAACTGGGGGCTCGCGGTGTTCGGTGCGAACAAGGATGCCTGGCACGCACTGCCGGCGGAGCTGAAGACACTGCTGCGAAGCGAGCTTCCCAAGCTCGAGACTGCCGTGTGGGCCGAGTCGGAACGCGAAACCAGTGAAGGCGTAGCGTGCAACACGGGTACCGCCGGATGCACACGCGACAGAAAAGGCTCGATGGTGGAGGCGCGGCCTTCTGCAGAAGACCAGAAGCTCGGGCGGGAGATCTTCGCGACCAAGGTGCTGGCCGGGTGGCTGCAGCGCTGCGGGGCTTCCTGCACGCCGGTGTGGAATCAGACCCTCGGCCCCGCAACCGGCATCAAGGCGGCAGCACGGTGAACAAGCGCCTGCCCCGCCGCACCACCGCGTTCATCTACGGTGTGGCAGGGCTGTTTCTACTCGGCGTTCTCGCGAGCGCCACCGTCATGACCTGGGAGATCCGCAAGAACGCAATTTCCGACAGCGAGAGCCTGACGATGCGCTTCGTGAGCGGCTCGGAAGCCGCGCTCAATCGCAGTCTGCTCAGCATCGATATGGTGCTCGCGGCCCAAGGACACGCGTTACAGTCCTCCACGGCGGCATCGGTCGCCGCCGATGCGCTCAGACCGGAGACCCTGCAGCTGCTTGACGCGGTCGTGCGCCAGAACCTGCTGGTGCGACACATCGCCTTCCTGCGACAGGACGGCGCCGTGCTGTCGTCCTCCGACCGGCGCCGTGACCAGCTCGCCGTCCAACTGCCGCCCGATTTTCTGGAGCGCGTTGCTGCGCAGCCGGTTTCGACGCTGGCCATCAGCCTGCCTTCCGTCAGTCAGTCCAGCTCGCAGAAGGTGCTCTACTTTGCGCGTACCGTGCGGCTGGTCGACGACAGCAGGATCGTGGCGGTCGCGGAAGTGCCGATTACTCCGCTCACGACGATCCTCACGCAGGGTGCAGACATCAAGGGGCTGGAGGTCACCCTAGAGCGCGATGCCGGACCGATCTTGGCCAGCGTGCCTGCGCGCGACGATCTGTCGGGTCGCACCATCCTGCCGGCGCTGAGCGAGCAGACCAGCAATGGGCGCGCCGTGCGGATGGCCGCGCGCCTGAGCGGCGAGCCGGCCATCGTCGTCGCGCGCCCGACCTTGCACCGCAACCTGTTGATCGTCGCGAGCATCCCCTTGAACTTCGTGTTGCAAGACTGGCGCAAGCAACGCATGTTCATCTTGGGCGTGGCATCGAGCTTTGCGCTGATGATCGTGCTGGTCAGCTGCTTCGCCCACCTGCAGTTGCGGCGCCAGTGGCGCTCCCGGGCCGAGCTGCTGCGCTCGAAGGCGACCCTGGACCAGGCGTTGGAATCCATGGTGGATGGTTTCGTACTGCTCAATGCGCAGGATCGGATCGTGACCTGGAACAGGCGCTTCCTGGAACTCTTTCCCCGAGCCGCCGCCACGATCGCGCCGCACGTGCCGTTTCGGCGCATCATCGAACAGGCGGAGCCCGCGCTGCACAATCCGGCAGAGGGGGAGCATGAGCTCGCCCTTCCGGGCGGCCAAATCATCGTCTGCATGAGGAGCCGCACACCGGATGGTGGACTCGTCTGCGTGTTCCGCGACGTCACCGAAAAAAGACGGCACACTGCCGCGATCGTGGAAGGCAAGGCGCAATTGCAGGCGACCCTGGATGCGCTGCCGGATCTGCTGCTCGAGGTCGGGCTGGAAGGGCGGTGCCATCACTTCCATGCGCCGCGCGCCGCAGTTTCCTTGCTCGCAGACAAGGACCCTATCGGCAAGCTGCTCACCGAGCTGCTGCCCTTGGAGAGCGCCACAGAGTTGATGGCAGCGCTTGAAGAAGCCCATGCGGTCGGCTTTTCGCGGGGTCGCCAGTTCGAGCATTCCGACGTGAACGGACCGACGTGGTTCGAGATCTCGGTTTCGCGCAAATACTTCGACCAGGAGCTGGAACCGCGGTTCATCGTCATCCTGCGCAACATCACCGATACCAAGCTGGCAGTCAAGGAGATCGAGCACCTCGCCTTCTATGATGTTCTCACCGGGCTGTCCAATCGCAGGCTCCTGCTGCAGAGGCTCCAAAGCGTCATCGAAACCAATGCCAGCCATGCCTGGCGAGGCGCTTTGCTATTCCTGGACCTTGATAAGTTCAAGGCAGTCAACGACGCACATGGCCATGACATGGGCAATGTTCTGCTCAAGCATGTGGCGGCGCGGTTGCAAGCCAATCTGCCCCAGGGGGATACCGTGGCCCGTCTCGGAGGCGACGAGTTCGTGGTGTTGCTGCGCAACCTCGGCACGGACCCGGCCGCGGCGCTGCGGCAGACTGCCGCCATCGGCGAAGCATTGCTGGCCGAGCTCGGCCAACCCTACGTGCTTGGCACGCAGCAATATCACGGGACCTGCAGCATGGGTGCCACGCTCTTCGACGGGCAGCCGCAATCGCTCGAGGCGCTGCTGAAGCAGGCCGACATCGCCAAGTACTACGCGAAGAGCGCGGGCGGCAATGCCATGCGCTTCTTCGAGGCGGCCATGCAAGCAACGATCACGGCACGCGCGACGATGGAGAGCGAGTTGCGCGCCGCACTTGCAGGGGACCAGTTCCTGCTGCACTACCAGAGCCAGGTGACCACGAAAGGGCAGATCGTGGGCGCGGAGGCCTTGCTGCGTTGGCAGCACCCGACGCGAGGCATGGTGCCGCCGCTTGCGTTTATCGAACTGGCCGAAGAGACTGGCCTGATCGTGCCCCTCGGCCTGTGGGTGCTGGAGGCCGCATGCAGGCAGCTGGAACGCTGGAGGCATCAGCCAGAGCGCAGAGACCTGCAGCTGGCCGTCAACGTCAGTGCGCGACAGTTTCGGGAAGGCGATTTCGTGCCGCAGGTTCGAGAGGTGTTGGCTCGGACCGGCGCCGACCCGACGCGGCTCAAGCTCGAGCTGACCGAAAGTCTGTTGCAGGACAACGTCACGGACACGGTGGAGAAGATGAAATCGCTCGCTGCGATGGGCATCCGCTTCTCGATGGACGATTTCGGCACGGGCTACTCGTCGCTTTCCTACATGACGCAATTGCCGCTGCACCAGATCAAGATAGACAAGTCGTTCGTCCAGAAGCTCGGTGCCGATCCCAAGGTCGAGCTGATCGTCCAAACCATCATTGGCATGGCGCGCAACCTGGGGCTGGAGGTCGTAGCTGAAGGCGTCGAAACGCGACAGCAGCTCTCCTTTCTCGAGAAGCATCGTTGCACGCTGTGCCAGGGCTATCTCTTCAGCAAACCAGTGCCGCCGCTGGAATTCGAGGCTCAGCTCGACCTCGAGACGGCTTCCTGAGCCTCGGATGCAGACGACGGCCTGGCACCAAGTTGCGCCCCCTCGTGCTTGCCATTGCGTCCGCCCTCGGCTTGATCTGCTCGGTCTGCCTGGTCTGCGCAGCAGATTGACCTATCCATCGGGTTGTCCCTTGCGCTGAATCAAGAAGTCCAAACTGCCCCCATGCGAAGCTGCGGACGACCTTACCGGAGAATCGTCATGACCGAATCCGCCCCCGTCCCTTCGCTTCGCGACGGACATCTCAACTTGGCTTTCGAATGGCAAGCTGCGGCCATCGGGACGCTGCTGCAGGCGCAGCAGCGCCAGGCCGGAATACTCCTGATGTGGCAGAAATCGATGGCCGCAGTGGGCCAGGACCTGTGGGACCGATGGGTCTGCCGCTTCGGCGGGGGCGTGCCGCTCGACGGCTAGCCATTTGCACGCGAGAATTGACTTGGCGATGCGACTGCGCCGGCAGCCGCCGAAAGAGCGGCTTTGTCTCCGATTGCAGGGTTGACGCTCGCATTCACAGGAATAACATGGATCCATGCTTGGCTGGTGTGCTCGCCTCTACCAGATCAGATGCGCGTGACACGCGCAGCACGGACTTGGCGATGCTCGATGCAGCGACCGGCGGGATGACGCGTGCGACCGCGTGTCTGTCTATCGGAACCGGCGCCCGTGTGAGCTGAACGCATTACGAAGATCGCCATCGCGGCCTTCACAGAGTCAAGGACCACAGATGCTCAATCCATCCAAGATCGCTACCGTCAAGGCGACCGCGCCGGTTCTCGCCGCTCAGGGCTACACCATCATCCAGCGCTTCTACGAGCGCCTCTTCGAAGCCCATCCGGAGTTGAAGAACATCTTCAACATGCGGCACCAGGAACGTGGCGAGCAGCAGCGGGCGCTGGCCGCGGCGGTGCTGGCCTATGCCACCCACATAGACAACCTGTCGGCGCTGGGCCCAGCGGTCGAACGGATCACGCACAAGCATGCGAGTCTGAATGTGCAGCCCGCCCAATACGCGGTCGTGGGCGAGCATCTGCTGGCAGCGATCAAGGAGGTTCTTGGCGAAGCTGCAACGGATGACATCATTTCCGCGTGGGCTGAGGCTTATCAAGCCTTGGCGGACATCATGATCGCCGCCGAGGAGGCGCTCTATGCAGAGGCGCAGCGGCGTGCCGGCGGATGGCGGGGCTGGCGCAACTTCGTGGTGCGGCACAAGCGGCCCGAGAGCGAAGTCATCACCTCCTTCTTTCTTGAAGCCGAAGACGGCCGGGCGATCGCCGATTTCGAGCCCGGCCAGTACATCAGCATCGTGGTCGATGTTCCTCGTCTGGGCCTGCAGCAGGTCCGCCAGTACAGCCTGTCGGATGCGCCGAACGGCAAGTATTACCGAATCTCGGTCAAACGCGAGAGCGAGGGCGGGCCACATACCGCCGGATACGTGTCGAACCTTCTGCACGACTATGTCAATCCGGGCGACGTGGTGCGCATCACCCCGCCTTTCGGGCCTTTCCATGTCGACATGAACGCCACCACGCCGGTGGTGCTGATCAGCGGGGGAGTGGGCCTGACGCCCCTTGTCAGCATGCTGAAGGCGGTCCTGAAGAACACGGACCGCGAGGTCGTGTTCGTGCACGGCGCCCGCAATGGGGCGGTCCACGCGATGAAGGACCGCTTGAAGGCGTCTGCCGACACGAACCGGCGGCTGACCAACATCGTGTTCTACGATGCGCCGCTGCCCAGCGACGTCCTCGGCTACGACTACGATCACCAGGGACTGGTGGACCTGCGGCGCATTTCGGCATCAGCCCTCAAGGCCGATGCCGACTACTACATCTGCGGTCCGATGCCCTTCATGCGCGCGCAGGTGGAAACGCTCAAGGCACTGGGCGTTCCCGAGGGGCGTGTGCACTACGAGGTTTTCGGGACCGACGTGTTCGAAGAGTAGAAGGGTGGCCCGCCGGGCATCATCGGTACTGGGCCGCCGTAATGAACTGGCCGAATGATTCGCACCAGACGATGACCGTGTTGTAGGCCGTCGGATCGGCCGATGCCGGCATCGGCACGACGAAGTTCTCGAACGTTCTCACGTCGCCCACGCGCAGCATCTTCGCCCTCAGCCGCAGGAAGTCGGCCTCGGTCTGCACGAACTCCGGCGAGAGGTAGAGCTTGTAGTCGGGTCCGGGCGCGATTCTGCCTTGCAGCGACACCGCGCTCCGGCTCACCGACACCGCGCCTTCACCCCAATGCAGAGCATCGCTGTCTGTCAGATCGCGCCTGAACCGGCCCGTGAACTGCGCTTGGGCGGCCAGTGCAGTCACCTCGCCCTGCGAGGGTGCGGTCGGCGCCGTGAGGATGGGCAAGACATAGACACCCGCGCCGAAGCCCAGGGCTGCGACGGTCAAGTGCGAAACGACAAGGAAGAGGATCTTCTTCACGGCGGGTAAGGACAGGCGCGCGGACAGGGGTTACACACCTCGCCAACTCGCCACGGGCCGGGTAGTTTCTCCTCTCGGGGCACTTGCCAGGCATGCGGAGCGCGCCGGCGATGACGGGGCGTCAGGTTCGCAATTTGACACAGATCAAGCCCGTGTGCAGCACGGGAGCGACCCTGGCAGGCGCGCGGTCCGTCCTCACGGGGCCGGCACGAATGCGGGCTTGCCTTTCTCCACGATGTAGGTGGCCAGTTCCGATGCCTTGCCGGGGCCGACATTCCTTGCTGTGTGAACTGCGCCGTTGGGAATGAACAAGGCGTCTCCCGTCTTGAGAATCGTGGGCGGCTTGCCATCGATCTGATACTCGATCGTGCCTTCGAGAACATAGGCCACTTCCACGCCCGGATGCGAGTGCCTCGGTGCCACCACCCCGGGAGCGAAGTCCACCCGAACCTGGACGACCTCGCGTCCGGAGGCGTCGAGATCCTGCTTCAGGATGTCGGTCCGTCCAAGCCCGGTGGGCTGCGCCAGTGCGAGCTGTGCGGCCAGGCCGCTTCCGACGAACAGCATCGCTGCGGCCATGGTTCGTATCGTGTGCATTGAATTTCCTTTTCGTGATGTTGGAAGAATGTCCTCTAACTGCCGCCTGCGGCGGAAGCGCGAACTTCGTTGACGGTCTGCCGGGGATTCTGGAGATGCGGGTAGTGACCGATGTTGGGGAGTACCATGATCGGCAGCTTGGCCTTCTGCGCGAGATCGAGGCCCATTTCCTTCTTGATGTAGAAGTCCTTCTCTCCCCACACGACCTTGACGGGCGTCCGAAGGCTTCCAAGATTGGCTTCGAAGTACTCCTGGTCGCGTGTGAAGTGGGCGTAGTAGTGATAGAAGGCGTCGGCAGTGGTGAGGCTGCCGTGGTTCCAGCCGCGGAGCATGTCGTCCTTCAACGCCTGCGAAAGCTCGAACTGTTCGTTCTTGGCCAAACCCCGTTTGAACGCGTTCTCCAGGATCTCGTCCCGGTTCTTGTTCAACGCGGCGCGCACCGCGTCCGAGGAGGACTTCGTCTTCAGCGCCTGCAGGTTGTCCACCATGTACTGCGGCCTGTTCAGCGGCGCGAAGTCGCCCACGATGATGGCCTTGGCGATGCCCGGCTCCTCTAGCGCGAGCAGGAGCGCAGGCAGGGCTCCAATGTCGGTGGCGTAGATGGTCAGCGTGGAAGTATCGATGTTCGCCTTCCTGATGTAGGCCTTCAGAACACGTGCGTAGTCGCTGGGCGCGTAGGAAAACTCGTCCGCCGGCGGCCGCGTCGAGAGTCCGAAGCCCGGCCAGTCGAAAGCATGCACTTCGTAGTCTTCGGCGAGCACGGACGCGATGTTCTTCCAGGCATAGAGGGTTTCGGGAAAGCCGTGCAGGAAAAGAACGCTGCCCTTGGGCTTGGCGCTTCGAACGACCATCCTTCTGAGTTGAATCCCGGAATCGATCTCGAGGAAGCCGACTTCTTCCCGCGGGCTTCGATGGCCGAGGTGTGTGCATGACGCCAGCACGGCGACTCCGAGCAGGAGGGCGGACATGAAGAGCCTTCGAACGGTCAGCTGGGCCATCGGGACAATGCTTTCTTGATGAACTCGGGCTCGGACATCCACGCAGTTGGAGCCGGCGCTGGGCGCTCGCCACAGGGCGGGCCATGGGCTCGATTAGAGAAGGCGCTCGTATCGGCGGTGTGTCGAGCAACGGCCGATTTGCATTCCGCTGTGTTCGCGCGCCGCTTGGACACACTGGCGTACAAATCGACCCCCATGCGCATGCGTGGGTGTCACTTTCCATAGTCGGCGAGGTGGCGGCCCAGGTGCCGCTCCGCATCGCTGGGGCGCTGCAGGCCCTTGTCGATCAAGGCCTTCAGCCTGGCCTGTGCGGCGGGCCGCTGTACCGAGGCAATGAATGCATCCCAGCTCGCCTGCAGTTCCGCGTCCGTCGGCAGGTTGGCCGCGTTGACCAGCTTCTTGGTGTCGATCACGGCCTGGCGGTCGAAGGACGCAATGCGCATCGCCAACTCGTCCACGAACGAATCGAGCTTCGCGTCGGGCAATGACCGGTTCACATACCCGTATCGCTCGGCGATGTCGCCGTTGATGTCGTCCGCGCCCACCATGATCTCCATCGCTCGGCCGCGCCCCACCAGCCGTGTCAGGTGGGCCATGGGAGCGCCGCCGGCGACGAATCCGGCGCCCACCTCGAACTGGGAAAGCACCGCCTTCTCACGGCTGGCGTAGCGCATGTCGCACGCCAGGACGATTTCGCTGCCGATGCCGGTCGCCCTTCCCCGCACGGAAGCGATCGTCACGACCGGCATTCGGCTCAGGCGGGCGATGATGTCCGGGACAGCAGGCATACCGGTGGGCCCGGGACTCAGCCTCGTGGTATCGGAGAGGGGCGACAGCAGATCGTAGTGCGCTGAAAAGTACCCGGGTACGGCGCTGTCGAAGACCACCACCTGGACCTGCGGGTCGGCTTCGATCTGGTCGAGCGCAGCGGCAAGATCCTTGATCACGCCTGCACCGATGATGTTGAGCGGAGGATTGTCCAGCGTGACCCGCCAGTAGGCGGCGGTGCGCTTCGTGATGCGCACCTTGGCGGGCTGGTCCGACTGCCCCGCCGGAGGCGGCGCCGACCTCGCGCTTGCGGTGCCTGGCTTGGGCACGGCGGTCGTCTGGGCATGCGCGATGCCACATGTGACGAGTGCGAGGGCGAGTGCCAGCGCATAGCTCGATCTGGCGATGCCGGCCAAGGCCATCGCGCCTGCGCCGGCGAACATCGTGCGGGATTGATTCATGGTGTTTCCTCGTTCGGGAAGTGGAAGGGTCCAGCGCGGGCGTGACGCGCACGACCCGGGCAAGCAAGTGGATGGCTAACTCGGTTTCGTGGCTTGCTGCCGACGGTACTCGAGGGCCGGCAGGCCGCCCCATCCCCAGTTGTCGGTCTCCACCTCTTCGATGATGACGAAGGTACTTTCGAGTGGCTTGTTCAGTAGGTCGCGAAGCATCTCGCTGACCCCCTTGATCAAGGCGGCCTTTTGCGCAGCGGTGACCGCGCTGGTTCCCGGTTGGGTACCTTCGCGGGTGACCTGGATGGTGACGATCGGCATGATCGGGGTCCTCTGGCCTGGTGCGATCAGTGGCCCGCGCTCTGGCCACCGTCGACATGCAGGATCTCGCCCGTCACAAACGCCGCCGACTCCAGGTAGAGCACAGCTTCGACGATGTCGCGGATCTCGCCCATGCGGCCGACGGGATGCAATGCCGCCATGGCAGCATGGGTCTGGGGAGCATGGAGCGGCGTCTTGATGATGCCCGGCGACACCGCGTTGAACCGTAGGCCCTTTGCAGCGTATTCGATGGCGAGTGACCTGGTTGCCGCGTTCAAGCCACCCTTCGTGAGCGATGCCAGAACGGAGGGGACGTTGACGTTGGCATGGTCCACCAGGCTGGTGGTGATGCTCACGACGTGCCCGGTGCCATTGCGTTCCATCACCTCGACGACAGCCTGGGTGATGTGAAAGAAGCCAGCGACGTTGGTGGCGATCTTCTGCAGAAAGTCGGCCTGCGTGTATTGCGTGAATGGCTTCGCGATGAAGATTCCCGCGTTGTTGACGAGGCTGTCGATACGCCCGAAGCGTTCGAGGCCTTGTGAAACGACGCGCTGCGCTGTATCGGCTGAGCCGATGTCACCGGCAACCGTCAGGATGTCGGGGTCATCGGATGCCTGGATGGTTCGCGACGTCGCGATGACGCGGTAATTTCGATCGCGAAAGCCCTTGACGAGGCCGGCACCGATGCCTTGGGATGCACCGGTGACGAGGGCGACTTTTTGCTGAGCGTTCATGGTTTGATCCTTTCGGTTGACAAAAGAGTGACGGATGCCCTGTGCCTTGCTTGGATGCGCAGGAACGAATCTGTCGGAAGCAGTGGACGCTTCTGTTGCGCCATGGTCTTGGGCCTACCTGGTCGTCGCCACGGCTGGAAGCCGCGCCACGTCCATGACTGCCGTCGCGAAGGCTTCGGGCGCCTCCTGGGGCAGGTTGTGCCCGGTGCCGCCGGTGATGAGCCGGTGTTCGTAGGGTCCCGAGAACTTCTTTGCATAGGCGCTCGCCGGCGGGTGTGGCGCGCCGTTGGCATCTCCTTCCAGGGTGATGGTCGGCACGCCGATCACCGGCGCCGCTGCGAGCCTCGCCTCCAGATCGCGGTACTTCGCTTCGCCTTCCGCCAGGCCGAGCCGCCAGCGATAGTTGTGGACCACGATGTCCACGTGATCCGGGTTGTCGAAGGCATGCGCGCTGCGTTCGAAGGTGGCGGCATCGAAGGCCCATTTCGGTGAGGCGGTCTGCCAGATCAGCTTCGCAAACGCCTGGCGATTCTTCTCGTAGCCGAGGCGACCGCGCTCGGTCGCGAAGTAGTACTGGTACCACCACTGCAGCTCGGCCTCCGGCGGCAAGGGGATCTTGCCGGCTTCCTGGCTGCCGATCAGGTAGCCGCTCACCGAGACCAGCGCATTCACGCGCTGCGGCCAGAGCGCCGCCATGATGCAGGCCGTCCGCGCGCCCCAGTCGCAGCCTGCCACCGTGGCCTTGTCGATCTTCAGGGCGTCCATCAGCGCGATCATGTCGGCGGCGGCCGCGCTCGGCTGGCCGTTGCGCAGCGATGTGTCGGAGAGGAAACGGGTCTTGCCGTAGCCGCGCAGGTGCGGAACGATCACCCGATGACCGGCTGCGGCGAGCATCGGCGCGACGTCGACGTAGGTGTGGATGTCATAGGGCCAGCCGTGCAGCAGGATCACAGGCGTGCCGTTGGCCGGGCCGGCTTCGAAGTACTCCACGTCGAGCACGCCCGCCTCGATGTGCTCGAGCGGCTCGAGGCGCTTCGGCGACGCTGCGCGCCCCAGCTTCGGCGAACCGGCGGCCTCGGCGAAGGGGGCCGTGCTGCCGAGCTGGGCGGCGACGGCGCCGATCGCCGTGGAGCCGAGGAAGGAGCGCCTCTGCAACGAGGTCGCTTGCACCGGGACCGACGGAATCACCACATCGACGGCGTCCTCCGCGCGCCAGGGCATGCGAAGGATCGTCTTTCCGATTCGTTGGGCAGCGGTCATGTGGACGCCTGTAGGTTGCAGTTGCAAAACGGACTCAACGGGTGGTGGTTCAACCTCGGCGGTACAGAACAGGGTGTTCAGCCGAGGTGGAGCTTCGCCTGGCCGTACTTTGGCGCGATCTCGGCTCCGGCGTATCTGGCTTTGGGCAGACCGGTGCGCATTCCTTCGGCGGGAGGCTGCGTTGAAAGACGGCCTTGCAAATCGGTGCAACGACTTGCGCAACACCGTGCGCTGCCGCGGCGAACCATGAATGCTCGGCGTGGCCACGTGCGGCGCGCAACCGTGGTCAGGCCAACCTTCCCGCCGATGGAATGCGCCGGTGCCTACCCAAAGACGGATGTCTCGCTGCAGGGCTTGCGCCACAGTGGTCCCGGCATTCCCTCGGGCACCACGCTTCCGAGGATGCCATCCGGCCTCCATGAGCCGGACCGCGCGAACAGTCCGGCTGCACGTCAGCCGCATGTTTCATCGTGACCGTGGAAAGGACGTCCCCATGAAAGCAATTCGAAACCTGGCAACCGCTGCGACGCTCGTCCGGATCTGCATGGCAGGCAGGCCATCGGCGCAACGCATCCGAACTCGCCATCCCCGGGAAGGGCGGTTCGTTCGCGATGCCCGGGCGACATCGGCACACGCCACACGATTCACCTTCTGCCATCTCGCCTTCGCGGTCGGCCTCACGCTTTGCTGCACGGCGGGCTGGGCGCAGAAGACGGACGACATCGGCCGTCCTGCCGCAGTGATTCCGCTGTCCGACGAGGCGCCGCCCAGGCTCGTCGTCTACCCACCGTTGGTCGAGCCCCTGGCGCGAGGCGTCGTCATTCTTCAGTACCGGACCGAGAACATCCGCATCATCCCGGTCTTCGGCAACGGAGCGCTCGGTGTGTCACCACGGGTAGGCCACCTTCACGTGACGGTCGACGATCGGCCGGGCACATGGGCACACACGAGCGAAGATCCCATCATCGTGGTGGGCCTGCAGCCCGGCCTGCACAAGATGCGGATCGAAGTCGCCGACCCGGTGCACAAGATTCTGGTCACCGAAATCATCGCCGTCACCGTCCCCGGGCAGGCCGGCTCGGGTCCTCACAGGCACTGACGCGCCCACCAGGCACAACCAAGGAAGCTGCAATGAGCATGTCAGAAAGGCCCGGCGTACCGATGAAAGCGCCCGAACTGCTGCGAGCGGACCTCAAGCTCGAAGTGATCACGATCCCTGTCTCCGACGTCGAGCGAGCAAAGCGCTTCTACGAGCAGCTTGGCTGGCGCTTGGATGCCGACCTGGCAAATGGCGAGTCATTCCGCGCTCTCCAGTTCACGCCGCCGGGATCCTCGTGTTCGGTGCACATCGGAAAGGGCATCACGCCTGCGATCCCCGGATCCGCGCACGGGCTCCTTCTTGCGGTGACGGACATCGAAGCGGCCCGATCCGAACTGATGCAGCGTGGCATCGAGGTAGGAGAAATTTTCCATCGATTGCCGGGGGAAGCGCCCGCAGCGGGGCCGCATGCGGCCAGGCAGACGTACTGCTCTTACGCCGCATTCAGCGATCCGGACGGCAACGCGTGGCTGCTGCAGGAAGTCTCGTCCCGCCTGCCAGGCCGGGGCGATGCGAACCTCGTGCAATTCAACTCGCGGGCCGAGCTGGAGGCGGCGCTGCAGCGGACTGCCATCGCGCACGGCGAGCATGAAGAGCGCACGGGCACGGAGTACGATCCAAACTGGCCGCGATGGTATGCCGACTACCTTTTTGCGGAGCTGACCGGCGCGCCGCTGCCCACGTGATGGCGGGCGCCGGCGCATGCAGCCTAGCCGATCCTGATGAGTCCCCGGCGATTGGCTTCCAGGGTGGCCGCCATCCGAGAAGGCGCATCGAGCTTGCACATGATCGCTCTGACATGCGTCTTGACGGTACCTACTGCCACATCGAGCTCGTTGGCGATCGCCTTGTTGCACCGACCGAGTGACAGCAGGTCCAGGACCTGCATCTCGCGGCTGGTCAGATTCTCCAGTTCCAGCGACTCCGCCAGGTGGGCGGCGATATCCCCGGGAATGTGGCGCTGGCCGCTCGCCACCCTCTGCAAGGCACTGCGGATCTCGTCGATGCCGTCACTGGGCCTGACGAAGCCGAGAACGCCGCTCCTGAACGCCTCGCGCACGCTCAGCGGCCGGCAGCCGTCGGTGATGAGGACGATTCGCACCTGCTTGGCCCGGGAGACGAGCACGTCCATGAGCTGAGAGAGACTGCCGTCAGCCGACCAGCCGTCCGTCAGGGCGAGGCAGGGACCGACGCGTGTGCAAGCTTCCGCGAGCTCGCGCAGCGTGCTTGCCGAACCCGCCAGGCGCAGATCGGGCAGGGTGCCGATGACGCTCTCCAGGCCGAAGCGCAGCGCCGGGGAAGCGGTGCCGATCACGACTGCATCGAGACGCGCCGGGGCGGCCGGAGCCGAACGATCGCCCACGCGGGAACCGAGCATCGTGCCGATCGCATGGTAAGGAATGGGCATCTGGGATCTCCTCGTGGTCGGCAAAAAAGTGACTTGGGCGCATTGCATCCATGGTGGACCTCGGCCGCTGGAGGCGCCAGTGAATCGGTGTGAATAGGCGTCAAGCCCGCGGAACCGACAACGCCCGGGATGCGAACGGCGTCCGCCGCCTTCTGGCAAAGCCCGTTGCCTCGTGGTGCTAGGCCATTTCTTCAAGCAGGACGCGTGCCGTGCGAAGGTCGACATCCTCGAGGCCCTCGGTGAACCGTTGAAAGGGCGCACGAATGAGCTGAGCGGCCGCTGTCACGCGGCCGCTGGAACGCCACAGCCGCCCGAGGCTCATGGCGGCGCGCAGTTCCCAGGCGAGCGCCCCTTGTTTGCACGAGATCTCCAACGATCTCGTGAAGAAGGATTCCGCTTCTGAAACGGCCGCTTCCGTGCCGTGCTTCAGGATGCTTTCGCCATGACGGCGCAGCACCTCGGCGGCGCACCATCCCACACGGCCTTCCAGCACACGCCGGAGAACGACCTCTCCAGTGCGTTCTTCGAAGAGGGTCGCGATGCAATCTTGCACCATCACATTGCTGGTTTCCGGCAGCAACCCGGAAGACTGCGGATGCGCGGACGTTGCCTCGACCTTCTGGAAGGACAACACCGCGTGATAGCAGTGCCCCCAAGATTGCCAGTAGGCGGACGGGTGTCGCGCCGAATGCTCGATCAGCTTGTCCACGAGCTCGCGGGCGCGCGTCTCGTCGCCTCGCCACAGTGCGATCGGACACGCCGCCAGCGCAAGAGACTGGGTGAACGCGAAAGGGTTCGCGGCCGCATGCTGCATGCACTCGTCTGCCATCGCGAGGGCCTGATCCGCATTGCCCTGGAGCCACAGAATTCGCGCGAGCACGATGCGCATTGCAACAGAGTGAGGAACAGGGCTGACATATTCGAGCGGCAGCCTTCGAGATGGATCGAGAAGCACGCTGCGGGCATGGCCGAGAGCCTCGATGTGATCGCCCATGAAGTGGCCGGACTGCGCCAGCAGGCGCTGCGACAGCAGCAGCGCTTCCGGATCTGCTGCATCCTGCGCGCGCGCCTTCATCTTGCGCGCGACGGTGATGGCCGACGCGTAGTTGCCCTCGCGGAAGTGCTTGCCCCACAAGCCGTACAACGCAGTCACGTGGTACTTCGGCTTGCGCAGTCGGCGCGCCAGGGCCAGGTTGCGCGCGACCACGTCGGCCAAGGGCTGGCGCTGGTAGTCCAGGCGGCCTCCCGGGAAGAGGAGCGCCGCGTTGAGCCGCATCTCGATCTCCGGTTGCTCCGGTGACGGGAGGTGGATTCTTTGAAGGGCCTGATCGATCCGGCCGTAGTGTGCGTCCAGCAGCCCGAGCTCGTAGACCGGCAGCAATGCAGCCGCCGTGAGGCGCACGCCGACGCCGGCATGCGCGTCATTCGAGAAGCACCATCCGATGGCAGTCCAGACGTCTTCCATGCTCCCGCAATAGCTTTCGAGCCATGTGACGCGCGGCATGGACCTCCAGTCTTCCTCGGCACGTGTCAGCAGCTCAAGGAAGAAGAGGGCGTGGCGCGAGGAGGCATTTGCGCTGTCGATGCCGGCAACGAGTTGTTCAATGGCGTATGCGCGGGTCGTCTCCAGCTGTCGATACCGGATGACGCTGTCGCCTGTGAAGCTGGAGATCAGCGACTTGGAGACCAGGTTCATCACGCACTCCGCCACCTCGCCGCGAGAGATCCTGTCATCCGATGCCACGGCCTGAGCCGCGTCGAGCGTGAACGCTTCGACGAACACGGCGAGGCGGCTCAGCACGATCTGCTCTTGCATTGACAAGAGCTTGAAGCTCCAGTCGAGCGTCGCCTTCAGGGTCCGATGCCGCGGCAGATCGGTGCGGCGGCCGCGCGTCAGGAGGCGCAATCGGTCACTCAGATCGGCTGCCAAGCCGCGCACCCCGAGGCTGTCGACGCGTGCTGCCGCGAACTCGATGGCAAGCGGGATGCCATCGAGCTGCCGACACAGACGACCCAGCAGCGGCGCGTCGGTGTCGGAGAGCGTGTAGCCGTCGACGGCCGCACTGGCTCGCTGTGCAAACAGCCGAATGGCGGGAAACTCGAGGGCGCGGGCCGCGGTCAGGTCTTCCGACGGCGACGGCATCCGGAGCGGAGGCAGCCTGTAGACCCACTCCCCCTCGGCAAGCAGCGGTTCGCGACTGGTCGCCAGGATCGACAGGCGTGCGGCGCTCTTCAAAAGGCTCTCCGCCACGGTGGCCGCGGCGCCGATGACCTGCTCGCAGTTGTCCAGAACGACTAGAACCTTCTTGTCGCGCAGGAACGAGCACAAGGTGGGTAGCGCGTGTTCCGGCGTCGTGGAGATCTCCAGGGCGGTCGCGACAACATTCGCGACCCTCGATTCCTCCGCGATCGGTGCCAGGTCGACGAAGCGCACACCGTCGCCGAACACGCCGAACAATTGCTCCGCCACGGCCAGCGCCACGGTGGTCTTGCCCATGCCTCCGGGCCCTGCAATGGTCACGAAGCGTCGCTCGGACAACAGCGCGGCCAACTGTTCGACTGCGTCGGAACGGCCGATCATCGCAGTCAGATGAACAGGGAGGTTGTGCGAGGTGGGTACAGGGCAATGATGCTCATCGTGCGACGAAGGCGAGGCGGCAACGGGTGAAACGAAGCAATAGCCGCGACCGGGCACGTTGGTGATGAAGCGAGCTTCGTCATGTCCATCCCCCAGTACCTTTCGCAGCGCGGACACATGCACGCGAAGGCTGGTTTCCTCGACGACCGTGTCGGGCCACACCAGTGCCTCGAGCTCCCTGCGGCTGACAACCTGCCCGGCGCGCTCCACGAGCGCGACGAGCAGATCGTAGGCGCGGCTTCCCAGCCTCACGGGCCTGTCTCCCTCGAGCAGCACTTTGCGCCGGGGCGACAACAGGAAGGAGCCGAACCTCAGATCCGCTTCGGTGGTGTTCGTCGTCATTTGCGAATGCTCCGATGCTGGTGGCGAGATCACGAGAGGTTCTGTCGCACGGGCGCCGGCGCTCAGGACCTAATGTGGCTGAAGTCGGACGCCGAATCAACAGCGGCATGGTCGTTGTGCCAGCTTTCCCGAAACAGGCGCCGCATCAGGCCCCTCAGCCACACGGAGCCACCGTCGCGATGCACCCGCTCGTGCCAGTACTGCGCAATGGTCATCGTCGGCATGGTCACGGGCAAGGGGAGCACCTGAACCCGGTTGCCGCGTGCGCACAGCTCTGCGAGTGGCCGCGGGATGCATGCCACCAGGTCCGTGCGCGCGACCACCTCCGCCAGGCCGAGACCATGGCTGACCTCCAGCACCCTGCGCCGCGTCTTGGCGAACTGCGCGAGAAGTTCGAAGATCCGCTCGTCGATGGCGCGATGGCTGCCCACCGCCGGGCGGTAGACAAGATGGGGCGCGGCGGCGAGCTGCTCCAGCGTGCAACTGCCTTGGATCGAGGGATGGGCGGTGCTGGCGATGATGGCGTACGGCGACTCGAAGAGCGTGCTTCGATGGAGCGAGTCGTCGATGCTCAGGAAAAAGCCCGCTGCCAGATCGATGCCGCCCTCGGCCATCATCCGGTTGGCCTGCCGAATGTCGCACTGGCGGGTTCGGATCTCGACGCCGGGCGCCTCGCGTCGTACCACTTCCAGCAACGAAGGCAGAAACACGAGCTGCGCCGTGTCGCTCATGTAGAGCACGAAGCGACGCTCGCTGGTGGCCGGATCGAAGGCCTCGCGGGCTGCAAGGGCACCCTTGATCTGGGCAAGGCCGGCCTGAACCGGACCGGCCAGTTCCAGCGCGAGCGCCGTGGGCGCCATGCCCGATCCGCACTTCACGAAAAGCGGATCCTCGAGCGCCGTGCGCAGGCGCTTGAGCGCTCCGCTCATGGACGACTGGCGCATGCCGGTCTGTTCTGCAGCGACCGTGACGCTGCGCGTGCGCAGCAGCGCGTCGAAGACGAGCAGCAGGTTGAGATCCAGGCTGCGAATGTCCATGGCTGCCGCGCGATCAGGAAGACAGCGGTTCGCGTGCCCAGTCGCGAACGTAAGGTGGCGGCGTGAAGAGCCAGGCCAGCCGCTCATGCGACTCATCCGGCGATCGACCCTCCAGCATGGAATTGCGTACCAGCCGCTCCACGCCGCGCGCGTGATAGAGCCGGTCCAACATGGCCGACGAGATCTGCACACGGGCGCTTCGCACGATGCGTGATTCCTGGTAGCGCGCGAATGCCGTTTCATGGCAGCCATTGGCGGCGTCCAGTTCCGCAGCGAGACACAGTGCGTCCTCCAGGGCCATCGCCGCGCCCTGTGCTATGTACTGCACCATCGGATGCGCAGCATCTCCGAGCAGCGTGACCTTGCCTTCGGTCCAGTTGCCGACCGGCTCGCGGTGTCGGATGACGTAGCGCTGGTACTTCGAGGAAAGCGACAGGACGCGCTGGGGAACCTGCGTCCATTCGGCGAATGCGATCTCCGCTTCCTCACGGGATGCCTCTCCTTCCACGATGCCTGCCACTTCCCGATTGACGGTGGCACCCACGTTGAATTCCGTCCAGCCCCGCACGGGGTAGTAGATGAGATGCGCGTCGGGGCCGACCCACAGCGTCGCGCGCGGGTGCTGCAGGTCCGAAGGCATGCGTGCCGCCGGGACGAGCGCCCGATAGATGACAGCTCCGGCGCACACCGGATCGCCGTCATCGAGCATCTGTTGCCGAATGCGCGAGCGAACGCCGTCCGCGCCGATGAGCGCGGCGGCACGCAGCGTCTCGCCGTTGTCCGTCGACACGAGGACGCCACCGGCGTCCTGCTCATAGCGGGTGATGCGAGTGCCGGTGAGCAGTTGCACGCCATCGTGGGCCTCGCAGGCCCTCAGCAAGGCGCCGTGCACATCCGCCCGGTGGGCCACGGCGTACGGATTGCCGAAACGCTGCCGGAATCGCGCGTCGCAGGGAATGCGCAACACGGCCTCGCCGTTGGTTCCGTCCATCATGAGCATCTCTTCGAGCAGCACCGCCTGCTGCTTGATCGGCGCGCCGACGCCGAGCGCATCCAGCACCGACAGTGCATTCGGTGCCACCTGAAGGCCAGCGCCGACCTGGCCGAACTGGGGCGCCTGCTCGCACACGGTGACGCCGAAGCCCTTCTGCGCCAGCGCCAGTGCGCAGGCCAGCCCGCCGATGCCGCCGCCTGAGACGATGATGGGTTGGGGATTCCTGATCGTTGCCGAGCCGCGCATTTCAGCCTCCCACGTGCCGGTACGCGGCTACGAAGCGCTGCGAGTTGTCTGGAACGGCCGCCTGGTAGGCCGGGCGTGCCTTGGTGCGGTTGATCCAATCTTTCAGCGCGGGCCGCGTCTCCCACAGGCCCGAGAGGTTCAGCTCTTCGAGGCGGTCGATGAAGGGGGCGGCCGCGATATCGGCCAGCGAGTAGGTCGTGCCACCCAGCCAGGGCGCCCCGGTCAAACGTCGCTCGAGGCGGTCGAGCGCGGTTCGCATGGTGTGCCGGGCAGCTTCGACCTTGGCTTCATCCACCGGGCTGCGCGCGGCACGCACGAGTTCCTCGGCTCGCTGCTTGTTCGGATGTGCCTCGACCATGGCAGCCAGCTCATCGTCGGTTCGATCGGCCAGTTCGGGCGCCATCATCATTGCAAAGGTGGCCGGTCGGATCGCGGGGTGCAGCACGTCGTCCTCGTACTTCACCCAGAAGCGGGCGCGGGCTCGCTCCACCGGGTCCTCGGGCATGAGCGGCACGTCTGGGAATACCTCCTCCAGGTACTCGTTGATCAGCGTGCTCTCGTGGATCGGCACACCATCGTGCACGAGCGTGGGGACCAGGCCGTTCGGATTGATGGCAAGGTACTCGGGCCTGGTGTGTTCGAGCTTCATCAGGTCGACGTAGCGGCTCTCCCACGCCAGCTTCTTTTCCGCCATGCACAGGCGGACCTTGATCGAGCAGAACGAGCGCCAGTCGTGATACAGCTCCAGCATGATTTTTTCCTTCATCGTCGAAATGGTTGCGGGGAGTGCAGGTTAGAAAGACACGTGCCGGACGGTCAACGCTGCTCTGCCGAGTCGTCCGCGGTGCGGACAACCCAACGGTCGTGCAGCGGGCCGTCCGAACTTGAAGCTGATTCGCCTGACGAATGACGGTCTTGCACCGCATCGGCTTGCCAGGGCGCCGGCCCCCCGCAATAGTTGCTGCTCCACCGCAACGACCATCGGACCATCACTTGAACTACGGCTGCCTGCTTCCATGCGCCGACGCGCAGCACACCAGCGAGCCGCTCCGGCCGCCCAACCGGACGACGTGATCCAGTGACACAGTTTGATTTCGACCTGTATGTGATCGGAGGCGGCAGCGGCGGTGTGCGGGCAGCCCGGATGGCTGCCGCCCAAGGCGAAAGGGTGGGCTTGGCAGAGCCGAAGCCGCTGGGCGGCACATGCGTGAATGTCGGGTGCATTCCCAAGAAGCTGTACAGCTACGCGGCACACTATGCGGAAGCGTTCAAGGATTCCGCCGGCTTCGGCTGGACGCTGCCGCAGGCGCCGGTCTTCGATTGGGAGGTGCTCAAGCGCAACCGGGCTGCGGAAATTGCACGCCTCAACAGCGTCTATGGCGGCTTGCTGGAGAGTGCGGGCGTGCAGCTCCACAGGGGCCGCGCCGAGGTGCTGGATCCGCACACTGTGTACGTGGACGGCATCAGCTGGCGCGCGCGACACATCCTGGTTGCCACCGGCGGACGGCCAAGGCTGCCCGACATTCCCGGGAAGCAGCTGTTGCTGAGCTCGGACGACATGTTCGACCTTGCCTGCTTTCCCCGGACGCTCCTCGTACTGGGCGGCGGCTATATCGCGTGCGAGTTCGCATCGATCTTCGGCGGGCTGGGCGCACGCGTCACGCAGGTGCATCGCGGCGCCGCGGTGCTGAGTGGCTTCGACCAGGACGTGCGAAGCTTTGTCGCAGGTGAGATGCTCGAAGCCGGCATCGACCTGCGGCTCGGCCGCACCATGGTCGAGGTGGCATCTTGCGACGGCGGCTTCATCGCGCGGCTTTCAGACGGCTCCTGCGTGACGGCCGACGCTGTGCTCTGCGCCACAGGCAGGGAGCCGAATACGCGAGGCCTCGGGCTGGAGGCGGCCGGCGTCGTTCTGGCGGACAACGGTGCAATCCGAGTGGATGATCGCCAGCGCAGCTCGGTGCCCTCGATCCACGCGGTCGGTGACGTAAGCAGCCGGGTGCAGCTGACGCCGGTGGCGACGGCAGAAGCCATGGTCCTGGTCGACCAACTGTTCGGCCACGGCACCCGGCGCATGGACTACGACTCCATCCCCACGGCTGTCTTTACGCACCCCAACATCGCGACAGTCGGTTGGACCGAGGCCGAGGCGCGGCTGCGCTGCGGGGAGGTGTCGATTTATCGCAGCAGTTTCAAAGCCCTCAAACACACGCTGAGCGGACGCCCCAGCCGAACGTTGGTCAAGCTCGTGGTCGACACTCCAACCCAGCGCGTGGTCGGGCTGCACATGGTGGGCGAGGATGCCGGCGAGGTGGTGCAGGGCTTCGCCGTCGCGCTTCGGGCCGGTGCCACCAAGGCCCAATTCGATGCCACCCTCGGCATCCATCCGACGGTCGCCGAGGAGTTCGTCACGCTTCGGGTACCGGTGGCGGGCTGACGACAGCGCGGCAGCGGTAGTATGCAGGCCCCTCTTCCTGCCAAGCGGGCCACCGCCACTCGGAACATGGATCAGTTCGATCTGAACCTTCTGCGCACATTCGACGCCCTCTGGCGCCACCGCCACCTGGGACGCGCGGCCGAAGAACTGGGGATCAGCCAGCCGGCGTTGTCTCATGCGCTCAAGCGCTTGCGCGAACAACTGGGGGACCCCCTCTTCGTGAAGTCGCAAGGAGGCATGCAACCCTCGCCCAGGGCTGTGGAACTGGCGCCGGTCGTGCAGTCGCTGCTCGGCACGGTACGCGAGCATGTCCTCGTGGCGCCGGCCTTCGATGCAGCCGTGTCGAGCCGCACCTTCACGCTGGCCATGTCCGACATCGGCGAGGTGACCTTCCTGCCGAAACTGCTTGCGCAGCTGGCCCTCCGCGCGCCAGGCGTCGACGTGATCACGGTGTCGATGACGCCGCGCGAGCTGGCCGGCGCACTGCAGCGCAGCGAGGTCGATCTGGTGCTCGGCTTCTTCCCGGACCTCGACGGAACCGACGTCTTCCAGCAGCGGCTGTTCTCGCACGGTTTTGCGTGTCTGGTGAGTAGCAACAGCCCGGTTGCGGGAACCCCGTTGACAGCAGCGAATTTTGTCGATCTTCCGCACGCTGTGGTGAACACGGAAAGCCGCACGCACGACATCGTCGAACAGTACTTGCGCGACCATGGCATTCGTCGCCGGCAACTGCTGCGCTGCCCGCATTTTCTTGGCATCCCGCACGTCATCGCGGCCACGAACCTGGTCGCCACGGTCAGTGAATCGATCGCCGAGGTGCTCAGCGACAACCCGCTGCTGGCGGTGAAGCAAGCGCCATATCCCTTCCCGCAATATGACGTCAAGCAGCACTGGCACCGCTGCCAGCACGAGGACCCCGGCAACCGCTGGCTGCGCGGATTGGTCGCGCGGCTGTTCGGGCGGCCCGCGCCATGAGCGAGACGAGTCGCGGCGTGGCGCGCGCATTGACCGTGCTGCGCACGATCAACGCCCTACCGGGTGCCGGCATCTCGCGCATTGCGCAGGCGGCGGGCATCTCCCGGCCAGCCGTCTATCGCATCGTGCGCACCCTGGAGGAGGCCGGCTACCTGCGTTACGACTTGGCATCGGAATCTCTTCGCCTGACGCCTCTCGTTCAGCAGCTCAGCGCCGGCTACGACGAGGAAGCATGGATCACCGAGCTTGCAGGCCCGCTTCTCGACGAACTTCAACGTAAGGTGGTCTGGCCCACGGACCTGTTCTGCTTCTTCGATGACACGATGATCATGTGCCGGACCACCCGGCGCGTGAGCCCATGGACGTTCGACAAGGTGGCTGTCGGCCTGCGCATCCCGCTGCTCGTGACGGCCTGCGGCCGCGCCTATCTCGCGCACCGGGATGCTGCCGACCGCGATCAAGTGCTCGAACGACTGCTTCCGGGTGAAGGCAGGAATGCGCAGGAACGTCAGGACGCGCGCCGGATGCTGGAGCGCGTGCGCAACGACGGTTACGCGATGCGCGAGGTGGGTTTCATGCGCGAGACCAACAGCATCGCGGTGCCGGTGCTGTTGGACGGCGTTGCCCACTGCTGCATCGCGGTCACCTATATCGCATCGGCGTTGAAGCCCGAAGAGGTGATCGTTCGCTACGAGCCCCTATTGCGCGCCTGTGCCGCGAGCATCGCTGCGGTCCTGGCTCGACCTCACTGAGGCTGAACGCCCGCGGCTTTCAGGATGCGTCCGTAGCGCTCCAGTTCCGAAGCGATGATGGCGTGGTAGGCGGCGCCGTCCGCGGGGCGCCGCATCATGCCCAGCCCGTCGATGCGTTCCGAGAGCTTCGGGTCATTCAAGGCCGCAAGGAATGCTTCCTCCAGGATCTTCCGCCGATCGGCGGGCACGCCTGCGGGTGCGACGATGCCGATGGTCGGGGCCACTTCGAACCCGGCAATGCCTTGCTCCTGCATCGTCTTCACGTCGGGCAGCACAGCCGAGCGGTGCGCCGTGCTGACCGCAATGGCACGGAGCCTGCTGTCCTTGACGAAGGCGTGAACCGAGGGAATTCCGCTGAAGGCCACCTGCACATCGCCGTTCACGACCGCGGCCGCCAGCTCCGCGTTGCCTTTGTACGGGATATGCGTGAGCTTGATCCCCGCTGTCGCTGAGAGGACCTCGACGGCCAGGTGGTGGATGGAACCGACGCCGAGTGAGCCGTAGAGCAGATGCTCGGGGCGAGACTTCGCCTGCGCAACCAGGTCGCCGGGTGAGCTTGCACCGGAGCCTTGAGGGACGACCATCACGATGGGAACCGCCACGAGCCCGGCGACCGCGACAAAACTCTTGCCGGGGATGTAAGGGACCTTGGCATAAAGCCAGGGCGCGATGGCAAGCGGGCCCGAGTCCCCCACGAGCAAGGTGTAGCCATCGGGTTGGGCCTTGGCGCCGGCATCAGAGCCGAGCATGCCGCCGGCCCCGGGCTTGTTGTCGACGACGATGGGCTGCTTCAGTCGTGCAGCGGCCGATTCGGCCACCAGCCGCGCAAGGATGTCCGGATTGGAAGCCGGCGGAAAGGGGACGATGAGCCGGATCGGCTTGGATGGGAAAGCCTGCGCAAGCGCGACGTTGCACGTCATTGCCAGCACGGCAAAGGCCAGCAGCGCACGTTGGTGGATTGGCATGGTTCGTCTCCTCGTGATTTCGGGTGGGCGGGTGCATAGGACCGCCAACACGAATCTATCGCTTAGACGTCGGCGGGGAAAGCCGACCGCTGCGATGCGCAATATCGCGAAGCACGATGGCGATGCGCTCGATCTGTCGAGGGAGATCCACGACTTGAGATTGGCGGCCCATCCGGCGGAGGAGCATGCCGCTTCGTCCGCCCAGCGCTTCATCGGCGCGGAGATCCTTCCCTCCAGGATCTCCGAGCAAGATGCATCAGGCTGCTTGCGGAGACAGAATCACCGGCCGAACGACGGCCCCCGGCTCGATCGAGCTGCGCAGTGCTGTGCGGAAACCGTGCAGACGCGTGGCGAAGCTGCCATCGTCGAACTCTCGAACGGTGAATGCGGTAGTCAAGATGGGAGCAGGACCGATGATGCGGCCGATCTCCGCCGCTCGCATTGGGTGCGCCGCGGCCGCCCATGACCGATGCGACGGCCACTTTGGGCAAGCCGTCGCGCTATTTCGCCACGAAGCTGCGCATCGGACCAGCGAGTTGAAGTCCCCAGATGGGCGATACCAGCACCACCGACAAATTTTGATGCAGATCAACGGCGGCGCCCGATCCAGTGCTTAGCATCATCCAGATCCAAGCCACATCGCCGGCCCTCGGACAGCGTTCAGGAGAAGCTCAGATGGGAAGCAGATCTATTCTTGCAGGCGCATTGGCAGCCGCGCTGCTGGATGCATGCACTTCACCGCTGCCGCGTGAGCAGGCCGGAATGGTCGCAGGCGGCATCGTCGGCGTCGTAGGCTCGGAGATCGGTGGTCACGAACCACTGAAGGTCCGGCGCCAGATGCAGGAGTGAATCATGAAGACATCCTTGGCCTGCTACGGCTTCGCCGCGGCGCTCGCGCTCCTGGCGCCGAGCGCCCCGGCCCTGGCCCAGTCACGCGGCGCGCTGCTGTACGCCACCCACTGCATCGCCTGTCATACAGAGCAGGTTCATTGGCGACGGAAAAGGCTCGCCACGGACTGGACCACTCTCAAAGCGCAGGTCTGGCGATGGCAGTCGGACGCGGCGCTCGCTTGGAGCGACGATGACGTGGCGGAGGTCGCGAGGTACCTCAACGAGGAGTTCTATCGCTTTCCTCAGCCCGGTCGGGTGTCGTGCGAAGCTGGCAGTCGACCTCCCGGAAGACCGCTGCCGCGGTATGCGTGCTGAAGCGAAACCCGGCTTGTTGAGAAGCTGTGTCACACATCGACGTTGGGCGACTTCGCGTCCCCATGGTGAAAGATCAGATCGCAGGCGGGGGGCGTGCGTGCCAACGACGTGCTCGAGACCATGCGCGCCGTGCCTCGCGCGCTCTCCATGCCTCGGCTGATCTGAATGGCGCAAGCGTAGGCGTGTGGAGCGCGCGGTTTGAGGCACATCAAGACCGCGGCGGCAACGCGCGCCTCAGAACTCAGGCGGTCAGGACCGTTCCGGATCGTCACGCACCAGCAGGACAGGTACGGGGCTCTCGCGCACGACCAGATCGGCGTCGCTGCCGAGCGCCAAGCGGTTGAAGCCTCGTCGCCCATGCGTGCCCATCACGATCAGGTCGCAGCCCGAGCTGCGTGCCTCGTCGACCACGACCGTCGCGATGCGGCCGCGTGTCACCTCGCGCACGGCAGTCTCTGCCGTGACGCCCGCTGCGGTGGCTGCGGCCTGCGCCTTCGACAGCACGTTCTCGCCATACTCGCGCACCTCTCGCATCATGGCGTCGAAGCTGACGGCCGAGGACATTTCCATCAGCATGGGAAAGTCTTCGATCACGTGCAGCAGATGCAGCTTGGCCTTCTGCTCGGCGGCGAGCCGCAGTGCTTCGCGCAGCCCGCGTTCGGCGGTGGCACTGCCATCCAGGGGAACCAGAATATGTTGGTACATGGCATTTCCTCGTTTCGTCTTGAGCTCACCCGCCGCCGGCTTCGTCGACGAGCCGATTCATTCTTCGCTACCGGCGCCTCTTCGCATTTGCGCTGCATCAACATTTGCGCATGCGATCGCGCCGGCCTGCGCGGGCCAGACCTCGCGCTGCTCGTGCACGGCCAGCGTGAGGTTGTGCTCGACGGCCACGAAGTTCGCCTCGTCGGGCTTGATGCGTTCGCGAAACAGCGCCGAAGCGGCCAGTGCACCGAGCGCGGCATCGCTTTCAAGCCAGATCTGCGCGACGCCATCGAACGGCGACCCGTTGGCTTCGTCCGCGGCCACCGTGCTCTGCACGTAGCGGCGCACGCCGGGTGCCGATGCCGCCAGCGGCCCATGCTGGTGGCGCCAGTAGTGCAGCGCCTCGCCGCGCGTCGTGCCGGGCTTGTGCCGGAAGAAGGTCATGCGCTTGGGCAAGGTCTCGTCGCGCGCGATCGGCACGCCCGCGATCACCGCGTGGTCGCTCACCCGCAGGCGCAGCACCGCTTTCGTGTCGACGAAGTTCGACTCGTCGGCCAACGGACCCCGGCGCCACGCCTCGCTTGCGAACAGTTCGTCCGCGGCGCGCTCGTCATCGACCCAGAGCTCTTCCACACCCTGCCAGGGCTGTGACGGGGCAGCAACCGGCGCAATGACGTTGCGCACGTAGGCGCGCACCTGCGGCAGGGCGGCCACCAGCGGAGCGTGCCGCACCGTCCAGTGCTCCAGGAACCGGGCCCGACTCGTGTCGGGGCGGCTGCGAAACAGGAAGATCAGGTGCAGCGGCATCGCCACGCCCTCAGACCAGGGCCGGCACTTGTGCCAGCGCGTCGAGAATACGTTCGTGGCGCTGTTGCAGCCGCGGGGCCATACCGGTCGGCGTGAATACGAAGAAGTCGCCACGCGCCATGGCATCGAGCAGCATCTGCGCGACAGCGTCGGGCGGCGTGCCCGCCGCGATGCTGGCGCGCATCTGCGCGGTCGTATGGGTGGAGCGATCGGCAATGGGCGTGGCCACCGGCCCGGGGCACAGCACCGACACGCCGACCGGCGTGCCCGCCAGCTCGCGCTCCAGCGCCTCGCTGATCGCCACCACCGCGTACTTGGTGGCGGCGTACGCCCCCATGTCCACCGCGTCGTTCATCCAGAAGCCCGCGCCCGAAGCCGTGTTGACCACGTGCGCGCGCCGCCCGTGCCGCTGCAGCAGCGGCAGGAAGTGGCGCAGGCCGTGTACGACACCGAACACGTTGATGCCGAATGCGCGCTGCCAGTCGGCGAGCGTGAGCGCATCGAGCCGGCCGCTCATGTCGATGCCGGCGTTGCTGAACAGCAGGTGGATCGGTCCGAGCGCCGCGTCGAACTCGAGGGCGGCCGCGCGCACCTGCTCGTCGTCGGATACGTCGACCACACGCGTCACCACCCGACGCCCTTGCCCCGTCAGTTCCGCGCGCGCGGATTCGAGCCCGGCTGCGTCGACATCGGCCAGAGCCAGGTCGACGCCGCGTTGCGCAAGCGCACGTGCAATTGCCAGCCCGATGCCGGAAGCGCCTCCTGTCACGATGGCGGCGCCGCCGGACAGCGGCAGGGCGTCCATGCGAGAGGCGCTCACAGTGCAGGCTCCGGCGAAACGCGCACCAGCTGCTTGCCGTAGTTGGCGCCGGTGAACAAGCGCTGGAAGCCCTCGGGTGCCCGCTCGATGCCGTCCACGATGTCCACGCTGTAGCTCAGGCTGCCGTCGCGCACCCACTGCGCGAGCTGGGCAACGCCTTCTGCGAAGCGCGGCGCATAGTCGGCGATCAGGAAGCCCTGAATCGTCGCGCGCCGCATGATGACGTTGCGGAACATGCGCGGACTCCACCAGTCCCCCGTCGCGTTGTAGCTGGAGATCATGCCGCACATCGCGATGCGCGCGCCGACATTGATCTGCTCCAGCACCGCGTCCATCACGTCGCCGCCGACATTCTCGAAGTCCACGTCGATGCCGTTCGGGCATGCGGCACGCAGGTCCTGCGCCACACGCCCCGCTTTGTAGTCCACGCAGGCGTCGAGGCCGAACTTCTGCTGCACGTACTCGCACTTGCGCTCGCCGCCCGCCACGCCCACCACGCGGCAGCCGAGCAACTTGCCGATCTGCGCGGCGATCGAGCCCACGCCGCCGGCGGCGGCGGAGACGACGACCGTCTCGCCGGCACGGGGCCGCGCGACGTCGGTCATGCCGAAGTACGCCGTGAGGCCGGAGCTTCCCAGCACGCTGGCGAACGCCGACAGCGGCAAGCCTTGCTCGACCTGCACGCGGCGCACCTGTTTCGCAATGGAGTATTCCTCCCACGCCATGGGTCCTTCGACCAGGTCGCCCGGGCGAATCGCGGGGTTCCCGGACTCCACCACCACGCCCATCGTCATCCCGCGCATCGCGTCGCCGAGCCCCACCGGCGCCATGTACTGCTCGATATCGCTCATCCACACACGATTGGTGGGGGCGATCATCAGGTACACGTTGCGCACCAGGACTTCGCCATCGCGCGGCTTGGGCACCGGTGCCTCCACCAGTTCGAGGTCGTCGTTGCGCATCTCGCCCTCGGGGCGGCGGCGCAGTACCCAGCGGCGATTGATCAATTGGTTCATGGCATCTCCGAAAAGAGGTTCAATGGCTATCGGGCGCGGCATAGACCGCATGGCGCAGCAGTTCGCGGTAGCGCGCGCGCACCGCCATATCGTTGTCCTGCAGCATCAGCACCGCTACGAGCTGTTGGCGCGGGTCGGCCCAGAAGTAGGTGCCGAGCGCGCCGCCCCAGAAGAAGTCGCCCACCGATCCGGGAACGGGCGCGAGCTTCGGCTGACAGCGAACGCCGACGCCGAGCCCGTGCCCTTGCCCGAGCGCCGGTGTGGGCGCATTGATGCCCAGGCAGGGCGTCGAGGCACCGAAGGCGATGCCGGGCGGCAGGTGGTCGGCGAGCATCAGGTCCACGGATTCCCGCGACAGCACGCGCACGCCATCGAGCGTGCCGCCTTGGAGCAGCATCTCGCAGAAGCGCGCATAGTCAGCCGCGGTGGAGAGCAGCCCCGCACCGCCCGAACACCAGCGCGGTGGACGAGCGGGGTCGTAGTCGAACAGCACCGGCGGCGGTACGCCGGCGCCGCTGCGTGCCCGCGCGATGCCGGCGCCGCGGCGCGGGTTCACCCGGAAGCCGGTGTCGGTCAGGCCGAGCGGGCCGGTAACGTACTGCGCCACCAGTTCATCGAGTGCGCGGCCCGACACGACCTCCAGCACGCTGCCGAGCAGGTCGGTCGACATGCCGTATTCGAACTGCGCGCCGGGGTCGCATTGCAGTGGCAGCGCGGCGAGCTTTCTGGCCATCTGCGCGTTGTCCTGGTCGGCATCCATCACGCCGGCCGCGCGGTACATCCGCTGCACCAGCGAGTCGCCGAACATGCCGTAGGTGAGGCCCGAGGTGTGGCGCAGCAGGTCGAGCACGGTCATGGGCCGCACCGGCGGGCGCAAGGAGAGACTCCGCTCGCCGTTGGCATCTACCCGCTCCACGCCGACCTGAACGCGGGCGAATTCGGGCAGGTGATCGGCGACCGCATCGCCAAGGGCGAGCCAGCCCTCTTCGACCAGCGCGAGCGCCGTTACCGCGACGATCGGCCGGGTCATGGCGGCGATCCGGAACACGGAGTGCAGCTGCATGGGACAGGCCCGCGCCGGGTCTTCCAGACCGAATGCTTCATGCCAAGCGACCTGGCCGCGCCGCGTGACGAGCACGACGGCGCCCGCCAGCGCGCCGCACGCCGTGTCGGCTTGCAGGCGTTCGCGCAGCCGCTGCACTTCAGGCATGAGTCGCGTCCTGCCCGAGGCAACCGAGCGCGCCGGTGACAAGGAAGGTTTCAGCAGCCATGCGTTTGTCACTACTGGTTCAGCTTGATGCCGAACGCCTTGACGATCGCGCCGTTGCGTTCGTAGTCGGCCTTGAGCAACGCGGCGAGCTGCGCCGGCGTCTCCTCGATCGTGCCGTCGAAACCGGCGGCCAAGATGCGGTCCTTGAACTTCACGGTGGCAGCGGCCTTGCGCACTTCGGCGGCGATCTGGTCGGCGGCGGCGCCCGGCACGCCGGATGCCACGTAGACGCCGAACCAGTTGGTGAAATCGATCTCCGGATAGCCTTGTTCGGCAAACGTCGGCACGTTCGGCAGCAGCGGCGTGCGCGCGCCCGAAGCGACCCCGACCGCTTGCAGTTTGCCGCTGCGCACTTGCGGCAGCGAGGTGGACAGGCCGTCGAACATGATGTCGATCTGCCCGCCCATCACCTGCACGAGCGCGGGCGGCGAGCCCGCGAACGGCACGTGCTGAAGGTCGAGGCCGGCCTTCTGGTTGAATATCATGCCGGCGTAGTGGGAGACGGTGCCTGCGCTGTAGGTGGCGAAGCTGCCCGTGCCCGGCTTGGTCTTCAGGAAGGCGATGAGCTCCTTGATGTCCTTGGCGGGCAGCGCAGGGTTCGTCACCAGCACCATCGTGTTCTTGGCCACGGTCGCGAGCGGCCTGAAGTCCTTCAACGGGTCGAACGCAGGCTTCATCACGTGCGGGATTTCGGTGATCACGTTGTTCGCCGTGAGCATGAGGGTCTGGCCGTCGGCCGGCGCGGCAAGCAGAGCCTGCATCGCGATCTGCCCGCCTGCACCGGGCTTGTTGTCCACCATCACCGGCTGGCCGAGAGAGGCCGCCATCTGGTCGGCCAGCGAGCGCGCCACGATGTCCATGGCGCCGCCCGCGGGCGCGGGCACGAGCAGCTTCACCGGCTTGCCGGTCCAGGACCACGCGGGGGAGGCGAGGCCCACCGACATGGCGGCTGCGGCGGCGGCACACATGCGCATGGCCTGTCGACGAGAAATATTCATGTTTGATCTTCCAGGGGCACGGGTTGGGGGGGCGGCGCTCAGGTCGTGTAGCCGCCGTTGGGGCCGAGGATTCGGCCTTTCAGTACGTCGCCTCGCCGACGATTCCCGCGCGCTCCATCTTGCGTTCGCACGGCGGGTAGTCCATCACGGCGTAATGCTGGGTGCAGCGGTTGTCCCACATCGCCACGTCATTGGCGCGCCAGCGCCAGCGCACCTGGTATTCGGGAATGCAGGCCTGGTTGATCAGGTACTGCAACAGTGCCGAGGAGCCCTGCGTATAGTCCTGGCCGCATCGCACGTTCTCGGCGGTGTGGAAGTTGGTGAAGTGGGTCGTGAACGCATTGACGAAGAGGACCTTCTCGCCCGTTTCCGGGTGCGTGCGCACCACCGGGTGCTCGGCGTCCGGAAACTGTGCCTTGAGTGCGAGCCGCTTCTCCGTCGGCATCGCAGCACCGAAGCTGGCCTCGATGCTGTGGCGCGCGCGCAGCCCTGCGATCCGGTGCTTCACCTGCTGCGGCAGTTTCTCGTAGGCCAGCGCCATGTTCGCCCACATCGTGTCGCCGCCCACCGGCGGGCACTCCACGCACCGCAGCACGCAGCCGAAAGGCGGCCGCTCGCGCCAGGTGGAGTCGCAGTGCCACGAGTTCTCGTACCGGTCGTTCGGCTGCTCCGGCGACTTGTAGATGCGCACGAGGCCGGGATGGTCGGGGTCGCTGCCGGCCACGGGGTGGTCTTCCAGCTCACCGAAGTGGCGGGAGAACGCCACGTGCTGCGCTCGCGTAATGTCCTGGTCGCGGAAGAATAGAACTTTGTGCCGCAGCAGCAGCGCCCTGATGTCCGAAACGAGGGCGAGGTCGCGCGACGCCTCGCCGAGGTTCACGTCACCGATCTCCGCCCCGATGGAACAGGTGAGCGGCTGAACGCGGATGGCCATGGTGTCTCCTTGTGGAATGCAGCAAGGTTAGCCAGGGCGGTCGGCCCCCGGCCCCCCATCGCAGAGGGGGGCGCCGACCGAGCTAGGCGGCTTCGGTCAGCAGTCCGAGAATGCGCGCGCGCGACACCACCTGCTTGCGCGTTCCTGCGTCAAGCTTGGCAAACAGGTTCTTCACGTGCCACTTGATGGTTTCCTCGCCCGACTGCAGCGCGAGGCCGATCTCCTTGTTCGAGAAGTTGCGCGCGAGCAGTTCCAGCACCTCGCGCTCCTTGGGTGTGAGGGCCATGCTGGCCGTCGCCTTCCAGCCCACGGCGGGGCGCGGCGCCCGAGGCTCGGGCGGCTGCACCGCAGGCGCGGCCGGAGCCGCTGCCATGCCCTGCACGGTCGCCACCCATTCCCCGAGCGCCGGGTGAGCGTCGCCGAAGACGCGCTGCAGGCCATAGGCCGTCGCCAGATCCAGCGCCTCGCGCAGCAGCGGTTTCGCGTGCTCGCCGCAACGGTCGAGCGCGAATGCGCGCAGGCCGAGCAGCTCGATGCGCAGCCTGCCTTGCCGCGCCTCTCGCGCCATCGCGTCGGCCTGGGCCAGCGGCTGCAGCGCACCGCGCCAGTCCTGCGCCGAGATGGCGGCATACCCGTGCGCCAGCGCCTGCAGCAAGCGCACGCTGCGCTGCCACAGCGGCCCCTGCGGCAGCGCCGGGTCGGCCAGCAGTGCGTCCAGCTCCAGGCACAGGTCGGCGCAGGTGGCGCTGTGAAAGCGCCGGGCATGCATGCGGACCTGCTCGGCCAGGCTGGCGACGCGCAGCCGTGGCAGCTTGCGTGTCACGCCGACGGCGTCGAGTGAGCCCAGCAGTTCCGCCGCGCGGTGCTCGGACTGGGTAGCGGCGGCAATGCGGGCCAGGGTGCGGTAGGCGAGCAGGACGCTCTCCGGCAGCGCCGTCCGCTCGATGACATCGAGGCGGTTGGCCAGCACCGCCATCGCTTCCTCCGGCCGGTCGCATTCCCACAGCGCGGCCGCGCGCAGGCTGGCGAGCATGCACGCGAACGGATGGCGCCGGCCCATCTCCGCCTCGGTACTCGCCAGCACCGGCCGCAGCAGCTGGTCGGCCAGCAGCACCTGGCCTTCCCAAAGGTAGCTGAGCGCGATGATGAAGTCGCCCCAGCGGTCCAGGTAGTCGGGACCACCGTCGCGCGGGGCCTGCTGCTGCCGCAGGCGCGCGATCGCCGGTTCACCCGCCAGCAGCGCACGGAACGCCGTGCGGTTGGCGTGGATCTTTCGCACGAAGGCGCTCGCCAGCCGGGGCGGCTCGACCCACGGATCGTGCAGCGCCGCGAAGCGGTCGAAGTCGTCGGCGAAGTTGGCCGCGCTGCCGCGGATCAGCGCGCATTCGCAGCGCAGGCCCTCGTCCGTGTCGGGCTGGGCGAGCAGGCGCGCAACGAGCTGCTCCGCCTCGTCGTGTCGCTCGCCCGAGGCGAGCGACCAGGCCGCGGCGAGGAGCAGCCGGGGCCGCCGGTCAAGCTCCTGCGCGGGCAGCCGCTGCAACCACTCGAACACCGTGGCGCGCCGGCCCTGGGCCATCAGGGAGTCGTACAGGCTGCGCTCGGCGAGCTCGTAGGCCATCTGCTCGTGCCCCGCTGCAAGTGCATGGCCCGCCGCCTCATCCACCATGTCGTGCCCGGCCAGCCAACGGGCTGCCTGGGCGTGGATCGCCGCGCGCTCCCCGGCGGGAAGCTCGTCGAAACGCAGCCGCAGCACTTCGCGTGCGAGCGAGTGCATGCGCAGCCATTCGCCTTGTTCGACCGCAATGAACACGGGCGTGTCGCGCACCAGCTGGGCGAGCCGCGCCTGCGCGTCCTGCTCCGGAAGGAGCGCCTCGGCCAAGGCCGGGTGGAGCGGGTCGACGATGGAAACCCGAACCAGGAAAGCGAGGTCGGTCGGATCGAGGTTGCGCAGCAGCAGTCCCACGAACTGAGTGCGCAACGCACCGCCGCGCAGGTCCACGGTCGGCAGTTCGGGGCGGTCGCTGCCCGGCTCGGTGACCGACAGCGCGAGCTGCAAGCCGAGCGGCCACCCTTCGGTCATCTCGTGCAGGCGTGCCGCCTCGTCGCGGCTCACTGCGTCGCCGCGGCGCGTACGCGCCAGCGCCAGTGCTTCGTCGAACGTGAATCGCAACTGCTCCGCGCCGGCCAGCGCGCATTCACCGTAGAGCACGAGGTCCTGCATGCCGAGGTCGCAGTCGGTGCGCGCCGCCACCACGCAACGCAGGTTGGGGGGCATGTTGTGCAGCAGGTAGGCGAGCGATTCGCGTGTGGCGGCAGGCAGCCGGTCGGCTTCGTCCACCATCAGCACCAGGTCGAGCGCAGACTGGACCACCTCGGCGAGCCAGGCCGTGACCGCTTCCAGCCCGTCGCGCGGCGTGGCTTCGAGAAGCGAGTGGCCGAAGGTCGGACGGCCCGCCGCCACGCGCACCGCCAGCGCCAGGCTCTGCACGAAGCGCGGCGGATCGTCCTGCGGCTGCGCGGATACCCACGCGACCACGGCGCCGCGAGCGAGATGCTCGCGCCGCCATTGGCCCAGCAGCGACGTCTTGCCGAAGCCGGCAGGTGCCTGCACCAGCACCACGCGCTGATCGCGCCAGTGCGCCGCCTCCGAATGCATCCGGGGCCGCGCTACCTGGTGCCGGGGCACGCGAGGCGGCGTGACTTTGAGCAGCAGCTCGCCGGCATGGGTGACCACCGGCTGAGCGGCGCCGGATCGGGGGTGGGAAGCTGTGGACGCGGGCACGGTCGTTGGCGGTTGTGAAACCGCAACTTCTATCCTACTCCTGGGCAAGAGGAGCTTTCGGCGCCACCCGGTCGCAGACGGTTCATCGCGTGAGCAGCGCGCCGCTGGCCATCCGGCACGGCGGGCGCGGTGGCGATCAGGCGGTTTCCAGGGCGTGCTGCAGGAAGCCGCGTTGCCCGGCCTTGCGGTTCGGCGCAAAACCGTTCCTGGCCAGGGTCTCGTCCGCGTCCTTGTAGAACTCGCCCAGGCGGTAGATCTTGCGGGCTTCCGCGCAGGTGGCCACTTCGCGACCCATCTCGCGGCTGATGCGCACCAGTTGCTCGATCTGCCTGACGCTCGACATCTTGGCCGACTGGTCCTGCGTCCAGATGTTGTCCTCGATGCCGCAGCGCACGTGCAGGCCCATGGCAATGGCCATCACGTTGATAGGCAGGACGTTGACCATCGACGACTCCAGTGTCAACACCCCGCCATCGGGAGCAGCCCGCACGAAATTGGCGAGGTTGTAGATATTCGGCGCCTCGAAGCCGCCGCCGATGCTGATCCAGGTGAAGATCAATGGCACGTTGCAGACGCCGCGGCGCATCATGCGCTCCACGGTCTCGAGCTGCGTGATGTTGGCCAGTTGGAAGTGCGCCTGAATGCCGGCAGCCGACAGACGGCGCACGTGCTCTTCCAGCCAGCCGGGACCCGCGGGGATCGTCATTTCGCGATAGGCCTGGTAGAGCTCCGGACGGCTGATGGAGGTGCCGCGCAGGTCGGCCTCGGTCATCTGCTCCACGATGTTCATCTGGTTGGAATTGACAGCCACCGTCACCTGATCGGGCTTGGGCGTGAGCTCGGCCAGCATGTGACGCGTATCGTCCGCCAACCACTTTGCCGCTTCGCCTTCGCCTTCGGGCGAGAAGCTGATGGAGCCGCCGACCTGGATGATCATTTCCGGCACGCGCGCCCGGATGCCCGCGATCAGCTCGTTGAACTTGGACAGGCGCTTGCTGCCTTTGCCGTCTTCCTCGCGCACATGCAGGTGAAGCACGGTGGCGCCGGCGTTGTAGCAGTCGACTGCCTTCTGGATGTGTTCCTCCATGGTCACGGGGATGTCTTCCGGGAAGTCCTCGGGCTCCCATTCGGGCCCGTAGGGTGCCACGGTGATCACCAGCTTGTCCTGGTTGACCGGGTGAAGAGAGCCGTCGAGAAAGTTCATATCGAATCCTTGGATGTGGTGGGAAGGAAAAATGTCAGAACGGCGCGTCGCCGACGATCGTGGCGCGTTCCCTCTTCCTGACGCAGGGCGGGCAGCCCATCACCGCGTCGTGCTGCGTGGGGCGGGCGGCGCGCGAGGCCGAAGCTCCGCGCGGTCGGGCCCTTGGCCGGCTGCGTCGCGAGGAACATCGTCAGGGGCACCACGTCCTCGGGCTGCTTTTCCAGGGAGTGGAAGGGTGTTCATGGACCGCACTGTAGGCAGCGGGGACGCCGTGAGCCCCACCCATCAAGAGGGGGGGTGGCCCGCGGCGCGCTCCCTATTCTTCGCCTCCATGAACGAGCCCACCATCCTGATCATTCCCGGCCTGCGCGACCACGTGGAGCAGCACTGGCAGACCCTGCTGGAAAGAGAATTGCCGCGCGTCGCAAGCGTCCCCCCCATGGGTCGCACCGAGCTCGATTGCGCGGCGCGCGTGGCTGCGATCGAGCGCACCGCGCAATCGATCAGCGGCCCGCTGGTGATCGTGGCGCACAGCGGCGGCGTTGTGATGGCGATGCACTGGGCGCAGCACACACAGCGTCCCGTGCTGGGCGCACTGCTGGCGACGCCGCCGGACTTCGAATCGCCGATGCCTGCAGGCAACCCCTCGCTCGACGCGTTGCGCAAGGGCGGGTGGCTGCCCGTGCCGCGCGCCCGCCTGCCATTCCCGAGCATCGTCGCGGCAAGCCGAAACGATCCGCTCGCTTCGTTCGAACGCGCAACCGAGATGGCGCAGGCCTGGGGCAGCCGCCTGGTGGACCTGGGGGAGGTCGGTCACCTCAACCCGGCCTCGGGCTTCGGCCCCTGGCCGCAAGCCCGGCAGCTCATCGAGCAACTCGGCACCGAAGCGCAGGCCGCCGAGGCCGCGTGCTTGTCCCAACCCCAGCGCTACTGAGGAGATTCCATATGCCCAACGCCATCCGCTTTAGTGAGACCGGCAGCGCCGACGTGCTGCACTACGAGCGCGTTGAAGTCGGAGAGCCGGGCCCGGGCCAGGCGCGCGTGCGGCACAGCTACGTAGCGGTCAACTTCATCGACATCTACTTCCGCACGGGCCGCTACCCGCTCGCGTTGCCCAATGGGCTCGGCTCCGACGCCGTCGGCGTGGTGGAAGCGGTGGGCGCGGGGGTGCTCGACGTGAAGCCTGGCGACCGGGTCGGCTACCTGCTCGGACCGCAGGGCGCCTATGCCGACGTGCGCGTGATGCCCGCCGATGTGCTGATCCCGCTGCCGGACGGCGTGTCCGATGCCACAGCTTCGACGCTGATGATGAAGGGCATGACGGCGCAGTACCTGTTCCGGCAGGTCTTCCCTTTGCACGGCGGAGAAACCATTCTTTATCACGCGGCCGCCGGCGGCGTCGGCCTGATCGCCTGCCAGTGGGCGAAGGCACTCGGCGTGACCATGATCGGGACCGTGAGCACCGACGAGAAGGCCGAGATCGCCAAAGCGGCCGGCTGCACGCACGTGATCGTGACCGCGCGCGAGGACATCGCCAAGCGGGTGCGCGAGATCACCGACGGCAAGGGCGTGCCGGTCGTGTACGACTCGGTGGGCAAGGACACGCTGATGGCGTCGCTTGACAGCCTGCAGATGCGCGGCACGCTGGTGAGCAACGGCACCGCTTCCGGCCCGGTGAACATCGACACCACGCTGCTGGCAGCGAAGGGTTCGATCTGGGTGACGCGCCCGGCGATGATTCACTATGCGACGCCACGCCCGCAGATGCTGGCCATGGCGACCGAGCTGTTCGACCTGGTGCGCGCCGGCAAGATCGACAGCGAGCCGAGCCGCCGCTTCGCGCTGGCCGATGCGGCCGACGCGCATCGCGCGCTCGAGTCGCGCCAGACCACCGGCGCCACGGTGCTCGTTCCCTGAGACGTCCGCACATGTACGGGTCCATGATGCAGCAGCCGCTGCTGATCTCTTCGCTTCTCACCCATGCCGAGCGCCACCACGGCGACCAGGAAGTGGTCTCGAAGCGCGTCGAAGGCGACATCCACCGCTACACCTTCCGAGACCTTGCGGCGCGCGCGCGCCGCATGGCCAACGCACTTGCCGCGCACGGCGTGCGTCCGGGCGAGCGCGTGGCCACGCTCGCGTGGAACGGCTATCGCCACATGGAGCTGTACTACGCCGTGTCGGGGTCGGGCAGCGTGCTGCACACGCTCAACCCGCGCGCGCATCCTGACCAGGTCGTCTGGATCGCCGACCATGCCGAGGACCAGGTCCTGTTCTTCGACATCACATTCCTGCCGCTGGTCGAGGCCATTGCGCAACGCGTGAAGACGATCAAGGCCTTCGTGGCCATGACCGACCGCGCGCATATGCCCGCGCAATCGGCCGTGCCCAACCTGCTGTGCTACGAGGAGTTGGTGGAGGCGCACTCGCCCGAGTTCGCCTGGCCGGCGTTCGATGAGAACATGGCGAGCTCGCTGTGCTATACGTCGGGCACGACCGGCAACCCCAAGGGCGCGCTGTACAGCCACCGTTCCACGCTGCTGCACACCTACGCGATCGCGCTGCCGGACTCGCTGAACTGCTCGGCACGCGACACCGTCCTGCCGGTGGTTCCGATGTTCGACGTCAACGCCTGGGGCCTTCCGTACGCGGCCTGCATGGTCGGCGCCAAACTGGTGTTTCCCGGCCCGTTTCTGGACGGCAGTAGCCTGCACGATCTGTTCGAGTCCGAGGGCGTCACCCTGTCGGCGGGCGTTCCCACCGTCTGGCAGGGCCTGCTCACGCACGTCGAAGCCAACCACCTGAAGTTCAGCACAATGCGGCGCACCGTGATCGGCGGCTCCGCCTGCCCGCCCGCGATGATGGGCGCGTTCGAGCAACGTGACGTCGCGGTCCTGCACGCGTGGGGGATGACGGAGATGATGGTTACATGCAGATCACCGACCGCAGCAACGACGTGATCAAGTCCGGCGGGGAATGGATCGGGTCGATCGAGCTGGAGAACATCGCGATGGCGCACCCGGCGGTGGCGCTGGCCGCGTGCATCGCGAGCCACCATCCCAAGTGGGACGAGCGTCCGCTGCTGGTGATCGTGAAGAAGCCGGGCGCCGTGGTCACACGCGACGAACTGATCGCCTTCTACGACGGCCGGATCGCCAAGTGGTGGACGCCCGACGACGTGAGAGCGAAATGCCCGCATTGCGCGGGCGTTCACGCGGGCGCTTCAGAACGCGTGGCGGATCCCGAAGTCGTAGCCTAGCGCGCTGCGCGGCTGCAGCCCGCCGGTGCTCACGTAGGTGGGCTGCGGAAAAATGGCCGGCACGCTCAGCACCAGCGGCGTCACGCCCATCACGGCCGGGTTGTTGCGGCCGTTGGAGATATTGATGCGCGCCACCGTGGCGTACAGCGCAGTGCGCTTGGACAGGTTGTGCACGTAGCCCAGGGCCAGCTTGTTGACCGCGGCGTCGCCGTCGATCACATTGCGCCCGTTGTCGAAGCGCACCCGCGCATAGGACGCGCGGATCAGCCCCGGCCCCACCGGCACGGTGACGCCGGCCAGCCAGCCCGTGTAGCGATCGTTGATGTGCAACCAGACGGGCGCGCGGCGATCGTCCTGCACGTCGGTCACCCGCGACCATTCTCCGAAAACCTTGGCCACGCCGAAGTCATAGAGCGCGCCCACGTTCACCGTCTTGATCTTCTCGCTCCGGCTGAACTCGCTCGCCAGCGTGCTCTCGCCCCAGCCCACCGCTACATCGGCCGGGCCCTGGTTCCATCCGAAGCGCGCGCCGGCGTAGCGCCCGCGCTTGGACGGGCTGCCGATCGTGTTGCTGGTCTCCACGTTCTCGTGCAGGGCGTACTGCACCTGGCCGTAGAAGCCGCCCAGGTTGGGCGGCAGGAAATAGCTCACGGCATTGCTGGTGCGCAGGTAGCTGTCGGTGCCGGCCGAGAGGCCGCCGTTGAGCAGCCCGCCGGTTGCCAGCGCGCGCGTGGCGGCGATGTTGCTGTTGATCACCGCGATCAGGTTGGTGCCCACGCCGTTGGATGTCATGGGGTCGAAGACCGCGTCGTTGTAGAACGAGGGGGTGTAGTCACGGCCCAGGCGGACTTCGCCGAAGGTGCCCGACAGACTCACGGTGGAGCGCCGCCCGAAGTTGGCGATGGCGCCGGCACCGCTGTCGTTGGCTACCGGCGCTTCCAGCCAGAAGCTGGCCGCCAGGCCGCCGCCGAGGTCCTCGGTACCGCGGAAGCCGATTCGGCTGGAGGCATAGCCGGAGGGCGAAAGCACCTTCTGGCTCTGGCGCACCTCCCTCGGAAAGGCCGTCGGCGTCCAGGCGGTGCTCTTGGTGGTGTAGCGGCTTACGCCGGCGTCGACGACGCCGAACAATGTCAGCTGCGATTGGGCGGCGGCCACGCCGGCCACGCCGGATGCGGCGGCGGCAACAAGGCTGAGTGCGAAAACGTTCATTTTTGTCTACCTGGCGTCGTGCGAGGTTTCGCCGAGGCCCAGTTTGCCCAACTCGGCGCCGATCGCGCAAGTGACCTGCCGAACCTCGATGCGGCGGGTGAGGACCGCAGCCGCTGCGTTCGCGGGATTGGAATTCATGATCTCTCGTCTCCTTTTGTTTGGCGGCTGCACTGCCGCCGGGCATTGTTGTGCACGGACCGAAGACTAGGGGCTGACGTGCCCTGCACGCCCCCCTCTCGAAGGGGGGGCCGTGGGCGCAAGGGGGCGGCGGAAGAGGAAATCCAGAGGGCATCCGGGTTTGGTCCCGGGCGAGCTTGCCGGCTTCCGTTCGCGACGCCGGGCAGGCCTACGCCAGCATGGACCGCGGCAGCAGCGCCGGCACCAGGGTGCGGTTCAGGCGCTCGCGCCACCATTGCAGCGCCCGCCCTTCGGCGCCTGTCTTCCAGGCGAGCCAGAACGACTCGGCCGCGCGTGGCTCCTCGGTGGCCAACTCCACCAGCGTGCCGCGCGCCAGCTCGCCGCCGATGCAGGCGCGCGGCAGGTAGCCGTGGCCCAGGCCCTCGACCTGGCAGGCGATCTTGGCGGCCATGCTGGGCACGGTGATGCGCGGCTGCCCGGCGAGCAGACCCACGGTGCGGTCCGACAGGGTGCGGGCGCTGTCGCCCACCACGATGGCGTTGCAGTGGATGAGATCGCTGCGCTGCAGCGGCCGGCCTAACCGGGTGAGGGGATGGGTGGGCGCGACGCAGAAGGCGAAGTCGAGGCTGCCCACGGTCGCAGCCTGGTAGCCGCCGCCGGCAGGCCCCTCGCCGGCGGCGATGACGATGTCGGCACGGCCCTCGCGCAGTGCCTCCCAGGTGCCGGTCAGGGCTTCGCAGCCGATGCGCAGCCGGGTGCCGCAGCGCAGGTCCTCGAAGGCGCGGATGTCGCTCATCAGCGCCTGGGAGGGGATGAGCGAGTCGTGCACCAGCCGCAGCTCCGACTCGTAGCCGGTGGCGATCTGCCGCATGCGCGATTCGAGATCGCCCGCGGCCGTGAGCAGCCAGCGGCCTTCCTTCAGCATCTCCTCGCCCGCGGAGGTGAGGGTGACGCGCGGACCATTGCGCTCGAACAGCTGCATGCCGAGCTGCTCCTCGAGCCGGGCGATCGCATACGAGATGGTGGAGGGCACCTTGTTGAGCCGGGAGGCCGCGGCGGCGAAGGAGCCGTGGCGCGCGATGGCGTCGACGAGTTCGATCGCTTCGAGGGTGAGCTTGAGCATGCGTCTCCGGCCGGTGGTGGAAGCAATGTTCGAAAAGTTCGATGATTGGCGGCCAAAAGTTTCGCCAACAATCGGTCGACAGCTCGCCATGATTACGTCCATGCCGAGGGGAATGGATTCCCGGAGCAGATTGTGAATTCAATCGAATTCCAACGGAAGTCAAGGGGCTCACCAGTGGCCTGCTTCTTCCGCCCTTCAACGCAACTCAGTGAACAGGAGCCTTCCATGACCGTCAAAGCCACCCCGACGCCCGGCGCCAAGCTGCTCAAGTCGACCGACCACACGCTGGTGATGATCGACTTCCAGTCGCAGATGTCGTTCGCGACGCACTCGATCGATGCCGTGAACCTGCGCAACAACGCGGCGCTGGTGGCGCAGGCCGCCGCGGGCTTCAAGGTGCCGACCATCCTGACCACGGTCGCCGAGAAGAGCTTCTCCGGCCCGATGTTCAGCGAGATCACCGACGCCTTTCCGGGCCAGAAGCTGCTGGACCGCACCTCCATGAACACCTGGGAGGACGCGGCCGTGATCGAGGAGGTGAACCGCATCGGCAAGCCGCGCATCGTGCTGGCGGGCCTGTGGACCAGCGTGTGCATCGTCGGGCCGGCGCTGTCGGCACTCGACCAGGGCTTCGAGGTGTATGTGATCGCCGATGCCTGTGGCGACATCTCGGCCGAGGCGCACGACCGCGCGATGGATCGCATGGTGCAGGCCGGCGCGCGCCCCATGACCTCGCTGCAGTACTTGCTGGAGCTGCAGCGCGACTGGGCCCGCAGCGACACCTATGAACTGACGACCGGCATCGCCAAGAAGGTGGGCGGCGCCTACGGCCTGGGCATCACTTACGCCAAGACCATGTTCGGCGCGCACGAAGGCTGAGCTGCAGGACAGGAAGCGCCGCCATGAAGCCCTATCTCCTCTCCCTCGCGCTGGGCCTGCTGGTCGGCGTGATCTACGCGCTCTTCCAGGTGCGCTCGCCGGCACCGCCGGTGATCGCCCTGGTGGGTCTCCTGGGGATCTTGCTTGGCGAGCAGATCCCGCCGCTGGTGAAGCAGGTGTTCCTGCGCGAGACGGCGAGCACCTCGTGGCTGCACCACCAGGTGAAGCCGCACATGTTCGGCGAGCTGCCGAAGTGCGCGCAGATGCCGTCGTCGAGCACGTCCGAAGGGCGCGGCGCATGACATCATCCTTCGAGCCGGGGCGCCGCCGCTTTCTCGGCGCGCCCGGCGCCACGCTGGCCTCCCCGGCCCTCGCGCAAACCACTCGTTCGAGCCACCTGCCATGTCCGATACCCACACGCCCGACCTGATCCTGCGCAACGGCCGCATCACGACGCTGGACCGTGCCAACCCCACGGCCAGCGCGGTCGCGATCAAGGACGGCCGCTTCACCCACGTCGGCCGCGACGAGGACATCCTGCCGCTGGCCGCGGGCAACACGCGGCTCATCGACCTGCTCGGCAAGCCCGTGCTGCCGGGGCTGATCGACAACCACCTGCACATCATCCGCGGCGGCCTCAACTACAACCTCGAGCTGCGCTGGGACGGCGTGAGAAGCCTGGCCGACGCGATGGGCATGCTCAAGCGCCAAGTCGCCATCACTCCGGCGCCGCAGTGGGTGCGCGTGGTGGGCGGCTTCACCGAGCACCAGTTCGCCGAGAAGCGCCTGCCCACCATCGAGGAGCTCAACGCGGTGGCGCCCGACACGCCGGTGTTCATCCTCCACCTCTACGACCGCGCGCTGCTCAACGCCGCCGCGCTGCGGGCCGTGGGCTACGACAAGAACACGCTCGCGCCGCCCGGCGGCAAGATCGTGCGCGACGCCGGCGGCAACCCGACCGGCCTGCTGCTGGCCAAGCCCAATGCCGCGATCCTCTACGCGACGCTGGCCAAGGGCCCCAAGCTGCCGCCGGAGTACCAGCTCAACTCCACGCGCCACTTCATGCGCGAGCTCAACCGCCTGGGCGTGACGGGCGCCATCGATGCGGGCGGCGGCTTCCAGAACTACCCGGAGGACTACCAGATCATCCAGCAACTCGCCGATGCCGGCCAGCTCACCATCCGCCTGGCCTACAACCTCTTCACGCAGAAGCCCAAGCAGGAGAAGCAGGATTTCCTGAACTGGACGGCGAGCTCCAAGTACAAGCAGGGCGACGACTACTTCCGCCACAACGGCGCCGGCGAAATGCTGGTCTTCTCGGCCGCCGACTTCGAGGACTTTCGCCAGCCGCGGCCCGACATGGGGCCGGAGATGGAGGGCGAACTGGAGGGAGTGGTGCGCATCCTCGCGCAGAACCGCTGGCCCTGGCGCATGCACGCGACCTACGACGAGACCATCGGCCGCGCACTGGATGTCTTCGAGAAGGTGAACCAGGACGTTCCGCTGGCGGGCCTGAACTGGTTCTTCGACCACGCCGAGACGATCACCGAGAAGTCCATCGACCGCATCGCTGCGCTCGGCGGCGGCGTCGCCGTGCAGCACCGCATGGCCTACCAGGGCGAGTACTTCGTCGAGCGCTACGGCCCCGGCGCGGCCGAAGCCACGCCGCCGGTCAAGCGGATGCTGGAAAAGGGCGTCAAGCTCTCGGCCGGCACCGATGCCACGCGCGTCGCTTCCTACAACCCCTGGGTCTCGCTGTCGTGGCTCATCACTGGCAAGACCGTCGGCGGCCTGCAGATCACCCCGCAGCGCAACCTGCTCGATCGCGAATCCGCGCTGCGGATGTGGACCGAGAAGGTGACCTGGTTCTCCAACGAGGAAGGCAAGAAGGGGCAAATCGCCGTGGGCCAGTTGGCCGACCTCATCGTGCCGGACCGCGACTTCTTCGCCTGCCCCGAGTCGGAGATCGCCGATACGACCGCGCTGCTCACCATGGTGGGCGGCAAGGTGGTGTATGCGGCGGGCGAGTTGCAGCCGCACGACGAGGGAACGCTGCCGCCGGCCATGCCCGACTGGTCGCCGGTGCGCCGCCACGGCGGCTACGGGGCATGGGGCGAGAAGGAGGGCGCGCCGCTGCAGAAAGTGATGCGCCAGGCGGCGATGTCCTGTGGCTGCACCAACAGCTGCAACGTGCATGGCCACCAGCATGCGACGGCCTGGAGCAACCGGCTGCCGGTGTCCGACCTCAAGAGCTTCTGGGGCGCCCTCGGCTGCGCCTGCTGGGCGGTGTGACGAAGATGCGCCGGACCACTTCCCCCGCGCTGCGCTGGATCGCCTTGCTGCTGCTGTGCGCGGCCTATCTGCAGGGTGGACTGCAGAAGGCATTCGACATCCCCGTGGCGATCGGCGGCTTCCTGCTCGTTGCCTGGCAGGACCTGCGAGAGCGGGCCCATGTCTGAAGTCCGCCCCACGCCGGCTGCCCAGCCGGACGCCTTCGCCCCGCTGCGCCAGCGGATCTTCGCGGTGCTCTGGACCGCCACGGTGCTCGGCAACATCGGCAGCTTCATGCGCGACGTGGCGAGCGCCTGGCTGGTGACCGACCTGTCGGCCAGCCCGACCGCAGTGGCGCTGATCCAGACAGCGGCCACGCTGCCGATCTTCCTGCTGGCGATCCCTGCGGGCGTGCTGTCGGACATCCTCGACCGGCGCCGCTTCCTGATCTTCGTGCAGCTGGTGCTCGCCGCGGTGAGCGGAACGCTGCTGGTGCTCTCGCACACCGGCGCGCTGACGGTGCAGTACCTGATCGCGCTGACCTTCGTCGGCGGCATCGGCGCAGCGCTGATGGGCCCGACCTGGCAGGCCATCGTGCCCGAGCTGGTGCCGCGCGCGGACCTCAAGGGCGCCGTTGCATTGAACTCGCTGGGCATCAACATCGCGCGCTCGATCGGGCCGGCGGCAGGCGGGCTGATCCTCGCGACCTTCGGCGCTGCGGTCACCTACGGGCTGGATGTTCTGAGCTACGTGTTCGTCATCGCGGCCCTGCTTTGGTGGAAGCGGCCGGCCACCGCCGACAGCGCGCTCGCGGAGAACTTCTTCGGCGCTTTCCGCGCCGGGCTGCGCTACACCCGCGCCAGCCGCGAGCTGCACGTGGTGCTGCTGCGCGCGGCCATCTTCTTCGCGTTCGCGAGCTCGGTATGGGCGCTGCTGCCGCTGGTGGCGCGCCAGATGCTCGCCGGCGGCGCGGACTTCTACGGCGTGCTGCTGGGTGCGGTGGGCGCGGGTGCCATCGGCGGCGCGCTGGTGATGCCGCGGCTGCGCACCAGGCTCGATGCAGACGCCATGCTGCTGCTGGCGGCGCTGTTGGTGGCCGGCGTGATGGGCAGCCTGGTCTTCGCACCGCCAAGATGGCTGGCCGTCGCACTGCTGCTGTTGCTGGGCCTCGGCTGGATCGTGGCGCTGACCACGCTCAACGGCGTGGTCCAGTCGATCTTGCCCAACTGGGTGCGCGGCCGCGGGCTGGCGGTGTACCTCACCGTCTTCAACGGCGCGATGGCGGCGGGCAGCCTGGGCTGGGGCCTGGTCGCGCAGGCGATCGGCGTGCCGGGCACCCTCGTGGCCGGCGCGCTGGGCCTGGTGGCGGCCGGCCTGCTGTTTCACCGCGTCAAGCTGCCCAAGGGCGAGGCCGACCTGCAGCCCTCCAACCACTGGCCCGAACCGCTCCTGGACGAGCCGGTGGCGCATGACTGGGGACCGGTGATGATCCAGGTCGAGTACCGAATCCGCAAGGAGGACCACGCGGCCTTCCATGAGGTCATGAAGCACCTGTCGCTGGAGCGCCGCCGCGATGGCGCCTATGCCTGGGGACTCCAGGAGCACGCCTCCGACCCGGAGCGGGTCATGGAGTGGTTCCTCGTCGAGTCCTGGGCCGAGCACCTGCGCCAGCACCACCGGGTCTCGCAGGCCGATGCCGACCTGCAGGCCAAGGCGCTGCGCTTCCACATCGGGCCGGGCAAGCCCGAAGTGCATCACTTCCTGGCGCTCTGAGCGGGGCTCAGGCGGCGCAGATCGCCGCCGGGGTCGCTGCCTTGTGGCAGCGGTCGCCACGTCGATCGCTGAGCCTTGGCACTCAAGCTGCCAGTTGGTCGGCCAGATCCGTCAATGCCTCGCCCACCGGCTGTGCGACCTTCAGCGCCAACAGATCATCGGCACGCGTGCGTCCGAGGTTGACCGCTGCCACGGGCTTGCCCGCGGCCACGGCCGCCTGCACGAACCGGAAGCCCGAATACACCATCAGCGACGAGCCGGCGACCAACACGGCATCGGCTTCACTCAGCGCCGCATAGGCGGCTTGCACGCGCTCGCGCGGCACGCTCTCGCCGAAGAACACCACGTCCGGCTTGAGCATGCCGCCGCAGATCGAACAGGCCGGCACGTCGAAGCTGGCGAAATCCCGGTCATCGACGTCGGCATCGCCGTCCGGCGCGGCGCAGGCTTCCAGTGCGGCCCACGCGGGGTTGCGCGCAAGCAGCGACTGCTGCATTTCGGCACGCGGCGTGCGCGTCTCGCAGCCAAGGCAGCGCACGGTGTCGATGCGCCCGTGCAGGTCGATGGTCTGGCGGCTGCCGGCGGCGTCGTGCAGGCCGTCGACGTTCTGCGTGAGCAGCAGTCCCACGCGGCCCGAAGCCTCGAGCCGGGCCAGCGCGCGGTGCGAGGCCCCAGGCCGGGCCGTCGCCATGGTCGGCCAGCCGACGAGGCTGCGTGCCCAGTAGCGGCGTCGCGTGAGCTCGTCGCCGGTGAAGGCTTGGAGGGTGACCGGCGCCGGCCGCTTCCAGTCGCCGTTGACGTCGCGGTAGTCGGGGATGCCCGAGTCGGTGCTGCAGCCGGCGCCGGTCAGCACGAAGAGGCGGGGATGGCGCGCGGCGAAGTCGGCCAGCGGGATGGAGGCGTCCATGGCCACCGAGCATACGGCGGCCGGCGCCGCCCCGCAGGCGGCGGGGCTCTCCGCGACGTTCAGCGGAACTGCTTGCGCAGCAAGGCCTTGTGCCTGGCGACGTGCGCGAGCTGAGCCTCGGCAAGGAGGCCGCCCAGATCCACGCCGTCGCCGTTCAGCACCTCGTTGGCGTGCACCAGCGCACGGGCCACCACCTCGTCCTCGCTCACGCCGAGCTGCGCAGCGAGGTCGAGCGCCACGCGCTTCATCGCGCGCTGCGACAGCATCCACATGGCGCCGAAGGCATCCCACGCAGCGGCCGATTCCTTGAAGCATTCGCGGTCCGCCAGAATCTCGTTGAGCGGCTTGGCCAGCAACTCGTTGACCGCTTCGAGTTGCTCGGACAGCGCCGCGTGCTGCGCCTGCGCGTCGCGCAGCGCGTCGGCCGCGCTATCCGCCGGCGGCGGCACCGGCGCGGCAAAGCTGCCGTCCGCATTCGCCGTGGGGATCTGGAGCTTGTCGGTCAGGGACATGGCGTTGCCTTTCGTCGGTGGCGTGTTGGGGTTCAAGCGCCAGTGGCGCGCGGCGGGCGTTGTGTGCTTTGACGGCGCTGGGGAGCGGGTACCGACCAGAACCGTCATTCGGCGACCGTGCTCAATTTGCCCGACCTCTTCCGGCGCGGCAAGCACGACTCCAGCAGATCGACGAAAGCGTGCGCTGCGGGACCGAGCACGCGCGAGCTCTGCCACACGAGATGGATTGGCCGGTCCAGATCCGGTGTGACCACCGGCACGAGGGCCACTTTCGTCGCATCGAAGAACGGCACCGCGATGCTCGGCACCACGCTGACCCCGAGCCCTGCCGTGACCAGCCCGGCCACCGTCGGCAAGTGCTCCACCTCCATCGCTTCCTCGACAGCAATGCCGCGCATCAGGTACTCCAGGTGCTGGCCGATGCTGCCGGAGCGGGCGTAGCGGATCAAGTGCGCCCCTTCGAGGTCGCGCAGTTCGACCTTCTTGCGGGAGGCGAGCCGGTGGCCGGCGGGGCACGCGAGCACAAACGACTCCTGCAGCAGCGCGCGGTATTGCAGGCCGGCCAGCGGCCCCGGCGCACTGAGGATCGCGAAATCCGCCTGCCGCTCCCGGACCAGTTCCAGGCACCGTGGCGGCAGGTGGTCGAACAGTTCGACGCGGATGCCCGGGTACCTGGCGCGGAACTGCGCGATCAACGGCGGCAGCCAGTGCGCTGCGAAGGGAGGTGACGTTGCGACCGCGACGCGCCCCTTGCTCATGCTCGCGCGGTCGCGCAGGTCGGCCCCGATCTCGTCGAGCTCGGCAATCATCCGCCGCGCAGAGGCCACCAGGCGTTCGCCGTCGCCCGTCAGGCTGACCCGGCGCCGGTCCCGATCCACCAGGCGCAGGCCGACCTCGGCTTCCAGCTTCGCGATCATCTGGCTGAAGGCCGACTGCGTCACGTTGCAGCGTTCCGCCGCCAGCGAGAAGTGCCGAAGCTCGTCCAGCGCAATCAGCGCGCGAAGCACGCGGGTCGAAACATTGATCACGTTTGCTACTCACAGGGAGCAAAGAATTAATTTTACTGAAGTGCGTGCGCTCCCTAGGATTCGCTCCACAACAGCGGCAAGGAGCTGAAACATGAGACAACCGACACGACGCCATTTCTCGTCCGCGCTGGCCGCAGCCGCCGTCTGGGCCACTGCGGGATTGCTTTCTCCCGGCGCCCTCGCGCAGGCCTATCCCAACAAGCCGATCCGGCTGATCGTGCCCTGGCCCGCGGGCGGAAGCACCGACGTCCTGGGCCGGGCGCTGGGCGTGGAACTGGGCAAGCAGTTCGGGCAGCCCGTCGTCGTCGACAACCGGGCCGGGGCGGCCGGGAAGATCGGTACCACCGCTGCGGCGAAGGCGCCCGCGGACGGCTACACCATCTACCTCGGCACCATCGCCAACTTCAGCGTGGCGGCGGCGTGGGAACCTTCCCTCCAGTACGACCCCGTCAAGGACTTCGCACCCGTGGCCTACGTGGCCGACTCTCCGGCGATGCTCGCCGTCAGCAGTTCCCTGCCGATCCACAGCATCAAGGAGCTGCGCGAGTACGCCCGGACGGCGGGACGGCAGTTGTCCTATGCCAGCGCGGGCGAAGGCAGCGGCTACCACCTGATGGCCGAGCTCTTCAAGCTGCAGACACAGCTCGACCTGCTTCACGTGCCCTTCCAGGGAACACCCCCGGCAGCAACAGCGGTGGCCGCCGGTCAGGTCGACATGACCTTCGACGCAGCCGGGCTCAAGCCCTTTGTCGAATCCGGCAAGTTGCGGCCGATCGCGGTCACAGGCAACGAGCGATGGACCTTCGTGCCGGAAGCCGCCACCTTCGCGTCGCAAGGCGTGAACAACCTGGAGGGCAACAGCTGGTTCGCCATCTTCGCGCCGTCCGGCACGCCCCCGGACGCCATCGCGAAGTTGAATGCCGCCATCAACAAGTCGCTCTCGTCGCCGGAGCTGCTGGCCGTGCTGAAGGCCAACGGCTATATCCCGGTGGGCGGAACGCCGGCCGCGCTGGGCAGCATGGTCGCCAAGGACATGGCGAAGTGGAAGGACGTCGTGCAGAAGGGAAACCTGCGCGCCGCCAAGTAGTCCTTCGCGAGATCGAACGCACGTGAACCCGCAGCGCATCCTGTTCAAAGGCGCCACCATCCTCACGATGGACGGCAAGTCGGCCGACCTGCCGGTGGGCGATCTCCTCGTCGAAGGCGATCGCATCGCCGCGATCGCGCCGGCACTGGCGGTGGACGACGCCGAACTCGTCGACGCCCAGGGCACGGTGATGTGTCCGGGCTTCGTCGACACCCACCGGCACACGTGGCAGACGCCCCTGCACGGCGTGAGGACCGACTGGAACCTGCTCGACTACATGACGTACATCCGCGGCATGTACTGCGTCAGCTTCGCGCCCGAGGATGCCGAGCTGGCGAACTGGGTCGGCGCGCTGGAAGCGCTGGATTCCGGCATCACGACCCTGGTCGACCACTCGCACCTGCAGCTGTCGGAGGCGCACTCGGACGCCCTGGTCGCCGGCTTCGTGCGGTCCGGCATTCGCGGCATCCATTGCTACGGCACCTACCGCAACCTGGCGTACCGGCCGGGACAGCCGGCACAGGACCTCCCTGCGCTGCTTCGAGACGTGAATGGCCCGCTCGACGCCTGGCACAAGCGCAATGCCGCGCGCATCCGCGAGAAGTACTTCGCCGATGACTCGGCGCGGGTTCGCTTCGGCATCGCCTCGCGCGAGTTCGAAACGCTGCCCGAAGCGGCCTCCATGCTGGAGGAACTGCGCTGGGCCCGGACCTTGCGCCCGGCCCGCATCAGCATCCACGTCGGCATGAGCGCGCGCGAGCCGCTCAACGTCGTGCGGGCGCTGCACCAGGCCGCAGAGATCGGCCCGGACCTGCTGTTCATCCATGGCAATCATCTCGCGGACGAAGAGCTCCGGATGATCATCGACGGCGGCGCATCGATCAGCTCCGCGATCGAGATCGAGATGACCTACGGCGCCTATCCGGTCGTGGACCGCTTCACGGCGATGGGCGGCCAGTCGAGCCTCGGCATCGATGCGACCATCGACTTCGGCGGCGACATGTTCGGCCAGATGCGGGCCCTGCTGAACGTGTGGCGCCTGGAGCGGTCGTTGAAGAACCCGCTCAGGATGACCCGCAAGGTCCACCAGAAGAAGGTGCTGGAAATCGCCACCGTGCGAGCGGCCGAGGCGATCGGGCTCGGCGGCATCACGGGCAGCCTCGCAGTGGGCAAGAAGGCGGACCTGCTGCTGCTGCGCACCGACGCCCTGGGCCTCGCCCCCATGTGGGACCCTTACGCGGCCATCGTGAGCTACGGGCACGCCAGCCTCGTCGACACGGTGATGGTCGACGGCCGCGTCGTCAAGCGCCATGGACGGTTGGTCGGCGTCGACTGGCCCACCGTCCGCGCCGCGCTGGAGCGCTCGAGGGACGACATCCGACAGCGGTTCTCGCTTGTCCCGGAACAGCCCGTCCGCGCCCGTTGGGCACAGGGCTTCCGGATCGAGATCACGGACTAGCGGGGCCGGCGCAGCATGCTCAAGATGGTTCCCCCGGCGCTCACGCCCGAGCTGCTCTGGCTCCTCGCGGCGATGGGGCACGGTGATCGACTGGCGCTGGTCAATGCCAACTACCCCGCCTATGCGCGGCACGCGCGTGTGGCCGCGTTGCCCGGCGTGTCGCTGGTGGCGGCGGCCGAGGCCATCCTGCAGCTCATGCCGGTCGACGATCTGGATGACGCCCCCGCGTACCGCATGGTCCCGGACGGCAAGCCCGACGAAGTGCTGGCGGTGCATCGCGACCTCCAGCGGGTGCTGGATGCGTCCGAGCGCAGGCCGGTGGGCATGAAGGCCCTCGAACGCGCGGCGTTCTTCGACCTGGCTGCCACCTCATTCGCCGCGGTGCTGACCACCGACAACCGCCCCTACGGCTGCTTCGTCATCGCCAAGGGCGTGGTGCGTGCGGCCTGATCATTTTTCTTTGGAGTCAAGAATGTCCCAGGACGATATTGCGGCGCTCAAGGCCCGCGTGCAGGCACTGGAGGATCGCAACGCGATCCTCGACACGCTGATGCAGTATGGCCATGCCCTCGACTACGGCGACGTCGAGCGGCTGATGGACTGCTTCACGGAGGATGCGGTCCGCGAGACCCGCCGCCCGGATGGCACCGTCCACCGCTGGCAGGGCGTCGCCGGCACCCGCGAGTTCGCGACCACGCACAGCCATGCGCCCGACAAGTACCACAAGCACCTGGTGCTCAACAGCACCGTCCACGTGCACGGGGACCGGGCCGATGTCGTGAGCTACATGTTCCGCTTCGATGCAGGCGATCGCGACAAGTCGTTCGTCTGGGGAATGGGCCGGTACGTGGACACGATGCGCCGCGACCTCGACGGCCGCTGGCGCATTCTGCTTCGGGTGACCTTCATCGAGGACGACTGGCCGGGGCGCTCGCGGCCCGCGACGGGTCTGGTCGCGGCAGAGGCGGTCACATCGCAAGGTTGAAAGGGCCGCCGCACGCACACCGGCCGCGGCGCCATCTCGTTGCCACCACTGGAGACCCCATGAACATCCGATCCCGGGCGACTGCGAAGCTCGCTTCCTGCCTCCTTGCGTGGATGGCGCTGAGCTTCCCCTTGGCCCACGCGCAGCAAGCGCCGTTCCCCGACAAGCCGATCCGGCTGGTCATCCCGTTTCCGGCGGGTGGGCCGACGGACGTGCTGGGCCGCCGGATCGCGCAGTCGCTCAGCGAGTCGATCGGGCAGCCGGTCGTCGTCGACAACAAGCCCGGCGCCAGCGGCACCATCGGCAGCGCGGAAGTCGCTCGAGCGCCCGCGGACGGCCACACGCTGCTCTTCGCCAACTCGGACGTCTTCATCAACGTCACGGGCGTCGTCAAGAAAATGCCTTACGACCCGCTGCGTGACTTCGCGCCGGTGTCCCTGCTCGCGCGCTACGGGGTGGCGATGATGGTGCGGCCCGGCATCCGGTCCGCGGGCCTGCCGGACCTGCTGAAGACCATCGGAGACAACCCCGGCAAGATCAGCTACGGTTCGTGGGGGCCGGCCACCTATCCGCACCTGATCGGCGAAGCACTCGGCCTCCGCGCCGCCGCACCGCTGGTGCACGTGCCCTACCGCGGAGCCGCGCCTGCGCTGCAGGACCTGCTGGGCGGCAACATCGATATCGCCTTCCTCGGCACGGCCGTGGCCGCCAGCTATGCGCAGAATGGGCAGGTGAAGCTGGTCGCCGTGACGGGCGAACGGCGGGACCCGCTCGCGCCCGACGTGCCCACCTTCGCCGAGCAGGGCATGGCCGACCCGCTGGTCCGCATGTCGCCCTGGATCGGCATCGCCGCGCCGTCGCGGACGCCCGACGCGGTCGTGCGGAAGTTGCAGCAGGCCCTGGCCGGCGCCTTGTCGACCCCGGAAGTGCGCCGCACCCTCCGTGAACTGAGCATGGAAGCGGTCGGCTCCACGCCGCAGGAGTTCGCCGTGCAGCTGCGCAAGGACTACCCGCTGATGACCGCCCTGATCCGCGCCGCAGGCGTCGTTCCCGAATAGTGGCTCCCCTCGCAGCAGCGCCTGCCCCAAGCATGCAGAACGACTTCCTCATCGTGGGCGGGGGCACCGCCGGCGCCGTGATCGCGGCCCGGTTGTCGGAAGATCCCCGGTGCCGTGTCCTGCTGGTGGAGGCCGGCGACGACATCGTGCCGGGCGGCGAGCCGGGGGACATCCGCGATCCGTTTCCGGCGGCCACGCTCAACCCGGACTACTTCTGGAGCGGCCTGACGGCCACCGCGACGGACGGCGGCGCGCCGCTGCCGTATCCGCAGGCACGCGTGATGGGCGGGGGGTCGAGCATCAACGGCCTGTTCGCGCTGCGCGGCGTGCCCTCCGACTATGCGCAATGGGCCGACGCGGGCGCCGGCGACTTCTCCTGGGACACGGTCCTGACCCGCTTCCGGCGGATCGAGAACGACCGTGATCGCCAGGGGCCGGCCGGCGGATCGCATGCCATCTCGCGTACGCCGAAGACGCAATGGCCGGCGTTCGTGCGGGCGATGGAGCAGGCGGCCGCGCGTGACGGGCTGCCCTTCGTGCCGGACATCAACGAGCACCCCGGCGACGGCTTCTTTTCCATGCCGAATGCCATCGACGCGGAGGCCCGCGTGACCACCGCCGGCTGCTATCTGACGCCGGAGGCCCGGGCACGCGCGAACCTCGAAATCCTGCCGAACACCCGCGTGACCCGGCTGTGCGCGCGCGCCGGCGCTGTGATCGGCGTGGAGGCGGTGGGGAACGGCACGATCCGCCACCTGAGCGCCGGCCGGGTGGTCGTCTGCGCCGGCGCCATCCATACGCCGACGCTGTTGCTGCGCTCCGGCATGGGGCCGGCCGACGAGCTGTCGGCGCTGGGCATCCCGCCCGTCCTCGACCGTCCCGGCATCGGGCGCAACCTGCAGAACCACCCCTACATGTTCTTCGCGCTCACGCTGCCCCGTGGCAAGCGTGTCGCCCCGGATCTGCGGCGCTTTGCCCTGGCCGGCATCCGGTCGTCGTCGCGCATGCCCGGGTGCCCGCCCAGCGACCTGTTCAACTTCGTCATCGGACGGGTGAGCGGCGCGTCGTACGGGCCCGACTTCGCATTGGTGGGGAGCGCGCTGTACGCGCCCAGGTCCCGCGGGTCGGTCCGGCTCAAGAGCGCCCATTCGTCGGAGGGTCCCGACATCCGCTTCCGCTTCATGTCGGACCCTGCAGATGGTCCGCGCATGGTCGCGGCCGCCCGCCAGGCCGAGCGGCTGCTTCGTGATCCGGGTGTCGCCGCCCAGTACCACGAGGCGTTCCTGCTCCCCGGCGCACTTGCGGTCAAGCAGTTCAACCGGCCCGGGCTGGCCGGGAAAGTGCTGGCGATGGCGGCGGAGGCCGCTGCCAACTCGCCGGCCCTGCTGCGCCGCCAGATCTTCGGCCGCGCATTCAAGAGCGGCGCGCCTGCCGCACACCGCGGGGGTGGGCGCGAGATCTCGGATGCGCAGATCCTGTCCTCGATCAGTCCGATGGGGCATCCGGTCGGCACCTGTGCCATGGGCCGGGCGGACGATGCGATGTCCGTCGTCGACGAGGCGTTCCGGGTGCACGGGATCGAGAACCTGTTCATCGCCGATGCCTCGGTCATGCCTGTCATCCCCAGCGCGAACACCAACCTCCCCACGATCATGCTTGCCGAACTGGCGGCCGAGCGCATCAAGGCGTCGGAACTTCGGTGACGCCCAAGGCTGCGCGGACATGCACGAGCTCCTGACGCCATGGCTTCCACTTTTCATCGCGTGCTGATCGCCGGCGCAACGGTCGTCTCGATGGACGACGCCCTCGGCGTGATCGAGGATGCCCAATTGCTCATCGAAGGTGACCGCATCGTCTCGCTTGCGAGCGCACCGAGCGCCGGGCCTGCCCCTGCCACCGATGAAACCATCGATGCGCGGGGCTTCATCGTGATGCCGGGCTTCATCAACGCGCACATGCACACCTGGCAGACTGCCTTGCGCGGCATCGCCGGCAACTGGACGCTTCTCGAATACTTCCGCTGGATGCACGCCGGCCTGGCGACCCGGTTCACTCCGGACGATGTCTACATCGGCACTCTCGCGGGCGCCCTGAACCAGCTCAACTGCGGAACCACGACGCTCGTCGACTGGTGCCACAACAACCCGACGCCGGCGCACACGGACGCGGCCGTCGATGCGCTGGAGCGCAGCGGCATCCGTGCGGCGTTCTTCCACGGCAGCCCGAAGCCCGATCCCGGGCCCGGCCGGGCGCCCTTCTGGGAAGTCCGCCATCCGCGCAAGGAAGTCGAGCGGCTCCTGACGCAGCCACGGTTCGGAAGCGAGAAGCGGCTGAGCGTGGGGATGGCGGTGCTCGGCCCCCATTACTCGACGCTCGAGGTGGCGCTCGCCGATTTCAGGCTCGCGCGCGAGCTGAACCTCATTGCCTCGATGCATCAGGGAGGAGGCCCGGCCCGCGCGCCGGACGGCTGGGCGGTCCTCGAGCGCGAAGGGCTGCTGGGGCCCCACATCAACATCGTGCACGGCAACGATCTCACGGACGCGCAGATCGATCGATTCGTCGCCGCCGGCGTCAGCTTCTCGATCACGCCCGAAAACGAAATGACGCAGGGCCACGGCCATCCGATCGTCGGGCGCCTGCGCGACCGGGGAGTTGCAGCATCGATCGGAGTCGACCTCGAGTCCGGCCTCTCCGGGGAGATGTTCACGGCGGCGCGGATGGCGCTGGTCCATCAACGCTCGCTCGACAACGAAGCGTTCCGCCGAGCGGCAACCGCGCCCGATGCCGTCATTCCGCCCACTGCCACGATCAAGACGGTCGATGCCTTGCGCTGGGCAACCGTCGAAGGCGCGCGCATGCTGCGCCAGCTGGACCGCATCGGAACCCTTGCACCCGGCAAGCAAGCCGACCTTGTGCTCGTCGACGCAAGGCTGCCGAACATGCAGCCCCTGCACGACCCCGTCCATGCGGCGCTCATGCAGACGAGCCTTGCCAACATCGACTCGGTGATGGTGGCCGGAAGGTGGCGCAAGCGCGACGGTCGCCTGGTCGATGAGCGGCAGGCCGTGCTCGATCCCGAAACGTGGCTGGCGCCGCTGCGCGAGTCGGGGCGACGCCTGGCGGCAGCCGTGGGGTGGCGTCCGCCACACGCGAGCACCCTGCAGTCCCGCTGACCGCCCCCCATCGACCGGATTTCAGGAATCAATTGGAGATCGTGGGAGCCGTGTGCTCGGCGGCATGTGCGCGCTATGGTTGTGCAATCTTGGGCCCGCGCGGGCCAAGCAAGTCGCCTAGTGTTCGGATCGCGTCCCGAACGGCAGGCTCGCGACAATTGCCGGCGCGTTCGGCGCCCGCATACATCCGCGCGATGTCTGTCAGCAGGGCCGCGCCGTCCGCACTTTGTGCAGTGCCGAATCCAGGGTCCCAGGCCCACTCGGCCAGCGCCGCGAAGGCGGCGAACTCCGCACTGAGTTCCGCCGCCTTGATCTTGAGTCGTGTGTCTTCGACGGCAGCCGCGGGGAGGCCGTCAAAGCCCGTCTTCAGCGAGGCTCGAAGCGACCGCAGCGGGGCCGTGACCGTCGTACGCCATGCTCGCACTCGTGCTTCCGCGACCGCGAGCGCCTGAGAATCGAGCGCGATGCCCTTTTCGCTGAAGAGGTACATGGCATGCAGCATCACCACCACGTCCACACCTACTCGCTCCTGAAGCAGCAGACAGGCTTCGGCGACACGCGGCCTCGCGTACACGCGAAGCGCGTAGTCCCACTCGCGGGAGAGAGCATCCTTCGGGGAGTCGTTCATGTCGGTGAGTGTGGTCGATGAGCGCCTGCTTCGAGCATTGCGGGCATCCCCCTGGTCGAGACTGAGCCGGTCTGCAAGGGAATCCAGAAAGGCCCGATGTTGCTTGGCATCCCCTTGCGGCCCGACACAAGCGCCGTTGCGTGCATCGACGGACTGTCCCAGTTTTGTAGCGCACGCTGCTGCTGTCTGGTGCGCAGGTCGTTGGCGCACATGCGTTGCTGAGCCAAGCTAACCCCGCAGCATCGCGACCGTCAGCTTCGGCGACAACGCTTCCGGGCTCACCTGCAGCTCGATCAAGGCCGGCTTGCCGGCCGATCGGGCGCGCTCGAGCGCCGCGGGGAAGTCATCGGTGCGCGTCACGGTCTCGCCGTGCGCGCGGTACGAGCGCGCCAACGCGGCGAAATCGGGGTTGCCCAATGCGGTGCCCCACACGTGGCCCGGATAGTGGCGCTCCTGGTGCATGCGGATGCTGCCGTACATGCCGTTGTTGACGACGATGACGATCACGTTCAACGCGTACTGCACGGCCGTCGCGAGTTCCTGGCCATTCATCAGGAAACAACCGTCGCCCGCGAAGCAGAGGGCAGTGCGCTCAGGGTGCACCAGCTTTGCGGCGATGGCCGCGGGCAGGCCGTAGCCCATGGTGCCGCTGGTCGGCGCGAGCTGGGTGCGCATGCCGCGGTAGCGCCAGAAGCGTTGCACCCACAGGGTGTAGTTGCCTGCGCCGTTGCTGACGATGGTGTCGGCTGGCAGCGTCTCGCGAAGGTGGACCATGACGCGCCCCAGGTCGACGTCGCCCGGCATGCTCGCGGGAGGCTGGATGTGGTCGAGCTGATCGGCGCGCGCGTCGCGCGTCCAGTCTCTCCAGCGCGCGGGGCCCGCCGGCTTCAGCGCCCGCGCGGCGCGCGCGAAGGCCGGCATCGAGGCGTTCACCGGCAGGTCGGCGTGGTAGACGTGACCGAGTTCGCCGGGATCGGCGTGCACGTGCACGAGCCGCTGCTTCGGGTGGGGCACGTCGAGCAGCGCATAGCCCTGTGTCGTGGTCTCGCCCAGCCGCGCGCCGACGGCAATGATCAGGTCGGCATCGCGCACACGCTGCGCGATACGCGGGTCCATGCCCAGGCCGGCCTCGCCGATGTAGTGGTCGTCGAGGTTGTCGATCAGGTCCTGCCGGCGAAACGCACAGGCCACCGGCAGCTCGAAGTGGGCCGCGAAGGCGGTGATGTCGGCGCTGGCCTCGCGCGTCCAGCCCCCGCCGCCGAGCACCACCAGCGGCCGCTCGGCGCGCTGCAGTTCGGCCGCCAGGCCGTCCATGGCTTCCTGCGTCGGCGCTGCGCCGCTGCGGCGATAGCGCGGTGCATCCGGCACCTCGACGAGGTCGGTCAGCATGTCCTCGGGCAGCGCCAGCACCACCGGGCCGGGCCGGCCCGAGGTCGCAACGTGGAAGGCGCGGCTGATGTACTCGGGCAGCCGCCGTGCGTCGTCCACTTGGTCGACCCACTTGGCGATGTGGCCGAACATGTGGCGGTATTCGATCTCCTGCCAGGCTTCGCGCCCGATCGCGTCGCGACCGACCTGGCCGATGAAGACGATCAGCGGCGTCGAGTCCTGCCGTGCGGTGTGGATGGCGATGCTGGCGTTGGTGGAGCCTGGCCCGCGCGTCACGAAGCAGATGCCCGGCTCGCCGGTGAGCTTGCCGTGCGCCTCGGCCATGTGCGCAGCACCACCTTCCTGGCGGCAGACGATGAGCCGGATGGCATCGCGCGCGTGGTACAGCGCGTCGATCACGGCCAGGAAGCTCTCGCCGGGCACGCAGTAGGCGGTGTCGGTGCCGTGGATGCGCAAAGCGTCGACCAGGATCTGGCCGCCGGTGCGTGCGGGAAGTGCGGGAGTTGTCATGATGCCTTCAGCAATGGGGCAGGGTGGATGAAGGCCGCGCGCTCGCCATCCTGCAGCGGCAGCCGGTCGTCGCGCACCAGCCAGTCGGGGCCGAGCTGCCGCACGTCTGCGCAGCCGAGCAAGGCCTGGTCGGTGTCGATCTCGCGCCGCAGCAGCGCCAGCGCATGTGCCGCGCCGGCCTCGCCACCGGCCGCCAGACCGTACATCGCTGGGCGTCCGATGAAGACGGCATGCGCGCCCAGCGCGAGCGCCTTGAGCACGTCAGTGCCGCGGCGCACGCCGCCGTCGAGCAAGACCGTCAGCTGCGGCGCGGCGGTGACCATGGCCGGCAGCACGTCGAGCGGGGCAACCGCGCCGTCGAGCTGGCGGCCCCCGTGATTCGACACGAAGATGCCGTCGGCGCCGATTCGCTGCGCAGCGCTCGCGTCTTCGGGCCGAAGCAGGCCCTTGACCAGCAGCCGGCCCGGCCAGCGCTCGCGGATGCGCGAGAGCTCGTCCCAGGTCATGGCGGCCCGGCCCGCGCGGTGGTCGCCCTTGGCGGCGGTGATGATGCGGCCGCCCCGCGCCGCGGTGAAGTTCTCGAAGCGCGGGATGCCCTGCTTCCACAGCGTGCGCGCGAAAGTCTCGACCATCCAGCGCGGACGCATCAGCCCGCCGGTCATCAGCCTCGGCGTGAAGCGCAACGGAATGCTGAAACCGTTGCGCAGCTCGTTCTCGCGCACGGAGGCGATCTGCACGTCGACGGTGATGACGAGCGTTGCCACGCCGGCGGCCTTCAGCCGGGCGAGCAGCGGGTCGATCACCGCATGCTGCGCCGGCAGGTAGGCTTGGTACCAGGTGCCGGGCGCCTCGCGCATCACGCGCTCCAGCGGCACGGTCGACGCGGCGCTGAGCACCGAGGGCACGCCGGCCTTCGCCGCGGCGCGCGCGAGCGCCACGTCGCCGTCGAAGCAGCACAGCCCCGACACGCCCATCGGTGCGATACCGACCGGCGATGCATGCGTGGTGCCGAAGAGATCGACCGATTGCGAGCGCTTCGACACGTCGACCAGCGGCCGCGTGAGAAAGCGCCAGCGACGGAAGGCGGCGCGGTTCGCGTCGAGCGACGCATGGTCTTCCGATCCACCACTGACATAGCCATGGATGCTCGGCGGCAGCCGACGGCGCGCGGCGTCGGCGAGGTCGTCGATGGAAAGGGCGCGTTCAGCCCGCATTGGCCGCTCAGCTGCCTTTGAAGCTCGGCTTGCGCTTGCCGTGGAAGGCTTCCACACCCTCGCGGAAGTCGTCGGAGCTGCGCAGGCGGCTGTAGCTGTGGCCTTCGAGTTCGATCGACACGCTGAGCGTCGCATCCTCGGTGTCGTTCAGCAGTTTCTTCGCCGTGCGCTGCGCCAGCGGCGAGAAGGTGCGCAGTTCGTCGACCAGACGGTCGGTCGCGGCTTCCAGCTCCGCGTCGGGCACGCACTCGGTGGCCACGCCCCATTCGTAGGCCTGCTTGCCCGGGATGCGGCGCGAGCGCATCACGATGTCCTTGGTGCGGGTGATACCGACCATCTTCTGCAGGCGCGCGGAGCCGCCAGAGCCGGGGATCTGGCCGAGCTTCTGCTCGGGCAGGGCGTAGAGGGAGGTCTCGGTCACGATGCGGAAGTCGCAGGCGAGCGAGATCTCGAAGCCGACGCCGAAGCAGTAGCCGCGGTTGGCGGCGATCACCGGCTTGCTGCAGCGCGCCGGTGCGGCGATGTTCCAGGCCAGCTTCGACACGTGCTCGGGGGAAGCCTCGAGGAAGCCCTTGATGTCGCCACCACTGGAGAAGTGCTCGCCCTCGGCGCGCAGCACGATCACGCGCACCGCCGGGTTCTCGTCGAGCGACTCGATCACCAGGCGCAGCTGGTCGCGTTGCGGCATCGAGATGATGTTGTAGGGCGGGCGCTGCAGCACGATGTCGGCGCGTTCACGCGCGGCGTCGATCTCGACGCGGAAGCCGTCGAGCTTCTCGAGCAGGGTATGGGCAGGGTGGGCGAGCTGGGTCATGTCGGTTCCTCGGGGACGAAGGTGGATGAAAGAGGGGTGGCCTCAGGTGCCGAAGGTCGGGCGCTGCAGCCCTTCCCAGCGGCGCACGAGGTCGTGGTGCTCGATGTCGAACAGGTCGAGCACGCGGCCGACCGTGTGGTCGACCATGGCTTCGATGGAGTCAGGCCGCGCGTAGAAGGCGGGCACCGGGGGAAACACGATGCCGCCCATCTCGGTGACGGCCGTCATGTTGCGCAGGTGCGCAAGGTTGAAGGGCGTCTCGCGCGCCATCAGCACGAGGCGGCGGCGCTCCTTCAGGATCACGTCGGCGGCGCGGCTGATCAGGTTGTCGGCCAGCCCGTGCGCCACGCTGGCCAGCGTCTTCATGGAGCAGGGCGCGATCACCATGCCGGCGGTGCGGAAGGAGCCGCTGGAGACGGCCGCGCCGATGTCCTTCACGTTGTGCACCACGTCGGCCAAGGCCTCGATGTCGGCGCGCTTCATGTCGATTTCCTGCGAGGCGGTCAGCGCGCCCGACGAAGACATGATCAGGTGCGTCTCCCAATCGGGCATGGCGCGCAGCAGCTGCAGCAGGCGCACGCCGTAGATGGTGCCGCTCGCGCCGGTGATGGCGACGATGAGGCGCATTTTCTGGCTCATCGCACGGCTCCGGCGGCGAAGTCCACGTGCGCGGCCGTGTCGATCACCGCCGCGAGGTCAACCTCGTCCTCGCCCGGCACGCGCACCTTGGTGAAGACATGCTCGTGGTAGACCACCGGCCTGGTGGCGTCCAGGCCCATCTTGGCGCTCAGGCCCTGCAGGTGCGGCGGCGGTGCGACGCCGTCGCCGAAGTCCTGGCCGATGGTGGTCGAGGGGTCGAGCACCGAACCCTGCGCACCGTGGATCACGACCAGGTCGCGGTCGGCCTGGAAGCGCGTGGCGACGGCCCACTCGACCTGCTGCGGCTCGTGCACCTGCACGTCATCGTCGACCACGATCACCTGCTTGATGTCGTAGTGCGCGCCGAAGGCGGCGCAGATCACGTTCTTCGGCTGGCCCTCGTGCGTCTTGCGGATCTTCACGTAGAGGTGGTAGCGGCCGACGCCGCCGATGGCCAGGTGCACGTCGAGCACGTTCGGGAAGCTGCGCTGCAGGTGCGCCAGCAGCGTGGCCTCGCGCGGGATCGATCCGAGCAGCAGGTGCTCCATCTCGGCCGGCACGATGGTGTGGTAGATGGGGTCGCTCCGGTGCGTGATGGCATCGACCTGGATCACCTCGCGGTGTTCGCGCGCGCTGTAGTACTTGGGGAATTCGCCGAAGGGGCCTTCGGCCTCCTTCACGCCCGGCAGGATGCGGCCCTCGATCACGATCTCGCTGTCGGCCGGCACACGCACATCGTTCGTTAGGCACTTCGTCACGCGCAGCGGCGTGCCGTGCAGCGCACCCGCGATCTCCAGTTCGTCGCAATCGATCGGCGCGATGGCCTGCGAAGCCAGCAGCGTGAGCGGGTCGATGCCGATCACGACCGCGACTTCCAGCGCCTCATTGCGCGCCTCGGCCGCCTTGTAGAAGGTCCACAGGTGGCGCGGCAGCATCAGGATCGCCATGCGCTCCCTGGAGTGGACCTGAATACGGTTGATCGACACGTTCTGCACCCCGGTCGCCGGGTTGCGGGCGATCACCAGGCCGGCCGTGATGTAGGGGCCGTTGTCGTGCTCGCTGTGCGTGGGCACCGGCAGCACCTCGCGCACGTCGCGGTCGCGATGCACCACCTGCTGGCAGGGCGCCTCGCCCTTGGCCACTTCCTGCCAGCGCAGCGGACGCTCCGCCGCATCGCGGAAGCGCTGCAGCAGTTCGGACTCCGGCACGCCCATCGCCTCGGCGATCCAGGCCCGACGCGACATGAAGCCGGACACCACCGGTACCGGGTGGCCGCCCGGCTTGGGAAAGTAGGCGGCCTGCCGGCCGTCGAGGCGCTTGGCAATGGCGGCCAGCGTGTGCTGCAGCGGCGTGTCTTCGCGCATGACCGCGACGCGGCCGCTGTCGCTCAGGTGGGCGAGCCAGCGGCGCAGATCGGTGAAGGGCGCGCCCTGGGATGTGGACGTCGTGGAGTTGGTCATGGCGGTTCTCCGGCCTGGGGAAAGGTGTGGCGAGGCGGCGGCGCTCAGGCCGCCGGGGTATCGGGATGGCTGCCGAGCGCTTCGTATTCGCCGGCGACGAGCTTGCGCCGCAGGATCTTTCCGACCGGCGACTTGGGGATCTCCGCGACGAAAACGTATTCGCGCGGACGCTTGAAGTTGGGCAGGTCGGAACTGCGGCAGTGCGCGTCGAGCGTCTGGGCGTCGAGCCCGGCCTCTTCGCTGCTGCGTGTGACGAAGGCCACCACGCGCTGGCCCCAGCGCTCGTCCGAGAGGCCGGCCACCGCGACTTCGCCGACGCCGGGGCACAGCGAGATGACCGACTCGATGTCGACGGGCGAGATGTTCTCGCCACCGCTGATGATCATGTCGTCGACGCGGCCGGTGACATAGAGGTCGCCGTCGTCGTCGAAGTAGCCGATGTCGCCGGTGTGATACCAGCCGTTGCGCAGCGCGCGGGCGTTGGCGTCGGGCCGGTTCCAGTAGCCCTCGAAGGCCTCGTCGCCGCGCAGGTCCGCGATGATCTCGCCTTCCTCGTTGGGGCCGACGCGGTCGTCCGCGCCGGCCGCGTCGAGCCGCACGATGCGCAGCCGCGTGTTGAGCCCGGCGCGGCCCGCGCTGCCGGGTTTCTTCACCGCATCCTGGTCGATCGAGACGGTGTAGATCTCCGACGAGCCGTAGTGGTTCACGAAGAGCTCGGGCCGGAAGGCGCGCGTCAGGCGCTGCAGCAGCGCGTCGTGCATCGGCGCACCGGCGAAGCCCAGCTTGGTGACCGACGCGATGTCCTCGCCCGGGCCGTCGCCGCCGCCGGCGCGCTGCCGTTGCGTCAGCATGTCGTGATAGAGCGTCGGCACCAGGTAGAGGCAGGTGATGCGCTCGCGCGCGATCAGCGCCAGCGCGGCCCGCGTGTCGAAGCGCGGCAGGCAGACGAAGGTGCCGTCCACCAGCGCCATGGCGAGCAGCGAGCGCACGCCCATCGTGTGGTAGAGCGGCATCACGCCGAGCGTGCGTTCGCCGCGGCGATAGAGGTTCTGCGCCACGTGCGCCAGTGCGGCCGCGCGCTCCTGGCGATGGCGCCTCGGCACGCCCTTGGGCTTGCCGGTGGTGCCGGAGGTGTAGAGCATCAAGGACACGTCGTCCGCCTCGGCCGCCGATTCGAGCTGGGCGGCCTCGACCTCCAGCAGGTCGCTCCAGGTCAGCGTCGCGTCGTCGTTTTCCAACGCGCCCACGCCGATGCGCGGCACGGCGCGCGCGCCGGTGCTGTACTGCGTGGCCGCTTCGCTCGCGGCTTCGAAGACGAGGGCCTTGGCGCCCGCGTCGGCCAGGCAGTAGTCGATCTCCTCCGGCTTGGCGCGCCAGTTGAGCGGCACGATCACCACGCCGACGAACTGGCAGGCCCAGTGGAGCGTCGCCGCCTCGTGGCGGTTCTGCAGCACCGAAAGCAGCCGGTCGCCGCGCGCCAGGCCGAGCTTGCGCAGGCCGGCGGCGGCGCGCGCCACCTGGTTTCGCCACTGTGCATAGGTCAGGCGCACGCCGTCGTCCACCAGCGCAAGCGCGTGGGGACTGCGCTCCACGCTTTGAAGGAATGTGGTTGCGAGGTCGAGCATGTCAGTTCTTCAGAGGGAGAGGTTGGAAGCCGGCGGCGGTGCGGCGCAGGGCGGCCGTCTCGAGCACCGCCTGGACGATGGGCGTGTAGCCGGTGCAGCGGCAGAGGTGGCCGGAGAGCATGTCGCGCACCTCGGCCTCGCTGGGGTCGGGGCGGCGGCGCAGGTAGTCGTCGCAGGACATCAGGATGCCGGCGGTGCAGAAGCCGCACTGCAGCGCATGGTGGCGCTTGAAGGCCTCCTGCAGGTCCGAGAGCGGGCCGTCGGCATCGCACAAGCCTTCGACCGTGGCGACGTGGCGGCCTTCGGCCTGCACCGCGAGCGTCATGCACGATCGGCCGGCGATGCCGTCGATCTGCACCGTGCAGGCGCCGCACACGCCGTGCTCGCAGCCCACATGCGTGCCGGTGGCGCCCAGGCCCTCGCGCAGGAAGTCCGACAGCAGCATGCGCGGCGTGCAGGGCGCGCTGCGCGCGGTGCCGTTGAGTTGCAGCTGCACCGTGTGCAGGCTGTCGCGGCCGATCTGTTTCATGAGCGGTTCTCCATGACCCGGGCGAGCACCTGCGCGCCGAGCCTGCGCACCAGGTGACGACGGAAGGTGGCGCTGGCGTGCACGTCGTCCTGCGCCTCCAGTTCCCAGGCGAAGTCGTTGAGGGCGCCGTCGAGGTCGGCGCCGCGCAGGCCGGCGGGCCATTGCGCGAGGCGCGGCCGGTCGGCCACGCCGCCCACGGCCAGGCGCAGCCCGCGCGCATCGGCCGTGGCCGCGGCCGACACGATGGCGAAATCGCCGTGCCGCGCCGAGAACTCGGTGAATGCGCTGCGCTGGCCCGCGGCGGCCAGCGGGAAGCGCACCTCGGCCAGCAGCTCGTCCGGTGCGCGCGCCGTCATTAGCATGCCCTGGAAGAAATCTGCGGCCGGCAGCGTGCGGCGCTTCGAGGCGCTGCGCAGCACGACTTCGCCGCCGAGCGCCAGCAGCACCAGCGGAATTTCCGCGCTCGGGTCGGCATGCGCGACCGAGCCGCAGACCGTGCCGCGGTTGCGGATCTGGAAGTGCGAGATGAAGGGGAAGGCCTGCGCCAGCAGCGGGACCTCCTGCGCGAGCGACTTGCGCCACTCGACGCTGCCCTGCGTGGCCGCCGCGCCGACCGCGAGCATGCCGCCGTCGGCGCGCACGTAGTCGAGGTCGGCGGTGCGCGAGATGTCGATCAGCGCGCTGGGCTGGGCCAGGCGCATGTTGAGCACGGCCATCAGCGACTGGCCGCCGGCGAGGATGCGCGCATCGGCACCCAGCTCACGCAGCTGCTGCACGGCCTCGTCTGCCGATTCGGCGCGCACGTAGCCGAAGGCTGCGGGCTTCACTTTGCGCCTCCGAACATGCGCAGCAGGCGACGCCACCATGGATCGGCCACCGCCGCCGTCCCCTGGCCGCCGGCCTGCCTGCCGAGCTGCTCGAACAGCTGCTTGAGCACGATCTTGGCCGCGCCCTCGAGCATGCGCCCGCCGACCGCAGCGACCTTGCCCGAGACCTCGGCCTCGTAGTCGTAGCGCAGCAGCGTGCCGCCGTCCTTGGGTGCCAGCGACACCAGGCCGCTGCCCTTGGCCGCGCCCACGCTCGACAGGCCCGAGCCCGCGAGCCGCAGGCGCTGCGGCGCCTCGATTTCGCTGAGCGCGATCTCTGCCGCGTAGCGTGCCTTGATCATGCCCACACCTACCGTCACGTCGGCGCGATAGCGGTTCGGCCCGACCGACTCCAGCGCGTTGCAGCCGGGGATGACGCGGGCCAGCGCGACCGGGTCGAGCAGCACCGCGAACACCGCCTCGGGCGTGGCGGGCAGCAGGATCTCGCCCCGCGCCGAAAGCGCCTTGCCCTTGCCCCCTTTCAGGTTCGCAGGGGGTTCCGACGTCGGCATGGCTGCGGCCACGCTGCCTGCGGAGGGCGCTGGGTCGTCCATGCCCAGCAGATGCATCACGCGCGAGGGCGTGAGCGGCAGCACGATGTCGGCGCGCCCCAGCGCGTCGGCCACCGCGTTGGCGATGCAGGGCGGCGTGCTCATGTTGTTGCCTTCGCCGAGGCCCTTGGCGCCCAGCGGCGTGAAGGGGCTGGGCGTTTCCAGGTGCAGGATCACGGGGTCGGGCACCTCGCAGGTGGTCGGCACCAGGTAGTCGGCGAAGGTGCCCGACTGGAAGCTGCCGTCGGCGCCGTAGCGCAACTCCTCCATCAGCGCCGCGCCCAGCCCCTGCGCGAAGGCGCCGCGGATCTGGCCATCGGCCAGCGCCGGGTTGAGCAGGGTACCGGCGTCGTGGGTGGTGACGTAGCGGTCGATGTGCACGCGGCCGGTGTCGCGGTCGACTTCCACTGCACAGATGTCGAACGCGAAGCCGTAGGCGGCCGAGGTGTTGACGCGGTCCTCGTCGTCGGGCGCCGTGAGTTGCGGCGGCGTCCAGAACGCCGTCTCGCGCAAGCCGGGGTCAGTGCCCGCTGGCAGCAAGCCTGGCGCCCAGTGCGGACTGGCGGCGAAACGCGAGAAGGCCAAGCCGCGCTCCGGCGCGCCCCTCGGGAAGACCTTGCCGCCGGCGAACACCACATCGTCCGGCTCGCAGTCGAGCAGTGCGGCCGCGATGCTCGCCAGCTTGTCGCGCAGACGCGTGCACGCGAGGTGCAAGGTGCCGGCCACGGCGCCGGCGAAGCGGCTCGAGTAGTTGCCGGCTGCCACCGACCAGGCATCCTTCTGCGTGTCGAACTCGACGTTGACCGACACATCGGCCGGCTCGACGCCGAACACATCGGCCACCACCTGCGCGCACACCGTGCGATGGCCTTGGCCGGCGGGCGACGAGGCGATCACCGCGGTGAGGCCGCCCAGCGGATCGATGCCCACGGTGGCGGCAGCGATGGCGCCGTTCTTCGGGCCCGCCTTGGCGCGCTGCTCGCGCGGCATCACGGTCGTGATGTAGCCCATGTTCGACACCGACGGTTCGACGATGGCCGCGAAGCCGATGCCGTAGAGCCTGCCTTCTGCGCGTGCCGCTTCCTGCCGCCGGCGCAGCTCGGCCAGGCCGCCGTCGCGCACGGCCATATCGAGGGCAGTCTGGTAGTCGCCGGAGTCGATGAGCGCGCCGGCGGCTGCGCGGTAGGGGAAGGCATCGCGCGCGATGAAGTTGCGCCGGTACACGTCGAGCGGGTCGAGGCCCAGCTCGACCGCGATGCGCTGCACCAGGCGTTCGAGCGCGAAGTACACCTGCGGTCCGCCGAAGCCGCGCACCAGGCCGCTCGGCGTCTTGTTGGTCAGCACCACCCGGTTGCGCACGCGCAGGTGCTCGATGGCGTAGGCGCCGGTCAGGCAGCCGTGCATGCGATAGAAGGTCGCCGGCTCGGGCGCGCGCAGGTAGCCGCCGCAGTCGTCGAACTGGTCGAGCGACAGCGCGGTGATGCGCCCGTCCGCCTCCACCGCGGCCTCGGCATGGCACAGCCGGCCCGTGGCGGAGGTGGCCGCGGTCAGGTGCTCGAGCCGGTCCTCGACCCACTTCACCGGCGCGCCGGCCTTGCGTGCGGCCAGGCACATCAGCACGGCCGGTGCCATCACCGCCTGCTTGACGCCGAAGCTGCCGCCCGAGTCGGCGAAGGTGCGATGCCGCAACCGGTTGCCGGACACCTTGAGGGCCATCGCCATCACCGTGTGCAGCGAGAAGGGGCCCATGAAGTTGGACTGGATGTCGTAGCCGTCCTGCTCCGACACGAACTCGGCGATGACCACCGCGGTTTCGATCGGCGTGCAGGAGTTGCGCGGGTAGTGCACGCTGAGCGCCACGCGGTGAGGCGCGGCGGCGAAGGCCGCCTCCGGGTCGCCGTAGCAGAAAGAACGGTCGCTCACCACGTTGCTGCCCACGCGCTCGTGCAGCACGGGTGCGCCGTCGGCGGCGGCCGACTCGATGTCGACGACGGCGGGGAGCTGTTCGTAGTCGGCCTCCAGCAACTCCAGCGCGTCCTCGGCGAGGTAGCGGCTCTCGGCCACCACCACCGCGACCGGCTCTCCGGCATAGCGCACCTTGTCCACGGCCAGCGCCCACAGTTCCATCGGCTGCTTGACGCCGACGATGAAGGGCTTGGACCAGCGCTGCACGTCGGCGCCCGTGAGCACCGCGCGCACGCCGGGCATGGCTTCGGCCCGCGCGGTGCGCACCGCCAGCAGCCGGGCATGCGCATGCGGCGAGCGCAGCACCGCGGCATGCAGCGTGTCGCTGCGCACGGGCGCATCGTCGCCGTAGCGGCCCCGGCCGGTGAGCAGGGCGCGGTCTTCGACACGCTGGGCTGGTCGGCCGACATGGGGACGCGCGGGCACGTCGGTGACGGGAGGCACGCTCATCAGCATTGGATCACTCGGCCTTGATGCCGGCCTTCTGGATCACGGGCGCCCACTTGGCATCCTGCGCCGTGAAGAACTTGTTGAAGTCCGCCACCGAGCCGCCCAGCACCTCGACGCCCTGCGCCGCGAAGATGGCCTTCACGTCGTCCGACTCGAGGGCCTTCTGCAGCTCGGCATTGAGCTTGTCCAGGATCGGCTTGGGCGTGCCCTTGGGCGCAGCCAGGCCGTACCACACCGCGACCTCGAAACCGGGATAGCCCTGCTCGGCCACCGTGGGGACATCGGGCACCGCCGCCAGGCGCTTGGGAGTCGTCACGGCCAGCGCGCGCATCTTGCCGGCCTTCACGTGGGGCAGGGCATTGGGCAGGTTGTCGAACATGACGTCGACCTGGCCCCCGAGCAGGTCGGTCACCATCGGTGCGCTGCCCTTGTAGGGAATCTGGTTCATGTCGGTGCCGGTCACGCTCTTGAAGTACTCCATCGCGAGGTGCAGCGAGGTGCCGTTGCCGGCCGAGGCGTAGTTCAGCTTGCCGGGATTCGCCTTGGCGTTGGCAATCAGGTCGGCCATCGACTTGATGGGCGAGTCGGCGCGCACCAGCAACAAGTTGGGCGTTTGGCCTCCAAGGATGATCGGCGCGAAGTCCTTCTTGGTGTCGTAGGGGAGCTTGGGGTAGATGTATTGATTCACCACCAGCGGGAAGCCGACCACCACCAGGGTGTTGCCGTCGGGCGCGGCCTTGGCGCCGGCATCGGTGCCGAGCACGGTGCCGGCTCCCGGCCTGTTGTCGACCACGGTGGGTTGGCCCCATGCGTCCTGCAGCTTGCGCGCGAACACGCGCGCCATCGTGTCGTTGAAGCCGCCGGGGGTGTACGGCACGATGATGCGGATGGGCTTGTCGGGGTAGCTGCCGGGCTGGGCCTGCACCGCAGGCAGCGCGAGCGCCAGTGCGGCGGCGGCGAGGCAGTGGAGGAAGGTCTTCTTGTGCATGGTGTCTCCGTTCTTGATGTCGATGCGGGCGTGGGCGGCGTGGGTATCGCGGCGACTCAGACCGAGCCGACCTGTTGATAGATGTGCTTGATCTCCTGGAAGTCGATCAGCGCGTCGTAGCCGTGCAAGCGGCCCAGGCCGCTGCGGCGGTAGCCCCCGGTTTCGGCCTCGGCGAAGAGCTTGTTGTGGTCGTTGATCCAGACCGTACCGTTGCGTAGCGCGCGGGCCACGCGCAGGGCGCGCGCGCCGTCGCGCGTCCACACGCTGGCCGACAGGCCGAACTCCGAATGGTTGGCGCGCGCCACGGCCTCGGCTTCGTCCTCGAAGCGCTCGATGACCAGCAGCGGCCCGAAGATCTCCTCCTGCACGAAGAAGGCGCTGGTGTCGCGGTGCGCGACCAGTGTGGGCGTGAGGAAGGCGCCGCCCGCGAGCGTGCCGGTGCCTCGGCCGCCGCGCAGCAGCACCTCGTCGGCCGCAGCCACGGCCTCGTCGATGCGTTGGCCGACGCTGCGCGCGGAAGTCTCGTCGATCATCGGGCCGATGTGCGCGCCCTCGGCCATGCCAGGGGCGACCTTGAGCGACTGCAGCGCGGCCGCGAGCGCCAGCTTCATCGCGTCGTAGTGCTTCGCGTGCACCAGCACCCGGCGCGCGGCGGTGCACTGCTGGCCGCTGATGATGGTGGCCGCCGCCGCGAGCGCCGGCGCCACCGCCTGCACGTCGGTGTCATCGAAGACGAGGCAGGCGGACTTGCCGCCGAGCTCGAGCGACAGCTTCTTCATCGTCGGCGCCGCCGCGGCCATGATGCGTTGGCCCGTCGCGTTGGAGCCGGTGAAGCTGATGACGTCAACCTCGGCCGATTCGACCAGGCGCGCGGCGACCTCGTGGCCGTCTTCGCTCACGAGGTTCACCACCCCAGGCGGCAGGCCCGGGGCGGCGTGCAGCTCGGCGATGAGCGCGGCGGTGATGAGCGCTGTCTGCGGCGCCGGCTTGACGACCGTCGCGCAGCCGGCCGCGAGCGCGGGCGTGAGCGATCGGATCAGCAGCACCGCCGGCGCGTTCCACGGCACGATGATGCCGACCACCCCGGCGGGCTCTTTCAGCAGCGTGGAGAAGGCGCCCGGCTCCACCTCGAAAACATGACCCGGCATATAGCGCGCCAGGCCTGCGTAGTAGCGGATCTCGGAAACGGCTGCACCGATTTCGCCGCGCGACTGCGCAATGACCTTGCCGTTCTCCAGCGTGAGCAGGCGTGCCAATTCTTCCGCGCGGGCTTCAATCCGGTCGGCCCAGCGCAGCATGACCATCTGCCGCAGGCGCGGATTCTGTGCCCAGCCTGGCTGATCGAAGGCGCGGCGCGCGGCAGCGATGGCGGCGTCCGCATCCGCGCGGCCGGATGCCGCGTAGCGGCCCAGCGCGGCGCCGTCTGCCGGGTTGCGGCGAGTGCCCCAGCTGCCGGATTGCGCCGGCTGCCACTCGCCGTGGATGAGGTTGAGGGCTTGGAGGTCGTTCATGGGTGCGGGCAAGGTGGGCGCGTCATTCGGCGGTGATGCGGCCGTCTTGCACGACCTTCTTCCACAGCGTCATTTGCGAGTCGATGAAGCGTTGGAACTGCGCGGGCGTGCCGCCGTCAGGCACCACGCCCTGCTGCGCGAACACCTTCTTGACGTCATCCATTGCGAGGATCGTGTTCAGCTCGCGGTTGAGCTTGTCGATCACCGGCTGCGGCGTGCCGGCCGGCACCACGAAGCCGTGCCAGGAGGTCACTTCGTAGCCTGGCACGCCTGCTTCGGCTGCCGTTGGCAACTCTGGCATCAGTGGCGAGCGCTCGGTGCTCGCGATGGCCAGCGCACGCACCTTGCCGGATTGGATGAAGGGAAGGGCGTGCGGCAGGAGGTCGACAGCCAGGTCGACCTGCCCACCGGCCAGATCGGTCAGCAACGGCGTACTGCCCTTGTAGGGAACCTGCGTCATGCGTGTGCCGGAAACGCTCTCGAACAATGCCATCGCCAGATGGTTGGAAGAGCCGGCGCCGGACGAGCCGTAGTTGAGCGCGCCCGGTTTCGCCTTGGCCGCGGCAAGCACGTCGCCGAGCGTTCGCAGCGGGCCAGCTGCATGCGACACGATGAGCATCGGCGAGCGACCCGCCAGCACCACCGGCGCGAAAGCCTTGGCGCTGTCGTAGGGCAGCGACTTGTAGAGCCATGGGTTGGCCGCGAACGGGAACTGCACCACCAGCAGCGTGTAGCCGTCGGCCGGTGCGGTGGCGGCGGCCTGCGTTCCGATCACCGTGCCGCCGCCGGGCTTGTTGTCGACGATCACGGGCTGCTTCCATGCGACCGACAGCTTGGTCGCGACGAGCCGGCCGAGCGTGTCGTTGAAGCCGCCTGCGGGGTAAGGCACGACGATGCGGATCGGCTTGATGGGGTAGCTGTCCTGCGCCCGTGCCGCACCGGCAACGAAGGCGAGCGCGAGGGCGGTGCCGACGGCGGTCGCCAGGAGCGCTCGGCGGCGCTGGAATGTCTGCATGAGTCTTGTCTCCGGAAGTTGTTGTGTGGCGAAGCGAATGCGGGCGTCAGGCGTAGGCCGGGCCTTCGATGGCGGGGTGCGCGTCGAGGAAGGCTTCGTCGACCTCCACGCCGATGCCGGGCGCGTCGGAAGGACGCACGCAGCCGTCGGCGCCGATCGCGAAGGGCGTGGCGACCAGCTCGTCACGGAACAGGTTGCCGCGCGATACGTCGGCCTCGAAGTAGCCGTTGCCCTCGATGGCAGCGAGCACGTGCAGCGTCGCGGCCATGTTGATGCCCGTCATCGACGAGTGCGGATGGATCGGCAGCTTGTGCGCCGAGGCGAGCGCCGCGATGCGCATCGTCTCGCTGATGCCGCCGGTCTTCGACAGGTCGGGCTGCAGGATCGACACCACGCGGTCGTCGACCAGGCGGTTGAACTCGAAGCGCGTGTAGTGGTTCTCTCCGGCGGCGAAGGGCACGCGGCCAAATGCGCGCGCCAGCTCGTAGCTGCGGTAGTCGTGTGCGGGGAAGGGTTCTTCGAGCCAGCCCACGTTCAGCGCGTCCAGCTGCGGCATGGCGCGCCGCGCATCGGCCAGGGTGTAGGCGGCGTTCACGTCCGTCAGGATCTCGATGTCTTCGCCGAAGGCCTTGCGCACCGCGGCCACGCGCGCCACGTCGCGTTCCACCGTCTCGCCCAGCCGCAGCTTCACCGCCTTGTAGCCGGCCTGCACGTGGGCCGAAGCTTCGTCGACCAGTGCCGACGGGTCTTGCCAGCCCAGCGCCACGCCGCCCGCATAGGCGGGGATCGGCTTCGAAGCGCCGCCCAGCAGCTTGTAGAGCGGCCAGCCGGTGGCCTTGCCGCGGATGTCCCACAGCGCCATGTCGATGCCGCTCATGGCGATGGCGCAGCCGGCGCCGATGCCGTGGCTCGCCAGCTGGCGCGAATAGATGCGCTGCCAGACCCCGTGGACGTCGGTCGCGTCCATACCCCGCACCATCGGCCTGAGCGCATGGGTGACGAAGTGCGCGACGCTCGAATGCGCTCGGCCGTGGTGCGACTCGCCCCAGCCCACCAGCCCATCCTCGGTCGTTACCTTGACGACCACCGCGTCGCGCTTGAGCGTGCGGCCCACACCCAGGCGCACGCTGTGCCCGGCCGGAACTGGAAATGAAGTGGCCCAGGCCTGGATGTCGGCGATGGCGGAGCCGGTCGCGGCAGGCGTTGCGGTCGACACGGACGATGAGGGCATAGGACTGTCTCCGGGAAGCGGCGCAGTGGTGGCCGTCTTGGGGGAAGTCTAGAAATCGCCCGGCATCAGGTCAATTAATATTAAATGATGTACTCAATCAGTTATGCTGATGAAGCCGCCGCGGGGTATCCATGGAATTTCGCCAGATCCAGTATTTCGTCTGCCTCTACGAAGAAGGCTCGGTGACGCGCGCGGCGCGGCGGCTCAACATCGTCCAACCGGCGCTCAGCATGCAGATCGCCAAGCTCGAGGAAGAGATCGGGCAGCAGCTGTTCGTGCGAACGCCGCAGGGCATGCAGCCAACCAGTGACGGGCGGCGCATGTACCGCCTGTTCCTGCCCGTGCTGGGTGATTTTTCGCGCGCGCGCGAACAGGTCATGCAGACCAGCGCTGAGTTGAGCGGCCAAGTGCGCGTGGGCATGATCGTGACCATCGCGCAGGGTGTGCTGGTCGATGCCCTGCTCGAGTTCTCGGCACTGCATCCGAAAGTGGAGCTTTCACTGACCGACGGCTTCAGCGGCACGCTGACCGATGCGGTGTCGGTCGGTCAACTCGACGCGGCGATCATCAACAAGCCGCGGCGATCGCTGGCGCTCAACTCCGAGCTGATCGCCGAAGAAGATCTGCTGCTCGTCACCGGGCCGCTGCACGCGGCCTTGCCCGACACCGTCGTCTTCAGTCAACTGGCACATCTCAAACTCGTATTGCCTACCCGTCAGCATGGCCTGCGCGGCATCATCGAGAGCTTTGGTCAAGCCGAAAATGTGGTGTTGGCCCCAAGCGTCGAGATCGACTCGATCAGCGCCATCCTCAACCTGGTGCATCAGAGCGATTTCTGCACGGTGCTCCCGCGCGTGGCCGTTCGGAGGCCACTTGAGCATGCGTCATTGCGTGGCCATGCTTTGACTGCTCCGCAGCTCGCGCGCCAGATCGTCTGTGTGACGCATCCAAGGCGCCCGCTGGGTCCAGCGGCATCGGCTTTTGTTGCAGTCCTCGTCAAGCACGTCCGAGGGTTGGGACACGAGCGCGCCGATCAGTGAGCTACGAGACCGACTGCGGAATCGTGAACACCATGTTTGCCGCGCCGCGGAATTCGCCCTTCGTGACAAGGAACCACAGCGTCGCGTGGTCGCCGAACAGCTCGCCAACGTTGCCGCTCGCGGCGGCGCGGCGCGCGACCATCATGCCGTAGGAGCTGGCGCGCGTTTCGCCGGCGGTGAAGTGGTTGCCGGTGACGCTCATGAAGGTGCCGGCGCAAACCACCATGTCGGCCGTAAAGGTGTTGCCCGTCAGCACCACGGTCTGGAACAAGCCCCGTGCCTGTCTGACGGTCAGCAGCTTGACGGTTTCCGCGCCTAGCGCCAGTCGCGTAACCAGGTTGTGCGCGAAGACCAGTTGGCCGGTGCCGGGTTGGACCTCGAAATCGCCGGGCTGCAGCGCGCGCAGCAACGCTTCGCGCGGCACTTCGGGGTCGGGGATGCCGTAGAACGCCACGTCGCCCGCGAACTGGCAGTGCGTGATTTCGCAGACGCTGGTGATCTCCTGGAACACAGCCACTGCTCGTGTCGCCGCCGGCAGCGTGCAACCGCGCATGCGCAGCATGCGCGCGTTGCCCACGGCCAGCCAGGGCAGCTGGCTGTCGTTCCTGCCGGCCACGTGCACGCCGTCGAGTTCGACCTGGGCGTTGTTTTTCAGCGCGATGAGCGCTCGGCCGCTCAGCGTCAGCTGCAGGTCGCGCAGTTCCAGCGCGGCCAGGCCGGCCAGGGCGATCGGGCCGGCAGCCGCGATCACCGCCGTAGGCCCGCAGCCGTGCAGCGACAGGCGCCGCGCAGGTCGCGTGCTGGCCGCATCCAGCTGCAGGCCGGCCTCCAGGCGGTGCTGGCCCGGCAGGAAGCAGATGCACAGCGAGGGGCGCGCAGCCAGCAGCTTCTCCAGCAGTTCGCTATTCAATTCAGGAAAGTTGCCCCCCTCGCCGATCGTGATCTCGCAGCCGCCACCCCCATCGCCGGTGGTCGGTGTCGTGGCCGTGGCCGCGAACACCAGCACCTGCTCGGACACGGGGCTGCCGCCGCTGGTCAGCAGATGCGCGCGCACGCGCTGGTGCTGCGGCGTGCCCAGCTGCCATGGGCATTCGGCCAGCCCCTGGGCGCTGCAGCTCGCGTCGAAGGTGTTGGCCGGTGGGCTGCCCACGCTGCCGGCGCCGACCTCCACGGTGAAGCGCACGCGCGCGCCGGGCACCGGCAGTGCGCCGCGCATCACGCGCACGCGCAGCGGCTCGGGCAACGCGCCGCCGGGCGTGGTGTCCTGGCCGTCGCCACCCACATAGAGCAGTTGCGTCATGCTGGTGAGCGGCGGGAAGAGGTCGCGGCAGTCGGAGATGGCCGTGACCAGGCCGTTGGCATCCACCGTCACCAAACCCAGGCGGGCCCAGCCGTCGCGCACCCCGGCCGGAGGCTCGGCAACGGGTTCGCCGTCGCCGTCGCGCGGCCATTCCACGTCGGCCGTGACGGTGCGCGCCGGGATCTGCCAGTAGTCGCCCGGGCGGTAGCTGCCGCCGGGCGCAAAGCGGATCTGCACGCCGTCCTCCAGCGTGGTCCAGTCGCCTTCCTCCACCGCCAGCGCGTTCTCGCCGACCGCGGCCGGCGTGTGGTCCCAGCGCCGCAGCACCGGATGGCGCGCCGGGTCCTGGCCCAGCGTGCCGGCGGGCACGCCGGCCAGCACCAGTTCCAGCGCATCGTTGCCATCGTGCAGGTACTCGAAGAGCTGGCCGGCGCGGCCCTGCAGCTCGGCCTCGTCGTCGACCAGTTCCACGCGGTCGTGCAGGGCCAGGTCCAGGTTGGCGTCGCGGCCGCGCGCGGCCAGACGCACCGTGGTGCGGTTGGCGGCGGTGTCGATGCTGACTTCCTGCACCGCGTAGGCGACCGAACCGTTCTCGCGCGACCACTTGAACCTGGCTGCGCCGCTCGGGTCCACGGCGTGGATTTCCACGCGGTAGAGCTGATTCTCCAGCCGGCGGTAGCCTGCGCTGGCGGCGATCTCGCAGACGCCGGTCGCGGCGAGCTCGGGTTCGGCGCGGGCCGCCAGGCGGGCGGCCGGCGGCGCGGTCAGAGCGGTCCAGGCGGCCACGTCGGCGCCGCAGTGCCAGGCGGCATTGCCAGGCGCGGCCGGAAGCGCCAGCGTGCGCACCTGGGCCACCTGCTGTGCGCGCGTGGCCGTGTCGGGCCCGCCCAGCGCCACCTCGCGGATGCCGGGGGCCTCCAGCGCGCTCACATGGCGTTGCCAGGCGCGCAGGTAGATGAGGTGCGTGCCAGCCGCGAGCCGAAGAGGCACGCCGCCGTCGGGCTGGTTGGCCAGCGATGCGGCCTGCTCCCATTCGCACAGCTGGCCCTGCGCGTAATACCGGCCCGCGCCGATGCGCAGGCTGGCCGCCGGCAGCGCCGCGGGCGCGCCGGCGCCGGTGGCGGCCACGCGCCAGGCCTGGCCGCCACCGACCAGCCAGGGCGCCTCGGTGCCGGCCACCGACAGCCCGGCCAGCGCCGGGCTTCCGGCCACGGGCTGCGTGCTCCAGGTGTTGCCGCCGTTGGTCGTGGCCAGCAGCGTGCCGTCGTCACCGGCGATCCAGCCGTTGTTGGCGTCGCGAAAACGCACCGCGCGCAGCCTGGCGGTGCTGCCGCTGGTGGTGGCCGTCCAGGTGGCGCCGCCGTCGTTGCTGCGCAGCACGGTGCCGCCATCGCCTACCGCCCAGGCCTGGCCGCCGGTCAGCGACACCGCGCGCAGCGTGGCGGTGCTGCCGCTGTCCACGCGGCTCCAGGCCGCGCCGCCGTCGGTCGTACGCACGATGGCGCCGCCCGGCCCCACGGCCAGGCCGTCCTGCGCGCTGGCGAAGGCCACGGCGTACAGCCGGCCCACGCCGCCGGCGTGACGCGTCCAATTGGCGCCGCCGTCCACGGTGCGCAGCACCAGGCCGCCGTCGCCCACGGCCCAGGCGTGCTGTGCATCGAACACCGCCGCGCCGCGCAGCGCCTGCAGGCTGCCGGCGTTCTGCGCGGTCCAACTGCTGCCCGCGTTGTTGGTGCGCAGCACGGTGCCCCCGTCGCCCACGGCCCAGCCGGTGTTGGCGGCGCGTGCGATGGCGCGCAGGTGCCGCGTACTGCCGGTGCTGGCGAGGGTCCAGGCCGCACCGCCGTTGGTGCTGACCAGCAGCGCGCCATCCTCGCCGGCGATCCAGACGCTGTTGGCATCAGCCGCGTGCACCGCCAGCGCGCCCATGCCGGCCGACAGCGCGAAGCCGGCGTTCCCGGCCGGCGCGCCGCTGACACCGATCGCATCCTCGGCCAGCCGCTCGGCGCGGTGGCGCGTGATGTCGCCCTGCTCGTTGAAATCCGCATCCGTGATCACGCGGCCTTGCTGCATGCGCACGGCGGTGTAGTGCGCGTCGGGCTCGAAGGTCTCGCGCGAGAGATCGGCTTTCATGTTGTCCCCCTCAATTGGCGAAATGCACGCTGGCGGCCAGGCCCAGGCGCAGGTATTCGGCGAGCGCGTCGCGCAGGTTGGCCTCGCGCTGCGGTTGCTGCAGGTGTTCGTAGGCGCCCATCTCGGCGCCGCTGGCCGCACCGGCGCGGATCTGCATGGCGCAGCGCTGCTCCAGCTGGGCCAGTGCCGGGTCGCCATAGCGGCGCGAGACAAACAGCGGCCGCACCGTGGCCTCGACCTCGGCGCGCACGGCGTCCTTGTCGGCCGCCGTGGCGGTGGCGGGCAGGGCGGCGAGGCGGACTTCGGTCTCGAGTTGCGGCTGGCAGCGGTAGCGCCGCGGCACCTGCGAGGCCGGCGGCACATAGCAAAAGCGCACGCAGCCGATTTGGCGCCGCTCGGCCAGCACCGGCGCGTCGAAGATGCAGTCGCTGGCATCGAGCGACAGCGCGTTGACGGCGCCGAAGAAGCTGGCGCGTTGCAGGTCCAGCGCGGCCTCGGGCGCGTCCAGCGCGGCCGTTGCCGCGCCGTCGGCGAGGCCGAGGCCGACGATGCTGTCGGTCACCTCCACGCCGCGCACCGGGCCGGCCACGGCGACCGGCGCGCAAAGGCTTTGCAGCAGCCGCAATTGCAGGCGCGGGCTGTCGGCGCCGACCGTCAGGTGTTGCGCGCCCAGCACCGTCTCCGGCAGCAGCGTGCAATGCGCCAGTTCCATTTGCCCCAGGTGGCCGGAGGCCTGCAGCGGCCCCTGCAGCAGCAGGCCGTGGAGGAACAGCGAGCCGGGGTTCGCTGCGTCGGTATCGGCCGTGCCGCGCACCTGCAGCCGGCCTTCCCAATGCGCGCGCACCTGCCGGGCCTCGAAGCGGCCGGGCACGCGCTCCACGCTGCCGGGCGGTGCGCCGGGGATGGGCTGCAGCGGCCACCGGCCGGCCACCACCAGCAGTTGCGAGGCCTCGGGGATCTCGATCTCCAGCGCGGCCGCGGTGTCGATCTCCGACAGGCTGTCCATCACCACGATGACGCCGGTGCGCCCGGCCGGCTGCGTGTTCCAGGCGTCGACGGCCTCGCGCAGCGTGGGGAACAAGATGCCGCTTCCATCGTCGGGCAGCAGGTGCGACACGCCCACCTGCCAGACCTCGGAGTCGAAGAAGCCGCCAACGTCCTGGTCGGCCGTGCTGCCATCGGCCGCGCGGTTCGCCGCGCGCAGGGCCGCGCTGCGCTCGTAGGGGCCACCGCCGATGTCGGCGACGCTGCCGTGGGCCGCGTGCAGCCAGACGCGCTCCACCTCGAGCGCGGCCGGAAAGCCGATGCGGCCGCGCCGCAGGTCCAGTGCCAGCGCGCGGGGCGTGGGAATCGCCAGTTCAACGGTGTCGGGGATCTCGCAGATGCAGATGTCCTCTCGCGGCACCTCCACGGGCAGGGTCTCGCCGGCCAGTTGCACGAAGCAGCGCAGCACCGGATCGCGCTCGGTCATGAAGCGCGCCGCCGGTTCGGCCTGTCCTGCGCGCAACCGTTCCAGTTCGGCATGCAGTGCCAGTTCGCGCAGCGGCGCGCTGGCGTGTTCCTCGCGCGCGGCCTGGGTGATGGCACTGCCGCCGGTCTCGGTGCGCGGGCGGTTGAAGAGCGGCGCGTCCACGCCGGCCGGATGCATGTGCCAAAAGCCCTCGGCGTGCAGGCGCGCGCTGATGAAGTCGGCGCTGGTCATGTCGGCAGCGGCGCCGGGCGCGCCGAGGCCCAGGTGCTGCGAGCGCAGGCGCCACAGGTACAGGCCGACGTTGGGGATGTTGAAGCGCCCGCCGCGCGTGTCTGCGTTGCGCACCTCCAGCGTGTGGGCGAAGGGATCGAAGGCGCCGGCCGAGGCCTGGGCCAGCTCGGCGGTCTCGGCGTCGCGCACGCAGGCCGTGGCGGTGGGCCGCATGCGCACATGGTTCATGTGCTGGGTGGTGCCCAGGCGCTGGAAGAATTCCACGGCCGCAGCGGGCCAGCCGGTGACGTCGCGCGCCAGTTGCTCCAGCACCAGCGCCGTGCCCTTGCGCCGGCGGTAGGCGATGGTGTTGGCGACCCAGGCGCGGGTGCTGACGCCCGCCGAGGGCACCGGCCGGATCGGCCGCGCGCCCAGCAGGTCGCCGATGTAGGGCACGGTCCATTCGTCGCAGGTCTCGATGAACCAGTTGTCGTACAGGCGCGCGGTGTCGGCCTCCACCGCCTCGAGCTCGCTTTCGATCACGGCCAGCAGCGCGCGCAGCGGCGCGCCCTGCTCGCCATCGCGCAGGCGGTGGATGACCGGCAGCAGCTGGTAGAGCCGTTCGGGGGTGAGCAGACTCATGGCGTGGCCTCCACCAGTTCGAGTGCCGCGGGGTTCAGCAGCATGAGCTCGGCTGGTTTCATCGCCTTGGCCGCGCCATCCCAGCGCCCGCCAAACGCCGGCACGACCTGCATGTTGCCGGCGGCCGCGGGTTCGCCATACGGTTGCAGCACGTCAAGATCCACCGCCACCACGCCCGGCACCTGGTGCAGCAGTGCGAGCAGTTCGGCCGCCGTGACCGACTGCGCGAGGTCGCGCGCATCGAAGCCGAAGGCCCGTTGCAGCTTCGTCCTGCAAGCTGCGAGCACGGTGTCGGCTTCGTGGCGCGGATCGATCGCAACACGCGCCGTGCAACGGAAGTAGCGCAGCACCGAGGCGCCCAGCACGAAGGGCTGCGACGGATCGGACAGGTCGGCGATGGCCTGGCGCAGGTTGTCCATGACCTCGGCGCCGGCCGCGCCGCCGGTGGCGCCGGCCACCGACAGCAGCACGCGCGAGCTGCCGTCGACCCAGGCCAGGTCGGCGCGCGCCTTGCCGATGCCGGGAAAGGCGCGTGCGAAGTCCTGGTAGTCCGACAGCGAGACCACGCGCTCGAAGGCCAGCAAGGTCAGCGGCGCGTTGCGGCGCGCATCATGAAGTTGCTCGGGCCCCTGGGCGCCGCTGGCCGGCAGCGGGTTGCTCACGCCGCGCAGGCCCAGCGGCATGGCGCGCAGCATGGTCAGCGTACGCGCCGCGACTTCGCCGTCGGGGCCGATGCCGCTGCGGTAGCGCGCCTGCACGTTCATCTGGCCGCTGGGCAGGCGCGCGCCGCTGCGGCCGTCGCCGAACAGGACCTCCATGCGCGCCTCGTTGTCGATGCGCGTGGCGTAGACATGCTCGTCCGGCGCGGCGCCGTGGAGGGAAGGCCGCTCGGTCCACAGCAGGCCGTTGACGCGCAGCTCCAGCGTGCTCTTCACGCCGCTGGCCGAGGCCGCCGTCAAGTGCGTGGTCGGCGGCTTGCGAAGCATGAAGCGCTGGAACGGTTCTTTCGCGTCGCCGTTGCCCAGCACCTCCTGCACGCTCTCGCCATGCGTGGCACGAACCACGTTGGCGTGGATCTGCAGGTCCTCGCGCCGGTAGCTGTACGTCAGCGGCTGCTGCAGCACCAGCATGCTGCGGCCGCCGCCATGTTCCACCTCGTCGAGCAAGGCGATTTCGGCCGCTTCCACGCCGGGCAGGTCGTGCCGCGGGCCGACGAAGGCGAGCGGCTGGCCGTGCGCCAGCCCCAGCACCATGGTCGACAGCTCGATGCGCTTGCTGCCCGCTTCCACCGGCGACTCGATCGGCAGCTCGGCCATCGGTTGGCGCCGGCTGGCGACATGGGCCGTGGTGTCGCGGAACAGGAAGGCCTCCGAAGGCGCAGTGCTTCGGGGCTGGCCGCTGCCATCGGCCAGGCGAAGCGCCGTCGCGCGCGCCGACAGGCCATAGTCGGCGCGCGAGACTTCGCGGGCATCGAACAGGGCATAGGCGGTGGCCTTCTCGCTGGGCGCGTCGAAGACCATCCAGCTGCCGGGCGCGAGCTTGGGTACCGGGCGCTCCAGCAGCGCATGGCAGGGCGGTAGCACCGTGCTGGCCAGGTTGCTGTTGCCCTGCGAGTCGGTCCAGATGTTGCGGCTTGCGCCCAGCGAGCCGCCGCCGGAGAGCGGGTCGCCGTCATCCCAGCCGCTCGGGTAGACCGGCTCCTTGGTGTTGGTGGCGGGCAGCGAGCCCCACTTGGGCGCGTTGTGGCCGAAGAAGCCCAGCCGCTGCGAGAAGCTGAAGGTGCCGGCCTCGGGCGCCACCGGCCTGGACGGGGGCTTCACGCTGGCCGTGATGGCCTGCACCAGCTGCAGGCTGCTCCAGCCCTGGATCGCGATCATGGCCTGCAGCTCGTTCTCCTTCCAGCTCTGGCTGGCGATGGTGCTGCCGAGCGCGCTGCTGGTGAAAGGCACGCTCTCGATCTGTGCCTGCGCGTAGCCGCCGAAGGAGAATGACAGGATCGGCACCGCCCAGTGCAGCAGCGGCGGCGCTGCCGGCGTCACCGGGTCGGGCAAGGGCTCCAGTTCGATGCGCACGCGGCGCAGCGCGGGCTCGTCCTCCACCTCCAGCGCGCGCAGCACCAGGTGGCGCAACTGGCTGCCGTTCTTGCCGACGAAGAGCAGCAGCTCGCCGGACTGGATGCCGCTGGCCTGGTCGGAGAGGTAGATGCGCGCGACGTCGAGTGCATCGACCGTGGGCTCCACGGCCAGCCCCGGGTCCAGCCGGTACAGGCTGCCGCTGCTCAGGGCCGGGTGCAGGCCGACGGTCTCGCCGGCCAGGCTGCCTTCGGGATGGAGCATGACCAGTCGTCGCGTGCCGGCCACGTCGAGCAGGGCCAGGTCCGCCGGGCGCGTCTGGCGCGGACGCAGCGCATTCCATTCGGCGCGCGCGACGATGGGCTCGCCGGTCTCGAAGACCTGCGGCAGCTTGCCCTGCGGCGGCACGCTTTGCACCGGCGCGCCGGCGGCGATGGTGCACAGGCCCGGGGCGCCGGCGGCGTCCTCGACGGTGAAGACCAGGTGCACGCTGGCGGCCACGCCAGGCCGCAGTTCGTAGCCGACGGCGCGCGCCAGCTCCAGCACGGAGCGGCGTTCGGTGGCAGTGCGCAGGAAGCCCTCGTTGGCGATGCGTTCCTGGTAGAAGGTCAGCACATCGGCCACGCAGGCGGACGCGTCCACCAGCGCGACGGCCGCGTCATCGGGCTCGCGGGTGCGCAGGGCGGCGAGCGGCCGCGGCGCACTTCCAGGCACGCCGGGCACATGCCACAGCGGCAGCCGAGCCAGCATGCGCTGGTAGAAACCGGGATGGGTGTCGATGCGCCAAGACAGCGCGGACAGGCCGGACGCGTTGTGGATCACGCCGGGCTCGGCCTGGCCCTCGCAGCAGTGGCAGCCGTCCAGTGGGGTGTCGTCGCTGCTCATTTCATTTCCTCCGCCGCATGCACCTCGAACTGGATGCGACCGTGCTCCGGCGCGTTGGGGTCGTTGTCCAGCCGCGCGATCTCCAGCCGCGCCATCGCAATGCGGCCAGCGTCGATCTCGCCACCAGCTTGCCGGCCCAGGCGCTGGAAGCGCAGCGGATTCACATGCGAGACCCCTTGCACCGCCATCGCGGCGGCGACCACGGCGCTCAGGTAGACCGGCTCGCCGAAGCTGAAGCGGTCCGGGTGGAAGAAGCCGCCCGGAGTGGTGGCGAACACGCGCAGCAACCGGCGCTGCACGTCGGCCGCGAAATAGCCCGGCCGGGTGCACACGTGCAGCGCGATGTCCAGCGCCACGTAGGCCGGCGCGTCGATCTCCACGTCGTGCCCGGCCAGCCGGTAGCGGTCGATGAAGGCCGTCAGACTCTCCTCGAAGGCCGGGTCCATGCCCTCGGCGCCGCGCCGGTCCACCGTGATGAACATGGTGTGCCAGCTGCCGGTCCAGCGCCGCGTGGCCACCGCGCGCTGCACGCGACCGTCGCGCATCGCGATCTCGGCATAGTCCTGCACCGTCACCGCGCGCTCCTGGCGCCGGAAGGCCTGCGGCGCGTCCATGCGCGCGCGCGCCAGCGTGACCGGGTCCACGCCGCCGGCGGCCGGCAGCGGGTTGCGCACCCGCGTGATGCCGTCGAAGTTGCACAGCACATGGGAGATCGCGTCGGCACCCACGTTGCCGGCGCTGCCGTTGCCCACGCGCAGGCGCGCCGACAAGGCCTCGCCCGCGCCGGGGCGCAGCCCGTTCACGCCGTCGCCGAAGCGCAGCAGCACCTGGCCGTCGGCCTCGGTCTCGGCCACGAACTCGGCGGCAGCGGCGCCGCTTTGCAGCAGGTCGCGCCGGGCACTCCAGCGGCGGCGATCGCCATCGCTGGTCACCAGCACCGCTTCGCGCGTGTCGGCCAGGTCGCGCCGCAGCGCAGATGTGGCGCTGGCGGCCGGATCCACCAGCAGCGGCTGGCCGGCCGCATCGCGCACCAGGGCCTGGCGCGTCCACGGCAGCAGCGTGGGCTGGGCCAGGCGAAAGCGCGGCACGCGGCCGCCGGGCACCGGCACCAGGAACTCGAAGCGCGGCGCGCTGAAGCCGTGATCGGCCAGCGCGATGTTGGCGCAGGCGCCGGCCATGTCCTGCACCAGCACGCCGGCGATGACCTTGGACAGGCACAGGTCGAAGGGCAGCGCGTCCTCGGCCCGCCATTGCACTTCGACCAGCGGCTGCTCGGTGACCGGGTCGTGCCGCAGCACGGGCGAAGGCGTGCGTCCGAGGCTGGCCTCGGGGTCCACGTGCGTGAGGCGGACCACGTGGCGCTGCTGGGCGTCGGCATCCTGCGCGAGGCCGTTGGTGGTGCCGGCGCGCGCCTCCAGCAGCAGCAGGTCACCCACGCGCAAGCGCAGGCGGTTCGCCTCGTCGTCGCGCAGGAAGGCGCGCGTGGCGCCGCGCGGCAGGCAGCAGGCCTCGTCGCTCCAGGTGTAGAAGCGCAGGTCGTTGTGCGCGCTGTAGAGCTGCAGGGACGTCAGCAGTTCGAAGGGCTGGGCGCCGGCCGCGACCAGGGCCTGCGCGCTGTCGGGCGAGCCGAGCCGCGTGGGCGAGCCGTGTGCGCGCGTCAGCAGCAGCGTGCCGTCCAGCCCGGTCGCGCCGTCGCAGGCGGCGAGCATCTGGCCGTCGGCCGCGGCAGCGATCTCGAAGGCCACCCAGGTGCGCGCGTTGCAGCCCTCGTGCACCGCATAGTCCAAAAGACGCGCATGCCGGCGCACCGACACGCGCTGGCGCGCCGTGCCCAGGTAGGCCTCGGTCGCGACTGCGTCCTGGAAGTAGGCGATCTCGTCGGCGCGGAAGGCCAGTGCCTCGGACAGCGTGACCATCAGGTCGGCCGGGCTGCGTTCCTTCCAGTTCGGCATCAGCACCGACAGCCGGTCCAGCACCAATCGGCGGAAGCTCTGGTAGTCGCGCGCCAGGTAGTCGATGTCGGGTGCGCGTTGCGGCAGCGGCGCGCAGTCGTCCTCCACGCGGCAGTCGAAGTCGCTGGGGCAGTCGACCTTGAAGCCGAAGGCGATCTGCGCCAGCGCCGGGTCGATGCCGTCGGGCGGCGCGTCGGAGCCGGCCGAGGCCACCAGCCGCAGCTGGTAGCGCGAGAAGTCGCCGATGCCATCGAGCTCCACCGTCAGCACGTCGCCGCTGGCCGCCACGCCGATGGCCTGCGGGTCGCGCACGCGCACACCGCCGCGGATCTCGACGTTGGCAGCGGTCAGCGGCGCGGGCGGCGCGAGGGACAGCGCGTGCACGAAATGCAGCAGCAGCCGCGGCTGGCCATGCACCACCTCCAGGTATTCGATGCCGTTGAAAGCCCGCGGCGGATCGGCCTGCGCGGCTTGCCGCACGGCGCCGATGCGTCCCGGGTTGCTGCAGAGGTATTGGCTGTTCATGTGATCTCCCGCCTGAACTGCGCCTGGCCGGTCTGCTGCGTTTCCAGCACCGTGTAGCGCACCGTCACCGACAGGGCCGCGTCCTCGCTCTCGGCGCTCACCTCGTCGATGCGCATCAGGTGCCCCAGCCACTGCTGCAGCGAGCCATGCACCAGCGCCTGCACCGTGGCCGCCAGCTCGGGGCTGTTGGGCGCGAAGACGAGCTGCATCAGGCCGCAGCCGAAGTCGGGCCGGTTCACCCGTTCGCCCGGCACGGTGAACAGCAGCTGCTCGATCAGGTCGCGCAGGTGCGCCTCGCGCGACACCGTCGCGCTGCGGCCGCGCCCGTCGATGCGGAAGGGGAATCCGATGTCGGTGTCCATGGTGTTCACATCCCTATGACGCGGGTCTGCGCCGCCACCGCCACCAGCGGCGTGCCGGTGGGCGCGCAGATGGCCTGGCTGCTCATCAGCAGCACCGGCTGTCCGGCGGCGAACACGCGCGTGGCCGCCACGATCCATTGCGCCGTCACGCAGGGCCCGTTGCCCTGCGGCGGCGAGAAGGCGCAACCGGCCACCAGGTAGGGCGCCGCCTGCGTCGCGACCGGCTGGCCCGAGACCAGCACGCGCGGCACGGGCGCGCTGGGCGTCGCCTGGCCGCCGTGCGCGCACAAGACGGTGGCGCCGAGGTGGAGGAGGGGGCCCGACATGCTGCTGCGCCTAGACGATGGTGAGGGCGCCGGCGTTGATGGTGACCGTGGGACCGGTCATCACGATGGACGCGCCCTTGCCGTTCTGGATGTAGATGCCGGTGTCGTTGACGATCAAGGTGGCGCCGGTCGCGCTCTTGAGCATGATCCCGCCGCTGGGCCCGGGCAGGTCACTGATGGTCAGGCCGTTCTGCAGCGGTGTCTGCATGGTGATGGCCTGCACGGCCGGCGGCGTCAGCCGCGCCAGCGCCGGCACCTCGGCCGCGCTGCCCCAGAAGCAGCCGACCCAGATCGGGTGGTCGATGTCGCCCTGCTCGTACTCGATCCACACGCCCGAGCCGATCATCGGCAGGGCGAACATGCCGTTCTGGATGCCGGCCACCGGCACGCAGGGCAGGGCCCAGGTCGAGGGCATCACGCCGCCGACGTCGGGCACCTGCACCATCAGCCGGCCCATCTGCATCGGGTCGATGTTGTTGAGCACCATGCCGCGGTACTTGCCATAGAACTTCTCGGGCACTGGATGGGCTCCTTCAGACGGGGACCTTGGGCGTGATCGATACCAGCCCGTTGCGCGTGAGTTCGAAGCTCTGCTTGAACTCGCCGCGCCTGAGGTTGCTGGTCACGCTGCTGACGTAGTACAGCCCGTCGTAGGCAATGCCCACGCCGCGCACGCCGACCAGTCCGCGCGCCTTGAGCGGCCGGCCGTAGCGCAGCACGTCCAGCGTGCCGCTGCCGCTCACCGCGTCCTGCGATTTGGCCGCTTCCGCGAGGCCGGCCGAGATCGCCCGCATCGGGCTCATCTTGGCGGTGTCCTTCATGAACTTGATGTTGGCCAGCGGCGTGGGCAGCGCGCCCAGCGGCGGCTGCAGCGGGTTCAGGTTGGGGATCGGGATCGGGATCGGGACGCGCGTGAGCTGGTTCTGGATGAACACGACGGGCAGCACGCCCTTCTCGGGATCGAAAGTGAAGCTCAGCGACTCGACATTGGTCAGCGCGTCCATGTCCACGTTCAGTGCCGGCTGCGGCACGCCGATCTTGAGTTCGGGCCCGAAGTAGGCGATGTTGGTGCCCGGCGTCGGCCCCGGCTCGACGTAGAACACATAGCCCACCTGGCGCGCCAGCTCCCGGATGTAGGCCAGGTCGGTGCCCTGCTGCGCCGGGATCTTGTCGATCGGGATCTGCACATCGGGGAAGAGCACCGGGATGATCATGGGGATGAGGCCGAAGGGCGCGTACTTGGCACACAGCAGCGCCACGCGCCCCTCCACCGGCACGGCCGGGAAGGGCAGGCCGCTCCAGTCCTGCTTGTCCATGGCCTTGGTCACGTCCTCGCCGGTCACGACCAGGCTGCCCGGTTGACCCTGGCTGCCGGGCTGAACCTGCACGTTGGTCATCACGCCGTCGAACAGCGGCTGCGCCTGGCCGTTGAGCGTCACCACCAGCAGCACGCGCAGCGCCGGCGTGAACGGCGTCGAGTTGAGGCCGGCCAACAGGAAGATGGTGTTGAGTTCCGAGCGCGCGGTGATCGAGAACTTGAGCTGGAAGCCGCTCGCGCTGCCGGTGGCGGTGCGCACCTCGACGCTCTCGAGTGCGTCCGTTACCACCCGCGGCACCGGAATCGGCACGATGGGGCCGATCATCAGGCTGAGCTGGATGCCCTTAGCGAACATCTCCGGCTCCGGGTGCGGGCACGCCCTCTGGCAGCGTGATGGCCAGTTGGCGGCCGACTTCGGCCACCAGCGCCTCGGGCAGCATCGCGCCGTTGGGGTCGGCCAGGCGCCAGTTCTGCTCGGCTGCGCCCAGGTGCTGCGCGGAGAGGTTGTCGAGCCGGTCGCCGGCCACGACGGTGGCGGTGGCCATCCGCGCGAAGTTCTCCGGCGGCGGCAGGAAGCGCCGCGTGACGAACACCACCTGCCGGCCGTCCGGCAAGGTGGCCTGCGCGGTCGGCAGGCCGTGGTGGCGGCTGTCCGGGGCGAAGGCCGGCTGCACCAGGCCGTTGGCCTGCATGAAGGCCTGGATCGGATCGAGCATCACGAAATCCCCCCGATGCCGAGCGTGGAGAAGCTGACGGGCTGCACCTTGGCGGCCAGCCTCTCCTTGCCCTGCAGATAGGTCATGAACAAGGCCCCACCCTTGGACGAGAAGCCCAGGTCGTCCACCGACAGCACGCGCAGGCTGAACGAGACCTTGGCGCGGATCGGATTGAGCGCCGGGTCGAAGGCCTCCTCGGTGATCGAGAAGTCCGCCAGCTTCACCGGCACGATGCGGCTCTTGCCCCAGACGAAAAGGATCAGCGGCGCCAGCATGGGTGCGATTTCCAGGGTGCCGGAGCTGGCCTGGCTGTCCACCCGCTGCAGCTGCGTCGCGCTGGGATGCAGCAGCGACTCCAGCAGCGCGAGCTGCGGCGCGATGCCGTGCTCGATCGTGCTGGCGTTCTGGTCCGGAAACTCGAGCTGGTCGGTGGCGTCGATGTCGGCCTCGAAGCTGATGGTCTCCACCGCCGGCCCCTTGAAGCGCGTCGGCTCGGTGCGGTCGGTGCCTTCGCCGCCGACGGACTGGGCCTGCAGCTTGCGGGTGAGCGAGTCGGCGTTGTATTGCAGCGAGATCACGCGCCGCACCTGGGCCGACTCGGGATCGACCAGCACCAGGCCGCCTTTGACGAGCTTGGGGGAATTGGGAGTCGTGCTCATGGGGCGGGCTTCTCGGGGGGTGGCGCGAAGCTCGACTTCGCGTGGAAGGCCGGGTCGTTCTCGGGCCGCGTGAAGTGGTCGTGCGGCGACGCGTCCAGGCTGGCGTGGTGCAGGTAGGCGACCACGCGCCTGGCGGTGACCCGCAGCTTGGTGTTGCCGGCCGCGTCGTGCTGGCGGTCCTGTTTCCACTCGTACTTGTCCGGGTTGTTGAGCGTGGCGCGGGCCTTCGCGGCCAACTGGTCGAGGGTCAGCAGGACCCGCGTCGTGAAGTCGAAGCTCTGGGTGCCGCCGTCGGGCATGCTGCCTTTGACCTCGTACTTGCGGTGGGGCACACCCTTGATTTCGACGGCGGTCGAGGTGAGCTCGCCGGGAACGAAGCCTTGCGGCACGCCGCGCTGCGAGGCCATGAATTCGCTCGCATTGGCCGGCTCGAAGCCTTGCTCCGTGAAGTCGTGGCGGTACACGCGCTGGCCCTGCTGCTCGAAGGTGGTGTTGGCCCTGGCCACGGCCTCGGGCCGCGGGTCGTCCTTCACCAGCCGGTCGGCCAGCGACTGGCGCTGCGCATCGGACAGGTGGGGATACAGGGCCAGCAGCTTCGGCTTGAGCTCGTCGACGCCGAACTTCGCCTCGCCGGGACGCTGGAACAGCGGCCCCGAGAAGCCTTCGAAGTGCAGCCCCCTGGCTGTGGCGGCGCGGCGTTGCGCCTCGTGCTGCTTCTGCGCGCCCGCGATGTCGGCCTTGCGCTTGGCCAGGGCCAGGGCCCGGGCCTTCCGGGCCGCCGCCAGCGCTTTGCCCTTGAGGTTCTTGTCGACGGCGGGCGGCTCGGGAAACTGGGCGTCCAGCTTCTTCTTGAAGGCGGCATCGCCGCGCGCGAACTCGGCGGCGGCCTGGTCGCCGAGCTGCGGATCGGTGCCGTAGGTCTGCTCGTGCGTGGGCGCGATCACCGTGCCGTGGCCGCCGAAGGCCTCGTCCAGAAGCTCCAGCATGGCGCCGTTGCGCCCGAGGTCGCAGCCCTTGATGCGCACCACGGTGTACTGGTCGACCTGGGGCGGGCCGACCTGCGCCAGCGCGGAGCTGCCGTTCGTGGGGTGCAGGGCCGCGCGCAGTTCGGTGGCGTTCAGCTTGCTGTCCGGGTCGCGGGGCTTGAGCCCGAACATCAGCGTGCCGTCCTCGTTGGCATGCGAGACCAGGTACAGGTTGCCGATGGGCGCCTTGATCTTGTCGGCGACGTGAAGCAGCACGTCGGCCAGGCTGCGCTTGTCGATCACGATGATCGCCTTCGGCCGGTGGGCCTTGAAGAAGCCGAGCGCATTGCGGTAGAAGGTGTCGCCCTGCGTGTCGCCCATGATGAACACGTAGTCCTGGCGCGGCGGGCCGGGGGCCTGCTGTGGTTCGAACGCCGGCGGCGCCTTCACCTCCGGCTCGTCGGCCTTGGCCCGGCGAAGGCTGCGCTGGCCGGCCAGCGCCAACTTGCGACCGCCGACGAACTTCTGGTCGAAGAAGTCGCGCAGCGTGTCCTCTTCGTCGCCGTGGAAGTCGCCGTCGAGTTCGTTCGGGTTGATCGCCGCGAAGATCGCCGTGAGGTCGGCCGGCGGCGCGTCCAGCAGCAGCGCCAGGATGGCGCGCTCGTCGTCGTTGCCGGTGTAGCCGGACTGCATCTCCTGGATGAGCAGGATCCGCTGCTGCGCGCTGAGCTGCGTGAAGGGCGCCTGTTTGTTCTTCCACAGCCGCACGATGCGGCGGGCCTTGTCGTCGCTGTCGTTGTCGTCCTCGATCTTGCCCGGCCCGTGCGTCGCGAGGTAGCTCGCCAGCGCAGGCACGGCGAAGTCGTCGGTGTCGAAATCGTCGAGATCCTTCGCGCCGAGGAGCTCGCGCTGCATGAGTTCGTTGCCGTCGCCCTGCTGCACGACGTGGGCCAGCTCGTGCGCCAGCAGGTGGCGGCCGGAGGGCGTGGCCGGCTCGTACTGGCCGCGATTGAACACCAGGTCCTCGCCCACGGTGTAGGCGCGCGCCCCCACGGATTGCGCCGAGGCGGCGGCTTGCGCGCCGGCGTGGATGCGCACGCTGCCGAAGTCGTGGCCGAAGCGCGACTCCATGAATTGCCGCGTCGCCGGCTCCAGCGGCGCGCCGCCCTGGGCCAGCGTGGACTGCACCGCGGCGGTCGCGGCCGGGCCGCTCTCGCGCGCGCCGGGCGCCTGCGCCGGTTGCTGCGCTTGGCGCGCCACGGCATCGGGCGCTTCCTTCTTGCGCTCCTCGTCCTCGCGCTGCACCGTCGGCGCGCGCAGCGGCGTCAGCGCGGGCCGGCCGCCGCCCTGCATCACGAGGTCGGCGGCCTGGTCGGCCTCCTGCTCGTAGCGGTCGCCCGGTGCGCCGATGGAGAGCTTGGGTTGCAGCCAGGCAGAGGTCGGCGCGGTCGTCGACGCGACAGGTGCGGGAGCGCGTGATCGGCTCACTGGAGTACCTTCGCCTTCGGCTGCGGTGCTATGAGCCTTCGGAGCGGCCGTGCGGCTCATGGGCAGGCCCTGCTCAGCACGTCGAGCATCCAGAAGGCGGTGGTGATGTCCAGCAGGGCGCGGTCGGGGAAGTCGGCGATCAGCAGTGCCGCGTCGCCCGGGTTGCCCTCGGCCTGCAGCTCTTCCACCACGTAGGTCACGGTCACCGCGCCGAGCCGGCCATCCTGCGCCACACCGTGCGAGCCCTGCCAGCGCGCCACGCCCAGCGCGAGGTCGCGGTCCGACACCGCCGGGAAGCGCGACACGCCGATCACGTCGCGGATCACCGCCGGCGCGTACGGATCGCCGAACCGGCGCCGGTTGAAGCGGATCGCGTCCTCGATGTCGCGCTCGCTCCTGCGCTGCAGCCAGCGTTGCGCGCCGCCGCCTTGCGTTCGTTCGGCGCCGGATGTGCGTGCGGCGAGGGCGGCGGTCATGGCGCACCTGCCTTGCTGCCAGCCGGGCTCGCGGGGCCGTCCGCGATGCGCATGGCCACGCCGCGGCCCAGGGCCGCGGCGCCGGCGTCGTGAGGCAGCCGGACCTTCCCGGCCTGCAGCGCATGGGCGTTGCCTTGCGTGACCAGCGGGCTGCCGCCGAGGGCCAGCAGCGCGCGCAGCTCGGCCTGCAGCGCGTCGGAGACGGCCGCGGCATCGGCGCGCTCCACCCCGCGCAGCACCAGCCGGTCGATATGGAGGACGATGCGTGGCATGGCGTGCTCGCTGATTCCGTCAAGCGTTGCGGGTCCTCAGACCCACCCCCGCGTTTCTGCGTCCGAACAGGGCTTGTCGCGCTTGGCCGCGTCCAGCTGCGCAGCCTGCAGCAGCGTGGCCATGCCGATGGGCGTGCCGGCCTCGGCGGCCAGGAAAGCGGCGGCCAGCGCGATGTTGCGGATGGTGCCGCCGGCGACGTTCAGCCGCGCCAGCTTTGGATGGTCGATGTCTGCATGGAGCGGCGCGCCGGCCGGAAACACCGCGCGCCAGATGCCTTCGCGCTGCGCCTGGTCCGGGAACGGGAAGTGCATGACGAAGCGCAGGCGGCGCTGGAACGCGGCGTCCAGCGCGGCCTTGTGGTTGGTCGTCAGGATCGCCAGGCCGCCGTAGGCCTCCATGCGCTGCAACAGGTAGCTGACTTCGATGTTGGCATAGCGGTCGTGGCTGTCCTTGACCTCGCTGCGCTTGCCGAACAGCGCGTCGGCCTCGTCGAACAGCAGGATGGCGCCGGCTTCCTCGGCCGCGTCGAAGACCTTGCGCAGGTTCTTCTCGGTCTCGCCGATGTACTTGCTGACCACGGCCGACAGGTCGATGCGGTAGAGCGCGAGGCCGAGTTCCGAGGCGATGACTTCGGCGGCCAGGGTCTTGCCGGTGCCGCTGTCCCCCCAGAACAGCGTCGCGATGCCCAGCCCGCGCGCGCCCTGGGCGGCGAAGCCCCATTGGTGGTGCACCGTGAGCCGGTGGCGCGCGTGGGCCGCGATCTGGCGCAGCACGGCCTGCTGGGCCTCGGGCAGCACCAGGTCGGACCAGCGCGCGCGGGTGTCGATGCGCCGGGCAAGGCCGGGCATGCCATGGGCCGGGCCGCGGCTGGCCTCGTGCAGCGCTGCGGCGTTGGCGGCTGCGTCGTCGCCGCGTGCCTGGGCGGCGATCTGCGCGATGCGGCGCGCGCCCAGGCGGTACTGCGTGGCCAGCGTGTCGACCACCGGCCCCAGCGCCGCGGCCTTGTCGGCCAGCGCGGCCTGCCACAGCTGCAGCCGTTCGGGCGCCTCGGGTCGCGCGATGTTCTGGCGCAGTTGCGGCGTGTCGCCCAGCGCCAATTCGTGGCCGCTGACGAAGACGAGGCCGCTCAGGCGCTCCAGCAGGCGCGCCACGGTTGCTTGCGCCTCGCGCTCCTCGCAGTGGATCAACAGCCCGCAGCCCAGCAGCGCAGCCTCGCGCAACCACAGCGCTGCGAAAGCGGCCTGCTCGGCGGCGGCCGTCGGTACGTCGGTCGCACGCAATCGGTACAGGCCGGCGCCCAGTCCGCCCGCGACGGCCGCGGCCACGTCGTGCTGGCCGGGGGCATCGTCACCGTCGAGCACGATGGCGGGCAGGCGGCTGGTGGCGCCGCGCAGTCGGGCGAGCAATTGCGCGACCGCGGCTTGCTGGTCCCGGCCCATGGCGCCGGCCGGCGGCTGCGGCTGCAGCAGCGGCTGCAGGCGGTGGTCCAGCGCATTCAGCCCGGCGATGAAGTGCAGCACGCGCTCTTCCAGGCGCAGCCGGGCGCCGGCGATGCCGGTGCCCTCGTCGACCTCCAGCAGGCGCCAGCGGCGCAGCGGCTCATTCGGCGCGATGGCGCTCCAGTGTGGCTGCGGCAGTACCGCCAGCGCGAGGCCGAAACTGGCCCACGGCCGATGCGGCTGGCTGCCGCCCTGGGCGCACAGAGCGGCGATGCGCGCATCCATCTCGACGCCGGCCACCAAGAGCAGGAGGTCGCGCTCGAAGGCGCTGAGCGCGAACAGCGCCGCCAGCGTGTCGATGGCCGCCGGTGCCGGCATGGCGGCGCGCAGCGCGGCGGCCTCGGTTTGCGCCGCGGCTGCGTCGCGCACACCGTCTCCCAAAAGCGCCGCCAGCCGCGCGAACTCCGCCACCAGCAGGCGCTGGTTGGCGCCGCTCCAGGCGAGCAGGCGGTCGGGCGCGTTCACGTGATCTCCACCGTCAGTTCCAGGAAGCGCGGCAGTTCCGGCGGCTCGAAGTCCATGTCGATGATCGGGCTGTCGATGTCGTCGATGCGCAGGCGCGCCAGATGCACGCCGACCGGCGCGTCGGGGATCACGAAGACCAGCGAACTCGGCGTGGCGCCTGCCGTCTGCGGCAGCACCTGCGCCGCGCCCAGCACCAGCACCGCGCGCTGGCCTTCGTGCAGATCGGGCGTGAACTGGATCGAGACGCTCGCCGAGCCGTTGCCCGCGCGCGCCACCGTCTGCGGCAGGTTGGTGATGCGCGGCGCCAGCGTCAGCAGCAGCGCGTTGGTCTCGTGCAGCCGGTCCTCGCCCTGCGCATCGGGCCGCGTCAGGCGCAGGCTCACGCGGTACACGCCGGCCGGTAGCGCGGCCTGCTGGCCGGCCAGCGAGAAGGCGGCCACGGTGGCGGCAGGGCGGTCCGGCGCGGGGGCGAGCACCGGCAGCACCTGCGTGACGTCGAAGCGGTCGTTGCGCAGCCAGGCTTCGCGGTCATCGCCGTCGAGCAGGCTGCCCTGCAGGGCCACGGTGTCGCCGATGGCTGCCACCGGCTGGCGCAGCGGCGGCACGGCGCGCACCAGCACCGGCACGCCGGGCAGCAGGCTGGGCTGCACGGCGATGCCGGTCTCGCGCCCCGTGTCTTCATCGATGCGGCCGCGCGTGAGCACCGGCAGCGGCGTGCGGGCAGGGCGCCGGGCCTGGATCAGCACCACCGAGGCGCTGTAGGCCATGCTGGGGCGCAAGTGGCTTTGCGTGGCGGTCCAGAGCTTGGACATCTCCTCGTTGTTCAGGTGCTGTGGCGTGATCTTGATCAGCTCCACCTGCTCGCCCAGGCCCGCTTCGGACAGCGCGCGCAGTGCCGGCGGCAAGGTGGCGCCGGTGGCGGGCGAGGGGTCGAGCGCCGTGCGGATGGCCTCGCGCGTGAGCACCGGCGTCTCGTGCAGCAACTGCATGGCGTAGCCCAGCAGGATTTCGGCATGCAGGTCTCCGGCGCTGTAGGCCGACAGCAGGTAGTGCAGGTCGAGCGCCAGCGGCGGGTTCGTGAGCCGCGCGCGGCCGGCACCGTCGCGCGAGGGCAGGGCCTCGTTGCGCCAGCCGGCATTGGGCGTCACACCGTAGAGGAACAGGTTGAGCTGCGAGGCCTCGGTGCCGCCGGTGGGCACCACGCGGTCGGGCGCCAGCAGGCTGACCGTGACGCTCGAGCCCAGCACGCCGCTGACGTTGCCGTTGACCAGCCCGTCGTTGAGCAGGTCGCGCAGCACGGCGCTGACGCCGGCGATGGCCAGGGCCGTGCTCATGTCTTGCTCCTCGCGGCAAGGAAGGCGTCCAGCGACACGGGTTGCGCGCGCTCGCGCGGGCGGGCCTTGGGACGGGGCGCTTCGTGCAAGGCCGTCACATCGATGCGGCCGATGTGGATGTGGACCTCGGTTTCCTGGCTGGCAGCAGCCTGCGGTGCCGGCCGGAAGGCGAACGCTGCCGGGCCCCGCACCGTCTGCGCCAGTGGCGCGGCCCGGCCTGCGGTGCTGGGCTGCGGCGGGAGCAGCGGCGCAGGTTCCTCGCGGCGGGGCGCGGGCGTGGACTGCGGCCGGGCGAGTGTGTGCAGGGACGCCATGGTGGGCATGGCAGCGGCCGGAACAGCGGCCGTGCCGGGGGCGCCATGGGGCTGGGCGGGCGTCGTCGCGGCCACCGGCCCGCGCGTCGCCGCAGCCTCGGCCTCCACGGGGGACACGCGCCCGGCCCGAGCGGCGACGGCGGACGATTGCACGAAGGGTGGCATGGCTTGCTCTGGCGCGGTTGTGACGAGCGAAGCTGGCTCGGGCGGCCGGGGCCGCGCGGGCGCGTGGGGCTCGGGCACAGCCGCTTCCATCAGCGGCGGCGCCGTGTCGTTCGGCGGCCGTTCGAGGCTATCCGCACCGAACGGCAAGCGCACGTCCGAGCGCACTGTCCAAGCGTTGCCGGTGGCGCGCTGGGCCAGGCGGTGCAGCAGGCCCGTCATGCCGCCCCCACCATGGCCAGGTAGCTGGCCCGCCGCGCCGGTGTCAGCGCCAGGATCTGCGCCTCGTTCCAGCCGTAGGCGCTGGCCAGCTGGTGCACCTCGCGCAGCAGTGCCAGCGCGCGTGCCTCGATCTCTTCCCACAGCAGCTGGCCAGCGTCCAACTGCACCAGGTCGGCATGACCGCAGGCCACGCACTGCAGGGCCAGCGCCAGGTCGGCCTGCGGGTCCAGCGCGTCCAGCCGTTCTTCGACGGCCCGCAGCGCCGCATCATCCAATCGCGTGGCATCGCCGGTCAGGATGCAGCGTGCGAGTAGCTGGCGCGCGGCGTGTTCGGCATCGGCGTCGGCCGCCACGGCCGCCAGGTCGCGCAGGCTGGGCGCGCGCACGCGCAGGCCGGCGACCTCGGCCTCGCGCGGGGTCGGGTCGTCGTCATGGGCAGGGGCGAGCAAGTCCCGCGCGTCCAGCGCGAAGGCCAGGCGCTGGCCGCATCGCGGGCAGTCGGCATGGCCGCCGATGCGCGGGCCGAAGCAGGCCGCGCGCAGTTGCAGCAGGCTGGCGTTGACCGCACCCAGCGGCAGGTCGGCGATGGCCTCGGCCGGCCAGTCGGGGCGGGCCGCGGCGGCCAGCAGCGCGCTGCGGTCGAGCGCGTGGCGGCCGGCGCCACGCTCCCACAGCGACAGCAGTTCAGAGCCGGCCAGCGCGCGCATCGCCACCCTCCGCATCGGGTCGTCGTTCAGGCGGGTTCGTTGAAGGTAGGCTCGGCCGGTTCGACCACGTCGTAGTCGCGCTCCCAGCCCTCGTTCTCGAGCTTCAGGGTCTGGATCGCGACGGCGTTGGCGTTGGCGTCCAGGTCCGGCAGCGCCTGGTACTCCGACACCCAGCAGCGGAACACCTTGTAGGCGATGGCGAGCTGGCCGGCCTCGTTGTAGACCTCGATGATCAGGTCCTTGCGAAAGTTCGCCAGCGACACCTCGGCGCCCAGCCCGGAGCCGAAGTTCCAGACCTTGTTGGCCCAGCGCTCGAACTCCACGTCGTGCGTGACGCCGCGCTCCAGCGTGATGGCCTCGAACTTGGTGCGGCCCGGGGACTTGCGCGTGGACGACGGATCGCCCCCCTCGCGGTGCTCCACCGGTTCGGTGCTGCGCTTGAGCGCGCCGACCTTGGAGATGCCGGCCACGTAGCGGCCGTCCCATTTGACGCGGAATTTGAAGTTCTTGTAGGGGTCGAAGCGGGTGGCGTTGACGCTGAACTGTGCCATGTCGTTCTTTCCTCGATCAGGTTGGGATCTGGCCGGCCATCTGCTGGATCTTGATGACCACGAACTCGGCCGGTTTCAGCGGCGCAAAGCCAACGACCACATTCAGCACGCCCAGGTTGATGTCGGCCTGCGTGGTGGTCTGGCTATCGCACTTGACGAAGTAGGCGTCGCGCGCCGAGGCGCCCTGGAACGCACCCTGGCGGAACAGCCCCTGCATGAAGGCGCCGAGGTTCAGGCGCACCTGCGCCCACAGCGGCTCGTCGTTGGGCTCGAACACCACCCATTGCGTGCCGCGGTACAGGCTTTCTTCGAGGAACAGCGCGAGTCGGCGCACCGGCACGTACTTGTATTCGTCGGCGCTGGCATCGGCGCCGCGCAGGGTGCGCGCGCCCCAGATCACGCGGCCGTTCACACCCATCGAGCGCAAGCAGTTGATGCCCAGCGGATTGAGTTGGCCGTTCTGCAGATCGTTCAGGTTGATCTGCAGGTCCTGCACGCCGTTGAGCGCCGCGTCGAGCCCGGCCGGCGCCTTCCAGACGCCGCGCGCCACGTCGGTGCGCGCCATGATGCCGGCCACCGCGCCGCCGGGCATGAAGGTGTCGACACGGCTGTCGCGCAGCGGGTCGACCATGCGCAGGCACGGGAAGTACAGCGCGGCATTGCGCGCACCGGGGCCGCTGAGGTTGAGCCCGGTGCGACCGGTCTGCGCATTGGCGACGGCGCTGGCCGCCGGCACGGCCCAGCCGGGATCGGGGTCGACGACCAGCATGGCGCGGCGCTCCACGCACAGCGCCAGCGCGGCCTGCCAGACGTTGGCCGGCACCGGGGCGTAGGTAGACGGCAGGGTGGTGGTGTTGCGCGCCAGCGGCGGGATCACCAGCAGGTTGAACAGGTCGGCATGGGCCAGTGCATGGATGCCGGTGCGGCCGGCGGCATTGCCCAGCAGGTCCTCGGCGCGCAGCGGGGGGCCGTCGTCGCCGCCGGCGGCGTCGATCCATGTGATGGTGGTCGGCGTGACGGTGGAGGCGGGCCGCGCCGCCGGCACCGCGCCCAGCGCCCGCACCAGCGTGGATTCGCGCTCCAGCACCAGCGGCAGGTAGCGCGGGTCGCCGGCGGTGGTGGACACCGCGCCGATGGTCTCGAACACGAAGTCGTCTCGGCCCGGCCGCACGCGGTAGCGCAGGCGCAGGTTGAAGCGCGTGGTGTCGGCGGCCGGCAAGCCGCTGTCGGTGCCATGGTCCACTGCGGCCGACAGCCGGCCACCCCAGGCGCCCAGGCTGGCCGCCGTCAGCACGAGATTGTCGCCGCCGGCCGGCAGCGTGAGCGTGGCGGCCGAGGCCGCAGCCGGCGCGTCGGCCGCATCCGGATCGGCCGCCGTGCCGACCAGCCGCACGACCAGCGCCAGCGCGCCGCCGTTCAGGTAGAAGTCGCGCACTGCATAGGACATGGGGCAGTCCACGGCCAGGCCACCAAACCGGCGCTCGTAGTCTGCGAAGCTGGTCAGCATCAACGGGTCGTTGGTAGCACCGGAGGCAGCCCGGCCGACGAAGGCCGTGATCGAGGTGGCCACACCGGTCAACGTGCGCACGCCACTGGGCACTTCTTCCACGTAGACGCCTGGGTAACTCAGGGCACTGGGCATACATTCCCCTCCATCCATTGATGATCAAGAGCCTGGCGGCTCCGCCTGCGATCCCTCATGGCCTGCGGACTTGGCGGCGCGGTACACCGTCTGGCCGTCCGGACCGAATGCGCACTCCATTTCGCCGCTGGCCACGAGCGCGGCCAGCGCCTTGCCGACAACGTCTGGCGAACTCCTCGCCGTCCGCGGCAGCCACCAGGCGGCGATGCCCGCGAGCGTGTCGCAGGCCTGCGGATTCGCACGCACGTAGCGGCCCAGGGCCGCCACCACTTCCGTCACCGCCGTCAGGTCGTCGCGCCGGGCATTCAAGTCCACCCCACGAAGTCACGAACGCATCAGCCTGCAGCAAGCGTGCCACCTGCTTGTCAATGGCAAGTGATTGATTCGATTGAGGTTTTTTAAAGATCCCTGGGCTTGGTGTGCGGCCGGATACACAGGCCCCGCATGGTCGTCCGCAGCCGCTGCGTTGGCGGTTTCCGAAGAGCCGCTGTTGCGAATCGGGTGCGTGCCGAGGCGGACACGGGTGTGCTTGCGTCGACATGGGGCCGCGCGAGCGGCGCAAGCTCCCATCCACCAAACAGTGGAGAAGTGCGGGGGAGGGGAAACGGAGGCGGCGCTAAGCGCTACCGAGCGCGCGCGCCTTGACGCCGTATTTCTTGACAAGTCGACTCAGCGAGGCCCGTTCGATGCCGGTCAGCCGTGCGGCCTCGCTGATGTTGCCGGCCGTCCGCGACAGCCAGTCCTCGATGAAGCGGCGCTCGGCTTGGTCGGCGGCTGCGCGCTTGGCCGCGCGCAGCGAATGCGGAGGCGTGGCGGCTGGCACAGCGCAGACGCCAACCTGGGCCAGCTCGGGCGCGCATCGGCGCAGATCGTCGGCGCCGACCTCGGATCCCTGGCAGACCACATGGGCCTTGAGCAGCACGTGCTCCAGCTGGCGCACGTTGCCGGGCCAGTCGTAGGCACGAAGCAGCGCCAGGCCGGGCTCGCCGATGCGGCGCGCCGAGCCGTCGGTCTGTTGCGCCGCCTTGGCCAGCAGGTGCGGCACCAGCAGGGTCAGGTCGTCAAGACGCTCGCGCAGCGGCGGCAGGCTGACGCGGAAGGCATCCAGCCGGTACAGCAGGTCGTCACGGAACGTGCGCGCCGCCGCCTTCTCGTGCAGGTCGACGTTGGAGGCCGCGACGATGCGCACGTCCGCATGATGCAACTGGTTGCCGCCTAGCGCTCGGTAGCTGGAGTCCTGCAGAAAGCGCAGCAGCACGCCCTGGCCACGCGGCGACAGCGCTTCCACTTCATCGAGGAACAGCGTCCCGCCCTCGGCCAGGCGCACCAGGCCCTGGCGCGCCTGGCTGGCGTCGGTGAAGGCGCCGCGGGTGTGGCCGAACAACTCGCTCTCGACCAGTGTGTCGGGCAGCGTCGCACAGTTGACCGGGATGAAGGGGCAATGCCGGCGCTGGCTCTGGTAGTGCACCGCGCGCGCGACCAACTCCTTGCCGGTGCCGGTTTCACCGGCGATCAGCAGCGGCGCGGACCACGCGGCGTAGAGCTTCACGAGCTCCATGGCTTCGCGAAAGGGTGCGCTGCGGCCGACAAGATTCTGCGTCAGCGCCGTACCGGGATGGCCGTCACTATCGGCCTCTGGACAGCCTGCGTTCTGCGTGTATGAAGAGCTGTTTGTGCGCATTCTTCGTCCGTCCTCAACCCGCCGATCGCATGACCTTGGAGAGCACACGCCCTTGCTCTTTGCCATGGCGACATCCCACGTCGCGCGAGATTGCGCTCCCGCACGGCGACCCACCTCCCCGAGCGCTTCTAATCCAGTCGAGCCAGCTGCGAACGCGCCTGAGGCCCGGTGACCGAACCACAGCTTGGATCACCCGGCACTGAGTGGCATGCGCAGCAATGTGTTCGCTCCGATCGAAATGCGGCGCTGCTCCGGTGGACAAGAAAGTGCGCCGCATGCGGCTCAAGACTACCGACACGACTCCCCTCGAAACCAACGAAGGGCGCCCATCATCCGTCTACAGGGCAGAGCGCGCATCTGCCAAACGAACTAGAGACGTGAGTCAGAAGTTTGGCGTCTCCTGCCGAACCCGGGGTTTCAATACTCCAGGAGTGCCACCGAGCCGTGCAACCCGGACCACCGCCGTCCCGCCGAAAGCGTCGATGCCCCGTGAGGGGCATCACCACTCACGGGGCATCGATCTCCCTGACTTCTCAACCAACTTTTCGTCCGGCATCGGGCGATGTGCCCCCGGATTGCATGGTCAGTTGCTTCGCATCTGCCATGCTCAGGTGGGGAGCGCCATCCCGCGACAAGCTCGACCGGCCGCCCTCAGGAAATGGCCGCAGCAGGTGGCGGCCACTTCTCCGATCAATTGACCGGAGCGGCTAAAGTCGTTCAGCACGTAGGTTTCAGGCATGGTGCTCTCCTTCTCAATGGGTTGCAAAATCGCTCGGAGGGGTTGTCGTTTTGTCCCGGCGATGGGTGAATTTTGGACGAGCATTGCCTGGCTGACTACCCGATCAAGGGCCCGCCGAGGCAGGGTGCCATCACCCGTCCTGGATCCCCTTCATTCGTCGGCGGCGAACCCTACCTTCGTCGCGTTGGCCACCGCCCTTGGGAGGGCTGCAGTGGCGGACTGCGCCCGCTAGCATGGAGCCCAATCCTCCTCTCTATGCCCATGACCCGTTACAAGACAATTCTTCTGATCGATGACCATGGCATGGTTCGCGAGGGTGCCGCGCTGTACCTGCGCCTCGTCAATCCCGACCTCGAAATCCTTCACGCCAGATCGCCGACGGAGGGCCTGCAGCAGGTCCGTGACCATCACCCCGATCTCGTATTCCTCGATCTTCGCTTCGAGGACGACCCCGAAGCAGGCAAAGAGCTGCTCAAAACCCTGAAAGCAGGCGACGAGTTCGACGACATTCCTGTCGTGGTCATGACGGGGGAAAGGCTCGATCGCAAAGGGGTCGAGGAGCTCATCGGCATGGGTGCGGCTGGCTATCTGGCCAAGGGGACCGCCGACAGCGCGGAAATATTCAAGCTCGCCTTGATGAACATGGAGGCGGGTGGGGTTTTCATCCACGGCGCCAGAGCAGGTGCCGCAGGCGCGGGCGCAGCGCGCACGCCGACGGTCCGCAGCGGAGCGCAGCTGGGACTGCGGCCCTCCCACTACAGGGTGCTCGCCCGGCACGTTCGAGGCATGCCTTACAAGCGCATTGCTCACGAGCTGGACATCACCGAAGCCACTGTGAAGGAGTACGTGTCCGACATGTGCCGTGATTTCAAGGTCGAGAACGCCAAGGAGTTGATCTACGAGGTGGCGCGGGCCGGCATGGCATTCGAGGACGACGCGATCGTCAAGTCTTCCAAAGGCGACGGCCGAGGTCGATAGTGCGTCGCCAGGCGTGCGATCAGCACCGGTGCGTCAACCGGCTTTCTCAGCACCACCACGCCCGGCTTGTCCCGAAGGGCTTCCGCCGCCGCATCGCCATCCGCGGTAAGCACCAACGCGGGAATCTGCCTTCCGAAGCAGGCGGCCCGCACCATGTCGATGGCGTCGGCGCCGGTTTTCCCACCAGGTAGGCAATAGTCGGTCAGGAGAATGTCAGGCAACCTGTCGGCCTCGGACAGCCGGGTCGCCATGTCCTTTAGGCTGCCCTCGTCCACGACGTAGGCACCTGCGCTCCTGATCAGAGTCGTCAATCCCCGCCGCAGGGATGCGTCGTCCTCGACGACGGCCACCAGAGCGCCGTCCAGGCTCTTGGCTCCGAGGGCATCCGGATCCATGTCTCGGCCTTCGGAGAGCACCGGCGCTGGTGCCGCCAGGAACAACAGCGGAACGTCCACCATGAAGTGCGTCCCTCGGCCAACGATGGAGTGCACACGAACGGTGTGATCGGTCAGGGCGCGCGCGACGATGCTGCGGACGGTGGCCAAGCCCAGTCCGAATCCCTCGTTGCGCTCCCGCTGATGATTGTCCAGTTGCACTCCGGCGTCGAAGATTGCATCCAGCTTGTCGTCGGGGATGCCCGGACCTCTGTCAGCCACATACACCGTCGACATCAGGCCCTGCTGTCGGGATCGCACGAAGATGTCATGGCGCCCCTTGGCCGACCTGGTCGAAAGATGCGCCGGCGTGCACTTGATGGCGTTCGACAGCAGGTTCGACAGCACCCTCGTCAGCAGGCCTGGGTCGGTTTCCACCACGCAGCCCTCGGACGGATACACGAAGCTCAGATCCAGATTTCGCCTGTGCGCCAGTGGCGCGAAGCGCCTGTCCAATTCGCCGAAAATATCGCAAAGCCGGCAAGGCTGCGGGTGCGCAGTGACCCGCCCGGTCTCAAGGTAAGAGTAATCGAGGATTGCATCAAAGGCTCTCGCCAGCGCTCCGATCTCCGCGCGCAGAACATCCAGGTGACCGAGTGCTGCCCCATGTCCTGCATGCAGCGCTTTCATCTCCATGATTGCCAGATCCGCATAGATGACCGCGGATGTCAACGGATGCCGCAGATCGTGAGCCGCCGCGGCCAGGAAGTTGGCCCGCCCATCTTCGCGCAGCGTCAGGCGACGCTGCATGGCGCCCAGCGCCGCCACGGCAGCCTGGGACTGCTCTTCGTAGCGGCGGCGCTCCTCCCGCGCCGTGTCGAGTGCCGCTTCTGTCTTGCGGCGCATCTGCGATTCGTGTCGCAGCGACACGTACACCTGGTGGCCCAGATATAGAACTGTTAGCAGCGCTGCGCCGAAGATGACCAGCTCGTTGTCAGTGCGGCTGCCGCGATGTTCGACATGGGGCAAGTAGGCCGTCAGCACCGCAAGTCCCGCGAGCATCGTCACCACAAGTTTGAAGCGCAGTGGAATGCGGCCTGAAGCCAGCACGGGAATGGCCAGCAGCAGCACTACCGACCACACCTGGGTGATCGCATCGCGCCAAGCGCGCGAGTACTCCGCTTGCGTGAGCACAGTCCCGTTCGGCCGGAACTCCTTCACGTGCGGCAGCAGGAAAGGAAGATGCGCGGGTAGGCTCAGCATCACAAACGCGCCGGCGAGCACAACAAGGAAGCGCGCGCCCCGGGTGGTCTGTTCTTCTTTGCTGGACACCAGCAGCGCCGCTGCCGCGACCAGCAGCGCCGCTGCCAGTGTCGCGAGCTCGCCCGCCAGGAACACGAGCAGCCGATGTTCGTCGCGCACTGGCTGTCCCGCGGCGAGGGCCTGCAGCAGCTCCAGTGTTTGTGAGGTCGTGCGATTGCGCCCGCCCGAACTCAGCAACGCATGCCACTCGAGCGGAAGCGTGACGACCCCGTAGCAGATCAGCAGGAGCGCACCCGTCAGCAGCGCCCGCCGGAAGGGGCGTTTCTCCTCGAGTAAGGCCCGGATTCGCATGGCTAGTTGATCTGCAGCACGTTGCGATAGGCCGGATGTACTTCCCAGCTCATCCCGTCGTCCAGGTTGGTGGCGACCTCGAGCAGGTCCCGGCGCAGATCGTAGGTGATGAACTCGGGCGCCTCCAGGCGCGCCTTCGAGGAATTGTTGCCGTTGATGAAGCCGCACCGGTAGAGAAACTTCGCGATCTGCAGGGGCCGCACATACGGATTGCCGTCCACCGCCGGGACCTTGTCCGCGCCGTGCCTCGCCACGTAGTTCGACTCGATCTGCTTGAGCAGTTCATCCGTGGAGTAGCGCCTGGCGCCGCCGGCGAAGGACTCGATCAAAGCTTGCAGCTCATGCGCACTTCCAAACTGAAAATGATGTTCCTTGTACAGGTCGGACAGCCTGCGCCTGCCAAACTCTCCCATCGCCTGGGTGATGTGCTGAACGGCGATGCGATCCTTGCCCTCGCGCACCGCATTGAGACCCGCCATTCGGCACAACTGAGCAATCCAGCGTGGTCGGCCCCCGCCCAGTATCCTGACCACGTGATCGGGTGGCACCATGGACCTTCCCCACTTCATCTTGTCCGCGAAGGCCAGCCCGATCAGCTCGTCCGCATGGTTCCTCGCCGTCAGCGCACTGGCTGCGGGGTCCTCGGGGTACTTGCGGCAAACATAGGCCAGCACACGCTGCGCAAGCAGGATCTTCTGCTGGCTGCCGCTCCACACGATCTCGATGCGGTATTGTTCGGCCTTGTCCATCTCCTCGCAGTCGGCGAGGCTGGTCCACACGTCGCTGCGTACGGTCGCGCGCACCCTCACGCCTTGCGTCTCATTGGCCAGATATCGCGCAGCCGAAAAGAACGCGGAGATGAAAGCCCGTTGTGCCGGCGAATTGGTATACCTGGCGTCCAGGTCGTCCAGCAGAAACCAGACGGGTCGGCGAAGTCCCTGCTCCCGGTCCAGCCGGCGCAGCAGCTGCTGATGGTTGGGGCTGGGGCGCGGCGTGTTGGTGAGCTCGACGCCGCCTACGTTCACCTTCCCCACCAGTCGGGACACCAAGGAACTGAGCAGGTCCCGCCCCTTGAATCCGGCGATTTCCGCCGACTCCACCAGCGCCATCTGGTTGTCGGACCAAGCGAAGCCGATGTCATGCGCCAGTTCCATGTTGATGGCCCCGCACATGACCTGCTTCCAATAGTTCACGAGGATGTTGTGGTCATCCGAGGCGGGCGGGTCCTTGAGGGCCACGAGTTCGGAGGGAACCAGATGGAGCACCACTGGGCGCTCAGGCCCCGGCTTGCTGCGCAGCTCGTGTGCAAGACGCAGCAGGAGCGCGGATTTCCCAGTGCCCTTGCGCCCGTTGACGATCGACAGATCCCTGTCGCTCAGGAAGGGCCCGAAGGCAGGCTGCTCGACGAAGTACGAGAGCAGCACCGACTCCTCCTCGTCCTCGCCGGCATCGTTGCCAAACAATGACGGATCGCCAAGGTCGATTTTCATTGGTCACCCCGTGGTGCAAGGTGCATGAATTGTCTCGCGTCGGCCCCCGTTCAGAAACCCTCAGTTGGAGGATTCGCTCAATGCTGCACCTGCCTGGCGTACGCCTGCTGCTTGGCCAGATCGTCGTAGACCACCCGACCACCGACGATCGTCTGCGTCGCGACGATTTCCTTGATCTGCTCTTCGGGCACGCTCAGGTAGTCGGCCGACAGCACCACCATGTCCGCGAAGCGCCCGGGTGTGATCGCGCCCTTCGCACTCTCTTCGAAGGTCAAGTACGGTCCGGCATTGGTGTAGAGCCGCAGCGCCTCCTCGCGCGACACTTTCTGGTCGGCGCCGTACACCTTGCCGCGCGGGTCCTTGCGCGTCACCATCAGGTACATGCCGACGAAGGGGTTCAGCAGGTTGACCTCGTTGTCCGTGCCCGCGGCCGTGCCGCCGATGCCGAGCGCGTCGACCAGCTGGCGGGTCGGTACGGCGCGGTTGGCCAGCAGCGGCCCCATGTAGCGCTCCACGGTCGCCGCCTTGTCCCACAAGAAGGCGTTCTGTGCGTCGACCCGCACGTCCAGCTTCTTGGCCTGTGCGATCTGGTCCGGCGCGATGAGGCTGCCGTGCACCACGCTGAAGCGGCGGCCGCGGATTGAAAGGTCCTGATCGGCTGCCGCGTAGGCCTTGAGCGTCAGGTCGACGGCCGCATCGCCCACCGCGTGGGTGTGCACGCGCCAGCCGTGGCGATTCGCCAGCTGCACGTTGCGCAGGTAGGTGGAGGGGTCGACCGCGACCATGCCGTGGTTCTGGGGCTCGTTGGCATAGTTGCTGCGGATGAAGGCCGACTTGAGTGTCATCCCGCCGTCCGATACCAGCTTGATGCCGGCCAACCGCGCCCATGCGTTGCCCTGGTTCTCCTTGTACTTCGCTGCCTTCAAGGTCTTCTCGAACTCCTCTGCGCTGCCCGCGGGAATTCGCCAGAACATGCCGGCGCGGACTGTGGATTGACCGCGCTCGGCGACCGTGAAATAAGCGCGGATCTGCTCCTCGTTGAGTCCAGCGACCACTGTGCTGGTGATGCCCGAGCGGTTGTACACGCGCTGCGCCGCGATGTTCTGCGCCACGCCCTGCTCGAAGGTCGGCGGGGGAACGATTTTCTCGACGATCTGGATAGCGGTCGATTCGAGCACGCCCGTGGGCTCGCCCGTGGCATCGCGGTGAATCTTTCCTCCGACCGGGTCGGGCGTGTGGCGCGTGATGCCGGCGGCTGCCAGGGCTTTGCTGTTGGCCATGGCGAAGTGGCCGACGGTTTGCACGAAGACGGGATGATCGGGAGCGACCGCGTCGATCTCCTGGCGGTTCAGATAGCGCTGCTCCTTCAGCTGCGACGGCGGATGCCAGCGGCTGGTCTGCACCCACTGGCCCGCGGGCACCTTCTTGTCACGAATGAAGTTGCCGATGATGGCCTGGGCCTCGGCCACCGTAGTGGCCTTGATCACCTGGGCGCTGGTCTCCACGGTGCCGGCTCCGTCCATGTGGGTGTGACTGTCCATCAGACCCGGGACCACCGCGCGGCCCCCGAGGTCAACCACGCGCGTGGTCGGGGACGCGAGCTGGCGCATCGCCTCGCTGCTGCCGACGGCGACGAAGCGGCCATCCTTGATGGCGACGCCCTGAGCGATGGAGAAGTCCTGGTCCGCGGTGATGATCTTCCCGTTGACGTAGATCACGTCGGGGTTGGATGACCCTACGTGTGCGCAGCCCGCGAGGGCAAGGCCCGCGGCGAGTGCCGCAGCCGTCCACGCGCGGCGTGTGATTGCGGCGGCGACGGCCCGCATGCGAGATGGGTTCGAGATTCGAGTCACTTCAGCTCCTTCCAGTTGAGTTCAGGAAACCAGGTCCTGGATGCGACGCACAGAGGCGGCGGCCTCCTGCACCACTCTTCGTCCGGCGATGTCCATCGTTCTCATCCTTCTTGTCGTTGAATTGCGCGGAAACGAGGGGGGCTGAGAAAGACTCATCGCGGCAGGCCCTCCGCCCAGCGGGAATACAGGCGATGCAGGACGGACTTCATGCCGTTCGTTCTTGCAGGCAGATCGGCCAGGGTCTGCTCGCGCGACGTCACTGCGGGATGACCGGCGCGAAGCGCCCGGTCCAGCTGCGGTCCGTTGCGCTCCACGGAGAGCGCCACCAGCTGCGGCGTCATCTCCAGGTGACACTGCATGGCCAAGTGGCGCTCATCCATCACGAAGGCCTGGTTCTCGCAGTGCGTGCCGGTGGCGATGCGCTCGGCGCCGGGCGGCAGTTCGAAGGTGTCGGCATGCCACTGGAACACCCGCACGGGCGCACCGGAGGCTTGTCCGAACCATTCCTGCGCCGTCGGCGTGTCGTCCACGGTGATGCAGTTCCATCCGATCTCGGGCTGGGCATTGCGCCGCACGCTGCCGCCCAGCGCCGCTGCCACGATCTGGCTTCCCAGACAGTGGCCGCAGACCGGTAAGCCGGCGGACGCTGCCTCGCGGATCAACGCGATCTCCCGCGCGATCCAGGGAAGCGGATCGTTGGCGCTCATGAAGCCGCCCATGAACACCAGGCCCGAGAACGCGCCGGCATCGGCGGGCACGGGGTCGCCGGCGACGATCCGTATCAGGCGCCAGGGCAACTGCAGCGCGTCCAGGATCGCGGGGACGCTGCCAGGCGCGCCGATCTCGGTGTGCTGGAAGATCGCGACGGGCTTCATGCCGCCGCCACCTGCAGCCGCTCCTGCTGCTGCGCCTGCGGCCCCTCCTCGATGCCGACGCCGAGCAGGCGGTGCAGCAATGCCGCGTCGCGCGCCAGGCCGACGCTGTCGCCCGCGTGCACCAGGGTGCCGCGTTCCAGCACGATGGCCTGCTGCGTCATCGAGAGCGCAAGCACCGGGTGCTGTTCCACCACGATGCAGGCCAGGCCCTCGCGCTCGCCCAGGGCACGGATGGCGCGGGCCAGCTCCTCCACGATAAGAGGCGCCAGTCCTTCCATGGGCTCGTCGAGCAGCAGCAGGCGCGGATTGGTCATGAGCGCACGGCCGATCGCGAGCATCTGCTGTTCGCCGCCCGATAGCTGATTGCCGTAGTTGCCGCGCCGCTCCTTCAGCCGCGGAAAGAGCTCGTAGACGCGCCGCAAGTGCCACGGCCCGCGCCGCGCCACGACGAGAAGGTTCTCTTCCACCGTGAGCGACGGGAACACTTCGCGCTCCTGGGGCACCCAGCCGAGTCCGGCGCGTGCGCGCTGGTGCGGCGCGAGCCGGACGATGTCCTGTCCCAGCCAGCGGATGGCGCCGCCCATCACGCGGGTGTTGCCCATCAGCGTTTCGAGCAGGGTGGTCTTGCCCACCCCGTTGCGTCCCAGGACGGCGAGGCTTCGGCCTTCGTCGAGGGAGAACGAAAGCCGGTCCAGCACCACGGCGTTGCCGTAGCCCGCGGTGAGCGTGTCGAAGGCCAGCAGCTCAGGCATGCACCGCTCCCGAGGACCCGAGGTAGACCTCGCGCACGCGCGCGTCGGCCGCGATGTCGCGCGGCGTGCCTTCGGTCAGCACGCTGCCGGCCACCAGGACCGAGATGCGCCGGGAGAAGCGGAAGACGAGGTCCATGTCGTGCTCGATGAAGAGGATGCTGATGTCATGCGGCAGCTCGGAGATCACTTCGAACAGCTCGCCGCTCTCGTCCTCCGGCACGCCGGCGGCCGGCTCGTCCAGCAGCAGGATGCGGGGCCTGGCCGCCATGGCCAGCGCGATCTCCAGCAGGCGCTGCTTGCCGTAGGCGAGGGCGGCCACCGGCGTATCGGCCAGCGCATCGAGCTTGAGCCGTCCCAGCAGCGCATGGGCTTCGTCGTACACCCGGGTGAGCCGACGCAATGGCCGCCACCAGGTGGAGGCCAGCCCGTCGCGTTCGCAGATCGCCAGCACGATCGAGCTCAGCGGCGTCAGGCTCGGGAACAGCGTGTTGATCTGGAAGGTGCGCGCCAGTCCGATACGGGCCCGGCGGTCGCAGGACAGCGGCGTGATGTCGCGATCACCGAAGTGGATCGTTCCGCTGGTGGGCCGGAGCACGCCGGTCAGCAGGTTGATCAGCGTGGTCTTGCCGGCGCCATTGGGACCGATGAGCGCCTGGCGGGCGCCGGGCTCCAGCGTGAGGTTGACGTCGGTGACGGCGGCGAACGCGCCGAAGCGAACGCCCAGGCCCTGCGTGCGCAGCGACGGGGTGGCCGCGCGTGTCATTGCGGCCCCTTCGTCACGACCAGGCGCGACAACATGCCCATGATGCCGCCACGGCCGAGCATGACCGCGGCGATCAGGAAGATGCCGAGCCAGAACATCCAGAACTGCGGGTTCATGTCGGCGAAGACGTCGTGAACCAGCATGTAGACGATCGCACCGACGATGCCGCCGTACAGCCGGCCGGCTCCGCCCAGCACCAGGATGATGAGGATCTCGGCCGAGCGATTGAAGCCGATCGACTCGATGCCCACGAACTGGGTGGTCTGCGCCAGCAGCGCGCCCGCAACGCCGGCCATCGCCGCCGAGAAGCAGTAGGCCAGGCGCAGCCGCGCTTCCACCGGCGAGCCGATCGCCAGCATGCGTTTGCGGCTGTCGTGGATGCCGCGCAGCGCGAGGCCAAAGGGCGAATGCAGGACGCGCCGCACCAGCTGGAACATGGCAAGCACCACGCCGAAGCTGTAGAAGAAGGCGGTGCGGCCCCACAGGTCGAAGTCGAAGCGGCCGAACACCGGCCACATCTCGATGCCCTGCAGGCCGTCGGTGCCGCCGGTGATGCCGCTGAGGCGGTTGGCCAGCTCGGCCAGCAGCACGCAGACGCCGATGGTGATCATCAGGCGCGTGAGGTCCGCGCCGCGGACCACGAGGTAGCTCAGCAGATAGCCGAGGAGGGCGCAGACGAACAGCGCCAGCAGCAGCCCCGAGAAGGGCTCGGCCCAGCCGTGCTTTGCGAGCAAGCCGGCCGCGTAGGCGCCCATGCCGAAGAAGGCGGCGTGGCCCACGGTGAGGATGCCGGCATAGCCCAGCGCCATGTCCAGCGACACCGCGAACAGGCCGAAGATCAGGATCTGGCTGAGCAGCGTGAGCTTGTCGGGCATCAGCAGCGAGCTGCAAGCCAGCGCCAGCCAGAACAGCGCCTCGAACCAGGGCAGGCGCGCGCGGGGAATGGTCAGCGTTTTCATGCCAGGCCTTTCCGGGGGACGAGGCCGTTGGGGCGCACCAGCAGCATCGCGACCATCACCGCGTAGACCAGGAAGGCGCCGGCGCCGGGCAGGTAGTACTTGCCCGCCACGTCCACGATGCCGACCAGCAGTGCGGCGAGGAAGGGTCCGCTGATGGTGCCCGCGCCGCCGACGCACACGACGATGAGAAAGTAGATGAGGTACTTCAAGGCGAAGGAGGGTTCGAGCCCGAGCAGGCCGAGGCTCAGCGCGCCGCCCAGGCCCGCCAGGCCGCAGCCGAAGGAGAAGGTGAGAAAGAAGAGCCGCTGAACGTGGATGCCGGTTCCGGCGGCCACGCGCTGGTTGTCGACGGCCGCGCGCACCATCGCGCCATAGCGCGTCTTGTTCAGCACGAGCAGCAGGGCCGCCAGCACGGCCAGGCCGCTGGCGACCAGGAAGAGGCGGTAGCGCCCCACCTCCAGCCCGAGCAGGTTCACGCGCCCCTCCAGCGAAGGCGGCAGCGTGAAGGCCCGCATCGACGGCCCGAAGAAGTAGGTGGCGACCGAGATGGCGACGAACACCACGCCGATGGACAGCAGCACCTGGTCGAGCGGATGCGAGCGGTACAGGTGCCGGAAGAAGGCGAACTCCAGCACCGCGCCGATGGCGGCCGCCGCGACGAAGGCCACGGCCAGCGCAGCGAAGAAGCCCAGGCCCGCATGCTGCATCGCCAGGCTGGCGGCATAGCCGCCCACCATCGCGAAGGCGCCGTGGGCGAGGTTGACGAAGTTCATCAGGCCCATCGTGATCGACAGGCCCACGCCGATGAGGAAGAGGAGCATGCCATAGGCCACTCCGTCGAAGAGCACGATCGCCATGGAGGGTGTGTCTCGAAGGTGTTTCGCTGCGGCGCCTCAGCTGCCTTCCTTGGCCGGGTCCTTGACGCGATCGAACTTGTCGAACTCCGCATTGACCAGCTTGCCGCCGGCCTTCTGCGTCTTGCGGATGTAGACCGTCTGGACGATGTCGCGCGTGGCGGAGTCGATCTCGACCGGGCCGCGCGGGCTCTCGAAGGCCAGGCCCTTGAGCGCTGCCATGAGCTTGTCGCCGGTGGCGTCGCCCCGGGTCTTGCCCAGGGCCAGATCGATCGCGGCCATGGCGTCGTAGGCAGTCACGGCGAAGTAGTTGGGACGCATGGTGGTGCCGAACTGGGCCTCGAAGTCCTTCACGAACTTCTGGTTCTTTGCGCTCGGATGCGCATAGGAGTAGTGGTGGCTCGTGACCAGGCCCAGCGCGACGTCGCCGGTCGCTTCGAGGAAGCTGTCGTCGGTGGCTTCGCCGGTGGCGTACAGCTTGATGCCGGCCTCTTCCATGCCGCGCTCCTTCCACACCTTGAGGAAGGCCGGCGGCATGACGCCCGACGGAAAGAAGAAGAACACCGCCTGCGGCTTGCTGTCCTTGATGCGCTGCACGTAGGCCGAGAAGTCGGGGTTGTTCATCGGCGTGCGGACCTCGCCGACCACCTTGCCGCCGCCGGCGGTGAATGCCTTCTTGAAAGCGGTCTCGGCATCCTGGCCCGAGGCGTAGTCGGCCACCACGGTGTAGGCCTCCTTCACGCCCTGCTTGAGCATGTACCGCGCCATCGGGTCGGTGACCTGCTGGACCGTGAACGACAGGCGCGCGATGTAGGGCGAGCTGGTGGTGATGGCCGAGGATGCCGCGTTCATCACGATCGTGGGCACCTTGGCCTGGGTGGCGATGGCGCCGACGGCGTAGGCGTTGGGGCTGAAGTCGAGGCCGGTCAGCACGTTCACCTTGTCGCGCACTACCAGCTCCTGCGCGATGCGCTTGGCGGCATCGGGCGCGGGGCCGGCGGTGTCCTTCTTCACGATCTCGACCGGGCGCCCGGCGATCTTGCCGCCGTGCTCCTTCAGGTAAAGCGCGATGCCGGCATCGAACTGGCGGCCGTAGTCGGCGTAGGGGCCGGAGTAGGTGGCGATCAGGCCGATGCGCAGGGCGTCCTGCGCGTGGGCCGGGGCGATGGCACCGGCGCAGGCCAGCACGGTGGCGCTCAGAAAAACTCTCGTGGACGTCTTCATGGGGAACTCCTGGGTTGGCCGGCGAACCGGCATGGGGGCCTGGGCAGCAAGCGGGGCCGACTTCAGTCGGCTCGGACTTCTGTCTCTTGCTGGATGGACTTGAGATCGACGGACGGGTCCTGCAGCAGCCGTGGCTCGATGCGCGCACGCGCCGCGATCAGCTTGCGGCTGTGCATGTGCTCGGCGGGCCGGTTCACCGAATGCGCGGCGACCAGCGCGCCGCCGCGCAGGTAGAACAGGCTGAAGCGGGCTGACTGCATGTCGCCGCGCAGCACGGCCTCGTCGCCAGGCTGCGGCAGCCCGGCCATCTGCAGCTTCAGATCGTGCTGGTCGCTCCAGAACCACGGCACACCGTCGAAGGGCTGGGGCTTGCCGGCCAGCGCGCTGGCGGCGGCGCGGGCCCCGTCGTTGGCGGCCTGGATGGATTCGAGCCGCATGCGCGCGGGGCCGCCGGGCACGGCCGGCAGCACCGTGTTGGCCACGTCGCCGATGGCGATGACGTCGCCCTCGCTGGTGCGGCCCAGCGCATCGGTGAGGATGCCGTTGTCGCAGGCGATGCGCGCCTGCTGCGCCAGTTCGGTGTTGGGTGTCACGCCGATGCCCAGCACGACCATGTCGCAGCCGATGCGGCTGCCGTCGTCCAGCTCGACGTGCTGCACGCGGCCCGCTTCGCCGATGAGCGCACGCACGCCGCGGCCGAGCATCAGCGCCACGCCGCGCTGGCGGTGCGCATCGGCGAGGTAGTCGGACATCGGCGGAGGAAAACTGCGCGCGAGCAGGCGCGGCTGGCTTTCGACAACCGTCACGGCGGCACCACGGGCGGCCAGTGCCGACGCGACCTCCAGCCCGATGAAGCCGCCGCCGATCACGCAGGCCCGCGTGGCGCGGCCGAGCGCGTCGGAAATGGCGAGCGCGTCGTCGAGGGTGCGCAGGTTGTGGACGCCCGCCAGGTCGGCTCCAGGCACCGGCAGAGCCCGGCAGCGCGCGCCGGTGGCCAGTGCCAGCCAGCCGTAGCGCAGCGTGGCGCCGTCATCCAGCGTCAGCGTGCGTGCAGCGGTGTCCACTGCCGTGGCGCGCCGGCCCGTCTGGAGATCGATGGCGTTGTCGGCAAAGAAACCCGGGCCCCGCAGCGCCAGCGCGTCGACCGAGGTCTTGCCCGTCAGCAGGCCCTTGGAGAGCGGCGGACGCTGGTAGGGCGCGTGGCGCTCCTCGCCCAGCAGCACGATCGGCGCGTCGAAGCCCAGCTCGCGCGCGCTGGCCGCGAGCTGCGTGCCGGCATAGGACGCGCCGACAATGACCAGGGGCGCGGCGGTGCTCATCAGACCTGGCTTTCGGGGATGCGAACCGTCAGGCCGTCGAGCTCGGGCGCGACCGCGATCTGGCAGCTCAGGCGGCTGCCGGGCAGGCGCTCCGAGGCGACGCCGTCGAGCAGTTCGTTCTCCATCTCGTCGGGCGGCGGCAGGCGGCTCATGTCGGCGTCCGCGACGTAGACGTGGCAGGTGGCGCAGGAGCAGCTGCCCCCGCATTCGGCATCGATGCCCCGCACGTTGTGGTGGATGGCGGTCTCCATCACGCTGGCGCCGGCCTTGGCGTCGATGCTGCGCGTGCTGCCGTCCTGCAGGATGTAGTGGATGATGGGCATGCGGCGCCTCAGAACATGTCGAAGTACTCGCGGTGTTCCCACTCGCTGACTTCGAGGTTGAAGCGGGCGATCTCCGCTTCCTTGATGTGGCAGTAGTAGTCGACGAAGCGCGGGCCGAGCTGCTCGGCCAGCACGGTGTCGGCACGCAGGGCCGCCAGCGCGTCGTTCAGCGTGCGCGGAAGCGGGTCGGCCTCGGTCTCGTAGGGCGCGTCGGCCGAGGGGCCGGGGTCGAGCTGCCGGCGCAGGCCGTCCAGGCCGGAGAAGATCTGCGAGGCCAGGTACAGGTAGGGATTGGCCGTCGGCTCGCCCACGCGGTTCTCGATGCGGGTCGCGCTCTGACCGGGGCCGCCGAGCACGCGCAGCATGGCACCGCGGTTGTCGCGCGCCCACGAGGCGCGGTCGGGTGCGAGCGAGAAGGGGCGGTAGCGGCGGTAGCCGTTGATGGTGGGGCTCGCCAGCGCGGCAGCGCCACGGGCATGCGCCTTGAGGCCCGCCAGGTAATGCAGGCCGATGTCGCTCAGGGCCTGGCCTTCCCGCTCGGGCATGAAGGCGTTGCGCCCGTCGGATCGGCGCCGCAGCGACTGGTGAAGGTGCCAGCCGCTGGACATCACGTTCGGAATGCGCGGCCGGCACATGAAGGTGGCGTGGTAGCCGTGGCGCTGGCAGATCTGCTTGATGGCGCTGCGCAGCAGGACCATCGTGTCGGCCGGCACCAGGCCCACGGTGGGGCCGAACACCAGCTCGAACTGGCTGGGGCCGAACTCGATCTCCAGCGAGTGCAGGGGCAGGCCCAGCGCCGCCAGGTTCGCGCGCAGCAGCTCCATGAGCGATTCCACGCGGTCGTAGCGCAGCTCGGTCAAGTACTGGTGGCCCTGGGTGAGCAGCGACACGCGCGGCGGCTCGCCGGGCTGGCCGGCATGGGCGAGGTCGAGGCTGGGATCGTCGAGCTTGAAGACGTGGAACTCGACCTCGAGGCCGGCCACGAATTCAAGGCCCAGCGCATCGAGCCCGGCGAGGGCACGCTGCAGGATCTGGCGCGTGCCGAAGGGGCAGGGGCTGCCGTCTGCGGTGTAGGCGTCGCAGAGGATCCAGCCCGTGCGCGGCGCCCACGGCAGCACGCGGAAGGTCGCCGGGTCGGCGACGACCGTGAAGTCTGCGCCGCCCTGCATGCCGGGGCTGTCGAAGCCGCCGCCGGCCGAGAACACGGGGAACACCGTGCGGTGCGAGGTGTCCTTGGCCAGGAGGGTGGAGGTCAAGTTCACGCCCTCGCGCAGCGCGCCCTTCGCGGCGGAGGCCACCAGGGTCTTGCCGCGCAGCAGGCCGTGCTGATCGGGCCAGGCGAAGCGGACCACGTCGACCTCGCCGGCCTGCAGACGGGCCGTGACCTCGTCGGCCTGCGCGCGCTGTTCGGCCGACCATAGGCCGAAACGTTCGACAAAGCTTTCCATGGCGGCGTGCTCAGGCGGCCAGGCGTGCGCAGGCCCAGTCGGAGCCGCGCCGCCGGGCGAGGTCCGCGTTGTGGCAGTAATCGTCGACCTGGGCATTCGCGGTCACCCCGTCGATGGAGGGCGGGCCGGTCAGTGCACTGGCCTGCGCGGCATCGGGCAGCATGGGCGCCGCCTCGCCGGCCAGCGTGCTGTCGATCGCCTCCAGCAGCATGCGGCGGTAGGCGACGATGCCCTTGTCGGTGGTGCCAAGGTGCTCGCGCGTGCGGTTCTGGATCGGGCCCATCGACTCGCAGGCCCACTGGTCGTGCACGTTGATGTCCATGCCCATGCCGGTGTAGGTCTGGGTCTGCTGTTCTTCCGCGTTGTAGCCGTAGTTGTTGCCCTTGTTCTTGCGCGAGGTGTATGCGGGCAGCTCGATGGTGCCGAGACGCTGGTCGCGCATCTGCTGCTTGTCGACCGGGCCAGTGAAGCTGGTGAAGATTGCGTACCAGTAGCAGTGCGTGTCGTCCACTGGCACATGCCATTGGGAAATCGTCATCTCGCTGCTCATCGGGATGACGAAGGCCTGCGGGAAGACGACGTTGGTCACGCGCACGTGGGTTTGCTCTTCCGACAGCTTGCGCAGCGTGGTGAGCTGCATGCCGTAGGGCGCCTGTGCGATGCGGATCTCGGGACAGTCGTACTCGCGCAGCACCTGGGTGATGGCCATCCGCGAATCCGCCGATGCGCCGCGGAACTGCTTGCCGTAGCTCTCGGAGGTGTCCTCGTCCTCGAAGAAGCGATGCAGGAAGGAGGCGTGCGCGGGGTCGATGCCCACTTCCAGTGCCTGCAACCAGTTGCATTCCCACAGGCCCTTGAAGGCGAAAGTGTGGCTGTCCGGTGCAACGAAGCAGTCGAAGTCGGGGAAGGCCGGCGGCTCGCCCTCGCCGATGTACGCGAACACCACGCCGCTCTTCTCGACGACCGGATACGCCGACTGCTGGATGCGTGTGCACAGCTTGCTGCCGGCCGGCTCGGCCGGGGTTTCCAGGCACTTGCCGCTGGCGTCGAACAGCCAGCCGTGGAAGGCGCAGCGCAGTCCGCCGCTTTCCAACCGGCCGAAGGCGAGGTCGGCGCCGCGGTGAGGGCAGTCGCGATCCAGCATGCCGAGGTTCCCCTGCGGATCGCGGAACAGCACGAAGTCCTGGTCCATGAGCTTCACGGGCTTCAACGGGCGCGGGCCACTCAGCTCTTCCGCCAGGGCCACGGGCTGCCAGTAGCGCCGCAGCAGCTTGCCGGCCGGCTTGTCCAGCCCGACGCGGGTCATGTGGTCATTCTTCTCGACACTGATCATGGGGAAGTCCTCAGGTGACTGTATGGTGTTGCATGCAATGGGATGCATTATTGGATTGAACCGCCTGCCGAGGCAATATGTTGTCGACAAAAAATGCCAAAAATAAAGGGTTTACACCTACATCTTGCCGGGCTGACGCCGTCGGTTGGCTGAAGATGTGAGACCGTATGTATGCAGAGAGCCGCTTGATGCATTCATGAGGTGCAGCAATGCACCATCTCCGTACAATTGAGCGGAATCAATTGCATGCAACACCCATGGACTCCCAACAATCCCGCGTACTGGTTCAGCTGCGAGACATGATCCTCAAAGGCGAATTCGTCCCTGGGGAGCGTCTGGCGGAGATCCCGCTGGCGGACAAGTTGAACGCCTCCCGTACGCCCGTCCGCCTGGCGCTCGGCAGTCTGGAGCACGAAGGTCTGATCGAGCCTTCGCCGGCCGGCGGCTACCAGATGCGGCGCTTCACCTCGCAGGAAATCGCCGATGCAATCCGTGTGCGCGGCGTGATCGAAGGCTTCGCGGCCCGGTTGCTGGCGGAGGAGGGCGCGCAGCGCCAATTGCTGCGCGACCTGCACGAATGTCTCGACGACGGTGACAAAGCCGTCAACAAGCCGCAGATGGAGTTGGACGACTACGCGGCCTATGTCGAGATGAACGACAACTTCCACCGCCTGATCATCGAAGGGTGCGGCAATTCGACGCTCAGGCGGATCATGGAAACACTCGTCGGACAGCCCTTCGCCTCGCCCAGCGCGATGCTGCCGATGCAGTCGTCGATGAAGGAGGGCCAGCAATGGATGCAGCAGGCGCACCGCCAACACCATGCGCTGGTGCAGGCGATCGAGCGTGGCCAGGGTTCGCGCGCCCAGGCGCTGGGCGAGGAGCACGTGGAGATTGCTCGCATGAATTTGGAGTACGCCTTAGAGCGGCCGGAGCTGGCTGCCGAAGTAATGCCGGGCATGCGGCTGGTGGCGGTTAACCGCCGCGGGTAGGCCGCACAGGCGGCGCCAGCACCGCCGCTCAAGCGCAGATGAAGAAGGGACTGCTCCAGGCGAGCTGACCGTTGAGCTGCTGCGCTTTTGGGGACTCGCTTGGCCCTATTGGCGACGACCGACCACCTTCACTGGGCGAAGTTCGCATCCAAGAAATCGATCAGATCGAGAGTGACATTGGCCTTCTGCGTCAGATTGGTATAGCCAAAGGCTCCTCGCACAACGCATGACCTTCTCATCTGCGCGACCAATGCCGAGAACTCCGCCTTGGCGAAGCTCTTGCCTTCAAAGGTCGAGCGCCCGTCGGGCTCGACGACAACTTTGCAGGTCTGGAGATTTTCTACCCGAGGATCACGCACCATGCGAGTGATGATTGGCTCTCCGTCGAAGCCGCTTGCAGTGCCTGGATAGACCTTGCTGGCCACCTTGCCGCCGGCGGCGGCAAACTCGGCGACTATCTCCTGGCAAGCCTGCACGCCGTTGAGGCTGTCCTTTTCGGCAAGTCCAACGAACACGACAGCCAGCGGCTTGGGTGCGCGTGGACGCAGCAGACAGGATGGCGTTACTGCCATGGCGAGCGCGAAGCTTCTGTCGCCCTCCGGGGGGCCGAAGGCGCGGTCTGCAGCCATGAGTGCAATTGCGCCACCTCTCCCGGCACCCATGATGGCAATTCGGTCCGGCCTGTATCCCGCTTCGATCAGAGCTCTTCTTGCCGCGTAGGCATCGCCCAATTGATCGAACATCGAAACCGCCGAGGTGTCGGTCCCCGTGTTCGTCACGCCGCGTGGGGCATAGGTGTCGATGACCAGCACCGCGAAGCCGGCTGAGCTCATGGAGCGGGCATAGTGGCCCTCGCGGTTATTGCTCCAGCCATAGCTCCCGTTGACGATCACGACAGCGCCTCTAGTTGCACCTGCAGGCTTGTAAAGGACGCTCGGAATCAGCAGGTTGCCACCACCTTCCACGTTCGACTTGAACGTCATCGGTGTGCCCCCCTGCGGCAAGGCGAGGGCGGTCGCTGCGGGACCCCACGGATTCGCATGGGAGTGCGAAGGCGCACCCTGGTTGTTGAGTGCCTGAGCCCAGCCCTCCGTTGCATGAAAGAGAGGACAAAGCAAGGAAATGGCAAACGCCCGAAGTGCCAGGCGTGTGCAATACGAGCGTGTTGTATTCATCGCTTGCCCTCTGGAAGCCCCGCCTTGCGCAGGCCGTCGATCAATCGTGCGCGCTGCGCCAGGAAGCCGGGATCGCTCGACGGGTAGTTCAACTCGACATAGGCCATGTTGCTGAGCGGCAGCATCTGCCGATGACGCGCCATGTTCGCCTTGGCGGAGGCCGCGCGTCCATGGAGCGCGTCGATCGCTGCCAGCATCAGGTAGGGCCTGCCATTGTTCGGTGATTCCGCAGTCCAGTTGCGCAATATCTCGTAAGCCTCGGCATCGCGCTGCTGCGCGAAGGCGAGATCGGCCCGGGTTTGATTGAGCCATTGGTGCTGCCTTGCGAGAATGGGGCGAAGCTCGAAAACCTGCTCGAGGTGCTGGCCGGCCTCGGCGTACCGGCCCTGCCGAACCAGCGCGCTGGCAAATCGCAAATGGGCCGTCTGGTCATCTGGATTGGTCTCAAGCGCTCGCTTCCACATCCAGAACGATTCTTCCGGCTTTTGGCGCAGCATGAGCATTTCCGCCCAGGCCGCAAGTATCTGCGGATGGTCCGGACCCAAGTCGAGTCCGCGCTTGAGCACCTGCTCGGCCATGTCCAACTTTTCTAGCGGCGCGGCGCTGTAGAAATAGTAGAACTCCATGAGATGGATTGCCCCGAGGCCGCTCAGTGCATCAAGCGAGTTCGGATCGCTGCGTGCGGCAAACTCAAAGCGACTGAGCGCGCTGCGGAGATCGTCCGCACCGCCCCGATCCACATCGCGCCAGGCGAGCACGATGGCGTCCACCGGGTCCTTTTCGCGGCCCGGAAGCCTGGCTCGCGTTGTTTCGATCTCAACATAGCGCGCTTTGAGAAAAGACGTCACCTGCTGTGCATAGCGTCCACGCGCCGATTCGTCCTCTGCCTTGAAATCTGCTTGGAACAGGCGATAGACAGCGCCGGTCGCGATCTCGGTCAAGTTGGTGGCTACGCGCGCGGCATCGCCAGCCTGGGTGATTCGGCCATTGAGCACGAACTTTACGTGCTGCTCGGCGCCGATGCGCTCGAACTCCGGGGCGGCCGGATTCTGCTGCCCCACAGCGCTGCGATGGATGACACGCATGCCATTGCGATGCAACTGGCTTCCGATTGCATCGGCGAGGTCGTCACCGAGCGAGGCCACATTCCCATTCACGCGCCTGTCACCAAATGCCAGCACGGCCACCGCACGCCGAGCGACAACTTCCTCGTCGATGTTCACTGACGGAACATCCGGCTGCCACCATAAAGCGGCCGCGCCTGCCGCCAGGGCAACGGCGACGAACGCGCTGCCTACCAGCGAAAGGCGCCATCGTGCTCGAGAGGGGGGCTCGGATGGCGCGCTCTCGAGTTCGGACCGAGCCTTGTCCGAAGAAAGCGCCGCAGAAGTCGCGGCCCTCTGCGGGTTCGCTGCCAAAGATGCTGGCTGGCTCGCCTCGCGGACCAGGACGCGAAACGCCCTGATAGGTTTGACGATGTTCTTGACCGCGTGCTCGCCAAGATCCTCGAATTCTGCATGCGTCCGATACGCCGCAGTCTCTTCGATGGCGTGCGATACCAGCACACCACCGGGCTCGGACAGCGCCTGTAGGCGCGCAGCGATGTTGACGCCATCACCATAGACCGTGCCATCCATCTTTTCAACGATGTCTCCAAGATGGATGCCAATCCGGAAAAGAAGGCGCCTGTCATGAGGAAGCTGTTCGGCCCGGCTCACCAGTTCCGATTGAATCCGGATCGCCGCCCGCACAGCGCCTGCGGAAGTGTCGAAAACGGCCAGGACCGAATCACCTGACGTATCGACAATGCGCCCGTCCTCGGCCTCGACATGACAGCGAAACGACCCGCGGGCAGATTCCAAGGCCTGCAACGTTCCGACGTCGTCTTCCGCCATCAGCCGAGAGTAACTCGCCGCGTCCGCTGCCAAGATGGCAAGGAGCCGGTGTCGGACGAGCTTTGTCATTTCCGCCTGCCGCGGGCGACCCTCTCATGGAAGAATGGCCCCATTCTCAGCGCTAACCGCTCGTTTGAACAGCGCATTCCCCCCTTAGAGACTGAACACACTCCACAGCGCCAGCGATCGCCTTCCATGGGGAAGGCTGGTAGGCTTGGAGTTGGTGTCCCCACAAGAGCTTCTGATGGGGTTTGTAAGGAGTAGGCGTAGCGTGCCAGTTTCGGACTTGGCCGCAAATAGCTGTGAACTGGCGCGCCTGCTTCCAATGACCTGGCGGATTCGGCCCTGGTTCGTCTTCATCGGCGGAGAAGTAGCCAAACAAGACGGCGTTCAGTTCATCAATCTGTCGCAGCACTGGTTTGCCAGCTTGAGCCACCTGCGCAGCGTCACCGACAACTGGCGCGAGGACTACAACCATCGCCGGCCGCACGCGGATCCGATTGATGATTGCTGTGCGCTGCTCGACGAATCCCTGGCGAACGCGATGCACGCTCAGTTGCGATTGCTGCTCAAGACTCTTGATCGGCACGAAGCGCATGTTCGGACGTTGGACCGCTGCAGTTCGCCGCAGCGTCGGCGCCGTCATTCTTGCCACGCTTGCCAGACGACGATAGGGACATGACGAACTCGGGTGCAGAGCCGGCTGCGCTCGTTTGAACATACCGCGGTCTGAGATAAGTGGATTGGCTCAGGTTTGATTTTTCTATCTCAAGGCCCCTGCCAGGCCGCCGCAGGTGCCCCGGTTGAGTCATTCAACCCCTCATCAAGCCTCGGCAATCACGCGAGGCGCGAACGGCGGGTCGCATCCAGGCCTGAGTGCCGCGTCGCCGGCCCCGGCCGGCGGCTTCTGCCGCTGTCCTTCGTGGCGCACTTCGCGCGCCGAGCGTGATCACCCGCGCCAAGGCGCGGCAACTCTCTCGACCTGAAGCCATCTTGCCTTTGCGGTGCAAAGCCCTGCGCCGTGGGCTGCCGCCCTCGATGGCGCGCTGCCGGTCGTTTGCGAGAAGCGTGGGCCGTGCAGGCGGCGCATGCCGCGGTGGATCCGCATTTGGTGCCGCCTCTTGTCCGACGCCTAGCTCGCCCGGTCCGCTGTCCAGGGCCAGGGCTTCGCCACCGTCCTCACCCGGTCCTCTCTGCGTTCGGCTGCGGCCTGCGGGCGGTCCCCGGACATCGGCCCCCTTGCGCTCGCTCTTCATGCGTCGAGGCGGCTCCGAAAGCAGATCTTCAACCACCGCGGCACACGCCGCAGAAAGGCCCAGCCATGCCTGCCATTTCATTCACCGGTCAGCGCGATGCGGACACCCCGACAACCGCGGGCGTTCCCCCCGCACCCCCCGAGGACTCACCCAAAGCAGGTGCCGATGAAGACAGGAACCCGACGGGGCGCAGCGGCGCACGCAGGGACGTACGCCAGGTCGTCACCGACCGTATCGTGGCCATGCTCGAGAAGGGCGGGAACGTGTTCCGGGCGCGCTGGACGCAGGCGGCCTCGCGCGGCATGCCGCGCAACGGCAAGACCGGCGAGCCCTACCACGGCGCCAATGTGCTGCTGCTGTGGGATGCGGCCTTCGAGCACGGCTATGCGTCCAACGTCTGGCTGACCTACAAGCAGGCGGCGAGCATGGGCGCGCAGGTGCGCAAGGGCGAACGTGCGGTGATGTGCGTGCACTTCCAGCGCAAGGCCCGCGGGGGTGAAGATGCCGGTCGTGCGCCGGACGTCCCGCAGGCCGAGGAGGAGGGCAGGGCGGACGAGGTGACGCGCGACGGTGTCCTGCTGTGCAGGCCGTTCTGGGTCTTCAACGTCGCGCAGATCGACGGCTTGCCGTGCGAGGTCGTCGAGCTGTGCGTCGAGCCGGTCAAGCCGGCGGGCGGCCCGGTGGAAGGCGCCTTGCGCCTGCTGGGCGGCTGCAATGCGCTGATCCGGCATGGCTTCGAACGCGCGATGTACCTGCCCGAGCTCGACGAGATCCGCTTGCCCTGGCCCCGGCGCTTCACCAGCGCGCAAGCCTATTGCGCGACGGCACTTCACGAGGCCGTTCACTGGACGGGCCATGCGAGCCGCTTGAACCGGCAATTCGGCCGACGCTTCGCAGATGCCGCGTATGCGTTCGAGGAACTGGTGGCCGAACTCGGCTCGGCATTCGTGATGGGGCACTGTGGCCTGGTCGATGCCACCATCGAGGGCCACGCGGCGTACCTCGACAGCTGGCTGCAGGTGCTCAAGAACGATCGCACGGCGATCTTCACCGCCGCACGGCATGCGGGCGCAGCCTTCGAATTCATCCTGGCCAGAGAGATGCCGTCGCTCGATTCGGTGCCGCTCCTCCCATCGGAAGAATGAAGGAATGAATTTGGGACCGTTGCCCCACGTTCGGTTAGATGCAATTCATCGCGGCCCAGACCCATTGCTCTGCGCAAAACTAATTAGACTCCAGCCTTTTCCATTTTCAAGTTGTCCATGACCAAGACCTACGCCCAACTGGCACGCGAGATTGCCGCCCTCCAGGCCTCCGCCCAAAAGCAACTCGCCGTCGAAGCCAAAGGCGCCATCGCGAAGATCAATGCCATGATCTCGACGTACGGCCTCACGGCCGGCGACCTCAAATTCGCCTCGACCGCCGCCGCTGCTTCGCGGCCGGAGTCGAAGGCGAAGAAGGTGACGAAGGGGGCGACGAAGGGCAAGCGCCGCGCTGCATCCCAGGGCGCGAAGTTCAGCGACGGACAGGGCCACCAGTGGAGCGGGCGCGGGCCCAGGCCCGCGTGGCTGCGCGAGGCCCTGGCGGCCGGTCGGACGCTGGAGAGTTTTATGGCCGGTGCTGCAGCACCGGCAGCACCTGTCGCCGCGTCGCCGGCGACGAACGTGCCGGCGAAGTCGACCGTCTCCAAGCGGATCAAGTCGAGCGCCGGGTCGGCGAAGGTCAAGTCAACGAAGACCTCGACAGCCGTGAAGTCCTCGCCAGTCGCCGACGTGGCGGCGCCCTCGGACGCGGCAACGCCTGCGGTGAAGGCCCCGCGCAAGAAGTCGGCGGCGAAGGCGCGTGCCGGATCGACTGTCGCTGCGGAATCCACACCAGCGATCAAGCCGCCGGTGACCCAGTCGCCGGCCACGAAGGCTCGTGCGACCAAGACAGGGCGGGCCTCGAAGGCAGCTGAGAAAACCACCAGCCCGAAGACGCCGGTGGCAGGGTCGGAGCCCGCCGTGACCGCCAAGAAGGCGGCGGCGCGCAAGGCCGTGCCCAGCCGCAAGAAGGCGAACCCGAAACCTGCTGCGCGCAAGACGGCCGTGACGCAGAGCCAGGCGCCTTCGGCGCCTGAAGCGCTCACCGCGACGGCGGCTGCGTAGTTCTCGCGGCAGCACAGCCGTCACGGGTGGCGGCATGCCTGGCGGCCCTGGCGGTCGGTTCTCCTGCGGGCGAGGCAGGTGTCCGCAGTTGCTGCGACTGCCTACTTGAATGCACAAGCCGGAGATGGTGCGATCTCTCCGCCATGATGCGGCGAATATTCCACGATCCAGGACCCGAATCCTCAGGCCATCCAAGCGGATCTGGTGCTTGCCCTCGCGTTTGCGGCTCAACCCAATCGGGGGTAAATGGTCCGCACGACTTCCTGAAGCTGGCGCGCGGAGGGCAGCTTTCCCTTCATCTCGGCCGGCAGCTTGCCCTGGAGGTGGTACTCGGCCACACCAATCGGGTTTGACTTGCTCTTCAGTGCGAACTCCACTTCCAGGTTGTCCTTCTCGGCGCACAGGATGATCCCGATGGATGGCGCATCGTCCGGCGCGCGCTCCTTCTCGTTGAGGAGGTTGAGATAGAAGTCCATCTTGCCGGCGAACTCCGGCTCGAAGGGCCCGATCTTCAGTTCGATCGCCACCAGCGCCTTGAGAAAGCGGTGATAGAAGAGCAGGTCGATGAAGTACTCCTTGCGCCCGAGCGTGAGCCGGTACTGGCGCCCGACGAAGCAGAAGCCATAGCCCAGCTCGAGAATAAAGTCGCGCAGCTTGTCGATCAGGTGATCCTCCAGCTCGCGCTCCTTGATCTCGCGCCGGATGCCAAGGAATCCCAGGTTGTAGCTGTTCTTGAGCGCCTCCTCGGCCTGCTCGGCAAAATGCTCGGGCAGTGCCAGCGCGAAGTTGTGCACCTTGCCTTCGGCCAACGACCGCTCGTAGGCCCGCGCCTTGAGCTGGTTGAGCAGCACGTTGCGGCTCCAGCCGAAGCGCGCGGTGGCCTTGAGGTAGAAGAGCCGCTGCCCAGCATCGTCGAGCTTGGACAGCAGGTTGACATGGTGGCCCCAGGGCACCGCCTCCACCATTTCTCGCACAGCCTGTGCGAGTTGACGATGGTCGACGACTGTCAGCGCCTGGGGACCTCGGGTGCGCTTGACATCGCGCTCCCTTTCTCGCACAAGCTGTGCGAGAAACTCCGGCGCGGCGTAGGTCTCGTGAAACTGACGCATGCGCCAGCGGCTCGCCGCTGAAAAGCCAGTGGTGCCGGGAAAGGACGCCTTGAGATCGCGCGCCAGCCGATCGACCACCGCGTCACCCCATCCCCGGCGCGCCTGCTGTTCACGGATGGCTTGCCCGATGTCCCAGTACAGCGCCACCAGCTCGCGGTTGACAGCGCGCGCGGCCGACAGCCGTGCACCGTCGATGCGGCGTTTCAGATCCTCGACGAAGCGAGCGGAGTCGAACAGGATGGGGGCGGTGGTAGACACCCGGGAAATGTGGTGCCTCGTGGTCTGCGGTGCGCCGATCCGGTGCCGAGTGCAACGGCTTCTATCAGGCCGCCACTTGCTCCAGCGAGGTTCCGGCCGCGACAGCTTCCTTGAGCCCACCGGTTGCGGGCCCATGCCGCTCCACGTGTTGCCGGCCTGGTCACGGTAGCGAATCTGGGTCTCGCACTCGGCCTTTCCCTTCGACCTGGTCGTGGCCCCGCTCCGGGTCGGCGCGGGCGCTGCGCCCGAGGCGAAATCTTGCAGGGACTTGCCATTGGCCAGCGCCTCGCGCAACCAGGCGGGTCGCGGACCGCGCCCGCTCCAGGTGCGACCCTGTCCGTCCGCGTAGCTGGCGGCGCCGGAGGTCGAACCCAGCTTCATCGCCGAGGCGCCCTTTCTCTTTCCTGCAGCCGCGGTGCCGAAGCCCCATTGGGTGGCGGTCCATCCGCAGTGCGCAATTGCGACCTTGATGCGAGAGACCACACCATCGACTTCCCTTGTCCGCAGCTTGTCGGCCTGTTTCTGCAGGATGTCGATCTGCTTTGCCAGGGAGCAGGAGCCGAGGCTCGACCCTGCGTTGAACGTGCGGTTCATCCGCAATGCCAGCGAGATCCGGCGTGCTGCCTTGGCGTATGACGAGACGCGGGCCGCGCAAGTGCGCGCGCAGGCGCAGGGGGTGTCCGACAGGTTGCCGGGTGATCCGGAACGTCTCTTCGACGTCGCCTCGGGCGCCCACCGGCTTCGCCGGTGCCGGGCTGCTCCAGGTTCGCGCCTTCGCGCTCATCCCCTGCCGGGACGGCCTGCAGCCGCCTTGCGCATCCCTGGCGCAGGGGCTGCGCCCCTTGGACCTCCCTTGAACAGGCCTGCCTGCGGCAGGTAGAGGCGCTCGCCGCGCGGCGATTGCGGTTCGCGTGGACCTCCTGTGCCGCCGTGGTCCTGAGTCCTTCGCCTTGTATCCGGTGACTCTGCGCCGCTGCCGGGGGACCGGCTCTCGCCTGCAAGGGGGTGTTCATAACGCTTGCGCGTTACGAATGCTTCCCCCTTGCTCCCCCGCCATCGCGGTCGCTGTCGTTCACCGGGCGAAGAACTCAGGAAAACGGCGGCCAGCTCCGGGTAGGAGGCCGATGCGAACCGGAACCCTCCCACAAAGGGCTCTGAATCTAGGAACCCGGCATGTCTTCAACTTCAACTGCAAAGGAAACTGAAATGACGGTCATTGCCAAGTCAAGGAAGGTTGCCTCATCGCGTGCCCACCAGACAGGGAACACGTCTGCGGCCGGGACGAGCGAGACGCCCGTGCTCGTCGAACCGGGAGGGCGCGACGTATTGGTGCCGCTGGACCGGCTCTTCATCAGCGAAGCAAACGTGCGCAAGGTGCATCACGAGGAAGGACTCGTCGAACTTGCCGCGTTGATCGACGCGCAGGGACTGCTGCAGCGCCTGTGCGTGGTGGCGCAACCCGATGAGCGATTCGCGGTCGTGGCGGGCGGGCGACGCCTGCGCGCCATGCAGGTGCTGGCGCAAAGCGGGCGCTGGTCGGCTTCGCACCCGGTGGAGTGCAAGCTGTACGCGCAAAGCCAGGCACTGCAGGTCTCGCTCGCCGAAAACTCGGGCCGTGAAGGCATGCATCCCGCCGATCAGATGGAGGCGTTCAAGCGCTTGATCGACCACGAAAACCTGACCGTGGCGCAGGTGGCAAGCCGCTTCGGCGTCTCGCCCTTGACGGTCGAGCGGCGTCTCAAGCTCGCGCGCCTGTCGCCCCGCTTCCTCGACATGTACCGCGCGGATGAGATCGAGCCTGACCAGTTGCAGGCGCTGGCGCTGATCGAGAGCCACGCGACGCAAGAGGCGGTGTGGGACGGCCTGGGCCCGTTCGATCGCAGCGCCTGGCGCATCCGCCATGCAATGACTTCCGAGGCTTGCAGCGCCGACAGCCGGCTGGCGCGTTTCGTCGGACTCGCCGCCTATGAAGCCGCAGGCGGCACCGTACGGCGTGACCTGTTCACCTCGATGGACGACCTCAGCGGCATCTACCTGGACAGTGCGGACCTGCTGCAGACGCTGGCGATGGACAAGCTGCGCAGCCACGCGGCGATGGTCAGGGAAGAAGGTTGGGCCTGGGTGGAGTGCTCGCTCGATTCCGAGACATCCGCATGGCGCGGCCACGGGCGCGAACGAGAGGGCGAGCACGAGCCGACGCCGGAAGAAGCCGAGGCGATCGAGCGACTCGAAGCCGAGCAGCGCACGCGTGCCGATGCGTACGACCAGCACCAGGAGGAGGGCGACCCCGACGCGGACGATTTCGAGCTGATCGAACAGCAGCTTTGTGAGGCGCTGGACACCGCGGAGGAAAGGCTCGCCGCTGCGCGCGCGAACCTGCTGCAGTGGCGGCCGGAGCAGCTGGCCCGCGCCGGCGCCCTGGTGCGTCTCGACAGTCGCGGCGAGGTCGTGGTCGAGCAGGGTCTGGTGCGCGCCCGCGATCACAAGGCGGGCACGGACGCCAACGCAGTCGACGAGGAATCGGCGTCGCGCGACCAGAGGAGGGCAGCGCGTCCGGAGTTCAGCGAGAAGCTCATGCGCGACCTGACTTCGCACCGGACGGCGGCGATCCAGGCCGCCCTGGTGCAGAACCCGCACATCGCGCTGGTGACGCTGGTGCACCGCATGGCCGAGACCGTGTTCGGCCTCTACGGTCCAGGCGACGACATCGTGAAGGTGGCGGTTCGGGTGACGGGTGACAGCGCATTGGCGCAGGAGGCGAGCGAGTACTCGCAGAGCCCGGCAGCGACCGTGCTCGGCGGCGCAGAGACCGTGTGGGGGGACCGTCTGCCGGGCAGCCCCGACGCCTTGTTCCGGTGGTTGCTGGCGCAGCCGCAAGACACCTTGCTCGAACTGCTCGCCTACTGCACGGCGCGAAGCGTCAATGCCGTCACTGCCCGGCCGCGCTCCTACAACCACAGCGATGCCCTGGTCGAAGCCTTGGGCGTCGACATGGCCGACTGGTGGTCGCCGAGCGCCGCGAACTACCTGCGCCACGTGAGCAAGGCCAAGGCAGTGGACGCCGTCAAGGAAGCCACCGGTATCGATGCCACGCAGGCCATGGCCGGGATGAAGAAGGCCGATGCCGTGGCGCACTGCGCCAGCAAGCTGGAAGGCTCACGCTGGTTGCCCGTTGCCCTGCGGTCCCTGGGCGCGCAGCCGCTCACACCCGACGACGCCGCATAGCAGGCACGGCGCGCCGCCGACGCCTGATGTGACGCACGGGGCGCGCCAACCCTCCTTCCCGTCAGCCCCTCTCTTCGACCATCTCGATCCCATGGAGGCACACATGAACGCACACATGAGCCCGCGAGTCGCCATCCTGGTCGTCACCTGCAGTGTGGCAGCGTTGACCGTCCTCGGCGTCGCCGTCTGGGCCACAGCGCCCGAGCGCGCCACGGTACCGAGCCACGGCGCCTTTGCGGCCCGGTTCCAGCCCGCGCTCGACGGCATCGGCAGCACGCGCGACCTCACGCCGGTGCCGTTGGGCGAAGCCGAGCAGGCCGCGTCCACGTCATCCGGCCGCCATCCCACCCGGGGCCGATCGCCATGAACCGCACAGCCGACGGCGCTGACGTGCCACCCACCGATCGGCCCGAGCCGCTGTCCCGGTTCGAGGGCCGATGCCTGTACCGCCGCACCTGCGAGTGCGAGGAGGCACTGCAATTGGCCGTGCTGGGCGTGGAGCACACGCAGGAGCGTCATGGCGATGATCCGAAGCTCGGCCTGATCGCCGAATTCCTGCGCGATGCGGAGCACGCCGTGCAGCAGGCGCGGCGGCTGGCGCAGCAATGGCAGGACTGAAAGTGTCGGCATGCCGACACCCTGTCCATGCCGGGCAGGCAGTGCAATCACCCAGGCCCCGTCATCGGTGATGGCGGGCCTCCTTCCTTGGCCCAGGCGCGCTGGATCCCGCGATGAAGAGCAGTGCGTCGTTCCCTGACTGGTGTCGTTCGGATCGAGTGCAGATTGAGGGTGTCGGCATGCCGACACCCTGTCCGCCGAAGGTAGTGCAGGTTTTTCACGGCAGACAGCGGGTCGTTCGAGGCTCGTCCTCGGAGATGGTGGGCGCTGTCGCGAGCCAAGAGGGACTGAAGACGTCTGCCTGGCTTGCTTGGTGATCGATCCCGCGGTGCGAAGGGCAGTGCGTGCAAAGCTTGATCACTGGTCGCGTTCGGATCGAGTGCAGACTGAGGGCGTCGGCATGCCGACGCCCAAGGCCTTGTGCGGTGTTGAGGGCAGGATAGACTGCCGTCAGACATTGTTTACAGCCTTGGTGCTTGAGATGCCCAACGCCCCTCGATCCGCTGTGATCTCGCTACGGCTGCCGTCGGAAGCGAAGGCGCGGTTTGCCGCCTTGGCCGCGCGCCATGAGCTCAGCGAGTCGGGTCTGCTCGCCAAACTGGTCGACGAAGTGCTGCAAGCCAACAGCCCGATCGCGTGCGAATCGGGCGAGCAACGGGTCGAGCATGATTCGACTGTTGACGGTGTTGCAGAGGATCGCATCACGCTGCGGCTTCGCAACGGCGATCGAGCGCTGGCGGCAGAGCGGGCCGGTGCCCGTGGAATGAAGACCGGCAGCTACCTGTCCATGCTGATCCACAATCATGTTCGTGGCTCGGCGGTACTGCCGCCGCACGAACTGAATCTGGTCAAGGCGACTGGCGCGCAGCTGGCTGCGCTCGGGCGGCAGCTTCGAATGCTTGGCATGCCGAACACCTTGTCGGAGCCTTTGGCATCAGACCTGCGCGATGTGATCGCGCTGGCCCGGCAGGAGATCGAGGCGGCACGCGAGGCCACCGCCGGCGTCGTGCGCCGGAACCTGATGAGCTGGGAGGCCAGCAGCGAGACGGGCCATGCCTAAGCAGATGGTGCGGCTTGGGCGAAGCCGTCGAGGGCCGGCTGGCGGCGCGCGCGACATGGCGCTGGACATCGTGAGCTACGGCCGGCGAGGGCCGAATGGCACGCTGCGCTTTGGCGCCGAGCAGATCGCGCAGATCCAGCGCACGGTGAGCCGCACGCCGGAGGTGATGGTGAAGGTCTCAGGCGGCGGGCGGGACGTTGGCGGAGTCGATGCGCACCTGCGCTACATCGGCCGGCATGGCAAGCTGCCGATGGAGACCGACGAGGGGCTGACGCTGCAGGGCCGGGGTGCCGCCAAGGAGATCGCGGCCGACTGGCAGCTGGACCTCTGCAGAAGCCAGTACAAGCCCAGGCTGGCCGAGGGTCAGAAGGACGCCCGTGCGAAGCTCGTCCACAACATTGTCCTGTCGATGCCGGCGGGCACGCCACCGGAGAAGGTGCTGGCTGCGGGACGCATGTTCGCGCGCGAGAACTTTGCGCTTCATTACCGTTACGCCATGGTGCTGCACACCGACCAGCCGCACCCGCACGTGCACCTGGTGGTCAAGTGCGAGCACGAGTTCGAGCCTGGCAAGCGACTGTATATTCGCAAGGACACGCTGCGGCAATGGCGCGAGCAGTTCGCCGCGCTGATGCGCGAACAGGGCGTGGCCGCCAATGCGACGCCTCGGCAGGTACGTGGCCAAATCCGGCGTCCGCACCGCGATGCGATCCATCATCGGCTCCGCGCGCTACGGACATTCGGGCAACTGCCCCCCAGCGAGCGGGCCAAGCGTCAGCCGCCGAAGACCTCCACCTTCATCCGCGCCAAGCTGGATAGTGTCCTCCAGGTGCTCCGGTCGGGCCGGGGTGCCTTGGATGCGGGTAAGGAGACGATGCAGAGCACCCGGCAGGATGTAGAGACGGACTGGCGGGCGGCGGCAGAGGCGCTTCGAAGACAGGGTGAAAGGTTTCTGGCCGCCCAGGTCGATCGCTTCGTCGCGCGCATGCCTGCCGTGCAGACCGATGCGCAGCGAATGGCTGAGCGCTGGAGAGAGCAGGGCAGGAACCAAGCGCTGGAGCGCCCCGGAGCCAGCCAGGATCCGTCACTGACCAGAGCTCGGTGAAGTTCTTTTTAAGACCGGTTTTCGGCCGGCCCGGGTGCCCGGAAATGACGGAACGCGAACCCTGAGGTGTTGCTGGACATCGGTGGCGTCGGCATCGTCGCCTCGACACACCCTAGACGCGAGGCTCAACAGTTCATCAGCATCCCAGTGGTCGTCCGCATGAAGGCCGTACTTGGCCGCCACGACATGACCCCGCGAGTCGACAAGGAAATCTGCAGGTAGGCCGAGAATTCCATTCTCGGCCTTGTTGTAGAAGCGGCCGGTAGTCAGAATCCAACGCACACCGCTCCAGAAGACGCGTGGGTGTAGCACCGCAAGTCCCGAGGTTTGCACGCCGAACCGGCGGTAGTGTTGCTTGGTTGGATCGGCGACGCAGTCAAAGGGGAGCTGCGCCTGATACTTGAGCATCTCTCTTTGCGACGAATGGAAGAGGATGACTTCGCGAATACCTGCCGCCTCGATGTCCTTGCGCCTTCTTGCGAGACTCAAAAGATGAAAGTTGCATACGGGACAGCCTGCGAAACGACGGAACTGCAGATGAACAAACCGCGCAGAGGCATCCGGCACAGTCAGATGCTCCCCGCGTATGGTTTGCAGGGTCGTTGCGGGTGCCATATCGCCTATTGATAGCCTCATGAATCTTCCTTGAACGAGTTGCAAATCCGAGCCTCAGCTGAGGTCAGTCCTAACCGAACAGTTTGAGTACAATGTACGTTAAAATAAATGTACCCTCCTATTCAGAACGGAGTCAAGCGTGGGACGCCCTGCGAAATTCACCCGTGAGCAGCTTCAGCGAGCGGCACTCGCGCTTGTCGATGCGCACGGACTCGCGGGCCTGACCATGCGCGCCCTGGCCAGCGAGCTAGGAACCGGGGCAATGACCCTCTACAACTACGTCTCGCAGCGAGAGGAGTTGGAGGTCCTGGTAGTCGAGGCGGTCATCGGCGAGGCTCGATGGGCGCCCGACGGCGACCTCGCCTGGCACGAGGAGCTGGAGGCCATCGCGGTGATGCTGTGGCGCTCCATCCGGACCCACCCGCATGTCATACCGCTCATCCTGACCAGGCGCAGCCGTTCGCCGGAAGTGCTCGGAGTGACCGAGGCACTACTGCGCCCGTTGGCGCGGAGCGGACGCACAGGAGACCGCCTTCTCGTTGCTTTCAGAGCAGTGTCTGCGCTCATCATGGGCGCCGCGCAAGCCGAGCTCGCTGGACCGCTTACGCTACGTGCCGGCGAGTCAGTCAGCGAGACAATTGCTCGATTTCAAGCGCTCCCTCCGGACCGCTTTCCGCATCTGATTGAAATCGCCACGGCTGCTTCGGCCAGTGATGCTGAAACCGAGTTTCGCGCGGGGCTGGCTATCCTCGTTGACGGGTTGCGCAATGAAATTGCTTCAGGCCGCTGAGCGGGTGTCGGGCCAGCTCTCTTACAGTGGCGAAAGTGATTCCGAGCCCCAAGAAGGCATGTGCGGAGCGCGACTTCAGCGGATGTCTGCTTCCAATCCAGCTGCCTCCGGTCACGGCAAGATGCCGCGGCACATCTGCTGAACCGTGAGGCCGGACTCGGCAGAACCAGACGTTCGGTCTTGTCGCCAGATTGCAAAGTTCCGCCTTGTAGCATGATCAGAGATCAGCCTGCGAAGTCGCGTTCACTGGTCAGTGCTAAGCGTGCCCGGCTTCGTCCTCGGCTGTGGGTTCCGTCAAGCTTCCCCAAGCGTTGACCAAATGTTGGATGATCTCGGCGACCACCCTGCACGCCGGCGAAAGCTTCCCCTGTTTCGGGAATGCCAACGTCACGTGGCGAAAGAGATCAGGCTTGACGAGCTTGCTGGCTTGAAGACGGCCCCGTTGGAGCTCCTCGGCAATCGAATACGGCCCCATCATCGAATAGAGGCCCGTCGTATTTGCCACTAGTTCTTTCTGCATCGTCAACGAATCAACTTCGGCAACAGGCATCAGAGTAAATCCCAAGCTCCGAGCAGCTTCGTCAAGCGCATTGCGCCAGTGACTGGGGCGGCGAGGCAGCACGAGGCGCAGCCCAGACAGGCGTGAGAAATTGACCGTGGGTTCTCTTGTGAGCTCGTCGCCTGGTGCAGCGATCAGATAGGTATGCGCAACGCTCAGCAGTTTTTCCTCGTGGCCGCTTGGGCGATTGAATCGAAAGAGGATCGCCATGTCGACGGCGCCGCTATCGAGCATCGTGTTGAGTTCGGTGCCTTGAGCCTCGGCGATGTTGAGGCGGATACCCGGATGCTCGTCTTGCAGGCGTTGAAAAAGCCGAGTCATCAGTGGATGCGCTGCGGACGGGATGACGCCTAGGCGGACCTCGCCAAGCAGCTTGCCTGACTCTTCGCGCAGCTCCTGTGCCAGACGGTCTGTCTCTGACACCCAAGAACGTAGCCGCACTGCAGCGCGCTCGCCCAACTCGGTCGGCGCGACACCCCTGCCCGTGCGCCGGAAAAGCGGTCCGCCAAAGGTCGCCTCGAAGTCACTGATCTGGCGGCTGATGTGCGACTGCACCGTCTGGCGGCGCGCCGCAACCTTGCTGAGGCTGCCAGCCTCCAGCACCTCCAAGAAGAGCTTGACGGTCGCAACGTTCATAGGGATTACCCGCGTATGGCCATGCCAAATCTGGCAATGCTGGTTCCTCTGAATTCTATCTAGGCGAAGAGCTCCTGGATTTCTACAGTCCCTGTACCCGCTGCGAACTGATCTTTTCGCGCAACCAACGCAGCGATGAATTCAAGGAGATCCATTGAAACTCGCTAGCTTCATACACGCTGGGCAGGCCACCTACGGAGTGGTCCAGGAAGAGCGCTACCAACTGCCGCCGGCCGACTTCCTCAACCGCTACCCGGATCTGGTGGCAGTGCTGCAGGCCGCCGCCTTGTGCGAGCTCGAGCAGGCGGCGGCGGCAAGCGGGAACTCCGTGCAGGCGAGCGCGGTGCGCGCGCTCCCAGTGATTCCCAATCCGCCCAAGCTGATCTGCGTGGGTCTGAACTACAAGACTCACGTCGCCGAGACCAAGCGCGGGGACAGCGAATACCCGTCACTGTTCCTTCGCTTCAACGACACGCTGGCTGCGCATGAAGACACCGTTCTGCGCCCGGCCTTCTCGGAGCGCTTCGACTGGGAAGGCGAACTGGCCTTCGTGATCGGCAAGGGCGGCCGCCACATCCCGAAGGCGCAGGCCTTCGAGCACATCGCCGGCTATGCCTGCCTGAACGACATCAGCGTTCGCGACTGGCAGCGGCACACGCACCAGTTCACGCCGGGTAAGAACTTCCCCGGTACCGCGCCTTTCGGACCTTATCTGGTGACCCGCGATGAGGTGCCGGACGTTACCAGGCTGACGCTGGAGACGCGCGTCAACGGCAACGTGATGCAGCACGCGAGCATCGACGACCTGATCTTCAACATTCCCGTGCTGGTCGAGTACATCTCCCGCTTCACGCCGTTGTCGCCCGGCGACGTGATCGCCACCGGAACGCCCGGTGGGGTCGGCGACCGTCGCGAGCCTCCGCTGTACATGAAGGAAGGCGACGTGGTCGAGGTGGAGATCACCGGCCTGGGCATCCTGCGCAACCGCATCGGAACGGCAGCCTGAGGCGCGCCGAGACACACATGGCAACCCAATCCAAACCCAATCTGCGCATCGCGGTCGACATCGGCGGCACCTTCACCGACATGGCCGCATTCGACGAGACCACCGGCAAGCTGCTGTTCGGCAAGGCGCTTTCGACGCACGGCCAGCTGGTCAACGGCATCCAGGCCACGCTGGACAGCGCCGACATCGATGTGCGCAACGGCCAGTTGTTCCTGCACGGCTCCACCATCGCCATCAATACGCTGCTGGAGCGCAACGGCGCCAACACCGCGCTGCTGATCACGGAAGGCTTTCGCGACATCTACGAGATCGGCCGCGTGAACCGTCCGGATGCCTACAACCTGTTCTTCAACAAGCACCAGCCGCTGGTCAAGCGCTCGCTGCGCTTCGAAGTGGCCGAGCGCCTTCGCGCCGACGGCAGCTTGCACAAGCCGCTGGACGAGGGCGCGGTGCGCGAGCTGGCTCGCGAGCTGAAGGGCAAGAACATCGAGGCAGTGGCGGTGCTGCTGCTCCACTCGTACCGCAATCCGGCGCACGAGCAGCGCGTTAAGCAGATCCTGCAGGAAGAGCTTCCGAACGCCTTCGTGTCCGCTTCGCACGAGCTGTCGCAGGAATACCGCGAGTTCGAGCGCGTTTCCACCGTCGTGGCCAATGCCTACGTCGGGCCTCGCGTTTCCCAATACCTCGGTCAGCTCGAAACACACCTTTCCGACAAGGGCTTCGGCGGCGACTTCTATGTCGTGCAGTCGACCGGCGGCCTGTTCCCGATCGAGCATGCTCGCGTCGGCTGCGTTCGGATGCTGGAGTCGGGCCCCGCTGCCGGTGTGATCGGTGCACAGGCCATCTGTGCGCAACTCGGCATGGGCGATGCGATCGCCTTCGACATGGGCGGCACGACGGCCAAGGCAGGCGTGATCAGCAAGGGCCGGCCGCTCACGACGGGCTCGGCGCTGATTGGCGGCTATGAGCGCGCGCTGCCGATCCAGATCCCGATGATGGACATCCACGAGGTCGGCACCGGCGGTGGCTCGATCGCCCGCGTGGAGACCGGCAACGCGCTGCGTGTGGGACCGCAAAGCGCCGGCTCCATCCCGGGGCCGGTGGCCTATGGCCGCGGCGGCAAGGAACCGACCGTGACCGACGCCAACCTGGTGCTGGGCCGACTCGACGCCGACAACTTCCTGGGCGGCGAACTCAAGCTCGACATGGAAGGTTGCAAGCGGCAGATGGACGAGCGTGTGGCCGGTCCGCTGGGCCTGGATCCGACCGAGGCGGCCGACGGCATCCTGCGTATCGCGGTGACGCAGATGTCACACGCAGTGAAGGCGGTGACCACCGAACGCGGCCTGGACGCCGGCAGCTTCACCATGGTGGTGTACGGCGGCGCCGGCCCGCTGCATGCCTCGGCGATCGCACGCGAGATCGGCATCCGCAAAGTGCTGATCCCGTACGCGCCGGGCTACTTCTCCGCCTACGGGATGCTGTTCTCCGACCTGCGCTATGACTACGTGCGCTCGGTGTTCCGCAAGCTCACCGACGTCTCCTTCGAGGAAATTGAATCGGCCTACAAGACGATGGAAGACGAGGGCCGCGCCGCGCTGGCGCAGTCCGGCGTGAAGGCGGACGGCGTGGTGATCGAGCGTGCGGCCGACATGCGCTACGTGGGCCAGGAGCACGCGGTGACGGTGGACCTCCCGATGGCTTTCTTTGAGGGCAAGGACCGCTCGGCCATCAAGCAGCAGTTCGACGAGCTGCACAAGGTGCGCTACGGCACTTCGGCACCCAAGGAGCCGGCTGACCTGGTGAGCCTGCGCGTCACCGTGCTCGGCATCATGAAGAAGCCGCCCAAGCACCGCGTGGATGAGGGTTCGTCCAAGCCGGAGAAGGCAGCGCTGCGCACCGTCAAGCCGGTGTACTTCCGCTCCGGCGGCTGGGCCGACACGCCCGTCTACAAGCGCGACCTTCTGCGCTCCGGCAACGTCGTCAGCGGCCCGGCGCTGATCGAGGAGCACGCCTCCACCACCGTGATGCAACCAGGCGATGAGATGCGCGTAGACGAACTCGGCAACCTTCAAATTTCCATCGGGAGCGACCGCTCATGAGCAACCAGCACACTTCCTCGGCCGTGGTTGACCCGGTCACCGTCGAGATCATTCGCAACGGCCTGTACGCCGTGACAGAGGAGATGAAAACCAATCTCACGCGCACCGCCTACAACCTGATCATCTACGAGGCGCTGGACTTTACCGTGGGGCTTTTCACCAGGGAGGGCGACACGGTCTCGATCGGCCTGGGCCTGCCGATGTTCATCCGGGGCATGTCCGAGACGGTCAAGGCCAAGATCAGGCACTTCGGCTACGAGAACATCCTGCCGGGCGACATCCTGGTCACAAACGATGCCTATACCACCGGCAGCCATCTGAACCACTTCACGTTCACGATGCCGGTGTTCCACGAGGGCAAGCTGGAAGGGTTCACCTGCTGCATGGCGCACTGGCTTGACGTGGGCGGCACGCTAGGCAACGTCACCACCGACATCTTCAGCGAAGGGATCCAGATTCCCATCATGAAGTACCAACGCGAAAACGTGGTGAACCAGGACCTGGTCGACATCATCGCGATGAACGTGCGACTGGCTGATCGGGCATTGGGCGACCTACGCGCGCAGATCACCGCCATCACTACAGGCGAGCGCCGCTACGTGGAGCTCCTGGAGCGCTATGGAGTGGATGCAGTGAACGGCTCAATCCGCCAGATCATGGACTCGTCAGAGGCGGTGGCGCGCAAGAACACCCTTTCGATTCCCGATGGCGTGTATGAGGCGGAGTCCTTCATGGACGACGACGGACTGGAGATCGGCAAGCGCATCCCGATTCGCGTCAAGGTGACCGTCACGGGTGAAGAGATGACGGTGGACTTGTCCGACGTCAGCAAGCAGGTACGAGGCTTCTACAACTCAGGCTTCACGACCGGCATCGCCTGCGCACAGGTGGCCTACAAGTGCCTGACCACGCCGACCGACTACCCGGTCAACGACGGAAGTTTCCGCGCGCTGAAGGTGATCATGCCGATGGGCACGGTGATCAGTGCCGAGCGGCCGTACCCGATGCGGGTGTGGATGACCTTCCCGATGACGGTGATCGACACCATCTTCAAGGCGCTGGCTCCAGCCATCCCGGACCGCTCGATCGCAGGTCACCACGCCGACCTGGTGTTTCCCAACATCCACGGCATCTCCCCGGAGGATGGGCGACTCTTCATTGTCGGCATCGGACCGCTGGGTGGAGGATGGGGCGCCAAGTCGACGGAAGACGGCGTCTCGGTCACGGTGTGCATCAACGATGGCGACACCCACAACAGTCCGACCGAGCAGCTCGAAGCTAAGTACCCGGTGCTGGTCGAGAAGTACCAGATTCGCCAGGACAGTGCCGGCGCCGGTCGGTACCGCGGTGGTCTGGGCGCCGAAATGGTGGTGCAGGCGCTGTCTCCTTTCACCGTCACCACCCGCATCGATCGCGTCCACTGCAAGCCATGGGGCCTGGAAGGCGGCGGGGACGCCATGGGCAACGGCCTCGCCGTGCGTCACAAGGGTGAGTGGAAGACCGACCACCTGAACGCAAAGATCTTCAACGTGCGGCTGGAGCGCGGAGACGCCTACAAGATGCTGTCGGGTGGCGGTGGCGGCTTCGGCGATCCGCTTGCCCGCGACATGGACCTTGTCGCAGAGGACGTGCGCGAGGGCTACGTCAGCAGCGAGGTGGCACGTGAGGTCTATTGCGTCGCCCTGGACTCAAAGGGGCAGGTCGACCAAGAGGCGACGCGCATGCTTCGCAAGGCACCAAAAGCCTCGCGCAATGGTGTGTCCCTTGACGTCGCCTGGGACGGACAGTGAGCCTCGCCATGGCCGATGACGTGTCGCAGCGCGCCTCCAGGCTCTCACGCCTGTGGAGCGAACTTGCGATGCGTCACGTTGCACTCGGCTCCAGTTGCGGCTGCGGCGCCGGCGGCGTGAGCCTCCAGCTGGTCGACTTCGAGCTGGACATCGTGGACTACCTGGAGGACCAGGGCCTCCGCTCCGGTGTTGCCGATGTGGAGGCCTTCTTCCGGGCCCGCCCGACGTCTGAAGCAACCGGTCTGCCACTTCAGACTCTGCTGGAAGATCTTGAGCGCGACGAGTTTACCGCCGAGGCGAGCGAGTGGTTGCTGGCACGACTGGAGCGAACTTTGAACTCTTTCGCTGAGCTTCACGGCGGGCGACAGCAGGGTGAGTCATGACCGGCCACTTCTCCTCGTTGCTGGGAGCTGACCAGCCCGGGCAGGTGCGCGTCCCTGTGACGGTCCTGACCGGATTCCTTGGCAGCGGAAAGACGACGCTCCTCAACGAACTGCTGCGCGAACCTGATCTGGTCGGCACCGCGGTCATTGTCAATGAGTTCGGTGAAATCGGTATCGACCACGACCTGATCGCCAACACAACGGAGGACACCATCCTGCTGGCCAACGGCTGCATGTGTTGTGCGGTGCGCGGCGATATCATCGGTGCGCTGGTGGGTCTCGCGGAACGCGGCGCATCGGGCGGCCCAGCATTGCGCCATGTATTGATCGAGACGAGCGGCCTCGCCGACCCTGCGCCGATCCTTCGGACCGTGATGGGAGAACCCGCCGTCAAGGATCGCTTCACATTGGCCGGCGTGTGCTGCACCGTCGACGCTGTTCTGGCGCGGGGCACGCTCGATCGTTATTTCGAAGCCGCCCGACAAGTCGCCATGGCCGATCACCTTTTTCTCACGAAGGCCGATCTGCTGGGCGAGCCAATCCCCCAGGAGTTGCTTGACCGCTTGAGGAGCTTGAACCCGACAGCTGCAGTGCATCTGGAGCGCGGAGAGTACGTGGCAGTGCTGCGTCAGACGATGCAGACGCCCGTCAGCGACGCGCGGTCTTTCTCAGCGGAGAGTGGATCCTTCTACAGACCGGTGACAACCGCCGGCGAAGCGGGTGATGCACCGGCGCACTCGGGCGGAATCGCTTCATTCGTGATCGCTCGCGACGATCCGTTGCCGCGAGATGGCTTCCTTTCCTGGCTCGACATGGTGATCGCGATGCGGGGCGAAGACCTGCTGCGCGTGAAAGGAATCGTCAACCTGCAGGAGCAGCCGGAACAGCCGCTCGTGTTCCACGGCGTACAGCACCTGTACCAGCCGCCCGAGTCATTGCCGGCCTGGCCGAGCGCGGACAGACGCACCCGGATCGTGTTCATCACCCGCGGCGTCGACGCAGAGTCGATGGACGAGTCGCTGCGCGTCTTCGAGCGGCGACGCCCGAGACCGCCTGCGGCCTCGTCGCCGGTCCCCTCATCTAAATCAACGGAGACTCCATGAAATCACTGAAAGTAGTTGTCGCGTGCGCGATCCTCGCGGTCGCACCCGCATGGGCGCAGACTGGCAAATTCCCTGACCGCTTGATCCGCATCGTCGTTCCTTTTGCCGCGGGAGGCGGTGTAGACAACATCGCGCGCCTGCTGGCCAACCAGCTACACACACAGCTCGGGGTGTCGGTGATTGTGGAAAACCGTGCCGGCGCGAACGGCACGCTGGGTGGCAAGGCAGTCCAGACCGCTACCGCCGACGGCTATACGCTGCTGTTCTCCGCGGCCACGCACGTGCTGGCCAAGGAGGTCGTCGCCACGCCGCCTTACGACCCGCAAACAGAATTCTCTCCGATTGCGCGGGTTGCAGAGGCGCCGCTGATGCTCGTCATCGCGCCCCAACTGGAGCCTCGCAAGCTCACCGACGTGCTGGCTGCGGCAAAGAAGGAGCCGGATAAGTGGACAGCGGCCATTCCGGCTGCAGGTGCACCAAGTCACCTGGCCACGCTGCTCCTGGCCAAACAGGGCAACGTCAAGTTCACCTATGTTCCTTACAAGGGCACCCAACCTGCGTTGGTGGACGTAGGGGGCGGACACGTGCAGCTCCTGATGGACTCGATGATCTCTGTGCTGCCGCTGGCCAAAGCGGGCCGCGTCCGGCCCATCGCAATCACTTCAGCCAAGCGCAGCCCTCTCGCGCCCGACGTTCCGACAGTGCAGGAGAGCGGGCTGCCGGGCTTCACATACGGGTCGTGGTACGGCGTGTGGGCGCCCAAGGGCACCCCCGCCGATCGGGTCCAGTTGCTCAACAATGCCATCAACAAATCGATGTCTGAGTTGGGCAGATCGGGCGCGCTCGCAAGCCTTGGCGTAGAGCCTGTGACTCAGGACGTCGACCAGTTCAAAAGCTATGTCGCTGGTTTCGTCTCCCAAAGCGCTGAACTCCTCAAGAGTGCAGGATTCAAGCCTGAGTGACGACGACGCCAGACAACGCTTCATCCATCGAGATCACAACCATGAACAGAACCATCATCGCGGCAGCGAGCATGCTGTCTTGCGTCACCGCGGCCACCGCCCAATCGTCCGTCACGCTCTTCGGCGTCGTCGATGTCGGCGTTAGCTACTACAGCGCCAAGAGCGAGTTCTACAACAACACTGCTGCACTGGTGCTTCCGCTGCCGAGCGTCACCCGAAGCCAGACGGTTTTGTCCAACAGCGGGCAATCGAACAGCCGTTTGGGCTTTCGCGGCACAGAGGACCTTGGCGGTGGACTTTCCGCCGGCTTCTGGCTCGAAGCCGGCACGACGCCGGACAGCGGCGCCACCGGGGTCGCAAGTTTTAATCGGCGGTCGACCGTCAGTTTGTCCGGCCCCTTCGGCGAGATTCGGCTGGGCCGCGACTTCACGCCGACCTTCTGGAACGACTCGGTCTTCAGCCCATTCAGCACGATCGGAGTCGGCGCCAATGTCGTTTCGACTGTCGGGACGAATCTGCAGACCGTAAGAGGTCCTGGATCGCCCGTGGCCGCTTCCGACAACTACCTTCGCACCAGCAACAGCATCGGCTACTTTCTTCCGCCCAATCTGGGCGGAGTCTATGGACAGCTGCAGTTCGCGCTGCACGAGAACGTCTCGCAGAGCAATATGCCGGGAAGTCCAAGCCACAGGGGCCGCTTCTTTGGCGGCCGGTTGGGCTACGCTGCCGGGCCGCTCGACGTTGCCTTGGCCTATGGGGAAAGCACGGCAGCGGACACCATTGGCATGAACGCCGCTGGATTTCCGACCGGAGTCAATCTGGATGAGAAGATCAAAACAATCAATCTCGGTGCCTCGTACGATTTTGGTTTCATGAAGCTCTTCGGTGAAGTCTCCCAAGTCACGGATCGCGCGCTGTCAACGGCACCGTCGCCGGTGCTAGGTTCTGTGACGCTTCGTGATTCAGACAAGTACAAGGGTGGCCTTCTGGGCGCCACCGTGCCCGTCGGTCCAGGTCTGATCAAGGCGTCGTACTCACGCGTCAGATTCGACAACGACCTGGGCCCATTGGCGACCCCATTTGCGCCGCGACGAGACGCATCGGTGAACAAGCTCGCCGTCGGGTACGACTACAACCTCTCAAAGCGCACGGCGCTGTACGCCACGGTTGCCCGCATTCGGGTCAAAGACGGTCAGAACAATCCGGCGATCATGGGGGCGGTGACGGGGGGAGGAGCGTATCTGTCTACAGGTGCAGGAGCATCAGGATTGGCACCGCGCAGTTCCACCGGATATGACTTTGGCATCCGGCATGCGTTCTGATGTGACCTCGCACGGCGGCGATGAACGTGCTCGTCGCTATCGCCGAGTTCACGCTCGAGGTTGAGGGCGACTGTCTGCTATCGGCAAAGGCTGAAAGCCCGCAATGGGCCCGCGCGTGACATGGCGCAAAGTGTTTGGTCCCCAAACTGTACAGGAGATCGACATGGACGCATCCCCCCATCTCAGCGCCGCGCCTTGCCTGGAACAAGGACAAACTCGTCGGGCAGAAGTGGCCGTTTAAGCTCAAGGAGATCTGGGCGATCCGGACTCGGCTCCAGCTGTCATGCCGAACCCGCGACCTTGCGCTCTTCAACCTCGGTATCGACAGCAAGCTTCGGGCCTGCGACCTGGTCAAGCTGCGGGTGCGCGACGTGGCCAATGGTGACAGGCCGGCAGCTCGCGCGAACGTGATCCAGCAGAAGACGGGACGACCGGTCCAGTTCGAACTCACCGAGCCAACCCGCGTTGCCGTGTCCGATTGGATCCATTCGGCGCATCTACGTCCCGAAGACTTCCTCTTCCCGAGCCGGGTTCATGCTTCGCCACACCTCGGGACGCGGCAGTACGCGCGCATCGTCGACGCATGGGTGGAGGAGATCGGCCTGGACTCGGCGGACTACGGCACCCATTCGATGCACCGGACCAAGGCTTCCTTGGTCTACCGCCGCACCAGGAACCTGCGCGCGGTGCAACTTTTGCTCGGGCACACCAAGCTGGACTATGTCCGTTGCCGGCCTATGTCCCGTGACGCGCCTTCCCGCCTCGGCGCGAGTGGTCGCACTACAGAACATAGGCCTGCGACTACAGCGCCTTCAAGAACGCCAGCAGCTTGTCGTCGGGCCGATACCGCCCCGGGGCGACCGGCGGGCGGCGTGATCCGATCGAGCGCCTGCTGCTTCAACTCCAGGTCAGCGTCCAGGTACATCTGTGTCGTCTCGATCGACTCGTGGCCAAGCCACAGCGCGATGACGGATCGATCGATGCCTGCTTGCAGTAGATCCATCGCTGTCGTATGCCGCAGCACATGTGGGCTCACGCGCTTGTGCTTCAGCGACGGCCAAGTCACAGTCGCCGTGGCCACATGCTTGGCCAACAGATAGTGCACGCCGTGTGCGCTCAGGCGGCCACCTTGAGAATTGGGGAACAAGGGCTGCCCGGCGACCTTCGTTGGCTCGTGCAACCACGCGGCGAGGACTGCCCTCGTGTTCTTGCTCAAGGGTGTGCACCGCTCCTTGCGGCCCTTGCCGAGCACGCGCACATGAGCACCAGCGCCCAGCTGGAGGTCGTCCGGCACGAGGCTCGTCAGCTCCGACAGCCGAAGCCCTGTCTGCACTGCCAGCAGGATCAGCGCATGGTCGCGCCGCCCCGACCACGTGCGTCGATCCGGCGCCGCGAGCAAGGCGTCGACCTCCGCACGGCTGAGGAATGGCACCATCGCGCGGATGAAGCGCTTGGCCGGGATGGCCAGAACTCGCTGGGTCTGCGCGGCGTGAGTGGGAACCTCGAAGGCCACGTAGCGGAAGAATGAGTGGATTGCCGTCAGGCGCAAGTTGCGCGTCCTGGCCGTGCTTCCGCGCGTGGCCTCCAGATCGTCGAGGAAGGCAGCCACCAGGGGCGCGTCGATGTTGTCGAGCGCCAGCGCTGACGGCGCCTTGCGCAGCCTCTTGTACGCGAACTGCAGCAGCATCCGGAAGGTGTCGCGGTAGGAGGCGATCGTGTGCGCACTGGCGCGGCGTTGCTGCATCAACCGCTGTGTGAAGAAGCCTTCAAGCAGCGTGGCGAAGTCCGGCCGGCCGGTCACCCTGTCTCTCCCCAGCGGCGCTCCAGCCGCGCCATCGCCTGCGCCATCAGCTCTGGCTGGCCGCTCAGGTACCAGTAGGTGCCCTGCACGTAGACGTGGCCGAGGTAGGTTGCCAGCACTGGCAGCTGCCGCTCGGGATCGACACCCGACTGGTACCAGCGGGTGAGAACAGTGACTGCGAAGCGGTGCCGGAAGTCGTGCAGCCTGGGACCACGGCTTGCACCCGGCGCGCGCAGCCCCGTCTTGTGCGACAGGGCGTAGAACGCCCGGTGCACGCGGCCACCGTCAAGTCGCGTGCCGCGGTTGGAGACGAAGAGGTACGGCGAGCTGTTCGGCCCGAGGAACTGCTCGCGGCGACGTAGGTACTCGGCCAGCACGGCGCATGTGGTCGGGTGGATGGGCACCAACCGCGATCGGCCCAGCTTGGCCGCGTGGATCGTCAGCACCGCATGCACCAGGTCGACGTCATCCAGCTTCAGGTCCAGCGCCTCGGAGATGCGAAGGCCCGTGACGCTGAGCAATCCCAGAAGGCCATGGAACACCCAGGGGCGTAGCGGCGTGGACGGCCAGGTCGTCGGCAGTTCCAGCGCCGCGTCCAGAAGTCGTTGCACTTCTTGCTCGGTGTACAGGTAGGGCTTCGCCCGGGTGGAACGGTGGGGCAGGAGCTGCGCCGGTGGAACCTCGGTGACAGGATCGGCGGCGCTGCGGTAGCGGGCGAAGCCGCGCACGAAGCCCAGGCGCCGAGCCCACTCCGCCGGTTGAACATTGGCCGCCTGCGCCCAGTGCAGGGCAGATCGCACAGTGATGTGCGGTTCCTGATGCTCTTCCAGGAAGCTCACGAATCGCGGCAACCGGCCCGCGTCGTGCATCTTGAAGCCCAGGCTTCGGCGCAGTGCCAAGTAGTGCCGCAGCTCGTCGCGAAGCGGGTTCATCGTGCACCTCCCGGCCAGGGCAGCGCCAAGGGGCGCAGCGCGTCGAGGTCAACGCGGGCATAGATCGACGTGGACTGCGGGCTGCGGTGCCGCAGCACCTCGCCGATCTCCGCCAGAGACGCGCCGCCTCGCAACATCTGAACAGCCAAGGCATGGCGGAACTGGTGTGAGCCGCGGTGAGGTGCATTGACCCCGGCGCGCGCCAACGCGTACCTCACGACCGAGTCGATGGCGTCCGAGTTGTGAGCGAAGCCACGGATCGGTGCCGTCGAGCGCAGGAACAGGTGGCGATCGTCACACGCGGGTCGGCCACGCTCAAGGTAGGCGGCGATGGCTCGACCCACGTCGTTGGGCATCGGCAGCAGGCTCTCGCGCCCACCCTTGCCCCGCGTGCGCAGGTGCCCGCGCTCCCAGTCGCAGTCTTCCAGCTGCAGGGTCACGACTTCGTTGGCTCGCAATCCTAGGCGCGCCAGGATCAGCAGGATCGCGCGATCGCGCAGGCCGACCGCCGTGTCGACGTCGCAGCTGTCGATGGCGCGCTGAGCATTCTCGGCCGAGATGGCACGCGGCAGCGACGGGGTAGTCGTCCAGGTGGCCACCGCCGGCACCGCGGCGACGAGCCCGCCGGCAACGTCGCCGCAGTATTGGCCGTAGCGCAGGAACGATCGCATGGCGGTGACGACGCATTTGAGGCCAGGCGGCCGCAGATGGACCGCTTGGCCGCGAATGAATTCGATGATGTCATTGGCGACGACCATGCGCATGTCGGCCGCGCCGCCGCTGAAGCGGTGCACGAGGGACTGCCGCGCAACGTTCGTGTAACGCTCGATCGTCGGGGGCGCCAGCCCTTGCTGGCTGCGCAAGTGATGAGCGAAGGCGGCCACGAGATCCTCGGACGGGATCGATCTAGCGATGGCTTGAGCGCACACGCCTCGGGATCGCAGGAAGCCCAGGACATGCTGGGTGTCGTACTCCTCGCGTCGTCGGGTCTCCGGGCGGATCGGTCCCCGATGACGCCGGCGTCGGTGCAAGAATCGCTGGATGTGGGCCTCGCTGAGCTCGGCGGGATCAACATCATGCTTGGCAAGCCAGCGGTCGAACGCCACAGCGTGCAGTGCCTTGACGTACGCGACGGCGGCGACGAACTGCTGACACAGCAACAGCTCAACGAAGGAACCAAGATGCTCTGAGATTGGGCCGACGGCGCTGCCCACGAGCGCGGTTGCGCTCTCGTATGTACGTTCCAAAATGCTCTCCTTGCGGGCTGTGTTGCCCGGCAGAGAGCATTCCTATGTGTTGTTCGAATCGCGGCGCGCAGCGGCCACAGCCGCCGACGCGCCTGGACGGGACATAGTCCAGCGCGGGAGATAGTCCAGCCTATGGACTTCAGTACATAGGCTGGAAAGCACCGTCCGCTACCTGGGGATCAAAGTTGAAGACGCGCTGGAAATAGCCGAACAGACGGAAGCCTGACCTGCCCTGGCGCCCCGAACCGGCGGGCGCCAGAGAAGGGCAAGATGCGGCCCAAAACCTGCCGCTCGCCCTGCTGCCGGGAAGAGCCGAGCCTGCACGGCACGTTCGGCGTCGAACACGAAGACTCATGCGCCAATGTGCGGCGACCGATCTCACGGCTGCGTGGTCGTGCTTTTGGCCCACGGTGCAGGCCGAGAACGTTTCGGACGGTCAGGCCCGCCCCGCTTGACATCTTGCGGTCAGAGAGTAGCATGTATATCCACGTATGGATATACATCATGAACCTGCAAGTGGCAAAGTGGGGCAACAGCCTAGCCCTTCGGATTCCGTCCGAGGTCGTGCGCCGGCTCGGCCTGCACGAAGGCGCAACCGTCGACGCGCAGATCACCGTGGATGGCGCCCTGTCGATCCGGCCAGCGCAGTGGGATCGCAAGGCGTTCGCTCTCGAGTTGACCGAGGCGCGCAAAGCCATGCCGATGAGCGCCCCCGTGATGGAAGAAGTACGCCGCGATGCCAGGTACTGACATGGTCTACGTCGACACCAGCGTGCTCGTGCCTCTGTTTGTGAATGAGGCCCACAGCGCGGCCGCCTCCGCTTGGTACTCGAGCGAGCAGGCGGAACTCGTCGCCGCCGCCTGGTGCATTCCGGAGTTCGCCAGCGCGCTTGGCATCAAGCAGCGCACCGGCGCGATCGACGCGCAGCACGCTCAAGGCGCCTGGTCGCGCTTTGAACGCATGGTGGCTGCAGACCTGCGGCTGTTGCCGGTTGAGCCGGCGCACTTTCATCGAGCGGCCGAGCTGGTACTGGATGCCGCGAGTGCTCTGCGTGCCGGCGACGCGCTCCACCTAGCGTGTGCCGAAGCCGCAGGCGCGAAGCGCATGGCGACGCTCGACGACGTTCTTGGCCGTAACGCCCAACGGCTGAAGATCAAGCCCGTCGCGCTGCGCGGTTTGACCTGATGGATGTCGGCGCTTCAGCGTGCAGCGAAGTCCTCCGCCGCGGCCCTGCGATCGGGGTGCGCCCGTGGCAAGCATTGGCCGGCCGCCCTCGGCCCACAACCGGCCGCTCGCATAACTGGCTTCAATGTCCGGTGACTGCCACACACCGGTCATCGGGAAGGGAAATCCCCTTCCGCCGCTACGTGCCCTCAGCTGACCTTTCGGCTTTCTAGAAAGCTGCCGCACGATGGATCCACCGCTTTTAGCGGTGGCCATGCTCGTATCAGCCGTTCGCGGCCGCTAAGGATCGGCCAGGAAGGTGAGTTCGCGGTGCGAGATCGAACGTAGGCAGCGTGAGATCACCAGTCGCTCGCCGCGCTGCCCTCGGGGGCAGTGCACCACCTGGAGCCAAGCCGACATCCGCTGGCCACGATCTCGCCGCTCTGAAGCTGCCGGTAGGACACCCTCGCAGTCACCCGTACGAGGCCCCATCTTCGATCCCGCGGCCGCCGACGCCGTCGTCATTCCGATCAGGAGCGCTTCCGCTTCTCGCGCGACAACCTGCCTGGTGCGGCCTTGCGACGCCCACTTGTGGCCGTTGCCGGCTGGCGCTGCGTCGCGGCCAATCCGGCCTCGAGCACGAGCGTCGCAGTGGCCAGCACCTTGCCGCGCGTTGCCTCGTCTAGCTTGAAGGCGTCGTTGCGCACGGCCAGCGTCAGCATGCCATTGAACATGCCCCACAACGCGGTCGCCATGGCGGCGGCATCGATGTCGCCGCGGATCTCGCCGCTCGCGATGCCGTCGCGCAATGCCCGCTCCAGCTTGCCGTTCATCTCGGCCACCAGCGCTGTCAGTGACTTGGCGGCTTCCGGGTCGTCGGGCGGCGAGGCGAGCAGGAGGAACTGCGCCGGCTGCTCGAGCGCGAACCGCCGGTAGGCGTCGCCGGCGCGCAGGATGCGCTCGATGGGCGAGCCGGGTGCGGCATACGCCGCCTCCATGTGCCGACGGTTCTCGAGCAGCGCCGACTCGGTCGCGGCCGCGAGCAAGGCGGCTTTGCCGCCGACCCGGTTGTAGACCGTCTGCGGGGCAACGTCGGCGCGACGCGCCACCTCTTCGGCACTCAGCGCAGCCGCGCCGCCTTCGGCCAGGATCGCCGAGGCGATCTCCACGATCGTCCGGCGCATCTCCTCGGTGCGTCGCTGCGTGCGCGTCAGGTTCTGCTCAAGCATGGGGTTGACTATAGCAAACTCCATATGTAGAGTTGACTCCAACATTAGAGGAGACTAACTTGCTGCAGCATTCCGAGGTTCACTTCAGTTCCGAAGGCCAGCGCTGCGCCGCGTGGCTCTATCTGCCAGAGAGCAGCCGGCCCGCACCGGTCATCGTGATGGCGCATGGCCTCGGCGGCGTGCGCCAGATGCGGCTCGATGCGTTCGCCGAGCGTTTCCGGGCGGCCGGCTACGCCTGCCTGGTCTTCGACTACCGGCATTTCGGCGGCAGCGAGGGCGAGCCTCGGCAGTTGCTGGACGTGCGCAAGCAGCAGGCCGACTGGCGATCCGCCGTGGCGTTCGCGCGCGGGCTGCCACGGGTCGACGGGCGGCGCGTGGTCGTCTGGGGCACTTCGTTTGGTGGCGGTCACGCCATTCACACCAGCGCCACCATGCAAGGCGTCAGCGCGATGATCGCGCAGTGCCCGTTCACCGACGGCCCGGCCTCCGGGCTGGCCATGAATCCGATCACGGCGCTGCGCGTGACCTCGCTGGCGATCGCTGATCAGCTGCGCGCCTGGCTCGGCGCGCCGCCGCTGATGGTGGCCACCAGCGGCTCCCCGCGATCCGCCGCCCTGATGACGGCGCATGACTGTCTCAGCGGTTACCTGAATCTGGTGCCGCACGGTGGTGTGCCGTTCGAGAACCGCGTCGCCGCGCGCGTGGCGCTGCAGATCATGGCCTACCGCCCGGGCCGGCTCGCTCGGCGCCTGCAGTGCCCTGCGCTGTTCTGTGTCTGCGAAAACGACACTGTCGCCCCGGCGGCCGCCACCTTACGCCATGTGCGCAAAGCGCCGCGCGGCGAAGTGAAGCTCTACGCGGAAGAGCATTTCGATGTCTACGTCGGCGATGGCTTCGAACGGGTGGTGACGGATCAGCTCGATTTTCTCAAGCGCCACATCGCCCTGAAAGGATGAACCATGTCGAAATATCATTTGACTAATCGAGTCGTGGCCATCACCGGCTCCACTGGCGGCTTGGGATCAGCGCTCGCAGCGGCGCTGCGCGCCAAGGGCGCCCACCTGGCATTGTTCGACCTGGACTTGGCCAAGGTCGAGGCGCAGGCAAAGACTTTGGGCGGCCTCTCCCTAGCCCGCGGCTGGACCGCCAACGTGCGCAGCATGGAGAGCCTGGAGGTGGCCATGGCGGAAGCCGCGGCGCATTTCGGCCATATCGACGTGGTGATCGCCAACGCAGGCATCGACACCATGGCGCCCATGGCTACGCTCAACCCGGAGGCATTCGAGCGCGTCATCGACATCAACCTCAACGGCGTATGGCGCACCTTCCGCGCCGGCCTTCCCTACGTGCAGAAGCGGCAGGGCTACCTCATGGGCATTTCGTCGATGGCGGCCTTCGTCCATTCGCCGCTCCAGGCGTCTTACACCGCCAGCAAGGCAGGAGTTTGGGCACTGTGCGACAGCGTCCGCCTGGAATTGCAGCATCTGGGAGTCGGTGTCGGCAGCGTGCATCCAACCTTTTTCCACACACCGATGATGGACGACGTAGTGGCCGATCCCGCAGGCCGTGCCTTGTGGGGCGGAAATGACGAAGGCCTTTGGAAAATGATTTCGCGCGAAGCGGTCGTGCGCGACATGGTGGCCGGCATCGAGCGGCGCGCGGACATGGTGGTCGTGCCCAAGCGAAATACCATCATCGCAAAGGCGCCCGGACTCTTCCGGCGCTTTATCGAGCGCGCCGGGTTCCGTGGCAAGAACATCCAGCAAGCCATCAAGCTGGCATCGCCCACCGGATGGAACTTGCCCGCAAAAGCTCACGGGGGTCATTCCGGGCTTGAGCGAGAGAGCAAGGCCAGGGAAGACCGCAATCGCAGAGCGTCAGGACATGGCGCGTGTTGAAAGGCTCGCTCGGCTTCCTTCGGCGCACTGTGCTGGCCATTCCTTCTGCAACAGAAAGTACTTGATGACTTACGACTTGAACGACAAGGTGGTGCTGATCACCGGCGCGGCGGGCGGCATCGGCGCCGCGACCGCACGCGAACTTTATGCCCTCGGTGCGAGTTTGGTGCTGACCGATATGCAGCAAACCGCTGTGGATAAACTTGCAAAAGAGTTCTCCCGATCTCGGGTGCTGCCTGTGGCGCTTGACGTCACCGACGCCGCAGCAACGAAGGCTGTCATCCAGAAGACGATCCAACGCTTCGGACGCCTAGATGTGGTTTTTGCCAACGCTGGCATTTCGTGGCGTAGTGGCGCCTCAACGATTGCCAGTTGCGATGAGGCCGAGTTCGAGAAAATCGTAGAAGTGGATTTGCTTGGCGTCTGGCGCACGATTCGCGCGGCGCTGCCCGAGATTATTCGCAACAAGGGCCAAGTCCTTGTCACGTCTTCCGCATACGCTTTTGTCAATGGCATGGCGAATGCACCTTATGCCGCATCGAAGGCAGGGGTAGAAATGCTCACACGCTGCTTGAGAACAGAGTTCGCATATACCGGCGCAACGGCCAGCGTCGTCTACCCCGGCTGGACGGCTACGGCCATCGCGAAGGTTGCCTTCGGCGGAAACGCAACCGTGACAAAAATGAATGAGGTTGGATTTCCAGGGTGGCTGCGTCGGACCATTCCCCCCGAGCAGGTAGCACGTGCGATCGCGAAAGGTGTGCAGTACCGCAGGCCTCGCATCTACGCGCCATGGCGGTGGGTTCCGTTCTCACTCTTCCGCGGTATCTTCGGTGTACTGACCGATGTCATGCTGAGTCGACACAGAGAAATGCAAGCCCTGATCCAGCAACTCGAGGCTGAATCACAGCGCTGAGAAAAAACAGGTCCTAGGTGGGCTGATGCACAAATCGGATGGCGTCGGCTCGACCATGCGATACGCGCTGAAGCGCATGGTTCCAGCTTCGACAAGGCACCGAATCGCCATTCATGCGTCAATGGCCCAGCGCAGTCGGGCGCAAACAGCCGGAGAGTGCCCATTGCGGCCCACGACGTTCAACGCTGCCGAGCACGCGCTTCAGGCGTGTTCGAAATGAGCTGCTCGTCAACGGTCAAATTTGAATCGCGCTGCGCCGCGATCGCATCGGTGCTGTGTCTGCGCCAGTGCGGCTTCGGCGGCTATCCGCCGGATGCTCTCACGATGCGATCACGCAGAGAGGTCAGGTGCTCCTTCATGGCCTGCCACGCGGCCTCTGAATTCTGATCGGCCACGGCCTGGAGCACCGCTTCGTGCTCCCGTTGGGTGACTTCCAACCCGTCCGCCGGCATGATTCGTAGATGCCATATCAGGTCCGAGCGCTCATGGAGCGGGCGTAGCATGTCTGAAAGGACCTTGTTGTTCGCAGCCTCGGCAACGACCCCGTGGAAGGCGCGATCAAGCACGCTGAATGCCTTGCGTTGGCTTTGGTCGATCAGTGACGCTGATTCCTTGAGCAGCCTGCGAAGTTCCGCGGCTTTCTCCGGCGTGATGCGTTGTGCGGCGAGCGCGACGATGTTCGGCTCGATTGCAAGACGCGCCTCCAGCAGGGTCAGAATGTCCTGCAGCGAATCCGAACCAATCACGAGTCCCTTGCGCGGGATGACTTCCACCAAACCGTCAGCCTGGAGACGGTGAATGGCCTGGTGCACGGGCATGCGCCCCAAGCCTGTGAGTTCGCACAGGTCCGCCTCGTTCAAGAAGAGCCCGGGCCTCACTTCCAGAGACAGGATGCTGCTTTTGATGCGTTCGTACGACCATCGTTCACTACCTCGGCGTGATGCCAGCCATCCTGCTGCAGCTCGCGCCAGGGGAGGCCGAGCGGAACCACTCGCTGTGCTTCGGTTTCGGGGCGGGCGTGCACCCGTCGCACCATCAGGCGTTTGAAGATCGCTTTTCCTTCCCCTTGGTTGAGTCGTGGTCCATGACGGAGGTCGGCGGCGCCGCGGCGGTGGTCGCCTCCGAGGAGCCGCGGCACGTCGGCAGCCGCTGCTTCGGGCGTCCACACGACAGCATGGAGTTCAAGCTGGTGGACGATGAAGGCCACTCGGTGCCACGCGGCCAGACCGGCGAGTTGCTCGTGCGCGCCGGCCATCCAAACCCGCGCGCCGGCTTCTTCTCTGGCTATGCCAATCAGCCGGAACTCACGGAGGCCGCATGGGCAGACGGCTGGTTTCACACTGGCGACATGGTGCGCGAAGGCGAGGACGGTTCGCTTCACTTCGTGGACCGGAGCAAGAGCATTGTCCGCCGCAGCGGCGAGAACATCGCCTCGCTCGAGGTGGAGAGCGTGCTGAACCAGATCCCTGCTGTGCGCGCAGTGGGCGTGGGCCCGTGGACGACGAACTGCGCGGCGAGGAGGTGATGGCGTGCATCGAGCTCGCCGACGGCGAGGCGGCGACGCTGGAGGCAGCGCAACGAATCTTCGAGGCGGCAGGCGAAAGCCTGACGTACTTCAAGCTACCGGGCTGTATCGCTTTCGTGCCGGCGTTGCCGCTGATCACATCCCAGAAGCTGCAGCGCGGCGAGCTGAAGGTACTGTCGCGGAAGCTCGTCGAGCAAGGCGTCGCCTTCGACCTGCGGCATCTGAAAAAAGCGCACTTTGACGCACTGAAGAGTGGCCGTGAAAGGTCTCCCAGGTCTGCACGAAGATGCGGTTGAGGCTTGCGTCCTTACCGTCTTGTGTTCAACGACTGATTTCTTTCGAGTCGCATGCTTGTAAAGGGACTCCGCCGCGCGTCATTTATCAGCCAACTACCGCTGTGCAGCGAGTGCCGTCAGCAATGGCTCATGAGCCGAACGACCGCTTGTCTCTGAAGCGGCCATTGGCGTTTCGCAGCCCAACGGCCGTAACGGGCCCATGAGAGACGTTGGGGTCGGCAGCTCGAACTTCTGCTTCGCTTCACTTAGCGGGCATCGAAGCTGACGCATTCGTCGGGCCGCGACCCTCCGTCGCCGACCCGAGTGACCGAACCAAGTGATTGAGCGGTAGTCGCTGCCCGCGGGAATGCGAGTCGCAATTCATAAGCTGCGCCTATAGAACGAGCTTCAACGAGTGCGGTTCTTCAGGTTGACGCGGCCCCGGGGCATCTGTGCCGCCCCGGCACAAATGGTGTGCCGTGCTTCTTCTTGTTGATGAGAGGGCGTCCGACGATGCTTGCATCACGGATCGACCCAATGACTGACCCGGTCCTCAAACCCCTTTTTCTTGGAGACAGGCATGCAACGCTACGCCACCTATGAGCATATCCGCGTCGAGGTCGCCGACAAGGTCGCCGTCGTCACCCTCAACCGCCCCGAAGCCCGTAACGCGATCAACCAGCGGTTCATTCATGAACTCAGGACCATCTGGGACGACCTTGCCGACGACAAGGCGGTCAATGCAGTGCTACTCACCGGAGCCGGCAAGTATTTCAGCGTCGGCGGCGACGTTAAGGCCATGGCCGTTCGTCCGGGAGGCGACGTGCTGGAAGAAGGCGAGGTCCACGATCCGATGATCAGCCGCCGACTCGTCAAACGGTTGCTCGAGCTCGACAAGCCTATCGTCTGCGCCATCAATGGCGATGCCATCGGATTGGCCGCTACGATCGCGCTTCTGTGCGACGTCACAGTCGCAGCCGAGGATGCACGCATCGGCGACACGCACGTGAGCCGCGTCGGCCTGGTGGCGGGCGATGGCGGGACGGTGATCTGGCCCTTGCTGGTTGGCGTCTCAAAGGCCAAGGAATTTCTGATGCGTGGCACCCTGCTCACCGGAGCGGAGGGTGAACGGATCGGCCTCGTCAATCATGCAGTGCCGCGCAGCGAAGTAGTCGCGAAGGCACGTGCTATCGCCCAGGAGCTCGCAAACGGTCCGACATGGGCCATCCGCTGGACCAAGCTGTCGATCAACACCATCGTCAAGGAGCGGGTCAACCTGCTGCTTGAGGCCTCGATGTCGCTGGAGCAGGTCACCTTTGGAACGGCAGACCACCGCGAGGCAACGCGCGCGTTCGCCGAAAAGCGCAAGCCATCGTTCACCGGCGGTTGATCATGGTCGCGACCACCGACGCAGTTTGCGTCCAGCGAAAACCTGTGCACCAGCCGGGTCTTGGATCGTCCGCATCGCCGCGCGACGCGCTGGCCGGCGTTCGCGTGCTCGATTTCACCATTGTGATGTCGGGCCCCATGTGCACCCGCGCGCTGGCGGACGTCGGTGCCGACGTGATCAAGATCGAGCCACCATCTGGCGACGTGGTTCGCCACCGACCGCCGCATCGCTCTGGCTTCAGCACCTACTATGCGTCGATGAACTGCGGCAAGCGCAGTGTGGTACTCGATCTACAGACGGCAGAAGGCAAGCGCATCGCCCGCGAGCTGGCGGAGGAAGCAGACATCGTGGTCGAGAACTTCCGTCCCGGCGTCATGCAAAGGCTCGGCCTCGATTATGAAACGCTATCGGTCACCAATCCGCGCCTGATCTACTGCTCCATTTCGGGGTTCGGCCAGAAGGGCCCGATGGCATCTGCGCCGGCCTACGCACCGGTGATCCATGCCGCCTCGGGCTACGAGCTTGCATACTCCGAGTACCAGCGCGGCGGCAAGCGGCCGGCCAACAACGGCATCTTCATTGCGGACGTCCTGGGTGCGGCGCACGCGGTTGGCGCGATCCAGCTCGCGTTGTACGACCGGGAACGCACCGGTCTCGGTCAGAACATCGATGTGGCTCTCATGGATTCGGTCATCGGGATGCTGGTCTACGAAATGCAGGCGGCTCAATTCCCGCCAGACCGTCCGCGCCAGGTTTATGAGCCTGTGCGCTCGCAGGATGGCTATGTGATGGTGGCCGCAGTGACGCCGAAGAACCTCGAGGTGCTGTTCGACGTGATCGGCTATCCGCAAGGCAAGACCGACCCGCGGTTCGCAACGGTGCGTTCAAAGGAAGAGAACTGGCCTGCGTTGCTGGAGATCATCGAAGCATGGACCTCGAAGCGCTCAGGTTTGGAGTGTGAGCAAGTGCTGATGCGCGCCGGGGTTCCGTGCTCGCGCTATCGCAGCGTGGCGGAGGCGATGGCAGACCCGCAGGTTGAGGCGCGCGGGCTCCTCTCAGAACTGGGGGAGGCCGACCAGCGCTTCAAGGTTGCCAATCTGCCCTACAGCTTGTCGAGAAGCTGTTCCACTGCGCGTCCACTGCTCGCGGGACTCGGAGAGCACACTGAAGAAGTCTTGCGTGAAGTGCTCGGCATCACAGCCGACGAGTGTGCTTCTTTGCGAGCCGAGCATGTTTTCGGCTCCGCAGGCTAGTCACGTCATCAACATATCGGAGACAAACCATGGATCGTCGCAACGCATTGCGCATGGCGTCAGCGGGCTTGCTAGGCAGCCTTGCGCTGCAGGCCTGGGCGCAGCCTCAGAAACCAGTGGTCAGAATCATCGTTCCTTATGCCGCTGGTGGCATCACCGACATGATGGCGCGCTCGCTCGCGCAATCGATGGCCAAGACACTGGACCGGACCGTCATTGTCGAAAATCATCCGGGCGCCGCTGGTCTGATTGGAACCCGGGCCGCGTTGGCGGCCCCCCCGAACGGCGACACGCTTATCTTTACGAATCCGGGGTACATCACGCTTCCGCTCACCAACAAGGACGCGAAGTACGACCCCGTCAAGGACTTCACGCCCATCGCCATGGTGGGACGCAGCCCGCTGTTCCTGATGGTCCACGAGAGTGTTCCTGCAAAGAATGCGGCCGAACTGATCGCCTACGCGAAGACGAAGCCAGAGGGCCTGGAGACGGCTAACGCCGGCACCGGCTCCAGCGGGCACATCACTGCTGCGATGTTCGCCAAGGCCGCCGGAATCAAGCTCGTGCATGTTCCCTACAAAGGCACGGCAGAAACGGCCAACGCGTTGATCGCGGGGCAAGTGAAGTTGCAGATCAATGCCACGACCGAAGCGCTGAATTCTCAGGCTCGTACCGGCCACATCAGGTTGCTGGCCGTCATGTCGGAAAAGCGCAGCCCGCTCGCACCGGATGTCCCGGCCATCAGCGAGACGATTCCCGGTTTTGCCATTGACACCTGGTTCGGCTTTCTGGCACCCGCGGGCACACCCGCAACCGCCGTGCAGAAGCTCAATCAGGCCTTGGCAGTGGCCCTGCGGGACCTCGACGTTCGCGAGCGCTTCAAGTCAGGCTTCATTGAGGTCCAGCATTCATCGCCAGACGAACTGGCCACGGCCATCGCACGATCGACTCAGTTCTGGCGCAAAGCCTTCGCTGAGATCGACGTCGGCACGCTGCGTTGATGTGGAGATCTACATGGACGCATCGACACTACCGAGCAACGAAGAACGGCAGATGCTGCGCGAGTCGCTGCGCGGCTTTCTGCAGGAACATTGGCCGGTGGCACTCGCGGTGGAGCGATCGGGCCAGCCGCAGCACGTTGCTGAGGTCTGGGGCAAGCTCGTGCAGCAGGGGCTCGCATCGCTTGGCTCTGACTTCGCGGAGGGCGGATTGCGCGAGATCGCCATCGTCATGGAGGAGCTGGGGCGAGCGGCCTGCCCAGCGCCGATGCTGGGCGCGGCGATCGCGAACCTCGGGCTGACGCGATTGGCGGGCAGCTCTTCGGCGGTCGCTGCTCTGCTTGCTGGTCTGCAGGCCGGCAAGGTGCGCTTGAGCATCAGTTTCGGGTCATTCGATCCCGATGGCGAGTCCGGCTCCGCCTCCTTGGACAGAGGCCGCGTGACCGGTACGCTGCGCTTTGTCGAAGGGGCGGACGGCGCAACGCACCTGCTGGTCGCCACGAACAATGGCCCTGGCTTCGCCATCATCGATTGCGCGGAGCCCGGCGTTGAAATTGTCGCCACACGAGCCATGGGGGCCACAGGTCTTTGCGAGATCCGTCTTCGGGCGGTCGCTGCAAACGCCCTCGAGCTGACGCACGAGCAGCTCGAAGACATGATGCTGGCCGCACGCATCGCTCTGCATTCCCGCGCCTATGGTGCGGCGCGACGGGCGTTTGAACTTGTCGTGGACTATGTGAAGGAACGCCAGCAGTTCGGCCAGCCGATCGGCCGCTTCCAGGCAATCCAGCACAAACTCGCCAACTGCCTGGTGAGTCTGGAAGGCGTGCGGCTGACACTCGGAAACGCTGCCGCGTACCATGATCGCGGCGACCTGCATTGGCGCTACTTCGGCAGCGCGGCCCTCGTGTTTGCCGGGACTGCGCTGCGTCAGGTGTCTCTAGAAACGCATCATGCATTCGGTGCGATCGGGTATGCGGAGGAACACGAAGCGCCCCGGCATTTCAAGCGGGTCCATCTGGACACCGTCGCGCTCGGAGGTGCTCCGCACGCGCAGCGAGAACTGGCTTCGCAGCTGCTGGACACCTTCGGCGGATCGTTGCCGCAATACGACCTCGGGGAGGCGGGCAACGCGTTTCGCGCCGAAGTGCGGGATTGGCTGCGAACCCATTGGTCGGGTGAACGCAAGGCGGCGTTTGATCGCCTGCCCCATGAAAGGCGCGAGTTCGACGCTTCGTTCGCCAAGGACCTCGGCGCAACGGGTTGGCTAGGTCTGAGCTGGCCGCGCGAGCACGGCGGGCAGGCCCGAAAGCCGCTGGAGCAACTCGCCTTTGTCGAGGAAATGGAGCGTGCAGAGGCACCGCGGGCGGGAGCCGCGATCCAGGCCAACGCCATCATGCTTTTCGGCACCCCCGAACAGCAGAAGAAGTACCTGCCGGAAATGCTGCGCGGCGAAGTCATGCATGGCATGGGCTACAGCGAGCCGAACGCGGGCTCCGACCTGGCGGCCTTGCGCACCAGCGCGACGCGCGACGGCGACACCTGGGTCATCAACGGCCAGAAGATCTGGACGACGACCTGGTGGGGCAAGTACATGTTTCTTGCCGCGCGAACCGATCGGGATGCCAAGCCCAGCCATGCCGGCATCAGCATGTTCATCGTGCCCATGGATACGCCCGGTATCTCGATCAAGCCGGCCAAGACCATGTACGACGGCAGCTTCGCCAACATCTTCTACGACAACGTGCGGCTCCCCGCCGATGCACTGGTCGGCGAGGTGAACGGCGGCTGGAAAGTGCTGACGAGCGCCTTGGCGACCGAGCGCGGGCTCATCGGTGGCGGGATCGTGATGAAGGTCGCGCACGGGTTCGAGATGCTCTGCGGGTACATCCGTGAAACAGATCTGGCCGGCAAGCCGCGAGCCCAGGATCCCGTGGTGCGCAACCGCCTCGCGACCCTTGCCGCAGAGATCGAAGTCGGACGCCAATTGATGTTCCACTGCGCCGAACTGGCGGTCGACGGCATCACGCCACCGGAGTACGGAGCGATCAGCAAGGTGTTCTCGGGTGAATTGATGGAACGCTTCGGCGAGGTCGCGCTGGACATTGTGGGCTTGCGCGCCGCGCTGTCGGAAGGCATGCCGGGAGCACTGGAGAACGGAAAGTTCGAGCAGGGCCTGCGTCACTCGCTGATGTGGGTGATCAGCATCGGCACCAATGAGATCCAGCGCAGCCTGGTCGCGCAGCGAGGTCTCGGTTTGCCACGCTGAGGTCGTTCGGGTGCGATCATTGGCCTGCGTCTACGACGGAGAGGGCCAGCCCATGAATGATCGTATTCGAGAACTTGACGTGTTCCTGAGGGTGACTGAGGAGAGCAGTTTTTCCGCGGCTGCTCGCAGTCTGGACTGCGATCCCTCGACCGTGAGCAAGGTGATCCAGCGGCTGGAGAACCGGCTTCGCGTGCGGCTCTTCCACCGGACTTCACGGGTTCTGAAGCTCACGCGCGAAGGAGAACGTTTCCTGGACGGGGCGCATCGTGTTGTCGATGCATTGGAAGAAGCGGAGAACGCGGTCGGACAGTCGCGTTCGGAAGCCACGGGCGTTTTGCGGATCAACTGTCCATTGCTACTTGCCCAATACCAACTCTCCCCGTTGATCCCCGATTTTCTTGCCAGGTATTGCAGCATGCGTGTGGAGTTCGTCCTCACCACGGCGCCACTGGACATGTTCGAGAATCAGATCGACCTCTCGTTCCAGAGTGGCGCAATTCCGGATTCGTCGCTGGTGGCCAAGCGAATCGCGACGACGCGCTGGATAGTGTGTGCTTCACCGGCCTACCTCGCGGCTGCTGGCACTCCTGAATCGCCGGAGGAACTTGCCAATCACAACTGCCTGAACTTTCTAGGAGGATCCGCCTTCCGTAGCACATGGCCCTTGAAGTATGGTGCTCAGACGCGCGCCATAGATGTGAAAGGCAATCTTGGTAGCAACTCAGCGGAGCTGCTTCGCTCCTTCGCTATCGCGGGCTTGGGCGTCGTCCGGCTCTCGGAAATGCACGTCGGCCCCGACATCAAGGAGGGTCGACTGGTTGCGCTGCTGAGGCCGTTCGACGCGGATGCCGAAGAACCGCTGTTCGTTGTCTATCCGAGCAAACGCAACCTCAGCTTACGGGTTCGAATCTTTCTGGAGTTCCTGGATGAAAGGGCGACGAGCATTTGGGGCGCTGGCAACTAAAAGCGGGGCGCAGAAGGTTGAGGACCAACTAATAGCCGGTCCAGAGGCGGACGTTCGCGTCGGAAGCTGCGGTGATCCTCGGCGGACGGCCGGTTTGATCGCAAGCAGTCGTTCACGGGCGAGCCTGGGATGTCGGCTCGTGGCCGCATGCGGCTGGCCGCAGCCTAGCTCCAGGCCGGATTCAAAAGATCGATGCCTGCGCCTTTGCACTTTATCCAGGGGCCGTCTGGGTGACCTTCACCATCCCATAGGAGCAGCGCGGCGCGGGCGACCGCATCGTGCTCGTAGCAATACCGGCGCTGGTAGCCGGAGGCATCAAGGCCAACGACCACAGCTGTGGTGAAGTTGAATCGCTTGATGCCGCAGACTTCGCGGCCAAGGGTTCGCAGGTCGGAATAGCCGGCTGCGAGCAGCATCGAGGTCAGGTCCGGACTGGTTCTGCTCAGGGTCGCACGGGCATGCATCTTCCAAGAATACACGGCTCTCGAACCTGATCGGAGAGTCGATCGCGACGTCCTCTTGTGGCCCGACTGCCGAAATTCAGCATTCTGCCGGCGACTCCGCTCACGCTGCAAAGATGTCGAGGATGCGTCATTGGAGTCGAAGACGCCGCAAAGAGGGAAGATGCGGTCCTGTAACCACTGAGCCGTGTCGGCTGCATCGCCTCGCACGGCCATCTCCTTCCCATGCATGAGCGCAGGTAGCTAATATTGGCGCTGGCCATTTTCCGAACTTTCGCCGCCCCGGATGACCGCGCGAGCTTGCTCCAGAACGGGAAGCACAGGGCAGGGCGCCTGTGCCGAGTGGAGGAACATGTCGACACCGTTGATCTCCGTCATTACAGCACACGCGGGCAACCCGTTGCTCAAGCGCTGCGTAGAGTCGGTGCGCGACCAGACTTACACGAACATTCAGCACTTGGTCGTATCTGATGGTCCAGCCACGTGGGGCCATGCCCGCGCAGTGCTGGATGCAGTCGGGAACCACCATGTCAGCTTGATTCCGCTGCCGTATTCCATCGGCAAGGATCGCTGGAACGGGCATCGAATCTACGGTGCCTGCACCTACATCGCCGATGGCGACTACCTGGTTTTCCTAGATGACGACAACTTCATAGAGCCCGAGCATGTGCAGCAATGCCTCAAGATCTGCACCGAAGGCAATGTCTGGTCCTACGCGTTGCGCAATATCGTCGACAGCGAGCATCGCTTCCTGTGCCGCGACGATTGTGAGAGCCTCGGCAAATGGCCTAGCGTGCTGCATCCCGAGGACTTTTTTGTCGACGTCAATTGCTACTTCCTGCCCAAGCTGCTAGCGGTGCAGATCTCTCCGCTCTGGTATCGCAAGGCCCGTGAACCAGGGCAGCCCGAGGTCGACCGGGCGATCGCGCATGCGCTGCGGCAGCTCGCGCCGAACCACGACTGTACCTACGCCTACTCGGTGAACTACTTGGCCGGCAACACACCGTTATCAGTTCAGCCGGAGTTCTTCACGCGGGGGAAACGCGGAGATGCTGCGGCGCTTCGACGGCCGACTTCCCTGGGCACGCTGAGCAGATCAGAACTCAAAGGAGGGTCGAGCTCTCGGCAAGAGCGAGCCAAGTCCGCAATGGCGAATCGCGGCAATCAAATCCGAACGCGCAAGCCAGAACGGAATGCAGCAAGGCGGAGGCTGACCCGGCGACCAGGTCGTTCTTAGGCAGGTCCGGATCCTACTGGCCCGATTGTCCGCGGGCATCACTACGCACACTTGGGCGCGCAGACAAGATGGTTCTTACCCAGAACGCGCCGTGATGTCATCGTCGTGCGAAAAGCGAACCTGCCGCACTTGAAGCACGACATCATGGATTCGGCGCGGGGCGTGGTGATGATCGAGCCTGGCGCCTTCTTCACATAGCGCAGCCCTCTTGAGTGAGTTGGGTGGTGGTGCGTTGGAGACACTGTATTTTACCCGGACGCAATTTCACGCAGACCAGGCTGAAGTCGGGCCGAGGACAATGCAAGCATGAGTTTCAGGACAACCTTGTTTCAGGCACTCCAGGCCGCTGACAGCATCTTGTGCAACGGTCAACGGGTCACATCCAAAATGCTGGACTCCGGCCCGGACGTGCTGCTCAAGCCCTATGTCGATCTGGCCGACGGCGCGACCCTGTACATCCAGGACGAAGAGATCCTCGTCGACGAGGCCGGCCGGGCCTACACCAGGACGATGGAGGGCAGGGACGAGCCGCAAGTCTGGAGCTTCCTGGTGGTACGCCCAATGAGCGAGGCCGATGTCCGAACGGTCGAAGCTCCACCCCTGAAGGTTCATGAGGTGGTCGACCGTCTCATGAAAATCGAGCGCCAGCGACGGCGCAGAGCGGCCTGACTTCAAGGCATCCAGTTGCCAATGCGTAGCAAGCGCCAAGCGGCGGCATCGTTTCTGAAACGCAACTGCGAGAGCCCTTCCCATCCGGGGAAGTCACGTTCCGAGCCGCCGATCGGAGTGACCAGTTCTGCGCTGCCGGTCTGGTCCTGGTCTGGTCCCATTTCGTTCCCTGAGTCCCTGAGTCTGATTCGTCTACGGCTGAGCCGGACCTGAGGACCTGATCAGGCTCGGCGATGAGCATGCCAGCCTCAGCTCGGATCGAGTCGGTAAGGGGCTGCGTACGGACAAGTCGGCGAAGGCGGCCACGCGGGAGAAGCCTGCCGCAGGCAGATAGGCTGGGCCGCCCAGCATGTCCATAACTCCGCTTCAGGATCGAGATGGGCCGCCTGCGGCACGTCGAGCGCCATAGGGTATCGCGATCTGCCCGAACACGAACTGCAACTTAGCGCCAGCGCGGCAAGCTCGGAGCCTCACAGTGGAGCGCTCCTGCGAACGGGGATCAATGAGCTGCCGCAAGATTGCCGGACCCCCTGCGTCGGAACACCAAATCCAGGGTGCCGAGATACGCGCGTTGAGACGCCCAGTAGCTCGAGCCGATACCGCACAACTCTGATGATGGCAGGCTAGCACGACCCTCATACATTGGACTGCATGACCTCTCCCACCTCCTCCGCTACCACAGCACAGGCCTTTCGGCGCTCCGGCGGTGTTGCCGAAAAAGTCCGTCATCATCGCGGCACACGACGCCTTTCTGACTCCCTCGAGCTACTGCTGGTGGTCGGGTTCCGCTTGCTCGCTGCAGCGGCGCTGCATGGCGGCAGCGGGCGGGGTGCGGTGAGCAAAGCGGCGGCGCTGGACGATCTGGACGAAGTCGACTTGGCCCCTGCACTCATAGTGAAGGCGGCGCAACCGGCACCCGGGGACTGGCTCTTCCCAAGCTTCTTCCTGTGCATGGCGGTGGCCGTATTGCCGCTGCTGGGCCTTCGCTGGACCACTCCGGAGGGATTGACGACATGGCGCGTCTTTGTAGACGCCCTGGTGTTCTCGCTTCCCGTCATCTTCCCGCTGCCCTTCCTCTTCGCGGGATGCATCTTCACCCTAGCCGCCCGCCCCGCATCCCGCACGTCCGAGGCCCTTGGTTTCCTGGTTATGGCCCTGGTCATGGCCTTCGCCGGACTGCACTCGGTGTGCGCGTAGGCCGCGGCGCGAAGGTGGCGAATCAGCTGGGACAGGACCTTCTCATGCACCTGCCGAGGTATTCGCAGGCGCAGCGATCTGCATTCGGCGCTGACAGCGCATCAGGAAACTATGAGGTCCGCGGAGCGCCAGCTTGCAGTCGTCCGTGCTCCCAACTTGGGAGAGCGCCTACTGCATAGCTGAGGTAATCGCTCACGCTTGCCGCCAGGCGATCGCCTGTCGAGCTGCGTTGTAGCGTTGCGAATCCTGCCTTCGACGTTCGAAATTGACTCCAGGTGAATTCATGATCGGCTGATGGTCAATGCGCGATCGGGAGCGTACCCAATCACTTGGTTGCCCGCTTCGAGAACAGTCCATCGCTGGAGTGGCGGCGGATCTCATCGTCCGAACGGTATCCCTGACAACGAACCTCCGCGCTCAACTCATACGCCATCGAACCTGAGCCTTTCCTTGAGATAGGAAATGAATGCCTGCACCTTCGGGGACGGCATCCGCTCTCGTGAAGAAAGCGCATTGAGCTCCTGCGGCGGTCCGATCCACTCTGGCAGAACGCGTACCAAGCGACGCGCCTTGACGTCCATCGCCATGCTCTGTTCCATGGCCAGCGAAATTCCTTCCCCTTGGCGCAAGGCGTCATAGAGCAGAGCCGGATCGCTCGCCACAACGACCGGGTCGATCAAGTAGCCGCGAGGCTTCCCGCTACCCCTGCGCAGCGGCCACACGTAGCCGACATCGCGGCGCGCCTGGTGCAGCGCCAGTGTCGGATGGTCGCGCAGGGCTTCGGGCGTTTCGGGTGCTCCCGCGTGCCGAAGGTATGCAGGACTTGCAAACATGCCGGAAGGGAAGCTCGCGAGTCGCCGTGCCACGAGGCTGGAGTCCGGCAACTCGCCGAGACGCAATGCAATGTCGATCTCGGCGTCGACGAGGTCGAGTGTCGCGTGCGAGGCCACGATCTCCAGCCTCACGTCGGGGTAGATTGCCCGGAAACCGGGGAGCAACGGGGCGAACCAGCTCACGCCGAACGAGTAAGGCATGGTCACGCGCAGCCACCCGCGCGGGCCGTCGCGCAGTTGCTGCACGGCGCCCTCGGCGGCTTCGAGCGTGCTGGCGATGGATCGACATTGCTCGAAATAGATCGCCCCCGCTTCAGTCAGGCTCAGCTTGCGCGTCGTGCGCCGGAGCAACTGCGCGCCCATGTACTTCTCCAGCTCGTAGACGCGTCGACTGACCGTGGTCTTGGGAATCTGCAGGGCGCGGGCCGCGGCGGTGAAGCTGCCTTCCTGTACGACGCGGACAAACACGAGTGTGTCGTTCATATCCCTTGCCATGATCAACGTCCCTTCGACGGTTGCGCGACCGGCATTGTCCCATCCATGGTCTAGCTCTTGCCGCTGCAATGGGCTAATCAAGGCGGCCTAGTTTCCCTATCTTTGGTGTTCCACCTTCTGGAGAAACACATGAACCTGAGCGAATACACGACCTACGACGCCGTCGGCCTGGGACAGCTCGTCGCCGCCGGCGAGATCCGCCCGGCAGAACTTGCTGCGCTCGCAAGGGCCGCGGCGGATGCCGTGAACCCCCGAATCAATGCCGTGGTCGAGCACTGGGCGCCTGAAGAATCGGACTTGGCTACGCCGGCGACCGGCAGCCCGCTCGCGGGCGTGCCGTTCCTGATCAAGGATCTCGCCATCCAGATGGCCGGCAGGAAGAACGAGCTCGGCAGCCGGCTGGCCAAGGGCGTGGTCGCATCGGGCGACTCGAGTCTGATGCGCCATTTCAAGACGGCCGGCCTGGTCACCATCGGCCGCACGACCACCCCCGAAATGGCCTTCAGCACGGAAACGGAGTCCGCATTGCAAGGGGCGACTGGCAACCCCTGGGACACCCGCCTCAGCGCGGGCGGCTCCAGCGGTGGCTCCGGCGCAGCCGTCGCGGCGGGCGTGGTACCGATGGCGCATGCAACGGATGCAGCAGGCTCGATCCGCGTGCCCGCTGCCTACAACGGCTTGTTCGGTCTCAAGCCCACCAGGGGTCGCACGTCCAACGGCCCGGCCCTCGACGAAGTGTTCGCGGGCCTCGGCGTGCAGCTCGGCGTCAGTCGCACGGTTCGCGACAGCGCCGTCTTGTTGGACGCAGTGCAGGGCTATTCGGCCGGCGACCCCTACTACACCGCGCCGCCCAGGGCCAGCTTCCTGTCCGAGGTGGGGCGCGACCCAGGCAAGCTGCGCATCGGGCTGATGGTCCACGCGTGGAACGGCGAGCCGACATCGGAGCCCATCGCGCAGGCCACGCGCGACGCGGCGCGGCACCTCCAGTCGCTCGGCCATCACGTCGAAGAGTGCACGCCGGAACTTGGCGTGTCGTGGGAGGCCTTCGTCCATGCCAACGCGCAGATCTGGTGCGCCACGCTGGTTCGCTGGATCGACGGACTCGCGGCCGCAACGGGGCGCCCCATCGATGCGACGACCCTCGAGCCCTCCACGCTCGCGAACTATCGCTATGGCCGAAGCGCGAGCGCCGTCGACTTCGCCGCTGCGCTCGAAGTGCGCAACAGCGTCGCGCGCGCCGTCGGTGAATGGTTCGCAAAGATGGATATGTTGATGACGCCCACGCTCCCGCAGCTGCCGGGGCTGCTTGCGACCTACAGCGAGGGCGCCGATCGCATGAGCGGGCTGGAGTGGACGGCACGCGTGTTCCGGCATGCCTCGTTCACGCCGCCGGCCAATGTGGCGGGAACACCGGCGATGTCGGTGCCGCTCGCGGTGGCACCGGGCGAAGGCTTGCCCATCGGCATCCAGTTCGCCGCCGGCTTCGCGCGCGAAGACCTGCTGCTGCGCGTGGCCGGGCAGCTCGAGCAGTCGATGCCCTGGGCTGGCCGGCGGCCGGCGGTTTGGGCTGGCCGGCCTCAGGCCGAAGGGTCGCTGGAGCTCAAGGCCAAGTCTCCACGGAAATGAACCGAGGGGGCGCTTCAGAGCGCCGTGCGAACAACGATGCGGCCTCTGATCTTGCCCGCCATCAGTGCATGGGCGCTATCGATGGCCTCCGGCAGCGTGATCTCGCGCGTGATGGTCTCGAGCAGCGACGCGTCGAGATCCCGCGCGAGCCGTGTCCACGCTTCGTTGCGCAGTGCGAGCGGCGCCATCACGCTGTCCACGCCAAGCAGTGCGACACCGCGCAGGATGAATGGCATCACTGTGGCGGGCAGGTCCGCCCCCTGCGCAAGGCCACAGGCCGCGACGGCGCCGCCGTAGCGCGTCTGCGCGCAGGCGTTGGCCAGCGTATGGCTACCCACCGCATCGACGACCGCGCGCCAGCGCTCCTTCTGCAAAGGCTTGCCCGGGGCCGAGAGTTCGGCGCGGTCCATCACCACCGTCGCCCCCAGCGCCTTCAGGTACGGCGCCTCTGCGCTCTTTCCCGTCGTTGCAACGACTCGGTGGCCGAGCTTCGACAACAAGGCGACCGCCACCGAGCCGACGCCGCCGGTCGCGCCGGTCACCAGCACCTCGCCCTGTTCCGGCTCGAGTCCGTGGCGCTCGAGCGCCATCACGCAGAGCATCGCTGTATAGCCCGCTGTCCCGATTGCCATGGCCTGCCGGGTCGTGAAGGTCTCCGGCAGGCGTACCAGCCAATCTCCGCTGAGGCGCGCGCGCTGCGCCAGACAGCCCTTGTACTTCTCGCCGACGCCGAAACCGTTGAGCACCACGCGGTCGCCCGGCCGCCAGGCCGGGTGGCTGCTTTCCCGCACGGTGCCTGCGCCGTCGACTCCGGCCACCATGGGCCACTCCCGGACCACGGGCGACCGGTTGGTGATGGCCAGAGCGTCCTTGTAGTTGAGGGTGGAGTAGTCGACATCGATCGTGACGTCGCCGGGAGGAAGAAATCCATCGTCGACCTCGCGAATTGCCGCGGCGAACTCGGGTGACTTGTCCAGCACCAGTGCCTTGAACATGCTTGCTCCTCAGATGTGAATCAATTGGTCGAAGTCCTCGACGACGAGCACCAGTGGTGCGGCAGAGCGCGCAAGGCGAGCGCGCAGAACGGCGCCTTCCCAGGCGGCCCAGAAACTTCGCGACAGCCGGTCCGCGTCGAAATTGGCGCGCACCTCGCCTTCGGCCTGCGCCATGCGGATCGAAGCAGCCAGCTGAGTCTCCCATTCCCGAATGGAAGCATCCAGTCGCCTGCGGAAACCGTCATGGAGGCCGGCGACCTCTTGTCCCAGCGTGCCGACCAGACAGCCACGGCGCCATCGGAATCGACGCATACCGACCGTGGATTCCGAGAGAAACGCCGCGAGCTTGTGAGTGAAGCTCGGATTGACACCATTGGGCCGAGCGCCGAAGCATCTCTCCAGGCGCCTGAGAAAGTAGGCCTGATACGTCTCGAGCAGTGCGAAGCCGAAGTCGTCCTTGCTGCCGAAGTAGTGATAAAACGACCCTTTGGGAACCCCGACGGTGGTCAGCACCTTGTCGACGCTGGTGCCTGCCCATCCGCTCTCCAGCACCGACTCCAGCCCGGCCCGGATCAGGCGCTCCCGGGTGTTCGCGCGTACACCACGTCTTTGCACATGTGAACGGGGCGTGTCAGTACTTTCCATGACGAGTGGACATATTGTCATTCAACGATGACGAAACACCGGCGCGCGTTTGCTCAGGAATGCGTGCATCCCCTCCTTCTGGCCGTCCGTGGCGAACGCTGCCTGGAACAGGCGCCGCTCGTGGAGCAGGCCCTCGGCCAGAGACACTTCGTGCGCACGGTTCACGGCTTCCTTGGCCATGCGTACTGCGGGCGCGTTGTAGCCCGCGATGGTGTGCGCGGCCTCGAGTGCGGTCTGCAGGAGTTCCGCGGCGGGCACCACGCGCGCGACGAGACCCGACGCTTTCGCCTCCGCGGCGTTGATGCTCCTGCCGGTCAGGATCAGATCCATCGCCAGCGCCTTGCCGACGGACCGCGTCAGGCGCTGCGTGCCACCGATGCCCGGAAGGATACCCAGCTTGATCTCGGGTTGGCCGAAGTGCGCATCGTCGGCCGCAATGATGAAGTCGCACATCATCGCGAGTTCGCAGCCGCCTCCCAGGGCATAGCCGCTGACGGCGGCGATGATCGGCTTGGTGATGGCCTGCACGCCCTGCCATGCGGCGAAGACGTCGTTCGTCTGCAGCTCGGCCAAGGTCTTGTCGGCCATCTCGGCAATGTCCGCGCCGGCCGCAAAGGCGCGCGGGCTTCCGGCGATCACGACGGCGCCGACGTGGGCGTCCGCATCGAATGCGCGAAGTGCCGCAACCACCTCACGCGAAAGCGCTGTGTTCAGCGCGTTCAGGCTGCGCGGACGGTTGAGCGTGATCAGGCCAACGCGCTCGCGGCGCTCGACGAGGATCGTTTCGTACAGCGCCGGTATCGGTCCGTGGGAGGATGCATTCCCTGCGGCGGGTTCAGCGCCTGTCTTGGCGATGGACGGCTGGGCGGGCGAAGCGGGCGACGCGGGCGACGCCTTGGTTGCTGTGGCGGACATGTCTACTCCTTGTTTGGTGAGAGGTGGCTCAAGCTGTTTCGGTCAGAGTGGCATGCAAAGCGTATGACGCGACGTCTGCAGAACACTTGGCCGGCGCGTACTCGCCTGTTCCCGCCATCAATTCGGCGAGGATGCGCTCGCGGTGTTCGTCCAATCCTGGCGCCCGGATCGGGGTGTTCACGTCGATGTCCTCGAATCCGCTGAGCTTGATGGGATTGCCGGCCGTGTGGACGCAGCGTTCCGACGTACCCTGGACCTGGACGATCATCTTGCGCGCCAACAGTTGCGGATGCCCGAACAGCCTGTCGATGGTGTTGATGGGCGCGCATGGAACGCCAGCCTCGTTCAGACGGTCGATCCAGTGCTCGATGGCCTGCGTGCCGGTGATGGCCTCGATGGCGGAAACCATCGCTGGCCGGTCGCGGCAGCGCAGGTCGTTGCTGAGAAAGCGCGCGTCGAGCGCAAGCTCCGGGCTGCCAAGCGCATCGGCCATGAGCATGAAGAGCTGATCGTTCCCCGCAGCGATGACGAAGCGGCCGTCCTTCGCGGCGAAGGTTTCAAAAGGCGCCAGGGATGGATGGCTGTCGCCCGTCCTGGTCGGCACCTTGCCCTCGATATCGAAGCGTGCCAGGGCCGTCTCCATCAGCGCGGCCTGGCAGTCGAGCATGCCGATGTCGACCCGCATGCCTTGTGCATCCTGTGTGCGCTTGTAGAGGGATGACACGATGCCCACTGCCGCAAACAGGGCGGCGCTCAGGTCGCCGAAGCTCGTTCCGACGCGGGCGGGCGCCGCGTCGGGCCAACCGGTCAGGCTCATGACGCCGCCCATGGCCTGCACAACCATGTCGTACCCCGGCAGGTCGCTGTAGGGGCCAGTGTGTCCGAAGCCGGAGATCGATGCGTAGACGATGTGTGGGTAGGTGCGGGCGAGTCGTTCGGCGCCGTAGCCGAGACGGTCCATCACCCCCGGTCGAAAGTTCTCGACGAGCACGTCGGCCTGCGAGAGCATCCGCTCGAGAAGGTCCCGATCGCGCGGGCTCTTGAGGTCGAGCGCGATGCTTTCCTTGCCCCGGTTGAAGCACATGAAGTAGGCCGACTCCTTCTCCACAAAGGGGCCGAAGGCGCGGGTGTCGTCGCCGGTGCCGAGCTTCTCGATCTTGATGACCCGTGCCCCGAGATCGGCCAGGATCATCGTGCAGTAGGGGCCGGCCAGGACGCGTGAAAAGTCAAGCACGGTGATGCCGTTGAGCGGCCCCTTGCGGCCGGTGTCGGTGGAAGATCCTTCCATTTCGTCGTCTCCTGTTGAGGTCTATTGCCCGCCCGCGATCCAGCGCGAGGCCTTCTCGGCGATCATCAGGGTGGGGCTGTTGGTGTTGCCGCTGGTGATGGTCGGCATCACGCTGGCATCAACCACGCGCAGGCCCCGGAAACCGCGCACGCGCAGGTGGCTGTCGACGACCGCCATTTCATCCGAGGCGTTGCCCATCTTTGCGGTGCCAACGGGGTGAAAGATCGTCGTGCCGATATCGCCTGCCAGGCGCGCGAGCTGTTCGTCGGTCTCGTACTGAGGCCCGGGTTTGAACTCTTGCGGCTTGTAGCGTGCCATGGCGGGTTGCGCTGCGATGCGCCGGGTGACGCGCAGCGAGTCGGCGGCAACCCGGCGGTCTTCCGCGGTGCTCAGATAGTCGGGCGCGATACGCGGCGCATCTGCGAAGTCGGCGCTTCGGATGCTGACGCTGCCTCTGCTCGTCGGATTGAGGTTGCACACACTGGCCGTGATCGCAGGGAAGGCGTGCAGAGGCTGCCCGAAGGCATCCAGGCTCAGCGGCTGCACGTGGTACTGGATGTTCGCGTGTTCGCGCGAGGCGTCGCTCTGCGTGAAGATGCCCAGCTGCGAAGGCGCCATGCTCATCGGGCCGCTGCGTGTCAACGCGTACTCGAGCGCGATCCTCGCCTTGCCCAGGAGGTGGGTCGCCTGGGTGTTGAGGGTCGCTGCGCCCTGCACCTTGTAGACCGACCGTATCTGGAGGTGGTCCTGCAGGTTGCGCCCGACCCCCGGGACATGCGCGACCACAGGCACGCCATGCGACTGGAGCAGGTCGGCATCGCCGATTCCGGAGAGTTGCAGGATCTGCGGCGTGCCGACCGCGCCGGCACTGAGGATGACCTCCCGGGTCGCCCTCACGGTTCGCCGCTCTTCGCCCTGCACGAGCTCTACGCCGCGGCAGACGCGAACGCCGTCGGCGTCCTGCTCGAACAGCAGACGGCAAACCTGCGCTCCGGTCCAGACCGTCAGGTTTCGGCGCTGCTTGCGAATGGGGCGAAGGAACGCCTTCGAGGCATTCCAGCGCCATCCGCTACGTTGATTCACTTCGAAGTAGCTGACGCCGCGGTTGTCCCCGCCATTGAAATCTTCGGTGGCCGGAATGCCGGCCTGCTGCGCGGCGAGGGCGAACGCATCGAGCACATCCCAACGCAGCCGCTGCTTCTCAATGCGCCATTCGCCGCCCGTGCCATGCAGTGCCCTGAACGCCGCCAAGTCATCCGACAGGGCGGCCTTCGATGCATCGAGGCGGTAGTGGTCCTCGTGCGCGCGGAAGTCGGGCAGGCAGTTGTCCCAGGTCCACGCAGCGTCGCCAGTGGCCTGGGCCCATTGCGCATAGTCGCGGGCTTGGCCGCGCATGTAGATCATTCCGTTGATACTCGAGCATCCGCCCAGGGTCTTCCCCCGTGGATACAGCAGCGACCGACCATTGAGTCCCGGTGCGGCCTCGGTGCGGAAGCGCCAGTCGGTGCGCGGGTTGTCGATGCAATACAGATAGCCGACAGGGATGTGGATCCACGGGTAGCTGTCCGGACCGCCTGCCTCGAGCAGCAGGACGTCGCGATGGCTGTCCGCGCTCAGGCGGTTCGCCAACAGGCAGCCCGCGGTGCCCGCGCCGATGACCACGTAGTCGAAGGCCTGCACGCTCATGGCATGCCTCCGCGCTTCCTGCGTTCAAGGACTGTTGTCGTCATTTAATTAGACCGATCGTCTTTTGAAAGTCAAAAAAAAGGGCGGTCAGGCCCCGATGCTTTGGCGAAAAATCCTGGCGAACATCTGAAGCGGTGCAGCCTTGCGTTCGAGCTTGGCGCGAAGCACCGCACCTTCCCAACCGGTCCACAGGAATGCGGCCCATTCCGTGCAGTCCGTTGATTCGCCGATCTCTCCGCTGCGCTTGGCCTGTTCGAGCACCGTCGCGGTACGGCGCTGCCAGCCGAGAAGCACGTCGGTGAGCTGCGCGCGAAAGGCTTCGGGCAGCGTGCCCATCTCCTGGCCGAGGTTGCCGACCAGGCAGCCACGGCGGAACCCGAAGCGCTTCATGCCACGCTCGGCATCGGCGAAGAAGGCATCAATGCGGTTCAGCGGAGACCTGGCTTCATCCAGGAAGAAGCGGTCGAGCTTTCGGACGAAGTATTCGTCATAGCGTGCGATGAGCGCTGCGCCGAACGCTTCCTTGCTGGCGAAGAAATGATAGAAGGAGCCCTTCGGAACACCCACGGACTTGAGGATCTCGTCGATGCCGGTCGCCGAGAAGCCCTTCTCTGTCAGCACGGCCACGCCGGCATTGAGAAGCGCCTCGCGCGTGGCGCGATAGTCGCCTTCATCCTTGGCGGGGCGGCCACGTTTGCGTGGCAGGACGGGAGTGGAGCTCATGGCGTGATTATTAGACCGCATGTCTCAAAAAATCAAGCGGGTTCGCGCAACCTCGGGCCTGCGCGAGATGCATCGGCATGCATTCCTCCAATGAAAGGAATGGTCGGGCACATGGACCGCTCCTCGGCGGGCTCCTCTTGAGCCTGCCGAACTAGACCGGTCGTCTTGGGTTTGTTATCGCAAACCCCTATTCGCAGCGGCAGGCTGCGTGCTAAATTTCTTCGCAGACGAGAACTTCGTCGCTCATCATTTCGCACCGACTGCCAGTGTTGCCAGTCAGGTGCAAGGCAACAAGGCCTGAACCGGTTAATCCCCGGGTCAGGCCTTTTTGCTTTTTCGGCTTCTGGAGCGCCTTTATCGAAATGGACGCAGCTGCGCCCAGGGATGAACTCGGCCTCAAGAATTCGAGCGAGATGCCAGCGGTGGAGCCGTCAGACCCAAACACCTCAACCCTTGAAGGAGAGATCTGATGAGCCCAATCAATCGCCGCGACCTGGTCAAGACAGGCGGCACCATGTTTGTTCTTGGCGCTGCCTCGGGCACCGCGCTGTTCTCCGCCGCCGCCCATGCGCAGGAGAGCGTGAAGCTCGGCCTGCTGCACTCGCTCTCGGGCACCATCGCCATCGCCGAAGCCTCGCTGGTCGATGCGGAAAAGATGGCCATCGACGAGATCAACGCCGCTGGAGGTGTGATGGGCCGCAAGATCGAGGTGGTGGTCGAAGACGGTGCGAGCGAGAACTCGGTGTTCGCCGAGAAGGCCCGCAAGCTGCTCGAGCGCGACAAGGTCGCGGCGATCGTCGGCTGCTACACATCGGCCTCGCGCAAGGCGGTGCTGCCGGCGCTCAGCCGAGCCAAGGGACTGCTCTTCTACCCGACCTACTACGAGGGCCAGGAGCAGGACAAGCATGTGGTGTACACGTCGCAGGAGGCCACGCAATCCGTGGTTGCCGCCGTCGAGTGGCTGGCGCGCGAAAAGGGCAAGACCTTCTTCCTCGTCGGCTCCGACTACATCTATCCGCGCACCTGCAACAAGATCGCCAAACCCACCATCGCCAAGCTGGGCGGCAAGGTGCTGGGCGAGGAGTACGCGCCGCTGGGCCATACCGAGTTCTCCTCCATCATCAACAAGATCAAGGCCGCCAAGCCGGACTGCATCTACAGCACCGTCGTCGGCGGCTCCAACGTCGCGTTCTACAAGCAGCTGCGCGCGGCAGGGCTCGACGGCACGAAGCAGACACTCCTGTCCACCGTCGTCTCGGAGAACGAGATCGAGGGAATCGGCAAGGACAACGCCGTCGGCTACTACGCCTGCATGGGCTACTTCCAGAGCGTGAAGAATCCCGCGAACGAGAAGTTCGTCAAGGCCTTCAAGGCGAAGTACGGACAGGATCGCGTCATCGGCGATCCGATGGAGGTCGCCTACAACTCGGTCTACCTGTGGAAGCTCGCGGTCGAGAAGGCCAAGTCCTTCGATCCCGACAAGGTGCTGGCCGCAAGCGCGGGCGTCGAGCTCGATGCGCCCGAAGGCAAGGTGCGTGTGCACGCGACGAACCAGCACGTCTGGAAGAAGGTGCGCGTCGGCAAGGCGCTGGCGAACGGGCAGTTCGACATTGTCTGGGAGTCGCCGAGCCCGATCGAGCCGAACCCCTTCCCCACCCTGTAACCGCCCGCGCGGGACACCCCTCCAGCCACCGGAGTCTTCCATGAACATCGACATTGCAGTGATGCAGGTCTTCAACGGCGTGAGCCTGTTCACGATCCTGCTCCTCATGGCCATCGGGCTGGCCATCGTCTTCGGCCTGATGGGCGTGATCAACATGGCGCACGGCGAGCTGATGGCGCTCGGCTCGTACGTGACGTACCTGACGGCGACGGCGTTCTCGAAGTTCGCGCCACAGTGGATGGGGGTCTACCTGTTCGCCGCGATCGCGCTCGCCTTCGCCGTCACCTACGCCTTCGGGTACCTGCTGGAGCGCGGCTTCGTCAGGTTCTTCTACAACCGTCCGCTCGACACGCTGCTGGCCACCTGGGGACTGAGCCTGATCCTGCAACAGGCCTATCGCTCCATCTTCGGCGCCCAGGAGGTGAGCGTGCCGCTGCCGCAATGGCTCAGTGGCGCGTGGGAGCCGGTGGCTGGTATCCAGCTGCCGATCAGCCGGATCTTCATCATCGGACTGACCATCGCGGTCGCTGTCGGCGTCTATCTCCTCCTGAACCGTACGCGCTGGGGTCTCAAGGTCCGGGCGGTGACGCAGAACCGCGCCATGAGCGCGGCGGTTGGCATCGACACGCAGCGGCTGGATGCGCTGACGTTCGCGCTCGGCGCCGGGCTGGCCGGCATCGCGGGTTGCGTGTTCACGATGATCGGCTCGACCAATCCTGGCACCGGCCAGCTCTACATCGTGGACTCGTTCATCGTCGTCGTCTTCGGCGGCGTGCAAAGCCTGATCGGAACGGCCCTGTCGGGCTTCGCCATCGCGCAGTCGCAGACCACGCTGGAGTACCTCATGAGCGGGTCGATGGCGCGCGTCACGATCCTCCTGCTCGTGATCGTGGTGCTCTACTTCCGGCCCCAGGGCCTGTTCGCAACCAAGTCGAGGAGCTGAGCGATGAGAGCCCTTCTACGCGCCGCAGACACCCGCGCCACGTTGCTCGTTATCGCGCTGCTGATGGCCATGGTCGCGGTGCTCGATCCGTTCCGCCTGAACCTCATGGGCAAGTACATGGCCTTTGCGTTCGTCGCGCTCGGGATCGTGCTGCTCTGGGGCTACGGGGGCGTGCTGAGCCTGGGGCAGGGGCTTTTCTTCGGCGCCGGCGGTTACATGATGGCCATGTTCCTGAAGCTCGAAGCCTCGGCGCCGGAGCTTCCGGACTTCATGGTGTGGAGCAGCATCGAACACCTGCCGCTGTGGTGGCAGCCATTCCGCAGCCTGCCGCTGACGCTGCTGCTGATCCTCAGCGTCGCTCCGGTCGTGGCCTATCTGTTCGCCTATGCCATCTTCAAGAAGCGCGTGGGCGGCGTCTACTTCGCGATCGTGACACTTTCGCTGGCGCTTACCGGCACGGTCCTCATCGTCGGACAGCAGGGCGACACGGGCGGCGCCAATGGCATCACCGATTTCCGCACGCTGCTGGGCATGGACATCGTCAGCGACGACGCCAAGCAGACTCTCTACATCATCGAGGCGGCAGCCCTCGGCGTTGCGATGCTGTGCTGCGTGGCGCTCATGCGAAGCCGCTTCGGCAAGGTGCTGATTGCCATTCGGGACAAGGAGGACCGCGTGCGCTTCAGCGGCTACAACACCGCCCACATGAAGGCGTTCGTGTTCGCGATCTCGGCCCTCCTGTCGTGCATCGGCGGCGCCTTCTACAGCCTCCAGGTCGGCTTGATCTCACCGACCGCGGTGGGCGTGGTGGCCTCGATCGAGATGGTGATCTTCGCGGCCGTCGGCGGCCGCCTGTCCATCCCGGGTGCGGTGGTGGGCGCCTTGCTGGTGGGCTTCCTGAAGTCGTACCTGTCCGAGGCGTTCCCGGAGATCTGGCTCTATTTTCTTGGCGCGCTCTTCATCGCGGTCGTGGCATTCATGCCGCTGGGCATGGCTGGCATCGTCCAGCGCCTCGTGCCGGGACGCGTCGCGGCAAAGGTGACGCCATGAGTGCCGTGCTGCCGCTGTCCACCTCCAACTCGGGGAATCCCACCGTGTCTTGCGTTTCATCTGCCATGGAGCAGATCCTGCAGGTCGAGGACCTCACGGTCTCCTTCGACGGCTTCAAGGCGGTCGACGCGCTGAGCCTGTCCATCCAACGCGACGAACTGCGCGTGATCATCGGCCCGAACGGAGCGGGCAAGACCACGCTGCTGGACATGATCTGCGGCAAGACGCGTCCCTCCTCCGGCAGCGTGCGCTTCAACGGCCGCGAACTCGTCGGCCTGTCGGAGCACGAGATCGTGCGCGCCGGCGTCGGGCGCAAGTTCCAGACGCCCTCGGTCTACGAGGACCTCACGGTGATGGAGAACTTCGAGATCTCGATCCCCGGCGGACAGGATGTGCTGGGCTCGATCTTCTTCCGCCGCAAGGCGCACGTGCTCGAGCGCATCCACGCAGTGGCGCAGGAGGTGTTCCTGCAGTCGATGCTGCAGCACAGGGCCGGCCGGTTGAGTCATGGCCAGAAGCAGTGGCTCGAGATCGGCATGCTCCTGATCCAGGCGCCCGAGCTGCTGCTGCTTGACGAGCCGGTTGCGGGCATGAGCCCGCGCGAACGCGAGCAGACCGGCGAGCTGCTGTGCCGCATCTCGCGCGGCAAGTCCGTGATCGTGATCGAGCACGACATGGATTTCGTCCGGCGCATCGCAAGCAAGGTCACCGTGCTGCATCAGGGGCGACTCCTCAGCGAAGGCAGCCCAGCGCAGGTGCAGTCGGACCCTCGCGTCATCGATGTCTACCTCGGTCACTGAAGGAGCGGACATGCTGGAAGTCAGCCATCTCAACGTCTTCTATGGGGAATCGCAGGCGATCCGCGATGTCTCCTTTCGCGTGGGCAACTGCGAATCGGTGGCCATCATGGGCCGCAACGGAATGGGCAAGACCACCCTGCTCAAGTCGCTGATCGGCATGCTCCCATCGCGCTCGGGCAGCATCCGTGTCGAGTCGCAGGAGCTGGCAGGCAGCCCCAGTCACGAGCGAGTCGCCAAGGGCTTGGCCTTTGTGCCGCAGGGCCGAATGATCTTTTCGCAACTCACCGTCGAAGAGAACATTCTCGTCGCGCTCAGGAACGCCGCGCAGCGCACGGTGCCGGAGTACGTCTATCGCTTCTTCCCGGTGCTGGCCGAGATGAAGGCGCGCCGCGGCGGCAACCTGTCGGGCGGCCAGCAGCAGATGCTGGCCATTGCCCGTGCACTCGTCACCGACCCCAAGGTGCTGATCCTCGACGAACCCACCGAGGGCATCCAGCCATCGATCATCAAGGACATCGCGCGCATCCTGAACCTGCTGCGCGTCGAGCGGCAGATCGCGATCGTGGTGTCCGAGCAGGTGCTGAGCTTCGCGCTCGACCTGGCCGACCGTTTCCTGGTCATCGACGGCGGACGCATCGTCCACGACGAAGCGCGCGCGCGGCTGGACCAGGAAAAGGTCAAGTCGTTCCTGACCATCTGACCTCGTCCTTTCTCACCCACCTTTTTTCCCCCTCAACCACCAGGAGTCTGTTATGCGACACGGAGATATTGGAAGCAGCAACGATTGTGTCGGCGTGGCCGTCGTCAACTACAAGATGCCCCGCCTTCACACGAAGGGCGAGGTGCTCGCCAACGCGCGCAAGATCGGCGAGATGGTCGTCGGCATGAAGCAGGGCCTGCCGGGCATGGACCTGGTGATCTTTCCGGAGTATTCGACGCACGGGATCATGTACGACCCGAAGGAAATGTACGAAACGGCGTCGACCGTTCCGGGCGACGAGACCGAGATCTTCGCGGACGCCTGCCGCCGCGCGAACGTGTGGGGCGTGTTCTCGCTGACCGGCGAGCGCCACGAAGAACACCCGAACAAGGCGCCCTACAACACGCTGATCCTGATGAACAACAAGGGCGTCATCGTCCAGAAATACCGCAAGATCATGCCGTGGACGCCGATCGAAGGCTGGTACCCGGGCGACTGCACCTACGTGTCCGACGGCCCCAAGGGCATGAAGGTCAGCCTGATCATCTGCGACGATGGGAACTTCCCCGAGATCTGGCGCGACTGCGCGATGCGCGGCGCCGAACTCGTCGTGCGCTGCCAGGGCTACATGTATCCCGCCAAGGAACAGCAGATCATGGTTGCGCGCACGATGGCGTGGATGAACAACGTCTACGTGGCCGTGGCCAACGCGACCGGCTTCGACGGCGTGTACTCGTACTTCGGGCATTCGGCGCTGGTCGGCTTCGACGGTCGCAGCCTGGGCGATTGCGGTACCGAGGAAATGGGCATCCAGTACGCAGAGATGTCGGTGAGCGCCATTCGCGATGCCCGCAAGAACCAGCAGTCGAACAACTTCCTCTACAAGCTGGTCCATCGCGGCTACACCGGCAAGATCAATTCCGGCGAGAGCGCGGCCGGCGTGGCGGCGTGCCCGTACGAGTTCTACGGCAAGTGGATCAACGATCCCGAAGGGACTCGCAAGATGGTCGAGGGGCTCACCCGGTCGACACCCGGGACACCCGAGTGCCCGATCGAGGGCATCCCGAACGAGGTGGCGCAACACCGCTGAACTCACCGGCTCCACGGGGCGCTGGCGACCGACCTGCGCCCCTGCCAATCCAAGGAAACCGTGCCAACCTCCATCGACAGCTACAGGCTGCGCGCCAAGCCCTTCTACATGCCGGTGGGCGACGAGATCGCGCTCTACGAGCAAGCCTACGCCCATCGCATGCCCATGCTCCTGAAGGGCCCGACCGGTTGCGGCAAGACCCGCTTCATCGAGTACATGGCCTGGAAACTCGACAGGCCGCTCGTCACGCTGGCGTGCAACGAGGACATGACGGCATCCGACCTGGTCGGCCGCTACCTGCTGGACGCCGACGGCACGGCCTGGCACGACGGCCCGCTGACGCTGGCGGTTCGCCACGGCGGCATCTGCTACCTCGACGAGGTGGTCGAGGCGCGGCAGGACACGACCGTCGTGGTCCACCCGCTAACCGATGCGCGGCGCATGCTCGCGCTCGACAAGAAGGGCGAGGTGGTGCAGGCGCACCCCGATTTTCAGCTGGTCGTGTCGTACAACCCCGGCTACCAGAGCCGCAGCAAGGACATGAAGCATTCGACCCGGCAGCGTTTCGCCGCGCTGGAGTTCGACTACCCGGACGCCGAGATCGAGAGCGCCATCGTTGCGCAGGAGGCCGCGGTTCCGCTGGAGACGGCGCGCATGCTCGTGAGCATTGCGCATCGGTCGCGCGCGTTGAAGCACCGCGGGCTCGACGAAGGCATCTCGACGCGCATGCTGATCTATGCGGCGCGGTTGATCGGCTCGGGCGTCAGCCCCCGCCAGAGTTGTGAGATGACGATGACGCACGCCCTGACCGATGATCCCGACATGGCGAAAGCGCTGCAGGGCTTCGTCGAAGCACACTTCGATTGAATGGAAGGAGGCGCAATGATCTCCACCGGCGTCCTTGACTTGACCGCGGTGGTGGACCGTGCGCTGGTGTCCTCGCGCCAGTCGCCGAGCGAGGGGCTGCGAAAGCAGCTGCTCGGCTGGCTTCACGCCTTGCACGACGACGATCCGGCCTGCGCGGTCGCGTTGGCGAGCAAGCTCGCATTGCTCCTCGCACGCGCCTCGGTCGAGGCACTGGGCCGGTGGATCGTCACCGGGCTGCGCATGCATGTCGGTGACCGCTCGCGTCTGCGCGCCTACCTCGCGCTGAGCGACGCCCATGCGCTCAAGTCGCTGGACAGGGAAGCCGCCGAAGGCGGCGCGCAGGGTGTCGCAGCCTCACTGACATGGCTGCTGGAGGGACTCACCGAGCGCCCGATGACGATCCAGGCCCGCGAGCGCGACGATCTCTACGCGGCGCCGCTTCGTCCCACGCTGACGCCGACCCGCTTGCTGCTGCCCAACGACTACACCGCGCTGGACGGGGCGGATCGCTACCAGCTCTACCGTGCGGCCGCCGCACACGCGGCGGCCCACCTGCTTCATTCGACGCCAGGCCGCCCCGCGGGGAAGCTCAAGCCGATGAGCCTGACGGTCATCTCGGCAATCGAGGACGCGCGCGTGGAGCGCCTGCTGCTGCGCGACTATCCGGGCATCCGCAGGTGGTTCGCGGATGCGCTGGCCCATGCGTTGCAACCGGGTGTGCTGAGTTTTTCGGCACTCATTTCACGAATGAGCCTCGCGCTCGTCGATCCGAACTACCAGGACGACAACTACTGGGTCAGCAAGGCGCGGACGCTCTTCGATTCGCAGGCATCGCTTGGACTGGACGACTACGCCGCGTTCAGGCACATCGGCTCCCTGCTCGCGAACGACCTGGGCCAGATGCGCGTGCCCTTCAGGGCCGAGCTGTACCGTGTGCCGGCCGCCTACCGCGACGACAACACCTTCCTGTGGACCTTCGAGAGCGAAACCGCACAGTCCCTGGAAATCGAACTCCAGGACCCGCCGGCGGCACCGCGCGGACAGCGTCCAAAGGGTGACGATGCCGACCCGCCCCCCGATGCACCAGGAGCCCACGAGGTCGAGTTGGCTCGATATGCCTACCCCGAGTGGGACCATCGCCCAGCGGTCATGCGCAGCGACTGGTGCACGGTCATCGACAAGCTGCCATCGTGGAAGACCGTGGACGGCGGCGCCGGGAGCCCGGCCATTGCGGGCGCCCGCCAGGCACTGCGCCTGGTGCGCGCCCACCGGTTCAGCCGCGCCCATCGTCTGCGCCGGCAGTGGGAAGGCGACGATCTCGATCTCAACGCGGCCATCGAGGTGATGGTGGCGCAGCGGGCGCGCATGGCCACCGACCCGCGGCTGTTCATCCGGTGCGTCAACCAGGAGCGCACCAGCAGCGTGCTGGTGCTGCTGGACCTCTCGGAGTCCACCAACGACAGGCTCGATGGCACGGGCCTCAGCCTCCTCGACATCGAAAAGCAGGCGGGTTTGCTGCTCGCGCGGGCGGTCGCCCCAGGGCCGGACCGGATCGCGATCCACGGCTTCTCGACGAACACGCGTACCGAGGTCAGCAACTACCGGTTGCTCGAGTTCGGCTCGCCGCTGGACGATACGGCCGAAGCCATGATTGCCTGCGCACCGGCCCGCCATTCGACGCGAATGGGCGCCGCGCTTCGCCACGCAGTTCGCTCCATCGCCGGCGAGCCTTCGGACAACCGCATCGTGCTGCTCGTCACGGATGGTGCGCCATCGGACGTCGACGTCCACGAGCCCGGCTACCTCGTCGAGGATGCACGCGTGGCGGTACACGAGGCGCACGAGCAAGGCGTTCACGTGCACGGCCTGGCAGTCGATCCGCACGGGCTCGCCTATGTGCGCAGGATCTTCGGCTGGGGCCATTTCGACATCGTCGACGATCCCCGTGCGCTTCCGGCGAGGCTGTGCCGGTTGTATGCTCGGCTGAGTGCCGCATGAATCGTTGAAAGAATCCGCAATCGAACCTGAGGACTAGTCCGTGGCCAACAAAGATCCCGTTCGCGTCGGCGTGCTCTACTCGGAGACAGGCGTGACCTCGACCATCGGAAAGTCCCAGCTGCAGGGCACCCTGCTGGCCATCGACGAGATCAACGAGGCCGGCGGCCTCGACGGCCGGGAGCTGGTGCCGGTCTTCTACGACGCGCAGTCGACCCCGGCGGTGTATGCCAGGCTGGCCGAGCGCCTGATCCTCGAGGACAAGGTCAACGTGATTCTGGGCTGCTACATGTCGAGCAGCCGCAAGGCGGTCCTGCCGCTGGTCGAGAAGTGGAACAAGCTGCTGTTCTATCCGACCCTCTATGAAGGGTTCGAGTTCTCCAACAACATCATCTATACCGGCGCCGCGCCCAATCAGAACAGCGTTCAGCTCGCAGAGTTCATGACCGCCAATTTCGGGTCGCGGGTGTACCTGATCGGATCGGACTACATCTATCCGTACGAGTCGAACCGCATCATGAGCGAACTGGTACTCCAGCGCCAGAACAGCGAAAAGGTGGCGGAGCGCTACGTGGCGCTGGACGCCACCGAGCAGGATTTCAACCCGATCATCGAGGAGATCCGGGAGTTGCAGCCGGACTTCATCTTCTCCACTGTCGTCGGAGACTCCGCGGCCTGCCTGTACCGGGCCTATGCAGATGCCGGCCTCGACCCCAAGACCATGCCCATCGGGAGCCTGACCACTTCGGAGGCCGAGGTATCGCAGATGGGCGGAGCCGGCATCGGGCATTTCACGTCGGCGCCCTATTTCCAATCCATCAACTCCAAGACCAACCTGAATTGTCTCGAACGGTTTCGGCAACGATTCGGCGCGCATTGCGTGCCGAACCAGTGCTGGGAAGCGGCTTATTTTCAGACGCACGTCTTCGCGAATGCCTTCGTGCGCGCGGGAACCGACGATCCGGCGCAACTCGTGCCCCAGATCCTCGGCAGCGAGCTCGACGCGCCGCAGGGCAGGATCCGCATCGATCCGACGAACCATCACACCTGTCTCTATCCGCGCATCGGCGTGGTCAACTCGAAAGAGCAGTTCACCATCGTGCGCGAAGCGACGCGCGCGGTTCACCCGGATCCGTACATGGTGACCCATTCGTTGGGTGACTGGGCCGCCGAGCTGAGCACGTTGGAGCTTTGACGTGGAGACCGATTCCGTCCGTCAGAAGGCAGGGCCGACACCGAGCCAACTGAAGAATCTCCGGATGCTGCGGGTCGCAGTCTGTCATCCCGACGACGCAGACGGCCAGCAAATGACGCAGCAGCTTCGCCGCATCGGCTGCCATGTCCAGGCGTTCTGGCCGCCGCTGCCCGTGTTGCCCGAACTCACCGACGTGGTATTTCTGGCGGTTCGTCCGGACAGCATCGATATGAACTTTGAATGGTTCAACGCGGACGAGGGACCCACCATCATTGCCGTGGTGAACTACGAGAACCCGACGATTGTCGAGATCGTTCTTCGCATCGGAGCCAAGGCGACACTGCCGTCGCCGGTACGCTCCTTCGGCCTGCTGTCTGCGCTGGTGGTGGCGCGGCAGGTGCATGGCGATCTCAAGGCCCAGAAGCGTCAGCTTCGAAAGCTCAGCGGCAAGGTGCTTGGCGTGCGGCGAATCGAGGAGGCGAAGAACGTCCTGATGCGATCGAGAAGTATCAGCGAAGCCAAGGCTTACGATCTGCTCCGCGAACAGGCCATGAGCAAGCGGGTCAGCATCGAGGAGATCGCCCAGACGATCGTGAACGCCAACGAGATACTTTCGTTGGGCAAAACCTAGACCGCACTCGCGGCGGGTCGGAGGGTCATACGGCGAGATGCAGGGAACGCCAAGAACACACGAAGCTGCCGCGACCGGCGCGCCGGGCAGCGCCGGCTGGGCGTCCTGAGTGGGTCTTGAGCCTGTTCGAGGCAGGCCAGGGTCAAACCTCTCCCCGTCCTCCTCGAACCTCAACGGGTGGGGGGTGCCTTCGGTGGCAGCTCCTTGGCCTTCTGCTCCTGGGCCTTCTCGCGCGCCGCGATCCGCGCCATGTCGCCGCGCTCGATGCGCTGCGCGATGTTCTCGCGCGCATGAAAGAGCAGCCGCCTGCCTTCCTCGCCGCCGTACTTTTCCGCCTCGTCGACGGCCAAGCCCAGCGAGCTCACGGCACGGGCATGGTGCGGAAATTCCTTCTCGAATTCGAAGCGGTTCATCACCCTGAAGGCGCCTGCCTCGCGCGCCCACTGCAGCATCTGGGCAGCGGCCGGATCGCGCTCGCAGCGGGCCACGGCCTCGTTGCGCCAGGTCAAGGTCTGGCTGGCTACATCGCGCGGCACAGCCGGGTCGTTGGCCAGGCGCTGGACCAGCGTCTCCCAGCGCATCGCGAACTGGACCAGTTCCCTGGGGGATCGCAGCTTGTCCAGCAGCACGTCCAGCGTCTCCTGCGCACGGGGGGGTCGGTTGATGTCACCGTCAATAACCCGGCTCTCGTAGATCTGCGTGCCATCGTGGCCGATCACGCGCAGGCCGTCCACCGCACGGCGGTGCTCCATCGCGCCCACCAAGGCGCTGACATTCAAGAACGCCTGTTCATGGTTCTGCACGGACGGCTGTTCGACGGCCAAGCCAGCCCTCCGGCGCATCTCGTACCTTGCCATCATCGCCAGGCGGCTCTCTTCCCGGGAAGTCGCCACGAAAACGGCCTGGACGACATACCCGTTGCGCCGGAGTTCGGAAGCCAGTTTCGGCACGGCCCTGGCGTTCACCGTCTCGACCTCAGCGACCAGGTTCAGGCGCTTGTGCTGGACCTCCTCCACCAGGCGGCTGGACCAAGTCGTGCAGTCGCTCGCGATGCGAGCAGCGGCCGATGGCGCGATGTCGCCACCGGCCGCCCAGATCGGATGGTAGGTGCGCAGACGTTCCATGGAGACATGAACGGCCGTTCCCGCGGTATGGATCAGTTGCTTTCGAAGCGGGACCGCGGCATAGGTGACGCCGGCGCCGGGCTGGCCGGCGACGATCATGGCGACAGGTTGCTCGGCAGCCTCGACGCCGGCAAGCAGATCGGGCGCGACGCATCGGTCGTACAGCCGGCGAAGCTCGCGCTCGGAGATGGCGGAGGACATCGCAGAGGGCACGAACGCCGGCGCAGGGGAGGGTGCGCGCGTCATGCCTGACCCTCCGGCGGCTCAGCCTCGCGCGGGCCACCGAAGCGGGCCAGGATGTCCCGGATCGCATTCGCATCGCTGGGATCCAGGGTTGCGAGGACCTTGCGCGCATCCTCACGTTCCTGCTGCAGGCGCGCGATCTCCCCGGCGTCGGGATCAGCGGCTGCGCTCAGTTCCTCGATGAGCAACGCGTGGGAGGCGATGTACTGGTCCAGCAGGGCCAGCGCCAGTTCGGCGTCCAGCACCGTCTTCATCGAATCCCATTGCCGCTCGTCGTAAGCGAAGTAGGGGCGGGTGGATTCAGCCGCCAGGTGGACGTGTGGCTGCTCCTCGTCGATGGAGAAGTCGTCGATGCGCACCGCCTTGGCAAGCATCATGCGGATCACGTCGGGCAGCTCCATGCCACGCTTGTGGGCCATCTTGATGGCTTTTTCCGCGATGGCGCGGTCGATGCGAATGCGAAGGTTCAGGCTGTCCATCTGGACCGCGAGTTATAGCAGCCCCGCATCCCGGGGGCTGCGAAAACGATCGCGTCCAAGCGAGGGCCGCTGGGGAGGGACCAGACGGCGCACGGGCCACCCGCGGCCATCCGGGCCGCTCAGCTCAGCGGTTGCGCCAGGGCGATCAGCGAGAGGTGCGCCGGATAGAAGGCGTAGAAGACCCAGCGGAGGCGAGGAATCGGCAGGTCGACCCGGCTTGCGCTCCAGATCAAGGGCAGGGCGGCCAGGGCAGCGAAATTGCCGTTGATGAGGGCAAGTGAAGCCGTCGCCAACGCCCACAGCAGCAGCCGAAATTTGCTGGGCCCTCGGAGGAAGGCCCAGGCGCCCAGGCAGCACAGCAGCGCCGGCCACCAGAACTCCACCAGGGCTCCGCCGATGAGAAAGGCGATCAGCGCCGCGCAGCGCTGTGCCCTGCCACCCCGTTCGAGCAGCCAGACGACGAGCGTTGCCAGGAAGAGCGTGGTCAGGATGTTCAAGGGCCACCCGCCGACCAGATGGACGAAGGCGGGCGTCGCCAGCAGCGCAAAGATCGCCAGGCGCTGCATGACGCGCAGATGCACGCCGCCCTCCAGCGCCCCGGGCCGTGCCAAGTGAGCCATGAGCACGAAGCCGAAGAGCGGCATCACCATGCGGCCCAGCGCGTAGAGGGCCGGGCTCGCCTCATCCAACAGGTACTTGTTGACGTGGTCGCCCGCCATGAGCACCAGGCCGACCCATTTGAGCGCTTCGAGCGAACCATCCGAGATCGACCAGGCCTTCATCGATGCGTGGGGTTTCACTCGGGCGGGCGCCTGGAGCGTTCGGGACATCGCGGCGGAATGGGGAGGGCGCTTCATGCATCAGTACGCAGGCGGCAGTTCGGTGCCTTCGTCCCACAGCCGTCGCCACTCGGCGCCGTACTGCGCAGCGAGCGCCGGCGCGTTGCGCACGACCAGCACGTTCTCGGCGTTGCGCTCCGCGGCCGAGGACGTGTAGTTGAAACTGCCGGTCTGCACGGCCGTGCCGTCCGCCACGATGAACTTGTTGTGCTGCAGCGCATGGCGCGCGTTCGCGCGGACCGGCACCCGCTCGTTGGCCAGGAAGCGGGCGGCGGAGTACGCCTTGGCCGCTTCGCCGGCATCGACCACGACGTACACCTTGACGCCGCGGCGCTGGGCATTTCGCAGGGCCGTGGCCACCGGCCGGCTGGTGAAGGAGTAGGCCGCGACCAGGAGGGTGGTGCGGGCGCTCCGGATGGTGTCCAGCACCAGGGACAGGGCCTGTCCGGGCGTGAACGCGGCCGAGTACGTCACCTGCGTGGGAGTGGAGGGGAGGGTGGACGGCGTGCGCAAGGCCGGCGCGAGGCGCCGCCAGCGCGAACGCGAGACCTGCGGCCAGGACCGCGAATTGCAGGCCCGGTCCCCAAGAATGCCTAGAAGCGCTCATGGCTCAACGCCTCCCGACCTCGGGCCGTGCGCTGGCGTACCTGCATGGGCGTGGGCCGCATGCGGCGATCCGGAAGATGGATCGAGCGGCCCTGCTCCAGCGCATTGGCCATCCGTTCCCGAATCAGCTGCAGCAGCCCCTGCTGGGAAGCCGGGTCGGTGGTCACACGCCGCGCGTACTGCTCGGCCAGCTTGAGGCCCGCCGCGGCCGTGGCCAGGTCCGGATGTTGGCCCTGCGCCGCGTCGAAAAGGATTTCTCCCGTGCGCACGAACCCGGCATGGCGCTCCATCGCGCGCAGGTGGTCCGGTGTCTCGATGCTCCACCGCGCCCGCTGCGCGACGATCTTCTTCTCGCCGACCAGGTCACCTTCCGCATTACGCGCGGGCACGCGAACATTGACCGGGCGGGTGCCGTGCTGCGTGAGCACCACGGAATCGCCGATGCGCGGCTGCGAAGTCGATTCGGCGAGGGCGCGCTCGAGGTCCGTACCCCAGACGGTGCGATCGCCGACTTCCGTGCGAACCATCACGTAGAAGGACATGCGCTGCGCCGGATCGAACTGGTACGGTGCTGCGGCCGCCGCCACGAGCCTGCCCCTGACAGGCGGTCTCGGACCATCGCGCAGCGATCGACTGCCTGGCTGGGCTTCGGGCGGATGACTTCCGCGATGGTGGCCAGACTCGGCAGATGCGGACCCCTCGTGCGGGGTCGCTGCGTTGCGGTGCGGCGATGCCGCTTGCTGCCTCGGGTCCTGTCCCGTCTCGTGCGAGGGCTGCCACTTCTTCAGCGCACGCTGCACCTGAAGGATCTCAACCTGGTCCGGCTCATAGCCTCGGGCCTCGATGCCGCGCAAGGCCGCTTCGCGCCACATGCCCTGGCGGAACGACTCGGTGCCCTTGAGCTCGATCACCCGCCAGCCGCGCGCCTCCGCGATCGCCACGACGCTGTGCAGGACCTCGCGGTTTTCGGTTCGCACGCGGATGCGGCCACCATCGTCGATGAATGCGAGCGTGCGGTCCGGAAAGAAGTAGCGATCGTCGATGCGCAGGTAGCGGCGCTCGACGGCGTCGGGCACGCGGGGACGGCCGTTGCCCGTCGGGGCGGCATCTCCCCGGACGGAGCCAGCGAAATCCCTTGGTTCGGTGCTTGCGGTGCCGGCTGAAAAACTTTCGGGGGGATGGTCGGTCGACATCACGGCTCCTTTCGGGTGCGTGTTGGGCATGCTCGGCGTTTCGTGCTGTCCGACTCGGCTCGATGCGGTTTCAGTCCAGCAGCCGTGCCATGAACTCGTCGGCCCGGCGCTTCATGTCCTCGTCGCTGAGCCTCTCGGTAGGGATCTCCACGTCGTCGAAGTCGAACGAGAAGTCGTCCAGCTTCAGGTCGTCGTTCAGTACCTCGCTCGCCATGGTGCGACTCTCCTTCGTCAGTGCAGAGCCGCCGCCTTGCGGCGTGGCATCGGTGGTGGATCCGGGATTCATGGTCGCGGCGGCTTCTTCGTCAGCGGGCGTCGCCGAAGCGGCCGTGAGGGCGCGACTGGACTTGTCCACATCCAGCTTCGGCACCGGCGGCGGCGGCAGCTCCCGCTTGGCGAAGAACCTGTCGCGGAAGTAAATGACCCGGTGCGCGAGCACGGGACGCAGGCCTTCGTAGAACAGGATCATCCGGGTCGATCCCAGCTCCTTCACCTCCTGCGGCAGCAAGAGGCGGCGGGGCTGTTCGCTGATGCTCACGGTCGGCGCCTTGCCCGCACTGCCCGCGCCGCCCCACATGGGGCGACTCACGGTCTTCTGCTGGACGGTGTAGGTCCCCAGCTCGCGCGAGATCGCCTCCGCATCGTCGTACTCCTTGGGCGGAAACACGATGCGCGCTGCCAGCATCTTGCGGATCGACTTGGCGCCCTCGATGCCGTACTTCTCGATCAGCTGCGAGTTGGACTGGACGATCAGGACGGTGCGCACGTTGTAGCCGGGCAGGAAGGCGGTGGACTCGGCGATGACCGGGATGCGCCCGAGCGCCGGGAACTCGTCGAGCATCAGCAGGACTTGGTGGCGAAGCTGCGGGTTGTTTTCCGGGAGCTCGCGTGTCTGCAGGCCGATCGCCTGCTGAAAGAAGAGATTGAGCAGCGGCTGCAAGCGGGCGATGTTGTCCGGGTTGATCTGGACATAGATGGAGATCGGGCGCTTGCGCAGCTCGCGCAGGTCGAAGTCGTTGGCCGAGGTCGCCGCATCGATCATCGGGTTGAGCCAGAGGTCCAGGCGACTGGTGAAGGTCTTGCGGATGCTGGAGGCCGTGGTCGGCGCCAGGTCGATCACGTCGTAAAGGCTTTGCACCGCCTCCTGCGACAGGGGATAGCCGGCGCGCTCGCAGGCGTCGATCACGCGCTTCCAGTGCTTCTGGAAGCCCTCGGCATCGCTGGCCATGCCCTGGCGCAGCACCTCGCCCAGGGTGCGCGTGGCGCCCTCGGTCTGGAAGAGGTACAGGGCAATGCCCAGGAACAGCGACCGGGCCGATGAAGTCCAGAACGGATCGCCGACCTGCGGATCGGGAAACAGCATCGTGCCGATGCGCTGCAGGTCGTCGATGCAGCGGTAGGGCAGTTCGGACACATAGCCCAGCGGATTCCAGCGCGCCGAGCACTCGCACTCGGACAGGGGATCGAACAGGTGGACTTCCTGTCCATGCACCTGCCGGAAGCCCGCCGTGCGCAGGAAGTTCTCGCCCTTGACGTCGCTGACGATTGTGGAGCCGGGCCAGTTCAGCAAATTGGGAATGACGACGCCGACGCCCTTGCCGCTGCGCGGCGGCGCCTCCAGCTCCACCCCCTGCTGGCCCGGCAGCACCAGGTAGCGGCGGCCCAGGCGCCCGAGGATGATGCCATTCTCGTTCAGGAGACCCGCCCGCTCAACCTCGCCCCGGGTGGCGAATCGTGCATCGCCGTGCAGGGGCCGGCGCCGCGGCAGCATGGCGAAGCCGACCAGGCCCATCATCAGGCCTTGGGAGCCGACCAAGGTGGCTATGAGAGTGTTACGTACGTCCGGGCGCTCGCCGTAGGCCTCCCAGTACTGATGAATGGTGAGCAGCGTTGCGTTCTGCGGCGGCATTTTCATTGCCATCAGGAAGGCATAGCCGGCGACGTACAGGCCGACTACCGCCGCCACCAGCAGCGCGACCGCAATCCTGAAGGGGCTAGGCCAGCTCTCGGCGCCTGGTGGCTGGGTCATACCAGATCTCCCGCACGATGCGACACTGCCGGCCATCCTGCCGGTCTCTCGCGCACTGCACGATGATGTCCACGCTCATCTGGGCCAGCTCCACCCCCTCGCGGGTGCTCATGCCCTGGCCGGCCTGGCTGCGCTTCATGAGCTGCGCCAGTGCGACGAAGGCCATCTCCGCGCTGTCCGCGTGCACGCTGGTGATCGAGCCGGGGTGGCCGGTGTTGACAGACACCAGGTAGTCGTAGACCTCCTCGCCGGTGCGCAGCTCGGACACGAATACCCGGTCGGGGCGCTGCCGCTTGGCGCTGGCCAGCAGCTGGCCGGGCGTGACCTCGGCCTGTCCCTGGGAGCCCTGCGAGTAGAAGAGCCGCACGTGATTGGGCTGGTTGCGCAGCGACAGCTCCTGGACGTCCTCGATGGTGATGAGACGGTCCTCGGCAGGCACCTCGAGGATCAGCGCCTTGCTGACGGTGGTCTTGCCGGAGCCGGTGGCACCGGACAGGAGGATGTTCTTGCGCAGCTGGACGGCGCGGCGCAGAAAGGACACGAACTGTCTGCGTTCGAGCAGGCCCGTCAGCTCCTTGTCTTCTGGCGACAGCTGCTTCAGCTCGTGCTGCCGCATCTGCGTCGCGGGCACGCTGCGGGTCGGCTCGAAGATGCCCAACTTCTCCAGCTCTTCCAGAGTCCAGAGCGCATTGGAGGGACGCCGGATCGTGATCGAGATAGTCCGGTCCAGCGTGGCCGGCGGCAGCACGATCTGGATCCGTTCGCCGCCGGGCAGGGTGGCGGACAGGAGGGGCTCGTTGGCCGAGATGCGCTGGCGCGTGAAGTTGGCCACCAGCTTGGCGATGGACATGCACCAGTCGAAGCTGGCGAACGGCAGTTCCTCGCGCGTCCAGCCGGACTGCCGTTCCACGAAGGCAGCGCAGGGTTCGTTGATGCAGATCTCGGTGACCTCGGGATCGTCCAGCAGGCTGCTGAGCGGACCGAGGAAGAGGGCAAGGGACGAGGGCGGCGCTTCAGACGCCGCAACCGGCGCAGGCCCACTCGTCGGCTGCGAGCTGCCGGTTGCGGCGCCAAGCTCGCGGTCAAGGGGTGGACGGCTCGGCTCGAAGCGCATAGACGCTCCTGAAATCCACATCACGCGCCACCAGGATCTGGATGCGCTCGCCCTGGTTCTTGATGACGGTGGGTGGGATGGCGACGGTGCTGCGCAGCACCTCCGTGATGACGTCGCGGCTGCCTTGCGGGCCGAGCACCACGCCGCCGCCGCTGCCGACATTGGTGCCGCTTTGCTGGTGGGCAGCGATGGCCTGCATCGTGCCGTCGATGATCGAGATCAGGATCGCGGCACCGAAGCGGTCCCAGAAGTGGGTGTCGACGAAGCCCGGCAGGCCGTTGCGTCCCAGTTCGTCAGTGCCGGGGGAGGCCAGTTGCACCACGATGCCGGTGGGCGTGCGGGCTTCGTTCCACACGACGAAGACCCGGCCCTGCCCCTGGCGCGGCGTTCCGCGCTGCTCGCCGACGTACTTGGTGCCGCGCTCCAGCAACACCACCTTGCCATCGGCCCCATAGATGTCGCTGGCGCCGATGCAGGTGGTCATGCCCTCGTAGGTGGAATCGATGGCGGTTTCCAGGGTGCAGTCGATGAAGGCGCCCTTGGGCAGCAGCATGCGCCGCGTGGGCAGGGTCTGGGCGGCGACCGCCGGGGTGGGCGTGGGCCGCAGGCTGGCGGCGAGGCTGCCGCCGCTGGAAGCTGCAGAACTGGCATTGGATGGCTGCAGCGCCCCCAGCAGTTGGGCCATGCCCGGGACGCCCAGGGGCACGGCCGTCTGTTCCGCGGACGCGTAAGGGGGTGTGGCACCTGCCGCCTGGGCCGTCTGCGCGCGGCGAAGAACGGGGACGCCGAGCTGGCGTTCCAGTGCGATCTGCTCGGGCGTCTTCTGCGGCGGGCCCGCGTTGGCGTTGTTCGCCGGCGCCGGGGGCGGTGGCGGGGCCGGGTGGGTGGAGACCGGTGTCGGGTCCAGCGGGGCCCTCGGTGGGTCGATGCGACCCAGCGGTGGCACTTTCATCTCGCCGCCGGCGCGTGCGACGGCGGCTTTTCTTGCGGCCTCCTCGGCCTCTCGGGTCTTGGCGTACTGCGTGTTGTAGTACCAGAACAGGAAGCCGGCGCCCAACAGGATGATCGTGGCCAGCGCCAGGGCGCCGCTGATTCGCGACTGGATGGAGCGCTCGCGATTGACCGAGGGGATAGCGCGTTCGCCCCGGATCGTGGTGCTCTCTGCGGCTGTTCGGGATGCCTCGCTTGCTGAGTCCGCGTCTTGCCGTGCGGACAGGACCTCTCCCGTGTCCGGATCGATCTCGGGCGTGTCGTCGTGCTCCGGCCGATTGGCTCGGGAGGCACGACGGGTGCGATCCAGCCAAGTCATGGCCCGTCTCCCGTGGTGATGCGCTGAACCCCTGGCGCGTTGGTGTGGGTCGGGGTGCGTGCGCCGCCGCCGGCGAAGGACTGGTTGACGACGCAGCCGACCAGCGTGCCCCGGCGCAGCACGAAGCGGCGCGCCACGCGGTGGATGACGACTTCGTCTTCGTCGACGTTGAAGTTCAGCAGCGATTCGGAGCCGTCGTCGTTCTGGACGAACATGGCGGGGAACTCGGAGCGCGCCTGAAAACGCAGTCGGGTTTGCACCCCGTCGTCGTAGGCGCTCATGGGCTTGAGCGACTCGCTGCCGCAGAACCAGTAGTCGGTGTTGCTCGGCCGTTCTGCCGCCGCCCGGCTCATGCGGGCCTCGGTCTGGCGGCGCTCCCGATCGGCTGCCGCGGCGCGGGCCACGTCCTCGGGATAGGTGAAGCGCACCGAATACACCATGCGCCTGGCGGCGGCGCCCGAGGGTGCGGTTGCAGAGACGACGTAATCGAAGTGGTAGGCCCGCCGGTTGGTGAGCACCGTGAGGTTGGTCGAGGCGCGCGCCTCCCTGGGTTTGATGAAGAAGTGATTGCGCTCGGCGCCGACATCAAAGGCACCGTTGTCGCCGGAGCCGAGGTTCACGAACTCCTCGCCCTCGGCGAACTGCAGATGGATCTGGTAGCCGACGTAGCCCTGCAGCGTGACGACGTCGTCGGGGTTGTAGGCGACCACACGGACCCGGGCGTCGACCTTGCCGGCCGGGGGCACGGTGGCGCTGTGGGCGCGCGGGGCGATGAGCGCCAGCCCGGCCGCCAATGCGATCGCGAACGGAAACGTGCGGTGTGCGCCTTGGGGCCTCATCGCGCATCCTGCCTGCCAAGTGTAACGCCCGCGGCGGCGACCTCGGGCTCACGGCGGTACTCCACGACGCGAAAACCCAGCGGATTGAGCGAGCGCGTCTTGTCGTCCTTCGAGGGCGGGACGTAGGCGAACTCCATCGTGGAGACCCAGTGGCTCGCTTGTTCTTCGCCCGTGCCGCCAGGACGGGTGTAGCGGCTGAAGCGGACCTGCGCCAGCTTGTCCTTGCCGCTTTCCAGCTTGAGGAAGGTGACCGAGCGCACCTGCGTGCGGATGGACGTACCGTCCTTGTAGACGTTCAAGGGCGAGGTAGGGTTGTTGGTGGCCCACAGGGCCGCCCACTCCTGGTTGAGGGAGGGCGAGTTCTGCGAAGCGACCAGTTCGTAGTCCGCCTCCGCGGTGCCATAGAAGTAACGCTCGCGCGCGATCACGTAGTTCTGCAGCAGGTTGCGCGTCACCACCTGCTCGATGTCGCTCGTGCCCTCATAGGCGGGGACGATGTCGACGATCCCGCTGCTGCTGTCGACCCGGATGACGACCGGAACGGGTTGCTTCAGCGGGGTAAGTCCGGTGACTGCGGCCACCGAGAGAACGGCGATGGCCGCCGCCACTGCGGCGACGATCCAGGCGACCTTGGCCGATCGCTCCGCCCGGCGTGCGCGGTCGAGCTCCCAGCTCTGGGCCTCGCGCAGGTAGTTCTCAAGAGCGGCGTCCCGGTGCATTGACCGCTCCTAATTCCCAGCACTGGTAGAGGCGTTGATCGGCGTGAGTGGCCCTTCGCACTCCGGTGGCAAGGGCGGGCGAGTGCCGCAGGCAGAGACCAGAGCGAAGGCGAAGAGGGCGACCATGAGCTTCATCGGGCGCTTCCACGGGTCATCCACGCCGAGAGTGATTTGGCATGACTTGCTCGCGCGGGATCAACGTGCCGCCACGGCGCGGCGTGCCAACACGACTGATCGAGGTCACGCCGGCGCCGACGCGGTTCCCCGCCAGGCGGCGGAACGAGTCCCAGCGGCTGCCTGGTTCTCCCCGCAGGCCGTCGAGGACCCCTCGGCTGAATTCGTAGCTAGTGCGCTTTGCACCGCCCAGCCCCCAGCGGAGCATTCCGCTAACGACACCATAGGTGCTCAGCGCCACACCGCTCGCAAGTCCTGCGGCGATCGACATAACTTGGCGCATTACTAGGAAAACAAGGGCCGAGGCAACGCAGACTCGTGCACTTGCGGCGATGGTTATCCCAGGGCCCGCCGCCGCCGCACTGGCCGCGTACGCCTTGACAATGTTCAGCAGTAGCGCAGCGGAAAACATGGTGAGTACTCCGACGAGTGCATAGTTGGCTAGCTGTGCAGTCCATGACTCAAAGAATCGTCTTGTTGCATCAAAGAAGAGCAAGACGATGAAGATCGGGCCCAAGGCCAGCAAGATTGCAATAGCCACCTTCGACAGCCCAAGCAGGAATGCCGTCACCACAACGGTCAGGCCAACGAGTAGATAGACCAGAAACCCTGCCGCATAAAACGCAAAGTCGCTGTCCAATACGCTCCCCTTCTTTAGCAACTGTTCAGCAACGGCCGTTCCGTCAAACCAGACTTGATCAATCACGCTCACGACGGTCGGTGCCCCAACGACTGATGCCGCCAGCTGCTCGGGTGCTCGATAGAAGGTATCCGTGATGACTTGGTTGTAGGTCCAAAGCCGAAGTCCTACGCCAAGGATGATCGCGATCGTGAAAATTCGCTTGATTCCTTCCCAGATCGGCTCTTGAACTCGTCCGGTGAGGCTGAGATAGCCCCAGATCATCACGTAGATTGTTGCGAACGTCACCGCAGCGGGTTCAATTGAGGACGCAACCTGCGCCGTGTGCGTGCCAACATAGTTAGCGAGCTGGCCATCGAGCCAGGAGAAGAACTGTGCGAAGAAGCCCATGACGGGAAGTCCTATCGGGCGTTGCCCTGCGGAATGGGAACCGGCTTCAGGTCTCGTGTGCTGCCGATGCCCTCAAGCTTCTGCTTGGTCAAGTCGTCATCAGGCTTCCTCGGTGCTGGAGGCGAAGGAGCGGGTGATTGCTGCACTACAGGAGGCGTCTGTTGCACTGTCTCGTGCTGGATGACGTAGTACGCCCCACCCCCTGCCGCTGCCGCGACGATGACTGCGAGCAGGGTCCACGCTGTTTTTTGCATATAGGGTCCTGCTTGCTAGTAGTCGACGGTGGGAAGCGATCGCATGGAGCCGATGTCCGATGCGGATTGCTCTCGGATGCGCTGCTTGCGCATGAGCTCTTCAGATTGAGCGACTTGATAGAGACTCTGCAGCTTTGTCTGCTCATTGGTGAGCATGTTCTGCTCGGCCTGGATCCGCGCCTGCAGGTCCTGGATGGCCTTGGGATCGTGGGCGGTGGCGATGCGATTGATCAATTGTTGCAGCGCCGAGAAGCGCTGGCTGGTGTTCTGGTAGGCGCTATGGGTCATGCCGTTGAGCATGGCAGCCGACTGGCGACCCTGCTCGACGATCTGGCGCATCTCCGGACTCAGGGCATCCATCTGTCCGCCTGAGAGCACGCTGTTGGCCCTCATGATCGACTGCACGTGATTGGCCAGGCCGGCGTAGCTCGGCGATGAGCCGTTGAGCGTGTTCATCAGCTCACCGTAGCTCGCCGGCAGGTAATTGCGCGCCAGGTCCGAAGTCGGCAGCAAATGTTCCATGCCTCGGGACCCTGTCATGGCGCCGTAGGTCAGGGCCAGCTGGTCCTTCGAGGCCTTCAGCTGCTCGTACTGCCTCTGCATCGCGGAGATCTGCTGCTGCCAGTACATGACCTGCTGCATCAGGTTGGCGACCGCCGTGACATCAATGACCGGAATGCCGGCCTTCGCGTGCAGCGGTGCCAGGAGAGCCGCCGCTGAGAGGAAGAAGGCGAGAAGGTGTCTACGCATGGGAGACCTCCAGGGGCGAGTTTGGACGGGGAGAGCGAACGGCCAGGGCCGCTCGGAAAGGGGCCAGCCATCGATCGGGCTGCGGGCCGTGCCGGTCGATGAGTTCGCGCATGAGGCGCACATTGCTCGTGCGTCCCGAGATGACGTGCAAAGCGTCCTCGAAGCCATGGAGATCGAGCTGCGCAACCACGCTCACATGGTTTTGCTTGATCAGGAAGTGACGCGAGCCCGGCTCGAGCTCGTGTTTGATGAGCGCGAACTCCCGGTCCGTCAAATTGAAGCCCTGGGTGTATTCGTCGTAGTCCGCTTCGGGGTTGGGGAACAGGATCTTCGTCGGCGTCTGCTCGACGATCGCCCGCGCGATGCTGGAATCGAGCACATGGCTGGTGCTCTGGGTGAAGGTGGCGATGTTCGCGTTCTTCTTGCGCCAGGTCTCCAACCCGTTCTTGGCGAACTTCGCGAAGCTCGGGTCGCTCAGGAGCTTGGCGAACTCGTCCATCCAGCACACGAGGGGCCGTCCGTCCACCATCCGGTTGACCAGATGAAAGAGGTACATCGTCAGCGGCGCCCGGACCACCTCGTTGTCCAGGAAGTCGGTCACGTCGAAGCCGACCAGTGCGTGGTCGGCCAGCAGGGGCGCCACGTCGTCATGGTCGTTGTCGAAGACCCAAGCGTAGTCGCCGTGCTCCGAGGCGCACCATTTGCGAAGGCGCGCGTACATCCCCTCCGGGTCCGTGATGTCGAGAAAGGCGATGAGCCGGGACAAGCGCCTGAACGGCGGATCGAGCTTCAGGGTACCGCGCAGCGCCTGGTCAAGGTCATCTTCCTGACGAACCGTCAGGGGGTCGTTCGGCGTGCGCATGACGAGGCGCCTGAGCCAATGCCGCATGAACTCGACGTTGTCGGCGATCGAGTCGTCGAGCTGCAGGGGATTGCAGCCGGTCGGGGTCCCGTTCTTGAGAGGCAGGTACTGGCCGCCCAGTGCCCGTACCAGGATGTGCAGGCCCTCGTCCTTGTCGAAGATGACCTGCGTCGCATCCAGCCGGTTGCAGATCGCCACCATGCAAAAGCCCAGCAAGGTGGTCTTGCCGGTACCGACCGGCCCTACGCCCGTGATGTGTCCCACGTCGCGCCGGCTGCCGCCGTCCGGGCTGCGCGGGTCGCTCGCGTGCAGCGAGAAGTAATAGGGCGAGCCGGCGCGCGTCATGAACATGGTCAGCGCATCGCCCCAGAAGTTGCCCGTCGCGCGGCCGGTCGGGAAATTGTGGAAGGGCGACATGGCCGCGAAGTTGCGGCTGGTGATGGGGGCCTTGCGGCTGCGGTAGGCGAAATTCCCCGGCAGCTGTGCCCAGAAGGCCGCCTCCAAGGCGAGGTCTTCGCGCGCCACCACCATGCCGGTGTCGCCGAGCAGGTAGCGGGCGCGCGCCACGTTGTCGTTGAGCTGTTTCAGGCGAGGCCGGCCCTCGGCCTCGCGCACGCCATCGTAGGTGTCGGCCAGCACGTGGAGGCTGAAATGATGGTCACCCACGACGAAGCGGTTGCTCATCAGGTCGTCCAGCGCGTCCTTGAGCTCCTCGGCCTGCGAGACCGCCAGGTCACCGGCGGCCGCCATCCGGTGATGCTGGCGACTCATCATGTCGGTGGCAGTGCCCTTGGCCAGGAAGGTAAAGCTCTGGGTGAGCACGAAGGCAAAAGGCGCTGTCAGCAGGGCGCCGAACATGCCGGGCGCCGTGGGCGTCGGATACACCTTGATCCCCAGGAAGGCGCCGATGCGGGTCTGGGTACCCGTGCGGTACTCCATGGCCTCGTTGCCAAAGAAGGGCCGTGTGGTGGCCAGGACCTCGTTCAGGGGCGAGCGCGGCAGCGGCATGCGCTGCCACTCCCCGTTGACCAGCAGGCCGTGGAACTCCACCAGGGAGGAGAAGAGCACGTTTTTTCCTGGCAGCCGGTAGATGCCCAGCGCCTCTGGGTCGTAGCGCTCCAGGGCCGCAAGCAGCTCCTGGCGCAGCTTGGTGCAGGCGTCCAGGGAATCGCGCAGTTCCGTCTGCGCGCCCTCCGGATCCGTGCGCTTGAGCAGCCGCAGCGCGGCGTTGCCGATCCGCGTGGGTTGCGGCCTAAAGACCACCGACAGGTACAGCTCGTTGACCATCAGCCGCTCGCCGGCCATCTTGCGGCGGTAGCGCTGTTCGACCTCGTCGGCGAAGCCAGGGATCGTCCGACCAGCCGGATAGCCGGTTTCCCGCCGCCGGATCACGTGCGTCCACAGGGCCAGGTTGGGCGAGGCGATGTTGCGCAGCAGGATATTCAGGCGTTCGTGCCAGCTGTTGATGTCCTCGTCGTCCGCGCTTTCGAAGCTCGCGCCGGCCAGGCGCAGGGTCTGGACGTAGTCGCCCGCTCGCGTGCGGGCCACATGCTCGTCCACATGCGCCGCGAGCGGGATCATGGACGCGGCGCCGACCTCGCGGCGCAGCGTCTTCTCGGAGCGGGAGACCAGTTGCATGGCACATCCCGTGTCAGCTCACCGCCGCCGGCGCCGTGCGCATGCGGCGGCGTCCCCGAACATCGGGCATCTCCAGCGCCAGCGGGCTGTAGGAGTTGGCGCGCCAGTACCGCAGGTTGCCGCCAAGCATGGCCGGGAGACGCGTGCGCCCCCACAGCTGCAGCAGGTCGAAGAACCGCGGCTCGTACAGGCACACCAGGTAGAGCACGCCGTGGACCGGCACGAAGGCCAGCAGCCAGGCGAGGTTCTTCGTCACAATGAACGACTCGGTCGTGATGACGATGTTGAACATCATGGCCGAGTAGGTGACGCCCCAGACCATCGACGGACGGGTCATGCCGACGAAGAGCGGGTCGGCGACGATGCCCTGGTTGTGGCTCATTTGCCGTGCCCTTCAGACGCCGAACAGGCCCCGGATCCAGGAGACGATCTGCGGGCCACCGAAGACCAGCACGGTCCCGATCACGACCGCCACCATCCACCACCAGCTCAGGCGCCCGAACCAGGCCATCGCGCCGGAGACCATGACAGCGACCGCCGCCAGCGGCGTGAGGATGGCGACGAGTTGCTGCTGAGTGGCATTGGCGCCGGTGGCGAAGGGGCTGCCGGCCAGCACCAGCTCCGGCAGCAGGATGCACAGCCCGGCGATAAGGGCAGCCCACAGCCGGACGGCCCAGCCGCCAGATGCAGGGACCGGCGAGGCCGGCGAGCGCGAGGTATTGGCTAGCCGAGCAGTTCGAGCCGCACCACGGTGCGCCCGGTCCCGAGCGTCTTCAGGTGCGTGGCCAGGGTGTCCAGGCTGCGAAAGGTTCGCGGCTGGCCGGCCGAGCCCAGCAACACGCTGCGCCCAATCCGCCAGGCGATGATGGGATGCACCTGGTATCGGGCCGGCTCGACTTCCACGATCACCAGCTCGTTCACCGCACGCTTGTGCAGCAACTCGATCAGCTCGAGCTGCGTGAGCGGGTTGGCGGGTGGGTCCTGGTTCTGCTGGGATTTGTGCCGAGCCGTGGTGGCCATGGGGGTGCCTGAATTCCGTGGAACAGGGAATGGTGACTGGCTCGGAATTGTGAACGAAAGTGCTCGCGGTCATGGCGCTACTCCGGTCGACGGGCGGAATCACTGCGCGGACCCGCCTCGGCGGGGGCGATGGACACGGCAGAAGAAGCGGCAGCGGGGGTCTCCATGAGCCGGACCTTGCCGTAAACGTCCCACCACGGCGCGGCAGGCGGTGTCTTCGCCGGGCGAGATGGAAGCGCGATGGGCGCGGGCTTCGGCGTGACCGCAACCTCAGCGTTGCCCTGCGGGGCTGCGGCGGCCCGTGTGGCCGCCGCCAGTTCGCGCTTGAGGCCCGCGATGTCGCTGAGCGTGCGGCCGCGCTGCTCTTCCGCTTCGCTGGCGCTCTCCACATCCGCGGCGGGCCTTGGCTGGATCTTGCGGCGCTCCAGCGCCTCCAGCAGCGCTTCGGATTTCTTCAATTCCTGCCGAAGGATCTCCACCCGCTCACTGTCGCGCGCTGCCTGCTCCGCAGCGCGGACATGACGAGGTGCCGATGATGTTTGTGCCGTGGCGCCGCAAGTGCAGATCAGGAGGCCCAACACGGCGACGAGTTGAAACGACACGCTGTGCCGTCCCTCCTCAATCCATCCGCAGTGATCAAGGTGCCTTGCTCGCATGAGGCGCAATGTCCGCCCGCGAGCGCGCGCCTGTCAATGAAACACCTTTGTTTTACTTTCTATAGCTGTGCTATAGAACAACTGGACAAACGGAAATTGCGAGACTACGCTAAATGCGCGACCTGCCTGAAAACGGGCTTGTCCATGTGTTGCTGGCCGCAGTTCGCCGGTCGAGCGCATTCCGAGAAGTTCTTTACGTATTGTTGCGAGTCCTTCGCCGCGTCCTTGGACCGATGCGGGGTCGCACGATTGATCCGCGAGGTGCTTTCATGAGCAACGTGGTGGTGTTCGGCAATCAGAAAGGCGGTGTCGGCAAGTCGACCCTGGCGGTGCTCTACGCGCACTGGCTGGCGGATGTGCAGGGCCAGTGCGCGTGCGTCGTCGACCTGGACACGCAGGCCAACAGCTCGAAGACGCTGCGGCAATTCAATTCCGGTGTCGGTGCTGTTGAACTCTTCAGGGAAGGGCTCGGCAGCGGGATTTCAGGTGGATCCAAACCGGGTATAGCACTCGTGGCAGGCGGCAAGACCATGGCGGACATCGAACTGGCGCGTCCGGAAGCTGTGATTCCGGCGTTTCGCAAGAACGTGGCAAGCGTGGCGCAGCGTTTCGACACGGTCGTGATCGACACGCCGCCTGCTCTGGGATTGCGCATGAGTGCCGCCTTGATCGCGGCCACGGCAGTGGTCTGTCCGATCGAGTTGGAGGAGTACAGCATCGATGGCGTGACCGACATGCTCAAGACGATCTTCGGCGTGCGTCAGCGCTACAACCCCAGGTTGCAGCTGGCAGGCATCGTGCTCAATCGCTTCAACCCGCATTCAGTTCGTCAGAAGGCCGCGATGCAGCAACTGGTCGATCACTATCGGGAGTTCGTCATCCCGGCGCGGATCTCGACACGTTCGGCCATTCCAGAGGCGCTGGCCGCCGGTCTTCCCGTGTGGGATCTGCCCAAGAGCTCGGCACGCGAGGCCAGCATCGAGCTCAAGGCCTTGTTCGGCCTCCTTCAGCAACGCATGGATTCGGCTGACGCCGAAACCGAGACGACAGGAGTGTCGGCATGAGTGCACCCGAGCTGGACCTCAGCGGTCTGTCGCAGTTTCGCGCGTCTGACTTGTTATCGGCTGCAGAGGGTCGTTCTGATCGCGGCGCGCCCACCCCGGTTGCAGTGGAACTCATCGATTTCGATCCTTCGCAACCTCGGCGCACTTTCAAGGAAGACAGCATCGAGGAGTTGGGGGTGTCGATCCGCACGCACGGGGTCCTCGAGCCGGTGTCGTTGCGCACGCACCCGCAGCTGCCCGGGCGGTACGTCGTGAACCGGGGAGAGCGCCGCGTGCGCGCGGCGCGCAAGGCGGGCCTGCTCCATGTGCCCGCCTTCATTGACGAGCGCGTCGATCCCTTCGCGCAGGCCGCGGAGAACCTGCATCGGGAGGACATGTCGCCGTTCGACCTGGCCGCCTTCGTGTGCGCCCGCGAGAAAGAAGGATTGTCGAAGTCCGAGATCGCCAGGCGTCTGGCCAAGCCGCGCACCTACATCAGCGAGGCTGCCGCACTGATCGACGCGCCTGCGCCGGTCCGACGTGCGGTCGAATCAGGTCGCCTGGGCTCCGACGTGCGGACCCTCCACCGACTCGTCGCTGCAGCACGCGGCTTTCCGGGCCGGGTCGAAGACCTGCTGGCAGGAGACACGCCGATCAATCGGGCCAGCATCGATGCGCTGCTCGGCGAGGCGCCCCGCACGCCCTCGCCCGGCACCTCGTCCGGGACATCGCCGGCACCCGGCCTGGGCCAGTCGACGAAAGCCGTCAGCGGGGGCCGAACCGTGCTGGTGGTGGAGCATGGTGGCCGACGCGGATCGCTGCGCCTGAAAGCACAGGACAGCGACGTGGGAGAGGTGAGGTTCGGCGATGGCACGCGAAGCTTGCTTCCGCTGCGGGACCTGCGCCCCGTTTGCTGGGCCACGGAGGAGCAGTCATGAACCATCTGCGAATCGGAACGGATCTGCCGCATCAGCGCGGTGTGACGGCGCTTCATTGGACACTGGCCGCGGCCTGGTGGTGCCTTTGTGCGGGCTTGCAGCTGGCGCGATGGGTGATCTGCGCGCTGCTGGTGCTGGGCGAACCGATCGTGCGTGCGGTGCTGGTGCCGGTCGCATTCCTTTCCTTTCTGGTGACCCTGATCTTCGGCTTCCTGATCGGCGACGCTCGTTTCCCTCGCTGGGGCATGCTGGCCTTTTCCGTGGGTGCCTTGATGCTTTACTGGCTCTACCTCGGGCTGATGAGCCTGTTCATGACGCTGCCATCGCATGATCAAGATCGTTGACGAAGGGCAGTTGGCACGCATCGCCAAGCAGCGCAAGTTCGATGCCCGCACACTGGAGATCGCCCGGCGCCTCTTCATTCACAAGGAAAAGCCCCAGCTGCTGGCCGCCGAGTACGGGGTGATCCTGCAGCGGGTCTATGCGATCCGCAAGGCCGTGCAGGATTCAGCATTGCCGGTCGGCATTGACGAGCTGAAGCTCAGGGGACCCGCGGAAGCGGTGGCGGCCGCGCGGCTGGCCTACGAAAGGCATTTGGCCAAGATGAAGAAGCGGGGAGCAGAGGTGCCCGAGTGAACGGCATCCCCAGACGAGCTGCGCCGGCAGCGGCAGCAAACGGTCGTCGCGTTTCCTCTCTCCATGCGCCATCGTTGGGCCCACGCGGCGTCTGCCTCAGCGAGGCGACCGGCGAGATCGATGTGCAGCAGAGTCGAGGGCCAGGCAGCCGGGCACCGCTGTGGGTGCGGCCGTTGCCCGGCTGCCTGCGGTCTCGACGCCGGTTCTATTTGGCCAGGTCTTCCAATGACTTCCCGGCGTCCAGTGCGGCCTTCAGCCATCGGGGCCTGGGCCCGAAACCGCTCCAGGAATTGCCTGCGTCATCCTTGTAGCGCATCTTCGCAATGCGCTTGCCCTTCTTGCGAGCGGGGCGGGCCGCCGGTGCAGCAGTCTCGTCAGACTGCGACTTCGCGGAGGAGCTCGATTTCGTGCGCGATCCCGCTCTGAATTCTTCGATGGACCGACCCGCTGCCAGCGCGTTGCGAAGCCAATGAGGGCGCGGCCCACGACCAGACCAGGCGTTGCCGTTGCCATCACTGAAGGTCGCGCCGGACTGGCTCGCGGATTTCCCGATCTTCTTCGGACGCGCGACCGATTGGCCTGTGCCGAGTCCCAGCTGCTCAGCGGTCAGGCCGTAGTGCGCAATCGCCACTTTGATTCGGTCGACGACACCCTGGACCTCTCTGTGACGGAGAACTTCTGCCTGTCGCTGAAGCTGTTCGATCTGTTTTTTGATCTGCGTGTACGTTTGCGCCATGGATACTTCCATTGAATGAACAGAGGTCAGACTTTACTCTCTCGCCAATTGAAAGCGGATTTACTCCATTTGCAGTACGCCCATGTGACTGACTTGTTGACGCTCTCGACATGGGGTCTCAGCGGCAAGACAATCACCTCGGGATTGCTCACGACGCTGCGGTATTTGTCCATGGCGTCTGGCTCGACCCCCAGCCGGCGTGCCACCTGATCGTGGACTGTGCCGTGGCGCAGCTGTCGCAACGCGAAGGTATGCCGTAGTCGACACGACCCGCAACCGCTGGAATCCAGCCCCGCTTCCTCCAAGACCTGCTTGGCAGCTTCGTATTGCGATTCATTGCCCAAAAGATTGCGCTGCTTTCTCAGTGTGAGCGCCAATGCACTGCGGACGGTAACTGGGCCTGACGAGCCTGTTCATGAACCTGCCGCGTCGCCACGACCGTCATCGTTGATAAAGACAACTGGTGCGCTCTGCCAAGAAGCGCGATTTAAACCCCAGGGCCCTGGAGATGGCACGGAGGCTCCATCGATAGCGAGAAGCCCCAAGCGCCGGCTTCTGCTATGTCCTGTTCCAGGAAGATTGATCGACAGGAAGATCGCCACCGGGATCATTGACCTTCAGTGTGTCGCTCGGCGCCACGCTGGCGCTGTAGATCACGAGATTGATCCCGCCCGGGTGCGCTACGGAGGGAAACAGGACGCCTTTTGCGCCCGCATCCAGCACGAGGTCGGAGAGCACCCAGCTCGGCGGTTCAACGCAGTCCGCGATCGCTAGCTTACGCCAGTCGCAGAAGAAGTCCTCCCACAACGGATCCCACTGGCCGGGCACATAGCCCCCGGTGAAGTCCACCAACGGTTGCAGGGCCACGTCGTAGCTCACGATCGTGCCCGGTGGCAGCAGGGATGAAACCTGCTGGTACTCGGCCAGCGCGGTCTGTGCGTCCGCAGCCAGGTACAGCGCGTGCGTGCCGGGACGATTCAGACGTCCCCCTTGCCTGGCAGCTCCAGCGCCGCTGAGTGGTTGGAATGCCCAGCTCGGTTTGTGAACCCTGAAGTAGGTGCCGTTTGCCTGGCCGACCCTCATCCAGCGGCACCTGCGTCATAGGACTCCAGCAACCGGATCACGTCGTCTGCGCGGCCATCGGCCACCAAGGTCTCCGCCGTCTTGTACTCAAACTCCCGCAGCGGCTCGTTCCTGAACCAGAAGATGGCGCGCTTGATATCCCCGGCAGCCACGTCGCTGGCGGCGCGCAGCACCCTCAGGTTGTCGCGGATGTGCCCTTGAACGCCCGGTGATGTCGGCGCTCAAGCCACCGTGTTGCGATGGACCTTCGCATTCCGCGCGAAGGTGCCGAGTCAAGATGCATCACCTCGATGAATTTCGTCGGCGACAGGTGGTTGTCCTCGCGGAGCTCGTCCAGGAGCGCGAACGTGCCCCACCTGAGGCCTGTCCTTCAGGTCAGGGCGGTCCAGGGTCGTCGGTCGCCGTGGCGCTCCCCGGAGGGCCGAGCGGAGGTTGACGGCCGATGATCAGCACTCAGGCGCCGACGGACGCGGACATGTTCTCGACGTGGATCGACGCGCACATCGTTGCACGCGTCAGATCACCTCCACCGATGCCGCCACGAGCCGCTCATAACGTTTCATCTTCTCGGGCTCGATGCCGAGCCAGCGCGCCACCTGCTCCGGCGACGTGCCGCGGCGCAGCTGTCGCAAGGCAAAGGTGTGGCGCAGACGGAACGAGCCGCCCTCGCGCGAATCGACACCGGCTTCTTCGAGCACCCGCCTGGCGCACTGGTATTGCGAGTCCTTGAGCCACGGCTTGCCGGTGCGGGTGGAGGGAAACAGGAACTGGCCTGCGATGCCGGCTTGCCTCCTCACGGTCAGCCAGTGCTGCAGCAGCTCTGCCGCCCAGGGTGCCACGGGGGTCTCTCGCGCCTGCGAGGTGCCGTCGCCCGGGACGTGAAGCTTCCAGGGTCGCTCGCGTACCCGTGCGCCCTGGGAAATCGGCGAATGCAGCGTCAGCGCCCGCACGTCCCCCGGCGTGAGCCCGGCGCCGAGCTGCAGCGCCACCGAGGCCCGGTTGCGCACCTCCTGCCAAGTCAGTGCGGCCTGCGCATCCCGCCGGGCAGCACCGGGTCGCGGGCGTGCCGCCGAAAGGAAGGCAATCAGCTGCCTGGCCTCGGCCACCAAAAGGTACTCGGGCAGGGGATCCGAGTGCGCGGCGTCGGCAAAGCGCACCTCGGGATTGACCGAGACCCAGTCGGCCGCAGCGGTGTTGGGCACGCTGTCCGTTTGCGCGGCATGGTGGCGCAGCACCCGATCGATCAGACGCATCAGGCGCAGGGCATAGCGGGGTGTGAGCGACAGATCGGAGGTCTTGCGCCCGAAGCGCGCGGCCTGGAACGCCTGCAGATCCTCCAGGCCGAGGGAATCCAGGGTCACCGCTGGCGACTGCCCCACGCACCAGGCCGCGAAGGCCTCCCACATGTCCCGGTAGACGGAGATCGAGCCGGCCTGCCGCAGCGATCCCGTGCCGCGCTGATCGGCCAGCCAGGCTTCGAAGGCCTGCTGGAAGGCAGCCGCGTATCCACCAGGGGTCGAGTCTTCGAAGAGGAGTAGGGAGGAGTGGGTAGCCATCCTCGAAGCATAAAACACGCTAACGGCGAACGCGAGTTGTTGGAGGGCTTTTTGGGCGTGGCGCTGGGGCGCTAGGGGTTGGCTGGTTGTGGTGTTCAAACTGTTGGCCGTTAGCTTATTTATTGCTCGGCGGCTGTCTTCCTTCCACCGGATGTCGTAGTGGTGGAAGCCCTGCATTGACCACAGAACGACAAGAAGGCCCCCTGCGAGTGGCGAAGACGCCGTTGGCGATCTGCACATCCGTACTGCGCTCAATGGGGCGGATTCGCGCTTGCGTCGATGGCATTGCGGCGGCAGGCCGTCTCGAGGCGAGTCCTGTTGGCATGGGCTGCGACAGCTGCGGCTGCTTGCGTGGCGGACCCAGGCCCAACGCGCCGCAGCGGGTCGGACAGAAGTTGCGCAGTACCATCCAGGATTCACCTCCTTCGCACCCGCTGCTGATGCGGCTGGCCAATGGGTGAGCAACAGCTTCAAAGGACTCAACGTGCCGGCAACCCCCGAAGAGATGCAAACGCTCGTGGGCGCGTACGAAGCGACGTACCCGCGCATGGCGCGAGCGTTGGCCGATCTGCTGCTGCGCGGCAACGTCATCCTGGAGGAACATCGGCTGCTGGACGACCCCGTCGGAGACGCCTTCGAGGCATTCGTCTTCAAGATGCTCGATGAGCAAGGCATCGGCAAGGAGCAGTTCGCGGCCACCCTGATGGCATTCGAGCGGCTCCGCAACACGATCGACCAGCTCGATCAGCTCCCGCCCTGACCGGCCAGGACACAGGACTATCCTGGGGGTCTTTCGGCCGTGCAAGTGGACCACGGCGACTGACCAAGAACTGGCCGTGGCCAACCCGCTTGCCGACTGCTGGGGGGCGGCCAGGCATTTCCGATCGACTGGTGATTAACCGCCGGTGCGTAACGTCCAGGGAGAGATGAAGACACGCGAGCCGTGGAACAAGGGCCGGCGAAGCAGGGAGGATGGGTCGCCAGACAAGTCGCGGTTCATGATTGGGGAATCGGCGTCAGGGCCGCTCCGGTTCGATGGTGGGTCGGCACAGCCAGATCTGGCGATGCTCCCAGACCTTGTCGCCCTGGGACTGGAGCTCAATGCCTGCAATGAGCAGGCCGTCGCCGAGCGTCGGGAGCAGCACCGGGTCAGTCATGGACGCCAGGTTGCGCATGCGGCTGGTCTCGAAGGCCGCCCAGAGCTCGACCTTCAGCAGGTTGCGTTTGCTGTTGTTGGTGGCGCGGTCCATCTCGGTGATGCGCAGGGTGCCGCGCAAGGGCGGCTCCAGATCGGAGCGCTTGAGGCGAAGGCCGCGTCGGCGAAGGAACGTTACGTCATAGAACACTGGATAAATATACAGCCTTCTACTATGCTTGGGGCATGGACGACACGCCTCCTGAGCTCTGGATCGCCGCCTGCGCGCACCGGTTGCAGCAGCAGTGGCGCACCGTGGATCCGCTGCAACTCGAGGAAGTGGCGGCCGAACTCTGGCGCGACGAGCGGTTGCGCTCCATGCCGCCGGACGCTGCGGCCGTGGTCTGGCTCGGGCCGGTTCGCCCACTGCCTTTCTGAGCCGCTACATTCCGGCCATGTGCAATCGCTACGAGAGTCCGCAGATCAAGGAGATCGAGCGCTTCTGGCACGTCGGCGCGCGCCACGCACCGTCGTGGGTGCGCGATATCTTCCCTGGAACACCCGGGCCCTTCCTCCGACGCCGGCGCGACACCACGGGCTACGAACGCGAACTCGTGGTGGGGCAGTGGGGGCTGATCCCCTGGTTCGCCAAGGAGCCGAAGCTCACGTACCCGACCAACAACGCCCGCAGCGAGGAGTTGCTCGACAAGGCGAGCTACAAGGAGCCGTGGCAGCGGGGGCAGCGCTGCATCATCCCGGCGGTGAGCTTCGATGAGCCGTACTGGGGGCCCTACGAACAGCCGTTCCCGAGGTGCGAGTGGTGGCGCTTCCGCCGCGCCGACGGGCAACCCTGGGGACTGGCTGGCCTGTGGAGTGTCTGGACCGACAAGGCCACGGGCGAGGCGCACGAGAGCTATACCATGCTCACGATCAACGCGGATGCGCACCCGCTCATGGGCCGCATGCACAAGCCCGAGGTCGATCCGAAGACGAAGCAGAAGCTGCCGCTCGAGCTCCAGGACAAGCGCTCGGTCATCCCCATCGAGGCCGCCGATTTCGATCAGTGGCTCGAGGGAACCTTCGAGCAGGCGCAACTGCTGCTCAAGCTGGCCCCGGCCGAGCTCTTCGACGCCGGCCCGGCGCCGCCCGATCCGCCAAGGCCGCCCAAGCCACGGCCAGAGCGGGCTCAACCCAAGACGCCGCCAGAGGCAGAACAGCCTTCGCTTTTTTGACGCCTTCAGGCGTGAAGAGGTGTGAAGAGGGAAGCCCCTGCGCCAACTTTCGTTCGTGCAGAGGGACCGTCGCAGTCTCGGAGTGCCCCAGAGGGGCGGCCGAATCCGTGGGCCAATTTGGGGGCGACAGTCCTGGCACCCAACTGGCAGGGCACCAAAGTCCGCTGCAGCCCTTCAACTACTGCCGCCAGAACTTGACGCGCTCAGGATCAACGCAGGCGAACACGGCCGCCAACTCGAAAATCGCCTGCGGGTGCATGAGCAATGGGCCGCGGCACCCCCGCGGTCGCAGCCTCCTTCGGTCGTCACCTCCGACAGGCCGGTCAGTGTGGTTCTCGCACCCCCCCCCCGCGACCCACCGCATAGCACGCAGTCCATGGCCGGTGGCCACCACGTCTTGCCCAGGTGCTCGCGCACCTTGTCGGCACGGTCGCGGACGTCGGCGACCGCCTTGCGCAGTTTCGTCCTGCGTGACGCCAAGAGACTTGCACCAGTCCCGGACCTCGCAGCCTTCATGGACGTTGATGCGGGTGCGATTCTGCCCGCCCACTTGGGGCTTGTCGTCGCCCTTCATGTCTCCAGTGTTGTGGTCGACATGGCGGCCACTCTGCAGCCGCGGGCGCGCCGGCGCTGTCGGCTTCTTCTGCTCCAGATCGGTTGTCACGTGAGCCCGACACCCCATCGGTGCGCCCAAATGCAAACTTGGGCGGCGATTTCGGGAGAACCACATGAAGCGCAGACGCGTTGACCTGCCCGCCGGTCGCGGCTTCCGGCGCATGGCGCTTTTCTTGGCGGTCCTGATCATCAGCGGTGTTGCCGCGGTCTTCTGGGCGAGCGAGGCGCCGGACGCCGCCGTGAAAAACGGCGGAGCCAGGGCGGCAGGCGCGGCCTCTCCCGGTCTTTCGACGAGGTCATCGGTGCAGGCCGGCGCCCTCCGCCGGACAGTTGCCAGGCCCGGGGCGCGCAACAGGAAGGCGCTCGCAATGCGCGCGCCGTCCGTGCAGGGCGAGATGCCCGGCGTGCGGCTCACCCGCCGCGCCGTTCCTTGCGCCATTCCCACGGCGCTACAGGCTCGGCATCCGCCCAGAGCCCGCGCCGCTGCCAGCGCGCGCCGTACTGCATCTTGAACAACGCCCCGTCGTCTCGGCTGGCATACCGATCGTAGACCCAAGCCCAGCCACCGGCGATCTGATGGCGCCCGACATCCTCTCCGCGGCACTTCACGTCGGCGACGGTCCTGCCATATCGGTCGGTGTCGCGCGGCGAAATCCGCGCCTGCTCCATGTAGCAGAGCCGGCTGAGCTCCTGCTTGCTGCGCTGCCCGTAGGGCTGGCGTGACTCCGGAGCGTCGATTGCCGCAACGCGGACCTTCACCTGCTCATGGTTGCCCGGCGAGCCGCAGCGCGCGGTGAGGGTATCGCCATCACTGATGCCGACGATGAGGCAGGTTCGGGACTGGGCTTGCGCGCAGAAGGGGAAGGCGAGAAGAAGACAGGAAAGGGCGCGCAGCACTGGGAATTCGGCCCATGTTCTGGGCGAAAAATCGAAAGAGCGAAATGATAGACGTGGCTCCAGGCGAAGCCGATGTTCAAAAGACCTTCAGCAGGCGCGGGGCACCGGCCGGCTTCGTGACTCAAGGGGCGGACGGTCTCTTGAGAATGTGAATGTCAGCTGCCGCAATCGCTCTCAGTTTCCCAGCAATCGAAAGGACGCCCGGTCCCGGCAGCACCCGCGGAGATAAAAAGCCTCATCGATGCCATCAACGCTGCACATGCGCCGTTTGCGCGAGCGATGGCGAACCTGCTGCTGCGCGGCAACGTGACTCGCGAAGAGCGACTGAGAGCGCCCCATTGGGTGGCGCCTTCGAAGCGTTCGTCTTGCGGAAATGCTGGAGGCCCTTCACCGTCTTCGTGAATCCATTGATCAACTCGAACGGCTGCCACCGCAGTTCATCTGCAGAACGACTGAAGTCCCTGCGCGCCCAGCCCGGGCAAAAAGGGTGCAATGAAATGCGCATGCTCCCTTCCGGTTTTCGTCCACGTCACGATGCCCGAGGGACGGTGCGATTCGTTACTGCGCGCCGCGAACGCAGGCTGCATCCAAATTGCCGTTCAACGAATGCCGTCTCGCGTTCTCGATGCGTCGACCAGGCCATGCCAGCGAATTCAACGCGCCCTTGTATTTTTTCCGCCCCAGGCACTCCATGGCAGGCAACACCCATGACCTGACAACTTTCGGCCTCATGTCGCCAGATTTCCCTCCAAGGCCGGCAAGCAGGCCACGGCCACTTCGTCAGATATGCACGTTTTGCCAGCAGGACCGGCGCCGGATCGCGGACGCATCGCCAATCGCCACCGTACGATGCGGCCGAGGTGGACGAGGAACGAGGAATGAGGAATGAGGAACTTGAGCATGAGCAATCGCAGGGATGAGATCGAGACGCAGCCCCATCAATTGGATGAGGGCCCCTTGGGGACCAGGACCCCAGCGGGTGCAAGGACGTTTGCAGGCACCGTGGCCGACTTCTTGCGCAAGAGCAGCGGCACGAACGCACAAGAGTCGATGGTCGGCAAAGCCCGTCAAATCAGGCAGGCCTCGGTGGCCGCCCAGGGCGAGCAGACGGCCGCGAAGTCGAGGCTCTACAAGCACTGGGACGCGATCAGAGCCGATGGCGTCACGGCATCAGAGTTCATTGCATTCCTGCAGCCTCTCGCCGACCTCGACGGCATCACGGTTTCCTACATCTACAGCGACGAAGATGGGACCGAGCATGTCTACAACCACAGGCGCGGTGAATTCGGCATTGAGAATCCGCTTTCCCGAGCAATTCAGGAAAAGAAACTCTCCAAAGAAAAAGCGCTGACCTTCGCGTTGAACGAGGAGGGCCGGGTCTGGATCGAGAGCAACTTCATGGAACTGAGCGACCTGAAATAGTCGCTTGAGATTCAGGCGCCAGTTTCGAGGAACCCTGCAGAGTTGCAGACGTGAGAAGGCTCACTCCGGCCATGCTCCTGCTGCCATTGACCTTCCCATGCGCCTCAGAGTCCAGCCTGGGGCCTCGCAGCGCCACTTCGCGAATCTGGTTCACGGTGCAAGCGTGCCGCCGGCGTTCAAAGTCCTGCAACTGACGCGTCGCCGGCGGCCATGAGAACCGCGATGGCGAACGTGAAGTCCATTGTGCTCAACGGCAGAGGCGATCGATCCGCCCGAGTCGGTGGGGCGGCCCTGTTCGCCCCTCGGAGAAAGAGGTCTTCATTGTTCACGGGCGCTCAACGCCGCTTGAGCGACGCCAGCCCTGACGCAGAGCAGCAGTTCAACGCGAACCGCCGTGGGAGGCTTGGCCCCGCATTCGCCGCGCTCTCTGGCGAAAGACGAGCACGATCGCTCTCTTGTCTTGCTGATTTCCTCTGCGCAGGCGGCGCCGGATCTGGTGGGCACTCTCAGCACAATCGCCATTTCACGCACTACAGCAGCCAGAAGTCGCCTGAAGAAAACTGTCCGCCCAGGCACCGGTGAAAGTCTCTATAGCGCGCTCGTTGCTGCGAGTGCCGGCCTCGCCATGCCTATCCCACGCGCCCAACCAGACCCGGCGGACCACGCCACGACGCGCCAACTGATGCTGGGGCGAGATCGCGAAACCGGCCTCGTGACCACGCGCGCGTCTCCGTCGAGCCTGGCGACACCGCTTTTGCTCGGACACAGTCGGCCGGCGGCGCGGTGCATTTCGCAGTCGTCCGGCAAGGCCGGGAGGCGCCCCATTTGCCGTTCGCGCTTCGGCAGCATGCGCGGCGACCTGAGCGCTGGGGGCTGTGCCCCTGTGCTTGAAAGCATCGAGGAGGCCGAAGCAGCGCCCCACGGACAGAACCCGTCCATTCGTCCACATCTACGAAGTGGCCAGGCTCAAGCCGATCTGATGAGCAACAAGCTGGCCACGCCATTCCGAAGAACGCGACACCCGACTCAAGTTTTCGGGCCGACGACCTCGCATCGGCCGGCGATCGTCGGCCGGAACCAACTTGTGACTGGGTCGTGGAGGCCAGCCGATGGGCCCCTGCACTTGCTGCGCGCATCGGTTAGCGGCTTCGCCACCCCGGAACGGGGCGCCGCTCTTAATGGCATGCCGTCATGCCTTCTTGACACGTCGGCATGACATGACTATGCTGGTCGTGTCATGAGCACGACCCCATACGCGAGCCCGCTTCGCGCAGAACAGATGGAGCAAACGCGCCTTCGGATCCTGGAGGCGACTGCAGATGTGCTGGCTGATGAGGAAGTCAACGAGGTCACGGTTCCGGTTGTCGCCATGCGCGCCCGCGTCTCGGTGCGAACCGTCTACCGGCACTTCCCGACCAAGGAGGCGCTCTTCGACGAGTTCGGTGAGTGGGCGGAGGAGCATCTCCGGGTCGTCCTCCTTTCCTACCCGGACACGCTCGAGGGCGTGCGCGAGATGGCGCCTGCGCTCTATCGCATGTACGACGAGCGAGCTCCGCTGATCCGCGCTCTCCTGTCGAAGCGCGGACAGGAGATCCGGACCCGCACGCGACGCCGAAGACTGGCGACGTTCGAGAAGGCGATGGGGGAGGTCACCGGCGGGCTCGGCCCGGCCGAGCGCCGCCGCGCCCTTGCGGTGGTCTACCTGCTCGTGAGCGCGCCCGCTTGGCAGGCGATGCGCGACCAGTGGAACCTCGAGGGCCAGGAGGCCGGCAAGGCCGCCGCTTGGGCCGTACGCGTGCTGACGGACGAACTTCGCCGCAATCCGGCAAGCATGAAGGAGGTTGGTAACGATGACACCCGCCGCTGAGCAGACCTTCGCCCCACCCGGTCCGGGATCGTGGTTCCTCGACCCGACTCACTGGACGCGGCCGGTGACCCGCTTCCACGCGGAAATCTTTCCCGACGCGTTCCGGCGCGGCTTCGGCGAGAGCCTCCGCCGCTACGGATCGTTGCTCGAATACCTGGAGGCGGACTTCGTCAACGGGTTCCCGTACTACTGCGCACGTCCCGTCGGCGCGCCGAAGGAGGCGGTCGGTCACCCTCCGAAAGAGGTGTGGGACGAGCTCGCGCGCAGTCACCCGATGATTCGGCGGCGCCTCGAGACGAGCGCGACCGTGTTCGAGCGCAAGCTCTGGCGTGAGGACCTCGAGCGCTGGGACCGGGAGGTGAAGCCCGCGGCGATCCGAGCTCACCTCGCGCTGCTCGCGGTTGAGCCGGCGACGCTCGACACGCCTGCGCTCCTCGCATATATCGATCGCTGCCGCGAGAACCAGATCCATGGCGCGTACATCCATCACCTCTTCAACGTGCCGGCGCTCCTGCCTGTGGGCGACTTCCTCGTGCACGCGCAAGAGTGGACAGGCCGCTCGCCGGCCGAACTGCTCGGCCTCCTGCGGGGCGCGAACCCCGACCCACTCGGTGCAGACGAGGAGCTCATGCGGCTGGTCGGCGCTCTACGACTGGATACGACGGCGACGGCCTTGCTCACGTCGGCCGGAGAGCCGGGCGAGGTGGTCGCCGCGCTTCGCTCGCTGCCCGGCGACACGGGGCGGCTCGCTTCGGCATACGTCGATCGTGTCGCCTACCGGCCGGTCAACGGCGAGGATGTGGGCGACCCGTCGGTGCACGAGCTTCCGGAGCTGATCGTCGCAGCGATCCGTACAGCATTCGATCGGCTCGAGACTCCACCGGCGAACGACCTGGTCCTCAAGACCTCTGAGTTGCGCAACGCAGTGCCTGCTCGGCATCGCGATGCCTTCGACGCGCTGCTCGAGGAGGCTCGCGCGACCTACCGGCTGCGCGACGAGCGGGGCATCTACGCCGACCTCTGGGCGATCGGGCTTGTTCGGCGCGCGATCCTGGCGGCCGGCCGCCGGCTCACGGCGGCGGGGCGGCTCGCCGATCCGGGCCATCTGGTCGAGGCTGGCTACGCGGAGCTGCGCAGCCTCGTCGAGTCGGGCCGCGGCCCATCGAGCGAGCAGCTGGCCGAGCGTGCGCGCTACCGGCTCAAGGCGCGCTACGCGGATGCGCCGGCGTTTCTCGGCGGCGAGCCGGGCGATCCGCTGCCGCCCGAATGGCTGCCGCCCTCCGCGGCAAGGCTGGAGCGGGCGATCGGTGCAGCCGTGCAGGCGATCTTCGCCGCGCCGAAGCCACGCACCGAGGGGCGAAAGGTGCGCGGTCTTGGCGTCAGCTTGGGCGTGTACGAGGGCACCGCACGGGTGATCCGCGGCACCGAGGAGTTTGGTCGCATTGAGCGGGGCGATGTCCTCGTCACGAACTCCACGACGACGGCATTCAACATCGTGCTGCCTCTCCTCGGGGCGATCGTGACCGACCGGGGCGGGCTGCTCTCGCACGCTGCGATCGTCGCGCGCGAGTACGGGCTGCCAGCAGTCGTCGGATGCACGGATGCGACCTCCGTGCTCCAGGACGGTGCGCGGGTCATCGTCGATGGCACCGCGGGCGAGGTCGAGCTCGTCGCATGACGGAAGCAGGCGACGATGAAACCGGCAGCACTTACCGAGGAGCTCGAGGAAAGCCTGTTTGGCGGCAAGGCCGCGCAGCTAGCCGCGGCCACCCGTGCAGGCCTGCCCGTTCCCGCGGGTGTCACACTTCCATACGGGTTCGTGGATGCAGTCGTTGCTGGCGAAGGCGACGCGAGACAGCGGTTGGCTGCAATCTTTCGCACGCTCGGCGCCCCGCTCGTGGCGCGTTCGTCCGCAGTGGGTGAGGACTCCGAGCAGGCGAGCTTCGCGGGACAGCATCTGACGCAGCTGAACCTGCGCTCCGAGCCCGAACTCGTTGAGGCCGTGTCTGCCATCTGGCGCTCGGCGCGCTCGCCTTCAGCGCTCGCTTACCGAGAGCGTCTCCGGCTGCCCCGCGAGCCGAGAATGGCCGTCGTCGTACAGGAGCTCGTCGAAGCGGACTCCGCCGGCGTGCTCTTCAGCCGCAACCCCGTCAACGGGTCGGACGAGCTCGTGGTCGAGGCCGCCTGGGGGCTCGGGGAGTCGGTCGTTGCCGGTCTTGTCATCCCAGATCTGTTCCGCTTGAGGCGCGACGGTGCCGTCGTCGCACGAGTAGCGGGACTGAAGGACGTCGCCATACGCACCGCCCCGGGAGGCGGCACACGCCGCGCGCAGGTTCCCCAGGGGCTCGCCCGCGTACTCTGCCTCGACGATGCACAGCTCGCTGCGCTTCATGCGCTCGCGCTCCGTTGCGACGAGGTGTTCGGCGGGAGCCACGATCTCGAGTGGGCTTTCGCCGGCGGCCGGCTCCACCTCCTGCAGCGGCGAGCGCTCACAGCGGTCCCAGGTTCGGCTGCAGGCAACCACACGGACGAGCACGTGCGCCTGCCGAACTAGCAGCCCCGCGCAGCAACCGGCACGCCGCACGCGCCCCCGTGATCCGGCTGTGCACAGCTAGGCGACCGACCCTGCCTTGATGCCATCCAGCGACATGAAAAACGAGTCTGAAAATCTCGCCAAAGTCCATCTGGACCTGCCAAACCATTGGTGGCGGAAGGGCGAGTCGCTCTGGGCGAAACCTCTCGGCGACGAACTTTACGAAATCGAGAATGTCCCGTTCTGCGCCTACGGCTTGAACTATGGCGACGTTGTGCGTGCAGTCGCGGCCTCGCCGGAGCTGAAGCCTGAGGTCCAATCGGTCGTGAATCGCGGAGGGAATCAGACACTTCGCGTATTCTTTAAGGTTCCAAGGGAAGAACAGGGTCCCTTCATCGCGGCAATTGAAGCGATGCGTGCGGAGATCGAGAGAGCGGATTCGAGCTTCATCTGCATCAACATTCCTCCCGACGCCAGCTATGCAGCCATTCGCGAATACCTCGGCGAGCAGGAAGCGTCAGGCACGCTTGCATACGAAACATGCGAAGCGCGAGTACCCGGGTCCTTTGATGATGCCCCTGACAAGGGCGGCTCCAACGAGGACTAGCCACATGTTGCGAAGCGGCGCCCAGGGCGCGCCAACTTTGGTCGCACGGCGCCATCTTTCAAACTGGCCGGCAGAGGTGCTGGTGCGCCCATCGAGCGGCAGTAGCCGGCCAGGATCCGTCATTTCCGAGTGTCTGCCCCACGCCGATTGGACAGGTAGAGAATCGGAGGGGCGGCAGGCAGCGCCACCGCCGACCTCGAGCGCGCAGCAACAGTACAAGTACGGATACTCGCCACGCCTAATGCAGCGCAGCATGTGCGCACGTTTACGCAGCGGCTGAGTAGCCTAACTGAGTAGCCTAACGGCGCTACAGCGGGCTTCGCCCGCTGCACTCGGGGTGAGCTCAACCGTTGTTTGGCGACTTACCTCTCGCACACTGACGCCGTGAAGAAGACGACGACCAAGAAGAGAACTACAGCCAAGGAAAAAGCTCCAGGCGCGAGCCAACTGGTGAGCAAGGTGCTCAAGGTGTGCGGCACGATCGCGGACATCGCGGGTGCCGCCCAAGGGGTCAGTTGGGTATACCAGCACGCTTGGCCCCTTGTTGAGTCTATTTGGCAGGAGGGCCTGTTTTGCCCGGAAAGTTTCTGGTGGGATAGCCTTGCCCTGCCAATGCGAACGGGAGAGTCCCCGGCTCAGATTCAGTCGCACCTTGCGGAGGCGCTAGCAAGACTTCGCGCGGATCGAGAACGTATCGAGGAACGGTTGACCCACTACTCTGAGAGCGACAGGCAGCGGATTTCCGACGCATACGACAAGGTCTCAGCGACGGTTCATACCCAGTATCCTCTCGCGGCTCAGCTTGAACGTTGAACGGCCGCTTCCGGCTAGCCACCTAGGTTGATCGACTGGCTGCTCAGGGCTCGCCTGCGCCGTCGCGCGGATCTGGCAGGATGCGGCTCCAGGAGCCGACCTTCGCGACAGACGGCTGCAGGCGAAGAGGCCGGCCGTCAAAGCGCCCCGCAGCCTCTCAACGTACGACCTCGTCGGCGCGCAACAAGAAGCTACTGGGCACCGCGACACCGACCGCAAGGGCAGTCTTCAGGTTAATCAGCAGTTCGAACTTTTGCGGCTGCTGGACTGGGAGGTCGGCGGGCTTGGCGCCCTTGAAGATCCGGTCGACGTAGCCGGCGGCGCGGCGCGCTAGCGCGGCGATGTCCGCCCCGTACGTCAGCAAGGCGCCACCGGCATGGTGGTAGCGCTCCACGCCGATGGTCGGCAGGCGTGCCTGCGTCGCTACGGTCACCAGCTCGGCGCTCGAGTAGACATGCCAGGGCGCTGGGAGGATGAACAACGCGTCAGTACGCGTGCGCCCTAGTGGGGGGATGACAGCCGCGATGTCCTCGACACGGTTCAGCTCGACCCGCCGGATGCGGATGCCGAGCCGAGGCGCCAGCGCCTCGATCTGCGTCAGCTCGTTGCGGTTGACCACCCAGTCGGGCATCCACAGCACCGCGACCTCGCGGGCCTGCGGCAGCAACTCGCGCAGTAACTCGAACCGCTTGCCGTGGAGCTGGTCGTCGACGGCCGACATGCCGGTGAGGTTGCCCCCGGGGCGCGCCAACGACGGGACCAGGCCGCTCATGACCGGATCGCTCACCCCTGAAAACACGATCGGGATCGCGCTCGTCGCACGCTTCGCGGCCATCGCCGCGCCGGTGGTAAGACAGAAGAAGAGGTCGACGCCGTCCGCCACCATTGCGGCGGCATGCGCGTCGAAACCCTCCGGCTTGCCCCCGGTGTCCCGCCAATCCATCACATAGTCGCGGCCCTCCTCGTAGCCCTGCTCGCGCATGCCGGCGAAAAAGGCATCGAAGACCGGCACGGCGCCGGTGCTTGGCCGCGGAAAAAACGAGATGTAGCCGATGCGCCGCGGGCGGTCGGCTGGCCAGACGCCAAGCGCGATGCCGGCTGCCGCACCGAGGACGATGAGCCGGCGTGCAAAGCCGTCCGGACGCGGATTCATGCGCCGAGACTACCTCCCAACCGCCCTCGCCGCAAAGCGGGTGCGGGGCGACGGAGCGCTCAGCTGGTTGGTGTGGTCTTCGCAGATCCAGCCGCGGCCTAGGCACAAGGGGCAGCTCGAACGCTAGGAGGTCGTCTCGGAGATGGGTGCTGGCTATGGTGTCGGCTTGCGGGCTGCCGGCAGTTAGCCCATTAACCAGGCCCTTTCGGCAGGTTGCGCATCTCAAGCGAGCTGACTGTCAGGCTCCGCGCCAAAGAAGCGCTGCTGCGCCTTCTCGCGTGACAGGCGCGTTATGGAATGGGAGCATAGGGCGCATGAAGGTCAAGGAATGCCCGCAACCTTCGCCAATGACGCGGCCCTGAGCTGCTAACTAATGCTTCGTTGGCCTGTGTCCGCTTTGCGGAGTCGAACTAAGGTCGGCGTACGTCTGCTCCGGGCCCGCCAGCGCTGTCGAGGATGTGCAGGATGCGGGCAAGGAGCAGTCCTTCGACCTTGCTCGCGACTTGGCTTGCGTCCAAAAGGCCGGATTCGTGAAATAGTGCCAACATGCGAACCTTCAGCCGACTTGTGATTGACGTTAATCGGAATACCGTGGCGGCTTGGTTTCTCCCTGGGTAGGCATCAAGGACCAACCCCTTAAGGCCCGTTTCGTGCGGGCCTTCTTTTGGCCAATCGACAATCGCTTTGACGCAAGCGCACCGCCATGACGGCTGGCGGCCAGAGGGAGCCGTCGCGGCAAACTTGAACCGAGGAGCAACATTGGAAGTCACCTTGAGATTCATCATCTTTTCGGCGCTTGTCTTGATATGCCAAGTCTCCACGGCGGAAACCGTTCAAGTCAAGTATCACGGCGGCGTCTCCCTCGACGCCTTCGCGTGTAGAGACGTTAAGGAGAGCAGTGACATTTCGCGGATTTGCTACGACAAAGCAGAGCGATACATGGTCATTCAGCTCAAGACGACCTACTACCACTACTGCGAAATCGACGCCGCGACAGTGCAAGGTCTCCAAAAGGCCAGTTCGAAACGGCAGTACTTCGAAACCCGCATTCGCGGTAGCGGTGCGGACGGACCATTCGACTGCCGAACGCACCCTATCCCGAAGAAGTATCGGCAGTAAATTTGTCGTCGGTTATCGGGGCCAACAGATGCTATGTACGACTACCCGAGTCATCCCCGTTTAGCTAGAACGGGATTTCCAACCTCTAGGCAAGAAGACGGAAATGACGATGACCCAGAAGTCCTACCAGGCAAGGATACGGCGACGGCCGTCAAGTCCCACCGGTGTTGCGTGCTGAAGTCGAGCGCGAGAGTGCACGGCTGTCGGTGGTCAAGCAGCAGGTGAAGGCGCTGGAGGCTGAACGGCGCCTGGAGGTGGAAGCCGGCAAGCAGCCGCTGGTGGCACACCTGACTCAGCTGCGGGCAATCGGTCTCAGGACAGCCTGGGTGCTGGACAAGGAGCTCTTCGGCTGGCGGCGCTTTGCCAACCGGCGCGAACTCGCCGGCAGTCTGGGTCTGGTACCCACGCCGTACGACAGTAGCGGCAGCTAGATGGAGCAAGGCATCAGCAAGGCCGGCAACAGGCGAGCGCGGGCGTTGCTGGTGGAACTGGCATGGGACTGGCTGCGCCTGCAGCCCGACAGCGCGTTGGCGCAGTGGTTCAACCAGCGCTTCGCCGGCAGCGGAAAGCGCATGCGACGCGTGGGCATCGTGGCGCTGGCCCGGCGCCTGGCCATCGCGCTATGGCGCCACCTCGAGCACGGTGAAATACCGGCCGGTGCGCTGCTGAAGCCGACCGCCGCCTGAGGCGACCCGAGCAACTCGAATCTGCCGGATGGATGGCGAGGAGCACATTCATGGTCAACGGTCGACGCGCCCGGAATGTCCGCGGGTCACCACACAGTGGCCGTCCAAACAGATGGGGCGCGTCCGCAACTGGGGTTTGCCCGTGCGCTTTGCGCGCATGCTGCATGAGGTGCAGGGGGTTTACACCCGCACGGATAGAAGTTCGTCAGAGCGCTGGCTCGAACGCTCGTCACGCCCCGACCTGGACCAAGATGCATCTCTCGAGCCGAACCTCAGCCGTCAACTCAATGCCGCGCAGAGACCCCCGTGAAATACCATCCACCAAGACGTGGACCGACAACGCTTGACAAACAAGTCCTCATAGAAGCGGACCCTCAGTTTTCAGTGGGAAGTAAGCCAATGGTCAAGGAAACACTCGGCAGCTACTACGAGGCGCTCAAGCGTGCGCTCAATCCGGCTTTCTACGAGACGGAGTGGACAAGCTTCCAATTGATGCCCGAGCGACCCGGAGCCCCGTTCGAGCGGGTCCGCGCCTGCCGTTTCGCCTGAGAAATTAAAGATGGTTGAAAAGCTCGTCCTAAAATTCAAACTACGCTGATCAGAGAGTTCAACGTAGCCTGGTCGAACTTTCCGAAGGCGTTGATTCGCAACGCCTTCTGCATCAACGTTGGGCGTAATCGACAACATCGGAAAGCTGATCGACAACCCCCAGGTGATGCGCTACCTGCGCAAGTACCACGAGGAGGTACTAGGGGTAAGGCACGGCTGCTGCCCGTCCTGCACGAAGCCGGCAGGACGCGGTCGCACAGCTTTGAAGATCAACTTGGCTGGAGGAGACGAGCGGACACGATCCCGTTTGGGCCCGCGTTGTTGAATTCGAGTCAACATCAACTCATAAGCTGCACTTGGCCAAGGCGGATCACCAAGAATCAGCGCGACAACGCCAGGCGAAAGTCAAAAAAAAAAAACCGGCTCATGAGAGCCGGCTTTCAGAAGAAGTCACTGGCCTCAGTAACGACCACCGCCGTAGCCACCGTTGCCATAGCCTATGTCCGAGCGTTTGCTCGCACTGTAGCCAGCCGCGCTGTAGCCACCTGAGCCGCTGGCCGCTTCGCGGGGACGGGCCAGGTTCACGACAATCGAGCGCCCGTCGACAGTCATCCCGTTCAGACCGTTGATGGCGGCTTGGGCGACTTCGGCAGAAGCCATTTCCACAAAGCCGAAGCCCTTGGAGCGGCCGGTTTCCCGGTCCATCATGACCTTGGCCGAAGCGACGCGGCCAAACTCGGCAAAGTTGCTCTCCAAGCTGGAATCGGTCACGGAATAGGGCAAGTTGCCCACGTAGATCTTGCTGCTCATGGAAAGAGCCTTTCTGAATGAAGGGGCGCAATGAACGTCGCGCCGTTGAAACACGGGTGTTCGGATCGGGAGTCCGCAGCAACCGGCAAGGGTGGATGGGATCTGCGGCAGCAGATCATCAGCCCGTAGGGGGATGCGGCATGCACGCTTGCAGCCAGCCCTGGGTGACTGCAAAGAGCCGGGCGGCTTCGCGTGAGGCAAAGGATTTGTCGAACCGGAATATTCGGCAGTAGCTGCCGTTCCCCTGCGAACGATGGACCGAGAAGGAGGCGCGAAAGCGGCCACAGTCGGTCTGGTGTGTCGTGGGCGAAACGACGTACTTGCCCATGGAGATGACGTTTTTTTGAATCTAATTCATTCAGGATCGCAGGCTTGAAATGAACCTGCGTGAGCCTTTCAGGAACGCGTTGGCTGCGGCTCGACAGACCAACGGGCGACAAGGTCGCAATGCGGCATGCACTGGGGCGGATTGCCGCCTGTGAGCAGGTTTGCGAGTGACGGCACGATCGAGCGCCGTGACTTGCAACAGGCGCATTATATCAGCAACTGCATCTACTGGTTAGGCAATATTCTGTTTTGTTCTGAAGAGTGCCAGGTGAATGTCCCACAGTCCTGGTCGGGAAGATCGCCTGGGCGCCTTCAGGGCACATCGTTCGGATGCGACATCTTCAACCACCGGGACTGAGCTTCCTGAACATCCTGTCCTAGGCTGGACGGTCGCGGTAAAGGCGAGGACTCGCTGCTGCCGATGCCATCGCGCTGCACGGAAGCGGCGATCCACGTCCGCCCGGTCTCACAGTTCTCAACGGTGTTCCACGCCGCAGCTGCACAGCGGAAGGGGGAGTGAAGTCTTCTGCGCCACACCTGGTAGTGGTAGTTCGTGTCGCGATGATCCATTGCCAACGCGCTGATGAAGCGGCCCGGGACTGGCGTTCAGGAGGCACTGCGAAGGCAGGGCGCGCGACGTGGGTCCACATCGCGCCTGCTTTCGGTCCGGAACCGCGAGCAGAAATCCCGAACTGCGACCTGCTCCTTCTACGTTCCTGACGGCGCAGGCCTGACGGGACTCTCCGGGGTCGCCGGGGTCTTGGACGGCCCGTCCGTCATCGGCGCAGCCCCAGTCGCCATGACTGCGGGAGACTGGGTCCGCACTGCCGCTGCGGCGGCTCCGTCCAGGTCTCGACCCCCGATGCCCGCCGCATGGCGTCAGACCTCTTGGCGGCGCTCGAGTAGCTTCCATCCTCGCACAGCGCCGTGCTGCCGGCAGGCGCCTTCGCAGCGCCGTGCTCGGGCGACAAGGCAAAGAAGTCATGAGCAGATGAGAAGAACCGGCTGATAGCGCATGACCGAACTCCTTGGCGCGTCCTGGGGATTCCTTCTTGCTCTGCGCAGAAGGCCGCGGCACCAGTCTTGATTGCGCTTCTGCGCAGGCCATCCTGTCCGCTGTCTGGCTTGGCGCAGTCATCTTGCCTGAAATGCTTGTCGAGCTACCGGCCTAGGCCGAAAGTGCAGCGGACAAACGCCGGCGCGCCGAAGATACTTTGCACCGAGTCCACTGTTTCGGCCGCGAATGGAAAACGGAAAGCTCCTCGTGATCGTGCAGGTCGCACAGGCCAGGCGCTTTGCCTGTCAGGCGCCCGGCTGTGGTCGAAGCACATATCGGCAGCTGTACCTGGTGCTTCTCAATGGAGAGATCGTCGTTCTCGGCGCAGGCTGCTTTCAGAAGATGCGGGGCAGCGAAGCTCCAGTTCGGCCCGTGTACGGGACGCCTCTCGTGCGTCGTCTCACCGACAGGCAGTGCCGTTTGCTCGCGCAAGATCCGGCCCAGCTGATCACCGAGATCGAAGCGGAGCACGTGCTCCCCTCTCGCGCGTCCCTGGCAGGTTCCCAGCCGGGCGAGCTGGCGCCGCGCGCCCGGATTCCTCGCTTGCCAGCCTGGACGAAAAGCCAATTCGGCGCGCAGGCAGAAAGAGAAGTGGAGGCCAAATATGGGCCGCGATCAGACCTCAAGGGCTGGCGCTCGCTGGTTGACCTTCGCATCAGGGAACTCGCCTACGGCGCCAACGATTCGAGCGCGTAGTCCCCACTCAGGTGCTCGGGCGCGGATGCAACGCCGGGGTGATCGCGCTCGCTGGTCATTCGGATGCTGGACCGGGCTGCCGGCGACCGGACCTGCAGGTTTGCGCACCTGGACCGCCCGGCCCACCGTGCGCGTGCGCCGGAACGCGACAGCGCAAGCTCGGTTCCGCAGCGGGCGCCGCTCGGCCGCACACCGGAGAATGGTGACGACGCAGCTGCCAAAGGCGCACCCTGCATTTATCAGGAAAGGCATGAAGGGTCGCGACATTCAACGTCAACGGCATCCAGGGGCGGATGCCACACCTTCTCGACTGGCTGCGGCAGCGCCGTGCGCCACAGCATGCCAACGCTGGTGGTCATCGTCCTCACAGCGCACCCGCACCCCTTGCTCGGCGTTGCATCGAGAGCCTCATGCGGCATCGGACCCCCTCCCTGGAGGATGGCCAGCCGCGGAGGAAGCCTGTAAGCTCATGATGGGCGCGATCGCGTTGACACCCGATGCTTGTTTCAGAAGGTGACCTATGCAAAGGCTGCTTTGCGGTCTGGTCTTAGCTGCGTTGCTTGCAATGTCCGGGGTTGCTCAGGCCGGCTGGCTCACGGAGCTGGGAAAGGCCGCGAGAGCCACGGGTCACGCGGCACCTTCACCGTCGCGCTTGTCCAAGACGCAGGTGTTGGCTGCCTCTGCAGGACTCGGGGCGGGAGTCGTCTATGTCGATGTGCAAGGCGCCAAGCTGTTCATGGAACTCGGCGACGCGGCGGGGCACGCGCTTGCGAGTAACACCGAGGACATCGCAGATCTCGCGGCGCGAGTTCACCCGAAAGGTGCTGCGGCGCCGAAGCGATTCGTCCTCACGCGCGAGAGCGCGATCGAACTCGGGCCGAACATGAAGCATTTGCTTGGAACGGGGGAGGTCTTTGTCGTTGAGCCGACGACCGGCCCACTGCAGGTCCTGAGCAAGGTCGTTACAGGTCGACCGAACTACTTCAAGCAGATCTACCCAGGCCTTCTGACCCCAATCGAATCGCACCTCTCGGCCGATCTGGCTCAAGCCCTGGCCGAGTCCATGAAGGGCGAGCGTGTGCGAGTCGCCGCGATGTTCTCGCCGAGCGAGGTCGATTCGCTCAGGCTCATGGCGATCGCCGCCGGGGACCGTCTGCTCGGCGCAGAGGCTCTCGCCGAGCGTGCTCTTGCTCCTACCCTCGAACGAATGCGCGGCGGCGTCCTGGTCGTTGTCGGCCACGTCGAAGACCAGGCATTCGTCTTGCGCGACGCGGCAGGTGCAACCATACGAACGCTTCGCTTCTCCGAGCTGGAGGGCCTGGCGGCCGCATCGGACGTGAGGATCATCAGCGCCGGCTGCGCTTCCCATTGCGGTGGCGCCACAGCCGGTTTTGCCAGACAGGTGACGGACGCTCAGATGGCCGAAGCGATCAAGGCCGCCTTCGATACGGACACGACTGGCGCCATGCTGGGCGCGTTTGGCAAGCACGAAGCGCTCATCGCCAATCAAGCCGCATTGGATGGCTTTGCCAGTTCGCGTCAGCTCCAACTCGCCCAGCTGCACTCGGGTAGCACCGCGGCCAGCAGCGCATCGCTCGCGGTCCGGCTCTTTGCGGCGGCGCGCAGGCCCGGGCTTGTTCTTTCCATCTGGCAGGCCCTGGGACCTGCCTATCTTCTGGGTGCAGCGGCAAGCGTGGTCATGTTCCGCACCAGTCGGGCCGCTTTCCTGCGCTCGTTTCCGCAACTGCCAAGCCCGGAGTTGCCTCAGAACCATGTTCGATATGTCGCCGCACTGGTGGGACGAACGCTGCTGTACATCGCGCTCTCGCCCCTCTTCGCTCTTGCCGCGAGCGCATTTATCGTCCTGGGGGGATGGGCAGGGCGCGAGGGTTTGCAAGCCTGGCTCTGGCGTTGCATTCGCGATCCGGCGACGGGCCTCACGGAAGGTTTGGCGTTTGCTGCCCGGATGGGGTCGTGGATACTTCTTTACGCTGGCGCGTTCGTGTTGCTTTCAGTGCCAGGCGTTTTCATGACCGCTTGGATGGTCGACCAAAAGGAAGCCGCGCTGTTCTGGCCACTTCTCGTGGCTAGCATCTTCTACTGGATACTTGCGATTGTCGCCGGCGTGAAGGCGCACAAGGCAATGTCGGTATGGCTGGATCGCCGCCTGGCGCGCCAGGCCGCCAAGAGATTGATGTCGACGTGAACGGCTCTTCCGATCCGGTTCCCACGCGCGGCCTGGCCTCGCTCGTTGCCGCGCTTCAGCCGGCGGCGATGAATCGATTGAGGGCGCAGTTTCCTGAAGAGCAGGAGCTTTTCGAGACCCGCTTCGTCCTGGGGCCCAAAGCGACAGAGACTGCAGCAGCCTCTCTGCGTCGCGCGAAGGCGTTGCAAGCGCTCGTCGAAGAAGCGCTAGCCGCCTCAAAGCTGGCCGTGCCCTACATCGTTCAGGCGATCGGAACGCGTATGCAGCGAGCGCGCCGCTCGCGCATGGGTGGGGGCATCGCAAGCATCCTGGGTGCGGGAATGATGGCCGCCCAAACGGCCGGAGCACTTCCCATCAACCTGCAACTGCTCTGGTCGACAGTATCGATGTTGGGCGCGCTGCTGGTTTTCTGGGGAGAGCATCTTGAAAAGCCACTGGTGGGTCAGCAGCGCAGTCTCGGTGAACTGCTCGCCGACGTGTTGGTCGCCGAGGACGGCATGTCCGAAGTGCGCCTGCGCATGCTCGCGGACGATGCGGCAGACACCTCCTCGCTCATGGACATCGCCCGGCGCGCCAATGAAGCTGCCGCGCGCATTCGAAAGGCGATGGTCTTCGGTGGATTCAAACCACCAGAACAAGGGCATTTGGTGCCGGTACGAGCAGGGCAGCTCGACTGATGCGTTCGACGCGGGCGCTGACCTTGCACCGGCCTCATCCCTGTGCGACTGGGCAGCGCGGCCATCGCGGCCGCAGGCGGAGCGCGTGGCTTGACCGGGGCGACCGAGCGACGCTCGAGAAAACGGAACTGCGGAAATCGCGAAAGAGTCGATCCCGGTCGGACTGCAGAAACTGCTGACCGTGGACCCGGACATCACGGCGGGTAGATCAAAACCCGCTCGGACTGGCGGCTACCAGGCGATCGGCGCCGCTTTGAAGGACAGGAGCTTGGTGTTGACGGCTTCGAACGGGTTCGGCCCGTCAATGAAACCCGGCGCCACGGGATGCGGCAGCGCGACCTCGCCAGCGCGTGTGTCCCAGGTTCCCGCCTGGGTGGCGGCCAGCTTCACGCCTTCGTTGAGGAGCAGCTTCTGGGCCAGTGCGCCGAGACAGAGGAAGACCACCTGTCCGCGCCGTCGCACCGCGATCGACCGCAGCACCTGTCCGACCACCGGTCGCCAGAAGGGAATGTGGCCGCGCAACTGTTCTGGTGCGCCACCCGACTTGTAGCGCGTGAGGGTGAGCCCGGCATTGAGAAAGAGCACGCCCTCTGCCTGCTGCAGCCTGTCGAAAAGGTCGCGCGGCGCTTCGAGCGCCACACCGGGTGTACCGATGTGGTGGGCGAAGGCGGCCCAGCTCATCTTCAGCACCGTCGGGTCCTGGGTGCGCGCCGCCACCAGCATGCGCAGCAGCACGCGCAAGCTGTTCGCGATCGACGCTGCCGGCAGATTCCAGGTGTCCGTGTCGCCCTGCTCGAAGGAGCGGCCGGTCGCGCGGCGCAGTGCCGGGTAGGGATCCTGGCCGATCAGCACGCAACGCACTTTGGAGGGTGCGAGGCCGTCGAAGGCGCGAAAGACGTGGGCATCGGCCCGCGCTTCGGGCAAGGGTTTGCGCCGCCTCGAGGGGTAGATGGGCTGCGCGTCGTCGTAGGTGAGGGCGCCGCCGACGGCGCTCGGATCGGGATCGGCGCCGGCGAGCGCCGTGCGCCAGGCCGGCGTAAGGTCGCCTCGCCAGTCGACGGCGAACTCGTTCAATGCGTCGCGCAGGAGGGCCATGCTGTGCCGGCATTCACGACCAGAGGTCGCGCAGGCCCTCCTTGATGGCATCGGGCACGTTCTTCTGCTGGTCCAGCGCGTCGAGGTAGCCCGCATCGTCGACCACGCTCAGCGCATCGATGGCCAGGGGCATGACGGCCGCCGAGAGTTTCCTTGTTTCCGCGAACACCGGCCGCATCGCCGCTGCCCGCAGGGTGCGCCCGCCGGGCAAACGCTGCGGGAGGTTGGCGCGCAGGTCGACGCCGGTGTCGAGGATCTCGTCGAGCGCCAGCCGCCAGGTGTTGGCACCCCCGCGCGCCAGGGCCAAAGGCGAGATCGGCCGCGGGCGCTCGGCCCTGCGCGCGAGCGCGGGCAGGCCGCGCAGCGCGCGCGTCAGGCGATCGCCTGCGGCGGCGAGCGTGAGCTTCTGCACCAGCGGATCTTCCGCCGGGTGCGCGAGAAACAGCATGCGGCCGGCACCGCCGACCTTGAGCGCCTCGCCGGCAAACCCCAGCCTGCGCATCAGCGCCGCGTCGCCAAAGCGGCCGACGCCGTTGATCATCACGAGCAGAAGATCCGACTCCTTGGCGCGGATGAGCTGCTGGTACGGGTCGCCCGAACTGCCCTCAACCACGATGAGGTCGGCGCGCTTGCCCGCCTCGAGCGTGCCGGCCAACCGCTCCCAGCCGAGCAGCCCGGCCGGCTCGCGCGTGACCATGGCGACCAGCTCACGCGCCGTGAAGATGCCCCCGCTGGCCTCGCTGAAGAGCTGTGCGACCTTGAGCTCGTTGAGCAGGTTGCGGCTGCCGGAGGGCGCCCAGTCGCAGCCGAGCGAGATCGGCACGCCGGCCACCTTGGCGGCGCCGATGTCGGCCGTGCCGCCGTACAGCAGCATGTTGCTGAAGGGCGACCACACCATGCTGCCACCGTTCGCCGCCAGCACCTGGAAGTCCGGCGCCTGCAGCGCCGCGGCGTGGATGCCGCACAGCGAAGGCGTGATCGCCCAGTTCGCGCCGCCGATCTGCAGCGCCTGGAAGGCGCGCCGCGCGGTCGCGTCGGTGCCTTCGCTCAGGTGCAGCAGGTAGCAAGTCTTCTCCTTCTTCAGGCGTGCGAGGAAGCTCTGTGCGTCCTTGGCGGCGACGTCCGGCACGCGGGTCGAGGCTGCGGGCAGCGAGGCTTCGTCGTCGGTGGCCTCGACGTTGCGCACCACCCCGCGAAAGTAGCGCCGGATGCCCGACTGGTTCGCCAGCGTGATGCCCTGGCCGGTCGTGGTGCCGCCGATCAACGCCTTGGCCTCGACGTAGCGACAGATGGACGCCAGCAGCTCGGGCGTGGCAGCCAACGTCTGCATCGGCGCGGAGATCTTGCTGTGGTATTCCGCGTGGCGGCCCCACTGGCCGCGGTTGCTGAACTTCCTGGGCACCTGCCACAGCGGCAGCACGTTGTAGGGCAGGTGGTTGTGCAGGTCCATCAGCCCGGGAAAGAGGGTGCCGCCGGTGTCCGTCACGGCGGTGCTGCCGAAGCCAGGAGGCGCGGGCGCCGCCGCCTCCTGCACGGCGACGATGTTGCCGTTGTGCGTGTAGACGCGGCCGTCGGCGATCACCTTGAAGGCGCCGTTCATCGTGACGACGCGGCCCTGGAGCACGAGCTTCGGGCTGTCTGCAGGATCGATGGGCTTCTTGGTCGCCATGGCTCACTCGTCCCGCCCGACGGGACGGATGTTGATGCCGCGCGAGCCGTCGAGCCGCCTCGGGCCTGCACCGATGGCCCCGGCGCGTCCCTGCGGGCCGGAGGAGGGGCCCTCGGTCTGTGCCCAGTTGGCAATGCCGTTCTGCAACTGCAGCGAGTAGTCCAGCGCCAGCGCGTTCGCATCGAAGGGCGCCCCTGCCTTGATGTTGCGGAAGTACAGGCGCAGCGTCTGCGCCGATGCATTGGCCGGCGGGATCGCGGCGCGCGTCGGGCGCGAGAGGTCGGTCTGGACCTGCGCCGTCGAATGGCAGGACAGGCACGAAGAGCGCGGGTTGTCGACCGGTCCGTTGAGACGCTTCTCGAAGCCCAGGTGCTGAGGAATCTGCAGGCCGGCGTTGATCCTGGTCTGCTGCAGCGCCTGCCCAGTGCCCACCCGCGTCGGATCGTTGCCCCACATGAGGCCCACCGGCACCAGCTTGTCCCAGGGCGTGGCGCCCGGTGCGTTGCCGTCGTAGACGAAAGTGCCGAAGACCCAGCCGGTGGTGGAGGCCGCGCGGCTGTCGCGCACCGCCACGTCGACCTGCAACAGGCGCAGCGTGGGCCGCGGGCTGGTGTTGCGGCTGCGGTTGATGTCGGCCTGCCATTCGACCGAGCCCGCGAGGTAGGGCACCTGGCTCACCGGCGCCTCGGTGAAGATCAGCTTCACGCTGACGGCCCCCACCGGGAACTTCGCCAGGCTCGGGTTGGGGGCGTCCGGGTCCTTCCACACACGCCCGAGGGTGTAGCCGCCGCGCGGGTTGTAGACGCTCACGGCCCAGTTCTCGAAGGTGCCGGTCTGGGTGGGGGCCAGTTCGCCCGGGCGCGATGCGCGCTCGCGCGTGAGGCCGCGCACGAATTCGCGGCCGGCCGCACCGACGTGCATCCATGGCGCGTGGTACCAGCCGCGCGTCGTGTTGTTCTGCACCACGAAGTCGACCTCCTTGTTGCCCTGGAGCGCGTAGTCCAGCACCGCCTTGATGTACTCGTTGGGCTGGGTGCGGAAGTCCAAGCTCATCCATGGGCGCGCGCCGACCGAGGGCAGTGTCTGCGGGTAGTCCTGCTTGAGCTTGAACACCGGGCCGCTCCAGCCCGCAGGCGGCGTGTCGCGGGCGTCGGGAAACTGCGCCGAAGCCGTTGCACAGCAAAAGGAGGAGACCGCAAGGAGTGCGGCCCACGCGGTGCGAGAAGTCATGGATGCTCCTGATCGTTGGCCTGGGTCCTGTCAAGGACGTGCGTCCACGCGGCGCTTCTGCAGCAGTTGCTCGTTGCCGAAGCCGAACAGCTCGATCACCTGGGTGCCCGCCGGGTACGGCACGACCACCGGCGTGCGCGCGCGCAGGCGCAGGCTGCTGCCCGGATGGCCGTCGAAGAGCACGTCCAGTCGGTCCAGGCCCGCGTGCCGCACCGTGATCTCGCGCGCTGTCTCGTTCGCAACGGCGGCCAGGCTGCTGCGCTGCTGCTGTCGCAGCAGGTCCACGCAATGGGCCAGCAGGTCGGGGTTGCCGGCCAGCAGGTCGTCGCGGGTCATTGCATAGGGCGTGCCGCCGATGCCAACGTCCTCGATCGGCAGGCCTTCGGAGGGGCCTGCACGGGTCGCGCGACGAAAAGAGAAAGACATGCCGATGCCGTCGGGCAGCACCGGCAGCTCGAAGTCCGTACCCGTCATGAGCGCTCGCAGGTCCTCGTAGTCCCAGACGTTTGCACCGCCGGCACCGGTGGCCGAGCCGACGCAGACGAAGGGGCCGATGCCGTTGTCGACGAAGCCGGCGCTGAAGAGATCGCCCGAGGAGTAGGTCGTCGAGTCGGCCACCAGGACGACGGGGCCACCATACTGCTGGCCGATCGAGTTGCATTCCGCAAAGGTCGTGATGGGCAGCGGCTGCGAATAGAGCTCTCCGTTGCGCACCGCTGCTTCGAGCGATTCCTTCCACGGTCCGAGCTCTGCCTCCATGCCGGGCAGCGCAGCAAGTGCGCGGGTGAATGCCGTGCACAGAAGAGAAAAGCGCGTCGGATGGATCGTCTTGGGCGTGAAGAGCTGCAGCGCGGATTCCGCGGCAAGGATGTAGCCGCCGGGATTGCCCCGCACGTCGATGACAAGGCCGTTGTCGGGCAGCAGGGCAATGAGCCGCTGCAGCTCGGGGATGAAGTCCTCCGGCGCAGCGTCGAAGCCATAGATGCGCAGATAGCCGATGGGTCCGCCGGGAATGGCCAGCGACTCGGCCTTGAGGGTGCCCGTGAGTTCGGTCTCGATCACCTTGGCGGTCGGCAGCTTGCGACCGGAAGGCGATCTGCGCGCCGGCGCAGGCTTGGCTTGTTCGCCGGTCAGCGCGCCGGGCGCGAAGAGCAGCATCTTGGCGCGGCGCGTGATCGCGGCCGCCGGATCCACCGCGCGCGTGTGCCGCAGGCGCGTGGCCGCGCTACCCGAAGGACCGCTCGACTGCATCTTGTCGATCTCGCCCGGATCGACCACGCGCCAGGGAATCTTGATCTCCCGGGGTGCACCGGTCGGCGTGCCATTGGCGGCCGTGCTGCGGTAGCCGATCACCACCCAGTACTCGTCTGGCGGGGGACCGTACTGCAATGAGCGCAGCGTGAGACTCAGGACCGACCAGGCGCGCTGGTTGTCTGGCCGTCCACCGACTTCCTCGTCGGCATGTCGGCGCACGGCCTTGTCAATGGGAGCGCCATTCCAGAACTCCAGCACCACACCCGGCTTGAAGGCCGGGTCCAGGCCCGCGCCCACACGGGTCACGACGTAGGTCGGCGCCTCGGGGGGGCCGAACACCTCGACCAGGAAAGGCAGGGCCGCCACCTTGGTCGACAGGCTGGTCGGGCCGGCGTAGCGGGTGTGCGCGTCGCGTAGCCGCGTTACCGTGTCGGCCAGCTCGAGATGAAATTCATAGCTCGACAACTGATCGACTTGCGTGCGCAGGATGCGCAACCTCTGCACAGGGTCCGCGCCATAGCGCGCCCGCTTGAGCGGCAGGTGCGCGAACACGCCTTCCATGACGCGCTCGACGCCGTCGACGAGCTTGAGCCGCTCGGCCTTCGTCAAGGAGGAGGGTGAGAGGAATGGGCCGGTGAATGCGCTTGGCGTACCCTTCGACCGCGCTCGCCTGGCGCCAGCTGCCGCCGGCCCCCCGGCACGCCCCACAGGTCCTGTAACGCGCGCAGCCCGCTTTGCGCTGGCGCTTGCGACGGGTGCAGTCTCGATGACCTCGGAAAGTGCAACACCGCGCTGCACGGCAGCCAGCCGGTCCTGAACCATGGTCGCTCCTCACGTTGGTCGGTTGGTGTCATTCCCCAAAGGGGGCGGCTATCCCACGTCCAAACTCCCCGACGCGCATCGTGACTTGGCGGCGGGCTCGGCGCATCAGACAAAGGGGATATGCCCGAAGCCCAATCGCTCGCCTGGGCAGCTGCAAATTGCGTGGACCATGTCCAACGACACGCGCGCAGAGATCCAAAACCGCGAGCGGCTTAGGAAAACATGCCCCGGTTCAGCGCTGGGGACTCGGTTTCCACGCCCTGATCCACGTCCTTCACGCCCTATGCGGATTTTTTTGAAGAGCTTGGCCACGGCGGCGACCTGGCGGTCGAGAACCGCTCGGGCTGCTGCGCGTGGGTGGCATGCCTAGAGTGCGCGATGGGCGCTGCGTCCACCTTCTTCACGGTGCTCTGGGTCATCATCACCAGCGCGGCGCCGTCGTTGATCGAGGAGCTGGAGGCGGCGGTGATGGTGCCGCCTTCCTTCCTGAAAGCCGGCTTGAGGCTGAAAATCTTGTCGAGCTTGACCTTGCCCGGGCCCTCGTCGGCCTTGACCAGGGTGTCGCCGCCGCGGCCCTTGAGCAGGACCTGCGAGGGGAAGGCGTCAAGCAATGGTGACCGCGCGATTTGCCAAAGACCACGATCTCGCCTACACGCTCCAACCGTTCTGGCAATTTTCACATAGAGAGGTATCAAGCGTCGAATCAGACTGCCTCCAACCAGCACACTGCGCATTCATCGTGTCCATGCATTTGTCGATTTCGAGTTTTCGCACCTTCGTTGCCTTTGAGCAGCGCGGTCGAACTATGTTGGGTACTTAGCCCGCTCACATCGTCAGGCGTCCCCTCAAAGGCAACGAGTTCAGCTCGTTGCCTTTTTGCTTTATTGGACCTGAATCATGTTCAATCTCAATCCCTTTCAGTGGTGGTCCGAGCCAGTGCAGGTGAACTCGGGCCAGGGTCACAATCTCTCGCTGTGCCTTGTGGTGGTGGTTCTGGCCTGCTGCGCTGGCGTCGTCGGCTACGACCTCACGCCAAGTGTCCTCTTCGTAGCGGATGGGAGCCCGGTTCGGCTATTGCAATTGACCGATGCTCAGGGCGAGTGCCCCGCACCCCGTCGTGTGAGCTTCCTGGCTACTTGGGATGGACAGGCGGTGCGTGGCTGCTGGATGCGCGAAGAGGCCAACGTGCGCGTCACCCTTCCAGGCGAAGAATGGATCGTGCCGGTGGGTAGTTCTCGGCCTACCGCGTACGCTGAGTATCGGCATGTCACGTTGGACTAGCGGCGCCGTCGTGGGCTTCACCGCCCTGACTGCTTCCACCGATCCATGACACTGTTCGGCGTTCCGATCGCTTGCCGCCACGATGCCACTTGCGCCGTTGCGGCGACGCTCGACCTGCACTCTGCCATCGACGAGTTTGCACTGACCCGGCGGATCTTCTGGGGTGCCCCTTTAAGCTGCACAGCGGCTTCGACACGGGCCGGATCGTAGATCGTCAAGTGATGCCCGCAACTGCATCCTTGCCATGACCATCGATAGCATCAACATGGCCGGGCACTTGCGGAGTACCGCTTGCGCTGGCGAGATTTTCGTGAACCGTGCGATCTGGCAACAGGTCGCAGAAGACTTCGAATGCACCGGCGCTGACGTTGCGATCTCCAACAGCCGACTCGTCTCGATGGACGCGCGCGGCGTCACCTTCCGCTGAAAGAATATCGAACCTCGGGGGCGCGTCTTTTGGGACGTCGCAGCTGTGAAAGCGGGGCGACGAAACCAATGCTGGATGAAGCGAAATGGCACCCGGCGGTCGACTGCCTCGCCTTGCGAGTTTCCGCATAGCAGCGTTGCCGCCACCCTCGAGGCCGGCGCGGCGTCGCTGCCTATGATGGCCGCATCGTCGACCCTTCCGGTCGTGTCCTCTGGAACATGCCATGCCACGGATCTCACTCCCTTCCCCAGACACCATGGACGCTGCCCAGCGGGCGGTGTACGACAAGATCGTTACCGGCCCGCGCGGAAAGATCCAGGGACCGTTGCGCGCGGTCCTGCACAACGCCGAACTCGCAGACCGGTGGCAGGCGCTCGGCGCGCTGCTGCGCTATGGCACCTCGCTGCCTCCGCGGCTGTCGGAGATCGCCATCCTGGTGACGGGGCGCGCCTGCCGCTCGCCCTTAGAGTGGTACGCGCATCGCGTCGAGGGCGAGAAGGCCGGCATCCAGCCGCCCATCATCGATGCCTTGCTGGCGCAGACCGAGCCGCCGGGGATGTCGAATGACGATGCGCTCGTGTGGCGCTATGCGGTGGAGCTGAACCGCGACAAATCGGTTTCGAACGCGACCTATGCCGCGGTGCTGCAGCGCTTCGGCGAGCGCACGGTGGTCGAACTCACGGCGCTGATCGGCTACTACACGATGGTCGCCATGACGCTCAACTGCCACGAGATTCCGCTTCCCGAAGGCGTGCAGCCTGCCTTTCCGCTGCCGCAGCACGAAGCGCTCCGATGAACAGCGCCGACGCGCCGGGCAGTTGGGACTGCCACGCCCACCTCTTCGGCCCCTATGAACGCTTCCCCCTGGCGGCGGAGCGCAGCTACACGCCGCCGGAGGCGATCGAGCCGCAGTACATCGCGTTGCTGCGACGCCTCGGCCTCAGCAACGGCGTGCTGGTCCATCCCAGCGCATATGGCGATGACCACTCGCTGCTGCTGCATGCACTGGCGGTTCAGCCCGTGCTGCGCGGCGTAGTCGTGGTGCGGCCCAACAGTCCGCTGGACCTGGCGAGCCTGCGGGCGCAAGGCGTGCGTGGTGCCCGCTTCAGTCATCGCAGCGGCGCCGGTGCCAACTTTGCGGGCAGCGCATCGCTGGCCGACCTGCACGCGCTCGCGCCCCGGCTCGCCGATGCCGGGCTGCACGCGGAGCTCTGGACCGACTGCCGTGCACTCGGACAGATCGCAGCGCAGCTGCGGGCGCTGCCAGTCGCGGTCGTCATCGACCACATGGGCGGCTTCGATCCGAAGGCCGGCGTCGACGACCCCGGCTTCCGGACCTTGCTCGGCCTCCTGGAAACGGGAAGAGTGTGGGTGAAGCTGTGCGCCTACCGCAACCTGTTGAACGAAAGCGATTGGGAGGTCGGGCGCGAGTTCCAGCAGAAGATGGTCGCCGCCAATCCCGAGCGGCTGGTGTGGGGCAGCGACTGGCCCCACCTGCGTGTAACGCCGACTCCGGATCCAGTCCAACTGCTGGACATGTTCATGGAATGGGCGGGCAGCGATGCCGTTGTGCGCCAGGTTCTGAGCACGAACGCGGAACACCTGTACCGCTAGTTTCCTCAGCCCTCGACCGGTCGGGTCACCTGGAAAGAGTGCCGTTCGCACAGCGCGTCGAACCAGTGCGCCAGACGCGGTGCCTGCGCCCGCCAGCCGAACGCGTCGAAGCGGTAGTCGAGATAGCCGACCGCACAGCCCACCGTGACTTGGCCGATCGAGAAGGGCTCTGCCGCGAGGGTCGCCGCTTCCGCATCGAGCATACGCAGCGAGGCGCTCGTCTTCAGCTCGAAGGCCTCCAGCAGCCGCTGCAGCGGCACCTCGCGCTCGCGCTCGTTGCGCCACAGGATCAGGGCATCGAGCAGGCCGTCGCCGAAGGCATGCCAGCGCAGCGCCTGCCAGCGCCGCTCGCCTTGCGCGGGGAACAGCGTTCCGCAAGCCAGTGCATTGAGGTACTCGCAGATCACGGCCGAATCGAAGAGCGCGGAGCCGTCCTCGCGCACCAGCGTCGGGATCTTGGACAGCGGGTTGACCGCCATGATCGCGGGGTTCGGCTGGAGCATCGCGGCCACCGAACGCACCAGTTTCAGCTGCGGCGCGAGGCCCAGTTCATGCGCGCACACCATCACCTTGCGCACGTAGGGTGATTTGGGTGACCAGTGCAGGGTCAGAGAGGCAGCCATCAGATCACCTCCGCCTTACGCAGCGCTTCGATGTCGGCGCCGCCGTAGCCCAGTTCGCCGAGGATCGCCTCGCTGTGCTGGCCGAGCACGGGCGGCGCGCTGCCGGCCGGCAGGGCCTCCCCGCCGAAGCGCATCGGGCTGGCGACCTGCGGGGTGTCCACGCCGCTCGGGTGCGGCGCGTGGCGCAACAGCCCGCGCGCCTTGACCTGCGGATCCTTGAACACGTCGGCGACGGTGTTGATGGGCCCGCAAGGCACGCCGGCGCCGTCAAGCGCGGCCACCAGCTTCTCGCGTTCCCATTCGGCGAACTGGTCGCGCAAGAGCGCCGACAGCTCGCCGATGTTGCGCACCCGCTGGGCGTTATTGGCAAAGCGCGGGTCGCTCGCCCACTCGGGCTGGCCGAACACCTGGCACAGCCTGGCGAACTGGCCGTCGTTGCCCACCACCAGGATCACGTCGCCATCGGCGCAGGCGTACACGTCCTGCGGCTGGATGTTGGGATGGGCATTGCCGTTGCGGCGCGGCACCTTGCCAGAGACCAGGTAGTTCATGGCCTGGTTGGCGAGCGTTGCGACCTGCACGTCGAGCATGGCGATGTCGATGGTGTCGCCGACGCCGGTCCGGTCGCGCCGCGCCAGTGCCGCCAGGACGGACACGGCGGCGTACATGCCGGTCATGATGTCGACGATGGGCACGCCCACCTTCTGCGGTCCGCCGCCAGGCCTGCCGTCCTTCTCACCCGTCACGCTCATCAGCCCGCCCATGGCCTGGATCAGGAAGTCGTACGCCGGCTGGTCGCGGCGCGGGCCGGTCTGGCCGAAACCGGTGACCGAGCAGTAGATCAGGCGCGGGTTGATCTCGCGCAGCGAGGCCTCGTCGAGCCCGTAGCGCGCCAGCGTACCGGCCTTGTAGTTCTCCAGCACGATGTCGGCGCGGGACGCCAGCTCCTTCACGATCTTCTGGCCTTCCGGCTTCTCGAGACTGACCGTGATCGAACGCTTGCCGCGGTTGACCGCAAGGTAGTAGCCGGCTTCCCGAGTGTCATGGCCCTCGGCGTCTTTCAGGAAGGGCGGCCCCCAGGTGCGGGTGTCGTCGCCGGTGCCGGGCCGTTCGACCTTGATGACTTCGGCGCCCAGGTCGGCCAGGATCTGGCCTGCCCAGGGGGCGGCGAGGATGCGGCTGAGGTCGAGAACCCTGACGTGGGACAGCGGGCCGGTGGCAGTGCTCATTGGGCGAATCTCCTTGATGCCCTTGCATTCTCGAAGTCGCCGTGCCGCCCGACTAGCGCCCGGGCGTCAACCCTGTGATGCGCCCGCGCGCAACTCGTCCTTCACGCCCTTCAAGCGGCCCTTCGCGAGCTCCAGCTTGGCGATCGCGTTGCGGTGCACTTCGTCCGGTCCGTCCACCAGCCGCACGGTGCGCTGGTGCGCGTA
>NZ_JBDGIT010000006.1:0-314191 GCF_057657265.1 Variovorax sp. Soil_C_17
TTGTTGACGATGCCCAGGTCGTCCGCCGACATCAGGTCGTAGCGCAGGCTGGAGGACACGTGCAGCACGTCCTCCGGGTTGCAGCCCAGCGAGTCGAGCATGTATTCGAAGGCCTTCAGGCGCGGCTTGTAGGCCTGCGCCTGCTGCGCGGTGTAGACGCGGTGGAAGGGCGCCCCGAGCAGCGCCACGTTCTTCTGGATCTGGTCGTCCGAGGCGTTGGACAGGATCACCAGCGGGATCTCGTTGGCGATCTTGGCCAGGCCCGCGGGCACGTCCGCATGCGGCGCCCAGGTGGGCACCGCGTCGTAGTACTTCTGCGCTTCGCTGTCGAGGTACTGGATCTTCCACTTCTTGCACAGGCGGCGCACTGCGTTCTTCAGCACCACTTCGTAGGGCTGCCAGTCGCCCAGCACTTCGTCGAAGCGGTAGGACGTGAAGTCGGCGATGAACTGCTCCATCCGCTCGGCCGGGATGCGGTCGGCAAAGATGTCGCGCGTCAACTCGCCCATGCGAAAGCGCGTCAGCGTGCCGTAGCAGTCGAAGGTGATGTACTTGGGACGAAAGGTCATGATGGTCTCGGTTCCTTGAATGACAAATGCGACAAGCTCATTACGAAGCGATTGCAGCACGCAGCCGCGTCGAGGTTGTAGGGAAATGAAGTGCCCGGCGCATGAAAGCTGCGGTTTGATGGGGCGCCGACGGCATGCCATGCGGTCTGCCCCTGCGACGTGCGGCCATGCACCTTGATGCGCCGCAGCAAGAATCGATGAGCACGCTTTTGATGCAGGTTGGCATGGTTGGTTGAGCTCGAGCGGTGGTCGGAGGCGGGTGGCCGGAACGGCGCTCGATGCTAGGCAGGTTGGCGCCGCATTTGTGTGCGTAAGCGGGCGCGCCACCGCATCGAATTGCGAAACGCGGCACCGCGACAGACGAAGCTTGCAAGTTGCGGCGAAGCGCAAATTCGCTCTGGCGGAAGCAGCGGATGTCGTCCAAGATGGCCTGCCCTTTTGCTCGCACCAAGACCACGCCATGCCCGCCCAGACAACGACCGCACCCGCTCTCGATGGCGTGGTGCTCAGACCGATGACCGCGGCCGACCTGCCGCTCGCGCATGCCTTGACTGCCGAGCTGCGCTGGCCGCACCGCCCCGCCGATTGGGCGCAGGTCTTCGCCCATGCCGAAGGCATCGTTGCCGAGCGCGACGGCGAGCTGATCGGCACCGTCCTGCGCTGGCGCTGGGGCGAGCGCCACGCCACCATCGGCCTGGTGATCGTGTCGCCGGCCTGCCAGGGCCGCCGCCTCGGCCACCGGCTCATGAGCGCGGTGCTCGAAGGCCTCGAGGAGCACACGGTCCTGCTGCATGCCACGGCCGAAGGCCGAGGCCTGTATGAGCGGCTGGGCTTCGTGCGCACCGGCGAGCTGCGGCAGCACCAGGGCGTGGCCCAGCCTGCGCCGCTGGTCGCGCTGCCCGCGGGCTGGCGCCTGCGGCCTGCCGGCCAGAGCGAGGCCGCATCCCTGCAGGCGCTCGACGCCGCGGCGCGTGGCATGCCGCGCGATGCGCTGATCGCGGACCTGCTCGCTGCGTCGGAGGCCTGCGTGGTGCTCGACCATGACAACGCGCCGCGCGGCTTTGCGATGCTGCGCCGCTTCGGGCGCGGGCACGCGATCGGTCCGGTGGTGGCACCCGATGCCGAGGGCGCCAAGGCGCTGATCGCGCACCTCGCCGGGATGAACGCCGGAAACTTCACGCGCATCGACATCGACTTCGCCAGCGGCCTGGCCGAATGGCTCGAGAGCATCGGCTTGTTGCGCGTGGATGCGCCGACGACGATGGTGCGCGGCACGCCGCTCGCCAAGGCGCCGGGAGGGCCCACGCTGTTCGCGATCGTCACGCAGGCGGTGGGTTGACCCCCATGAACGCCACGACCTTCCTCTACAAGTCCGACCCGGTGCGCGGCCGCCAATGGGCCCAGGTGTTCCAGCGCCGCGCGCCCGGGATCGACTTCCGCATCTGGCCCGACATCGGCGATCCGGCGCAGGTGCGCTTCCTCGCGGCCTGGGAGCCGCCGGCGAACCTGGCCGAGCGCTTCCCGAACCTGGAAGTCCTGTTCTCTTCCGGCGCCGGTGTCGACCAGTTCGACTTCGCGGCGCTGCCGCCGGATTTGCCGGTGGTGCGCATGGTCGAGCCCGGCATCGTGCAGGGCATGGTCGAGTACGTGACGCACGCCGTGCTCGGCCTGCATCGCGACATGCCGCGCTACCGGCGCCAGCAGCAGCAAGGCCAGTGGCGCCCCTTGCCCGTGCGGCCCGCCGGCGAGCGGCGCGTGGGTGTGCTCGGGCTGGGCTCGCTCGGTCAGGCCGTGCTGGCGCAGCTCGTGGGCCTGGGCTTCGATTGCGCGGGCTGGAGCCGCTCGCGGCATGCGGTCGAGGGCGTGGCATGCCATGCCGGCGCCGACGAGCTGCCGGCCTTTCTCGCGCGCACCGACATCCTCGTGTGCCTGCTGCCCTTGACCGATTCGACGCGCGGCTTTCTGGACGCGCGCCTGTTCTCGATGCTGCCCGAAGGCGCGGGCCTGGTCCACGTCGGCCGCGGACCGCAGCTGGTGGATGCCGACCTGCTGGCCGCGCTGGCCAGCGGCCGCATCGGCGATGCCGTGCTGGACGTGACCGATCCCGAGCCGCTGCCGCCGGAGCATGCCTTCTGGCGCCATCCGAACATCCAGCTCACGCCGCACATCGCGAGCGTGACGCAGCCGTTGAGCGCGGCGCAGGTGGTGCTCGACAACCTGCAGCGCTTCGAGGATGGCGAGCCGATGATCGGGCTCGTGGATCGCGCGCGAGGATACTGAGGGGCGCACCGACAGATGTGCGGAGGCATCCGGCGCGACAGTATGATTCCGGCCCCAAGCCTGCCATGCTTTTGCGCCGCGTACTGATCCGACTCCTGTTGCTGGCCGTGTTCTTCAACACGGTGGTCGGCCTGCCTGCGCACCAAGCAGACCATTTGCACCAGGCTGCGGCCGAGATGGCGGCACTGTCCGCTCAGCCAGCGGACGAAGACGCCGATGCCCCGGAGCATGGCAGCGAGGTCCACGGCGCGTGCGCGTGGTGCCTCGCCTTCGCGCATCCGGGCATCGCGCCCACATCGCTGCCGGCGCTTGCATTGGTCGTGCAAGCCGGCCTTCCGCGGCCGCATGCACCAGGGGCCTTCGTCCCCAGCCCAGGCCGTTGGCCCTTCGCCTCGCGCGACCCGCCTCGAGCCGTCTCCTGAAGTCCGCCGTTGCGGCGGCGCCTTCCCACCTTCCGCAGTCCCGCCGCCCCGCGTGAAGTCACGCGTCACGGGCGGCGTGTGCCCGGCCTTCGCCGGGCTCGCTGCTGCGTCCCCCTTTTGGCTTGCCGAGTCTCCTCATGAATTCCATTCAACCCCCGGCGCCCAGCGCGCCCCTTCCCCTGTGCCTCGCTGTCGCAGCGCTGTTCGCCGGCCCAACGATGGCCCAGTCATCCGGGGCCGGCCCCGAGCCCGCCCAGTTGTCGACGATCGAAGTGACCGGGCGCACCGAATCGGGTGCCTACCACGCCGACGAAGCCGCCGGCGCCAAGACCGAGCTGCCGCTGCGCGAACTGCCCCAGTCGGTGCGCGTCGTCACGCGCCAGGCCATCGAGGACCTGGGTGCAACCAAGCTCGACGACGTGCTCGACTTCGTCGGCGGCGTCTCGCGCCAGAACGATTTCGGTGGCCTCTGGGACAACATCGCCATCCGGGGCCTGCCCGGTAATGAGAACACCGGCACCGCCACGCTGCTGAACGGCTTCTCCTCGAACCGGGGCTTCAACGCCCCGCGCGACCTGGCCGGTGTCGAACGCATCGAGTTCCTCAAGGGGACCGCGGCCGCGCTCTATGGCAGCAGCGAGCCGGGCGGCACGCTCAACATCGTGTCCAAGCGGCCGCTGTGGAAGGCGGCCCATTCCGTGGAAGGCTACCTTGGCAGCTACGGCCGGAAGCGCGGCGCCTTCGACAGCACCGGGCCGGTGGGCGAGAACTTCGCCTACCGTCTCAACGTCGCCGTGGAAGACCGCGACAGCTTTCGCGACCACGTGAACGCGCAGCGCGGCGTGATCGCTCCGGCTTTCACCTGGAAGCTCAGCCGCGACACCGTGCTCGAGTATTCGGGAGAGCTCCTGCGGCACGCCACGCCGCTCGACCGGGGCGTGGTCGCAGTCGACAACCGCCTCGGCGCGATCCCGCGCAGCCGCTTCCTGGGGGAGCCGGCCGACGGCGACGTGACGGTGGAGAACCAGACCCATCAGTTCATCCTCTCGCACGAATGGAATCCCGCCTGGCGCAGCCGGCTGGGCCTGTCCTACCGCGAAACGTCGTTGAGAGGGTTCTCGACCGAGGCGGCGGCCCTGCGCGCCGACAACGCGACGCTCACGCGCCAGCGGCGCTTCCGTGACTTCGCCTCGGACGACATCGCCGTGCAGGCCGAACTGCAAGGCAAGGTGAAGACCGGCGCGGTCGAGCACGAGTTGCTGTTCGGGCTGGAGAGCTTCCGCTTCGACATGGACTCGCTCATGCTGCGCGCCAATCCGACGGGCGCACGGCCCTATGCGATCAACATTTACGCCCCGGTCTACGGTCAGCTTCAGCCGGTGCCGGGGCGCAACACCGACACGCTGGAACACCAGCGCAATACCGCGCTCTACGTGCAGGACGCGATCAAGCTCGCGCCCGAATGGCGGCTGGTCGCCGGCGCGCGCGTGGACGACTACCGCCAGTCGCTCGAGAACCGCATCGCCGGCACCACTGCCCGCCAGCAGCCGTCGTCCACCTCGCCGCGTGTCGGCCTCGCCTGGCTGCCGACGCCGCAATGGACTTTCTTCGCGAACGCCGGCCGCTCGTTCCGCCCCAACGCAGGTTCCGACGTCGCCGCCCGGGGTTTCGAGCCGGAAACCGGCCGTGCATTCGAGCTCGGCACCAAGTGGGAAAGCGCGGACCAGCGCATGGGCGCGACCGCCTCGCTGTTCGACATCCGCAAGCGCAACGTGCTGACGGCCGACCCGGCCAACCCCGGCTACTCGATGGCCGCCGGCGAGATCCACAGCCGCGGCCTCGAATTCGACTTTGCGGGTCAGCTGACGGCGAACTGGCGGCTCAACGCCAGCCTGGTCCTCAACGACGTGGAGATCACGAAGGACAACACGCTGGAAGCCGGGGGCCGACTGCTCAACGTTCCCCGGGTCAGCGGCAGCGTGCTGGCGATCTATGAGAATGCCTTCGCCAACGGGCAGCGCTACGGCATCGGCGGCGGCATCACGCACGTGGGCAAGCGGCTGGGCCAGGCCCGCACGCAAGCCGAAGCCGATGCTGCAACGCCGGCTTTCGATCTGCCGAGCTACACAACCGCCAAGCTGGTCGCTTACTGGCGCATCAACCGGAGCCTGCGCGCGACGCTGGACGTCGAGAACCTCTTCGATACCACCTATTACGCCAGTTCCTACAGCCGCCTCTGGGTGGCGCCGGGCACGGCACGCACCGTCACCATCGGCTTGCAAGCCAGGTTCTGAACGCGAGAGATGCATCATGTATTCGACTGACCTTCCCCGGCCGCGCGCCGCGGCCGCGCCCCATCCCGCCCTCGAAGCCGCCGGCGTGATCGCCGGCTACGGTGGGCACACCATCCTGCACGGGCTGGACCTCAGGGTCGAAGCCGGCGAGATCTACGCGCTGCTGGGCGCCAACGGGGCCGGCAAGACCACCACGCTGAGCCTGTTCCTGGGCTTCGTGCAACCCAGGCATGGCCGCGTGCGCGTGAACGGGGCGGACCCCGTGGCCGACCCGACGGCAGCGCGGCGCCAGCTCGCCTACATTCCCGAAAACGTGGCGCTCTACGAGCACCTGAGTGCGCGCGAGAACGTGGCCTATCTGCTCGACCTCGCGGGTCGGCCCGCCGGCGCGCAGACAATCGACCAGGCGCTCGCATCCGCGGGTCTGGAGGCTGCAGCGCACGGGCGGCGCGTGGCGGGTTTTTCCAAGGGCATGCGCCAGAAGGTGTCGATCGCGCTGGCGCTGGCGCGCAAGGTGCCGGCGCTGCTGCTCGATGAGCCCACCTCCGGCCTCGACCCGCTGGCCACTGCCGAATTCAGCTGCCTGCTGGGGCTGCTGCGCGCCCAGGGCGTGGCGATTCTCATGGTCACGCACGACCTGCTCAGTGCCGCCGATGTCGCCGATCGCATCGGCTTCATCGACCGGGGAAGGCTGGTCGAGGAAGTCGCAGCCTCAGGCTCGGAGCGCTTCGACGTGCGGGCATTGCATCGGCGCTACGGCGGCGAGGGAGGTCTGCGATGAGCGCCGCGCTGCGCATCGCAGGCGAGGAATGGCGCCTGCTGCGGCGCGACCGGGTGGCCGTGCTCGGATTGACGTTGTTGCTGCTGTTGACGGCCGTGGCTGCATTCACGGCCTGGGAGCAACGCCGCACGACCGATGCCGAGCGTGCGCGCCACCAGGCACGGGTCGATCACGCGTTCGAGGCCCAGCCCGACCGGCACCCGCACCGCATGGTGCACTACGGCCACTTCGCGTTCCGGCCGCTGAGCCCGCTGGCGGCCTTCGATTCCGGGGTGGATGCCTTCACGGGCCACACGCTCTTCCTCGAGGGACATCGCCAGAACAGCGCCAACTTCGGCGACGTGCGGCAATCTTCGCTGCTGCTGCGCTTCGGCCAGCTCACGCCGGCCTTCGTGCTGCAGGTGCTGGCACCGCTGCTGCTCGTCTTCGTGGGCCATGCGGTCGTGGCGCGCGAGCGCGAGTCGGGCACGCTGCGCATCCTGCTGGCCCAGGGCGTGCGAGCGCGGGAGATCGTGCTGGGCAAGCTGCTGGCCCTGAGCGGCGTGGCCGCGCTGGTGCTCTTGCCGGCGCTGCTGGCGCTGGTCTGGATCGGCGCGGCAACACCGGCATCGGCGAGCCTGGCGGTCGCGCTGGCCGCGGGCCACGGGCTGTGGCTGCTGATCTGGGCGGTCGGCATCGTCGGCCTCTCGGCATGTTTCGTGCGCGGGCGCGACGCCCTGCTGGCATTGCTGGCGGTCTGGGCGGTCGGTGTCGTGCTCGTGCCGCGCCTGGCGCCCGAGCTCGTGGCCTCGACGCTGGCGCTGCCCACGCGCTTCGAGACCGACATTGCGGTGGCGCGCGACCTGGCGGCACTGGGCGACAGCCACGACCCCGACGACCCCTACTTCGCGGGCTTCAAGAGGCAGGTGCTCGCGCAGTACGGCGTCGCGAGCGTGGAAGAGCTTCCCGTCAACTACAAGGGCCTGCTCGGCATGGAGGGCGAGCGGCTGACCAGTGCGCTCTTCCAGCGCTATGCCAAAGCCAGCTTCGACCTCCAGGATGCCCAGTTGCGCCGAGTCGACCGCTTCGCACTGCTGAGCCCGGTCATCGCGTTGCGGCGCCTCTCGATGGCGGCCGCCGGCACCGACCTGCAGAATTACCGCCGCTTCCTCGAGCAGGCCGAACGCCATCGCTATCGACTGGTGCAGGAACTCAACCGGTTGCAGGCCGAGAAGCTCAGCTTCGCCGATGACCGTTCTAGCCGCGACAGTCGCATCGGCCACGCGCACTGGCACGATCTCGCCGACTTTCACTACGAAACCGCGCCGCCCGCCGACGGGCTGCGCCGAGGGGCGCATGCCGCAGGTGTGCTGCTGCTCTGGCTGGCGGCGCTCGGAAGCCTCTTGGGGCTGGCGACGCGCCATCTGGGGAGGGTCGCGCGATGAGCTGGCTCGCCCATGAATGGCGCCTCCTGGCGCGCTCGAGACTGGCCTCGATGGCGCTGGCTTTGCTGCTGGCGCTGTCGACCCTGGCCGTCGTTTCAGGCATTCGCGAGGTCGCGCGCCAGCAGGAGACGATTGCGCGCCTGGCCGAGCTGCAGCAGCAGGACCTGGCTGCTCAGGCGCGCAAGTACGGACAAGGCGGCGATGCCGGCGCTGCTGCGTACTACACCCTCCACGGCACCTGGGATGCGCCGTCTCCCACAGCCTTCCTTGCCCTCGGCCTGCGCGACGCCGCCCCCTATGTGCTGCGCGTGCGCGCCTTGGCGCTGCAGGCTCAGCTGCACGAAGGCGAAAGCTTCAACCCCGAACTGGCGCTGGCCGGGCGCTTCGACTTCGCTTTCGTGCTGGTGTACCTGGCGCCGCTGTTCGTGATCGCCTTGTTGTACGACCTGGTTTCGAGCGAGCGGCGGTCGGGCCGGCTGGGCACGCTGCTGGCCATGGCCGGCGCCGGCCGGCGCCTGTGGCTGCGCCGTGCAGGGCTGCGCATGGCGCTGGTCTTCGCTTGCCTCGGGCTGCCTGTGCTTGCCGGTGGGCTGAGCAGCGGCACCGCGATCACCGCGCTGGCCACGGCACTGCTGGTTGCGGCGGCCTACCTGGCGTTCTGGTGCGGCCTGGCGCTGATCGTGGCAATGCGAGGCAGAAGCTGCGCCGCCAATGCGACGGCGCTCATGGGCTGCTGGGCGGTGCTGACCCTCGTGCTGCCCACCGTCGCCAACGCCGCGCTTGCGCGTGCCTTGCCGGTGCACCAAGGCGTGGAACTGATGCTGGGGCAGCGCGAGGCCGTGAATGGCGCGTGGGACCTGTCTCCGGCGGCCACGATGGAGAAGTTCTTCCGCACGCATCCCGAATGGAAGCACACCGCGCCACTGCCTTCGGGCTTTCATTGGAAGTGGTATTACGCCTTCCAGCAGCTCGGCGACGAGAGCGTGGCGCCGCAGGTGGCTGCCTACCGCGAAGGCTTGCTCGCGCGCCAACGCTGGACCGCTCGCCTGGGATGGCTGTTGCCTGGGGTCGGCGTGCAGGCCGCGCTGCATCGCCAGGCCGATACCGATTTGCAGGCGCAGCTCGCGTATCAGGATCGCATCGCCGATTTCCACGCGCAGTTGCGGTCCTACTATTACGCCTACCTGTTCAACGAGGTGCACTTCGGTCCCCAGGATTTCGCCGCCCAGCCGCGCTTCAGCCCGATCGCCCGCCCGGCGCAGACCCCTGTGGGTGTATGGGCGGGAGCGGTGCTGATGGGTGTGGTGGCCTTGCTGCTGGGAGCGGCCGCAAGCGGTCGAGTACGCCCGGCGTGACGGCGCCCAGGCACGGCGGCAGGATCTGCTGTCGCGACGCGAACAACCGCAGCCTGCTTCGCTCAGGGCCCCCAATGCAGCACCCTCAGGAGGGGCCCGCGGCCTAAGCTTTTGGACATCCAAAGGCCCGACCCACCGCCCCTCATGACACACCCCACCGCATTGCCCAACAAGGCCGCGCTCGACGCCCTCGACCGCGCCCACCTCATCCACCCCGTCTCGCCCTGGCGCGTGCACGAAGAGCGCGGGCCCACCGTGCTCGCCTCGGGCAGCGGCGCGTGGCTGACCGATGCCAACGGCCACGAACTGCTCGATGCCTTCGCGGGCCTCTGGTGCGTGAACGTCGGCTATGGGCAGGAGAGCGTGGTGCAGGCCGCGGCCGAGCAGATGCGCCGGCTGCCGTATGCCACCGGCTATTTCCATTTCAGCAGCGAGCCGGCCATTCGCCTGGCCGAGAAGCTGGTGCAGATCACGCCCGCCTCGCTGACCCGCGTGTACCTCACGCTGGGCGGCTCCGACTCGGTCGATGCCGCGGTGCGCTTCATCGTGCAGTACTACAACGCGATCGGCAAACCGTCGAAGAAGCAGTTCATCGCGCTGGAGCGCGGCTACCACGGCTCCTCCTCGACCGGCGCGGGCCTCACGGCGCTGCCGGTGTTCCATCGCGGCTTCGACCTGCCGCTGCCCACGCAGCACTACATCCCTTCGCCCAACCCGTACCGCCATGCCGACGGGGCCGACCCGAAGGCGCTGATCGCTTCCTCGGTGGCGGCGCTGCGCGCCAAGGTGGCGGAGCTGGGCGCGGACAACGTGGCCGCGTTCTTCTGCGAGCCGATCCAGGGTTCGGGCGGCGTGATCGTGCCGCCCAAGGGCTGGATGAAGGCCATGCAGGAGGCCGCGCGCGAGTTGGACATCCTCTTCGTGGTGGACGAAGTCATCACCGGCTTCGGTCGCACCGGGCCGATGTTCGCGTGCGAGGCCGAGGGCGTCGAGCCCGACCTCATGACCGTGGCCAAGGGCCTGACCGCCGGCTATGCGCCGATGGGCGCGACGCTGATGTCGGAGAAGGTCTATGCGGGCATCGCAGACGGCGCGCCTGCGGGTGCTTCGATCGGCCACGGTGCCACCTATTCGGCGCACCCGGTCAGCGCCGCGGTCGCGCTCGAGGTGCTGCGGCTGTACGAGGAAGGCGGCGTGCTCGCCAATGGGCAGCGCGGCGGGGTGCATTTCGCGGCCGGGCTCGATGCGCTGCGCGCGCATCCGCTGGTGGGCGACGCGCGCCACCGCGGCCTGCTGGGCGCGCTGGAGCTGGTGAGCGACAAGGCCAGCAAGCGCGGCTTCGATGCTGCGCTCGGCCTGCCGGACCGCATCTTCGCCGCAGGCTACCGCAACGGGCTGGTGTTCCGCTCCTTCGGCGACCACATCCTCGGCTTCGCGCCGGCGCTCACTTTCACCGAGGACGAGTTCGCGCAGATGTTCGTGCGGCTCAGGAAGACGCTCGACGAGGTGCTCCAGGCACCCGACGTCCGCGCGGCGCTGGCCGGCTGAGGCGACCCCGGGGAGAACACTGGAAGCAGCGCGCCGCGGCAGACGCAGAATCGAGTCCTTCGCGTTCATCGTCACTACCCATGTCAGAAGCATTCAAGATCGACCGGCTCGACCTGCGCATCCTCGCGCAGCTGCAGAAGAACGGCCGCATGACCAACGTCGACCTGGCGGATGCGGTGGGCCTGTCGCCCAGCCCCTGCCTGATCCGCGTCAAGCGGCTGGAGCAGGCCGGCTACATCGCCGGCTACGGTGCGCACCTGCGGCTGGAGAAGCTGGGCGACACGCTGACCGTGTTCACCGAGGTCACGCTGCAGGATCACCATCGCGAAGACTTCGTGCGCTTCGAGACGGCGATCCGCGACGTCGACGAGGTGCTCGAATGCCACCTGGTGAGCGGCGGCTACGACTACCTGCTGCGCTTCCTGACGCGCGGCGTCAATCACTACCAGGAAGTGATCGAGGAACTGCTCGAACGCAACATCGGCATCGCGAAGTATTTCAGCTACATCGTCATCAAGTCGCCGTTCATCAAGACGCACTGTCCGATCGAACGGCTGTTTCCCAACCAGCGCTGACCGGCTTTCGCATCCCCGTGCCGCAGGCGCCGCTGCGCACCTCGGGCGCTTTGCGGCCGAGCCGCGAAGCAGGCGGCCCGAGGGCTCACCTTGCGAGCGCGCGCTCGGCGACTTCGCACAGCCAGCGCACGCCCAGCGGCAGTGCGTCGTCGTTGAAGTCGTAGCAGGGGTGGTGCAATGGGCGCTCCCCGTCCGGCCCCGGTTCGGCGCGGCCCTGGCCCAGCCACAGGTAGGCGCCCGGACGGCGCTGCAGCATGAAGGCGAAGTCTTCCGAGGTGAAGGCTGCCCGCGGCGCCATGTCGGCCTGCAGGCCGACGGCTCGGGCCGCGGCGAGGGCGAGTGCCGCTTCTTCCGGCGTGTTGAGGGTGGCGGGGTAGTAGCGCACGTAGCGCACCTCGGCCTGCACGCCGCTCGCCAGCGCCACGCCGTCGACCGTGGCGCGCAGCGCCGCCTCGATGCGATCCTGCGAGGCGAGGTCGAAGCTGCGCACGGTGCCGGTGATCGAGATCTCCGCCGGCAGCACGTTGTGACTGTGCCCGCCTTCCATGCGCGTAACCGAGAGCACCGCCGATTCGCCGGGATCGATGCGCCGCGAGACGATGGTGTGCAGCTGCGAGATGAGCTGGCTCGCCGCGAGGATGGCATCGGGTGTGTGATGCGGCTGCGCCGCATGGCCGCCGCGGCCGCGCAGCACGATGTCGAAGCGGTCGGCCGCCGCCATGATGGGGCCGGCCCGCGTCTGCGCCCGGCCCAGCGGCAGGTCGGGCCAGTTGTGCAGCGCGAAGACGCTGTCGCAGGGAAACTGCTCGAACAGGCCGTCCTCGATCATGGCGCGCGCGCCGCCCCTGCCTTCCTCGGCCGGCTGGAAGATGAAGTGCACCGTGCCGTCGAAGCGCCGCGTGCGCGCCAGCTGGCGCGCGGCGCCGATCAGCATGCTGGTGTGGCCGTCGTGCCCGCAGCCGTGGTGAATACCTGGCGTGCGGCTGGCGTGTGCGGTGCGCCCCAGCTCGACCATCGGCAGGGCGTCCATGTCGGCGCGCAGGCCCACGCGTCGCGAACCGCTGCCGCAGCGCAGCGTGCCCACCACGCCGGTGCCGCCCAGGCCTTCATGCACCTCCAGGCCGAGCAGGCGCAGCGCCTGCGCCGCCACGCCGGCCGTGCGCCGTTCCTCGAAGGCGAGCTCGGGGTGCGCGTGCAGGTCGCGGCGCAGTGCGACCAGATCGGGCAGCAGGTCGGCGACCGGCGCGGCGATCGTTTCCAGGCTCAAAGCCCGGCCTCGACGGCGTCGGCCAGCGCAGCGAGCGTGTGGAAGTGGTAGTCGGGCACGGTGTGCTCGGATTCGAGCGTGCCGCCGGAGCCCTTTTGTCCGTGGCGCCGCTCGATCCAGCAGGTGGCGATGCCCAGCCGCTTGGACACGCCGATGTCGTGGTACTGGCTTTGCGCCACGTGCAGGTTGTCAGCCTGCTTGTAGCCCCAGGCGCCCTCGATGCGGCCGCGGGCGTAGGCGAAGTAGCGCGCATCGGGCTTCTCGCACAGCGCGTCGTCGCAGCTCAGCAGCATGTCGAAGGGCGAACCCAGGGTCTTGTCGAAATGGGCGAGCGCCCAGTGCTGCGCATTGGTCATGGTCACCAGCTTGAAGTGCTTGCCGAGGCGCTTCAGGGCTTCCACCGAATCGGGGAAGGCCGGCCACTGCGCCACCGAATCCCGCAGGCCGCGCGCGATGGCGTCGTTGTCGGGCAGGCCCAGTGCGGGCGCAATGGCGTGCCAGCAGCGTTCCAGGTCGTCGGGGTACCAGCCGGACGTGCCGTCGGCGCGGGCTCGCCGGTAGGCGGCCAGAAAGTCGTCGTCGGTCACGCGCGCATCGGGCGCCGCGCTGCGCAGGTAGGCGAGCATGCCGCCCTCGAAATCGATCAGCGTGCCGACAACGTCGAAGGTGAGGACCTTGAAATCTTTGAGGGACATGGGAAAGCTCCAGGGATGACGGCGATGCCGGTTGCCCCAAAGCATAGGTGCCGCTTCCTGCATGCCCGAACCGAACTGAGCCCGCGTTGCGGCACAGGATTTCGTTGTCCGTCTCTTGCCGGCATGTTCTTCTGTGGCTTGCCGGATGCCGATGGACGGATGCCTCAGGCCGCGACGTACTCGGGGTACTGCCTGCAAATCTCGTCCACAGCGCTGAGCGTGCCCGACAGGTGCTTGCGCAGCGCGGCCTGGGCGGCGGCCGGGTCTTTCGCCTCGATGGCGCGCACGATGGCGCGATGGTCGCGCAGGATCGCCTCGGTCTTGCCCGCCGTCGGCAGGTGCAGGCGCCGCAAGCGGTCGACGTGGCCGGAGACTCGGCCGACCATCTCCCACAGGCCGGGCACGCCACCGGCTTCGTACATCAGTCGATGGAACGCCCGGTCTGCACCGACGAAGTCGCCGTAGCGCTGCGCCGCCGACAGCGCGGATTGCTGGGCGATGATGGCCTTCATCTGCTCGACCAGCCCGGCCGGTGCCGCGAGCGCGAGCTGGTGCACCAGCTCCAGCTCGATCGAGCGGCGCAGGAAATGCGCCTGGCGCGCCGCCGCGATGTCGATGCGGCTGACGAGCGTGGCGTGCTGGGGGAACACGTCCACCAGGCCTTCCTCGCTCAGACGCAGCAGCGCCTCGCGCACGGGCGTCTGACTCACCCCGAAGTGGTCGGCCAGCTCCTGCCGCGCCAGCACGGTGCCGGGGACCAGGTCCAGCGAGAGGATGGCATCGCGCAGCTGTTCCAGCACCTGTGGCGTGGCCTGGCGCGTGCGGTCGAGTCGGATCTTCGGAAGGGCACTCATCGGGGATGGATTCTGGCATTGACGTACTAATATATTAGTGTTTTAATCCGCCGCACACGCAACCCCGGCTGGCCGCGCGACCGTCCTTCGTTCAGCCGCAGCGGCCCATGGTGCCGGAGACGACCCCCGATGAATCGCCCTTACGAATCCCTGCGCAGCGCCCGCTGGTTCGCGCCCGACGACTTCCGCTCTTTCGGCCACCGCTCGCGCGTGCTGCAGATGGGGTACAGCTATGACGACTGGATGGGCAAGCCGGTGATCGCCATCGTCAACACCTGGAGCGACGCCAACCAGTGCCATGCGCACTTCAAGCACCGGGTGGAGGACGTGAAGCGCGGCATCCTGCAGGCGGGCGGCTTTCCGCTGGAACTGCCGGCCATCTCGCTGTCGGAAAGCATGGTCAAGCCTACGACCATGCTCTACCGCAATTTCCTCGCGATGGAAACGGAAGAGCTGCTGCGCAGCCACCCGGTGGACGGCGCGGTGCTGATGGGCGGCTGCGACAAGACCACGCCCGGCCTCACGATGGGCGCGCTCAGCATGGGCATCCCCTTCATCTACCTGCCGGCCGGCCCCATGCTGCGCGGCAACTGGAAGGGCAGGGTGCTGGGTTCGGGCTCCGATGCCTTCAAGTACTGGGACGAGCGCCGCGCCGGCCGTCTGAGCGAGCAGGCCTGGTCCGAGATGGAAGCCGGCATCGCGCGCAGCCACGGCACCTGCATGACCATGGGCACGGCTGCCACCATGATGGGCATCGCCGAGGCGGTGGGCCTGAGCTTGCCGGGCGCTTCCAGCATTCCGGCGGCGGATGCCAACCACATCCGCATGAGCGCCGAGTGCGGACGCCGCATCGTCGAGATGGTGTGGGAAGACCTCACGCCCGCGAAGCTGCTCACGCGCGCCAACTTCGAGAACGGCATCGCCTGCGCGATGGCCATGGGCTGCAGCACCAACGCCATCGTTCATCTGATCGCGATGTCGCGGCGTGCCGGCCACCCGGTGAGCCTGGACGACTTCGACGACTTCAGCCGCCGCGTGCCCGTCGTCGCCAACATCCGCCCCAGCGGCGATGCCTACCTGATGGAGGACTTCTTCTACGCGGGCGGCCTGCCCGCACTGCTGGAGCGCATCCGAAGCCACCTCCAGACCGATGCGCGCACCGTCAACGGCCGCTCGCTCGGCGAGAACATCGCAGGGGCCGAGGTCTACGACGACGACGTCATCCGGCCGATGTCCAACCCCATCTACGCCGAAGGGGCGCTGGCCGTCCTGCGCGGCAACCTGGCGCCCGACGGCGTGGTGATCAAGCCCAGCGCCTGCGCGCCGCACCTGCTGCAGCACACCGGCCGGGCGCTGGTGTTCGACGACTACCCGGCCCTCAAGAAGGCGGTGGAAGACCCGGACCTGGACGTGACGGGCGAGGACATCCTGGTGCTGCGCAACGCCGGCCCCCGCGGTGCCGGCATGCCGGAGTGGGGCATGCTGCCCATCCCGACCAAGTTGCTGAAGCAGGGCGTGAAGGACATGCTGCGCCTGTCCGACGCACGCATGAGCGGCACCAGCTACGGCGGCTGCCTGCTGCACTGCTCGCCCGAATCCGCAATCGGCGGCCCGCTGGCACTGGTGAAGACCGGCGACCGCATCAGCGTGGACGTGCCCGGGCGGCGCATCCACCTCGAGGTCGACGACGAGGAGCTTGCTCGGCGCAGGGCCGCATGGCTGCCGCCGCCGCCGCGCTACGAGCGCGGCTACGGCTGGATGTTCGGGCGCCACATCAAGCAGGCCAACGAGGGCTGCGACTTCGACTTTCTTGAAACGACCTTCGGCAAGCCGGTGCCCGAGCCCGACATCTTCTGACCGGCTTTCCCATCCATTTTTTCTTCAGAGAACGGAGACGACCCGTGAATCCCGCTACCCGCGAGCAGCTCATGAAGGTGAGCACCGCCACCTTGTGCACGGCCCTGTTCAAGCGCGGCCTGCGCAACCAGTTCATCCAGGACGTGCGGCCGCTCAACCCCGGCCTGCCCAACATGGTGGGCGAGGCCTTCACGCTGCGCTACATGCCGGCGCGCGAGGACCTGAATCCCATCAACGTCTTCCTCGATCGCAACCATCCGCAGCGCCAGGCGGTGGAGCAGTGCCCGGAAGGCGCGGTGCTGGTGATCGACAGCCGCAAGGACGCGCGCGCCGCGTCGGCCGGCGGCATCCTGGTCACGCGGCTGATGAAGCGCGGCGCCGCCGGCGTCGTGACCGACGGCGGCTTCCGCGACAGTCCCGACATCGCCAAGCTGGGTTTTGCGGCGTATCACAGCCGCCCCAGCGCGCCGACCAATCTCACGCTGCACCAGGCCATCGACATCAACGTGCCGATCGGCTGCGGCGACGCGCCGGTGTTTCCCGGCGATGTGATCGTGGGCGATGCGGAAGGCGCGATCGTCATTCCCGCCCACATCGCCGACGAGATCGCTGCCGAGGCGACCGAGATGACTGCCTTCGAGGACTTCGTGCAGGAAAAGGTGCTCGAAGGCCGCTCCATCCTGGGCCTGTACCCGCCCACCGACGAACAGAGCCGCACCGACTTCGCGGCCTGGCGCCAGGCTCACGGCCGCTGAGTCCTTTTCTTTCCGACGACCCGAGGAGACAAACTATGCGTTTCACCCGCCGCGCCGCGGCGCTGCTTCTGGCCGCGCTCGCCCCTGTGGCCACCTGGGCCCAGGCCCCCGAATGGCCGGCCGCCAAGCCCATCGTGTACGTGGTGCCCTTCACGGCAGGAGGTTCCACCGACATCGTGGGGCGCACGCTCGCCCAGAAGCTGGGAGAAAGCCTCAAGCAATCGGTGGTGGTCGACAACAAGCCCGGCCAGGCCGGCGGCATCGGCGCCGCTTACGTCGCCAAGGCGGCACCGGACGGCTACACGCTCTTCGGCGGCACCATCAGCACGCACGCCATCAACGCCAGCCTCTACAAGAAGCTGCCCTACGACCCGATGAAGGACTTCGAGCCGGTCTCGCTGGTGGCCCGGCTGCCCAACGTGTTGATCGTCAACAGCCAGTTGGGCGTGAACTCGGTGGCCGAACTGGTGGCCCTGCTGAAAAAGGACGAGAGCAAGCGCACATTTGCCTCTTCCGGTGCCGGCACCTCCACCCACCTGGCCGGCGAGATGTTCGCCGACCTGATCGGCGTGAAGCTCACCCACGTGCCGTACAAGGGCACGCCGCCCGCCATGACCGACGTCGCCGCGGGGCTGGTGCCCTTCATGTTCGACCAGGTGACGGCGGCGCTGCCGCTGGTCAAGAGCGGCAAGCTCAAGCTGCTGGCCGTGACGACGAGCAAGCGCATCGCGCTGGTGCCGGAGCTGCCGACCATGATCGAATCGGGCATTCCCGGGTTCGAGATGTCGTCGTGGCAGGCGGTGTATGCGCCCAAGGGCACGCCCAAGCCGATCGTGCAGCGCCTCAACGCCGAGATCGTCAAGGCGCTCAAGCAGCCCGACGTGCAGGCCAGGCTCTCGGACCAGCTGGCGATGGACATCGTGGGCAGCACGCCGGAAGAACTGCGCGACCACATGGCCAAGGAGATCCCGCGCTGGGCCGAACTGGTGAAGAAGTCCGGCGCGACGGCGGACTGAGGGCTGCCGTCCTCGACGGCTTGGAATGAAAAAAGCCCGCTATCGTTGGATAGCGGGCTTTTCAGCGTTGGCGCGGTTGTTTTGGTGGGCCCTGAGTGACTCGAACACTCGACCTACGGATTAAGAGTCCGCTGCTCTACCAACTGAGCTAAGAGCCCCTGATCGACATTGCTGTCATTCAGGCAATCCAAAGATTATAGCCAGAATGTTTGAGCCTTCCGCTCAGCTGCGCTCAAAAATGCAGGCAATGCCCTGGCCGCCGCCGATGCACATGGTCACCAGCGCGTAGCGGCCCCGGATGCGCTCCAGCTCGTACAAGGCCTTGACGGTGATCAGCGCGCCGGTGGCGCCGATCGGGTGGCCGAGCGAGATGCCGGAGCCGTTGGGGTTCACCTTCGCCGGGTCCAGGCCAAGGTCTTGCGTGACCGCGCAGGCCTGCGCGGCGAAGGCCTCGTTGGCTTCGACCACGTCCATGTCCGAAGCCTTCAACCCGGCCTTCTCCAGCGCCTTGCGCGAGGCCGGCACCGGCCCGATGCCCATGTAGTTCGGGTCCACGCCGGCGAAGGCGTAGGCCACGATGCGCGCCATCGGCTTCAGGCCGCGGCGCGCCGCTTCTTCCTTCTCCATCAGCACCACGGCCGCGGCCGCGTCGTTGATGCCCGAGGCGTTGCCGGCGGTTACCGTGCCGTTCTCCTTCAGGAAGGCGGGCTTGAGCTTGGCCATGTCCTCGATCTTGGCGTCGAAGCGCACATGCTCGTCGGTATCGAACTGCGTGGGGCCCTTGCGGCTCTGCAGCGGCACCGGGACGATCTGGCTCTTGAAATAGCCGCCCTCGATCGCCTTCTGCGCACGCTGGTGGCTGGCGAGCGCCGTCTGGTCCTGCGTCTCGCGGCTGATGTTCCACTTCTTGGCGACGTTCTCGGCCGTCACACCCATGTGGATGTTCTCGAAGGGGTCGTGCAGCGCGCCGATCATCATGTCCACCAGCTTGGCGTCGCCCATGCGCACGCCCCAGCGAGCGGTGAGCGAGGACAGGGGGGCGCGGCTCATGTTCTCGGCGCCGCCGCCGACGGCCACCTTGGCGTCGCCCAGCTGGATGCTCTGCGCCGCGCTCACGATCGCCTGCAGGCCCGAGCCGCAGAGGCGGTTGACGGTGAGGGCCGGGGTCTCCTGGGCGCAGCCGCCCTCGATGGCGGCCACACGGGCCATGTACATGTCGCGCGGCTCGGTGTTGACCACGTGGCCGAAGACCACGTGGCCCACGTCCTTGCCATCGACCTGGGCGCGTGCCAGCGCTTCCTGGGTCACCAGTGCGGCGAGTTTCGTGGGCGGCACGTCCTTGAGGGCTCCGCCGAAGGTACCGATCGCGGTGCGAACGCCGCTGACAACAACCACTTCTTTCATGACGAGTCTCCGGTGCAGTGGAAGGGGAGGAAAGGGGCAATGATGCACGTTTCCTGCGCGACCGCGGCGTTACGATGCCTGCCCGAACTAGGAGCCGCGAAATGATCGACCCCAACACCCCTCGCCATGTCGTGGTGACCGGCGCCGCAGGCGCGCTGGGCCGCGCCGTCGTGCAGCACTTCCTGGACCAGGGCGCGCGCATCGCCCTGCTCGACCACAGGATGGAGCACATCGTCAGCGTCTTTCCCGGGCTGGACAACTCGCAACACCTGTTGCTCGAGACCGACGTGACGTCCGTGGAGCGCATGGGGGAGGTCGCCGGCCGCATCCTCGCAGCCTTCAAGCATGTGGATGCGCTGGTGCATATTGCCGGCGGCTTCGAAATGGGCGAAGAGGTACACGCGCTGAGCCGCGGCGCCTGGGACCGAATGATGAAACTGAACGCCTGGTCCTTCGTCGCGGTCTCGCAGGCGCTGGTGCCCTCGATGATCCAGCGCAAGGCCGGCAGCGTGGTTGCCGTCACCGCCAAGGGTGCGGCGCGCGGCGCCGCCGCCATGGCCGCCTACATCGCGTCCAAGAGCGCGCTGCAGCGGCTGGTCGAGGCCTCGGCCGCCGAACTGGCGCCGCACGGCATTACGGTGAACAGCATCGCACCCAGTACGCTGGATACGCCCGCCAACCGCCAGGCCATGCCCGATGCCAAGCCCGAGAGCTGGGTGTCGACCGCGGTGGCGGCCCAGACCATCGGCTTCCTGGCCTCGCCCGCAGCCGCCGCGCTGCACGGCCAGCACCTGACGCTGGACGCCTGAGAAGAGCCTGAAAACAAAAAGGCCCCGGCGGATGCCGAGGCCTCATGAGAAGAGTTGGTGGAGAGGAGGAGGATCGAACTCCCGACCTCCGCATTGCGAACGCGGCGCTCTCCCAGCTGAGCTACCCCCCCAACGCAGGGCAAATTCTAACCAGAATCGAGAGGCCCCAGCGCGATCGGCGTCTTACATCAGCAGGTGCTCGCCGGCGTTGTCGCCGCCCAGCGTGACGTAGTTGACCTTGCGGATGTCCATGAGCTTGCGCCCGCCTGCGTAGCTGATGGAGCTCTGGATGTCCTGCTCCATCTCGACCAGCGTGTCGGCCAGCTTGCCCTTGATCGGCTCGAGGATGCGCTTGCCCTCCACGTGCTTGTACTCGCCCTTGTTGAAGTCGCTGGCCGAGCCGTAGTACTCTTTGAAGAGCGCGCCGTCGACCTCCACTGTCCTGCCCGGTGATTCTTCGTGGCCGGCGAACAGCGAGCCGATCATCACCATCGAGGCGCCGAAGCGGAGGCTCTTGGCGATGTCGCCGTGGTCGCGGATGCCGCCGTCGGCAATGATGGGCTTGGTCGCCACCCGCCCGCACCACTTGAGCGCCGACAGCTGCCAGCCGCCCGTGCCGAAGCCGGTCTTGAGCTTGGTGATGCAGACCTTGCCTGGGCCGATGCCGACCTTGGTCGCGTCGGCGCCCCAGTTCTCGAGGTCGATCACCGCCTCGGGCGTGCCCACGTTGCCCGCGATGACGAAGGCCTTGGGCAGGTGCTTCTTGAGGTAGGCGATCATGTTCTTCACCGTGTCGGCATGGCCGTGCGCGATGTCGATCGTGATGTACTCGGGTGCCTGGCCCTCGGCAACCAGGCGGTCCACCGTCTCGTAGTCGGCCTTCTTGACGCCCAGCGAGATCGAGGCGAACACGCCCTTGGCATGCATGTCCTTGACGAACTGCACGTTGTCGAGGTCGAAGCGGTGCATGACGTAGAAGTAGCCGTTCTGGGCGAGCCAGGTGCAGATGGGCTCGTCGACCACCGTCTTCATGTTGGCGGGCACCGTCGGGATGCGGAAGCTGCGGCCGCCCAGGGTGACGCTGGCGTCGCACTCGGCGCGGCTTTCCACCACGCATTTGCGCGGCAGGAGAAGGATGTTGTCGTAGTCGAAGATCTGCATGGAACCAAGCTCCTGGAAGGGTCGTTGAAGAACGAATGAGCGCTTGGTCTGGCCGGCTTTCGGGCGCGTCCTGCAAAGGAAGCGCGCGCAAAAAACCGGGCGCAAGAAACTTGGGCCCGGTGCGCGATTCTAGTAGCGTGCACGCGCGCCGGTAGACGAGGATGCAAATTCCGACTATATGAGGAAGGGCATGGCCCTATTAGCGCGCTCGTGGCTTGTGATCCGCTAAACATCGAGCAACTGCTCTCCTGCTTCGAGAATCAACCGGCGTGCGCTTCGTTCGATCGCTTCTTCATCCGGACCGCTTGGATTCGCGTAGGGGGCGACGCGTGGATGCGCGAGAACGGCCTCGAGCGATGGCCGCTTCGATGGGTCTGGATCGAGCATCTTGAAGATGAGCTCATGCAGCTGGTTATCCTCGAATAGACCGAGTTGCGCGCGTCGTTTGGACTCATCCGCCTGGGCGAAAGCTTCGATGAGTCCGTCACCTTCATGCAAGAATTTGTGGGGGAATGGCCGGAGGTCGCTTGGGGTAGCGCTAGTCTTGTTGGCGTCTGTCAGACGGGGCGAATTGAACTGATACAGGATTGCACCCAGGGACCAGATGTCAGCCTGATAGGTTATCAACCCTTGTTGCTTGAGATTGCGGATCGCCTCTGGAGCGGCGAAGTCTGGCGACTCGACTGGACGCAACATTGTCTTAGCGAGCCCATTCTGCGAAACGCCAAAGTCGACCAAGTGGGACTTGCCGTCCCTGTCTACGACGAAGTTGTCGGGCTTCAGGTCGAGATGCATCACGCCATTGGAGTGGGCGTTCACCACGCCTTGGACCATGTCCGCGAACATGGTCATGAAAGCGTGCGACGCGGATGGCCCATCAAGTTTGTCAGTTTTCAACTTCGACAGAATGCTGTCGTGGATTTTTGCGGCGTCGCCGTTCGGCGCATGTTCGAGGACCAGCATGAGGCCGTCGTCGGGGAGCTTTACAGCGCCTAAGAGAGGCACGATGTAGCCGGCCTGGCCTGACTGTGCCTGGGCGTGTACCTGTGCTTCCGCCTGCGGATCGCTGTCGTCCGGTTGCTTGAAGACCTTGCCGACCACCGTTTCGTCGTCCTCTGCACACCTGTAGATGTGCACCGACCCGAACGCCCCCTCGCCCAGCGGCACCTCATCGCGCACGAAGGGCTTGCCGTCTTTGCGTTTCAACGTCGTGCCTTCCAACTGGAAAGCTGTCAACGATGGTTGAGCAGGGGGACTTGCCTTCACGCCGCTACCGCGCAGAACGAGGTTCACGAGGTTATCGATGAGATACCTGTCCTTGGGACTGCCGAGATTCTGTTTCGGCTCGGCGTCCACCCAATTTTTTGCGAAGGCGAGGGCCTGTCTATAGTCAAGTGGGTCTTTGCCGACAAGGTTCAGGTCGCATGCGGCCGTCTTTTGGATGAAGGCCAAAAAGCTCGCAATGTCTGTTCGCGAGAACTTTGGGGTCACCCTTTTTGCGTACAGCGCACGGATGGAGAGCTTGGTGGAGTTAGTGTCTAGCTGCGCGGCAGCAGACTGAACGTGCTTGTTGAATCGCAGCTCTCTTGTCTCAAGGCCGGCGATGCCGTCAAGAAGCGCTCGAAGATCCTTCGCGCGAACGGAGTCTGATTCTGCGATCTGTGACTGCACTGCTTGCAGTTGACCTTGCAGGAGACTGGCAGCGCCCGCGAAACTGTTGATTCTTGTTTCTAGACGTCGGACGGCAAGTGCCGCCGCTTCCTTGCGGTTTTGGGGGCGACCCACCCATGTGTCCCATGCAAGCTGGGCTCGCCCTGCATTCGTCCGTCTCTTTGCATAGACGATGGTCCCCTTGACCTTGAAACCGATGCGTGCATCGGGCTTCTTTTCCAACCCCATCTGTTGAACAGTTTTGTTATTAGGCGGCATTGCTACCCCTCCTTGTGCTTTAAAGAAGAGGGTCTTGACAGTTCGGTGCATAGCGAGATTTGAGCAGGCGGATGAAGGTTAAGAACGATTCGCCGGAAACAGTTCGTTCGCTACTAACTGCGGTATTCACGAGTCGAGGTAGCTTGGAGCAGGCGATTTCTCCAACGAGTCAGTAACAATCGTCGGGGAAGAGTTCCTCTGTCGGGAACGTCGTACGAGTCGGTGCTTCCTACAATGCACCATGCCCTCCGCCCACCCCGCGCCCACCTCCACTTTGTTGCAAAACCTCAACCCCGAGCAGCTCGCCGCCGTCACGCTGCCCGCCGGCAACGCCCTGATCCTGGCCGGCGCCGGCTCCGGCAAGACCCGGGTGCTGACCACCCGCATCGCCTGGCTGCTGCAGACCGGCCAGGTCTCGCCCGGCGGCATCCTGGCCGTCACCTTCACCAACAAGGCGGCCAAGGAGATGCTGGCGCGCCTCACGGCCATGCTGCCGATCAACGCGCGCGGGATGTGGATCGGCACCTTTCACGGCCTGTGCAACCGCTTCCTGCGAGCGCACTGGAAGCTGGCCGGCTTGCCGTCCACTTTCCAGATCCTCGACACCCAGGACCAGCTCTCGGCCATCAAGCGGCTGATGAAGCAGTTCAACGTCGACGAGGAGCGCTTCCCGGCCAAGCAGACCCAGTGGTTCATCGCCGGCGCCAAGGAAGACGGCCTGCGGCCGCGCGACGTCGAGGCCCGCAACGAGGACGACCGCAAGAAGGTCGAGCTCTACCAGCTCTACGAGGAGCAGTGCCAGCGCGAAGGCGTGGTCGACTTCGGCGAGCTGATGCTGCGCAGCTACGAACTGCTGCGCGACAACGACCCGGTGCGCGAGCACTACCAGCGCCGCTTCCGCCACATCCTGATCGACGAGTTCCAGGACACCAACCGCCTGCAGTACGCCTGGATCAAGATGCTCGCGGGCAACACGGTCGAGGGCCGCTTCGTGCCCGGCGACAACAGCGTGCTCGCGGTGGGCGACGACGACCAGAGCATCTATGCCTTCCGCGGCGCGCGGGTGGGCAACATGGCCGACTTCGTGCAGGAGTTCGAAGTCACGCACCAGATCAAGCTGGAGCAGAACTACCGCAGCTACAGCAACATCCTCGATTCGGCCAACGCGCTGATCAGCCACAACAAGAAGCGGCTGGGCAAGAACCTGCGCACCGACCAGGGCCCCGGCGAGCCGGTACGCGTCTACGAATCGACCAGCGACTTCGCCGAGGCGCAGTGGATGGTGGAGGAGATGCGCCAGCTGGTGCGCGAGGGCATCGATCGCAAGGAAATGGCGGTGCTCTACCGCAGCAACGCGCAGAGCCGCGTGATCGAGACCGCGCTCTTCAATGCCGCCGTGCCCTATCGCGTCTACGGCGGCCTGCGCTTCTTCGAGCGCGCCGAGATCAAGCATGCGCTGGCCTACCTGCGGCTGCTGGAGAACAAGGACGACGACACCAGCTTCCTGCGCATCGTCAACTTTCCGCCGCGCGGCATCGGCGCGCGCAGCATCGAGCAGCTGCAGGACGCAGCCCGTGCCGCAGGCCGATCGCTGCACGATGCCGTCGCCGTCGTGGGCGGCAAGGCCGGCGCCAACCTGTCGGCCTTCGTCGCCAAGATCGACGTGCTGCGCGAGCAGACCCAGGGCCTGTCGCTGCGCGAGATCATCGAGCTGGTGCTGCAGCACAGCGGCCTGATCGAGCACTACCGCAGCGAGCGCGAAGGCGCCGACCGCATCGAGAACCTGGAGGAGCTGGTGAACGCGGCCGAGAGCTTCGTCACGCAGGAGGGCTTCGGCCGCGACGCGGTGGCGATGCCGGTGGACGAGCTTCGGCAGTCGCCGGTCAGCCAGGGCCTCGACCTCGACCTGCCGATCACCGACGAGCCCTTGGTGCCGGACGCCGAGACCGGCGAGACCATGAGCCCGCTCGCCGCCTTCCTGACCCATGCCGCGCTGGAATCCGGCGACAACCAGGCCCAGGCCGGGCAAGACGCGGTGCAGCTGATGACCGTGCATGCGGCCAAGGGCCTGGAGTTCGATTGCGTGTTCATCACCGGCATGGAGGAGGGCCTGTTCCCGCATGAGAACTCCCTGTCCGACCACGAAAGCCTGGAGGAGGAGCGTCGCCTGATGTACGTGGCCATCACGCGTGCGCGCCAGCGCCTGTACCTGAGCCATTCGCAGACGCGCATGCTGCACGGCCAGACCCGCTACAACGTGAAGAGCCGCTTCTTCGACGAGCTGCCGGAGGCCGCGCTGAAGTGGCTGACACCGAAGAACCAGGGCTTCACGCCTTCGGCGTTCGGCTACGGCGGGGGTTACGCGAGCACGCGCGGCGGCAGCTACGGCGGCAGCAAGGAGAGCTTCGCCAGCCCGCCCATGCCGCCGCAAAAGGCCGCGCCTTCGCACGGCCTGCGTTCGGGCATGCAGGTCTTCCACAACAAGTTCGGCGAGGGCACCGTGCTGGCGCTGGAAGGCGGCGGGGACGATGCGCGGGCGCAGGTCAACTTCCCGCGCCACGGTATCAAGTGGCTGGCGCTGTCGGTGGCAAAGCTGACGCCGGTGTAGCGCTCAAGACACTGGGTTCCTGGAGTGCTTCTTCTCCGCTGATCGCAGAACCGCGCGCATCTGGCTATCAAAGGCCGGATCGCGCTCGGCGTGGTGCGCGGCCATGTGAAGGAACCGATGGGCAAGCGTCGTTACCCAGGATGGGCGGAGCTTGCATGGCTGAAGTGCTTTCATGCCACTCGCCTTCGCTCACTTCAAAAAGCACCCAGAAGAGGATCACACATCATGCATTCAGTCACCCGGCGTCCGTCCGGAAGCTCGAGCTCGTCCGAAGACTTGCCATCCGCAAAGCGGCAAAAGCCTGATAACGGCTCTACAACCCCAACCGTGACCAGCGAGCAATCGTATGCTCCTTCCATTGGCGAACGCCTCCTCGCCTTCCGCCGCTGGGTAGAGAGATCGGGGAGCGAGGAGGGCTGGCCCACGCAATTGCTGGCCATGGTGCAGCAGGTTGCAACGGTCCAGGAGGTCAATGACTGGCTCGGTGCGCTGAACTCGGCACTCTGCACATCCTGTCCGGACCTGCTGTCGAGCTTCTCCGAGCGGCTCTCTTGCCTGCTGCCTCAATGGACCCCGGAGAGTTTGCCCGCGTGTGTGGAGCGTTGTCTGAACGTGGCAGCGGGTGCGGGCCAGTCTGTCGTGGTGTGGAGGGCTCTTGGCGCTGCGCTCCCCAGCATGTCGCTGACTGCCATGCAGGCGTTGTTGGAATGTTTGCGGGGCCAAGAGAATCCGCCTGCCATCGGAGCGGGCCTTATTGTTCATATCAAGGAAGTCATTGATCTGAGTCTGTCGCTGCCAACCTCGGGGTTTGGCACAGGGCCCGGCACCACGTTGGTCGTACCGATCGAGCTCCCCCCTGGTGTGCTCGGAGAAGACGAGATCATGGCGATCGATACGGGCACCGATCGTCATGCAATCCAGGCTCCGGGTACGACGACGCGAGCTTTGCCCGAATTGAACCACGATGTGCTGACTTTGATGATGGCGCACGAGCTTAGGGCCGAGGGCGTCGATTGGATGCAGCCCCAGTATTACGGGCCGTCTAAGGAACACGGCAAAGCCCTGTGGAACATGGCGCGGGTTGACAAGCAGTTCTTTGCCCGCTTCCAACCGATGCTGGCCAACTATTCATGGATGCAGAGGGAGGCCGACAGCAGGCTGGAGTTGTTCTCGGGTATTGAGCCTGCCGACGCGATGTCAGGGCTGATCCATGACATCGTCGATCTGGATGCGCAAACGGTCAAATCGATGTTGCCTGGTGCGCCGGGCATAGCGCAGCGCCGCCTCGACCTGGTGTTGCGGGCCTTGTCGTTATGCCTGACGCAGCCCGGGCTTCAAATAAGTCTTCCGTTGCTGCAGGGCGTGTATTCGCAGTTACACAACCGAGCTGTAGTCCAACTCGCAAGCGCGGGCCAGGCGATGTCGCCTTCGTTTGCCCAGCACGTCGATCTGTCAGCGATGCCCTTGCAGTTGCTGACCATGGCCTACCGTATGCTCGGGGGCACAACGCTGGGTTTCAGGATGCTGACTAAACTGACACTCGACGGTCTCCGGGCTTATCCGGAAGATGTCGAGGTGCAGACCCTGATCGGCGTTTTGCCCCTCCTGGGCAATTCTCAAGAGCTCATAGATAAGTTCCTGGGCCGCATCCAGAAGCTCATGGACAAGGGCGTTCTCTGGAAGCGCCCAGCCCATGATTGGCTGCTCTACCAGGCATCTCGCTTGAACGTCATGCTCGCGCTGATCGACGGCTCCAGCCCGGTGCTCGAAGAAGAGGCAAACGGGCTGCTTGCAGCGCTGCAGCGGCACCACGGTGTGGGCGGCGAGCCGAGGATGCTGATCGACGATCCGTTCGGCGAGCGCTATGTCTTATGGACTATGGGCGACATAGGTTGGCTCTGCGCCTTGTGCAAACGTGCGGAGAAGCTCGAAGGGTGGAAGCCGTCGGGGCTCGTTCATTGCCTGGCAGATCTCTTACGGCAGTTCTGCTCAGTATCTGCTCCGGCCTACAGGTTCGCGGCCCCTCAGTTCATGGCGCTGTTTCCGGCCTCTATTCTGAGTCTTGCATTTGCTCGACTCACGTTCAAAGAACAGGCACTGATTTTGTGCAGGATCTACGCTCCTGACGAACAGAAGAACTGGTCAGATCACATGGAACTGATCGCGAGCTTTGCGAGGAATGGGGACATTCCTGTCTACGATCGAGAGTTTGTCCTGGAGATCATCAAGGGAATTTGGGGCCAGCATTTGAACTGCATAGAGCTTGTCGATCGTCTGATGAAAGAAATGCCGCAGGAAATGAGTGACGAAATGCCTCAATAACCTGCCAAGAACCATGACGAACAGGCGCGCCGCCTGGAGTCGCTGCTGCCCATCACCTCGAGATCGACGATCGCGTCATGCCAGGGTACTGGGAGGGCGACTTCATCAAGCGCGCGGGCAACTTCTGCGACCCGCACAGCCCCCCGCAACGCGGCACCTGCGAGAACACCATGGGCTGTTGCGTCAGTACCTGCCATTGAATCGGGTGTTGCACTTCGCTCTTGAAACCGCCAGTCTTCGGCATTGTCAAGTCCCATCTTGCGGCAGCAGCTCGGAACCTACGTGCAAGCGTGGTCACTCAACTGTGAGCCGAGTTCGCACGTGGCGGGAGCGTCAGCGTGCTTGTTCAGTTCCATTCATCCTTCAAGCCATCAGACACGACTAGATATCATGGAATTCAGAGCGACGCCACCCAGGACCCCAAGAGTTTGCAATCCCAATAGCCCGAGGTCAGCCGGAGAGTTGCAGTCCTCGCAGCGGCAAGAAGTCCAGCACGACCCGATGGACATGCAGCCGGATGGCTCTTCCGTGGGCATGTGCCTCGCCGCCCTTCACGACCAAGTGGCGAGTTTGTCGCCAGACCAATTGGTCTCGGAATTGCTGAGATTGCTCCCGCACGTCAAGACGGCCGCGGACGTCCATGACTGGCTCGGCGAGCTGACCGCGGATCTTTGTGAAGCATGTCCAGACTTGCTGATGCAAATGTCCGAGCGCCTTGCTCTCTTGATGGCCGGGCTCGCCCCGGAGAAGGCCGCCGCGTGCGTGACGCATTGCTTGAACGCGGCGTGGGCCTCGCAGCAGTCCTCCGGAGTGTTGTTGAATCTTTGCTCGAGGCTTCATGGTTTGCCGCTGCCTGCGATGCAAGCGTTGCTGACTTGTTTGCATGGCCAAAGGGCTTGCGGGCAGCTCCCGGAGGACGAGAGTCCTCTGATCGATTACGTGCAATCTGTCATTGACGGCATGAGCAAGACCTTGCCCGCGTTGGGCTTTTGCGCCAATACGTTGGTCATACCCATCGAGAACACCAAGGTTGCGCTCCAGGACGACGAGATCGCCGTGATCGACACAGGTACCGAGCGCCATGCGATTCGGGCGCCAGGTGCGGCGACGGATGACGGGCCCATGGAACTGCCTCGCGATATGGTCACGTTGGTGTTGACGCACATACTCCAAATATTGGACATGGATTGGATGAGGCCCGAATTCGAAGGGCCGCCGGATGAAGGTCGGAAAGAGCTGGCGAATTGGGCACTGGTTGACAAGGCTTTCTTCACCCGCCTTGCGCCGATGCTGACCAACTTAACCTGGATGCAGTGGGAATCCGATATTCGGAGAGGATTTGTTAAAGAAGACACGGCGAACGTTGCTTTCCGGATGGACACCCTGGTCCACTGCCTGGTGGATCTGAAGGCGCAAGACGTCAGGTCGATTCTGCCGCGCGCCCCAGGCGTTGCGGAGCGCCGCCTCGACTTGGTGCTGTGGACGTTCATGGTCTCGCTCGCGATCTCCATGGATCAGAGCGAGGAACTGAAGTCCGGCTACCTCAAACTGCACAACCGGGCGGTACTCCAGTTGGCGAGCCAAAGACAGGCGATGTCACCTTATTTTGCAGAGCACGTCGATCTGTCGGCGCTGCCCCTGCAATTCCTGACGATGGCATACCGTATGCGGGGCCTCATGGCACCGGACGTCCAGGATTTGGCGGTTCTTGTAGCCTACAGTCTTCCGGAGTACCCGGCGGATGTTCAGGCGCAGACCTTGATCAGTCTGTTGTCGATGCTTCCTGATCCGAGTAGCAAGGCCAAGATCATGGCTCGTCTCCACGACCTCATGGGCAAGTTGGATCTATGGCCGACCCCGCCCCGTGCATTGCTGCGTTGTCAATGGTCCAACTTGGATGGCATGCTCGCTCTGCTCGAGGATCCCGGCACGGTTCTCGAGTACGCGGCCATGGCGGACGCCCTTCTCTTGGCGCTGCAGGAGCACCACGGTGTGGGCGACGAACCCAGCCTGCTGTCTGAGAACCCATTCGACAAGCGCCGTGTTCTATGGACGATTGCCGATATACGCCTGCTCGCAGCCCTGTGCAAACGTTCCGCGGCGTCTGGCGAATGGAAGCCGGCGGGGCTCGTGGGCTGCCTAGCGGCTCTCTTGCGCCAGTTCTGCTCCGTGTCCGCTCCCCCGTACACTTTCGCCGCCACCGAATTTAAGGCGGAGTTTCCACGCGGCATCTTAGACTCCGCAGTTCTTCTACTTACGCCTCGCGAGCAGGAGCTGATAGCGGACGAGAGACCTGATGTTGTCCTGCGGAAGACGCACCTTCCGTCGTAATCGGCTCTGGCTTTCGCTGGGCGCAATGAACGAGGACATTGCGCGCGCTGCGTGACACAGATCGTCCTGCAGCGCACTGGTCGCTGCAAATGAGGGGGATGCAATCCCCTAATCCGCCCGAAAGCTGTCCCTGAACGTGAACCACGTCGAGCTCAGCGACATCGCTGCCAGCACCAGCGCGCTGCCGATCATCAGCGCCCCGCCAAGGGCCGAGGCGCCGCCGCCCATGCCGACGGCGCCGACGCCGACCAGCACCGTGGCCACCAAGCCGATGCCGATGCCGGCGATGAGGAATACGCCGAACCACGAGAGGCAGAACATCGCGTAGGCGCCGAAGTTGCGGAACAGCGCGACCAGGCTGAAGAAGAGACTCTTCACCGGCTCCACGTGGTGCCAATGCACCAGCGCGGGGGCATGCCACATGGCCAGCGACAGCGGCAGGTTGAGCACCATGACGAAGAGGCGGGCAGTCTGGAAGTCGCTGCTGGCCATCACTTCGGCCGAGAGCGTCTCGTCGAGCAAATAGGCGCGCGCCAAGGAGCCGTCGTCCAACAATGCCGAGAGGCCCACCACGATCACGAAGTAGGCCGCCGAGATGAGGCCCAGCACGATCATCGGCTTCCACTCGCCGCGCACCGCTTCGGCGGCGGCGGTGAACATGGCGGGCGCGGCGGGCTTCTGCCGGTCGTTGGCGTAGGCCACCGAGGTGGCGACCATCAGGCCCAGCGTCATGAAAGGCAGCAGGATCGGCGCCAGCACGCTGCCGACCAGCGGCAGCTGCGAGGCGATCGAGATCGAGGCCATGAACAGGAAGAACAGCGAAATGAAGGCCAGCGGCTGCCGCCAGAAGGTCTTGAGCCCGATGCGGACCCATTCGGCGCCAGTACGTGCCGGCACGAGGTTCAGTTTCATGGATGGACAGGCCCCTCAGGCGGCCTGGGGCTCGCCGAGGGCGGCGCTGGAAGAGAAGGGTGCGGCCGGCGCCCGCGAGCGTTCGCGCAGCACGCGCTCGAAGTGGGTCGGGTCATGCGCCTTGAGCATGCTCGCCTCGCGCGGCAGGTGGAAGTCCCAAAGTCGCGAGATCCAGAAGCGCAGGGCCGCGGCGCGCAGCATGGCGGGCAGCAGGGCGCGCTCGGCGGCGGTCAGTGGCCGCACGGTGCCGTAGGCAGCCAGCAGGGCGTCGGCGCGAAGCGCATCGTGCCGGCCGGTGGGCAGGTCGATCGCCCAGTCGTTGAGGCACACCGCCAAATCGAAGAGCCAGGTGTCGGTGCCGGCGAAGTAGAAGTCGAACACGCCCGTCAGGCGCGGCGACTCGCCTCTGGTGGCGAACATCGTGTTGTCGCGGAACAGGTCGGCATGCACCGGGCCGCGCGGCAGCGCCGCGTAGGCCGAGGACTCGGCAACATGGTTCTGGTAGGCCAGCTCGCTCTTCAGCAGTGCCGCTTGCGGCGCTTCGAGGTAGGGCAGCACCACCGGCGCGGTGTCGTTCCACCAAGCCAGGCCGCGCAGGTTGGGCTGGATGCGGGGGAAGTCGCGTGCCGCCTGGTGCATGCGCGCCAGCAGGCGGCCCAGCTCGGCGCAATGGGCGGCCGTGGGCGCCAGTTCGCTGCGCCCTTGGAGCCGCTGCACCAGGGCCGCCGGCTTGCCCGCCACCCGGTGCAGGAACTCGCAGGGCGCATTGGCCGGGATGGAGAGCGCGTGGCCGCTGGGCGGCTCGATCGCCGGGTCGGCCACCGGTTCAGGCACCGGAATGCCGCGCGACGCCAGGTGCTTCATCAGGCAGAGGTAGTAGGGCAGCTGCTCCGGCCCCAGGCGCTCGAACAGCGTCAGGACGAATTCGCCCGATGCCGTGCTCGCGAAGTAGTTGGTGTTCTCGATGCCGCCCTCGATGCCCCGCAGGCCGCTGAGCGGGCCCAAGCCCAGGCGCTGGACGAGCGCATCGGCTTCGTCGAACCCGACTTCGGTAAAGACCGCCACAGCTTTTTCAGAACTTGAGGACGTTCCAGACCCGCGCGCCGTTGCCGTTGCCGCCGGTCTCGGTCTGGCTCTGCCGGTCGCGCCCGCTGTTGTTCGGCAGCACCTCGTAGGAGGGCACGTTCGCCTTGGGCTGTACCGTGATGCTCTGGGTCTGGCCGCCGTAGCGCACCTCGTCGACGCGCGCGCCGGCATCCTCGACGCGAATGTGCTCGATCTTCTGGTTGCTGCGCGGCGACTCGGGCGCGGCCTGGGCGGCGCCGGGCGGCGGTGCGCTCTGGGCATGAACGGCGGCCAGCGGTGCGGCACAGGCCAGCGCGGCCAGCAGGGCGCCGCGGGCGAGCAGAAGAGGAGTGGAGGACATGAGGCGATTGTAGGCGGCGGCCCTGCGGGGCGCTGTCAGCCGGCGGCGACGGTCGCCGTCGTGCGGGCGCCCGAACGCGGCACGGCAAAATGCCCCGATGACCGACAAGAAAACATTGCTGCTCGTGGACGGCTCGAGCTACCTCTACCGCGCCTTCCACGCGATGCCCGATCTGCGCGCGGTGCCGGGCGACCCGGCCAGCCCGGCGACGGGCGCCATCCGCGGCATGATCAACATGCTGCAGTTGCTGCGCCGCGAGGTGCGGGCCGACTACGCCGCCTGCGTCTTCGACGCGCCGGGAAAGACCTTCAGGGACACGTGGTATCCCAAGTACAAGGCCAACCGCTCGCCGATGCCCGACGATCTGCGCAGCCAGGTCGAGCCGATCCTCGAAGTGGTGAGGCTTTTGGGCTGGCCGGTGCTGTGCGTGCCCGATGTCGAGGCCGACGACGTGATCGGCACCCTGGCGCGCACCGCGGCGAACCAGGGCGTCGAGGTGATCGTCTCCAGCGGCGACAAGGACCTGAGCCAGCTGGTCGACGAGCACATCACCATCATCGACACGATGAACGGCAAGAAGCGCGACGTGGCCGGCGTGACGGCCGAGTTCGGCGTGCCGCCCCGCCTGATGATCGACTACCAGACCCTGGTGGGGGACACCGTCGACAACGTGCCCGGCGTGGAAAAGGTGGGTCCGAAGACAGCCGCCAAGTGGCTGCTGGAATACGGCTCGCTCGATGCGTTGATGGCCCGCGCCGGCGAGGTCAAGGGCCAGGCCGGCGAGAACCTGCGCAAGGCGCTGGACTGGCTGCCACAGGGCAAGCGGCTGGTGACCATCCGCACCGACTGCGAGCTCGACGGCCACGTGCCCGGCCTGCCCGCGCTCGACGGCATCGCCATCGGCCCGCAGCAGGTCGAGCCCCTGAAGGGCTTCTACGAGAAGTACGGCTTCAAGAGCCTGGTGAAGACGCTGGAGGCGCACGAAGTCCCGCCCGAGCTCATCGAGGAGAACAGGGCGAAGGGCGGCCCCGAGGGCGGCACCGGCCTGCTCGAGAAGCCGGCTGCCGACGCCGCGGACAGGGCCTCCAACCTGGTCTACGACACGGTGCTGAGCTGGGAGCTTTTCGACACCTGGCTGGGGAAGGTCGAGGCGGCCGAACTGGTCGCGCTGGACACCGAGACCACCTCGCTGGACGAAATCCACGCCGAGATCGTGGGCATCAGCTTCAGCGTCAAGCCCGGCGAGGCGGCCTACGTGCCGCTCGCCCACAACTACGGCGACGCGCCGGCGCAGCTGCCGCGTGACGAGGTGCTCGCGAAGCTCAAGCCCTGGCTGGAGGACGGCACGAAGAAGAAGCTGGGCCAGCACGTCAAGTACGACCGCCACGTGTTTGCCAACCACGGCATCGAGGTGCAGGGCTACGCGCACGACACCATGCTGCAGAGCTACGTGCTGGAAGTGCACAAGCCGCACGGCTTGGCCAGCCTGGCCGAGCGCCATCTGGGCCGCAGCGGCATCGACTACGAGGACTTGTGCGGCAAGGGCGCGCACCAGATTCCCTTCAGCCAGGTGTCGATCGAGAAGGCGGCCGAGTACGCCTGCGAGGACTCCGACCAGACTTTGGACGTGCACCTCGCGCTTTGGCCGAAGCTGCAGGCCGACGACAAGCTGCGCTTCATCTACGAGCTGGAAATGGCCTCCAGCGAGACGCTCTACCGCGTGGAGCGCAACGGCGTGCTGATCGACGCCCCGACGCTGGCCGCGCAGAGCAACGAGCTGGGCAAGCGCATCCTGGCGCTGGAGCAGGAGGCGTTCGAGCTCGCCGGCCAGCCCTTCAACCTGGGCTCGCCCAAGCAGATCGGCGAGGTCTTCTTCACCAAGCTGGGCCTGCCGGTGGTGAAGAAGACGCCCAGCGGCGCGCCGAGCACGGACGAGGAGGTGCTGGAGAAGCTGGCCGAGGACTTCCCGCTGCCGGCCAAGATCCTCGAGCACCGCGGCCTTTCCAAGCTGAAGGGCACCTACACCGACAAGCTGGGGCAGCTGGCCCATCCGCGCTCGGGCCGGGTGCACACGCACTACGCGCAGGCGGTGGCGGTGACGGGCCGGCTGTCGAGCAACGATCCCAACCTGCAGAACATCCCGATCCGCACGCCCGAGGGCCGGCGCGTGCGCGAGGCCTTCGTGGCGCCGGCGGGCAGCGTGATCGCGAGCTCCGACTACTCGCAGATCGAGCTGCGCATCATGGCCCACATCAGCGGCGATGCGTCGCTGCTGCGCGCCTTCACCGAGGGCATCGACGTGCACCGCGCCACCGCGGCCGAGGTCTTCGGCGTGCCGGTGGACCAGGTCTCGAGCGAGCAGCGACGTTATGCCAAGGTAATCAACTTCGGGCTGATCTACGGCATGAGCAGCTTCGGCCTGGCGCGCAACCTCGGCATCGAGACCAAGGCCGCGGCCTCCTACATCGACCGCTACTTCGCGCGCTACCCGGGCGTGAAGGTCTACATGGACGAGACCAAGGCCCTGGCCAAGCAGCGGGGCTATGTGGAGACCGTGTTCGGCCGCCGCCTCTACCTGCCCGAGATCAACTCGCCCAACGGCCCGCGCCGCGGCGGGGCCGAACGTGCCGCCATCAACGCGCCGATGCAGGGCACGGCGGCCGACCTGATCAAGCTCAGCATGGTCAAGGTGCAGGCGGTGCTCGACGCCGAGAAACGCCGCACGAAGATGATCATGCAGGTGCATGACGAACTGGTGTTCGAGGTGCCCGAGGATGAAGCCGACTGGGTCCGCAGCGAGATCCCGCGGCTCATGGCCGGCGTGGCGGAGCTCAAGGTTCCGCTGCTCGCCGAGATCGGCTTTGGCCCCAACTGGGACAAGGCGCATTGAAAGAAGACCAACACAAGACCCAAGGAAAGACAAACGAATGAAGTTCTCGCATTCCCTCCGCATCTTCGCCCTCGGCGCCGTCTGCGCCGCTTGGCTGGGCATCGCCTCGGCCGCACCCGACGAGCGCATCGCCGCGCTGGCCGCCAAGGAAAAGCCCGCGCTGCTCGACACCCTCAAGCAGCTGGTTTCGATCGAGTCCGGCAGCCGCGATCTCGAGGGCCTGGACAAGATCGCCAGCCTGATCGCCGACCGCCTCAAGGCCATGGGCGGCCAGGTCGAGCTGGTCGACCCGACGGCCGAGGCCTACCGCATGGAAGACACGCCGGAGAAGATCGGCAAGGCGGTGCGCGCCACCTTCAAGGGCACGGGCAGCAAGAAGATCATGCTCATCGCCCACATGGACACGGTCTACCCGATCGGCATGCTGAACAAGCAGCCCTTTCGCATCGACGGCGACAAGGCCTACGGCCTCGGCATCGCCGACGACAAGCAGGGCGTGGCCGTCATCCTGCACGCGGTGGCGCTGCTGAAGGCGCTGGACTTCAAGGAATACGGCACGCTCACCGTGCTGATCAACGGCGACGAAGAGATCAGCTCCCCCGGCTCGCGCGCGCTCATCAGCCGGCTCGGCGCGGAGCACGACGTGGTGATGTCGTACGAGGGCGCTTCGGTCAAGGAGGACAAGCTCTCGCTCGCCACCGCCGGCATCGCCTCGGTCTCGCTCAACGTCACGGGCAAGGCCTCGCATGCGGGCTCGGCGCCGGAGCTGGGCGTGAACGCGCTCTACGAGCTCTCGCACCAGATCCTGCAGATGCGCGACCTGTCCGATCCGGCCACCGGGCTCAAGATGAACTGGACCATCTCGAAGTCGGGCACCAACCGCAACGTGATCCCGGCCTCGGCCAATGCCGCCGCCGACGTGCGGGTGCTGAAGGTCAGCGACTACGACCGCATCGAGAAGCAGGTGCAGGAGCGCGTCAAGAAGCAACTGATCCCCGAGGCCAAGGTCGAGATGAAGTTCGAGCGCCGCCGTCCGCCGCTGGAGGCGACCGACGCCTCGCGCGCGCTGGCCGCGCATGCGCAGGCGGTCTACAAGGAACTGGGCCGCGAGCTGGGCGCCGACGACAAGGTGGCCGGCGGCGGCACCGATGCGGCCTTTGCCGCGCTGAAGACCAAGGCGCCGGTGGTGGAGCGCTTCGGCCTGCAGGGCTTCGGCGCGCATTCGGCCGATGCCGAGTACGTGCTGATCGACTCCATCGAGCCGCGGCTCTACCTGGCGGCGCGCATGGTCATGGACATCTCGCGCGGCAAGACCGGCGGCCACTAGCGCGATTGCTCGACGCGATGCGCCTGCGCCACATCGAGGTCTTCAACGCCATCATGCTCACCGGCAGCGTGAGCGCGGCGGCCAGGCTCATCAACATCACGCAGCCCGCCGTCAGCCGCACGCTGCAGCACGCCGAGATCCAGCTGGGCTTCCCGCTGTTCCAGCGCGCCAAGGGACGGCTCACGCCGACCACCGAGGCGCAGGCGCTCTATCCGCACATCGAGCGCCTGTTCGCGCAGCTCGACGAGGTGCAGCGGCTGGCGGCCAACCTCCGCGCGGGCAGCGACGCGGGCGAGCTGCGCATCCTCACGGTGCTGGCGCTGAGCTACGAGGTGCTGCCGCGCGCGCTCAAGGCCTTCCGCCAGAAGCATCCGGGCATCGCCGTCACGGTGGAGGCGCTGCACTCGCCGCAGATCATGTCGGCGCTGCTGCGCCAGGAGGCGGACGTCGGCTTCGCCTTCAGTCCGGCGGTGCATCCCTCGCTCACGCAGGAGGCGCTGGCCGACAGCCGCATGGTGTGCATCGCGCCCAAGGGCATGCTGCCGCGCGCGCTGGTGCGCAACGGCTCGGCAGCGCTGCACGACCTGGTCAAGCTGCCGGTGGTGGGGCTGGACAGCCGCGATCCGGTCGGCACCAGCCTGAGCCAGGCCTGCCGGCAGGCGGGCGTGGGCTTCCAGCAGGCGGTGGTCACGGTGCAGACCTACCATGCGGCGCTGGCCATGGCACACCACGGGCTGGGCGTGGCCCTGGTCGACGGTTGCACCGCCAGCTCGGCGGATCGTGACAAGGTGGATGTGCTGGCACTGGAGCCGCGCATCCCGGTGCCGATCCGTGCCTTGCGCTTTGCCGAGCGGCCCGACTCGGTAACGGTGCGCGGCATCACGCGATTCATGCGCGAGGCAATCGAGGAGATGGCCTAAGCCGCCAATTGCCGCGCCACGCGCTCCGCCGAGCCGAAGGCCAGGGTGAAACCCAGCGCGCCGTGGCCGGTGTTGAACAGCATGTTCGAAGGTGCGGCGGCCAGGCGCCCGATGACGGGCACGCCCGTCGGCGTGGCGGGGCGCATGCCGGTCCAGGGGTGCAGCGCCTCCAGGCCGCTCGCTTGCGGGAAGACGGCGCGGGTCGCTGCGGCCAGTGTCTCGATGCGCGTTGCTGGAATGCTGGCATCGTGCCCCACCAGCTCGGCCATCCCCGCCACGCGCAGCCGCGAACCGATGCGCGCGAACACCACCTTGCGCGCGCTGTCGGTCACGCTCACGCGTGGCGCGGCCTCCGCCCCCGGGTCCACCTCGACGGTGATGCTGTAGCCCTTGAGCGGATAGACCGGCAGGTAGGCGCCGAGCTGGCGGCCCAGCCGGTGGGAAGCGGTGCCCAGAGCCATGACGAAGGCGTCGGCCTCCAGGTCGCCGGCGCTGGTCTGCACCGCGGCGACGCGCCCGTGGCGCCGGTCGAAACCCTGCACTTCGCAGTCGAGCAGGAAGCGCACGCCGCGCGCCCGCAGCGCATGTTCCAGCGCGCTGCAAAGCTTGAGGCAGTCGGCCGCGCACTCGCTCGGCGTGTGGATGGCGCCGGCCATCTGCGTGCGGTAGCCCGCGAGCGCCGGCTCGATCGCGATGCATTCGTCGGGCGTGACCAGGCGCTGCTCGCTGCCCATCGTGCGCTGAAGCTCGAGCTGCCGGCGCGCGCCCTCCAGCGCGGCGGCGCTGCCGTACAGCACCAGCTTGCCGGTGGCGGAGAAATCGCAGTCGGGCTCGAGTTCGGCCAGCATGGCCTCGAAGGCGGTGCGGCTCTCGGCCGCGAGCGCGAGCAGCTGCGCCGTGGTCTGGTGCGAGGTGCGGGCGTTGCAGGCTGCCAGAAAGGCAAGGCCCCAGCGCCACTGCAGCGGATCGAGCTGCGGCCGCAGCTTGAGCGGGGAGGAGCGCGAGAACAGCAGCTTGGGCAACTGCTTCCAGATCGACGGATCGGCCAGCGGCTGCACGTAGGAGTAGCTCAGCTGCGCGCCATTACCGCCGCTGGCGCCGGACCCGGGCACCGCGCGATCGACCACGCTCACCTGGAAGCCCCGCCGGCTCAACTGCCAGGCGGTGGCCAGGCCCACGATGCCCGCACCCAGCACACCCACATGCATGACGCTTACTTCCTGCCGCTTGTTTGGAATGCGCCGACTCTAGGCGGTGGCCGCCCGGGCGTGAAATGCCAAAAGCGGGGCGGCCCATAGCCAAAGCTCATGCCCCCAAAACGAGGCCATAACTTTTGATCATGGCCGTGCCCGCAAAAGGAATTGTGACCTCCGCGTGAATCGTTCCTACACTCCGCAACACATTCCAATCCGAAAGGGCTCGCATGAAGATTTCCGCATTGATGGCCGCCGTGGCGCTCGCCGCCGTCGCAACGGGCGCCCAGGCCGCCGACACCCTGGCCAAGATTGCTGCCTCCGGCAAGATCACGCTCGCCTACCGTGAATCCTCGGTGCCCTTCAGCTACCTGGATGGAGGCAAGCCGATCGGCTTCTCGGTCGAGCTGTCCAATGCCGTGGTCGAGGCGGTCAAGAAGAAGCTCAACAAGCCCAACCTCGAGGTGGCGATGATGGCCGTGACCTCGCAGAACCGCATCCCGTTGCTGAGCAACGGCACCATCGACCTGGAGTGCGGCTCCACCACCAACAACAGCGCACGTGCCAAGGACGTGAGCTTCGCCGTGAACCACTTCTACACGGGCACCCGCCTGCTGGTGAAGAAGTCCTCCAACATCAAGGACTATGCCGACCTCGCCAAGAAGACGGTCACCAGCACGACGGGCACCACCAATGCGCTGGTCATGCGCAAGTACAACGCCGAGAAGAACCTCGACATGGACATCGTGCTGGCCAAGGACCATGCCGACGCCTTCCTGCTGGTCGAGAGCGGCCGCGCCGTGGCTTTCGCGATGGACGACATCCTGCTGTACGGGCTGATGGCCAATGCCAAGAACCCCGCCGAGTTCGAGGTGGTGGGCGAGGCGCTGCAGGTCGAGCCCTACGCCTGCATGCTGGCCAAGGACGACGCGGCGTTCAAGAAGCTGGTGGACGACACCTTCATCGGCCTGATGAAGAGCGGCGAGTTCGAAAAGATGTACACCAAGTGGTTCCTGCAGCCGATTCCGCCGAAGAACGTGCCGCTGAACCTGCCGATGAGCCCGCAACTGCGCGACAACATCAAGTCTCCGAGCGACAAGCCTGCGACATAAGCGCTCCCCAGGCTTCGCGCACTTCGTGTCGCTTTCGTGGAATGACAAACGTCGTTGGCATCCTCGGTGGCATGGGCCCGGCGGCGGGCGCCGACTTCGTGCGCCTCTTCGTCGAGGCCTGCGCGCGGCTGATGCGCCAGCGGGGCGAGCCGGTGCGCGACCAGGCCTTCCCCGAGCACTGGCTGGCGCAGGTGCCGGTGCCCGACCGCAGCGGCGCGCTCGAATCGACCGCGCTCGGCGCCCACCAGCCGCTCGAACCGATGCTGCAGGCGCTGGGCCGGCTGGCCGCACTCGGCAGCCGCGCGGTGGCGATCGCCTGCAACACGGCCCATGCCTGGCATGCCACGCTGCAGGAGCGTTTCCCGCAGATCGAGGTGCTCCATGTGGCGCGCGAGGTCTCGGCGCAACTGGCGGCGGAGGGCGTGCGCGACACGGCGCTGATGGCGACCGAGGGCACCTACCGTGTCGGCCTCTACGAGCGGGCGATGGGCGATGCGGGCCTGGCCTGCCACCTGCCGCTGGCCGGGGAGCGCAAGCTGCTGATGCGCGGCATCTACGAGGGCGTGAAGGCCGGTGACCTGCGCCTGGCCGAGGATTGCTTCAGCCGGGTTGCGCTGCAGTTGGCGGATCGGCATGGGCCGGTGGCCATCGTCATGGGCTGCACCGAAATTCCACTGGGGCTGCAGAATTCGGCGGCAGTTGCGGGGCTGCGGTTGGTCGATCCGGCGCAGGTGCTGGCCTCGGCGCTGGCCGTGCGGGCCTATCGAGGGGCCTGAAAGCAGCTTGCCGTTGCCCGGGTTCCTCAGGCGGAAGGCTGCAGCATTCCCCCCTTGACACGGTTGATAAGATCAAGGCGGCTGTGGCCACCCTGAAAGCCGTCCCGATGGGCGGCTTTTTGTTTTTCTTTGTTGAAGCCGTCATGAACCTGTTCGTCATCATCGCCGCGACCCTGGTCGCCGGCATCGGAAGTGTCTGGATAGCGGCGCTGCTGCTGCGCGTGGGCGTGCGCAGGGGCGCCGGCGTCGATCCGCAGCACCTGCTGAGCCTGGCGGCCGGCGCACTGCTGGCCACGGCCTTCATGCACCTGCTGCCCGAGGCCTTCGAGAGCCGCATCGAGCCGGGCCTGTTGTTCGGGGTGCTGCTCTGCGGGCTGGTGCTTTTCTTCCTGCTCGACAAGGCGGAGCTCTGGCATCACGGCCACGAGCATCACCATGGCAAGGGCGCGCGTCACGAGCAAGGGCACGAACACGGACATGCACACGGGCACGCGCATTCGCATGGTCACGATCACCAGCGCAAGGGCGGCGGTTGGGCCGTGCTCACCGGCGACAGCGTGCATTGCTTCGGCGACGGCATCCTGATTGCCTCGGCCTTCGTCGCCGACCTGCGCCTGGGCCTGGTCGCGGCACTCGCGGTACTGGCGCACGAGGTGCCGCATCACATCGGCGATCTCGTCGTGCTGCGACAGAGCTCGCCCGATGCGCGGGCCGCACTGGTCAAGGTGTCGCTCGCCGGCACCATGACGGCGCTGGGCGGCGTGGCCGGCTGGTGGCTGGTCGACCAGCTTCATGGCTGGCTGCCTTACTTCCTGGTGCTGGCTTCCAGCAGCTTCGTCTACGTGGCGCTGGCGGACCTGATTCCGCAGCTGCAAAAACGCCTCAGCGCGCGCCAGACCGCGTGGCAGGTCGCCTGGCTCGCCGCCGGACTCCTGATGGTCATGGGCGTGAGCCGCCTGGCCCACGGCGAGCACGGCCATGCGCACGAGCATGCCGAGCCGGCCCACGAGGAGCACGGACACAAGCACTGAAGCCGCTCGTCGGACGCGGCGCTTTCCGACACGGCGAACAGACGGCCGGTTGCAAACTTGGGCTACCCAAGTCGGGCGAGGAGGCTCACACTTGGGGGCTCGCCTCACCGCGAGCAAAACAGCTTAGGAGCCGATCATGAACCGCGCCGATCCCCCGCTGCGTTCCGTCGATCCCGTCGACGAACCGGACGAACAAATCGAGGACGACGAGCTCTCTGCAGAAGAAGCCATGGACGAAGAAGACGCCGAGGTGTTCGACGAGCTCTCCGAAGAAACCGGCATCGACCTGAGCGACGCCAGCGAGCTCGACGCCGACAACGTGCCGGCCGACGAGGAGTTCGACCGCGTCATGCAGGCGCCGGACTGATCGGCCGCCGGCTTGCGCCGGACCTCGGGCTTTCAGTCCTCGAGCGTGAAGCCGGCCTTTATCGTGACCTGCCAATGGGCAATCTTGCCGTCCTTCACATGGCCGCGGGTTTCAGTGACCTCGAACCACTGAATGTTGCGCACCGACTCGTTGGCCTTGGCAATCGCACGCTGCACGGCATCGTCGCTGCTCGTGGGCGAGGAGCCGGTGAGTTCGAGGAGTTTGTAGACGTGATTGGACATGAAGCGCTCCTGGTGGGTGGATGCGGGCACGCTGCCGCGAACGGGGCAGCGGTCCGTGCATCATAGGCCTCGGACCGGGGTTGGCACCTGCGCCATCCGCTCTTCCTTGCGCCCGGCTACTTCGCGCCGCCGGTGTACTTGGTGACGCTCTCCGCCGTCATGTGGTAGCCGCTCACCCCCATCATCGAGTCGTTGCGCAGGGTCTGCAACTTGCCGGTGATCCACACCGTGTCCATGGCGCGGAACTTCGCGCCCTTGCGCGGGCGCACGTGCACGATCTGGTTGGCTGGCGGGGGCGGCGTGTGGATGCAGGCGCCGAAGTAGGGCACCAGCAGGAACTCCGTGACCTCGCCCTTGTTCTCTTCCAGCGGCACGATGAAGCCCGGCAGTTTGATTTCGACGCCGTTCATTTCCGGATTGGTGGGCGCGTTGTTCGAGACTTCCTGCATCTTCATCAGCAGATCGTTGGCGCGCGGGTCGCCGTCCTCGAGCTTGCTCAGGTCCATCCCCTTGAATTCCTTCATCGGGTCCCAGTCCTTCGGCACCAGCTCTTCCCACGCGATCAGCCGCGGCTGGCCCGGCGCAGCCTGGGCGGCGGCGCCCTTGCCGCCCAGCGGGTTGGTGGCCGAGGTCGACGGCGGCGCGGGGTCGGCCGCGTAAGCCGTGACGGCCGCGGCGCACAGCGCGAGGAGCAGGAGGCGCAATGTCTTCAGCATGTTCAGATCCTTGGGGAGAGCCCGTCAGCAAGGGAGAGGCGGTAGGCGCGAACGCCCGGCAGCAGGCTGGCCAGCCAGCCCGCCACCAGCAGGCCGGCGAGCAGGCTCCATTCGTTGAGTGTAGGTTCGGACAGCGAGAGCGTCAGCCCGAACCGGGCCTGCAGCCATGGCGAGAGCAGGGCGATGCCCAGCGCCGCAGCGACCAGGCCGAGCGCCACGCCCAGCAGCGTGACGATCGCGCCTTCGAGCGCCAGCAGCGCCAGCACATGCCGCAGGCTGGCGCCCACTGCGCGCAGCACCGCGAGCTCGCGGCGCCGCTCGTTCAGGCCGGCCATCACCACCGAGACCAGGCCCGCGAGGCTGACCAGCGCGACCAGTGCCGACATCAGCAGCAGCGCGTTCTCGCCGACGCCGATCACGCTCCACAGCTCGTCCAGCGCCACGCCGGGCAGGATGGCCATCAGTGCCTCGGGCTGGTAGGTCGAGACCCAGCGCTGCACCCCGAACACCGCGGCCCGGTTCTTGAGGCCGACCAGCGCGGCCGTCACGGTCTTGGGCTTCAGATCGAACTTGCGCACCTGCTCGGCCGGGATGTGCACGCCAGGCAGCGGTGCGCCGCCGCGCCATTCGAGGTGAATGGCCTCCATCGCCTCCAGCCCGATGTGCACCGTGCGGTCGACCGGCGTGCCGGTGCGCGCGAGCACGCCCACCACGGTGAAGGGCTTGTCGGCGTGCTCGGCCACGTTGAGTTCGCCGCTGCCGTGCGCCAGCGTGATGCGCTGTCCCACTTGGTAGCCCAGCCGGTCCGCCACCTCGGCGCCGACCACCGCATCGAAGAGCTCGGCAAAAGGCTTGCCTTCGCGCAGCCGCAACGGCTGGCGGTTGCCGTAGCGGAAATGCCGGAAGTAGTCCGGCGAGGTCGCGAGCACCGCGAAGCCGCGGTGCGAATCACCGAGCGACAGCGGCACCACCCAGTCCACCCCCGGGTGCGCGGCCAGCGCCTGCACGCTCTGCCACTGCATGTTGTTGGTGGCGGCGCCGATGCGAAACACCGAGTACAGCAGCAGTTGCGAGGCGCCGGTGCGCGCACCCACGATGAGGTCGGTGCCCGAGACGGATGCGGAGAAGTTGTCGCGCAGCTCGGTGCGGATGCGCTCGACGCCCAGCAGCAGGAAGGTGGACAGCGCGATCGACAGCACGGTGAGCGCCAGCGTGAAGCGCCGGTTCCAGGCGCTCTTCCACGCGATCGAGAACAGCGCCTTCATGCGGGCTCGCCCATCGCCGCGCGGTTGATCTCGGGCAGCAGCAGGTGCCGGCCGAAGCGCGCCGCGATGCGCTGGTCGTGGCTCACGAACACCAGCGCGCTGCGGTTCGCGCGGCAGGCCTCGACCAGGACGTCGAGGAAGGCCTCGCGCCGGTCTTCGTCGAGGGCCGAGGTGGGCTCGTCGGCGATCACCACCTCGGGGTGCCCGATCAGCGCGCGCGCCGCAGCCACCCGCTGCTGCTGGCCGACCGAGAGCTGCATCGCCTGGCGTTTCCACAAGGCTTGCGGCAAGCCCATCGCTCCGAGCAATTGCGCGGCCTGGGCGCGGGCGCCGCCTTCGCGGCCGGCCTGCTCGCGGCGGCGCGCCGAGAAGCGGCAGGGCAGCAGCACGTTGTCGAGCACGCTCAGGTAGGGGAGCAGGTTGAACTGCTGGAAGATGTAGCCCACGTGCGCGACGCGCTGGCGGTCGCGCGCGGCGCCGGAGAGCGCGGCCCAGTCCTGGCCCAGCAGCGTGACTCGGCCCGCATCGGCGACCAGCACGCCGGCCAGCAGCGACAGCAGCGTGCTCTTGCCGCAACCGCTGGGGCCGTGCAGGAACACGGCCTCGCCGGCTTCGATCTCGAGCTGTTCGATGTCGATGCAGGGAGCGGCGCCCGGCCAGGCGAAGCGCAGCGCCTCGGCGCGAAGAACGGCACTCACCGAATTACTTGCTGCCCCACGTCAACCGAGCGGCGGGGCGCTTGAGCGTGCGCTTGAACTGGCCGTCCGGCGAGGCGATCTGCGCGTCGACCTGTCGCAGGCCCTTGAAAGCGCCGAACAGGCCGAGCTCGATGAACCTGGCCTCAGGGGCCTTGGTGCAGTTGAAGGCGAAGGTGCCGTCGAGGTCGGCATGGCCTTCGCCCGCGCTCGGTTCAGCCTTGCCCAGGCCCAGCGCCGCGGAGCGCAGCGTGACCGGACCGAGCTTGCAATTGGCGGCCGGGTCGATCTTGAACAGCTGGTCGGCCGCGCGCAGCTGCGCGACCACGTCGTCGGCCATCTTCTTTTCGGCCTCGGTCCTGGGCGCATGCTCGTAGCCGACGAAGTTGTCGAGCGGCGATTGCATCTCGATGACGACGGTCGGGCCGTCGATCGCAATGTCGAGCTTGAGCTGGCCATGCACATGGGCGCGCGCCTGCGCCACGGCGGCCAGCGGCGTGGCGGCCATCAGGCCTGCCAGCGTTAACGCGGGAAGAACGCGTTGGAGATTCATGCATTCGCACCTTGCCGGGTCGGCAGTCCCGGCGTGTTGCTCCATTCGCTCCAGCTGCCGGCATAGAGCGCGGTCGGCCCGAGCCCGGCGATCTGCATCGCGAGCACATTCGGCACGGCGCTCACGCCGCTGCCGCAGTGGTGGACGACCGTTGCGGGGTCCCGGCCCGCCAGCAGTGCTTCGAACTCGGCGCGCAGCTGCGCGGCCGGCTTGAACTTGCCCTCGGGGCCGAGGTTCTCGGTGAAGGGCCGGTTCAGGGCCCCGGGGATGTGACCTGCGATCGGGTCCAGAGGTTCCACCTCGCCGCGATACCGTGCCGCCGCGCGCGCGTCGATCAGCGTCTGGTCGGCTTTCTCGAGCCGGGCGGCGACAGTGCGTGTGTCGACCAGGGCCACGAGCGGTTGCTGGGGCACGAAGTTCGACTGGAAGCGCGCCGGCTCGTCGCCACCGCTCGTCGTGCCGCCCGCCGCCTGCCAGGCCTGCAGGCCGCCATCGAGCACGGCCACGGCCTCATGGCCCATCCATTTGAGCATCCACCAGAGCCGGCCGCAGTAATTGGCGCCGTTGCGGTCGTAGACCACGGCCTGCATGTCGTTGGCAAAGCCGACGCTGGACAACCAGGCTGCGAAACGCTCGCGGCTGGGAAGCGGATGCCGGCCACCGGAGGCGGGCGGGCCCTCGTCGGCCTGCGCCACCACCACTTCGCCGCGCGCGCCCGGCACGCCGTGCTTCGCGCTCAAGTCGCTGTCGAGATCGGCGTAGATGGCGCCCGGGATATGCGCCGCCCGGTACTGCTCGATGCCGGCCTCGGGCTTCATCAGGTCGAAGCTGCAGTCGAACACCATCTGCGGTGCATTGCCGCGTTGCAGGGTCATGAGTTCTTCGACGGAGATCAGGGTCGTGTACATGGCAATCCTTCCTTGCTCAATGCTCTTCCGCGGGTGCCTTCGGCAGCGAGCGCTGGCGCAGCACCGTGGCCGCGATGCCGCTGCCGACGATCAATGCCATGCCGGCCCAGCCGCCCGCGTCGATGCGGTCGCCGAACAACACCACACTGTAGATGGCTGCAAAGACAATGCCGGAATATTGCAGGTTGGCCACCACGAGCGTACCGCTTTGGGTCTTGGCGCTGGCATAGGCGCGCGTCATGCACAGCTGTCCCACGGCTGCGAGCACGCCGACCGGCAGCAGCCACATTGCGTGCGCCCAGGTCCATTGCGCCCAGGGCGTGGAACTGCCCAGCACCGTGACGAGGCCGCCCGCCACCGCCGAGCCGAGCGCGAAGTAGAAAACCGTGCGCGACTCGGGCTCGCCCACGCGCGACAGGGCGACCACCTGCATGTAGGCGAAAGCGGCGGTCAGCCCCGACATCAGTCCCACCAGCCCCGCGAAGCCCTGGCTCTCGCCGACGCTGGGCTTGAGCATCAGCACCACGCCGCCGAAGCCCGCCAGCACGGTGAGCACGAGCGCACCTTGCAACGGCGGCCGCGCCACGCGCCCGTCGCGGCCGGGCACCGGCACCCAGGCCAGCAGGGCGCCGCCGACCAGGAAGGCCGCGATCCAGACGCTGCTCATGTAGTTGAGCGTCATCGCGGTCGCCAGCGGCAGGTGCGCGATGGCGTAGAACCAGGCGCCCATCGAGAACACGCCGATCAGGCTGCGCCAGGCGTGCATGCCGGGGTAGGGCGTGGCCAGCGTGATGCCGCGCTGTCGCGCCAGCGCCCACAGGAAGAGCATGCCGATCAGGCCGCGGTAGAGCACCAGCTCGGCGCTCGTGAACCAGGCCGAAGCGATCTTCACGCACACGCCCATGGTGGCGAAAATCAGTGCGGCCAGCACCATCCAGAGGGCCTGCATCCCCCTATGACTTCATCTCGCGGCGGTACCACTCGTGGAACTGCTGCATCCCGTCTTCCATCGGGCTCTGGTAGGGGCCGCTCTCGTCGACGCCGCGCAGCATCAGCGCGCGGCGGCCGGCGTCCATGCGCTCGGCGATCTCGTCGTCTTCCACGCAGGTCTCCATGTAGGCGGCCTGCTGCGCCTCGACGAATTCGCGCTCGAAGGCGACGATTTCCTCGGGGTAGAAGAACTCGACCATGTTGAGCGTCTTCTGCGGTCCCATGGGGTGCAGCGTGGAGACGGTCAGCACATGCGGATACCACTCGATCATCACGTGCGGGTAGTAGGTGAGCCAGATCGCGCCGTACTTGGGCGGCTTGCCCTCGCGGTACTTCAGCAACGCTTCCTGCCACTTCTGGTACACCGGGCTGCCGGCGCGACCCAGGCGGTTGGCGACGCCCACCGTCTGCACCGAGTGGTGGTGGCCGAACTCCCAGCGCAGGTCGTCGCAGGTCACGAAGCTGCCGAGGCCGGGGTGGAAGGGACCGACGTGGTAGTCCTCGAGATACACCTCGATGAAGGTCTTCCAGTTGTAGTTGCACTCGTGCAGCTCGACGCGGTCCAGCGCATAGCCCTCGAAGTCGAGGTCCGCGCGCGGCCCCAGCCGGGCCAGGTCGGCCGCGACATCGCGCCCGACGCCTTGCGGGTTCTGCTCGAAGAGCAGGCCGTTCCATTCGGTCAGCGGGTAGTTGTGCAGGTCCAGGCAGGGGTCCTGCGCGAAATGCGGGGCGCCGATCAGCTTGCCGGTGGTGCGAGGGTCGGCTGCCGCATAGGTCCAGCGGTGCAGCGGGCACACGATGTTGCCGCCGCCGGCTTGCGGATCGAGCTGGCCGCGGCCCTGCAAGATCAGCGCCTGGCGATGCCGGCACACGTTGGAGATCAGCTCCACGCCCTTGGGCGTATGCACCAGCGCACGGCCCTGCTGCTCCTGCGGCAATGCGTGGTAGTTGCCCGGCTCGGGCACGGCGAGCCGGTGGCCGACGTAGCGCGGGCCGCCGGCGAAAAGCGTTTGCAGCTCGCGGGCGTAGAGCGCCTCGTCGAAGTACGCGGAAACCGGAAGTTGGCTCGAAGCCTGCTGCAGTTGAAGACTTAAATCAGACATGGGTGACCTGACCAAGCTCCCCACAGGGAGAAAAACGAGAAAGAGGTGCCGCTGACGGGTGGGCGCCCCGAAGAAAATCGCCGGCAGGCGCCGGCGCGAGAGCGGGCGATTGTACCCCGGGAAAAATCGGCGTGCCGCTGCTTTACCCGCAGGCTGCGCGTCCCGGCAGGCCGCGCCGGCCCCCCCGGAGCCGGGCCGCGGAGCCCCCGCCCTAAAATGCCCTGTTTCATCCCCCATCGCCGAATGCCCAAGGTGCCTCCTCCCTCCCCACCAGCGTCCTCGCCCGCCGCCCTCGACACCGGTGCGCTGCCTGCGAGCTACGAAGCCGGGCTCCAGGAACTCGAACAGCTGGTGGCCGAGCTCGAATCGGGGCAACTGCCGCTCGACCAGCTGCTCGGCAGCTACCAGCGGGGCGCGGCGCTGCTGGCCTTCTGCCGCGACAAGCTGCAGGCGGTCGAAGATCAAATCAAAGTGCTCGACGCGAACGGCCTCAAGGCCTGGGCAGGCGAATGAGCGCCGCCCGGTCGCACGAAGGCGCTCGCCCCCTCCTCCAGGAGGAGGTGCGCGAAGTACAAGAAGCCACGAGCCTGGGGGAGGCTACCCCAGATGCCGGCGACGCCTTGCGCTGGGACGCGCGGCGCCTCGCAGCCTGGAGCGAACCGCTGCTGGCGCGCGTCGAGGCCGCGCTCTCGCAATGGGTCGGCGTCGATGCGCCCGTGCTGCTGGGCGATGCGATGCGCTATGCGGTGCTCGACGGCGGCAAGCGGCTGCGGCCCTTGCTGGTCTTCGCCGCCAGCGAGGCGGCGGATGGGCAGGCCGAGGCCGCGCTGCGCGCGGCCTGCGCGGCCGAGCTGATCCATGCCTATTCGCTGGTGCACGACGACCTGCCGTGCATGGACAACGACGTGCTGCGCCGCGGCAAGCCCACGGTGCATGTGAAGTTCGGCGAGGCCGATGCACTGCTGGCCGGCGATGCCCTGCAGGCCCTGGCCTTCGAACTGCTCACGCCCGAGCGCGAAGACATCGCGCCCGCGGTGCAAGCCCGGCTCTGCCGCCTGCTGGCGCGCGCAGCCGGCAGCCAGGGCATGGCGGGTGGCCAGGCGATCGACCTGGCCAGCGTCGGCCTTGCTCTCGACGAGGCCCAGCTGCGCGAGATGCATCGCCTGAAGACCGGCGCCCTGCTGCAGGGCAGCGTCGAGATGGGCGCGGCCTGCGGCACCCTCGATGCCGAAGCGCTCGATGCGCTGCGTGCCTACGGCGCCGCCATCGGGCTGGCCTTCCAGGTGGTGGACGACATCCTCGACGTCACCGCCGATTCGCAGACCCTCGGCAAGACCGCCGGCAAGGACGCCGCGAGCGACAAGCCCACCTACGTCTCCTTGCTCGGACTCGACGGCGCGCGTGCCCAGGCCCATGAGCTGCTCGCCCAGGCGCTGGAAGCGCTCGACCGCAGTGCGCTGCCCGACACCGGCGCCCTGCGTGCGCTGGCCTACATGGTCGTGGACCGCGATCGATAGACAACTACAAAGCCCATGTCCCCGCTGCTCCCCACCCTCCACGATCCCTCCGCCCTGCGCCATTTCGACCGCGCCCAGCTCAAGCAGCTGGCCGACGAGGTGCGCAGCTGCGTGCTCGACAACGTCTCGCGCACCGGCGGGCACCTGAGCTCCAACCTGGGGACGGTCGAGCTCACGGTTGCGCTGCACCACGTCTTCAACACGCCGCATGACCGGCTGGTGTGGGACGTGGGCCACCAGACCTATCCGCACAAGATCCTCACCGGCCGCCGCGAGCGCATGCCCAGCCTGCGCCAGATCGGCGGCATCTCCGGCTTCCCGCAGCGCAGCGAGAGCGAGTACGACACCTTCGGGACCGCCCATTCGTCCACCAGCATCTCGGCCGCGCTCGGCATGGCGCTGGCCGCCAAGCAGAAGGGCGAGGACCGGCACGCGGTCGCGATCATCGGCGACGGCGCGATGACTGCCGGCATGGCCTTCGAGGCGCTCAACAACGCGGGCGTGTACGACTGCAAGCTGCTCGTCATCCTCAACGACAACGACATGTCGATCAGCCCGCCGGTCGGCGCGCTCAACCGCTACCTCGCGCAGCTGATGAGCGGCAACTTCTATGCCGCCGCCAAGAACGTGGGCAAGAGCGTGCTGCGCGCCGCGCCGCCGCTGTTCGAGCTGGCCAAGCGCCTGGAGCAGCATGCCAAGGGCATGGTGGTGCCTGCCACGCTGTTCGAGCAGTTCGGCTTCAACTACGTGGGCCCCATCGACGGCCACGACCTCGACTCGCTGGTGCCCACACTGGAGAACCTCAAGCACCTGCATGGCCCGCAGTTCCTGCACGTCGTCACCAAGAAAGGGCAGGGGTACAAGCTGGCCGAGGCCGACCCGGTGGCCTACCACGGGCCGACCAAGTTCGATCCCGCCATCGGACTGGTCAAGCCCGCGACCGCGCCCAAGCAGACCTTCACGCAGGTCTTCGGCCACTGGCTGTGCGACATGGCCGCGCAGGACAGCCGGCTGGTCGGCATCACGCCGGCGATGCGCGAGGGCTCGGGGCTGGTGGAGTTCGAGCAGCGCTTTCCCGAGCGCTACTACGACGTCGGCATTGCCGAGCAGCACGCCGTCACCTTCGCGGCGGGCCTGGCCTGCGAGGGGCTCAAGCCGGTGGTCGCGATCTACTCGACCTTCCTGCAGCGCGGCTACGACCAGATGATCCATGACGTGGCGATCCAGAACCTGCCGGTCGTCTTCGCGCTCGACCGCGCGGGCCTGGTGGGCGCCGACGGCGCCACCCATGCGGGCGCCTACGACATCGCCTTCATCCGCTGCATCCCCAACATGAGCCTGGCCTGCCCGGCCGACGAGGCCGAATGCCGCCAGCTGCTTTCCAGCGCCTTCGCGCAGGACCATCCGGTGGCGGTGCGCTATCCGCGCGGTGCGGGCGCCGGCGTCGCGACGCCGCCCGGACTCGAGCCGCTGCCCTTCGGCAAGGGCGAGCTGCGCCGTTCGGGGCAGCGCATCGCGATCGTGGTCTTCGGCACCTTGCTGCATGCGGCGCTCAAGGCCGCCGAGGCGCTCGATGCCACGGTGCTCAACATGCGCTGGGTCAAGCCGCTCGATGTCGAGCTGCTGCTGAAGACCGCGGCCGCGCACGAATGCATCGTGACGCTCGAGGAGGGCGCCGTGATGGGCGGCGCAGGCAGCGCCGTCATCGAGGCGCTGCAGGCGGCCGATGTGCAACTGCCGGTGCTGCAGCTCGGACTGCCCGACCGCTTCATCGAGCATGGCGATCCGGGCAAGCTGCTGGCGAGCATCGGGCTCGACGCGGCGGGCATCGAGCAATCGATACTCGAGCGCTTCGGCGCCGGCGAGCCCGCAGGGAAAACCCGCCCCGGTGCGCTGTAAGCACTTTTTACAATCTCGCTGCCTCGACAGCGATGTCGGCAACGCGGCCACGAGCCGCGTTCTTGTTTTTTCCAAGCACTCGGAGTCAACCTCAATGGATCGTCGTTCCCTCATCAAAAACGCAGGCATCGCCGGCGTCCTCGCTGCCGGCATCGCGCCCGCAGTCCACGCGCAGGCGGCCGTGCGCTGGCGCCTGGCCTCGAGCTTTCCCAAGTCGCTGGACACCATCTTTGGGACGGCCGAGACGTTCTCGAAAAAGGTGAGCGACATGAGCGGCGGCAAGTTCCAGATCTCGGTGCATGCCAGTGGTGAGTTGATGCCGGCCTTGGGTGTGCTCGACGGGGTCCAGAACGCTTCGGTCGAGATTGCGCACACCGCGCCGTACTACTTCTATGGCAAGGATCCGACCTTCGCGTTGGGCTGTGCGGTGCCTTTCGGCATGAACACGCGCCAGATGAACGCATGGATGTACGAAGGCAATGGCCTGAAGCTGATGCGCGACTTCTACGCCAAGTACAACGTCATCAACCTGCCGGGCGGCAACACGGGCGCGCAGATGGGCGGCTGGTTCCGCAAGGAAATCAAGTCGCTTGCCGACCTGAAAGGCCTGAAGTTCCGCACCAACCCGATCGCGGGCAAGGTGCTCGAACCCTTCGGCATGATTCCGCAATCGATCCCGGGTGCCGATCTGTACCCCGCGCTCGAAAAGGGAACGATTGATGCGCTCGAGTGGGTCGGCCCATACGACGATCAGAAGCTTGGCTTCAACAAGGTTGCGCCGTTCTACTACTACCCCGGCTGGTGGGAAGGCGGTCCGCAGCTGGACTTCTATATCAACAACAAGGCATGGGAAGCCCTGTCGGCAGAGTACAAGGCCATCGTCGAAGTGGCGGCCGCGCATGCCCACGTCACGATGACGGCCAAGTACGATGCCAAAAACCCGATCGCCCTCAAGCAGCTGGTCGGTTCCGGTACCAAGCTGCGCCCCTTCACGCAGGACGTGATGAACGCGGCCTTCAAGTCGTCCCAGCAGATCTACGCGGACCTGAACAACAGCAACCCGGAGTGGAAGAAGGTTTACACCGACTACGCCAAGTTCCTGGCCGACCAGAATGCCTGGTTCCGCTTCACCGAAGGCACCTACGATCGCTTCATGCAGCAGCAGAAGCTGTAAGCGCCGCGCCTCGCTTCCTGATGCGAACAAGCCCCGCCGGTTACGGCGGGGCTTTTTTCTTTTGGTGCGCCCAAGGCAAGAGGGGGCCACAAGATTGCGCGACAAAAAACGAGTTTTTGATAGCCCCTGGCTCGGCTACAGTCCGCGCCACATCAAGAAGCCAGGGTCCCATGAGAAAGAAAAATTCCGCTGCATTGCCAGCGCACGCATCGAGTTCGCACGCATCGATGCCATCCGATCGCCGTGTATCGATCCGGATTCCGTTCCGCACAGTCCTCGCCGCTTGCCTGTGCGCCGCCACGCTCGCTGGCGCTCCCGCCTATGCCGGTTCCGTGAGCTACACGTATGACGCGCTGGGCCGCCTGGCCAGCACCGTCTACAGCAACGGTACCTCCACCAACACGATCACCTACAGCTTCGACGCCGCAGGCAATCGCACCTCGGTGGTGACCACTTCGCCGTAGCCAGTCGGCTCTCGCTGCACGTCGCAATGCGTGCAGCAAGTTCTCCAACAAAAAACCTCGGGGAGTTCCCATGTCCAAGCTCGCGCGCGCCTGCGCCGTTGTCGTGGTCGTTGCCACATCGCTTGCAGGCGGCATCGCTGCCCAAGGACGGTGCCAAGGATGCCGGTGCGTCCGCCCGTGGCGCAGGCCCAGCCGGCAACACCAGCGAGTTCGCTCCCGCCCCGGGCGTGCTGCGCGCCAACATGCCCCCGGTCAGCTTCGCCGACGCCGAGCGCATCCTGAAGGCGAGGGTCCTTCCGGCCAACCTCAATCAAGGCGTCCCTGCGGCTCCCAAGACCAGCAAGACCTCGGCCTCGACCTCGGCCTCGACCGCGGTCATGAAGATCTCCGGCGATGCCAACGCCCTGGGCCCGGCTTCCATCGCCGAGCTCGCGCGCTCCCTGCGCCACCACCCCGACCTCATCTACCAGTACGTCCGCAACAACATCGAGTACTACCCCGTCTTCGGATCGCAAAAGGGCGCCCTCGGCACAGTGCTGGACAACCAGGCCACCGCCCACGACCAGGCCACCTTGATAGTCGAGCTGCTGCGTGCCTCGGGCGTCGAGGCCAACTACGTGCGCGGCATCGCCAAGCTCAGCGCCGCGCAGCTGGCCGAGTGGTGGGGCGTGAGCATCGCCAACGCCTGCGGTGTCCTGTCGCTCCTCGGCCAGGCCCAGATCCCCGTCTACGAGATCAACGCCACCAGCGCCGGCAGCTGCCCCGGCAACGGAGGGGGCGCGTGAGAACGGCTCGTTGTCGTCCGAGCAACGGCTTCACCTTGCTCGAACTCCTGGTCGTCATGGTCATCATCGGCCTCCTCGCCGGCATCGTCGGCCCGCGCCTGTTCGGCAACGTCAGCAAGTCCGAGGTCACCACCGCCAAGGCCCAGATCGATGTCTTGGGCAAGGCGCTCGACCACTTCCGGCTCGACATGGGGCGCTACCCCACCAACCAGGAAGGCCTGGCTGCCCTGATGGTTCCCACGGCCGGCGACCCGCGGTGGCGCGGCCCGTACCTGCGCAAGGACGTGCCGGCGGACCCCTGGGGCATGCCGTACCAGTACCGCTACCCGAGCAGCAAGCAGCCCGATGATTTCGAGCTGCTGTCCTTCGGGCGCGACAAGCTGCCGGGCGGCGACGGCGACAACGCGGACATCGGGCGCTGACCGCCATGGCGACCTTGTTCAAGGTGTGCGGTCTCGGCGCGCAGGGCGAGTTGCTGGAGCGCAGCGTGCATGCCGGCGACCGCGAAGAAGCCGAACGGGCGGCGCGATCGATCGGCCTGAAGGTGCTGGACGTGCGGGCCCAAGGCTTTTTCAGCGCGCCGTCGTTCGCCGCTCGCATCGGCCCCACAGGCGATGGCGCCGGCAGCTTCGACCTCGCACTCTTCGCGCACGAGCTCGCAACCCTGCTGGGCGCCGGCCTGTCGCTGATCGAGATCCTCGAAACGCTGGCCGAGCGCGAGAAGGGGCACGCGCGTGCAGGCCAGGTGCTGGGCGAACTGGTGCGCCGCATGCAGGAAGGGCAGGCGTTCTCCGCCGCACTGCGAACCTTTCCTTCGGTCTTCCCGGAACTGTTCGTCGCCTCGGTCGCTGCCAGCGAGCACACGGGCGAACTGGCCCACGCCTTGCAGCGCTACCTGCGCTACCACGAGCAGCTCGGCGCGATCCGCCGGAAGATCGTCAGCGCCTCGCTCTATCCGGCCATGCTCTGCGTGGTCGGGTCGGCCGTGGCGCTGTTCCTGCTGTGCTTTCTGGTGCCGCGTTTCAGCCGCGTCTACGAGGGGATGGAAGACCGCTTGCCGCTGGCTTCGCGATGGCTCATGCAATGGGGCGGCTTCGCGTCGGAGTATTGGGCGCCGATCGTCGCGGCTTCGGTCGCGAGCATCGTGGCGGCGCTGACGGCGAGCGCGCAGCCGTCCGTACGCCGCCGGCTGGGCTCGGCCGTGCAGCGCAATCGCTGGATCGGGGCGCGGCTGCGGCTCCTGCAGCTGTCGCGCTTCTACCGATCGCTCGGGCTGCTCCTGAGCGGCGGCATTCCCGTCACCAAAGCCTTGGGCATGGCGCAGGCGTTGTTGCCCCTCTCGTTGCGCGGCGCCGCGGGCGCGGCCACGCTGGAGGTGACGCAGGGCCGCAGCCTGAGCGACGCGCTGCAGTCGGCGGCCTTGACCACCTCGGTCGCGCTGCGCCTGCTGCGCGCGGGCGAACGCAACGGCCAGATGGCAGAGATGCTGGAGCAGGCCGCGGCCTTCCACGACACGGAGATGGCGCACTGGATCGACCGCTTCACGCGGCTTTTCGAGCCGGTGCTGATGCTGGTCATCGGCCTGGCCATCGGCGGCATCGTGATCCTGCTGTATCTGCCGATCTTCGAACTTGCCGGGAATCTGCAATGAGATCTTCGGTGACAACACCCAAACGAGCGCCCAGTGCCCTCACCCCAGCCCGCTCCCGCAAGCGGGAGAGGGCGCAAGAGGCAGCGCGCAGCGCCGGAGCCGATCGATGAGCGCGCTCGAACTGCGGACGCTCACGCTCGGCGAGCTGAGCGCGATGACGCCGGACTTCTCCCTGCTGAGCTACGGGGAATGCCTCGAACGCGAATGCCTGCTGGTCGCGGACGGGCGGGACGTGCGCTATTTCGTGAGCGCGAATCCGCTCGACGAAGCGCTCTGCACCTGGGCGAGCTTCAAGATCCCGGGCGGCTTCGCGCTGGCCCTGGCCCATCCGGCGGAGCTCAAGGCGATGCTGTCGCGACTCGAGGCGCACGGGCAGGCGATCGCGCAGGTCATTCGCCTGGAGCATGCCGGTGTGCCGCACGCCGCGAACGAAGAGATCACGCTGAAGTCGATCGCCAGGGACGAGAGCCAGGTGGTGCGGCTGGCGAACTCCACGCTTTACGACGCGCACAAGAGCGGTGCCAGCGACATCCACTTCGAGAACACGACGCAGGGCCTCGTCATCAAGTACCGCATCGACGGCGTGCTGTCGCAGGCCCGGCAGCTGCCCGACGCCAGATTGGCCGAGCAGGTGGTCTCGCGCGTGAAGGTGATGGCGGAGCTCGACATCGGCGAAAAGCGCATCCCGCAGGACGGGCGCTTTGCGGTGAACATCGCAGGTCGCGACATCGACTTTCGGGTGTCGGTCATGCCCGGCCTGTTCGGCGAGGACGCGGTGCTGCGAATCCTCGACAGGCAGTCGCTCTCGGCCGAGCTCGCGCGGCTGACGCTCGAGGTGCTGGGCATCGATGCCGGTGCGCAGCGCACGATCCGCAAGCTGGCGAGCCAACCCTACGGGATGCTGCTGGTGACCGGGCCGACCGGCTCGGGCAAGACGACGACGCTGTACGCGACGCTCAGCGAGATCAACCGCGGCGACGACAAGATCATCACGATCGAAGACCCGGTCGAATACCAGCTGCCGGGCGTGTTGCAGATCCCGGTCAACGAGCGCAAGGGCCTCACCTTCGCCAAGGGCCTGCGTTCGATCCTGCGCCACGATCCCGACCGCATTCTCGTGGGCGAGATCCGCGACCGCGAGACGGCGGAGATCGCGGTGCAGGCCGCGCTGACGGGGCACCTGGTGTTCACGACGGTTCATGCCAACAACGTGTTCGACGTGCTGAGCCGATTCAGGCACATGGGCGTGGATGCGTACAGCTTCGTCACGGCCTTGAACGGCGTGGTGGCGCAGCGGCTGGTGCGTCTGAACTGCCCGCATTGCAGCGAGGCGTGCGAACCCGACGAGGAATTGCTGCGCGCGTCCGGTCTGGAGCGCGGCGCTCTCGCCGGGCATCTGCTGCGGCAGGGCCGGGGATGCGCCCATTGCCGCGGCACCGGGTACAAGGGGCGCCGTGCCCTGACCGAGGTGCTCGTGCTCGACGACGACATGCGCGAGCTCATCCTGCAGCAGGCACCGATCGCGCAGCTCAAGGAGGCCGCGCGCGCACATGGCATGGCCTTCATGCGGCAGCAGGCGATCGAGGCGGTCAAGCAGGGCCAGACCACCTTGCAGGAGATCAACCGTGTCACCTTCGTGGCGTAGCGCCCGCTTCCGCGTGCATCTCTCGGCCGGCGCGTTGGCGGCGTGCGAGGTGCAAGGCCGTGGGCGCGGCGCGCGGGTGCTCCGCAAGGCGCGTTTCGGCTACGAACCGGGCGCGCGCGGGACGGCCATGCTGTCGCTGCGCGAATGGATCGGCGGCGAGACGCGTCGGCGCAGGCCGTTGCTCGAGTGGGTGCTGGGTGCCTCGGAGGCGCGCTACCTGATGCTGCCGTGGACACCCGATCTCGCCGATCCGGGTTTTCGTGATGCGCTGGCGGCGGCGCTGTTCGAGCAGCAGTTCCGGCACGACCCCGCGCTGTTCGCAGTGCGCTTTGCCGTGCCGGTGTACGGACAAGCGCAGCTGGCCGCCTTCGTGCCGAAGGAACTGGTCGCAGAGATCGGTGCGCACGCGAGCGAATCGCACTGCGGCGTGTCGCGCATCGAGCCGGCCCTTGCCCTGGTGTGGGCGCGTTTCCGGGCGCTGTTGCGCAAGGAACGGGGAACGCTGTTGCTGATCGACGGCGAGCGCCAGCTGGTCGTGCGCCACGATCGAGGGCAGATCGGCCACGTGTCGCTCCGGCCCTTCGGCGTCGTGACGACCGCGGCGCCTGCCGTGGCAGGTGCTGGCGATGAAGCGCTGAGGGTGTTCTCGTCGCATCCGGCCGCCGCGGCTGTCGCGGCACCCGCTGCCGCGTTGCTGCTCGCCGACGGCAGCGGCTTCGTTGCAGCCCACGACGCCGACTACGCCTTCGCGCTGTGCGGGGTGTTCTGATGGCGATGGGCATGGACTTCGCACCGCGGCCCACCTGGCGCAGGACCGGCATCGTGGTCCTGCTGGCCGGCGCCATCGGCAGCGCGCACGCGCTCTGGCAGCGCCATGCACTCCTGCAGCAGCGGACCGCGGTGCTGTCGCAGATCGAGGCGCAACAACGCGTCGCCGTGAAGCATCGGCCATCTGATCTGCGGGTGGCGCGGCCCGAGGCCAGGGTGGAGATGGAGACGCTGGTTGCCGGCTTGCAGCGTCCGTGGCAAGCGATGCTCAACGCGCTGCAGGCCGCCATCAAGGACGACGTTTCCGTCACGCGCGTGCAGCCGGAAGCCGATGCGTTCCGCCTGCGCATCGCAGGCCAGGCGGACAGCAGCCGGGCCTTCGTCGATTTCGTGCAGCGGCTTCAGGACGACGCATCCTGGCGCGTGGTCGAGCCGCTGTCCGAGGCGCGGCAGCCCGAAGCAGGCGAGAGCGGCAAGGCGCTGACTTTCGTGCTGGCCGCGGAGTGGCGGCAGCCATGAATGCCGTCATCGGCCGTGCCCGATGGATGGTGCGCCGCGCGTGGGCACACGCGGAGGGTCCGGTGTTCGCGGGCGCCGCTGCCCTGGCCCTGTGGATGGGGCTGCTATTCATCGTGAACAAGCCGCTTCGCCACGAGATCGATGCCTTGCGCGCGAGCGCTGCGTCGCAGACCGCGGCCGCGACGGAAGCCGCAGTGCCGCGCGCAGCGCCGCCTGGATCTCCCGAGCGCGTCGATGCCTTTCTGGCCTTCCTGCCGCCGGTCGACGTGCGGGAGCAGCAGTTGCAGACCCTGCACGCGCTGGCCGGAGAAAGCGGCGTGACGCTGTCGCGCATCGAGTACACGCACGGCCGCTTGCAGCATCTGCCGGTTCGAAGCCTGTCGATGCAGATGTCGCTCGTGGCCGGATATGCGCCGTATCGGAAGTTTCTGCACAGCCTTCTGGCGAGCATGCCCAACCTGGCCATCGACCGCATCGCGATGGAGAAGTCGCCGGAGCAGCCGGACCGCCTGGCCGTGCGGCTGGACGCCAGCCTGTACTACCGCCAGGCCGGCGACGCGCGGGCGCGATGAACACGCCGGCCTTTTCCAAGCCGCTGCAGGCGGCGCTGTGGCTGACCGCGGTGCTGACGCTGCTGGCCTTGCTGAAGCCCGACGGCGCCGGCGCGCCCGCCGCGGAAGCGCCGGCGCGACGAGAACACGCGTCGCCGGCGGGTGGCGATGCAACCGCGCCTGCTGCGCCGTGGATTCGCGTGCCCGAAGAAGCGTGGATGCCGCCAGAAGCCCGGCAGCAGGCAGCGCTCGCGCCGCCCGCGCCGGTGCCGGACCCGGTGCCGCCGCCGGTTCCGATGCAGCCCCCCGCGCCGATGGCGCCCGAGCCCGCGATGAGCTATCTCGGGCGCCTCGAGCAGGACGGCCGCAGCTACGTCTTTCTCGGCACCGGGGCCGATCCGCGGGTCGTCGAGATCGGCAGCACGATCGACGGCCTCTGGAAGGTGGAGAAAGTCACCGCGACGCAGGTCGAACTGCGCTACCTGCCCTTGAACCAGATCCGCTTCATCGCGGTGCAATGAACCCTCATGAGCTTGTCGTTCTCGTCAACCCCGATCGTCGCGTCTTGCCTGCTGGCGCTGGGACTGCTGTCGGGATGCGCCACTTATCTGGAGGAACGTCGCGCCGACCGGTTGCTGGCGGACGGCCAGGTCGACGCGGGCCTAGCGAGCCTGGCCGAACTGGCGAAGACCGATCCCACCGGCTTCCGCCTGAAGTACATCCAGACCCGCGATGGCGTCCTGCGCGACCTTCTGCAGAAGGCGCGGCGTTTCGCCTCGCAGAAGAAGACGCAAGAGGCGCGGGAGACTTTCGAGGCGATGCTGCGGCTCGACCCGCACAGCGATGCCGCGCTCGCCGGCATCGCCGCGCTCTCCCGCGAAGCACGCGAATCCGAACAGATGGCGCGGGCGAAGACATCCCTGGACCAGGGCGACCCCGAAGCCGCGTTGCGCTCGCTGAACGAGCTGCTGCTGGAGAACCCCGGCCAGGCCGAGGCGCTGCGGCAGCGCCAGGACATCGAAATCGAACGCAACCGAGGCCTGGCGTCGGAGCCGGTGCTTGCCGAGTCGCTCAGGAAACCGGTGACGCTGGAGCTGCGCGACGTCGGCATCCAGACCGTGCTCGAAATCCTGTCCCGCACGTCGAACGTCAATTTCGTGCTCGACAAGGACGTCAAGAGCGACATCAAGACCACCATCTTCGCCAAGGACACCACCGTCGAGGACGCGTTGAACCTGGTGCTGCGGACCAGCCAGCTCAACAAGAAGGTGCTCAACGAATCGACCCTGCTGATCTATGCGGACATCGAGGAAAAGCGCAAGCGCTACGAAGACCTGGTGATGCGGACCTTCTACCTGAAGAACGCCGATCCGAAGAAGGTCCAGGAAATGGTGCGCACGCTGGTCGCGCCGCAGTCGATGTTCATGGACGACAGGCTCAAGATGCTGATCGTGCGCGACAAGCTCCAGGTCATCGCAGCCATCGAGCGCCTGATCGCGACCTACGACATGGCCGATCCGGAGGTGGTGCTCGAGGTGGAGATCCTCGAGCTCAATGAGAACGGGCTGCTCAATGCCGGCGTGCAGGTGCCCGATCGCCTGGCTGCCAGCGTCTACGGCAGGGCTGGCATGCCGGGCCAGCTGACGGTCGACGAGCTGAGGCATCTCGGCAAGGGCAACTTCCAGCTGTTCCTGCCGGACCCCCTGCTGGTGCTCCATCTGAAGCAGACCCGCAGCGATGCGAAGACCCTGGCCAACCCGCGCATCCGCGTGAGCAACCGGCACAAGGCCAAGGTCCTGATCGGCGACAAGGTGCCGGTGATCACCACGACGGTCAACCAGAGCTCCAGTGCGTCGACGGAGTCGATCAGCTACCTCGACGTCGGTCTCAAGCTGGAGGTGATGCCGGAGATCCACGTCGATGGCGAGGTGACGATGGCAGTCGATCTCGAGGTCAGCAATGTGGTCAAGGAGATCCGGTCCACCACGGGCCTGCTGGCCTACCAGATCGGGACGCGCAATGCGAACACGGTGCTGCGGCTGCGCGACGGCGAGACGCAGGTCCTGGCGGGCTTGTTGAAGGACGAGCAGAACCACAATGCCGCGGGCATTCCCGGCGTGGGCCAGGTGCCGGGGGTGGGGCGGCTGTTTTCCAATCAGACCTCCACCCATGGGCGCTCGGAAATCGTGCTGCTCATCACGCCCCGCATCGTTCGCGCGATGCCGACACCGCCGGCCCATGCGGTCGAGTTCGCTTCCGGTACCGCGGACAGCGCCGGCATCCGGCCCATGAGGCTCACGCCGGGCGGGCGCTACGGCGCCTCGGACTCGCAACCGGCGCAGTCCAGCCCATGAGCCCCAGCCGCGGATTCACGCTGATCGAGATGATGGTCACCGTGGCGTTGGTCGGTATCCTGGCGTCCGTGGCCGTGCCGCTGACGCAGATGGCCGTCCAGCGACAGAAGGAGCAGGAACTGCGGGCCGCGCTGCGCGAGATCCGAAGCGCCATCGATGCCTACAAGCGCGCGGGCGACGAGGGGCGGGTCCATCGTTCGGCGACGACCACGGGCTACCCGCCTTCGCTGGAAGCCCTGGTCGAGGGTGCGGCAGACCTGAAGGACCCGGGCCGTCGAAAGATCTTCTTCCTGCGTCGCGTGCCGCGCGATCCGATGAATGCCGACATGGCGCTGGCGCCGGCGGCCACCTGGGGCAAGCGTGCCTATTCGAGCGAAGCCGATCGGCCGATGGAGGGGGACGACGTCTATGACGTCCGCTCGCTCAGCAGCCGCGTCGGCTTGAACGGCCTTCCGTACGCGCAATGGTGACGCCGATGAAGCGCAGCCTCGGATTCACGCTGATCGAACTGCTGGTCGTGATGGCCATCGTCTCGGCCCTGCTCGGCATCGTTGCGCCCCGCTACATGCACAAGGTCGCGGTGGCCAGGGAAGCGGCCTTGAAGGAGAACCTTTCGGCGCTGCGCATCGGGCTCGACCAGTACTACAGCGACAGGGGAACGTACCCCGAGGCGCTCGGCGACCTGGTCGTCCGGCGCTATCTGCGCGCCTTGCCGCTCGACCCCGTGACCGAGCGCCGGGACACCTGGGTGCCCGCCATCCGGGAGGAAGAGGGCGGCAGGAAAGTCGTCCACGACGTGCGCAGCGGCGCGGCCGGCCATGCCACCGACGGCACGCCCTTCGCGTCGTGGTAGACGGCATGCGGCGCAAGCGTCAGCGTGGGGTCGGTTATCTGTTCATGCTGCTGGCGGTGGCGGTGCTGTCGCTCGGCATCGGCAAGGCGGTGGAGGTCTACACCACCTCGGCCCAGCGCGAGAGGGAGGCCGAACTCGTGCATGTGGGCGCCCTTTACCGCCAGGCGATCAAGGACTACTACCTGAGCGCACCGGGCGGACAGCACCGGTATCCGGCGCGCCTGGAAGACCTGTTGAAGGATTCCCGCCACCTGGTGACGCGGCGCTATCTGCGCCAGCTCTACGTCGATCCCATGACCGCGCAGGCGTTCACGCCGCTTCTCGCGCCGCAAGGCGGCGTCTGGGGCGTGGCCAGCAGTTCGTCGAAATCGCCGATACGCGCGAAGAGCCCGAACGAGGCGACCGTCGGGACCGGCTCGGCGCCGAGCTACCAGGATTGGCGGTTCATCTATGACGGCGCCTGATGCGGTGCGGACGTCATGTTTAACCTACTTGGTTTATTTTGGCTAGTAGGTTAGCATCAATGGAGAAGGGGACACCTCACTGCAAGCTCTCCTTGCGGCTGACGCATGCTGACTTCTACAAGAGCATGACAACGCATGCCCATCACCGCGTGTGGCAGGACGTGTATCGCCCGATGACAGTTGCAGGAGGGGTGTATCTGAAGTTGACCGTGATCGATGACGTGCTCATCGTTTCCTTCAAGGAGCTATGACATGAAATGTCCCAACTGCGGAGCGGCCAAGCTGGTTCATGACACTCGCGACCTGCCCTATACCTATAAAGGCGAGTCCACCGTGATTCCCCAGGTGACGGGAGACTTTTGCCTGGCCTGCGACGAGTCCGTGCTGGACGCTGCGGAGTCGCGGCGGACGATGCAGCTGATGCTGGCGTTCAACAAGCAGATCAATGCGTCGATCGTTGACCCCGGCTTCATCACGAGCGTGCGCAAGAAGCTGGACCTCGACCAGCGGGAGGCGGCGGAAATTTTTGGTGGCGGCGTCAACGCCTTCTCGCGCTACGAGAACGGCAAGACCAAGCCACCGCTGGCCTTGGTGAAACTGCTCAAAGTGCTCGACCGTCACCCTGAGTTGTTGCCTGAGGTCCGCGGCGCGTGAGTCGTCGAGATCCATCGCTGGTGTCCGTGCCATCATCGGGCATCGTCTGTCGACGATGACATCCTCCTTCATGGAAAGGGCGCTGCCGGATGGCTCGCGTGCGTGACCCGGCTGGCTACGACGGCCAGCGAGAAATGATTCTTTCGAATGCGGCGCAGCTGTTCGCACAGCGCGGCTATGCGGGCACCTCGATGAACGAGGTGGCCGCGGCCTGCGGCGTCTCCAAGGCCACGCTCTACCACTACGTGCGCGACAAGCACGATCTCGCCGTGCGCATCGCCGAGGAGCATGTGCAGCGCCTCGAAGCCGTGGTGGAAGAGGTGATGCGCGAGCACTCCACGCCCGAGGCCCGCCTCGCAGCGCTGATCCGCAGTTTCGTGGCCGAGTACGCGATGGCGCAGAACGCCCAGCGCGTGCTGACGGAGGACGTGCGCTTCCTGCGCGAGGAAGACCAGGCCCGCATCATCGGCGTCGAGCGGCGCGTGGTCGCGGCCTTCGCGCGCACCATTGCCGAGGTGCGCGGCGAGGATGCGACCAGCAAGCTCGGCAAGCCGATGGCCATGCTGCTCTTCGGCATGATCAACTGGATGTTCACCTGGATGAAGCCCGGCCGCGAGCTCGACCACGAGGCGATCGGCGAGATCGTCGCCGACCTGTTCTTCGGCGGCGTGCGGGCGGTGCAGCTGCCGCCCGCGCTGGCGGCGAAGGGCGATCGCGCGACCGCCGGCGCGCGCAAGCTGCGCTGAGGGCTCAGCCGCGCCGCGTGGCGATCAGCGGGCGCACGTCCGGCGACTGCAGGCGTGGCCGGTTCTCTTGCGCTGCGGCCAGCGGCTGCACCTCGACCAGGCTGGCGAGACAGCGGCGGGTGAGGTCCTGGTAGGTCCGGGTGCCTTCCTGCTTCCAGGCGATCTCTTCGTCGCCGAGCTGGCGCCGCACCCGGGCCGGCACGCCGGCCGCCAGGCTGCGCGCCGGCACCTTCATCCCGGCCGGCACGAAGGCGCAGGCCGCGACGATGGCCGATTCGCCGACCTCGGCCTCGTCCATCACCACCGCGTTCATGCCCACCAGCGCATCGCGGCGCACCACGCAGCTGTGCAGCACCGCGCCGTGGCCGATGTGGCCGTTTTCCTCCACCACCGTGTCCTGGTCCGGAAAGCCGTGGATCACGCAGTTGTCCTGCACGTTGGAGCCGCGCTCCAGCACGATGCGGCCGAAGTCGCCGCGCAGGCTGGCGCAGGGACCGACGTAGCAGCCGGGGCCCACGATGACGTCGCCGATCAACACCGCGGTGGGGTGGACATAAGCGTCGCGGTCGACCACCGGCACCACGCCTTCGAGGGCATAGCAGGGCATGAAATCGGCTCCGTACGGATTGGAAAAATGGGCGGCCCGCGCTAGCCTTCGGGTTAGCACCGAGGACCAAAGCTTGCGCGGGCAAGATCGCGAATCCTATAATCAACCGAACGGTCGGTCAATTATTAGAAGCGCCTTCCTTGGGACCGATCGCCAACCCAATCCCACACCCCAGCACCACGATGAACGAAGCTCTGGTACGCATCAGCCATTCGGGCGCCGTGCGCACGCTCCAGCTCAACCGGCCGGAAGCGCTCAACAGTTTCACCTCGCAACTGCATGCCGAGCTCATGGCCGCGCTGGACGAGGCGGCGGCCGACAGCACCGTGCGTTGTGTCGTGCTGGGCGGCTCGGGCCGCGCCTTCTGCGCCGGGCAGGACCTGTCCGACCCGATGGTCGCGCCCGACTTCTCGCCCGGCGCCGCGCCCAAGGACCTCGGCCGGGTGATCGAATCGCTCTACGCGCCTCTCGTGCTGCGCATCCGCTCGATGCCCGTGCCGGTGATCGCCGAGGTCCACGGCGTCGCAGCGGGCGCGGGCGCCAACCTGGCGCTGGCCTGTGACCTGGTGGTGGCCGGCCGCTCGGCCAGCTTCATCCAGGCCTTCACCAAGATCGGCCTGGTGCCCGACACCGGCGGCACCTGGCTGCTGCCGCGGCTGGTGGGCCCGGCGCGCGCATTGGGCCTGGCCCTGCTGGGCGACAAGCTGCCGGCGGCCGAGGCGGCGCAGATGGGCCTGATCTGGAAATGCGTGGAGGACGACGAGCTCAGCCTCACCGTCGAGGGCCTGGCGCACCGCCTGGCGGCGATGCCCGTGCGCGCGCTGGTGGCCACCCGGCAAGCCCTGGCCGATGCCCAGACGCTCGACCTGCCCGCCGCGCTGGCGCGCGAAGCCGCGCTGCAGCGCGAGCTCGGCGCCGCTGCCGATTACCGCGAAGGCGTGGAGGCCTTCCGCGCCAAGCGCCTGCCGCAGTTCAACGACCGTTGAGACCGAAAGCCCCATCGATGAGCGACCCCCACGCCCAGCAAACCGCCGAACGCGTGCGCGATGCCATGTTCGCCAACGACCGCGCCGTGCGCGGCCTCGGCATGGAGATCGAGGCCATCGCGCCCGGCCGGGCCGACGTCGCCATGACCGTGCGCGAGGACATGCTCAACGGCCACGACATCTGCCACGGCGGATTCATCTCGGCACTGGCCGATTCGGCCTTCGCCTACGCCTGCAACTCCTACAACGAAGTGACGGTGGCTTCCGGCTTCGGCATCGACTTCGTCGCGCCCGCGCGCCAGGGCGACCGCCTGGTGGCACGCTGCGTCGAGATCTCGAAGTCCGGGCGCACGGGCGTCTACGACACGGAGGTGCTGAACCAGCGCGGCGAGCGGGTCGCGGTGTTCCGCGGACGTTCCTACACACTCAAGGGCAAGCCGGTCGCACCGGCCTGAATGCAGCCCCCAAGACGCCAAAAGGAGACCCTTCCATGCCCGTGAAATGCCCCGCGCCCGGCGAGCTCGAGCCCATCGAAACCGCCAGCCGCGACGAGATCGCCGCGCTCCAGCTGCAGCGCCTGCAGGCCACCTTGCAGCGGGCCTACGACAAGGTGCCGCACTACCGCCAGGCTTTCGAGGCGCGCGGCGTGCATCCCGGCGACCTGAAGCAGCTGAGCGACATCGCGAAGTTCCCCTTTACCGTCAAGAAGGACCTGCGCGACCACTATCCCTTCGGCATGTTCGCGGTGCCGCGCGAGCAGGTGGCGCGCATCCACGCCTCCTCCGGCACCACCGGCAAGCCGACCGTCGTGGGCTACACCCTGCAGGACATCGAGCACTGGGCGAACCTCGTGGCGCGCTCGATCCGCGCCGCGGGCGGGCGGCCGGGCGACATCGTGCATGTGGCCTACGGCTACGGCCTCTTCACCGGCGGCCTGGGCGCGCACTACGGCGCCGAGCGCGCCGGCTGCACCGTGATCCCGATGTCGGGCGGCCAGACCGAGAAGCAGGTGCAGCTCATTCGGGACTTCCGGCCCGACATCATCATGGTCACGCCCAGCTACATGCAGGTGATCATCGAGGAGTTCCAGCGCCAGGGGCTGGATGCGCGCGAGAACTCGCTCAAGGTCGGCATCTTCGGCGCCGAGCCCTGGACCGAGGCCATGCGCCGCGAGATCGAGCACAAGGGCGGCATGGACGCGGTCGACATCTACGGCCTGTCGGAAGTGATGGGCCCGGGCGTGGCCAGCGAGTGCATCGAGAGCAAGGACGGCCCGGTGGTCTGGGAAGACCATTTCTATCCCGAGATCATCCATCCCGAGACCGGCGAGGTGCTGCCCGACGGCGAAGAGGGCGAGCTGGTCTTCACCTCGCTCACCAAGGAGGCGCTGCCGATCGTCCGCTACCGCACGCGCGACCTCACGCGCCTGTTGCCGCCCACTTCGCGCAGCTTCCGCCGCATGGGCAAGATCGTCGGGCGCAGCGACGACATGCTGATCATCCGCGGCGTCAACGTCTTCCCGACGCAGATCGAGGAGATCGTGCTGGCGCACGAGAAGCTCTCGGGCCAGTACCTGATCAAGGTCGGCCGCGAAGGCCACCTGGACCACGTGGAAGTGCGCTGCGAGCTGCAGCAGGGGGCCTCCGACATCCCCGACGACGAGTGCGACCGGATCGCGCAATGGGTGCAGCAGCGCGTCAAGACCCTCGTCGGCATCTCGACCACGGTGGTGGTGCAGCCCCCTCAATCGCTCGAACGCACGCTGACCGGCAAGGCCCGGCGCGTGCTCGACGAGCGCCCCAAGACCTGAAAAGCAAAGGACACGCCATGTACACCCAGGCCATGGACACCATGGGCAAGGACAAGGACGGCCCCAAGGCCGTTCGCTCGGCCGAGGAGCTGCGGCTGGAAGAGCGCTTCGACGAGCGCATCGATGCCGGCGGCTTCATCGAGGCCAAGGACTGGATGCCCGAGCACTACCGCAAGACGCTGGTGCGCCAGATCAGCCAGCATGCGCATTCCGAGATCGTCGGCATGCTGCCCGAGGGCAACTGGATCAGCCGCGCACCCACGCTCAAGCGCAAGGCCATCCTGCTGGCCAAGGTGCAGGACGAGGGCGGCCATGGCCTCTACCTCTACGCCGCCGCCGAAACGCTGGGCACCAGCCGCGACCAGATGCTGGACGCACTGCATGGCGGCAAGGCCAAGTACAGCTCGATCTTCAACTACCCGACGCTGACCTGGGCCGACATGGGCACCATCGGCTGGCTGGTGGATGGGGCGGCGATCATGAACCAGGTGCCGATCTGCCGCTGTTCCTACGCGCCCTATGCGCGCGCCATGATCCGCATCTGCCGGGAAGAAAGCTTTCACCAGCGCCAGGGCTACGAGGCACTGCTCACCATGATGCAGCACGGCACCGAGGCGCAGAAAGCCATGGTGCAGGACGCGGTGAACCGCTGGTGGTGGCCCTCGATCATGATGTTCGGCCCGCCCGACGACCAGTCGCCCAACAGCGCGCAGTCCATGCGCTGGGGCATCAAGCGCTTTACCAACGACGAGCTGCGGCAGAAGTTCATCGATGCCGCGGTCGAGCAGGCCAAGGTGCTGGGCGTGACCCTGCCCGACCCCGACCTGAAGTGGAACGAGGAGCGCCAGGCGCACGACCACGGGGCGATCGACTGGGCCGAGTTCTGGCGGGTGATCGGCGGCGACGGGCCCTGCAACCGCGAGCGCCTGGGCGCGCGCGTCAAGGCCTGGGAAGACGGCGCCTGGGTGCGGGAAGCGGCCCTGGCGCACGCGGCAAAGCACGAACGAGCAGAAAGGTTGGCAGCATGAGCAGCGTTGAAGAAGGCACCTTGCCCTCGCCCGGCGAGGGGAGGGCCGGCGCGGGATCGGGCACGGAAGCGCCGAAGGCCGCCGCAGCCGCAGGACGCGAGTGGCCCCTGTGGGAAGTGTTCGTGCGCAGCAAAGCCGGCCTGGACCACAAGCACTGCGGCAGCCTGCACGCCCCCGACCCCAAGATGGCGCTGCAGATGGCGCGCGACGTCTACACCCGGCGCCAGGAAGGCGTGAGCGTGTGGGTCGTGCGCTCCGACCAGATCGTGGCCAGCGATCCGGGCGACAAGGACATGTACTTCGACCCGGCGGAAGACAAGGTCTACCGCCATCCCACGTTCTACGAGTTGCCGAAGTCGGTCGACCACATGTGAGCCGAAGCGAGTCATGCAAGCATCCATCGAACTCGACCGCCGCGCCGACGTGCAGTACCTGCTGCGCATCGGGGACACCTGCCTGATCCTCGCCCAGCGCCTGGGCGAATGGTGCGGCCACGCGCCCATCCTGGAAGAGGACATCGCCATGACCAACATGGCGCTGGACCTGGTGGGCCAGGCGCGCGCGCTCCTCACCCGCGCAGGCCAGCTCGAGGGCCGCGCGCACGACGAGGACCAGCTGGCCTTTCTGCGCGACGAGCGCGACTACTTCAACGCCACGCTGGTCGAGCTGCCGCGCGGCGACTTCGCCTTCAGCGTGCTGCGCAACGCGATGGCCGCGACCTTGCTCAAGCTGCTGTGGGAAAAGCTCGAAGACTCGAGCGATGCCGAAGTGGCCGCCATCGCGGCGAAGGCGATCAAGGAGGCGCGCTACCACCAGCAGCATGCGGCCGACTGGGTGGTGCGCCTGGGCGACGGCACCGGCGAATCGCATGCGCGCATGGAGGCCGCGCTGGCCCAGCTGTGGCGCTACGTGCCCGAGCTCTTCGCGGCCGATGCCGTCGACGAAGCGGCGCGCGCCAGCGGCCTCGGCCCGGCCTGGTCCGAGCTGCGCGAGGCCTGGTTTGCCGAGATGGCTTCGGTGCTCGACGAGGCCACGCTGGCCATGCCGGCCGAGTCGGCCTTCATGAGCACCGGCAAGCGCGGCGTGCACAGCGAGCACATGGGCTACATCCTGGCCGAGATGCAGTACCTGCAGCGGACCTATCCGGGTGGGGTGTGGTGATGAGCGCATTGCGCACGCTCGAAGCCGAGGAGGCCCGCATCGCGCGCGCCTGGGACGTGCTGGGCACGGTGCTCGACCCCGAAGTGCCGGCGCTGTCGGTCTGCGACCTGGGCATCGTGCGGGAGGTGCTGCCGCGGGAGGATGGCCTGGAGATCGTGCTCACGCCGACCTATTCCGGCTGCCCGGCCACCGAGGTGATCGAGCGCAGCGTGCTCGAAGCCCTCGACGCCGCGGGACTCGGCCCGGCCCGCGTGACGCTGCGCCGCGCCCCGGCCTGGACCACCGACTGGATCAGCGCCGAAGGCAGGCGCAAGCTGCGCGAGTACGGCATCGCACCGCCCGGCGCGGCGGCCTTGCCCGGCGGCGCGGTGCCCATTCGCCTGGTGCGGCGCCAGGCTGCCGCGCCGGTGGCCTGCCCGCATTGCGGCAGCGCCCACACGGAGCGTCTTTCGGCCTTCGGCTCCACGGCCTGCAAGTCGCTCTACCGCTGCCTGGATTGCCGAGAACCCTTCGAACACTTCAAGCCGATATGAGCGTCATCTTCCACCCGCTGCGCGTGCGCAGCATCGAGCCCGACACTGCCGAGGCGGTGGTCGTCTCCTTCGACGTGCCCGAGGAACTGCGCGGCGTCTTCGGCTTCACCCAGGGCCAGTACCTCACCCTGCGCAAGGAGATCGACGGCCAGGACCTGCGCCGCTCCTATTCCATCTGCGCCGGGGTCGACGACGGCGAGCTGCGCGTGGGCGTGCGCAAGGTGCAGCAGGGCATGTTCTCCAACTGGATCAACACCAGCCTCAAGCCCGGCGACACGCTGCAGGTGATGGCGCCGCAGGGCCGCTTCTTCGTGCCGATCGAGCCGGAGGCGCGCCGGCACCACGTGGGCATCGCGGGCGGCAGCGGCATCACACCCATCCTGTCGATCATGAAGACGGTGCTGGCGCGCGAGCCGCAGTCGCGCTTCACGCTCATCTACGGCAACCGGCAGCTGCGGTCCACGATGTTCAAGGAGGAGATCGAGGACCTGAAGAACCGCTACATGACGCGTCTGTCGCTGCAGCTCGTGTTCTCCGACGAGCACACCGACGTGCCGATCAACGCGGGCCTCATGAACCGCGAGAAGATCGCCGAGTTTTTGCAGGGCCTGGTGCCGCCCGGCAGCATCGACCACGTCTATGTCTGCGGCCCCTTCCAGATGAACGACGAGGCCGAGGCCGCGCTGCTGGAGGCCGGCGTGCCCGAGGAGCGCATCCACATCGAGCGCTTCGGCCTGGCCCAGTCGCCCACCGGCACCGTCGGCGCGGTGGTGCACGAGCCGCAGCCCGGCGATGCCGAGACCGCACGCATCACCATCGTGCGCGACGGGCTGGCCCGCGAGATCCCGTTCACCAAAGGGCAGCCCAGCATCCTCGATGCCGCGTCCTCCGCCGGCCTGGAGGTCCCATACTCCTGCACCTCGGGCGTGTGCGGCACCTGCCGCGCCAAGCTCCTGGAAGGGGAAGTGCGGATGGAGCGCAACTTCGCCCTCGACAAGAATGAGGTCGCGGGCGGCTTTATCCTCACCTGCCAGGCGCATCCCCTGACCGAACGCGTGCGGCTGTCCTTCGACGAACGCTGAGCGCGAGCGATTTATCAACTACCGGAGACTGTTCATGAATTCTTTCACCCGCCTCGGCGTGGCACTGCTGTGCGCCATGGCCTTTGCCGCGCAGGCCGACATCAACGTCGGCGTGACGCTGTCGGCGACCGGGCCGGCCGCTTCCCTCGGCATCCCCGAGAAGAACACCATCGCGCTGATGCCCAAGACCATCGGCGGGCAGAAGATCAACTACATCGTGCTCGACGACGCTTCCGACACCACCGCCGCGGTGTCGAACACGCGCAAGCTCATCAGCGAGAACAAGGTCGACGTCGTGCTCGGCTCGACCGTGACGCCGAACTCGCTCGCCATGATCGACGTGGTGGCCGAGGAGAAGGTGCCGATGATCTCGATGGCGGCCTCTTCGCGCATCGTCGAGCCCATGGATGCCAAGCGCAAGTGGGTCTTCAAGACGCCGCAGAACGACATCATGATGTCGCTCGCCATCGCCGAGCACATGGCCGCCAACGGCGTGAAGACGGTAGGCTTCATCGGCTTCTCCGACGCCTACGGCGAAGGCTGGTTCCAGGAATTCACCAAGGCCGCCGAGCTCAAGAAGCTCAAGATCGTGGCCAGCGAGCGCTATGCGCGCAGCGACACCTCGGTCACCGGCCAGTCGCTCAAGCTGATCTCCGCCAAGCCCGATGCCGTGCTGATCGCCGGCTCCGGCACGCCGGCCGCGCTGCCGCAGAAGACGCTCAAGGAGCGCGGCTATGCCGGCAAGGTCTACCAGACCCACGGCGTCGCCAACGCCGATTTCCTGCGCGTCGGCGGCAAGGATGTCGAAGGCACGCTGCTGCCTTCCGGCCCGATGCTGGTGGCGTCGCAGCTGCCCGATTCGCATCCGCTCAAGAAGTCCGCGCTGGCCTACGTCAACGCCTACGAGGCGGCCCACGGCAAGGGCAGCGTGTCCACCTTCGGCGGCCATGCCTGGGACGCCGGCCTGATCATGAGCGCTGCGATTCCCGTGGCGCTCAAGAAGGCGCAGCCCGGCACGCCGGCCTTCCGCGCCGCGCTGCGTGATGCGCTGGAAGAGGTGAAGAACGTCCCCGGCGCGCATGGCATCTTCACCATGTCGCCCACCGACCACCTGGGCCTGGACCAGCGCGCGCGCGTGATGGTCAAGATCGAGAACGGCGCCTGGAAGTACCAGCCGCAGGACTAAGCTCTCCCCCAGGTTGGCTCACTTCGTGTAGCCGCCCACCCCCTTCCGGGGGCAACACCAGCGGCCCGGCCCTTCGCCAGGCTCAGGACAGGCCAAGGCCGGTTCCGCGGTGTTCCCCGAATGACTTGCGCGGCTTCATACGTCGTGGTCGAGGAACCGCATGGACATGCAAATCGCCCTGATCCTGGGGCAGGACGGTATCGTCAACGGGGCGATCTACGGGCTCATGGCGCTGGCGCTGGTGCTGGTGTTCTCCGTGACCCGCGTCATCTTCATCCCGCAAGGGGAGTTCGTGGCCTTCAGCGCGCTGTCGGTGGTGGCGCTGCAGGCCGGCCGCGTGCCGGCCACGCTGTGGCTGCTGCTGGTGCTGGCAGCCGCGGCGCTGGTCGTGGAGCTGTGGCGCTGGAAGCGCGGCGCGCCTGTGGACTGGGCCTCGACCCTGGCGTGGTGCGTGGTGCTGCCGCTGGTGGCCTGCGCGCTGGTGCTGCTGCTGCGGCCCGAATCGCAGTTCACCCAGACGCTGGCCGCGCTCGCCGTGATCGTGCCGCTGGGCCCGCTGCTCTACCGCCTGGCCTACCGCCCGCTGGCCGACGCGACCGTGCTGACGCTGCTGATCGTCTCGGTGGCGCTGCATGGCGTGCTGGTGGGGCTGGGGCTGCTCTTCTTCGGTGCCGAGGGCTCGCGCACGCCGGCCTTCTCGGAGATGCGGCTGGACCTGGGCGGGGTCGCGATCACCGGCCAGGCGCTGGTGGTGGTGGCCGTCACGGCGGCACTGGTGGTGCTGATGTTCCTGTTCTTCGAACGCTCGATCGTGGGCAAGGCACTGCGCGCCACCGCCATCAACCGCGTGGGCGCGCGGCTGATGGGCATCCCCACCGGCCTCTCGGGCGACCTGAGCTTCGCGCTGGCGGCGGCGATCGGCGCGGTCTCGGGCCTGCTCATCGCGCCGATCACGACCATCTACTACGACACCGGCTTCCTGATCGGGCTGAAGGGCTTTGTCGCCGCCATCGTCGGCGGGCTGGCCAGCTACCCGCTGGCGCTGGTGGGCGCGCTGATCGTCGGCCAGCTGGAGGCCTTCTCTTCCTTCTGGGCCAGCGCCTTCAAGGAGGTGTTCGTCTTCACGCTGATCATTCCCGTGCTGTGGTGGCGCTCGCTCAGCAGCCGCCATGTGGAGGACGAAGAATGACGCGGCGGCACTTGACGCTGGCCTTCATCGTCGCGCTCGCGGCGGTGTGGGGCTTCCTGCCGGACTTCTCGGTCACGGTGCTCAGCTACATCGGCCTCTACGCGCTGGTCGCGGCCGGCCTCGTCATGCTCACCGGCGTGGGCGGCATGACCTCCTTCGGCCAGGCTGCCTTCGTCGGCACCGGCGCCTATGCGACCGCATGGATCTGCACGTCGCCGATGGTCGCCTCGGCGCTGGGCGGCATCAGCCCGGCGTTGCTGCCGTGGATCGGCCTGCTGTTCGGCATCGCCGTGACTTTTCTCATCGCCTGGGGCCTGGGCGCGATCACGCTGCGGCTGTCGGGCCACTACCTTCCGCTGTGCACCATCGCCTGGGGGCTGAGCTTCTACTTCCTGTTCGGCAACCTCGAGTTCCTCGGCGGCCACACGGGCGTGGCGGGCGTGCCGGCGATCGTGGTCGCCGGCGTCTCCTTCGCATCGCCGCGCTCGCTGGGCCTGGTCATCTGGGGCGTGCTGCTGCTGGCGCTGTGGGCGCTGCACAACCTGCTCGACTCGCGCGAGGGCCGCGCCATCCGCGCGCTCAAGGGTGGCCGGGTGATGGCCGAGTCGATGGGCGTGGACACCGGCCGCTACCGCATCAAGGTGTTCGTGCTCGCGGCGCTGCTCGCGGCGGTGTCGGGCTGGCTCTACGCGCACCTGCAGCGTTTCATCAACCCCACGCCCTTCAACCTCAACATCGGCATCGAGTACCTGTTCATGGCGGTGGTCGGCGGCGCGGGCCACCTGTGGGGCGCGGTGCTGGGCGCGGCGCTGATCACCCTGCTGAAGGAGCAGTTGCAGGACATCCTGCCCAGCCTGCTCGGATCGAGCGGCAACTTCGAGGTGATCGTGTTCGGCCTGCTGATGCTGGTGGTGCTGCAGCGCTTCGCCGACGGGCTGTGGCCGACCCTTGCGCGGCTCGTCAACCGCTTCCTGAAGCCTGCTGCAGCGCGTGCGCCGCGCCATGTGCTGGCGCTGCCCGAAACCGCCTTGCCGCCGCGCGGGCAGGTCGTGCTGGAGGCCAAGGCCGTCACCAAGCGCTTCGGCGGCCTGGTGGCCAACGATGCCGTCGGCCTCGACGTGAAGGCCGGCGAGATCCATGCGCTGATCGGGCCCAACGGGGCGGGCAAGAGCACCTTCTTCAACATGATCTCGGGGGTCGACGATCCGACCGAAGGCGAAGTGCGGCTGATGGACCGGCCGATGACCGGCAAGCCCTCGCGCGATTTCGCGGCGCTGGGCCTGGGCCGCACCTTCCAGCATGTGCGCCTGCTGGGGCAGCGCCGCGTGATCGAGAACGTCGCGCTGGGTGCGCACCGGCGCGGACAGCGCGGCTGGATCGCCTCGATGCTGCGGCTGGACCGTGCCGAAGAGGCCGCGCTGCTCGCGCAGGCGCGCCGGCAGATCGAGCGCTGCGGACTCGGCGAATTCGCGGAAGTGCTGGCGGGCTCGCTGGCGCTGGGCCAGCAGCGCGTGGTCGAGATCGCGCGCGCCCTGGCGGGCCAGCCCGCGGTGCTGCTGCTGGACGAGCCCGCGGCCGGCCTGCGCCATCTGGAGAAACGTGCGCTCGCCACCTTGCTCGACCAGCTGCGGGCCGAGGGCCTGGGCATCCTGGTGGTGGAGCATGACATGGAGTTCGTGATGAACCTGGCCGACCGCGTCACCGTGCTGGAGTTCGGCGCCGTCATCGCGCGCGGCACGCCGGCCGAGGTGCAGCGCGATCCCAAGGTGCTGGATGCCTATCTGGGCGGGGTAGACGAGCCCGCGAACGAAGGCCTTGTGGAGCAGACTGCATGAGTTTCGCTTGGATTTCGGTTGTCGTGCTTCCTCTGCCTGACCCTTTTCCGCTTGCGGGAGATGGCTGGGGAGATGGCTGGGGTGAGGGCTTTGGGCGCTTGATTGGGTGTTGCGCCTGTTCCAAGGCTGGAGCCGGGATGTCGCCCCGGCGGGCGAGTCACTTTCTTTTGCGTCGCCAGGAGCAACAGGCTCCGAAGAGGATGACCCAATGAATTCCTCCCCCCTGCTCCAGCTCGAAGACTTCTGCGTCTCCTACGGCCCCGTCGAAGCCGTGCACCACGTCGACCTGCGCGTCGACACCGGCGAGATCGTCACCGTGATCGGCCCCAACGGCGCCGGCAAGACCACGCTGCTGTGCGCGGCCATGGGCCTTCTGCCTTCGCGCGGCCGGGTGCTGCTGGGCGGGGAGGCCATGACGCGCATCAGCGTGGAAGCGATGGTGGCGCGCGGCGTCGGCCTGGTGCCCGAGAAGCGCGAGCTCTTCGGCGAGATGCCGGTCGAGGACAACCTGCTCCTGGGCGGCTTCTCGCGCTGGTGGCGCGGCGAGCGCGACCAGCGCCAGCGCATGGACGAGGTCTTCGCGATCTTCCCGCGCCTGGCCGAGCGCCGCGCGCAGCTGGCCTCCACGCTCTCCGGCGGCGAGCGGCAGATGCTGGCGATCGGCCGCGCGCTGATGGCGCGCCCGCGCCTCCTGATGCTGGACGAGCCCTCGCTGGGCCTGGCGCCGCTGATCGTGCGCGAGGTGCTGCAGGTGGTGTCTTCGCTGCGCAAGCACGGGGTGTCGGTGCTGCTGGTGGAGCAGAACGCGCGGGCCGCCCTGCAGGTTGCGGACCGGGCCTATGTGCTGGAAATGGGCGCGGTCGCGCTGCAGGGCGCGGCCTCGGAACTGCTGCACGACCGCCGGATCATCGACACCTACCTGGGGCTGGGGGCGCGCGCCGACAAGGTCGAATAGCAGGCGCAGCAGGCGCGGCCTTGTCCTTCACTGCGGGGCCGTGCCGCGGCACAGAATCGCGCGCCGAGGCCCGGCATCCCGCGCGGGCCCGCACGCGAAGGCCTCTTTGCGGAGGCCGGGAAATCATGGCTGGAAGCCCCGGCGAGACCCGCGTCGGCATCTCGGGCTGGCGCTATGCGCCCTGGCGCGGCAAGTTCTATCCCAAAGGACTGCCACAGCGCCAGGAGCTTGCCTTCGCCTCGCGCATGCTGCCCACCATCGAGCTCAACGGCTCCTTCTACTCACTGCAGCGGCCCGAGTCGTACCTGGGCTGGTACGACGAGACGCCGGAGGGCTTCGTCTTCGCGGTCAAGGGCTCGCGCTACATCACCCACATGCTGCGGCTCAAGGACGTACGCACTGCCTTGGCGAACTTCCTGGCATCGGGCGTCCTGGCGCTGCGCGCCAAGCTGGGGCCGATGCTGTGGCAGCTGCCACCTTCGATGGCCTACGAGCCGGAGCGGCTCGACGACTTCTTCTCGCTGCTGCCACGCGACACGAGTTCGGCCCTGGCCCTCGCGCGCCTGCACGACGATCGGCTCGAGGGCCGCACCTGGCTCAAGCGTTCCGCGAAACGGCCGCTGCGGCACGCGGTGGAAGTGCGACATCCGAGCTTCGTCGACGCGGCCTTCGTTGCCCAGCTGCGCCGCCATGAGATCGCCCTGGTGGTCGCCGACACGGCCGGGCGCTGGCCCCTGCTCGAGGATTTGACCGCGGACTTCGTGTACCTGCGGCTGCACGGGGACAAGGAGCTCTATGCAAGCGGCTACGACGATGCCGCGCTCGACCGCTGGGCCGCGCGGATCGACGCGTGGCGCCAGGGCCGCCAGGTGAAGGATGCACGCCGGGCCTCGGGCCGCGCCGCACCGCGCCGCGCCCGGCGCGACGTGTACTGCTACTTCGACAACGACATCAAGGTGCATGCGCCCTACGACGCGGCGAACCTGGCGCTGCGGCTGGGCGTGCCGACGGGGCTGGGGCCTGATGGAGAATTCGCTGCATGATTTGTCGCAAGCCTGCCTGCGCCGCCGCTCTCGCGTATGTGCTGACTGTTTCGGCGCACGCGGGCGCCTGGGGCGAGGGCGCCTTCGACAACGATGCGGCGCAGGACTTCCTGGCGGAATGCACGCGCTCGGCAGATGCGGAGCGGGTCTCGCAGGCCATCGAGCTGGCGCTGGTCGCGAGCTTCGTCGATGCCGATGACGGCGCAATGGCGGTGGCGGCCGGCGAACTGATTGCCGGCGCCCTCGGCAGCAGCGCAGCGCCGAAGGCGGTGCCGTGCCTGGCCGCGATGCCGCGCGAGCAGCTGCGTGCGCTGGCGCCGGCCGCGGTACGCGCCGTGGAACGGGTCGCGGACCCTGCCGTTTCCGAGCTCGCGCAGCAGTGGGCCGACGAGAAGCCGAACCGCTGGTCGACCGGCATGCGGCAGCTGGCGGCGCGTCTTCGGCGCTAGGGCGCTCCCCAAAACGGGGGGCGCCGGCTGACACCGGCGCGTCGCAAAGGGCGCCACACTGCACCATTCGAGAACAAGTGGAAGCCCGGCGATGAAATGGCTACTGCGCGTGTTTTCCGGCATTCATGCCTTCATGGCGCTTCTCTTTGCCTGCGCCGCGCTGATGTTGATCGTGGTGTCGGCGCGCATCGGCTGGTCGGCGTTCGCCCAGGGCCTCGATCGCGCAGCGGCGGAAGTGATCATCGAGGCGGTCGGCCTGCTGGCAGCGGGGGTGGTTGCGCTGCAGGTGGCGCAGACCATCACGGAGGAAGAAGTGGTGCGCGACGCCCACATCGGCGCGCCCACCCGCGTGCGGCGTTTTCTGTCGCGCTTCATGGTGGTCATCGTGGTCGCGCTGGCGGTGGAAGGGCTGGTCGCGACCTTCAGGGCGCATGACGACCCGGCGCAGCTGCTCTATGCGAGCGGCATGGTGTGTTCGGTCGGGCTGCTGCTGGCGGGATGGGGCCTGTTCGTCCACCTCAATCGATCGGCCGAAGAGCTGGAGCCCGAGGCCATGGCAGAAGCCAAGCGCGAGGACCGCAAGCTGGACTGACCCCTAGCGCTTCGGCGCCTTGAAGCTCCACCACGGCAGCAGCGCGCTCAGCGATTGCACCTCGCCGCTGCCGGCGCTCTCGTAGCCGGCGAGCGTGCCGAGCTGGTGCCGCCAGGCCGCGCTGCGCAGCAGCACCAGCAGGGCCTGGACGGCCGGCTGCTCCAGCGCCGACTTGAGGCAGGCCAGGTGGTAGCGCTCGTTCACGAGCGGCACGAAGCCCAGGCCCGGGCCGCGCGCCGCCGATTCGATGCCCAAGCCGGCATCGGCGCGGCCCGAGGCCACCGCGTGCGCAACGGCCGCGTGCGAAGGCTCGTCGCGTTCGTAGCCCTCGAGCGCATCCGGGCCCAGCCCCTCCTGCGCCAGCAGCTCGTCGAGCAGCACGCGCGTGCCGGTGCCGAGGGCGCGGTTCACGTAGCGCGCGCGCCGCTGCGCGACATCGGCGATGCCGCGCAGGCCCAGCGGATTGCCGGGCGCGACGATCAGGCCCTGGGTGCGGCGGGCGAAGCCGATGATCTTGTGCAGCCCGGGCTTGAGCAGCGGCTTGTAGGTGCGTTGCGCGAGCGAACCGGCCGGCGGCCGCTCCAGGGTATGGAAGCCCGCCATCACGCAGCGCCCCTGGTTGAGGCCGCTGATCGCGTCCACGCTGCCGGTGAAGCGGATGTCGAGCTGCAGCCGCGCGCGCTCGGCCGCGTGGGCGCGCAGCAGAACCAGCGCATCGTCGTGGCTCGCGTGCAGGCTGAGCACATGCAGGCTGTCGTCGAAGGCCATGGCGAAGGCGCGTTCCAGGTCCGCATGCAGGGCCTCGATCTGCGGCGCGAGCCGGGCCTGCGCCTGGCGCTCGGCCCACAGCAGCTTGTCGCCGAACTCGGACAGCTGCGCCGAGCGGCCCTGCTCGCCGCTCACGAGCGGATGCCCGAGGTTCTGCTCCCAGCGCCTGAGCTCGCCCCAGACGTGGCGGTACGACAGGCCGAGCGCCCGCGCCGCGGAGGAGATGGAGCCGTGCTCGCGCACCGCGTGCAAGAGCTCCATCAGCGGATTGCGGATCAGCGTACGGCCGCTCCGGCGCGGGGCGATGGCGTAAGACAGTTCGATCTGTTGCACGTTGGAAGCGGAAGGCGGAGTGGCGCCAAGGATTATGCAAAGGTCGTCCGTCACCTATGCAAGTGTTTGCATAAGTTGGGAGGCCCAGCTTGCCGATACTGGCGACTTGACCGTCACGCCCCCATGAACACCTTCACAGACAGCGCCATCGCCGCGTGGCAACTGCTGGTTTCCGGCGATCCCGTTCTGCTCGGCATCGTCGGCCGCTCGCTGGCCGTCAGCGCCGCGGCCTGCGCGCTGGCCTGCGGGCTCGGCCTGCTGCTCGGCGCCTGGCTCGCCGTCGCGCGCTTCGCCGGCCGCGGCCTGCTGCTCACGCTGCTCAACACGCTGCTGGCGCTTCCCTCGGTGGTGGTGGGGCTGGTGATCTATCTGCTCCTGTCGCGCTCGGGGCCGCTCGGCTTCCTGGGCTGGCTCTTCACCTTCAAGGCGATGGTGCTGGCGCAGGCGCTGCTGGTGCTGCCGGTGGTCACGGCGCTCACGCGCCAGGCCATCGAGGATGCGGACCGCGCCCATGGCGAGCAGTTACGCTCGCTGGGCGCGCATTCGCTGGCGCGGGCGCTGCTGCTGGTGTGGGACGAGCGCTATGCACTGGTCACCGTGCTGATCGCCGCCTTCGGCCGCGCCGTGTCGGAGGTCGGCGCGGTGATGGTCGTGGGCGGCAACATCGACGGCTTCACGCGCGTCATGACCACCGCCATCGCGCTGGAGACCAGCAAGGGCGATCTGCCGCTGGCGCTGGCATTGGGCCTGGTGCTGCTGGGGGTGGTGCTGCTGCTCAACCTTGCCATCAGCGCACTGCGCGGCTGGCGCGAGCGGGTCGATGGCGGCGCGGTCGACGCGGCGGGGCTGCGGCGGGCGGAGGTGGTCTCGTGAGCAGCATCCGGCCGCATGGCGATGGGCGCGCCCGCCTTCGCGTGGTGGCCGCGCGAAGCGGCGATGCGCCGGAAGCAGCGGCCACGGCCGGCGCGGCGCTCTTCGCCCTGCGCGACATCGACGTGCGCTACGGCCGCGTGCCGGCGCTCGCCGGCGTCACGCTGTCCATCCATGCCGGCGAACGGGTCGCGCTGATCGGCGCCAACGGCAGCGGCAAGAGCACGCTGCTGCGTGTGCTGCACGGCCTGTTGCCGCATGCGGGCGGCGCCTTCGTCAACGCGGTGCCGCCGCAGGCGCAGGCGATGCTGTTCCAGCGTCCGCACATGCTGCGCATGAGCGTGCGCAACAACGTCGCGCTGGCGCTCTGGCTGCACGGCGCGCGGTGGCGCGACGCGCAGCGCGAGGCGGTGACGGCGCTGGGCCGGGTCGGCCTGGCCGAGGTGGCCGGGCGCAATGCGCGCACGTTGTCGGGCGGGCAGCAGCAGCGCATGGCGCTGGCGCGCGCCTGGGCGCTCAAGCCGGCGGTGCTGCTGCTGGACGAGCCGACCGCCAGCCTGGACCCGACGGCCAAGCGCGAGGTCGAGGCCCTCATCGCCGACGCGGCACAGGGCCGCACGCTGGTGTTCGCGAGCCACAACCTGGGCCAGGTGAAGCGGCTCGCGAGCCGCGTGGTCTACCTCGAGCACGGCCGGGTGCTGGCGGACCTGCCGGTCCATGATTTCTTCAACGGGCCTCTCCCCGAGGAAGCCCGCCAATTTGTCAAAGGAGAGCTGGCATGAAGGCATTCGAGTTCGTGGCGGCGGCACTCGTCCTGGCGGCGGCCGGCGCCGCGGCGCAGGCCGAGACGATCACCATGGCGTCCACCACCTCGACCGAGCAGTCGGGCCTGTTCGCGCACCTGCTGCCGGCCTTCAGGCAGGCCAGCAGCATCGACGTCAAGGTGGTGGCGGTCGGCACCGGGCAGGCCATCGACATGGCCAGGCGCGGCGATGCCGACGTGCTCTTCGTGCACGACACCGCGGCGGAGGAGAGGTTCGTCGCCGAAGGCTTCGCCGCGAAGCGCTTCGAGGTCATGTACAACGACTTCGTGCTGATCGGGCCGAAGAACGATCCGGCGGCGGCGAAGGGCAAGGACATCGCCGTGGCGCTGAAGAAGGTGGCTGCGGCCAACGCCGCCTTCGTCTCGCGCGGCGACAAGAGCGGCACCGACGCCGCCGAGCGCCGGCTCTGGACGCAGACCGGCCTGGCCGGGGCGGGCCAGCCGGTGGCCAACGACAAGAAGGGCACGGGCTACAAGGAGTGCGGCTGCGGCATGGGGCCGGCGCTCAACATTGCGGCCTCCAGCGGCGCCTACGTGCTGGCCGACCGCGGCACCTGGCTCAGCTTCAAGAACCGCGCCGACCTGGCGGTGCTGGTGGAGGGCGACAAGCGGCTCTTCAACCAGTACGGCGTGATGGTGGTGAACCCCTCGAAGTTTCCGCAGCTCAACGGCGCCGCTGCGCAGAAGTTCGTTGACTGGGTGATCTCGCCGGCGGGGCAGTCGAGCATCGCGAGCTACAAGATCGGCGGCGAGCAGCTGTTCTTCCCGAATGCGGCCAGCCCATAGGGCAATGTCGCGGCTCACCGGTCCAGCGGCAGGTACAGGCTTTCCTTCACTTCTTCCATCACCACGTAGCTGTTCGACTCGGCCGTGACGGGCAGCTTCTTCAGCAGGTCGCCGAGCAGGCGCCGATAGTCGCTCATCGCGCGCAGCCGCGCCTTCACCAGGTAGTCGAAGCCGCCCGACACCAGGTGGCATTCCATCACCTCCGGCACATGCAACAGCTCGGTGCGCACCTTGTCGAAGACGTCGGCCGACTTCGACGACAGCGTGATCTCCACGAACACCAGCAAGGTCTTGCCGATGGCCTGCGGATCGATGCGGGCGTGGTAGCCGGTGATGACACCTTCGCGCTCCATCCGCCGCACGCGCTCGGTACAGGGCGAGGTCGACAGGCCGATTTGCTGCGCCAGCTCGGTCATGGGGATGCGGCCCTGGCGCTGGAGGATGTCGAGGATTTTGCGGTCGGTGCGGTCGAGTTCGGTCATTTCACTCCTGCAGGCGCCCTGGGGCCGTGACGGCAGCAAGAAACACTGGTATGCCGCCATATTTGAGTGAAGTTTATGGCAAGAACATGAATAACCTTGGCTTCTCTCTTGAAGTCGACGGGGTCTTTCAATGAAAGTGATTGTTCTGGGCGGCGGCGTCATCGGTATCACGACGGCTTACTATTTGGCGCGCGCCGGCGCCGACGTCACGCTGGTCGATCGCCAGGGCGGTCCCGCGTTGGAGACCAGCTTCGCCAATGCAGGCCAGGTCTCGCCGGGCTATTCCACCCCCTGGGCCGCGCCGGGCATTCCGCTCAAGGCGCTCAAGTGGATGTTCCAGAAGCACGCGCCGCTGGCGATCCGGCCCGATGGCAGCCTGTTCCAGCTGCGCTGGATGGCCGCGATGCTGAAGAACTGCTCGCCCGAACGCTACGCGACCAACAAGGAACGGATGATGCGCGTGGCCGAGTACAGCCGCGACTGCCTGCGCGAGCTGCGTGCGCAGACCGGCGTGCGCTACGAGCACCGAACGCAAGGCACCCTGCAGCTGTTCCGCACGCAGGCGCAGCTCGATGCGGTGCAGCGCGATGTCGCGGTGCTGCAGGAATGCGGCGTGCCCTTCGAATTGCTCGACCGCCACCAGCTCGCCGCGGTCGAGCCCGCACTGGCGCGCAGCGCAGGGCAATTGGCCGGCGGCCTGCGCCTGCCGAACGACGAGACCGGCGACTGCCATCTGTTCACCCGTGGCCTGGCCGAGGTGGCGCGCGGGCTGGGCGTGAGCTTCCGCTTCGAGGAGGCCGTCGAGAGCCTGCTCACCGAAGGCGGCCGCATTGCCGGCGTGCGGCTGGCCGGGCCCAAGGCGGAGGTGCTCAAGGCCGACCGCTATGTGCTCGCCTTCGGCAGCTATTCGCGCGCGCTGATTGCCCCGCTGGGGCTGCACATTCCGGTCTATCCGGTCAAGGGCTATTCGCTGACCGTGCCGCTGCTCGACCCCACGCTGGCGCCGCAATCCACCGTGCTCGACGAGACCTTCAAGATCGCCATCACGCGCTTCGACGACCGCATCCGCGTGGGCGGCATGGCCGAGCTGGCCGGCTTCGACCTGCGCCTGAACCCGCAGCGGCGCGCCACGCTCGAGCGCGTGGTCGGCGAGCTGTTCCCGGGCGGCGACCTGCCGCGCGCCAGTTTCTGGACCGGCCTGCGCCCGATGACGCCCGACAGCACGCCGATCATCGGCCCCACGCCGTTCTCGAACCTGTACTTGAACACCGGCCACGGCACGCTGGGCTGGACCATGGCCTGCGGCTCCGGCAAGCTGGTGGCGGACCAGGTGATGGGACGGCGGCCGGACATCCGCACCGACGGCCTCGCCATGGACCGCTACGGCGCGGCCGAGCCGCGGCGCGCACTGGGCGCGGCACCGAGCGGCGCACCCGCCTGACCGGGCATTCCGTCAAGCGGCTTCGCGTTCGCCCGCCTTGAGCAGCGCCTCGGCCTTGTTCCTTCCGTAGCGCCCGATCGGGCGGAAGTCCACGCCCTTCTGCTTGTTGTAGAACTCGAAGAAGCGCTCGATCTCGTCCAGCACATCCGCCGAGATATCGGCCAGGTCCTTGCAGTTCCGGAAGCGGTGCGACGAGCTCGCGACCAGCAGGAAGCGATCGTTGCGCCTGGTCTTTTTCTTCTTCTTTGTCTGTTCGGCCTCGATCACGCCGACGAGACGGCAGGGCACCACCGCGCCCGGCGGCACCGATTCGTCCATGAGCACGAGCGCGTCCAGCGGATCGCCATCGGCGCCCAGCGTGCTCGGGAGGAAGCCGAAGTCATAAGGAAAAGCCACGCCGAGCGGCAGCACGAGATGGAGCTCCATCATGGCGCGTTGCGGGTCGTACTTGAGCTTGTTGCGCGAGCCCTGGTTGGCCTCGATCACGACGCGAAACTCGCCGTCGTGATCGCGAAGCGGCAGGCGATGCAGGGGCAGCGGTTTCGGCGTCGCGCTCATGGTTGCGGCCTTTCTGATGCCTGCACACTGGGCGTTCAGCCGCTGCGCGGCAGGCAGACGATGACCCGGCTCGATGAAGGAAAAATCCGAACCTGCCCCGGGCCGGCCGGCCCGCGTCACGCCGCCGCTGCGCGCGCCTCGAGCAACTTCACCAAGGTGTGCAGGACGCGGTTGACCGGCGTGGCGACGCCCAGGACTTCGCCCTGTCGCAGCACGTAGCCGTTGAGGTGGTCGATTTCGCTGCGCTTGCCGCGTGCCAGGTCCTGTGCGGTGGAGGAGAACTGCGACGGCATGGTCTCGGCGATGCGCTGCACGGCGGCCCAGGTGTCGCCGGGGATCGTCACGCCGCCGGCCTCGGCCACGGCGAGGCATTCGCGCACCACGTCGCCCATCACGGCCTGCACGCCTTCGCCCTGCGAGATGCGGCCGTAAGGCAGCTGCGTGATCGCCGACAGCGCGTTGTAGGCGCAGTTGAGGATCAGCTTGGCCCAAAGCGCGCCGGTCACGTTGTCCGAGATCTGCGTGGGCACGCCGGCGGCGATCAGCAGCTCGGCGACTTCGGCGCTCTTGGTCGAGGGCGCGATGACCAGCTCGCCGCGCCCGTGGTGCTTGACGTGGCCCGGCCCGGCCATTTCGGTGGCCACGTAGACCACCGTCGCCGCGACCTCCTGCGCCAGCGCGGCCTGCAGGCGCGTCGCGTTGTCGACGCCGTTCTGCAGCGTGAGCACCAGGGCATCGGGCGCCAGGTGCGGGCGCATTGCCGCGGCGGCGCTCTCGGTGTCGGTGGACTTCACGCAGAAGAGCACCAGCCGGGCGTCGCGCACCGCATCGACCTCGGTGCTGGCCTCCATCGGCACCCGGGCCTGGAAGGACTGCGTGTCCAGCAGCAAGCCGTCGCGACGGATCGCCTCCACATGCTGCGGCCGCCCGACCAGCACGACCGAATGTCCCGCGCGCGCCAGCATGCCGCCGTAGTAGCAACCCACCGCACCCGCGCCCATCACCGCAATCCTCATGACCTGCTCCGTCGACGAACTGGGTGCATGGTAGTGCGCTCTCCGCGGCCATGGTGATCCCGGGCACGATCGGCTGGCCCGCCATGGGGACCGGCGAGGGCGGCACCGCCCGCCATGACCTCCCACGTCATCGACCCGCGGCGCGTCCGCGGCGACCATTCGTTCACCCCGCGCCGTTGCGGGCCTTCAAGACGAAAGGAATCGCCACCATGAACACCGCCGCACCCGATGCCGCACGCATCGCCGAACAGTACATCGCCGTCTGGAACGAGACCGATGCCGAGCGCCGCCTGAAGCTGCTCGAAACCCACTGGAGCGCCGATGCGCGCTACGTCGACCCCATGATGCAAGGCAGCGGCCACGCGCAGATCAGCGCGCTGGTCGGCGGCGTGCACCAGCGCTATCCGGGCTTCCGCTTCAAGCTCAAGGGCCAGGCCGATGCGCACGGCGAGCACCTGCGCTTCTCGTGGACCTTGGGACCGAGCGGGGCCGAGGACCTGGTCGAAGGCACGGACTTCGTGCAGCTCGAATCCGGCAAGCTGCGCGTCGTGACCGGCTTCCTGGACAAGGTGCCGGTCGGCGCGTGAACCTCACTCCACGATCGCGACGCCCTTGACCTGTGCATGCACGGCCGCGCCCGCGCGAAGGCGCAGCAGCGCGGCCGACTTGCGCGTGATGCGCGCGAGCAGGCGCGCGCCGCCGGCGTCCAGCCCCACCATGACCTGCGCGGGGCCGTCCTCCGCGAGATCGGCCACGGTCGCGGGCACGATGTTGAGCACGCTGGTGTCCGCCTGGAGGGTGAGCGTGAGGCTCACGTCGCGTGCCTGGATGCGCACCCGCACGGCCTGGCCGATGCGCGTGCCGCCGTGCGGCAGCCACAGCGTGCCGCCGGCGAAGGCGAGCTGCGTCAGGCCGAAAGCCGCATCGAAGCCCGCGACGGTCGCGTCGATGATGGCGCCGGCCGCATCGCCGTGCGCCAGCGGCAGGTCCAGCCGCGTCATCAGCGCATTCGCGGGGCCGCTGGCCAGCACCCGCCCGGCCTCCATCAGCACCAGGTGATCGGCCAGGCGCGCCACCTCGTCGGCCGCGTGGCTCACGTAGATGACGGGGATGTCGAGCCCGGCGTGGAGCCGTTCGAGGTAGGGCAGGATTTCGCGCTTGCGCGCCAGGTCGAGCGACGCCAGGGGCTCGTCCATCAGCAGCAGCCGCGGGCTGGTGGCCAGTGCGCGTGCGATTCCCACGCGCTGGCGCTCGCCGCCCGAGAGCGCATCGGGCCGGCGGGCCAGCAGAGGGCCGAGGCCCAGCAGTTCCACCGCCTGTTCGAGCGGCACCCGACGCTGCGCGGCGGCGACCCGCTTCATGCCGTATTCGAGATTGCGGCGCACGTCGAGATGCGCGAAGAGGCGCGTCTCCTGGAACACGTAGCCCAGCGCTCGCCGGTGGGTCGGCACGAAGCTCGTGTCGTCCTGCCAGCGCTCGCCGTTCACGGCCACGAAGGCGCCCGGTGCGTGCTGCAGCCCCGCGATGGCGCGCAGGCAGGTGGTCTTGCCGCAGCCCGAGGGGCCGAACAGCGCACTCACGCCGCGGCCCGGCAGCTCCAGCGCGACCTCCAGCGAGAAGCCCGGGTGCTCGACCTTCAGGCGTGCCTGCACGCCCGTGGCTGCCGCCGCATCGCCCGTCATCGCCGCCGCCCCGTGGGATGGAGCGCGTAGAGCGCCAGCAGCACGAGGAACGAGAAGGCCACCATGCCGCCGGCCAGCCAGTGGGCCTGCGTGTACTCCAGTGCCTCCACGTGGTCGTAGATCTGCACCGACACCACGCGCGTCTTCTCGGGAATGTTGCCGCCGATCATCAGCACCACGCCGAACTCGCCCACCGTGTGGGCGAAGCCCATCACCACCGCCGTGAGGTAGCCGGGCCGCGCCAGCGGCAGCGCCACGCTGAAGAAGCGGTCGAGCGGCGATGCCCGCAGCGTCGCCGCCGCCTCGAGCGGCTCGCTGCCCATGGCCTCGAAGGCGTTCTGGATCGGCTGCACCACGAAGGGCATCGAATACACCACCGAGCCGATCACCAGGCCCGCGAAGCTGAAAGGCAGCAGGCCGACGCCCAGCCATTGGGTGAACGCGCCGATCGGCCCGCTCGGCCCCATCGCCACCAGGAAATAGAAGCCCAGCACGGTGGGCGGCAGCACCAGCGGCAGGGCCACCAGCGCGCCGACCGGCCCCTTCCACGCCGAGCGGGTGCGTGCCAGCCACCAGGCCAAAGGCGTGCCCAGCAGCAGCAGGATCAGCGTGGTGAGCGCCGCCAGCTTGAGCGTGAGGACGATGGCGCCGAGGTCGGCCGCGGTGGTCATGTGCAGTGTTTCACGCCGTCTCGTAGCCGAAGGAGCGGATCACCGCCTTGGCGGCGTCGGACTTGAGAAAGGCCATGAGCGCCACGGCGGCTGCGTTGTCCTTGCCCCGAACCAGCAGCACCGCGTCTTGCCGGAGAGGGGCGTGCAGTTCGGCCGGCACGATCCAGGCCGAGCCGCTCTTGAGCTTGCCCTTCTCCCACACCTGCGACAGCGCGACGAAGCCGAGCTCCGCGTTGCCGCTGGAAACGAAGCCGAAGGTCTGGCCGATGCTCTCGCCCTGCACGAACTTCGGCGCCAGCCGGGCGAGCACGCCCAGGCGTGTCATCGTCTCGACCGCGGCCGAGCCGTAGGGCGCGAGCTTGGGCGCGGCCAGCGCGATGTGCGCGAACCGCCCGTTCTGGAGGACCTCGCCCCTGGCGTCCACGAGGTCGGGCTTGGCCGACCACAAGACCAGCTTGCCGGTCGCATAGGTGAAGCGGCTGCCCGGCACGGCAGCGCCTTCCTTGTCGAGCCTGGCGGGCGTCTCGTCGTCGGCCGCGAGGAAGACGTCGAAGGGGGCGCCGCTGCGGATTTGCGCGTAGAACTTGCCCGTTGCGCCGGAGGCGAGAACGGCTTTGTGGCCGGTCGCCTTCTCGAAGTCCGCAGCCAGCGCCTTCATCGCCCCGGCGAAGTTGGCCGCGACGGCGACCTGGACCTCGGCCGCATGGACGGCGAGCGTCGCGCCGAGCGCGAGGAGGGCGGCGAGCGAACGGGAGAGCAAGAGGCTGGACGTCATCGCGCTATTCATCGATGGAATAGCGCGAGTGTAAGCCCGGCGGCACAATGCGGCGCATGGCATCTCCCCGCTTCGGCGACGCGCTCGGCCACGGCATGAGCGACAAGCGCATCGACATCCTGCGCGGCATCGGCCGCACGGGCAGCATCTCGCAAGCTGCACGCGACGCGGCGGTGAGCTACAAGGCGGCGTGGCAGGCGGTGGCCACGCTCACCAACCTGGCCGGCGTGCCGCTGGTGGAGCGGGCGGTCGGCGGCGCGGGCGGCGGGGGAGCCTCGCTCACGGCGCACGGCGCGCAACTGCTCGAGCTCGCCGATGCGCTCGCGCTGGCGCGTCGGGACGTGCAGTCGCGCAGCAGTGCGGGCGGTGCGGGCACGGCGCTCGCGCGGCTCGCCATCCGCACCAGCATGCGCAACCAGCTGCCGGCGACGGTGCAGGCGATCGAATCCACCGGGCGCATCGTGCGCGTGCAGCTGACGCTGGGCGATGCACTGCCGATCGCGGCGCGGATCACTCAGGAGAGCGCCGAACTGCTGGGCCTGGCCGAGGGCATGGCAGCCATCGCGCTGTGCAAGGCGACGGCGGTGCGCGTCGAGCGTGCCTCCGCGCCGCGCCGCAGCCGCGGCAACCGGCTGGCCGGCGTGGTGCAGGGCGTGGCGCGCGGCGAGGACGGCGACGAGATCGCGGTGGCGCTGGAAGGGGGCCTGCAGCTCGTCGGCTTTGCGCCCTGCGGGTCGGGGCTGCGTGCGCGGCAGCGCGTGCTGGCCACCGTCGACGAGGCGGCGGTTGTGGTGGCGCTACCGGGCTGAATCAGAGTCTCGGCTTGTGCAGGCCGAGTCATTGCGGCGTTGCAGGTCTTTGCGATGCTTTCAGAGAATGCTGCGGTCCTGCGAACATCGCCATGGAACCGAAGCGAAAGAGCGGTCACTCATGGTAGGCGCACGGTGCGCACCGGGAGGGAAAACCACGATGACCGTTGAATTGCATCACAGCCTCGATCAGTACCTGACCTCCGTGGAGCAGGCGCCCGCGTGCATCGTTGCTGATGGCAGCCTCGTGTTCGAAGCGGGCGAACAGCTGCGGGCGTACGCCGCCCTGGTGCCGGACGGACGGCTCGAACTGTTCGCCGGCATGGGCTATGTGCGCGCGGAACTGCTGCAGGCCATTGAGGAAGCCGACGAGGACGACGCCTTCGACGAGGACGTGCCGCGCCATGTGGCGGACGTCATGGTGCGCTGGGCGGGCGAGGGCGCGCAGTGGGCCGTCGACGTCCATCGACGCACGGGCTTGCTGACCTTGTGCATGTTCGTTAAGGCCATCCCGGGCGATCCGACGGAATGGGCAGCGACCGTGGATGCGTTCAGGCACGCCAGCGCATCGTGGGTCGCCCGCCTCCAACGCGATCCGCCCGATCCCTTGCCGCACCCCGGCCCGGGGCTGGCCGACATCAGCTCTGGCGCATTCCTGCGCTGCTGAGGACGGCAGAAGCTGCCCTGCCCGCAAGCCCTTTCTCTACTACTCACTTCAGATGGACAAACACCATGAACAAGGCAAGCAAGCAAAAAGCCAACAACGCGCCCGAGCGGCGGCGCGGCTTGACTCGGCAGAAGCACTCTTCGACCCTGCAGCGCCGCGCAGGGGGCCAACAGTCCAGTTCCAATGCGCAAGCGCCCGCCGATCCGCTCAAGCGCGATCGGGATGACGCTTACCAACCGAGAAATCCAACCAAGCAACCTCAGCCTCTGCAGCTCATAGACTGCCCCAAAGAATGGCCAGCGGTGCAGCGCTGCCTGACAGGCATCGCTGCCCTTGATGTACAAGACTCCCATATCGCCGCGTCGTCGAAGCTGGACAAGCGGGACAAGGAAGCGTGTCAAGGTATTGCAAAGGCCATCGGAATCCTGATGGACGCGCGCCGCTTCAATGCGGCATGCACGCTGATGCTCATGTGCACGCAATCGGCGCGGCGTGGGCTGCTGTGCTCGAATCACATCGACACGCTGAAGGCCAGCGTGAAGGCCAGCGATGAGGGCGGTGCAAAGGACCGGTTGCTGAGCGCAGAGGCCCGCGGAGCATTGCGCCGCCCGGATCTTCCCAAGTTCTTCCAACTGCTGCCATCCTGCTCGCCCAAGGCAAGGATGAAGCTGGTCGAGATGTTTCCGCCACTCACCATGGACATGGTCGAGGCATTGAAGGACGACACGTTGGTCGAGGCTGTGCGCACGACGCTGGAACGGATCTCGAAGCAGGACACTCCAGAGTGTTTGCGCGAGATGGGGTCACTTTTGCAGATCGCTCAACGTCTCGCGTTTGAACCACGGGCTCTGGCGATGCAATGCATCATCTGGCCCGCTCTGCGTGCGGTCGCTGCTCGGGTTGGCAGCTCGCCTGGGGACCTGGAACTCACGAGACTTGATGAGATGGCTCGGCTTCCCGACGCAGACCTGATCCTAAGACTGCTCGGTGACATGCCGGCTAGCCTACGGCGAGAAGTCCTGCGCGTCGCGGTGGATCAGGCAGCGAATCCGTTGGTCATCCAGGGAGGCATGGGTTGCATGCCGGAGGTTGCCATCGAAGGGCTGAGAGATGACTCGCCGAATCGCGACGCAGCATACAGACCACTGCTTAAGGCTGTCCACCTGGAACTTGCGGAGGTCGGAATCCTGGCTCAGGCAAGTTCTTTCGAGATCACGAAGATCGGGCAGAAAGATGCAGAGCTTGCGGCGAAACAGGCTTCCGTGGCGCGGGAGATGGTCACCGTGCTCGTGATGACCGGTGAGCCGTACTATGTCGAAGCTGCCAAAACGATTCTCTCGGCAGCTTGTGCAGAGCCCGAACATCAACGAGCAGTCATCCAGAAGCTGATTGAAGGGCTTCGACACGGAATCCTCGTCGACACCCTCGAAAGCAATATGGTTCATGCGCTGCCGACGCTCTGCAGTGCCGATGCTTCCTTCGAGCTCGACGTCATTCTGGCGATGAATGAAGGGCAAAAGCTCGTCGCGGAAGCCGTGGTGAAGCTTTTGAGGCACCACCAACCCGACGCCGCCACAGTCGCCTCGCTGTTCAAGGCGCTCGCGCATCGGGTGGACCTTCGGGCTGCGATGCCGGCGGTCCAGACCGTCGCGGTGAGGAGTTCTGAAACTGGACCGATCGACCGAATTGAACCTGGTGGTCTGGGGACAGGCGTGATGAAAACCATGTCAGCGCGCATGAAGCGGGTCCAGCTCGGCGCTCAACTTGCTGACTGCACCCGACTCTTGCGTCAATGGGCCCCTGGCTGGAGGCTGTTGTTGTTCATGAACCTGGAGCCCGGACTTGTACACGATCCCCTTTGGCTGTTCGCAGCCAAAGCAGTCGATGCTGCCGCTGGCGATCCCGTGTGCGGCGGAGCGGAAGAATTGCTCAATCAATTCCACTCGGGGGTGTCCATGCAAATCCTGGGCAAGATGATGGATGTGCTGGTGCCGGGCACCACGGAGCCCTTGCCCTTGTTGTCCGATGAGGCGGTGCGCAATGTCATGCGCGCCGTTGTGAGCGACGAGGATCTGGGAGTGGCTGCGTTCGATTTGATATCGACTCGTTCCACGATGCCCACACGTGTGAAGTTGGGCATCGCTATGGCGCATGCGCTCATCGACATCCTGGATGATGAGTCTACGTGCAGGTTCAATCCAGAACTTGCTGCCGACCACGCGGCAGTGGCGGTTGCCAAGGCTCTTGTCACTGATAGCGGCTTGGCCGATGAAATACAGAAAGGAGTAGGCGAGGAAGCTTGGGCAACAATAGTGTCTAAAGCTAAAGCGGATTCGTAGGGGAAGCGGCGAGCCTCGAGCCTCAGCGCATCGGCCACTGCGCCGTCTTGCGCATCGGCGGCCAGCGGCCGACCGTCAGCGCGCGCAGGACCCATTCCACCGGGCCATAGCTGAAGCGGCGCAGCCACCACGCGCTGGCCACCATCTGGCCGGCGAAGAGGCCCAGTGCAATCAGCATGCCGAGCCCCGGCGAGACCCGGCCCATGAGGCCGAGCCCGTAGCCGGTGAAGATCAGCGCGCAGGCCAGCGACTGCAGCAGGTAGTTGGACAGCGCCATGCGCCCCGCGGGCGCCAGCGCGCGGGCGATGCGCGCACCGGCGTCGCGCTGGAACAGCATCAGCGCAAGGCCCATGTAGGCGGCGCTGAGGAAGGGTGCGGTCAGGAGGCTCACGCCCAGCCCCAGGATCTCCCGGCCCGAACCCAGGCCCCCTGCCGTCGCGTTCGCGTAGAACACGGCGCCGGGCAGGCCCACGGCCAGCCCCCAGGTGACGAAGCGGCGCCGGAGGCCGCGCCACGCGTGGAGGTGTGCGAAGACGCGGCGCTGGCCCGCCGCGAAGCCGACCATGAACATCGCCAGCGCGCACGGGCCCTGGATCAGCACCACGACCCACCAGCTGTTGGCCAGCTCGCGCAGGCGCTGCGCGATGACGCTCGCGGGCGGGCCCAGCCAGGCCTGCTGGGCGGCTTCCGCGCGCGCCAGGGCCGCGGCGAAGTCCGTCATCTCGCCCGGGCGCATGTGCGGCGAGCCCAGGACGATCAGGACCACCGCCGGCAGCAGCGTGAGGACCAAGGCGCGCCGCAAGGCCTGGCGCTCGTGCTGGTGCCGTGCCGCGAGGAGCACGAGGCCCAGCACCGCATACACGCAGAGGATGTCGCCGTGATAGAGCCAGATCGCATGCGCAGTGCCGAGAAGTCCGAGCCCGAGCAGCCGCCGCAGCATGCGCGGCACGAAGGCCGCGCCGCTGTGCCCGGCCGCGCTCATCTGCAGGGTGAAGCTGTAGCCGAAGAGGAAGGAGAAGAGCAGGTAGAACTTGGTCTCGAACAGGAAGGCGGCCAGCCAGCGCACGGCGTGGTCCACAGGCCTGTCGAAGTGCGGATCGGGTGCGCCTGCGACGTAGTAGGCGGAGGAAAAGGAAGCGATGTTGACGACCAGGATGCCCGCCAGCGCGAAGCCGCGCAGCGCATCGAGCTGGAGCAGGCGCGCCGGCTGGTGGGCATCGGATGAGAGGGTGGCCATGGGCGGATCGTAGAGCCCATGGCCACTGGGCCGCGCTCCGAGGCGCGGGCGCGCTCAGCCTGTCAAGCCTTTTCCGGCACCGGATTGCGGAAGCTCACATTGAGCAGGTTCCACGCATTGATCACCGCGATGGTGAAGCCGAGTTCGGCGATCTCCTCGTCGGAGAACTGCGCCTTGAGCTTGGCGAACTCCTCGTCGCTCGGGTCCCGGTTCGGGATGGCCGTGACGATCTCGGCCCAGGCCAGCGCGGCACGCTCGCGCTCGGTGAAGAAGGGCGCCTCGCGCCAGCCGGCCACGGCGTTGAGGTGGCGCGCGTCGATGTCCTGCTTGATCAGGTCTTGCCAGTGCATGTCCATGCAAAAGGCGCAGCCGTTGATCTGCGACACGCGCAGCAGCACCAGGTCGTACAGGCGATGGCCCAGCAGGTCCTTGCGGACGGCACCGGAGAGGGTGAGCAGGGACTGGAAGGCCTTGGGCGCGAGCTGGTGGAAGGGAATGCGGGCAGTGTGCGTCATGAGAATGTCCTTGGAAAGTTGCGACGGAGAGCCGCCCCGTGCGGCCCTCCATGCACTCAAGACGCGCCGCGGGGCGCGTTTGTGACAGGCCCTGAAGGCACACGCGTGCCGACGTTGCACGAGGAGGGCGTGCTGGAGCGCTTCGAGGCCTTCGCCGGCGTCCACGGCGCGCGTTGTTTGGCCTGCCTCCGAATGGGAGCACACTCATGCTGCGCAGGGCGCGGTGCGATGTGCCGCAGGACATCGCACTGCCCGGCGGTGGCAGCCTTCATCCGATCCTGGGCGGCAGTACGCTGCCCTGGGTGCTGGAGGGCCGAGTCCGAAACAACACCGAGGAGAGCAACCATGAGCAAGATGCGAATCGAACACGACCTGCTGGGTGATCGCGAAGTGCCGGACGAGGCCTACTACGGCGTCCACACCCTGCGGGCCAAGGAGAACTTCCAGATCTCCGGCACCACCATCTCGGCCTTCCCCGAGCTGGTGATCGCGCTGGCCTCCGTCAAGGAAGCGGCGGCGCAGGCCAATGCCGAGCTGGGCCTGCTGCCCGCCGGGTTGCGCGACGCCATCGTGGCGGCCTGCGAGGAGATCCGCCACGGCGCCCTGCACGAGCAGTTCGTGGTCGACGTGATCCAGGGCGGCGCCGGCACTTCCACCAACATGAACGCCAACGAGGTGGTGTGCAACCGCGCGCTGGAGATCCTCGGCCACAAGCGCGGCGAGTACCAGCACCTGCACCCCAACGAGCACGTCAACATGGCGCAGAGCACCAACGACGTCTACCCGACGGCGATCCGCATCGCCACCTGCTTCGCCATCGAGCGGCTGCTCGCCGCCATGGAGCACCTGCGCTCGGCCTTTGCGGAGAAAGCCACCGAGTTTGCGCACCTGCTCAAGATCGGCCGCACCCAGCTGCAGGATGCGGTGCCCATGACGCTGGGCCAGGAGTTCTCGACCTACGCGGTGATGATCGAGGAAGACATCGCGCGTTTGACCGAGGCCTCGGCCCTGATCCGCGAGATCAATCTCGGCGCCACCGCCATCGGCACCGGCATCACCGCGCATCCCGAGTACGCGGGCAAGGCGCTGGCGGCGCTGCGCAAGATCACCGGGCTGGATCTTTCCACGGCGCCCAACCTGATCGAAGCCACGCAGGACTGCGGCGCCTTCGTGCAGCTGTCCGGCGTGCTGAAGCGCATCTCGGTCAAGCTGTCGAAGACCTGCAACGACCTGCGGCTGCTCTCCAGCGGCCCGCGCTCGGGCTTCGGCGAGATCAATCTGCCGCCGATGCAGGCCGGCTCGTCCATCATGCCGGGCAAGGTCAATCCGGTGATCCCGGAAGTGATGAACCAGGTCTGCTTCGAGGTCTTCGGCAACGACCTGACCGTGACCTTCGCGGCCGAAGCCGGGCAGCTGCAGCTCAACGCCTTCGAGCCGATCATCGCGAGCGCCCTGTTCCGCAGCTTCAAGCACCTGACCAACGGCTCGAGGACGCTGGCCGACCTGTGCGTCAAGGGCATCACGGCCAACCCCGACCGGCTGCGCGAAAGCATCGAGCGCTCGATCGCGCTGGTCACCGCGCTCAATCCGATCATCGGCTACAAGCAGGCGACCGAGGTCGCGACCGAGGCCTATGCCAACGGCACCAACGTGCGCGAGGTGGTGCTCAGGCGCAAGCTGATGACCGAGGCCGAGCTGGACGACGCGCTGCGCCACGAGGTGCTGACCCAGCCGCGGGCCTACGAGAAGGCGCAGAAGCCCGGCTGACGCCCGGCAACCTGGCTGCTTCAATGCCATGAAAGGCATGGCAGCCCACCCGATTCAGTTTGACGAGGAAGCGATGAATTTCAAAGACACCGCGACCCGCTTCGAGCGGGCCGAATCAGGCACCGATTCGTTCAAGATGCTGGCGAAGGATGCCTACCAGGCGATGAAGGATGACCCGGGCAACGCGGGGCTGTACTTCGTGATCGGCGTCGCGGCGCAGTCCTACGTGCGCCGCTACGAGGACCAGGGGGTGGCGCCGGAGTTTGCGGACAAGGCCAAGGCGATTCTGGTGGGCTACAACGCAACAATCGTGGAGGCGCTGTCGGGCGATGCGGGCACGCGGCTGCGCCTGCTGGGCGAGGTGGCGCTCGACTACGAGTGGCAGGTGCAGGACTTCTGAGGCGCCTGCACGCAAGCTGAAGCGAGGCGCGTGGCTGCCTTGCCCCCGCGGGGGAGCGTCGGGGTGGGGGCACCGGCCATGGGCCCCAAGCCCGGCGACTGCCCCTAGGCAGGCTGGGCAAGCCGCATGAGCTCATCCGAGATCGAATCGACGCTGGTGGGCCGCACCACCCGCCCGACCTCCCGGCCATCGCGCAGGAAGATCAGCGTCGGCCACAGCTTGATGCCGAACGATCGGCCCAGCGGCCGGCCACTGCCGTCCTCGATCTTCAAATGGCGCAGGGGCTGCGTTCCCGCCAGGGCCTTCGCAATCAGCGGCTGCGCCGCCTTGCAGATGCCGCACCAGGGGGCGCCGAACTCGACCACGGTGGGACCGGACAGACCGTCGACCTCCGCACGGGAGGGCTCGATGCTTGCATAGTTCGTGTTCATGCCGGGATTCTGGAATGGCCGGCCCGGCCGCGCTTGCACGGGGATTTCGGCGGCTCGCGTCGGTCTGCGCCGACGAGGCGCACGAGCCAGCGCGGTCGCAGGAGCCAGCGCGGCGGCCTCACGCTGCCTTGCTCCGGCTCCCACCGAGCTTGCGATAGACGGTGGCGCGGCTGATGCCCAGCGCGCGCGCCGCCTCGGCCACGTTGCCGCGCGCATCGTCGACGGCACGGCGGATCAACGCGGCCTCGACGTCGCGCAAGCGCGGGCGCTCGGGGCCGGCCGCGTGCGGCAGCGCCGGGTGGTCGGCGAGCTGCGGCCTGGCCTGCACGCGCAGGCCCGACCACAGCGGCACCTCCAGCAACGCGTCGCCGCGGCGCGCCGCGTCGAAGAGCATCTGCGGCGGCAGCGCGAACAGGTCGTTGCAGTGCGGCGTCGCCTCCGCGCCCGGCGGCTGGTGAAGCATCTGGCGCGCCACCGTGTTGCTGGCGGTGACGCGCCCGTCGGCATCGATGCAGAGAAGGCCTTCGCTGCCCGGCCCGGCGCCGTAGCCCGGCCAGTCCAGGCGCAGCCGCAGCGCGCAGGGATGGCTGTGCACCAGGGCGTTCTCGATGCTGCGCGCCGACTGCGCCGCCAGATGCCGCAGTTCGGGGCGCTCGGCCACCTGCACGCCGGTCAGGTCCAGCATACCGATGCATTCCCCTTGCGGGCCGAAGAGGGGGGCGCCCGCGCAGCTGTAGATGCTGGTGGCGTCGAAGAAGTGCTCGCCGCGGTGCAGCCACACGGATTCGTGCTCGGCCAGCGCGGCGCCGATGGCGGTGGTGCCGACCGCGCGTTCCGACAGGTCGACGCCGACGCGCGCGATGTCGCGCGCATGGCGGTCCGCCGGGTCGCTGCCGCCGGGCAGCGCGCCGACCTCGATCACGATGCCCTCGGCGTCGGTCAGGATGGCGAAGTAGCGGGTGTCGGCGATGGCGCGCGAGAGCCGGGCCAGCACCGGCCGCGCGGCGGCGAGCAGGGTCCGGTTGCGCTCGGCCACGCGCTGGATCGCCTGGCGCGGGACGGGGTCGAAGCTCACCCGCTGCGCCGGCCGGTGGCCGGCCGCGAGGCAGCGCTGCCAGGAGCGCAGCAGCCAGGGTTCGATGCGGGCGCCGCGTGCACCGGCGGGCTCGCCTTCGATCCATTCGCGCCGCGCCTGGGCAATGGTCAGGGAGCGCTCAGGCAGGGGCGTTGAAGGTGGGCTCATGGTGATGGAGGGCGTCGCCTTCGACGCATGCTGGGGACTGCCCCGCTCGGCAGGATGTTTCATTTTGAGAATTTCAAGGACAACCCGCAAGCGCCTAGGGTTTTGCCTAGGGTTGTGGACCTGTCCGGCGTCCAACATTCCATGAGTTCACTTCTGTGGACCCAGCCATCACCAAAACGGAGACAGCCACATGCAGGTTTCATTCACGGTCAACGGCCGCGCGGTCACGGTCGATGCGCCTCCCAACACCTTCCTCGTGCAAGCGATCCGCGAGCGCCTCAACCTCACGGGCACGCATGTGGGCTGCGACACCGCGCAGTGCGGCGCCTGCACGATTCACGTCAACGGCCGCGCGGTCAAGTCCTGCAACGTGCTGGTGGCCCAGGTGGCCGGCGCCGAGATCACCACCATCGAGGGCATCGCGCAGCCTGACGGCACGCTGCATCCGATGCAGGCCGCCTTCAAGGAGTGCCACGGCCTGCAGTGCGGCTTCTGCACCCCCGGCATGGTGATGAGCGCCATCGATCTGTGCACGCACCACCCCAAGGCCAGCGAGACCGAGATCCGCGAGCTGCTGGACGGCAACATGTGCCGCTGCACGGGCTACCAGAACATCGTCAAGGCCGTGCAGATGGGCGGCGAAAAAATGGCGGCCACCCCGTCTCCTGCTCACTCCGTGTAGCCGTCTCCCCCTCGAGGGGCAACACCAGCGGCCCGGCCCTTCGCCGGGCTCAGGAAGGCCAAGGCCGGTTCCGCGGTGTTTCCCGAAGGGTCACTAGCCAAACGAAAAGAGGATTCAATATGGGCGCACCCGACTTCGCGAAGCTGCCGCACATCGGCGAGGCACTCAAGCGCAAGGAAGACTACCGCTTCCTGACCGGTGCCGGGCAGTACACCGACGACGTGAACCTGGCCAACCAGAGCCACGCCGTGTTCCTGCGCTCGCCGCACGCGCATGCGGCGATCAAGTCCATCGACACCGCTGCGGCTTCGAAGATGCCGGGCGTGGCGGGCATCTTCACCGGCAAGGACATCGACGGCAAGATGGGCGGGCTGCCTTGCGGCTGGCTCATCAACAACCCCGACGGCACGCCGATGAAGGAGCCGCCGCATCCCATCCTCGCCATCGGCAAGGTGCGCTACGTCGGCGACCACGTGGCGATCGTGGTGGCCGATACGGTGGAGAACGCCAAGAACGCCGCCGAGGCGATCGAGGTCGACTACGACGTGCTGCCCGCGCTGGTGAGCGTGGCGGACGCGGCGAAGAAGGCCGGCGGCGTCACCCTGCATGACGCCGCGCCCGACAACCAGTGCTACAAGTGGACGCTGGGCGACAAGGGGCAGGTCGATGCGGCCTTCGCCAAGGCGGCGCACGTGACCAGGCTGGACCTCGTCAACAACCGGCTGGTGCCCAACGCGATAGAGCCGCGGGTCGCCATCGGCAGCTACAACCGCGCCAACGACGAGTACACGCTCTACGTCGCCAACCAGAACCCGCACGTCGAACGCCTGCTCATGACGGCCTTCGTGCTCGGCCTGCCCGAGCACAAGGTCCGCGTGATCGCGCCCGACGTGGGCGGCGGCTTCGGCTCCAAGATCTTCCTCTATGCCGAGGACGTGGCGCTGACCTGGGCCGCGAAGCAGCTCAACCGCAGCATCAAGTGGACCGCCGAACGCTCCGAGTGCTTCCTGTCCGACGCCCATGGCCGCGACCACGTGAGCCATGCCGAGATGGCGATGGACAAGGACGGCAAGTTCCTCGCCCTGCGCGTGCACACCGACGCCAACCTGGGTGCCTACCTGTCGACCTTCTCGACCGCGGTGCCGACCATCCTCTACGCCACGCTGCTGGCGGGCCAGTACACCACGCCGCAGATCTACGTCGAGGTGGATGCCTGGTTCACCAACACCGCGCCGGTCGATGCCTACCGCGGCGCGGGCCGGCCGGAGGCGACCTACCTGCTGGAGCGCCTGGTCTCGCGCTGTGCCTGGGAGATGAACCTCGGCCAGGACGAGATCCGCAAGCGCAACTTCATCACCCAGTTCCCCTACCAGACGCCGGTCGCGCTGCAGTACGACACGGGCGATTTCCACGCCTCCATGGACAAGGCGAAGGAGCTGGCCGAGGTGGCGGGCTTCGCGGAACGCAAGAAGGCGACCGAGGCCAAGGGCAAGCTGCGCGGCATCGGCTACTCCAGCTACATCGAGGCCTGCGGCATCGCCCCTTCCAACATCGCCGGCGCCCTGGGCGCACGCGCGGGCCTGTTCGAATGCGGCGAGATCCGCGTGCATCCGACCGGCAGCGTGACCGTGTTCACCGGCTCGCACAGCCATGGGCAGGGCCATGAAACCACCTTCGCGCAGGTCGTGGCGGCGCGCCTGGGCATTCCGGTCGAGAACGTGGACGTGGTGCACGGCGACACCGGCCGCGTGCCTTTCGGCATGGGCACCTATGGCTCGCGCTCGATCTCGGTCGGCGGCGCGGCGATCATGAAGGCGCTCGACAAGATCGAGACCAAGGCCAAGAAGATCGCCGCCCACCTGATGGAGGCCAGCGATGCCGACGTCGAGTTCGCCAACGGCGAGTTCACCGTCAAGGGCACCGACAAGAAGATCCCCTTCGGCCAGGTGGCGCTGACGGCCTACGTGCCGCACAACTACCCGCTCGACAAGCTGGAGCCGGGGCTCGACGAGACCGCCTTCTACGACCCGACCAACTTCACCTTCCCGGGCGGCACCTACATCTGCGAGGTGGAGGTGGACAAGGAGACCGGCGAAGTGAAGGTCGACCGCTTCACCGCGGTGGACGACTTCGGCACCATCATCAACCCGATGATCGTCGAGGGCCAGGTGCACGGCGGCATCGTGCAGGGCCTGGGCCAGGCGCTGATGGAGAACTGCGTCTACGACACGGAGAGCGGGCAGCTCCTGACCGGCAGCTTCATGGACTACGCCATGCCGCGCGCCCACGACTTCCCGATGTTCAAGCTGGACACCACCTGCACCCCTTGCACGCACAACCCGCTGGGCACCAAGGGCTGCGGCGAGGCCGGCGCCATCGGCTCGCCGCCGGCGCTGATCAACGCAGTGCTCGATGCATTGGCACCGCTGGGCGTCAAGGACTTCGACATGCCGGCCTCGCCCCACCGCGTGTGGGAAGCGATCCGCAAAGGCAGCGTGAGCCCGACGCAGGAACCGCAACAAGCCCCCCTGACAGCCAGCACCCAGGGCCGGCCGGCGCCCTGAACACGGAGGAATCGAACATGTACGCCTTTACCCTCGAACGTCCCGCCAGCGTGGCGGATGCGGTCAAGCTGGCTGCGGCCGGCGCCAAGCCGCTGGCCGGCGGCCAGACCCTGCTGGCCTCGATGAAGCTGCGCCTCGCGGCGCCCGAGCAACTGGTCGACCTCGGCGGCATCAAGGAGCTCGCCGGCATCAAGAAGGAGGGCAACGCCTTCGTGATCGGCGCCATGACGCGCCATCTCGACGTCGGAGCCGACGCCGAGATCAAGGCCGCCTTCCCGGCGCTCGCCTGGCTGGCCGACCACATCGGCGACCGCCAGGTCCGGGCCATGGGCACCATCGGCGGCTCGCTGGCCAACAACGATCCTTCGGCCTGCTACCCGAGTGCGGTGCTGGGCTCGGGCGCGACCGTCATCACCAACCAACGCGAGATCGCGGCCGACGACTTCTTCCAGGGCCTGTTCGCCACCGCGCTGCAAGAGGGCGAGCTGATCACCGCGGTCCGCTTCCCGATCCCGAAGCGCGCGGCCTACGAGAAGCTGCGGCAGAAGGCTTCCAACTTCCCGCTGGTCGGCATCTTCGTGACCCAGGGCGACGGCGGCGTGCGCGTGGCCGTGACCGGCGCGGGCAACGGCGTGTTCCGCCACCCGGGGCTCGAAGAGGCGCTGACCAGGAGCTTCACCCCCGAGGCCGCGGCCGGCGTGAAGATCGATGCGAGCGATCTCAACAGCGACCTGCATGCGACGGCGGCCTACCGCGCCAACCTGATCAGCGTGCTGACGCAGCGGGCGGTGCGCAAGGCGCTGGGCTGAGGAGGATGCGGGAGCCGAACGCGCAAGGCGCGAAGCTTTCGCAGAAGGCGCAAAAGGCGCAGAAAAGACATTGAAAGCCTTCGGCGGGTATCGTCTGCGACTTCTGCGGATCTTCTGAGTCCTTCGCGTTCAAGAATGATTTTTCCCAGCATCGACTCTGTCATCGCGGCCCTCGAGCAGGCCGGCTACTACGCCGACCGGCGGCTCGCGACGGCGGTTTTTCTCGCGCTCAAGCTGCAGCGCCCTTTGCTGCTGGAAGGCGAGCCCGGGGTGGGCAAGACCGAGCTGGCCAAGGCGCTGTCGAGCGCCCTGCAGCGCGAACTGCTGCGGCTGCAGTGCTACGACGGCCTGGAGCAGCGCGAGGCGCTCTACGAATGGAACTACGCGGCGCAACTGCTGCACATGCGCGCGGCCGAGGCGCACGGCGCCGCCCGCGACGTCGAGGCCGAGGTCTACCAGCCGCACTACCTGATCCGCCGGCCGCTGCTGCAGGCCCTGCAGGCGCCGGCGCCCGGCGCGGTGCTGCTGATCGACGAGGTGGACCGCGCCGACGAGCCCTTCGAGGCCTTCCTGCTCGAATACCTGGGCGAGTACCAGGTGAGCATTCCCGAACTGGGCACGGTGCGTGCGCTGGTGCCGCCGGTCACGCTGCTCACCAGCAACCGGACGCGCGAGCTCAACGACGCGGTCAAGCGCCGCTGCCTCTACCACTGGCTGGACTACCCGGAGCGCGAGCGCGAGCTGGCCATCGTGCGCGCGCAGGCGCCGGGCGCCGGCGAACGGCTGTCGGCGCAGGTGGCGGATTTCGTGGCGCGGCTGCGCAGCGCGCCCTTCGCGAACGCCTTCCAGCGCGCGCCCGGCATCGCCGAGAGTGTCGAATGGGCCCGGGCGCTGATCGCGCTCGACACGCTGGCGCTCGACCCCGAGGTCGTGGTCGACACCGCCGGCATCCTCTTCAAGCAGCGCGACGACGTGGCGGCGCTGACGCTGGAGCTGGCCTCGGAACTGTTGAAGCCCGAGGAGGCGGGGACATGAAGACCGTCGGTCTTCACGGGTAGCGACATGCAGCAGCTCGGTGACGCGCGCCGCGGCAAGCTGGCCGACAACATGGCCGGCTTCGGCCGCGCCTTGCGCCGCGCGGGCGTGCGCACCGACTCCGCGCGCATCGCGCTCGCGGCCGAGGCCGCGATGCTGGTGGGCGTGGACAGCCGGCCCGATCTTGCGGCCGCGATGGAGGCGGTGATGATCAGCCGCGAGCAGGACCGCGAGGTCTTTCGCGAGCTCTTCGATGCCTGGTTCCGCGACCCGGAGCTCGCCAACAAGCTGCTCGCGCAGATGCTGCCCAGCGCCGAGGGCAAGGCCGAGCCTTCGAAGCGCCGGCCGCGGGTGCGCGAGGCGCTGGCGGCGCCGCGCGATCCGGTGCAGGCTGCGCGGACCGAGCGCGAGGTGGACTTCGATGCGGCCATGACCGCCAGCGACCGCCAGCGCATGCACCATGCCGACTTCAACGCGCTGGGCGCCGCCGAGTACCGGCTGGTCGAGCGGCTGGCGCGCGATGTCGCCTTGCCGGTGCCGACCGTGGCTGCGCGCCGCCTGCATGCGGCCGGCAACGCGGGTGCGCATTCGCGCATGAACTGGCCCGGCGTCTGGCACGAGGCCGGCCGCACCGGCGGCGAGATGTTGCGCCTGCCGCGGCTCTCCCCGCGCACGCAGCCGCTGCCGCTCCTGGTGCTGATCGACGTCTCGGGCTCGATGGAGCGCTACGCGCGCCTGCTGCTGGCCTTCCTGCATGCGGCGACGCGGCGGGCGGGGCGGCGCGACGTGTTCGCCTTCGGCACGCAGCTGACGGACCTGACGCCGGCCTTCCGACTCGCCGACACCGACGCGATGCTGGGGGCCGCCGGAGAAGCGATCGCCGATTTCGCCGGCGGCACGCGGCTGGGTGCCTCGCTGGCCGAGCTGCGCCGCAACCATGCGCGCCGCCTGACCGGCCGCCGAACCTTGGTGCTGGTGATCAGCGACGGCCTGGACACCGGCGAGCCCGAGGTGCTGGAGCAAGAGCTTCAGTGGCTCAAGCGCCATTCGCGGCGGGTGCTGTGGCTCAACCCGCTGCTGCGCTACGAAGGCTATGCCCCGCTCGCGCGCGGGGCGGCGGTGCTGCACCGCCATGCGGATGCGATGCTCGCGGTCCACAATCTCAACGCACTGGAACAACTGGCCTCGAGCCTCGCGGCGCTGATGCGCTGCGGCCGCTAACCAACAAGGAATCCACCATGGAAATGCTCGGCAACCGCCAGCTCCCGATCACGCAGCAGCAGGCCTGGGAGGCGCTCAACGACCCGGCGACGCTGCAGAAGTGCATCCCCGGCTGCGACAAGTTCGAGCCCTCCGGCGACAACGAATACACCGTGGCACTGGCGGTCAAGATCGGCCCGGTCTCGGCCAAGTTCAACGGCAAGGTCAGTCTGGCCGAGATCATGCCGCCCGACAGCTACAGGCTCTCCTTCGAGGGGCAGGGCGGCGTGGCAGGCTTTGCCAAGGGATCTTCCAGCGTCTCGCTCAAGCCGGTGGCCGATGCCGGGGCGCCGGCCTGCGTGCTCGACTACACGGTGCAGGCGCAGGTGGGCGGCAAGATCGCGCAACTGGGCCAGCGGCTGATCGATGGCGCCGCCAAGTCGACGGCCGACGATTTCTTCAAGCGCTTCGAGGCCGAGATGCAGGCGCGCTACGGCCCGCCGCCTGCGGTCGAGAGCACGGAGGGGGCCGTGGCCGAACCGGCGGAGAAGACCGGCAAGATGGCGGGCCTGATGCGCAAGATGGGTTTCGGCAAGAAGGACGACACGCCCGAGGCCGGCAGCGGCGAGAAACCGGGCGAATAGCGCAACGGAAGACGGAAAGACGGGAATGGAAAACCTGGATGTGATGGTCCTGCGCACGCTGCGCGACTGGCGGCTCGCGGGCCGCCGCGCACTGCTCACGACGGTGGTGCGCACCTGGGGCTCCTCGCCGCGGCCGGTCGGCTCGATCATGGCGCTGGCGGAGGATGGCGCGGTGGTCGGCTCGGTCTCGGGCGGCTGCATCGAGGACGACCTGATCGCCCGCTACAGCCGCGCCCACGGGGCGCCGGGCGAGATGCCCTCCGGCCCGCCGGCACTGGTCAAGTACGGCGTCACCGCCGACGAGGCGCACCGTTTCGGCCTGCCCTGCGGCGGCACGCTGGAACTGCTGCTCGAATACGACCCCGATGCCGCTTCGCTGGCCACGCTCGTCGAGGCGCTCGAACAGGGGCGGCTGATGCAGCGCACGGTCTCGCTGGCCGATGGCGCCGTGCGGCTGGCCGAGGCGGGCGCGCCGGCCGAGCTCGTGGCCAACGACCAGGAGCTGGTCAACACCTTCGGCCCCGAGTACCGCATGCTGCTGATCGGTGCCGGCCAACTGGCCGAATACCTGTCGACCATGGCCAAGTTCAGCGGCTTCGCGGTCACCCTGTGCGACCCGCGCGCCGAGTACCGCACGGGCTGGTCCACACCCGGCGTCGACATCAGCACCGAGATGCCCGACGACGCCGTGCTCGCCTTCAAGCCCGACCGCCGCAGCTGCGTGGTCGCGCTCACGCACGACCCCAAGCTCGATGACCTGGCCCTGCTGGAGGCGCTGCAGAGCGAGGCTTTCTACGTCGGCGCGATCGGCTCGCGCCGCAATGCGCAGGCGCGGCGCGAGCGGATGATCGAGCACTTCGACCAGACCGAGGCCTCGCTCGCGCGCTTGCGCGGACCCATCGGCATCTACATCGGCAGCAAGACGCCGCCGGAGATTGCGGTGAGCGTGATGGCGGAGATCCTGGCGGTGAAGAACAGCGTGACGCTGCCGCGCGAGACCGAGGTCGCGGTGGCCAAGTCGGCCTTCGGCTGAGCGCGCGGCGCGAGCGCCGCGTTCAGCGCTCGCGCAGGCCGGCGAGGAAGGTGGTGCTGCGGCCGAAGGCGCGCTGCACTTCCTTCGACTCGCGGGCCTCCTTGCCGGCCCGGGAGAAGGCGAAGACCGCGGCAGCGAGTGCGAAGCAGACGCCCACTGCGATCAGCAGACCGGTGAAGGAACCCAGCCACCAGGCAGTGGCGGGGACGGCGATGCTGGCGAGAAGGAGTAGGGCACGCATGGGGTGAAAGTACCAGAGGACGCCGCGCGCGGCTATGAACTTTTGCTCGGAAGCAGCCGGCAGGCCGTCCTCATTCGGCTGTGCCGGGCACGCGCATCGGGCCGCCATCGAAGACGGCGAGCAGCAGGGGCGTGAGCGCCTCCATGCGCATCTGCGCGGGCCCCTCGTGCGGCAGCAGGCCACGCTTGAAGCCATGGCCTTCGAAACGGCGCAGCAGCGCGTCATCGGCACTGATGATGTGGACCGGCACGTCCCACGAGGCGCCCGCGCCGCTCACGCTGGCCAGCGGCTGGTGGTCGCCGATCACGATGGTGAGCAACTGCCGCGGCGCGCGGTGCGCGAGATAGTCGCCCAGCCACTGCAAGGTGTAGGCCAGGGATTCGATGTAGGCCGGCACCGGCGCCTGCCACGAAACCGGCGCGGCCAGCGAGCGCGCCAGCTCGGCCGGGGTGTAGGCCGCGCTGCCTGCGAGCTGGTCCCAGTCGGTGACGTAGGGTGGCAGCGGCCCGAAGGGCGCATGGCTGGCGAGCGTCGCGAAGACCATGAAGCGCGGTGCCCGCCCGCCGGGCGGGTCGGCCAGTTCCTGCGCGTGCAGCAACGCCATCGAGGCCTGGTCCGGGATGCGCCAGTAGCCGAAGGCCGGCCCGCGGTAGCCGATGCTTTTGGCATCGCCATAGCGGTCGTAGCCGTAGAAGCTGCCTTCCGGCCAGGGCCGCTGCAGGCCGGGCATCCAGTTCACGGTGCGCCAGCCATGGGCTCGGAAGTGGCGCACCAGCGTCGGGCGCTGCGTGGCCAGCAGCAGCTCGTAGGCGCCGGGGTCCTGCATGTCCACGCCGCTCAGCAGTTCGGCATGGGCCAGCCACGACGCGCCCCCGTAGGTGGGCGAGCGCACCCGTGCCGACACCACCTGCAGGCCGCCGGCCGCGAGCGCCTGCGCGAAGGCCGCGCGCCGCGGCGCGAGGGCGGCGGCCTGCTGCGGATGGTCCAGCGTGGTGGCGCCGTAGGACTCGGCGAAGAGCAGCAGCACGTCGGCACCGCGCAGGCCGGCGAGGCTGCCTTGCGCGAAGTCGGGGCTGGGCGAGAGCCGCGCACTCGCCTGGCCGGGCAGCAATTGGCCCGCCAGCACGCCGGCCTGGTGGGCGAGGATCGGCGCCACCGGCATGGAGAAGAACCAGCGCGTGTCGCGCCCGCCGATGCCGTGCGCCGCAAAACAGCCGCCGAGCAGCAGGCCGGCCAGCCCGATCACGGGCCGCGGCCGCGGCCAGGCCAGGGCCTGTGCGGCCACGCGCCAGCAGCGCAGCGCCACCACGTACAGCAGCAGCGGCACGGCCAGCACGGCCAACACGCCCAGGCCGATCTGCCAGGCCGGGAACTCGCCCATGCGCAGCACCTCCAGCGCATGGCGGCTGTCCCAGTAAAGGTTGAGCTGCCGGCCGAACACGGCCGACACCGTGACATCGAGGTAGCGCGCGACGATCCAGCAGGCGCTCGCGGCGGCCAGCAGGCGCAGCGCGCGCGTTCGGGGTTGGCCGCGCCAGGCCACCCAGCCCGCGAGCGCCACCAGCGTCACGACCAGCTCGAAGGACAGCCGCAGCGCCGGGCGCGGCCACAGCCCGGGGCCGTGGTTCTCCAGCGTCAGCAGCGCGTTGAGCAGCAGCAGCGGCAAGGCGATGTGCGCCAGCCAGCGGCCCCAGCCCGGCGGGGGCATCGAGGACCGCTGTGCGCTCGTCATCATTTGCGCCTGGCCTCGAACTCGATGATCAGCGCCACCTCGTCGCCGACCCAGCCGTTGTCGACACCGTAGCGCATGCCGTAGGCGCTGCGCTTGAAGCTGCCGCGCGCCGACACGCCCATGATGTAGTACTTGTCGATGGGCGAGGTGCCGCTCTTGTTCCAGGTCGCGTTGAGGGTGAGCGGCTGCGAGCGGCCCAGCAGCTCGAGCTGGCCCGCGATCTCGAAAGTGCGCTCGCCGGTGCGCTTGGCGCCGGCCGCGGTGAACACCATGCGCGGAAACTCGGCGCTGTTGAGGAAGTCCGCGCTCTTCAGGTGCTGATCGCGCTTGGCGTAGTTGCTGAACACGCTCTGCGTGTCGATCTCGATGCGCACCTGGCTGAGCGCGGCGCTGGCTTCGTCGAAGCTGTAGCTGCCGCGCGCGGCGCGGAACAGGCCCAGCACCTTGGCGTAGCCGATGTGGTCGACCAGGAAGGCCGCGGTGAGATGCTCCGGGTCGAGCTCGTAGCGGGCCGGCTCGGCGCGCGCGGAGAGCGCGGCGAGGGCCAGCAGGAAGGTGGCGCAGAGCGTGCGCACGGCGGGAGCTTTCATGTCGCGGTTTCCAGTGAGAGTTGTCGATGGCGCACCAGCCAAGCGATGTCGATCGCGAACGACGCCGCCAGCAGCGCCAGGCTCGCGGCCGCGAGGCCTCGGCTCCAGGGCAGCGCGATGATCGGGCACAGGCACACGATCAGGCTGGCGATCTGCACCACGCACACCGTCTTGCGGCGCTGGCTGGGCGGCAGTGCGCGCCCCAGCCACGGCCAGGGCAGCGCGGCCAGCACGAAGAGATAGCGCATCAGGCCCGCGGCCAGGACCCATGCGCCGGCCTTGCCGAAATGAAGCACCAGCAGCGACAGCACCAGCACCAGCAGCGCGTCGGTCTCCATGTCGAAGCGCGCGCCGAAATCGCTGGCGAGGCCGCCGCGGCGCGCGAGCGGGCCGTCGAGTGCATCGAGCAGCGCGGCGCCGGTGGCGACCGTGATGCAGCCCCAGGCGACGGCATCGGCGACGACCTCGCCGACCAGGGCGGCCAGCAGCGCAATCAGCGCCAGGCGCCCCAGCGTCACGCGATTGGCGGCGCCGAAGCGCGCGTTCGGTGCGTGGGCGGCGAGACCTCCGAGCACCAGCGCGAAGGCCGCCGCGAACACGGCCAGCGCCTTGAGCTGGAACCACGGCCCGAACTCGCCCAGGCGACCCACCAGGGCGGCCAGCGCGGCCAGCAGCAGGAAGCAGGGCAGGGCCTCGCGCCAGGCGTCGCGCCGCAGCGCGGCCAGCCGTTCGGCGCCGGCCGCGGGCACATCGGAGGATCGCGTGAGCATGGTCTTAAGATCGGTTGCCGAACACGAATCGACGGTCCAAGGAGCATGCCAGCAAATCCATTTCGCGTCGCCCCGGGCGAGCCCCGGGCCTGCTGGGTCGAGGGGCCGGGGCGCGCCGGACTGCGGCCGTGCGCGCCGGCCGTGCCCGGCCCCGGGGAGGTACGGGTGCGCACGCTGCACAGCGGCATCAGCCGCGGCACCGAGCTGCTGGTGTTTCGCGGCGAGGTGCCCGAGAGCGAGTACGAGCGCATGCGCGCGCCCTTCCAGGAGGGTGATTTTCCGGGGCCGCTCAAGTACGGTTATTCGAGCGTGGGCGTGGTCGAGCAGGGGCCGCCGGCACTGCTGGGGCGCACGGTCTTCTGCCTCTATCCGCACCAGACCCACTACGTCGTGCCGGCCGAGGCGGTGCATCCCCTGCCCGAGGGCCTGCCACCGGCGCGCGCGGTGCTCGCAGCGAACATGGAGACCGCCGTCAACGCGCTGTGGGATGCGGCGCCGCACATCGGCGATCGCATCGCGGTGGTGGGTGCGGGCGTGGTGGGGCTGCTGGCGGCCTGGCTGGCCGGCCGCATGCCGGGCAGCGAGGTCGAGGTCATCGACACCGATCCCGGGCGCCGTGCGGTGGCCGAGCAGCTGGGCCTGGGCTTCGCCAGCCCGCAGGCCGCACGCGCCGATGCGGACCTCGTCATCCACGCCAGCGGCAAGGCCGAAGGCCTGGCCACGGCGCTGCGGCTCGCCGCTTTCGAGGCCACGGTGCTCGAGATGAGCTGGCACGGCCGCCGGGCCGTTTCGCTGCCGCTGGGCGAGGCCTTCCACTCGCGGCGGCTCACGCTCAGGAGCTCGCAGGTCGGGCATGTCGCGCCGTCGCAGCGCGCGCGCTGGAGCCATGGCCGCCGCCTGGCATTGGCGCTGGCGCTGCTGCGCGATCCGGCGCTCGATGCGCTGCTGACCGACGCCGCGCCCTTCGACGAGCTGCCGGCCGTGCTGGCGCGCCTGGCTGCGGGCGCGCCGCAGACGCTGTGCCATCGCATCGACTACCCCTGAACGCTTCACCGACTCATTCGCGAGGAACCCATGTACAGCGTCAATGTCCGCGACCACTTCATGATTGCCCACAGCTTCCGCGGCGCAGCCTTCGGTCCGGCGCAGCGCCTGCATGGCGCCACCTACGTGGTCGACCTGGAGCTGCGCCGCGCCGAGCTCGATGCCGACGGCATGGTGGTCGACATCGCGCGCGCCACGGAAGTCCTGCGCAGCGTGCTGGCCGAGTTCAACCTGCGCAACCTCGACGAGGACCCGGCCTTCGAGGGCCGCAACACCACCACCGAGTTCATGGCGCGCGTGATCTTCGACCGCGTCGCCGTGCGCATCGCGGCCGGCGAACTCGGCCCGCATGCCGGCGGGCTCGCGGGCATGCGCGTGCGGCTCAACGAATCGCATGTGGCGTGGGCGGCCTACGAGGCGGCGCTTTGACGGGCGAAGGCCGCTGCAGCTTCCTGGTGCCGGGCGACCTGCACACGCGCACCGGCGGCTACACCTACGACCGGCACATCATCGAGGGCTTGCGTGCGCGGCAGTGGACGGTCGACGTGCTGCCGCTGGGCGAAGGCTATCCGGCCCCCGATGCGGCCGCGCTGGCGCGTGCTGCGCGCGTGGTCGAGGGGCTGCCCGACGAGGCGCTCGCCGTCGTCGATGGGCTGGCCTTCGGCGTGCTGCCCGAACTCGCGCGGCAGCACGCGCAGCGGCTGAACTGGGTTGCGCTGGTCCACCATCCGCTGGCGCTGGAAACGGGGCTGGACGCGGCCCGGCGGCAGGCGCTCGCCGACAGCGAGCGGCGCGCGCTCGCCCATGCGCGGGGCGTGATCGTCACCAGCCACGCCACGGCACGCGCGCTCGCGGACTTCGAAGTCGAAGCCTCGCGCATCGTCGTGGTCGAGCCGGGCACCGAGCCGGCGCCGCTGGCCTCGGGCTCGGGCGGGGATGCCTTGTCGCTGCTGTGCGTCGCCACGCTGACGCCGCGCAAGGGCCATGCATTGCTGGTCGAGGCGCTCGCCGGATTGAAGGACCGGCTCTGGGTGCTGCATTGCGCCGGCAGCCTCACGATGGATGCCGCCTGCGCCGGCGCGCTCGCGCGGGCCATCGATGCCCACGGCCTGCGCGAGCGTGTGCTGCTGCACGGCGAACAGGACGAGACGGGCCTGCGCGCGCTCTATGCCAAGGCCGATGCCTTCGTGCTGCCCTCCTTCCACGAGGGCTACGGCATGGCGCTGGCCGAGGCGCTGGCGCATGGGCTGCCCGTGATCAGCACGCGCGCCGGGGCCATCCCCGACACCGTGCCGGACACAGCCGGCATGCTCGTGACGCCCGGCGATGTCGTCGAGTTGCGCGCCGCACTGCAGCGCCTGATGGACGATGCGGCCTGGCGTGCGCAGCTTGGCGCCGGTGCGCGCGCCGCGCGCGGCCGGCTGCCGAGCTGGGCGCAAAGCAGCGCGCGCTTCGCGTCTGCGCTCGCGGGCTTCGGACGCTCGGCGATTTCGCCATGACGGGATTCAGCGCCGATTGGCTTGCGCTGCGCGAGCCTTGCGATCTTGCAGCGCGAGCGGAAGCTGCCGCGACACTGGATTTGCGCGGCATGGCGACGCGGATGCGCCGCGAAGCCCAGGTGCTCGGCGTCCTGGACCTGGCTTGCGGCACCGGCGCCAATTTGCGCGCGCTCGCGCCGAGGCTGGGCGGCGCGCAGCGCTGGCTGCTCATCGACCATGATCCTCGGCTGCTGGCTGCGCTGCCCAGCGCCTTCGCGGCGTGGTCGAGCGCGCAAGGCCTGGCCTTGCGCGCCGAGGCCGATTCCCTTCGCATCGAGGGACCGGATTGGAATGCAGATGTTCGATGGCGCTGTGCTGACCTTGCGAGCGGGCTGGAGGCCGTGCCCTTCGCGGACGCGCAGCTCGTGACCGCCGCGGCGCTGCTGGATCTGGTGTCCGCATCGTGGCTCGAAGCGCTGCTCGAGCACGTGCAAAAGGCGAAGGCGGCGGTGTTGTTCGCGCTCAGCGTCGATGGGCGCGTGAGCTGGGAGCCGGTGCTCGAAGAGGACGAAGCCGTACACCGGCTGTTCGCGGCGCACCAGCGGCGCGACAAGGGCTTCGGGCCGGCGCTCGGCGGCGAAGCCCCGGCGATGGCGGCCGCTCGACTGGCCGCCATGGGTTACGGCGTGAGTCGGTCACGCAGCGACTGGCACATCGAGGACATGACCCTGCTGCAGGCCATGATCGACGGCATGGCCGCCGCGGCGCTGGAGCAGGGCCCGGGCGCACGCGCGCTCGTTCGGGCGTGGCAGAAGCAACGGCGGGCGTCAGTGCCGCGCAGTTGCCTGCACGTGGGGCACATGGACCTCCTGGCGCTGCCAGCATAGCGACGCCCCCCGACGGCGCTGAAGCAAAGCGGCGCGTCTCCCCCGCAGGGCACCGGGTCAGGTGCGAAATGCACCACCGATTGCACGAGCCTTGCACCGCGGAATCTCGCTTTTTATCGCGAAAAAAATGCAAAGCGCCGGGCAATCGTAAGAATCGCCGTTGCCTCGACTGGACCTCCGTACGAGGGGGCCGGAAGTGGTGGGGCAGTCATGGGCTGAAGTGCCGCGTGCTCCTTTTTTCCGAATCGAGTCATGCGAACTTCTTACCTTCTCATTGAGACCCTGATGCTGTCATTGCTGCTGCTGAGCGCCTGCGGCGGTGGCGGCGACGGAGGCGGGTCCACTGCCCTGGCCACCCTCGCAATTGCGGGTGCGGGTGCGGATGCGGGCACCAGCGCCGGAACGAGCACCGGCAACGCCAGCATCAAGACATTGGTGACGGTAAGCGCCGAAGAGCCCGGCGCGAACTGCGCGAGCGGTGGCGTCCGTATCGACGCAGGTCCGGACAGCGAAGGCGACGGTGTCCTTGCGGCCAGCGAAGTCGGCAGCACCCAGTACGTGTGTCACGGTGCAGCGGGCGCCTCCGGCAGCCCGGGCGCCACCGGTCTCGCTGGAGCGGCGGGCGGCAATGGCCTGAGCACGCTGGTGCAGATGCGCGACGAACCGAGCGGGGCGAACTGCGCAGCCGGCGGCAAGGCGATCGGTGCGGGCTTGGACGGCAATGCCAGCGGGTTGCTGGAAGCGGCAGAGATCAGCAGCACCGGCTATGTGTGCAACGGCACACCGGGCGCGAACGGCAGCGATGGCGCCAACGGTGTCGACGGCACGAGCGGCACCGACGGCACCAATGGCGCCGACGGGGCGGACGGCACCAACGGGCTGAACACACTGGTAAACATCGTCAGCGAGGCTGCGGGCGCAAGCTGCGTCCATGGCGGCAGCAAGGTCGAGACCGGCCTGGACAGCAACCGCAACGGTGTGCTCGATGCGAGCGAAATCGGCACCTCGAACTACATCTGCAGCAGTGCGCCCGGCGGCGCTTTCGCCTGGGTCGATGTCACCGGCACGTCCGTCCAGGCAGAGTCGAATACCGGCTACGTGGCGCGCAACGACGCGGCGCAGGTTGTCGTGACCTTGCCGTCCAATCCAGCCATCGGCGACGTGGTGCGCGTCAGCGGTGCCGGTCTGGGCGGTTGGCGGATTGCGCAGAATGCCGGGCAGTCGGTGTACACGAAGAACCTGGGCGGCATGGCGGGCGCGACTTGGACGGCTCGCGAGTCCAACAGATACTGGATTGCCGTGGCCTCGTCGGCCGACGGCAGCAAGCTGGCGGCGGTGGCTTACTCCGGACAGATCTACACCTCGACCGACAGCGGCGTGAACTGGACACCGCGCGAGTCCAATCGAGAATGGCGCTCGGTTGCTTCCTCGGCTGACGGCACCCGTTTGGCGGCGGCGGTGTACACCGGCCAGATCTACACGTCGAGCGACAGCGGCGCGACTTGGACGGCGCGCGAGTCCGATCGATCCTGGCATGCAATAGCCTCGTCGGCCGACGGCAGCAAGCTGGTGGCGGTGGTGGACGGCGGCCAGATCTACACCTCGACCGACAGCGGCGCGACTTGGACGGTGCGCGAGTCCAATCGATCCTGGCGTGCAATAGCCTCGTCGGCCGACGGCAGCAAGCTCGTGGCGGTGGCTTTCTCCGGACAGATCTACACCTCGACCGACAGCGGCGTGAGCTGGACACCGCGCGAGTCCAATCGATCCTGGATGTCGGTGGCCTCCTCGGCCGATGGCGGAAAACTGGTGGCGGCGGACACCTTCGGACAGATCTACACCTCCGGCGACGGTGGCGCGAGCTGGACGGCGCACGAATCCGATCGGGAATGGTGGTCGGTGGCCTCCTCCGCCGACGGCGTCAAGCTGGTGGCGCTGGTTTTCCCCGGTCAGATCTACACCTCGGACGACAGCGGTGCGAGCTGGACGGCGCACGAGTCCCCGAGGGATTGGCTTGCCGTGGCCTCCTCGGCCGATGGCAGCAAGCTGGCGGCGTTGGTGACAGGAGGTCAGATCTACACCTCGACCGCCTCGACCAGCTTGGGCACCGGCGGTTCGATCAGCGGCGCGTCGTCCGATGCCATCGAACTGCAATACGTCGGCAACGGCATGTTCGCCGCGCTCAGCCATCAGGGCAGCCTGACCATTCGATGAACCACGTCGCATTGCAGCACATGCACGCTGATTGCTGCGTTGTGGCGGCCAATTGGAGAGTTTTCACATGCGAACAACCTGCAACTTGATTCCAGCCCTGATGTTGTCCCTGCTGCTGGGGGCCTGCGGCGGGGGCGGTGGTGGCGACGCAAGCGGATGGGCTGCATTGGCCGCGCTCAGCGCTGCAGGAACGAGCACCGGCACCGATGGCAACGGGACTGGCACCGGCACCGGCACCGACGGCAACGGGACTGGCACCGGCAGCGAAGGCGACGGGACCGGCACGGGCCCTGCGAATATCAAGACATTGGTGTCGGTGAGTACCGAAGCGCCGGGCGCCAACTGCGCCGACGGCGGCGTGCGCATCGACGCCGGGCCGGACGGCGATGGCAACGGCATGCTCGCGGCCGATGAAGTCAGCAGCACCCAGTACGCGTGCCGTGACGCTGCTGGCGCATCCGGCTCGCTGGTGCAGATGCGCAGCGAACCGAGCGGCGCGAACTGCGCGGCCGGCGGCAAGGCGATCAGCGTGGGCGCAGACGGCAACGCCAACGGCCTGCTCGAAGCGTCCGAGATCGGCAGCACCCGCTACGTGTGCAACAGCACGGACGGCAGCCCTGTCGTGGACGAGCTGAACACGCTGGTGAGCATCGTGAGCGAAGGCGCGGGAGCGAACTGCGTCCATGGCGGCAGCAGGGTCGACAAGGGGCTGGACAGCAACGCCAACGGCGTGCTCGATGCAGGTGAAGTCAGCGCTACGAACTACGTCTGCAACAGTCCGCCTGCGGCCACCTTCCCTTGGGTCGACGTGACCGGAACGGCGGTGCAGGCGCAGCCCAATACGGGGTACATCGCACGCAACGATGCGGCGCAGGTGGTGGTGACCTTGCCGGCCAGTCCGGCGGTCGGCGATGTGGTGCGCGTCAAGGGCGCAGGCCTGGGCGGATGGACGATTGCGCAGAACCCTGGGCAGGCGGTGGACACAAAGAGTCTGGGCGGCATGGCGGGTGCGAGTTGGACGGCGCACGAGCCACGTCGAGATTGGTTTTCCGTGGCCTCGTCGGCGGACGGCAGCAAGCTGGTAGCGGTGGCGTATGGCAGCCAGATCTACACCTCGACTGACAGCGGCGCGACCTGGACGCCGCGGGAGTCCAATCGCTATTGGTGGTCGGTTGCCTCGTCGGCCGATGGCAGCAAGCTAGTGGCGGCAGAGTACGGCGGCCGGATTTACACGTCGATCGACAGCGGCGTGAGTTGGACGGCGCATGAGTCCGATCGAGAATGGCAGGCGGTGGCCTCGTCGGCGGATGGCAGCAAACTGGTGGCACTCGTGTATGGCGGCCAGATTTATACCTCGATCGACAGTGGCGCTAACTGGACGGCGCATGAGTCCAATCGCGAATGGTTTGCGGTGACCTCGTCCGCCGATGGCAGCAGCCTAGTAGCGGTGGTCTGGAACGGCCAGATCTACATCTCGTCAGACAGCGGGGTGACCTGGACGGCGCGCGAGTCCAAGCGAGATTGGCAGAAGGTGGCCTCCTCGGCCGACGGCAGCAAGCTCGTAGCGGTGGTACGTCATGGCCAGGTCTACACCTCGAACGACGGCGGCGCAAACTGGACGGCACGGGAGTCCAATCGATACTGGGCGGAGGTGGCCTCCTCTTTCGACGGCAGTAAGCTACTTGCGTCGACGTACGGCGGCCGGATCTACACGTCAATCGACAGCGGCTTGAGTTGGACCCCGCGGGAGTCCGACCGGCTTTGGTGGTCCGTGGCGTCCTCGGCCGATGGAAGCAAGCTGGTGGCGTTGGTCTCCAACGGCCAGATCTACACCTCCATCGCCTCGACTACTCCAGGTACCAGTGGTTCGATCAGCGGCACGTCGACCGACGCCATTGAACTGCGGTACGTGGGCGACGGCATGTTCAGCGTTTTGAGCCACGAAGGCAGCTTGACCATTCAATAGCGGTCGCACGCCGGCCTGCGCGCCGCTTGTTGGGGGTCACGATTGCGCGCTCAAGGCGGCCAACTCGCCGCCCGCAAATCCAGATCCCATAACACATCCGCCCCCATGCGGAACACGCGCGACGCCGGCCGCGGGCAATCGCGCATTGCCGCGCCGCCCGGCAGCGACAGCCCCGGCCGACCGCTGCCGATCAGCACCGGTGCGACGCTGAGGTGCAGCCGGTCCATGCACCCTTGTGCGATGAAGCGCGAGACCGTGATTCCGCCGCCTTCGACAAAGAGCACCCGCAGGCCACGCTGCTGCAACGCAGGCAGCAGCGCGCGCAGATCGGGCGTGCCGTCGGCATTCGACATCAAGCCGGGCACGCCCAGCACCTGATCGGCGCCCACGCGCCGCGCCGCCTCGTGCTCGCGCGCCGCATCGCAGACCAGCAGCGTCGGCGCCTGCCGGTCCGACAGCACCCGCAGCGTCGGCGCCAGCCGCAGCGAAGGGTCGATCAGCACCCGCACCGGGTGCTCGCCCGTCACATGGCGCGTGGTGAGCTGCGGGTTGTCGATGGCGGCGGTACCGGCGCCCACGATCACGGCGTCGCACAGCGCGCGCAGCCGGTGCAGGTGCAGCAGCACCTGCGGCCCGTTCACGAAGTTGGAATCGCCCCCGCGCGTGGCGATGCAGCCGTCGAGGCTCTGGCCCAACTGGCCGATCACCCAGGCGGGGCCTTCGGCCGGGCGATCGAGCACGGGCTTGAGCAGCGCGAAGAGCTCGAGGGCTTCTTCGTCCCATGCGTTCTCGTCGAGCATGAGGCCTTGCGTCGGATGACGGGTGAAGGGCTGCAGCAGCGCATCGGGCGCCGGTGGCGGGCCGATGTCCCTGCGATGGCGCACGATGGCGAGGCAAAGGGGCCACAGCGCTTCCACGCCGGGCCGCGCGCGGAGGGTCGGGGTCATGAGGGGGCGCAGGTCGCGGGCATTCACCACCTTGGCTTGTAGTAGGGGTCGTCCATCGCAGCATCCGGTGCGCCGGTGCCGCCCCACTGCGAGAACGCCAATGCAGCCGCCACCCAGGCGGCGGCGACCGCGGCCACGATCAGCGGCTCGACCCAGCTGCGGGCGCTGGCGCTGGGGGGCGGTGCCGTGCGTTGCAGGCGGCGGCGTCCCCAGTGCACGAGCGGGCCCGCGGTGAAGGCGCCGGCGAGCAGCAGCAGCGTCAGAGGCCGGGCCTCGGTCAGCAGCGCCGTGGCGAGCATCAAGGCCAGCCACGCCAGGGTCGAAATGACGGCGCCGCTCGCGCCGAAGGCGATGCGCACAAAGGGCCAGAGCCACAGCGCACACCCTGCCACCGCAGCGGCCAGCGCCAGGCTCAGCTCGAAGAGCAGCGCCGAGCCGGATGTCATTGCGACCGCCGCCAGGCCCAGGCTGGCCACGACGAGGATCGCGGCCGCGTTGGCGCGGGCCGCGTGTTCCCGCAGCACGGCGCGGATCACGGCGGTGCCGAGCACCCAGAGGCCGATCATGAGCGGCAGCGCTTGCGCGGCCAGGCTCGCCAACGCGAGCGCCCACAGGATGCTGGCCGTGAGCCACTCGGTTCGGCGCCCGGCATGCACGGCCTCCAGGCCGAGGCCGGCCAGCGCCACGACGGCATAGATCCACGGCAGCCTCTCGGTGAGCGAGCCGGGCGGCAGGCGCCAGCCCAGGATCCACGCGGCGGTGCCGACGATGGCCAGCGCGACGCCCGCTGCGGCCCAGCGCCGGCCCTGCACCGGTCCCAGCGCGCCGCGCAGCATGCCCGTCACCATGAACGCGACGACGAGCGGCAGCGCGAGGGCCTGGAACAGCGGATGGTGGAGATCCATCGTCGGGTTATGAGCTGCCGCGCCGCATCAGTCAATGGCGGCGGCCTGGGGCGAGATGCCCTGGGCCAGCGCCGCCTCGTGCTGGGAAGCGAGCGCGCGGCGGAAACCTTCGCGCTGCTGCAGCCGTGCCCAGTAAGCGTTGACGGCATCCGGCATCTGCGCCTGCAGCCCCAGCTGCCCGGCGAGCATCAGCGCATAGGCGACCGAGATGTCGGCGGCGGTGAAGCGGCCGGCGCAGAGGAACTCGTTGTCTTGCAGCACGGCGTCGATCCAGCGCAGCCGCGACAGGAACCACTTCGTGTAGTCGGCGGCCGCCTGCGGCAGCTTGCGCTCGTCGGGCTCGAAGTGGCCATAGCGCAGCACGATGGTCTGCGGAAAGGTCAGCGTCGCTTCGCCCTGGTGCAGGCCGTTGAGCCAGGCGCCGAATCCGGGCTCGTGCGGGCGCACGGCCAGGCCCTTGGTGTTCTGCGGATCGAAGCGCTCGGCCAGGTACTGGCAGATCGCGGCCGACTCGGTCATGCGCGTGTCGCCGTCGATCAGCAGGGGGATGGTGCCCAGCGGATTGAGCTCGAGGTAGCTGCGCTGGTGCAGGCGGGGCGGGAAGGGCAGCATGCGCAGCTCATAGGGCGCACCCAGCTCCTCGAGCATCCAGAGGGGGCGGAACGAGCGGGCGCTGACGCAGTGATAGAGGACGACCATGCGCCACTCTACCTGTGCGCCCGGCATCTCCATCGAGGGTCGCGCCCGATTGCTTGACCAGCGGTCTCCTTGGATGTGCAAGTCACGCGTAGCGCCGCTGCAGTGCCTCGAAGGACAGCAGCTCGCCGGCGATGGCACTGGCCGCGACGGTGGGCGGGCTCGCGAGCCAGACCTGGCCCGGCCCGCCGCGGCCGGGAAAGTTGCGGTTGATCGCGCTCACCGTCACCTGCTCGGCGCGCTCCGAGGTGCCCGGTCCGCAGTTGCCGCAGGCCCCGCAGGAGGGCTGCAGGATGCGTGCGCCGACTTGCTCGAAGGCGTCGAGGTAGCCGCGCGCCATGCAGTGGTCGCGCACCGCCGTCGTGCCGAACTGGAGGTAGAGCGACACGTGCGCCGGAACCCGCAGGCCGCGGTCCGCGGCCCAGCGCAGCACCGCGTGGTAGTGGTCGAAGTCCTCGCGCTTGCCGGCCGTGCAGGAGCCGCCGTAGGCGATGTCGATGCGCACCGGTTCCTTCACCTCGGCCAGCGGCACGCCGTTGCCGGGGTCGCCGGGGCGGGCGACCATCGGCGGCACTGCGCTGCAGTCGATGCGCAGGGTGTCGGCATAGTGTGCGCCGGCGTCGCTCTTCATCCAGTCCTCGAGTGCGAACGCAATGCCGCGCCGCTCGCGCAGGAAGCGAACCGTTTCCGCATCGGGTGCGACGATGCCGGTGAAGCCGCCCATCTCGGCGGTCATGTTGGTGAGCGTGGCGCGCTCGTCGGTCGACAGCTGCGCGACGGCCTCGCCGCAGAATTCGAAGACCTTGCCCAGGCCGCTGCCGGCGCGCAGGCGCGGCTCGGCCAGCAGGTGCAGCACGATGTCCTTGGCGGTGACGCCGGGACGCAGCGCGCCCTCGAGCACGATCCGGACCGAGTCCGGCACGGTGAGGCGCACCGCGCCCGTCATGAAGGCGTTGGCCATGTCGGTGGTGCCGACGCCAAAGGCCACGCAGCCCAGCGCGCCGCAGTGCGGCGTGTGCGAGTCGGTGCCCACCACCAGCTGGCCCGGCAACGCGTAGTGCTCGGCCATCATCGCGTGCGAAATGCCGGCGACATTGCTGCCGTCGTCGGCGCGGGCTTCGTCCTCGGTCAGCGTGCGGTGCGAGCGCAGGCCGTGCTCGGCGGCGAAGGCGCGCTGCGCCTCCACCATGCGATGCACGTTGGGCACCAGGCCCCCGCGCACGTGGGCGGGGCTTTCCTCCACGTAGGAGGTGTGGTCCTCGAAGACGACGATCGACGCCGGCTCGTGGAGATGCAGCGGCCGGCCGAAGTTGGCGTGCAGCATGTGGGCCGCCATGCCGGTGTAGTACTCGTGGATGAAGCGCCAGTCGGCGCGCACGAAGGCGCCATCGCCGCGCGCCGGATGCGCAGCGCTGAAATCGGTGGCGAGGGCGTGGCGCGCGACGATCTTCTCGAACAGGGTGCGTGGCCCTCCGGCACCGGCGTCCGGGGCGCTTCGCACGTCGCGCAGGCAGCGCTGGCCGAAGCGGAGCAGGCCGCCGCTTTCCAGGATGGCTGCCGCCAGCGCATCGCGGCCGGCGAGCAATTCGTGCAGCGGGATCGACTCGCCGGCGCGGATGCGCGGAACCAGACCGAAATCGGTGGAGGTGAAGAGACCGATGTTGTCGGCGTTCTGGCGGTAGATCCGCTCGAAGCTCTCGGCAATCACCAGGCGCACGCCGGCCAGTTTCTCTGCCGCCGGGCTGTGCTCGCGGGACGACCCCTTGCCATAGCGCTTGCCGGCGACCACGACCTCGATGCCGCTCGTGCGGATCGCATCCGTGCCGACCGGCAGCCTGCCGCCGGCCTTGAAGCCGGTGTAGGGATGACGCCCGAGCGTGTCGTCGTAGTGCGTGAGGATGGGCAGCGGCGTGATCTCGTCGGTGGAGACGTCGTCGCGCAGGGGCAGGGCCTCGGCGAGCGCTGGCGCGTCGCCCGCCAGGCAGCGTTCGGCCGTCCGGGGCGCCACGCCGAGGAACAGGATGCGGGGCGCGAAACGAAGCGCGGCGGGGTGTTCGGTGGTGGCTGGCTGAACGGCTGGCATGCGGCATCTTCGCGGCCGGCCCGCGCGGCGGGAAGCGCCAAGACGGCAGACCGGGTCTCGCGAAATGCGAGAGCTGCCCTCAGCCGCGCAATGCGTCGATCAGCGCGGCCACCGGCCTCGGCCGCGGCGTCTTGCGCAGCGCATAGAGATGCAGTTCGCGCTGCGCCCAGGTCTCTGCCAGCGGCCGGCGCACGAAGCGCGGGCTCCCTGCGTAGGCCGCGGCGGCGCTCTGCGGAACCACCGCGATGCCCAGGCCCGCTTCGACCATGCGGCACACCGCGTCGAAGCTGCTGACCCACACGGCGGGGGTGAAGCTTTGCTGCAGCGCCTGTGCGCGCTCGTGCAGCGCGCGATCGAGCGAGCCGCCGCGGTGGATGCCGATCAGCGGATGCACCAGCAGCTCGGCGAAGGCCAGCGTCTTGCGCCGCGCGAGCGCATGGCCGACCGGCAGCACCACCTGCAGGGGATCGAGCGCGAAGCGCCAGGCGTCGAGGCCGGCGGGCACGGGCGTCTCGACGCCCACCCCCACGTCGGCGCGGTCGTCGAGGCAGGCGCGGATCACGTCGCGCGTGTCTTCTTCGTGCAGCGAGACTTCCACGCGCGGATGCGCTGCCATGAAGGCGCGCAGTCGTTCGGGCAGGAAGCCGATCACGGCCGACATGTTGGCGTAGAGGCGGACCGTGCCGCGCATCTCGCCGCCTTCGAGCTGCACCTCGCGCACCAGCGACTGCAGGTCCTCGTCGATGCGCTCGCCGCGCGCCAGCACCAGGCGGCCGGCATCTGTGAGGGCGATGCCGCGGGGCGAGCGCACGAAGAGGGCGGTGCCGAAGGCGTGCTCCAGATCGGCGATGCGCCGGCTCAGGGCCGAGGGCGCAATGTGCTCGAGCTCGGCGCCGCGCACGATGGAACCGGCCCGCGCGGTCGAGACGAAGAGGCGCAGGCTGTAGGCATCGATGCGGCGGGTCATGGGGCGCATCCTACGGGCGGACCCTTCCGCAGGGTTCGGGCCGCGGTGCAGGGGAAAACACGTAGGCGCCGAAGGGGACGGGAAGGGCGAAACGCTGAAGGACAATCCATCCATGAGTTCAAGCCAAGACATCGTGATCATCGGCGGGGGCCACGCCGCCGCGCAGCTGTGCGCCGGCCTGGCCGAGGCGGGGCAGGGCGCCCGCGTGCACCTGGTGTGCGAGGAAGACAGCATTCCCTACCACCGCCCGCCGCTCTCCAAGACTTTTCTGAGGAGCCCCGAGGAGGCGCCGCAATTGCATCGCGCCGAGACCTGGTATGCCGAAGCCGGCATCACGCTGCACCTGGGCGATCCGGCGCTGGCGATCGATCGCGTGGCACGCACCGTCACCTTGCGCTCCGGCGCGGTGCTGGGCTGGGAGCGGCTGGTGCTGGCCACCGGCACGCGTGCGCGCCGGCTGCCTGCGCTGGTGGGGCTGTCGAACGTGGCGCTGCTGCGCGCGGCCGACGAGGCGGCGCAACTGCGCTCCATGCTTTCTGCGGCGCAGCAGGTCACGGTGCTGGGCGGCGGCTTCATCGGGCTGGAGGTGGCGGCCACGGCGCTGGGGCTGGGCAAGCGCGTCACCGTGCTGGAAAGCGCGCCGCGGCTGCTGAGCCGGGCCGTGTCGCCGGCCTTGTCCGCGCATGTGCTCGCCACCCATCGCGCCGGGGGCATGGACATCCGCGTCGGTGCCAAGACCGGCGCCTGGCAGACCGAAGGCCAGCGCCTCGCGGCGATCGAGGTCGACGGCGAGGCGCTGCCCGTCGATCTGCTGATGGTCGGCATCGGCGCCGTGCCCGAGACCGCGCTGGCGCAGGCGGCCGGCCTGGAGTGCGCGGATGGCATCGTGGTCGATGCCTACATGCAGACCAGCGACGAGGCCGTGCTGGCGGTGGGCGATTGCACCCGCTTCCCGGACCGTCGCGCCGGGCAGGCGCTGCGGCTGGAATCGGTGCAGAACGCCAACGACCAGGCGCGCACCGCCGTGGCGACGCTGATGGGGACGGCGCGCCCGCACGATGCGGTGCCGTGGTTCTGGTCAGACCAGGGCAGCCTGCGGCTGCAGATGGCGGGACTGGTGCCGGCCGAGGGCACGCCGGGCGCGAGCATGGTGCGCCGCCCCGGCGCGAATGCAGCGGCTTTCTCGCTGCTGCACTACGTGGGCGGTGTGCTGCGCTGCGTCGAATCGGTCAATGCGCCGGTCGACCACATGATGAGCCGCAAGCTGCTGGAAGCCGGCCGCAGCCCGGACCCGGCGGTGGCTGCGGACCCCGCCGTCCCGCTGAAGACACACCTGGCTTAGCTGCTGGCGGCTGCGGTGCGTTTGCTGCTGCGCTGCTCGGCCGCTGCGCTCTTGCGCAGCTCGGCATCCATGGCGCGCGTCCCGGCCGCGAGTGCGGCCTCGTAGGTGTCGGCTTCGTACTCGGCGGCCTTCAGCACCTTCTGCGGTGCGCCGTTGTCGTCGGTCTGCAGCAGCGTCCAGATGAAGGATCCCGGCGCCGCCTCGTCGATGGTGAGCTTGATCGGAGGATGTTTCATGGCCCACTCATGGTGGGCGGCGCAGCCCCCGATTTCTGTAGGCGAAGTTCCATCGTCGCGGCGGTTACATCATGAGTTCATGGCGCCGCCGGCGCGGCCCGCCTCGGCCGGCCGATCGCCGGTGTCCACCGGCACCTGCGACCCGGCGCGCAGCAGCAGCGCACCCAGCAAGGCCGCTGCCGCCGCGAAGACGGCACCGACGACGAAGGCCAGCTGATAGCCGCCCACCAGCGCGACGAGCGGCCCGGCGCCGGCGGCCTGCAGGCCCTCGGTGCGCGCCGACGCCAGGCTCGCCAGCACCGCGAGGCCCAGTGCGCCGCCCATCATGAAGGCGGTGTTGACGATGCCCGAGGCCAGGCCCGATTCGCTGGGCGCCACGTCGCTCATCGCAACCAGGAGCATCGGGTTGAGGGCGATGCCGGCGCCCAGGCCGAGCAGCGTCATCCCGGGCATGACGTGCAGCAGGAAGCTGCCTTCCACCGGCGCGCCGGCAAAGAGCAGCAGCCCCGCCGCCGCCAGCAGCAGCCCGAAGGCCAGCGGCCCGCGGTTGCCGAAGCGCATCACCAGCTTGGCCGACAGCCCCAGCGAGAAGGCGGCCATGATCAGGTTGGCCGGCAGGAAGGCCAGTCCCACCTGCATCGGGGTGTAGCCCAGCACCAGCTGCAGGTAGAGCGCGGAAATGAAGAACCAGGCGAACATCGCGGCGGCCCAGAGCACGCCCATCACGTTGGCGACCGCGACGTTGCGCAGGGCGAACAGGCGCAGCGGCATCAGGGGATGGCGCACCCGCGCCTCGATGGCGATGAAGACGGCCAGCAGCAGCGCCGCGGTGCCGAGCAGGCCCAGCGTGCGTGCGGAGGCCCAGCCGGCTTCGTTGCCGTTGACGATGGCATAGACCGCCAGCATCAGCGACAGCGTGACCGTGAGCGCACCACCGGCATCCAGGCGCTCGCCGGCAGCATGGCCCGGCAGGTGGGGCAGCAGCGACAGGCACAGCGCATAGACCGCCACGCCGATCGGCAGATTGACCAGGAAGATCCAGTGCCAGCTCAGCGCATGCGTCAGCAGGCCGCCGAGCAGCACGCCGATGCTGCCGCCGCCGGCGCAGACGAAGCCATAGACGCCCATCGCCTTGGCGCGCTCGGCCGGCTCGGTGAACAGATTCATGATCAGCGAGAGCGCCACCGCCGAGACCACCGCGCCGCCCAGGCCCTGCACCGCGCGCGCCGCGATCAGCAGGGCCTGCGAGTTCGACAGGCCGCAGGCCAGCGAAGCCAAGGTGAACAGCGTGATGCCCGCCAGGAACAGCCGGCGGTGCCCGAACAGGTCGCCCAGCCGGCCGCCCAGCAGCAGGAAGCCGCCGAAGGTGAGCATGTAGGCATTGACCACCCAGACCAGCGAGGTCTCGCTGAAGCCGAGGTCGGTGCGGATCGAGGGAAGGGCGACGTTCACGATCGTGGTGTCGAGCACGATCATGAGCACGCCCAGGCACAGGACCATCAGCGCCAGCCAGCGGCGGCGCCCTTCGATGTGTTTTCCGTGGCTCATATGCGGGATTTTGTTCTTGGGGTCAATCGACGAGAAAGCCGCAGCTCAGATTGGCGACGGTGCCGGTGATGGCGCCTGCGTGGCCGGACGCCAGGAACACGGCGGTGTTCGCAATGTGGTCCAGTGTCGGCAGCCGCTTCAGCAGCGTGCCGGCTGCAGCGCCTTCCAGCATCTGCTCCACCGTCACGCCGGCGCGTTCCGCCGTCGGCCGGAACACCTCCCGGCTGTGCGAGCCGCCGGCGGCTGCCTCGGGAATGGCATGCGGCCGGATGCAGACCACGCGGATGCCCTGGGCGCCGAGCTCGCCCGCCAGGTGGCGCGACAGGGCTTCCACCGCTGCGCTGGAGACGCCGTTCCCCATGTAGCCCGGGCCCGGCAGGCGGGCTCCCGGCGTGGACAAGGTGAGGATCACACCCGAGCCTTGCCGGGCCATGTGCCGCGCGACCGCCTGGGCGGTGATGAAATTGCTGCGCGTGTAGACGCTGATCGGATATTCGTAGTCCGCCAGCGAGAGCTCGGCGAAGGGCCGGCCCTGAACATGCGGCACGCCGATGGCGTTCAGCGCGATATCGATGCCGCCCGCTTTCTGCGCCACGGCGTCGGCATGCCGGTCGACCGAGGCGGCGGAGAGGGCATCGACCTCCGCGGCTTCGGCGCTGCCGCCTGCGGCCTCGATGTCGGCGGCGACAGCCTGCAGGTGGGCCAGCGTGCGGCCCGCCAGAAAGACCTTCGCGCCTTCACGTGCGAAGGCGCGGGCCACCGCGCCGCCGATGGCGCCTCCGGCGCCGTGGATCAGCGCGTTCTGCCGGGCGAGCAGCATGGGAATCTCCTGGTTTGTGGATGGCGTACACAAAACCATAGCAAAGATACTGGACGCCGTCCACATAGCCTACGGAGATTCGTAGCCGCGGGGCACGCCGCGGCCTTGGCCCCATGGGGGCTAGTACTGGTGCCGCACGGCCGCGGCCTGCGTTCGCAGGCCTGCGGCGCAGGGTTCAGTAGCGGTAGGGGTTGTTCGGACGGCGGTCGTAGTAGTTGGGCACGCCGTCGCCATCACGATCGCGGTCGTAGCGGTTGGGCACGCCATCGCGGTCGCGGTCGCCCCAGCCGCGTTCGCGGTGGTAGTAGCGGCGATCGTCGTGGCCGTAGTAGCGCGGTGGCGGCGCGTAATAGGCGCGTGGCGGCGGGGGCGGCGACGGCACGACGATCACACGGTTGTCGTAGCGGCCGTCATGCGCCTGGGCCGGTGCCGTGGCGAGGGCGCCGAGGGAGAGCAGCGCAGCGGCGCCGAGGGCGAAGGTGGTCTTCATCATGCGAAGCTCCTCAGGGTGGAACGAAGTGGCTACATCGTGCGCCGCCTCTGTGAAGCAGCGGTAAGCGGGAAGCGAAATCTTGTATAGCCGTGTGACCCTTCCAGCGCCTGCGCGAAAGTAAACGCCGCCGTTGCAGTATTTGTTTACATGTAGTTAAAATGTATTACATGAACACGGATCGTGACAATTTCCACGACTGGGCACGGGACAAGCCCGATACCAGCTTCGACTCCGCCAGCCGGCCTGCGCCCATTCGGGAGTCGCGCCACGAGGCGGCCATTTGCTGGGGACGTCTGGCCCTTCTCGGACTGCTCGGCGTGGCCTTGGTCCTGGGTTTCAAGTGGTTCGCCGGCCTCTGACCGGGCTTTTCCTTCCCTCCGGCACGCACTCCGAAGTCACCCGGCGCCGCACCGAGGTGGGTGGCGCCTGCTTCTTCCACCAAGCCCTCAGCCGCGCTCGGGCGGCACGTTTTCGCCCTTCTGGCGCTCCCGGAAGAGCGCGGCGCGCATCAGGAAGATGGTCGTCACCGGCGCGCTGAGGGCGACGAAGAAGGCAATGAGCACCGCATGCAGGAACAGGTGCGCGCCCTGGACCGAGAAGTAGACGGTGGTCGCCACCGTGATGCACCACGCGCCCAGCGTGGAGCCCAGCGTGGGCGCATGGATGCGCATGAAGAAGCTGGGCAAGCGCACCAGCCCGAAGGAGCCGATGGCGGCGAAGGCAGCGCCGGCGACGGCGAAGACCGCGGTCAGGATCTCGGCCCACAGCGGGAGCGGGCCGCCGATGATGATGTCGGTCATTCGATCACCTCGCCGCGCAGCAGGAACTTGGCGAGCGCCGTGGAGCCGACGAAGCCGAACAGCGCGACCAGCATCGCGGCCTCGAAGTACACGCTGCTCGCATAGACGATGCCGAGCACCAGCATCATCAGCATGCCGTTGATGTAGAGGCAGTCCAGCGCCATCACGCGGTCCTGCGCGGTGGGACCGATGAGCAGGCGCGCCAGCGCGCAGAGCATGGCCACGGCGAGCAGCAGCAGCGCCAGCTTGAGGGCCCACAGAAGTACCGGCGTCATGATTCGAAGATCTCCATCAGCGCACGCTCGTAGCGCCTCTTGATCATGTCGATGAAGGCTGCCTCATCGTCCTCGTGGAAGACGTGGATCAGCAGGGTCGAGCGGTCCAGCGCGATCTCGCCCCAGGCGGTGCCGGGGGTCAGGCAGAGGATCATGGCCAGCGTGGCGAGCGCGTTGGGGTCGCGGATCGCGAGCGGCACGCGCACGAAGCGCGGCGCCAGGCCGCGGCTGCGCCGGGTGAGGAGCAGGCGGGCCACGGTGAACGCCGAAACGAAGACGTCGTGGGCCACCAGGCCGCACAGCCTGAGGACCAGCATGGGCTTGCGGATCTTCGCCCGGGCCGGCCGCAACGCCTGCGTCAGCAGCGGGACCGCGATCGCGAGCAAGGCGGCCAGCAGCAGCGTGGCCGGTTCCAGCGACTGGTTCAGGAGCAGCCAGACGGCGAACAGCGCCAGCGACAGCGCCGGAGAGGGAAGCCAGCGTTTGATCATGGTGCCGTGTCTCCCGCAGCTTCGGTGGTGGGGCCGGGCCGCTGGCGCGCGCCCAGCACGGCCTCGCGGTAGGCGCCGGGGGAGCGCAGCCCTTGCGCGGTGGCGCTGGCGTGCTGCATCACGGGCTCGGCCATCAGCGTGAGGGCCAGGCAGGCGGCCAGCAGCGCCGCCACCGGCAGCACCTCGAGCGCGCGCAGCGCGGGCAGCGTCTGGTGCGGCTGGGTCCAGAAATGCCGGATGCCGGTGCGGCTCAACGCGATCAGCGTGAGAAAGCCGGAGACGAACAGCAGCGCCGTGAAGGCCCAGTCGGCCGGCGTGAGGCCGCGTGCGTCGCCGAGCAGGCCCGAGAGCATGGCGAACTTGCCGACGAAGCCCGACAGCGGCGGCAGGCCGGCCAGCAGCAACGTGCAGCCCAGGAAGCTGAGGCCGAGGAAGGCGATGCCGGCCGGGATGGCGCGGCCATACAGCGCCTGCGCGTCGTCGTCGAGGTTCACGTCGTCGAGGTGGCGCAGGTCTTCGGCAAGAAAGGGCGCGCCGCCGGCCGCCTCGTGCGGCGCGATGCTCAGGCCCGCGTTGCGCCAGCGCTCGATCATGTCGATCAGCAGGAAAAAGGCGCTCACCGCCAGCGTGGAGCTCAACAGGTAATAAAGCGCGCCCGCCCACACGGCCGGCTGTCCCAGCCCGATGGCCGCCAGCAGCGTGCCGGCCGACACCAGCACGCTGAAACCCGCGAGGTTGGACAGCCGCTGCGTGCCGACGATGCCGAGCGCGCCGCAGAAAAGGGTGGCGAGTCCGATCGCGACCAGCGCGCCCTGGCCGAAGAGGGCCGAGCTGCCGGCATCGGGTGCGAACAGCAGGCTCCACAGCCGCAGCACCGTGTAGACGCCCAGCTTGGTCAGCAGCGCGAACACCGCGCCCACCGGCGATACCGCGGCGCTGTAGGCCGGCACCAGCCAGAAGTTGAGCGGCCAGGCGCCGGCCTTGGCGAAGAAGGCAGTCGCGAGAATGGCCGCGGCGGCATGCACCAGGCCGCGATCGGCCTGCGGCAGCTGGGCGATGCGCAGGCCGAGGTCGGCCATGTTGAGGGTGCCGGTCACGCCGTAGAGCAGGGCCGCGCCCACCAGGAACAGCGAGGAGGCCGCGAGGTTGATCGCCACGTAGTGCAGCCCGGCCTGCACCCGCAGCCGGCCGGAGCCGTGCAGCAGCAGGCCGTAGGAGGCCGCCAGCATCACCTCGAAGAACACGAAGAGGTTGAAGAGGTCGCCGGTCAGGAAGGCGCCGTTGAGGCCCATGAGCTGCAGCTGCAGCAGCGGATGGAAGTGCACGCCGGCGCGGTCCCAGCGCGAGGTGGAATAGATGGAGGCGCAGAAGGCGATGACGCCGGTGAGCGCGACCATCAGGGTCGAAAGCCGGTCGGCCACCAGCACGATGCCGAAGGGCGCGCGCCAGTTGCCGGGCAGGTAGACGCCGACCGAGCCCGGCCCACCGCCGGTCCCGGCGGCATTGACCCAGCGCAGCAGCGCGAGCGCGGCGATGAGGCCCAGCAGCCCCGAGAGCACGCTCAGGAAGGACTTGGCGCGGCGGCGCTGCTCCCCCATCAGCAGCATCAGCGCGGCCGTCAGCAGCGGCAGCAGGATCGGCACCGCGACCAGGTGCGGCATGCCGAACTCGAGCAGGCGGTCGAGCAAGGCGAACAGCCGCGTCATTCCGCGAGCTCCTTCTTCTCCTCGCCGTCCACATGATCGGTGCCGCTGAGCCCGCGGGAGGCCAGCAGCACGACCAGGAACAGCGCCGTCATTGCGAAGCCGATCACGATGGCGGTCAGCACCAGCGCCTGCGGCATGGGGTCGGCGGTGTTGGCCAGGGTGGCGGCGACGCCGGGAATCAGCACCGGCTCGCTGTCGATCTGGACGCGGCCCATGCTGAAGATGAAGAGGTTGACCCCGTAGGAGATCAGCGTGAGGCCCATGATCACCTGGAAGGTGCGCGGGCGCAGCAGCAGGTAGACGCCCGAGCCGGTGAGGATGCCGATGGCGATGGCGAGCACGGCTTCCATCAGGCGGTGCTCTTCGCCTCGAGGGCGGCAATGCGCTCGGCCTCTTTTTCGGCTTGCTCGTCGGCCCAGCGGTGGCTGCGGATGGACTGGTGCGCCAGCGCGGTGAGGATCAGCATCGTCGCCCCCAGCACCAGCGCGAACACGCCGATGTCGAAGAACAGCGCGCTCGGCACATGCACCTCGCCCAGCACCGGCAGGTGCAGGTGCGCGGTGTGCGTGGTGAGAAAGGGGTAGCCGAAGAGCAGTGCGCCGGAGCCGGTTGCCAGCGACAGCAGCAGGCCGGTGGCGATCCAGCGGCGCGGGTAGATGCGCAGATGCTCCTCCACCCATTCGGCGCCCGAGACGATGAACTGCAGCAGCAGCGCCACCGACATCACCAGCCCGGCGACGAAGCCGCCACCGGGCTGGTTGTGGCCGCGCATGAAAAAGTAGACTGACACGAGCACCGCGAGCGGCAGCAGGAAGCGCACCAGCACGGCCGGCACCATCAGGTAGCCGACGGCGGCGTCCGGAGCGCGGCGCGGGTTCAGCAGGTCGCTGCTGCCGTCGTCCGGCTGCGCCCGCTGCTGTGCGGGCAGGGCCATGGATTCGGGCGCGGGGCGGAAGCGCCGCAGCAGCGCATAGACCGCCAGCGCCACGATGCCGAGCACCGTGATCTCGCCGAAGGTGTCGAAGCCGCGGAAGTCGACCAGCATCACATTGACCACGTTGGTGCCGCCGCCCTGCGGCAGGGCGTGCTCGAGAAAGAAGGGCGAGATGCTTTGCGGGAAAGGCCGCGTCATCAGGGTCCAGGCGAGCGCCGCCATGCCGCCGCCGGCCGCGGCAGCCACCAGCAGGTCGCGCCCGCGCCTGCCCCAGGGCCTGAGACGCGCGCGCATCGGCTGCGGCTTGGCGGTGCGCATCGGCAGCCAGCGCAGGCCGAGCAGGATCAGCACGGTGGTCACGGTCTCGACCACCAGCTGCGTCAGCGCGAGGTCGGGCGCCGAGAACCAGATGTACGTGATGCAGCACACGAGGCCTGCGCCCGAAGCCAGCATCAGCGAGGCCAGGCGGTGGAACTTGGCCTGCCAGGCGGCCGCCAGCGCGCAGGTGCCGCCGATCACCCAGGTCATGGCGAACATCGGCGAGAAGGGCAGCAGCTCGCGCGCGCCGGGCGCCGCCGGCGCAAGCCACAGCGAGGCACCGGCCCCGCTCAGCGCCACCGCGATCAATAGCAGCAACTGCGTCTGCAGGCGCCGCGTGCCCAGCAGGCGCCGGCTGCGCCGGCCGCTCTCGCTGAGGCGGGCCAGCAGGTTCTCGAACAGCCGCTGTCCGTCGATGCGATGCAGGAACGGGGTGAATCGGAGCGCGCCGCGCGCGCGACTGCGACGATGCAACAGGTACAGCGCGGCGCCGCCGGCCAGCGCAACGACGCTCATCGCCAGCGGCAGGTTGAAGCCATGCCACAAAGCCAGGCTGTATTCGGGCAGTACGCCGCCGACCACCGGCATCGCTGCGGTAGCGAGGAAGGCGCCCACCGACCATGCCGGCGCGACGCCGACCACCAGGCAGATCAGCACCAGCAGTTCGGCCGGCACGCTCATCCAGCGCGGCGGCTCGTGCGGGCGCTTGGGCACCTCGGGACCGGGGGGCGGGCCGAAGAAGACGTCGAACACGAAGCGGGCCGAGTAGGCCACGCTGAAGATGCCGGCCAGCGTTGCGATCACCGGCAGGCCGCGGTTGACCCACGGCGTCGCGTGGATGAAGACCGTCTCGGCGAAGAACATCTCCTTCGAGAGAAAGCCGTTGAGCAGCGGCACGCCCGCCATCGAGGCGCTGGCGATGATGGCCAGCGTGCCGGTGACGGGCATCAGCTTGAGCAGGCCGCTGAGCTTGCGGATGTCGCGTGTGCCGCTCTCGTGGTCGATGATGCCGGCCGCCATGAAGAGCGACGCCTTGAAGGTCGCATGGTTCATCACGTGGAAAACGGCCGCGACCGCGGCCAGCGGGCTGTTGAGCCCGAGCAGCAGCGTGATGAGCCCGAGGTGCGAGATGGTCGAGTAGGCCAGGAGCGCCTTGAGGTCGCGCTGGAACATGGCGACGTAGCCGCCCAGCAGCAGCGTGGCCGCGCCGGCGCCGCCCACCAGCCAGAACCAGGCCTCGGTGCCCGAGAGCACCGGCCACAGCCGCGCCATGAGAAAGACGCCGAGCTTCACCATGGTGGCCGAATGCAGGTAGGCCGAGACCGGCGTGGGTGCCGCCATCGCGCGCGGCAGCCAGAAGTGGAAAGGGAACTGCGCGCTCTTGGTGAAGGCGCCGAGCAGGACCAGCACCAGCACCAGCGGGTAGAGCCGGTGGGCGCGGATCTGAACGCCCGAGGCCAGCACCGTGTCGAGCTCGTAGCTGCCGACGATGCGGCCGAGCACCAGCACGCCGGCCAGCAGGCACAGGCCGCCGGCGCCGGTCACCGTGAGCGCCATGCGCGCGCCGCGCCGCGCGTCGCGCCGGTGGTGCCAGTAGCCGATCAGCAGGAAAGAGAACAGGCTGGTGAGCTCCCAGAACAGCACCATCTGGATCAGGTTGCCCGCGAGCACCACGCCCACCATCGACCCCATGAAGGCGAGGAAGAAGGAGAAGAAGCGCGGCACCGGGTCGGAGGACGACATGTAGTAGCGCGCATAGAGCACCACCAGCGCGCCGATGCCGAGCACCAGCATGCAGAACAGCCAGGCGAAGCCGTCCATGCGGAACACCAGCTCGAGGCCCAATGACGGAATCCAGCGGATCTCTTGGCGGATCACCTCGCCCGCGGCGAGCCGGGGAAAGAACCATGCTGCCTGCACCGCGCAGCCCAGCGCGACCAGGCCTGCCAGTGTCGATTCCCGGTTGCGCGCGTTCGACGGCAGCAGGGCCGCGATCACACTGGCAACGAAGGGAAGTGCGACGAGGAGGGCAAGGGGCATTGCGATCGATTCTATCGACCGCCCCCCGCGCGGCCCCTGCGTTCAGGCGGTGAACTGATGCACCGTGCGGATGCCGAGCCAGGTGAGGACCAGCGACCCCGCGACGTGCAATGCGGCAGTGCCGAGTGCCAGAACCAAGCGCTCGTTCATCAGCATCGCAACGACCTCGGCCGAGAAGCTGGAGAAGGTGGTGAGGCCACCGAGGAAGCCGGTGATCAGCAGCAGGCGCCAGACCGGATCGAGTTGCGGCATCGTCTGGAAGGTGGCCACGGCGATGCCGATCAGGTAGCCGCCGATGAGGTTGGATGCGAGCGTGCCATAGGGGAAGGCGGTGGTCGTGAGCCAGAGGCCGAGGCCCCAGCGGGCCAGCGCACCCAGCGAGGCGCCGAAGCAGATGGCAAGTACAGGCAGCACGGCGCGGATTCTAGGTGCTCACTTCTCGACGCCCATCACCGCATTGGGCAGCACCGTCACGATGCCCGGAAACACCGTGATCAACGCGATGCACAGCACCAGGCAGACAAAGAAGGGGATCGCGGCCTTGGCGATCACGTTGCTGTCCTTGCCTGTCATGTTCTGCAGCACGAAGAGGTTGAAGCCCACCGGCGGGGTGACCTCCGCGATCTCGACCAGCAGCACCACGAAGATGCCGAACCAGATGAGGTCGAAGCCGGCCTTCTGGATCATGGGCAGCACCACTGCGCTGGTCAGCACGATCATCGAGATGCCGTCGAGCGCGGTGCCGAGCACCAGGTACACCAGCACCAGCGCGCCGATCAGCGCGTAGGGCGACAGGTGCATGCTGTCCACCCACTCGGCCAGCTCGCGCGGGATGCCGGTGAAGGCCATGGTCTTGGTCAGGAAGGCGGCGCCGGCCAGGATGAACATGATCATGCAGCTGGTGCGCGTGGCGCCCATGATGCCGTCCTTGAAGTTCTGCCAGGTGAGGCTGCGGCCCCAGGCCGCGATGGCCAGCGAGCCCAGCACGCCGAAGGCCGCGCACTCGGTCGCCGTGGCCCAGCCGGCGACCAGCACCCAGACGATGAAGACGATCAGCAGTCCGCAGGGGATCAGGTTGCCGGAGAGGCGGATCTTCTCGCGGAAGCTCGTCGGCGGATCGGCCGGCGGCACCTGGTCGGCGTGGCGCAGGCTCCACCAGCCGATATAGCCCGAGAACAGCAGCATCAACAGGAACCCCGGCAGGAACCCGGCCAGGAAGATGCGGATGATCGACGCGTCCGCCGCCACCGCGTACACCACCATCGTGATGGAAGGCGGGATGAGGATGCCCAGCGTGCCGGCGGTGGCAAGCGAGCCGATGGCGAGCTTCTCGTTGTAGCCGCGGCGCTTGAGCTCGGGCAGCGCGACCTTGGCGATGGTGGCGCAGGTCGCGGCCGAGGAGCCCGAGACCGAGCCGAACACGCCGCAGCCGAGGATGGTGGTGTGCATCAGCCGCCCGGGCACGCGATTGAGCCAGGGCCTGAGGCCTTCGAACATCTCTTCGCTCAGCTTGGTGCGAAACAGGATCTCGCCCATCCAGATGAACAGCGGCAGCGCCGCGAGCTCCCAGCTGGCGTTGCTTTCCCAGAAGGCCGAGAACAGGTTCTTGCCGGGCAGCGTGTTGGTGAAGAAGGCCTGGCCGACCCAGCCGACGATGGCCAGCGTCATCGCGATCCAGACGCCGCCCGCCAGCAGCACGAGCATGATGGCGAGCAGCAGTGCGCCCATGAGGAGGGTGTCGAGCACGGGAGTCCTTGTTGTTCTAGATGTCGGACGAGAAGTCGCCGGCGGCGTGGCGCTCTTCGACCGCGCGCTGGTAGCTCGGCTTCTCGCCGCGCACCACGCCGACGAGCTCGTCGACCATCGCGATGAGCAGCAGCCAGCAGCCGATGACGAAGGTCGACTGCGGAATCCAGATCGGGATCACCAGCAGGCCGGTCGCCATCTCGGCGAACTCGTAGCTTTCCCAGGTGAAGCTGGTGGCCCAGTACGTGAGGTAGGCCACCGAGACGGCGGCGATCAGCAGGCAGGCGACGTCGAGCGCGCGCCGCACATTGGGGCGCACCGAGTCCAGCAGCAGCGTCACGCGCACGAAGTCGCCGTGCCGGAAGGCATGCGCCATCGCGAAGAAGGAGGCCGCGGCGCACAGCCATGAGACGGCATCGTTCATGCCGCTCACGTGCCAGTTCACCTGGCGGCCGACGCCGGCCGCGACCATCAGCACGAAGATCAGGAACACGCAGAACGCGCCGAGCGCGCCTGCGGCCAGGTACAGGCGGTCCAGCCAGCGGCGCATGGTGGTCTACTTCTTCTTGTAGGCTTCGACGATGGCTTGCCCGTCGGCGCCGGCGGCCTTGAGCCAGTCGGCCTGCATGATGCCGCCGACCTGGCGCATGTCGGCGTCGAGCTTGGCCGAGGGCTGGTGGATCTTCATGCCGCGTTCGGCCAGGAGGCGCTTGTACTCGTCGTTCTTTTCCTGCGCGACTTTCCAGCCGCGTGCTTCCGCATCCGCCGCTGCTTTGGTGACCGCGGCCTTGGTGGCGGGATCGAGGGCATCGAAAGCCTTGGCGTTGACCAGGATCGCGTTCTTGGGGATCCAGGCCCGCGTGTCGTAGAAGTTCTTGATGTGCTCGTAGGTCTTGGTGTCGTAGCCGGTCGAGCCGGAGCTCATGTAGCTCTCGATCACGCCCGTCGCCATCGCGGCGCTCAGCTCGGCCTGCTGGATCTGCACCGGCTGAGCGCCGATCAGCTCGGCGATCTTGGCCGTGGCCGGGCTGTAGGCGCGCCACTTGATGCCGCGCAGGTCGGCCACCGAGCCGATCTCTTTCTTCACGTAGATGCCCTGCGGCGCCCAGGGCACCATGAACAGCACCTTGATGCCCTGAGCAGCGAGCAGCTTCTCCATCGCAGGCTTGGAGGCCTCGTACAGCTTCTTCGCCTCGGGGTAGGTGGTGGCGAGGAAGGGCACGCCGTCCAGCGCGTAGATCGGGTTTTCATTGGCGAAGTTGGCCAGCAGGATCTCGCCGGCCTGGGCCTGGCCGCTCTGCACGGCGCGCTTGATCTCGGGCGCCTTGAAGAGCGAGGCGTTGGCGTGCACGGTGATCTTGAGCTTGCCGCCGGTGGCGGCGTCCACGTCCTTTGAGAACTGGACGATGTTCTCGGTGTGGTAGTTGGTGGCCGGATAGGCCGTGGGCAGGTCCCACTTGGTTTGCGCGAAGGCCGCTGCGCCGAGGGTGAGGCCGGCGAGGGCAATGCCGAACTTGCGATTCATGGGCTCTCCAAACGTACGGATGTGAAAAGGCGTCGGGGAGCATACGTGCAAATATCGGACCACCGCGTGGGGCTTTCCCCTGACGGCGAACCCCGGCGCTCGCAGCAGCCGCTCGCAAAAAAGCCGCCCGAGGGCGGCTTTCGGTTGGCGGTGCGGCGCGGCCGCAGTCCGTGTTCAGGGCTTCGCGTCAGCCTTCTTTGCCGAGCCTTCGGCCTTTTCCTTCTTCGACTCGGCCTTGGCGACCTTGGCCGCCGTCGCCGCGCCGCCGAAGCTCTGACCGTTGACCGTCAGGCCCTCGGACGACAGCTTGGCGGCCGCCTTTTCCTTGACGCCCTTGACCCGGCTCATGAGGTCGGGCCAGTCCTTGAAGTCTCCACCCTTCTTCCGCTCGTCGATGATGCGCTTGGAGAGCGACGGGCCCACGCCCCGGATCGCATCGAGCTCGGCATCGCTCGCCTTGTTGGCATCGACGGCCGCCCACGAAGCAGCGGCAAACAGCATGGCCATGACGGCCAGAATCTTCTTCAACATTCTTGAAATTTCCCTGTCAACGTTGTGAAAGGGACGCTCCTCGCGTCCCGCCGCATGCGAATTGCATGCGGCGATGGATTTGACCGAGAAGATCGCGAACGGTGTTGCCGTTGCGACAATTTGAGGGATTTCAGAGTTCTTCGACGCGGCGCGGCGGATAGCTGTCCCAGGCCTGGCAGCCCGGGCAATGCCAGAAATGCTGGTGGGCCTCGAAACCGCAGGCGGCGCACCGGTAGCGCATCAGCGGCCGCGTGGCCTGGTCCAGGGTCCGCTGCACGGGCTGGCGGTACTGCTCGTGCGCGAAGCGCTCGCCGGCCAGCCAGCGCGAGGCGGCCACCAGCGAGGGCTGATGGCTCAGGTGGGCGATGTAGCCGTCGCGCGGCTCGGGCGGGCTCGAGGCTTCGGCCGCGACATCGTCGGGGAGCATCGGGGTGCCGCCCAGCGCCATGATGGCTTCGAGCACGTCGATCGAGGGCGACTCGGCATAGCGGCGCTGCAGCATCAGCAACGCCTCTCCGCCGCGCTGCGATGCGACCGCGGCCTGCTGCAGCATGGCGGCATAGAGCGGCAGCGCCAGCGGGGCGGTCTCGCACAGGGCTGCGAGCGTGTCGTAGGCGCCGGCGGCGTCGCCGTTGCGCAACTGCAGCGCGGCGGTGTCGATGGCCGGCCGCGGCGCCTGCGGAGCCAGGATGACGGCCTGTTGCAGCAGCTGGGCCGCGCCTTGGAGATCGCCGGCGGCCACCTGTTCCGCAGCTTGCTCACAGAGGTGGTGGGCGCGGCGCACGCTGTAGCTGGCCTGCTCGGCCTCGTCGAGCTTCTGTGCCACCGCGGCGGCCTGGGTCCACTCGCGCGAGCGCTCGTAGATGGCCAGCAGCGCCAGCCGTGACTCGTTCTCGTACCGGGTGCCTTCGAGCTTCTGCAGAGCGGCCTCGGCCCGGTCGAGCAGGCCGGCCCGCAGGAAGTCCTGCGCCAGCGCATGCTGTGCCCGGTCGCGATCGGCACGGCTCAGGTCGCCGCGGCCGAGCAGGTGCTCGTGCACGCGGACGGCGCGCTGGTATTCGCCGCGGCGGCGGAACAGGTTGCCGAGCGCGAAGTGCAGCTCCTGGGTGTCGGGGTCGTTCTGCACGGCCTCGATGAAGGCATCGATGGCCTGGTCCTGCTGCTCGTTGAGCAAAAAATTGAGACCGCGAAAGTAGGCCTTGGGCGCCTGGCGGTTCTCGATGCGCAGCTGCCGAAGGTCGAAGCGAGAGGCCAGCCAGCCCAGGATGAATGCGAGGGGCAGGCCGAGCAGCAGCCAGCTGAAATCAAAGTCCATGTTGGCGCACGGCGGGAAGGTCGGTGGCGGCTGCCGGTGGCGTGGCCGCGGCGCTTGCTGCAGGCGGGGCGGGCGAGGCGGGCAGCTGGGCCGCGGCGCTGCGGTGCTTCCACCAGCCCGGCAGCATGCCGAGCGCGCCCACCACCAGTCCACCGGCAAAGGCGGCGAGCACGACAAGCACCAGCGGGGCGCGCCAGGAGGTGCCGAAGAAGAAGTAGACGGTGGCGTCGTGCTGGTTGTTCAGCGCGAAAGCGAAGAGGGTAAAAAAAATGGCTGCCTTGAGCAGCCACAGGAGATATTTCATGCGCGTCCCCGTTGGCGGGGGAATTCTATGCTTCAGCCTTCGTGCTGACGCTGCTCGGCATCCAGCTCCGCCGTGCGCGCGTCGACCGCTTCGCGCAGGGCCTTGCCCGGCTTGAAGTGAGGCACGCGCTTCTCGGGGATCTGCACGCTTTCGCCCGAACGCGGATTGCGTCCGATGCGCGGCGGGCGCCGGTTCACCGTGAAGCTGCCGAAGCCGCGGATCTCGATGCGGTGCCCGCGCACCAGCGCGTCGCTCATGGCGTCAAGAATGGTCTTGACGGCGTATTCGGCGTCGCGGTGCGTGAGCTGCGCGAAGCGGGCCGCCAATTCTTCAACAAGGTCCGAACGAGTCATAAACCACAGAAGGACACGGTGAGCCAGAGCTCACCGTGTTTTCGTCTGTCTATTTTTTACTTCTCGTTGTTGCTGTCGAGCTTCGCGCGCAGCAGGGCGCCCAGGCTGGTCGTGCCCGCGTTCTCGCGTGCCGACTGCTGGCTCAGGTTGGCCATCGCGCCTTGCTCGTCGGCCAGGTCCTTCTGCTTGATCGACAGCTGGATGTTGCGGGTCTTGCGATCCACGTTGACCACCACGGCCGTGACTTCGTCGCCTTCCTTGAGCACGTTGCGGGCATCCTCCACGCGATCGCGGGAGATCTCGCTGGCGCGCAGATAGCCGATGATGTCGTCGCCCAGGTCGATCTCGGCGCCGCGCGGGTCGACGGTCTTGACCTTGCCGGTCACGATCTGGCCCTTGTCATTCACCGTGGTGAAGGTGGTGAAGGGGTCGCTGTCGAGCTGCTTGATACCCAGGCTGATGCGCTCGCGGTCGACGTCGACGGCCAGCACGATCGCCTCGACTTCCTGGCCCTTCTTGTAGTTGCGCACGGCGGTTTCGCCGGGCTCGTTCCACGAGAGGTCGGACAGGTGCACCAGGCCGTCGATGCCGGCAGCCAGGCCCACGAACACGCCGAAGTCGGTGATCGACTTGATCGGGCCCTTGACGCGGTCGCCGCGCTTGGTGTTCTGCGCGAATTCCTGCCACGGGTTGGCCTTGCACTGCTTCATGCCCAGGCTGATGCGGCGCTTGTCCTCGTCGATCTCGAGGACCATGACTTCGACTTCGTCGCCCAGCGAGACGATCTTGTTGGGGGCGATGTTCTTGTTGGTCCAGTCCATCTCGGACACGTGCACCAGGCCTTCGATGCCGGGCTCGAGTTCGACGAAGGCGCCGTAGTCGGCGATGTTCGTGACCTTGCCGAACAGGCGCGTGCCCTGCGGGTAGCGGCGCGAGACGCCCATCCACGGGTCGTCGCCCATCTGCTTGAGGCCCAGCGACACGCGGTTCTTCTCGGTGTCGAACTTGAGGATCTTGGCCGTGATTTCCTGGCCGGCCTGCACCACCTCGCTCGGATGGCGGACACGGCGCCAGGCCATGTCGGTGATGTGCAGCAGGCCGTCGATGCCGCCGAGGTCGACGAAGGCACCGTACTCGGTGATGTTCTTGACGACGCCGCGCACGACTGCGCCTTCCTTCAGGGTTTCCATCAGCTTGGCGCGCTCTTCGCCCATGCTGGCCTCGACCACGGCGCGGCGCGAGAGCACCACGTTGTTGCGCTTGCGGTCGAGCTTGATGACCTTGAATTCGAGCGTCTTGTTCTCGTAGGGGGTCAGGTCCTTGATCGGACGGGTGTCGATCAGCGAGCCGGGCAGGAAGGCGCGGATGCCATTGACCAGCACGGTGAGGCCGCCCTTGACCTTGCCGCTGGTGGTGCCGGTGACGAAGTCGCCGGATTCGAGCGCCTTCTCAAGCGCCAGCCACGAAGCCAGGCGCTTGGCGGTATCGCGCGAGAGGATGGTGTCGCCGTAGCCGTTCTCGACGCTGCCGATGGCCACGGAGACGAAATCGCCGGCCTGGACTTCGAGTTCGCCCTTGTCGTTCTTGAACTCCTCGATCGGCACGTAGGCTTCGGACTTGAGGCCGGCGTTGACCACGACGTGGTTGTGCTCGACGCGCACGACTTCGGCGGTGATGACCTCGCCGCTGCGCATTTCGGAGCGCTTCAGGGATTCTTCGAAGAGGTCGGCAAAAGATTCAGACATGTGTCGTTTCCTTCCGTCACGCAGGGTTGCAGCCGCAAATGCAGGATCGCGGGGCGGCTGGCTGGGTCTGGAGACGGCGGTTGGTGGGCTGGGAGCCCGGGTTGAGTTGAACAACCAGCAAGCCGGTGCGCTGTCGCGCGGCGGGGACCTGCTGGACCGAAAACACCCTTCAGGCGGACCCGAAGGGCTGTACTTCCTGCCACCAGGCGATCACTTGCTCGACCGATTGCTCGACCGAGAGAGAGGAGTTGTCCAGGAGGCGGGCATCAGGCGCCGGCTTCAAAGGGGCGACGCTGCGGGAGGAGTCCCGAAGGTCGCGCGCTTCCAGATCGGCGCGAAGACTGTCGAGTGTAGTCGAAATACCCTTTGAAATCAATTGCTTATGCCGCCTGTCGGCGCGCTGGGCGGCGCTGGCCGTCAGGTACACCTTGAGGTCGGCATCGGGGAAGACCACCGTGCCCATGTCGCGACCGTCAGCCACCAGGCCGGGCAGGCGGCGGAAGCTCTTCTGCAGCGCCAGCAGGGCCTCGCGAACGGCAGGCAGTGCGGAGACGCGGGAGGCGTCCATTCCGGCGGCCTCGGTGCGGATGGCGTCGCTGACGTCTTCGCCGGCCAGCAGCACCTTGCCATCGGCGAAGCGCAGGGGCAGCGTGCGTGCGAGCTCGGCGATCCGGGCTTCGTGGGCGGCGTCCGCCTCGAGGCCGTTGCGGCGCATCGTCAGCCCGGCGACGCGATAAAGCGTGCCCGAGTCGAGATAGTGGTAGCCCAGTTGGTACGCCACGGCCACGGCCAGCGTGCCTTTGCCGGAGGCGGTGGGGCCATCGATGCAGAGCACCGGCACCTCGGCGGCCTCGGCCACGGAGAACAGAGTCTCGAAGTAGTCGGGGAAGGTCTTGGCCACGCAATGCGGCTCGAGGATGCGCACGGGCAGCCCGGCCGGGTTGAAGGCGGCCAGCGAGAAGCACATTGCCACCCGGTGATCGTCGTAGGTGCGGATGCTCGCGGCACGCCAATCGGCCGGCCGTAGCGGATGCACGCGGATGAAGTCGGGGCCGTCCTCGACGGTGGCGCCCAGCTTGCGCAGCTCCTTCGCCATCGCGTCGATGCGATCGGTCTCCTTGACGCGCCAGCTCGCAATGTTGCGCAGCAGGCAGGGGCCGTCGGCGTAGAGCGCCATCACCGCCAGCGTCATCGCGGCATCGGGAATGTGGTTGGCGTCGAGGTCGATCGCCTTGAGCGGCCAGGCGCCGCGCGAGATGGCCAGCCAGTTGGGGCCGCTGTCGACGTGCGCGCCCATCTGCCGCGCCGCGTCGACGAAGCGGATGTCGCCCTGGATCGAATCGGCGCCGACGCCCTCGATGCGGATGCCCGCGCCTGTGGCGATTGCGCCGAGCGCGATGAAGTAGCTGGCCGAGGAGGCATCGGCTTCGACGTGAATGTCGCCCGGCGAGCGGTAGCGGCTGCCGGCCGGGATGACGAAGCGTTTCCAGCCCTCGCGCCGGACCTCGATGCCGAAGCGCGACAGCAGGTTGAGCGTGATCTCGATGTAGGGCTTGGAAATCAGCTCGCCGATCACGTCGATGGTGATGTCGCGCTGCTTTGCGGCCAGCGGCAAGGCGAGCAGCAGGGCAGTCAGGAACTGGCTCGAGACATCGCCGCGCACACGGATCGGCGAGGCCAGATGGAGCGTGTCTGGCGGCACCGGATGGACGGCCAGCGGGGGATAGCCGGGATTGCCGAGGTAGTCGATGCGGCAGCCGAGCTGCACCAGCGCATCGACCAGATCGCCGATCGGCCGCTCGTGCATGCGCGGCACGCCGGAGAGCTCGAATTCGCCGCCGAGCAGGGCCAGTGCCGCCGTCAACGGCCGCATCGCGGTGCCGGCATTGCCCAGGAAGAGCTTGGCGCCGGAATGGCGCAGCCGCCCATCCAGACCTTCGATGCGCAGCGTGGCGCCTGCGCGCTCGACGCGGCAGCCGAGCGCGGCCAGGGCGTCGAGCATCACGCGCGTGTCGTCCGAATCCAGGAGGTCATGCACGGTGGTCGTGCCGCCGGCAAGCGCCGCCAGCAGCAGCACGCGATTGGAGATGCTCTTGGAGCCCGGAAGGCGCACGGTGCCGGAGGCGCCCGCGAGCGGCGGAAGGTCGAGAAAAGGCGTGGAGAACATGGCTCAGTCGGGCGATACGCCGGCACCGGGCTGCCATTGGGCGCGCGCGCGGCTCGCTGCGGCGATCGCGTCCTCGAGGGCCTGCGAGTCGCCCGAGCCCATCAGGGCTTCGAACTGCGACAGCGCCGCGCGGAAGGCACGTGACTGCTGCAGCACCTGCTCTCGGTTGGCCAGCAGCACGTCGCGCCACATGGCGGGATCGGCAGCTGCGATGCGTGTGAAATCGCGGAAGCCGGGGCCGGCCAGCTCCAGAAAGCGCGATCCCTCGGGCTGGGACGTCAACGCGTTGGTGAAGGCGAAGGCGAGCAGGTGCGGCAGGTGGCTCACGGCCGCAAAGGCCTTGTCGTGAGCCTCCGGCGTCATGTTCACCACCTTGGCGCCGATCGCGGACCAGACCTGCGTCGCGCGCTGCACGTTGGAGCGCAGCGTGGCCTTGACGGGCGTCAGGACGACCTGGCGCCCGACGTAGAGGCCGGCATCGGCATGCTCGACGCCGGCGACTTCCTTGCCGGCGATCGGATGCGCGGGAACGAAGCTGGCGAAGTGGTCGTGAAGGCCGCGCCGCGCGGCCTCCAGCACGTCACCCTTGGTCGAGCCCACGTCCATCACCAGCATCTGCTCGGAGATGCCATGGCGAATCGCCTTGAAGGTGGCCTCGGAGGCGCCGACGGGCACCGCGATCAGCACCAGGTCGGCGCCGGAGATGGCAAGCAAGGCGGAGGGCGCCGCGACGTCGATCACGCCAAGCTGCCGCGCGCGCTCGGTGGTGGAGGGCGATTTGCTGTAGCCGACCACGCGCTTGACCAGCTTGGCGCGCTTGAGCGCCAGCGCGAAGGAGCCGCCCATCAGGCCGCAGCCGATCAAGCCGAGCTGTTCGAACATGCGCGGCCTCAGGCGGTGACGGGGTAGGCGCCGATGACCTTGTAGAACGCGCAGAGCTTGCGCAGTTCGGCGAGGGCGGCGGCCACGTTGGGCTGCGAGGGATGACCGTCGAGATCGATGTAGAAGTAGTACTCCCACTGGCCGGTGCGCGCGGGGCGCGACTCGAAGCGCGTCATCGAGACGTCATTGACCTTCAGTGGCACCAGCAGGTCGTGCACGGCGCCGGGCCGGTTGGGCACGGAGACCACCAGGCTGGTGCAGTCCTTGCCCGATGCCGGCGGCATGGACAGGGTCTGGGGCAGGCAGATGACGGCGAAGCGGGTGCGGTTGTACGAATCGTCCTGGATCGCATGCGAGACGATGTGCAGCCCGAAGCGCGTGGCGGCGCGCTCGCTGGCCAGGCCGGCCCAGGCCGGGTTGCCGGCGGCGAGCCTGGCGCCTTCGGCGTTGCTGGAGACGGCGCGCCGTTCGGCGTGCGGCAGGTGCTTGGACAGCCAGGTCTGGCACTGCGCGAGGGCCTGCGGGTGGGCCAGAACGGCCTCGATGCCCTCGAGCGAATTGACCGTGCGCAGCAGGTGATGGCGCACCAGCAGGCTGACCTCGCCCACCACGTGGGTCGGGGAGTGCAGGAACAGGTCGAGCGAGCGCGTGACCACGCCTTCGGTGGTGTTCTCGACGCCGACCACGCCGTACTGGGCGCTGCCGGCTGCCGTGGCATGGAAGACCTCGTCGAAGCTGGCGCAGTAGATCAGGTCGGCGGCGCCGCCGAAGTACTCGACGGCGGCCTGCTCGCAGAAGGTGCCCTCGGGGCCGAGCACGGCAACGCGCTGGGGCGACTCGAGCGCCAGGCAGGCCGACATGATCTCGCGCCAAATGGCCGCCACGTGCAGCGACTTGAGCGGGCCGTGGTTGCTCTGCTGCATCTTCTCGATCACCTGGGCGACGCGATCCGGACGGAAGTAGGGCGTGCCCTCGCGCTTCTTGACCTCGCCCACCAGCTCGGCCACGTGGGCACGGCGGTTGAGGAGGTCGAGCAGTTGCTGGTCGAGCGAATCGATCTGCACTCGCAGATCGGCGAGGCTGGCGGAGGGGTCGGAGGCGGGAGGCTGTGGGGTGGAAGCGGTCATCGGTCGGATCGCATGCCGTTCTACGCGTGCGACCGCTCGAATTCTCGCATGTAGCCCACCAGCGCCTGCACACCCTCGAGCGGCATCGCGTTGTAGATGCTGGCCCGCATGCCGCCGACGGACTTGTGGCCCTTGAGCTGCAGCAGGCCGGCCTCGCGGGCGCCTGCGAGGAAGGCCTCGTTACGGCTCTCGTCCTTGAGAAAGAAGGGGACGTTCATGCGCGAGCGGCAATCGGGCGCGACCCGGTTCTCGTAAAAGGGCGAAGCGTCGATGAAGTCGTACAGCAGCCGCGCCTTGTCGACGTTGCGTTGCTCCATGGCCGCAACGCCGGTGAGCGCGCCCTCGGTCTGCTGCCGCAGCCACTGGAAGGTGAGTCCGGCGATGTAGATGCCCCAGGTCGGCGGCGTGTTGTACATCGACTTGTTGTCCGCCACGATCCGGTAGTTGAAAGCACTGGGGCAGATTTCGAGCGCATGGCCCAGCAGGTCGTCGCGCACGATCACGAGCGTGAGGCCGGCCGGGCCGAGGTTCTTCTGGGCGCCGCCGAAAGCGAGGCCGACGCGGCTCCAGTCGACCGGGCGCGAGGCGACGTGCGAAGAGAAGTCGATGACGAGCGGGGCCTTGCTGCCCAGCGCAGCCAGGTCGGGGAGCTCCTGGAACTCGACACCGTGGATGGTCTCGTTGGAGCACAGGTGCACGTACGAGGCATCGTCCGAGAGCTGCCAGCTCGAGGGCGCGGGCATCCGCGTGTGCTGGCTGTCGCCATTGGAGGCAGCGATGTGCGAATGGCAGTAGCGCAGCGCCTCTTTCTGGGACTTGGCGCTCCAGCTGCCCGTGATCACGAAGTCGACCTTGCCGCCGCGCGACAGGTTCATCGGCACGATTGCGTTCTCGCCCAGGCCGCCGCCCTGCATGAAGAGGATATGAAAATGCTCGGGCACTGCCAGCAGCGCACGAAAGTCCGCCTCGGCCTGCGCGCAGATCGCGCCGAACTCCTTGCCGCGATGGCTCATCTCCATCACGCTCATGCCGCTGCCTTGCCAGTCCAGCATCTCGGCGGCAGCCCGCTGCAGCACCGCCTCCGGCATCGCAGCCGGGCCGGCGGAGAAGTTGTATGGGCGTCGACCCGAGCCCATCGTCACTTCTTGGCGGGCGCCTTGGGCGCGGACTTGGCCGGCGTTGCGCCTTCGGTCGGGGCCCCGAGGGCCTTGGCGACGTTGGCGTCGAGCGTGCGCATCTTGGGCTCGATGCTGGAGCGGGTCTCGGCCACCAGCTTTTCCGTCAGCGCGGTCTGCATCTTCGGGTTGAGCTCCTGGTACTTCTTGCTCAGGGGCGAGTTGATCCAGGCCAGCAGCTGGCGCAACTCTTCCTCGCTGAAGTTGTCGCGCAGGATCGGGCCCAGGGCGTCCGGTGCCAGCGCCACGGCCTTGTCGCGCACGAGGGGATAGGCATCGTCGAAGTACTTCTTGAGCTCGGCATCGGCAGCCTTGGCGGCGGCCTCGCGCTTCTCGGCCGGAACCTGCGTCTGCAGGTACTGAGAGCCGGCCTGCGCGATGGGCGCGCTCGACTGCTCGACCAGTCCGCGCGCCAGCGCTTCGATGCCGGGGCGCTGCAGGTCGAGGAACTGCTTGACCATGGCCGACTTGTCCTGGGCCATGGCCATCGAGCTGCCGGCGAGCGCGACCACGACGAGCGCGAACTTGAATTTTTTCACTGAGGGTTCTCCATTGAAGATGATGAGGAAGTGTCGTCGGCGCCGTTGTCGCTCTCCACATTCGCGTCGTTCTCGACGATGCGCTGCAGGCCACTGAGCTTGGCGCCTTCGTCGAGTCCGATCAGCGTGACGCCTTGCGTCGCGCGGCCGAGTTCGCGGATTTCGGAGACGCGGGTGCGCACCAGCACGCCCTTGTCGGTGATGAGCATGATCTCGTCATCGGCGTGCACCAGAGTGGCAGCCACGACCTTGCCGTTGCGCTCACTCTGTTGAATGGCAATCATGCCTTTGGTTCCGCGCCCGTGACGGGTGTACTCGGTAATGCTTGTGCGTTTTCCGTAACCATTTTCGGTGGCGGTGAGCACGCTCTGCTCTTCGTCCTCGGCGACCAGCATGGCGATCACGCCCTGGCCGTCTTCCAGCGTCATGCCGCGAACGCCGCGTGCGTTGCGGCCCATGGGGCGCACGTCGTTCTCATCGAAGCGCACGGCCTTGCCGCCATCGGAGAACAGCATCACGTCGTGCGCGCCGTCGGTCAGCGCAGCACCGATGAGGTAGTCGCCCGGGTCCAGGTCGACCGCGATGATGCCGGCCTTGCGGGGGTTGCTGAACTCGTCGAGTGCGGTCTTCTTGACCGTGCCCATGGAAGTCGCCATGAAGACGTACTGGTTGGCCGGGAAGGTGCGCTTCTCGCCCGTGAGCGGCAGCACGACGTTGATCTTCTCGCCCTCCTGCAGCGGGAACATGTTGACGATCGGCCGCCCACGGGAGCCGCGCGAGCCGGCAGGCACCTCCCATACCTTGAGCCAGTACAGCCGCCCGCGGTTGGAGAAGCACAGGATGTAATCGTGCGTGTTGGCGATGAAAAGCTGGTCGATCCAGTCGTCTTCCTTGGTCGCGGTCGCCTGCTTGCCGCGCCCGCCGCGCTTCTGTGCCCGGTATTCGCCCAGCGGCTGGCTCTTGATGTAGCCGGCGTGGGAGAGCGTCACGACCATGTCGGTGGGGGTGATCAGGTCTTCCGTCGAAAGATCGAAGGCGCTGTGCTCGACCTGGCTGCGGCGCGCGCCGAGCTTGGTCTGCCCGAACTCGTGCTTGAGGGTGGCCAGCTCGTCGCCGATGATGGTCGATACGCGCTCGGGCTTGGCCAGGATGTCCAGCAGGTCATCGATCTCGGCCATGACTTCCTTGTACTCGGCGACGATCTTGTCCTGCTCCAAGCCGGTCAGGCGCTGCAGGCGCATCTGCAGGATTTCCTGGGCCTGCGTGTCCGAGAGCCGGTAGAGGCCATCGGCGCCCATGCCGTAGTCGCGCTCGAGCCCATCCGGCCGGTAATCATCGGCATTGATGACGCCGCCATCGGCGCGCGTGCGGGTGAGCATCTCGCGCACCAGCTTGCTGTCCCACGGGCGGGCCATCAGTTCGGCCTTGGCCACCGGCGGTGTGGGCGCGTTGCGGATGATGGCGATGAAGTCGTCGATGTTGGCCAGCGCAACGGCCAGGCCTTCGAGCACATGGCCGCGTTCGCGCGCCTTGCGCAGGTTGAACACCGTGCGACGCGTCACCACTTCGCGGCGGTGTTGCAGGAAGACCTCGATCAGATCCTTGAGGCTGCACAGCTTGGGCTGGCCGTCCACCAGCGCCACCATGTTGATGCCGAAGGTGTCCTGCAGCTGTGTCTGCTTGTAGAGATTGTTGAGCACCACCTCCGGCACTTCGCCGCGCTTGAGCTCGATCACCAGCCGCATGCCGGATTTGTCGGACTCGTCCTGGATGTGGCTGATGCCTTCGATCTTCTTCTCGTGCACCAGCTCGGCCATGCGCTCCTGCAGCGTCTTCTTGTTGACCTGGTAGGGCAGCTCGTCGACGATGATCGCCTGGCGCTGGCCGCGGTCGATGTCCTCGAAGTGGCACTTGGCGCGCATCACCACCTTGCCGCGGCCGGTGCGATAGCCGTCCTTGATGCCATTGATGCCGTAGATGATCCCGGCCGTTGGGAAGTCGGGCGCCGGGATGATCTCCATCAGATCGTCGATGCCTGCGTCCGGGTGGCGCAGCAGGTGCAGGCAGCCGTCGACGACCTCGTTCAGGTTGTGAGGGGGAATGTTGGTCGCCATGCCGACCGCGATGCCGCCCGAGCCATTGACGAGCAAATTCGGAAGCTTGCTGGGCAATACCAGCGGTTCTTTTTCGCTGCCGTCGTAATTGGGACCGAAATCGACGGTCTCCTTGTCGATGTCGGCCAGCATTTCATGCGCAATCTTTGCGAGCCGAATTTCCGTGTAGCGCATCGCGGCCGCGTTGTCGCCATCGACCGATCCGAAATTGCCCTGGCCGTCGACCAGCATGTGGCGCATCGAGAAGTCCTGCGCCAGCCGCACGATGGTGTCGTACACCGACTGGTCGCCGTGCGGGTGGTACTTGCCGATGACGTCGCCGACGATACGGGCCGACTTCTTGTACGGGCGGTTCCAGTCGTTGTTGAGCTCGTGCATTGCATACAACACTCGCCGGTGGACCGGCTTGAGGCCGTCCCGTGCGTCGGGGAGCGCGCGTCCCACGATCACGCTCATGGCGTAATCGAGATAGCTGCGGCGCATTTCCTCTTCGAGGCTGATGGGCAGAGTTTCTTTGGCGAACGAGGTCATGGGCGGCAGGCTGGCGGCGGAGAACCCGAAATTTTACGCCGCGGAGGATGTCGCACCGCCGCAACACAAGGCCGGGATTCCGCCTCCGTCCTACGTTTCCGGGGCGCCTCCCGGGCGGTTTGCCAAAGATCCCATGGCACAATCGCCTCAACGTTTTGGGTGGTGGTCACTTAAAGCGTCCTTGATTCGCAGCGCGGCTGCGGCTTTTTCCCCAAGAGGAGAACCATGAAGAAACTGAATAAAGTGGCGATGATGTTTGCAGTCGCTGCGCTCGCCACTGCCGCCGGCGCGCAGACCCGTGTTACCGCCGCGAACGGTGGACCCGTCATCGATAACTGGCAAAACGGTACCGGCGAATTGGTGTGGAAGAACGGCACGAACGAACTGTGCTGGCGCAATGCGAACTGGACGCCTGCCACCGCTGCCGCCGGCTGCGATGGGGCCCTGGTTCCGCCGCCTCCCGCCGCTGTGACCCCGCCCGCTCCCGCGCCCGCTGCGCCGCCGGCTCCTCCGGCCGTTGCAGCCTCGAAGGTCACCTTCGCTGCCGACGCATTCTTCGATTTCGACAAGTCCGTGCTCAAGCCCGAAGGCCGCGCCAAGCTGGACGACCTCGTCTCGAAGATCCGCGACGTGAACCTCGAAGTGATCATCGCCGTCGGCCACACCGACTCGATCGGCACTGACGCGTACAACCAACGCCTGTCGGTTCGCCGCGCCGAAGCCGTCAAGGCTTACCTGGTGTCGAAGGGCATTGAACGCAACCGCGTCTACACCGAAGGCAAGGGCGAGAAGCAGCCGGTCGCTGACAACCGCACCAAGGAAGGCCGCGCCAAGAACCGCCGCGTGGAAATCGAAGTGGTCGGTACCCGCGCCAACCGTTGATTCGGAAGAATCTTCAAAACAAACCCCGCCCCGGCGGGGTTTTTTAATGGGCGAACGCATTGGAGATTCGGCACGGCGGCTTGAAGGCAATTCGCGTCGTTTCATAATCCCGCATATGACTGAAACCGTGAATGCTGATCCGGCGGAACTCGCCAAATTCTCGGAGCTGGCCCATCGCTGGTGGGATCTGGAAAGCGAATTCCGACCGCTCCACGAAATTAATCCGCTGCGGCTCGAGTGGATCGAAAGTATTGCGCCCATCGCCGGGCGCAAGGTGCTGGACGTGGGTTGCGGCGGCGGAATCCTTGCCGATGCGATGGCGCGACGCGGTGGCGACGTGCTCGGCATCGACCTGGCCGACAAGGCGCTCAAGGTCGCCCAACTCCATGCCCTCGAGGCCGCGACGCGCGGCGTGAAATACAGGGGGATCAGCGTCGAAGCGCTGGCCGCCGAGCAGCCCGAGAGCTTCGACGTCGTGACCTGCATGGAGATGCTGGAGCACGTCCCGCAGCCGGCCTCGGTCGTGCAGGCTTGCGCCCGACTGGCCAAGCCGGGTGGCTGGGTTTTCTTCTCGACCATCCACCGCAACCTGAAGTCGTTCCTGCTCGCGATCGTCGGTGCCGAGTACGTGCTGGGCATGTTGCCGCGCGGCACGCACGAGTACCGGAAATTGATTCGGCCGAGCGAGCTGGCCGCCCACTGCCGCGCTGCCGGGCTCGATCTGCGGCAGACCCGCGGCCTGCAGCACAACCCCATCACGCGGCGGTATTGGCTCAGCGACGACACCAGCGTCAACTACATGTTCGCCACGCGCAAGCCGGCGCCAGCCCAGTCATGATCCTTTCCGATGCGACCCGAGCCGTCCTGTTCGACCTGGACGGCACGCTGATTGACAGCGCGCCCGACCTGGGTGCCGCAGCCGATCAGATGCGTACTGACCGTGGCCTGGCCTCGCTGCCGTTGGATCGATACCGCCCCATGGCCGGCTCCGGCGCGCGCGGGATGCTGGGCGTGGCCTTCGGCATCACGCCCGACGCACCGGAATTTGCGCCGATGCGCGAGGAGTTTTTCCTCAACTATGAGGCGCGGATGCTGCGCACCCGGGTGTTCGACGGCGTGGCCGAACTCGTGGCGGCACTCTGTGCGCGCGGGCTGCATTGGGGCGTGGTCACCAACAAGTCGGTGCGCTTCACCGGACCGCTCACGCGGGCATTGCCGCTGTTCGGCACAGCGCGCGCGATCGTCAGCGGTGACACCACCCCTTATGCCAAGCCGCATCCGGAACCGCTGTTCGAGGCAGCCCGGCAACTGGGCGTGCCACCCGAGCGCTGTATCTACGTCGGCGACGATGAGCGCGACATGGCGGCCGGCCGCGCAGCCGGCATGCGGACCGTGGCTGCGGCCTATGGCTACATGGGCGCCGATGCCGATGTGACGCTCTGGGAGGCCGACGCCGCAATCGCATCACCCATGGAGCTCTTGCAACTACTGGAACCGGCCTAAAATAGGTGTTCCTGGGGCTGCACTGGTTTCGACGTGGGTTCGGAATCGCAGCGGGGCATGTCGAGCTGAATGCGCTCGTAAAACAGATTCAAACAAACTAACTGCAAACGACGAACGTTTCGCACTCGCCGCTTAATTGCCGGTGAGCTTTGCAACAGCAGGCCGATGGGCTGGGCAAGGGGGCACGGAGCAATTCGCGCCTCCCGGCTGCAAAGATAATCTACATCGGCTGGCCTCGATCCGGGTACCTTGGGTCGAGGCGAGAACCAAGGGTACTGGCGGCCGGTGTAGCGTGCGACTGCGCGACACCGGTGGCGAGACTCAAAACAGATCGCTAAACATGTAGATCTGCGCGAAGAAGGCTTGCGGACGGGGGTTCAAATCCCCCCAGCTCCACCATTCAAACTGCAAAGACTCTCTCTTTGCGTTCACGATGTCGCGGTTTGCCCGTGGGCGACACGGCATCGTCCATTGTTTCCGTCCTCCCTTCAAGTAGGATGCCGCGCCGGAGGAAAGGCAGGCTGAATCGGCCTTGTCGACTCGGCGCGCAAATTTGGGAGACGCAAAATGACAATCACCTCGCCTTCGACGCTACCGGTCACCTGGGCTGACCTCTGCAGCGCCACCTTCTGGCGCTCGCTCGCGCCGCAGCTTTGCATCGGTGGCATGCAGTCGGATGCCGAGGCCGCGCCGCGGCAGAGCTATGAACGGCTCGCGCAACGGATGTCGAAGGACGGCTATTTCGGCGACAGCGACGAAGCAATCGAGCGACTGGCATCGCTTGTCGGCGAAGCCGTGAAGCGCTGCGTCGCTGTCGGGCTGCCCGCCGTGTTCGCGTGGGTCTACGACGAGCCGTGGGCTTGCTACGCGCGCCTCCGGTCCGTGTTCGCACATTTCCTGGGTGCCGAATTCAAGCCCTTGCCGGCGTTCTGGGCATGGCATGTCGATCCGAAGAAGGGAGAGACCGGCTGGAAACCTCACAGGGACAATCGCCATAACTCGCTTGCCGCGGATGGATCGCCGCTTTCGCTCACCTGCTGGATCCCGCTGTCCGACGCGAACCCGCTCAACAGCTGCATGTACATCGTGCCAAAGCACATGGATCCCGGCTATAGCAAGCCCGCGGGCACGCCCGAACCTCCGATGCCCGTCTTCGCCGCGCGTGCCTTGCCGGCGAAGCCTGGCGACTACTTGATCTGGGACCAGTGCGTCATGCATTGGGGCGGCCCGACCAGCGAGTTCGCAGAGCATCCGCGCATGAGCATGGCACTCGAGTTTCAGCGCGGCGATGTTCGGCCCATCATGCAGCCGTTCCACCGGGGGGAGCATCTTCCGCCCATGCCGCCATGGCTGGAGCAGAAGGCCTGTCCAGGCTTCGACGTCCGCCTGCAACTCGTCGCTCGGCAGATCCTTCAGTACCAGCACATGTATGGTTTGTCGCAGGGCCTCGCCGATCTCGCGGCGTATCTGCTCACGGCGCCCACGCGCGACGCCTAGCAGTGCGGCATCCAGGCCGCAAATTCTGATTCTTTCTTTCGCGTTCCTCGCAGCTTGTCGCACGCGGGCTATAGTCCGCTCGCTCGCGCCCCCGCCGGACAGATCTGGCCTTCCGGCTGGTGCCGGAGACACCGGTGAACAGCGCGCTGGAGGACACCCATGGAATCATCGACGACGCCCGCGACTTCGAATTACTACGATGTCGTTCCGTACGAGTCTCATCCCTTTCCGCAATCGACGGCCGAGCATCTCGAGGCTCTGGCCTTCCTTTTCAACCTCGCAGCGCCGCCTCTCAAGCAGGCGCGTGTGCTCGAACTGGGCTGCGCGGCGGGCGGCAACCTGATCCCCATGGCCGCCCGTCATCCGGGCGCATCGATGGTGGGCGTGGACCTGTCCTCGGTCCAGATCCGCCAGGGCCAGGCGGCCATCGACAAGGCTCAACTCAAGAACATTCAGCTGCGGGCCCTGGACATCACGGGCATCGACGCTTCTTTCGGCCAATTCGACTACATCATCTGCCACGGCGTCTACAGCTGGGTCCCGGCGCCGGTGCAAGACGCCATCCTGCGCATCTGCTCCCAGAACCTGGCGCCGGAGGGCGTGGCCTACGTGAGCTACAACGTGTACCCGGGCTGGAAGGCCCGCGAGATCGTGCGCGATGCCATGATCCTGCGCGGCGCCCCGCGCGACGAGCCCGGCGAAAAGCTTTCCTACGCGCGCGGCATGCTCGAATTCCTGGAGCAGTCCGCGCGGCCGGACAGCGTACTCAAGAAGACGCTGGAAGAGAACATGCCGATCGTGCGCAATTCCGGCGCGTACTACCTCCTGCACGAGTTCCTGGAGCCGCACAACGCCCCTTGCTATTTCAAGGAATTCGCCGCGCGCGCCGGCGCCCAGGGCCTCACTTACCTGGCGGACGCCGAGCCCTCGACCATGTTCGTGCAGAACTACGGCGAGAAGGTGCGCGATCCGCTCCTGCGCGAATGCGGCGGCAGCCAGATCATGATGGAGCAGTACCTGGACTTCCTGGTGAACAGGACTTTCCGGCAGACGCTGCTGGTCAAGCAGGAGCGCGCTTCGGGCATCCGTTACCGCCTCGACATGGCGCGCATCCGCGCGCTCGAATACGCAGGCGTGTTCTCGTCCGAGGATGGCGAGGTGCTGACGCTCGATGCACGGGAGCAGGTCTGCCGTGCGATACGCAACCTCAAGGTCACGTTGCGCCTGCCGGTCCACAAGGCGGTGGCCCAGGTGCTCGACGAGCGCTATCCGGCGAGCACGCCGACCGATGCGCTGATGGCTGCAGTCTCCGCCCGCACCGGCGAGCCGCGTGCCGCCGTCGAGCCGCCGGTGATGGCGATGCTGGAGGAACTGCTGATCCTCGGCGCGGTGCGCATCCGGCGCACGCCGCCGCAGGCCAGCGTCTCGGTGTCGGCCTTCCCGCGCGCACCGGCCGTGGCGCGCAATGCCCCAGGCCTTGCACTGAGCGCGGGACCGACGGCCGTCGCCTGCAACCAGTGGCATGAACTGGTGGGCCTTTCGCTGCTCGAACGCTGCCTGCTGCCCCTTCTCGATGGCAAGCATTCGCACGAGGCCCTGGCCCAGCACCTGGCCACCGAGGCCCGCGCCGGCCGCCTGCGCTTCATCAAGGACGAGAAGCCGCTGACCGACGAAGCGGCGCTGCGCGAATTCACACAGCAGCAGGTGGCGCTGGCCCTGCGCGACCTTCGTCGAAAGGCGCTGATAGAGGCATGATGCACTCCTTTGCAAGAAGGAGATCGCAGTGAAACAACTCGTGTGGACCATGGCTGCGCGCAGCGCGGTCGTGGTCGCAATGGCGCTCGCCGGCGCGCCCCAGCTGCACGCGGCTTCGCGAGCGCCCGCGGCGGCAGAAAACGGCATGGTGGTGAGCGCCCAGCACCTGGCGACCAAGGTCGGCGTGGATGTGCTCAAGCGCGGCGGCAACGCCATCGACTCTGCGGTGGCGGTGGGCTACGCGCTTGCGGTGGTCTATCCGGCGGCCGGCAATCTGGGCGGCGGCGGCTTCATGACCGTGCAGCTGGCCGACGGCCGCAAGACCTTCCTCGATTTTCGGGAGAAGGCCCCGCTGGCGGCAACCGCCAACATGTACCTCGACAAGGAAGGCAACGTCGTCAAGGGCTTGAGCACCCACGGCCACTTGGCCGTCGGTGTGCCGGGCACCGTGTCCGGCCTTGAAATGGCGCGCCAGAAATACGGCACCATGCAGCGCGCCGCGCTGATCGCGCCGGCGATCACGCTGGCCGAACGCGGCTTCGCGCTGGAGCAGGGGGATGTCGACATGCTCGCCACCGCCACCGCCGATTTCAAGAAGGACTCGGCCAGCGGCGCCATCTTCCTCAACAAGGGCGAGCCCTTCGCGGTCGGCCAGAAGCTGGTGCAGAAGGACCTGGCAAAGACGCTCAAGGCCGTCAGCCAAAAAGGCCCCGATGGCTTCTACAAGGGCCCGGTCGGCGCCGCCATCGTGAAATCGAGCCAGGAGGGCAAGGGCATCATCACCCAGGCCGATCTCGACCAGTACACGACACGCGAGCTGGCGCCCGTCGAATGCGACTACCGCGGCTACCACGTGATCTCGGCGCCACCGCCGAGCTCGGGCGGGGTGGTGATCTGCGAGATGCTGAACGTCCTCGAGGGCTATCCGCTCAAGGACCTGGGCTTCCGTTCGGCGCAGGCGGTGCATTACCAGATCGAGGCCATGCGGCACGCCTACATGGACCGCAACAGCTACCTCGGCGATCCCGATTTCGTGAAGAACCCGCTGGACCGCCTGCTCGACAAGGGATATGCCGAGAAGATCCGCGCGGTGATCGATCCGAAGAAGGCTGGCGTCTCCAAGGACATCAAGCCCGGCGTCGCGCCGCACGAGGGCAGCAATACCACGCATTACTCGATCGTCGACCAGTGGGGCAACGCGGTCTCGGTGACCTATACGCTCAACGACTGGTTCGGCGCCAAGGTCACGGCCGCCGGGACCGGCGTGCTGCTCAACAACGAGATGGACGATTTCACCTCGAAGGTGGGCGTGCCCAACCTCTACGGCCTGGTGCAGGGCGAGGCCAATGCCATCGCTCCGGGCAAGCGGCCGCTGTCATCGATGAGCCCGACCATCCTCACCAAGGACGGCAAGCCCGTCTTCGTGGTCGGCACACCGGGCGGCAGCCGCATCATCACGGTCGTGCTGCACACCATTCTCAACGTCGTGGACTACGGCATGAACGTGCAGGAGGCGGTGGATGCGCCGCGCTTTCACCAGCAGTGGTTGCCCGACGTGACCAATGTCGAGACCTTCGCGCTCAGCCCCGACACCCGCAAGATCCTGACCGACATGGGCCACAACCTCGGCGTGCCCCAGCCGGCCAACCACGTCGCGGCAATCATCGTCGGCGCGCCTTCGCTGGGCGGCAAGCCGGTGGGCAAGAACCGCTTCTACGGCGCCAACGACCCGCGGCGCAATACCGGCCTGGCGCTCGGCTATTGATGCGGATCGAGGAGATCCTCTACACCCAGGGCTTCGGCACCCGGCGCGTCTGCGCCGGGCTGGTGCAGCAGGGCTTCGTTCGGGTGGGCGGGGCCACCGTCGACGATCCCGGGGAGCAATTCGAGGTGCAGGGCCTGCGCTTCACCGTCCAGGGCACCGAGTGGGCCTACCACGAGAAGGCCTACCTGATGCTGCACAAGCCGGCCGGCACCGAGTGCTCCCAGAAGCCCTCGACCTATCCGAGCATCTACACGCTGCTGCCCCCGCCTCTGCGCCAGCGGCCCAACAAGGGCGCGGTGCAGGGCGTGCAGGCCATCGGCCGCCTCGACCAGGACACGACGGGCCTGCTCCTGCTGACCGACGACGGCCAGTTCATCCACCGCATGGGCTCGCCGAAGCACCATGTCCCCAAGGTCTACGAGGTGGGCACGAAGCATCCGATCGACCGCAGCCAGGTCGACCGCCTCCTGGCCGGCGTGGTGCTCGACGATGACCCCAAGCCGGTGCGGGCGGCGGCCTGCGAGGCGGTTGCTGATCTGCACCTGCGACTGACGCTGACCGAAGGCAAGTATCACCAGGTCAAACGCATGCTCGCGGCCGTGGGCAACCGGGTCGAAACCCTGCATCGCTCCCGCATCGGCCCTTTGGTGCTGCCGGAGGACCTGGCGCCCGGCCAGTGGCGGTGGCTGGAGGCGGAGCAGGTCGACGCCCTGCGAAACGCGCGCGCCGGTCAGCCAGCGTACAGGGTGGATCGTTAGAATTCCAAGCCTTCTTCCGGAACGTCCCCCTTGCGCTTCAAGCTCTCCGTCCCAGGCCGCCTCGCGGCCTTTTTGTTTGCCTGCGCGGCACTGCCTGCGCTGGCCGCCGAGCCGCCCCCGGTCTTCGTGCTCAATTCGCTCGACGCCACGGTGAGCGTGGTCGATCCGGCCGACTGGAGCGAGAAGCAGCGCATCCCGACGGGCAAGGAGCCGCACCACCTTTACCTCTCGCCCGACGAGAGCTCGCTGATCGTCGCCAACTCGGCCGGCGACTCGCTGACCTTCCTGAATCCGCGCACGGCCGAAGTCCAGCGCGTGGTCTACGGCATCATCGATCCGTACCACCTGCGCTTCTCGCCGGACATGAAATGGTTCGTCACCGCCGGCAACCGGCTCAACCACGTCGACATCTACCGCTGGGACGGCAAGGAGCCCAAGCTGGTCAAGCGCATCCCCTCGGGCAAGACGCCGAGCCACATCTGGATCGACGGCAAGAGCACCACTGCCTACGTGACGATGCAGGACAGCGACGAGCTGGTCGCCATCGACCTGGCCACCCAGACCATCCGATGGCGCGTCCCCACGGGGCCGATGCCGGCCGACATATTCGGCATCCACGACGGCAGGACCTTGCTGGTCGGCCTGACGGGCAGCGACGGCGTGCAGGTCTTCGACGTTGCGGCCCCACAGCCCAAGCCGGTCGGCAAGATCCTGACCGGCAAGGGCGCCCACGCATTCCGCGCGGCCGGCGATGGGCGCAACGTGTTCGTCAGCAACCGCGTGGCCAACAGCATCAGCCGCATCGACCTTCAAACCCTGCAGGTGGTCGACACCTACCCGGTGCCCGGCGGGCCCGACTGCATGGACGTCTCGGCCGACGGCAAGACGCTCTACGTGACCTCGCGCTGGGCCAAGAAGCTCAGCGTGGTCGACCTGGTGGCCCACAAGGTGGTGAGGCAAGTGCCCGTCGGCCGTTCGCCGCACGGTGTCTGGACGCTGGACCATGCCCGGCGTTAAGGCTGCGGCCGCTTCCATCCTGCTCGTCGCTGCGGGCGCCCTGTCGACGGGCGCGATCGCGCAGGGCAGCTGCGCCAAGCCGCTCTACCTCAGCTTCGACACCGGCCACATGGGCGTGGCGCCTCTGGTGGCCGAGGTGCTCAAGCGCCAGGACGTGCGTGTCACCTTCTTCGCCGCGGCCGAGCGCACCGTGAGCGGCGGCGACAGCCTGGACAGCCAGTGGGCGCCCTGGTGGAAGGCGAGGGCGGCCGAAGGCCACGAGTTCGCCTCCCACACCTACGACCATGCCTACTGGCGCGGCGACCTCAAGGGCATCGCGCCTCGCTTCCGCATCGAGCCTTCAGCCGGGGCCTTCGCCGGACGGCAGTTCACCTGGGACGCCGAGCAGTACTGCGCCAACATCGCCAAGGCCTCGGAGCGCCTGCAGCACGTCACCGGCAAGAAGCCGCTGCCGCTGTTCCGGGCCCCGGGCGGCAAGACCTCGCCCAAGCTGCTGGCCGCGGCCAAGGCCTGCGGCTATGAGCACGTGGGCTGGTCGCCCGCCGGCTTTCTCGGCGACGAACTGCCGAGCGAGCAGTTCAGCAACGAGAAGCTGCTGCAGCAGGCCCTCGAACGCATCCGGCCCGGCGACATTCTGGTCGCGCACCTGGGCATCTGGTCGCGCAAGGATCCGTGGGCGCCGGCGGTTCTGGAGCCCCTGATCGCCGGGCTCAAGGCCAAGGGCTTCTGCTTCGAGACACTGCGCCAGCACCCGGCGTATCGGGCCTGGATCGCATCGCATTCCTGAATCGCGTGGTGATGTGCAGATGGACTGGCTGACCGATATCTTCGCCAACGTGCAACAGTGGCTGTTCGAAGCCGCGGTGCAGCCGCTGGTCTACGCCGTCGGCCTCGGCGGCTGGGTCGAGGACGCCTTCGACGCCACCGGCTGGCTGCTGGTCGGGCTGATCCAGATCGCGATCCTGGTCGCCCTCATCGGCCCGCTGCAGCGCTGGCGGCCGGTCGAGCCGGTGGTCGACCGGCCGGCCATCCGCATCGACATCCTCTACACCCTGATCCACCGGCTGGGCCTGTTCCGCCTGGCCATGTTCTTCGCCCTCGATCCGCTGTTCGACGAGGCGCTGGGCGCGCTGCGGGGAGCCGGCTGGGGCTCGCTCCACCTCGACCAGCTCTGGCCCGGCGTGACCGACATCGCCTGGTTCGCCTTCGCCATCTACCTGGTGGTGCTGGACTTCGTCGAGTACCTCATCCATCGCGGGCAGCACCAGTTCAACTGGTGGTGGGCGCTGCATTCGCTGCACCATTCGCAGCGCCAGATGACGATGTGGAGCGACAACCGCAACCACCTGCTCGACGACGTCATCCACGACACGATCATCGTGGTGGTCGCCCAGCTGATCGGCGTGGCGCCGGGGCAGTTCATCGCCATCGTCGCCTTCACCCAGCTCAGCGAGAGCCTGCAGCATGCCAACCTGCGCTGGAGCTTCGGCGCGATCGGCGACCGGCTCTGGATCAGCCCGCGATTTCACCGCCTGCACCACAGCATCGGCATCGGGCACGAATCGAAGGGCCCTCGCACCCTCGGCGGCCACAACTTCGGCGTGCTGCTGCCGTGGTGGGACATGCTGTTTCGCACCGGCAATTTCGAGGAGCGCTACGACCAGACCGGCATCCGCGACCAGGTCGAGCCCGATGCCCATGGGCGCCTGCGCGAGTACGGGCGCGGCTTCTGGGCGCAGCAGTGGCTGGGGCTGAAGCGCCTGGCCAACCGAGGCTGAATATGGCCCCCGACGTCGGGTGCCGACTGAACCCGCGTTCGCGCGCTGGCGTTATCCTCGGCCCCCCATGCGTCTCCTTCTCGATTCCTTCTGGCGTTCGGTCGCCTATTGCATGCACCCGCGCGTGATCGTGCTGTCGCTGCTGCCCCTCGGCCTCATGGTGCTGCTGGCGGCGCTGTTCGGCTACTTCTACTGGGATGCCACCGTGGCCTGGACGCGCGACGCGCTCGACGCCTGGCCGCTCCTTGCCAGCTTCTGGGCCTGGATCGGCGGCCTGTTCTCCGGCGACGTCACCGCCGTGGTCGCGCCGATGGTGGTGGTGATCGCCGCCACCCCGCTGATCGTGGTGGTCTCGCTGCTGGTCGTCTCCGGCTTGATGGCGCCGCCGCTCACGCGCCTCGTGGCCGAGCGGCGCTTCCCGGCGCTGGAACAGAAGAAGGGCGCCTCCTTCCTCGGCAGCGTGTTCCGTTCGCTGGGGCTCACGGTGCTGGCGCTGCTCGCGTTGGTGGTGTCGATGCCCCTGTGGCTGATCCCGCCGCTGGTGCTGGTGCTGCCGCCGCTGATCTGGGGCTGGCTGACCTACCGCGTGATGAGCTTCGACGCCCTGTCCGAGCACGCGAATGCCGAGGAGCGCTCGGCCCTGCTGCGCGCCCACCGCCTGCCGCTGCTCGGCATCGGCGTGTTGTGCGGCTACCTGGGCGCCGCCCCCAGCATCGTGTGGGCCTCGGGAATGCTCTTCGTCGCCGCCTTCCTGGTGCTGGCCCCGCTCGCCATCTGGATCTATACGCTGGTGTTCGCCTTCTCGGCGCTCTGGTTCTCGCACTACTGCCTGGACGCGCTGGCGCAATTGCGGGCGCAACGCGCGGCGGCGGCCCTTTCCGCCACGACGGCCGAGACGGCGGATGCCCGCGCGGTCGCAACCCAATGGGGAGCGCCATGAGCCGTACGGCCGCTCCGAAGGCTCATAGCGCCGCAGCCGAAGGCGAAGGTACTCCAGTGAGCCGTACGGCCGCTCCGAAGGCAAATACCGCAGCGCGCAGCGCGGAGGTTGTTAGATGACACGTTCCATCGGTCTGCTCGTCGTCGGCGACGAGATCCTCTCGGGCAAGCGTGCCGACAAGCACATGCCCAAGCTCATCGAGCTGCTCGCCGCACGCGGCATGCAGTTGGGCTGGGCCGAATACGTCGGCGACGAGCCGACCCGCATCACCGCCGCGCTGGGGCGCGCCTTCGCCTCGGGCGACATCGTGTTCTCGACCGGCGGCATCGGCGCCACGCCGGACGACCACACGCGCCAGTGCGCGGCCGCGGCCCTGGGCGTGCCGCTGGCCCTGCATCCCGAGGCCGAGGTGCTGATCCGTGAGCGCATGCAGGACACGGCGCGCGAGCAGGGCAAGGCCTACGAGCCCGATCACCCGGACAACGTGCATCGGCTGAACATGGGCGTGTTCCCCCTGGGGGCCAAGATCATCCGCAACCCCTACAACAAGATCCCCGGCTTCAGCGTGGCCGACGTGCATTTCGTCCCCGGCTTCCCGGTCATGGCCTGGCCGATGATCGAATCGGTGCTGGACGAGCGCTACGGCGATCTTTTCGCCCGCGGCCGGTCGGTCGAAAAGTCCGTGATCGTCTATGGTGCGATGGAGGCCACGCTGACGCCGCTGATGGAAGCCGTCGAGCGCACGCATCCGGGCATCAAGGTGTTCAGCCTGCCGAGCGTCGACCATGTGGAGCATGGGCGCCACATCGAGCTGGGCGTCAAGGGCGATGCCGAGCGCGTCGACGCGGCCTATGCCCAGTTGATGGACGGGCTGCACAGCTTTGGTGTGCCACTCGGCCCCGAATTGGTGCGTTGATTCGCAGGGCACCAATTTGGTTACAACTTGCCTGTTTTTGGGGTCCCGGCGGCGGGCTGGACGCCCCATCGTGCCCCTGACAATGGCACAGAAACTGCATTCCCGATCCCGCTGTTGTATTTCCCACCCCAACCATTCCAAGGAGAAGCCTGATGGCTAAGACCGTCGCCGATGTACTCAAACTCGTCAAGGAAAACGAGGTCAAGTTCGTCGACTTCCGATTCACCGACACCCGCGGCAAGGAGCAGCACGTGACCGTGCCGGTCTCGCACTTCGACGAGGGCAAGTTCAACGACGGTCACGCCTTCGACGGCTCGTCGATCGCCGGTTGGAAGGGCATCGAGGCCTCGGACATGCTGCTCATGCCCGACCCCAACACGGCCAACATCGACCCCTTCTTCGAAGAGACCACCCTCATCCTCACCTGCGACGTGGTCGACCCCACCGACGGCAAGCCCTATGAGCGCGACCCGCGTTCGCTGGCCAAGCGCGCCGAGGCCTACATGAAGGCCTCCGGCCTGGGCGACACCGCCTTCTTCGGGCCGGAGCCCGAGTTCTTCGTGTTCGATGGCGTGCGCTGGCAGAACGACATGTCCGGCTGCTACGTCAAGATCGAGTCCGAAGAGGCCTCGTGGAACACCGGCAAGGAATTCGAGCACGGCAACACGGGCCATCGCCCGGCCGTCAAGGGCGGCTACTTCCCGGTCCCGCCGGTCGACAGCTTCCAGGACATGCGCTCCGAAATGTGCCTGGTGCTCGAATCCCTGGGCATCCCGGTCGAGGTGCATCACCACGAAGTGGCGAACGCCGGCCAGATGGAACTCGGCACCAAGTTCAGCACGCTGATCCAGCGCGCCGACTGGGTCCAGCTGCAGAAGTACGTGATCCACAACGTCGCCCACGCCTATGGCAAGACCGCGACCTTCATGCCCAAGCCCATCGTCGGCGACAACGGCTCCGGCATGCACGTGCACCAGTCGGTCTGGAAGGACGGCAAGAACCTGTTCGCCGGCGACGGCTATGCGGGCCTGAGCGACTTCGCACTGCACTACATCGGCGGCATCATCAAGCACGCCCGTGCGCTCAACGCCATCACCAACCCCGGCACCAACAGCTACAAGCGCCTGGTCCCCGGCTTCGAAGCCCCGGTGAAGCTGGCCTACTCGGCCAAGAACCGTTCGGCCTCGATCCGTATCCCCTTCGTGGCCAACCCGAAGGGCCGCCGCGTCGAGGCTCGCTTCCCCGATCCGATGATGAACCCCTACCTCGGCTTCGCCGCCATGCTGATGGCCGGCCTGGACGGCGTGGAGAACAAGATCCATCCGGGCGAGGCCGCCAGCAAGGACCTCTACCACCTGCCGCCGGAAGAAGACGCGCTGATCCCGACCGTGTGCCACAGCCTCGACCAGGCGCTCGACTACCTCGACAAGGACCGCGCCTTCCTGACCAAGGGCGGCGTGTTCACCGATGCCTACCTCGACGCCTACATCGACCTCAAGATGCAGGAAGTCACGCGCTTCCGCATGGCCACCCACCCGGTCGAGTTCGACATGTACTACAGCCTGTAAGGGCTCTCGCCCTCACGGGGCGCCTTTCAGTGAAATAAAGGACGGCTTGCCGTCCTTTTTTCTTGGGGCGCCGGCCCCTTGTGGCAGCACCATCGAATTGCATGAAAATGCCATCCGGTTGCCCACTTTCCTACGACGATCATGAAGACTTCTTTCGTTTACCTGCTGGCCGCACTGGCAGTGGCCGGCGTCCATGTGCAGGCCCAGGCGCAGCAGGAGCGCGTCTGGCGCTGCGGCAACGAATACACCAACAACGCCACCATGGCCCAGCAGCGCGGCTGCAAGGTCATGGAAGGCGGCAACGTTACCATCGTCCAGGGCAGCCGCCCGGTCGCCGCCGCGGCCGCCAGCAGCAGCACCTCCGCCGTGCGCGCGCCGGCCGGCAGCCCGCGTGTCGAGGGTGTCGACCAGCGTGCCCGGGACGGCGAAGCCCGCTCGGTGCTGGAGTCCGAGCTCAAGAAGGCCGAGGAGCGCCAGGCCCAGCTGCTCAAGGAATACAACAACGGCGAGCCCGAAAAGCAGGGCGGCGAAGCCCGCAACTATCAGAAGTACCTCGACCGGGTGGCCGAGATGAAGGCCGAGATCTCCCGCAACGAGAGCGACATTGCCGGCATCCGCCGCGAGATCGGTCGCCTGCCGGCCCAGCGTTGATGGCCTTTGGCAAGTCTGCTGCTGCCGCCAAGCGCTTCCAGGCCTTCGATCTCCTCTCCACGCTGATCGCGGTGGTGCGCACCGACGGCTCGGTGCTTTTCGCCAATGCCGGCCTCGAGGACGCACTGGGCACTTCGCGCCGCACGCTCGAAGGCTCGCAGTTCGGCGCCTGCTTTCACGAGCCCCAGGTACTGCGCACTGCCATCGAAGGCGCGCGCAGCAACGACTTCGCCACGCTGCGCTACGAGGCCTTCCTGCGCCGCGTCAATCACGAGCTGATGCCGGTGCAGGTCACGCTTGCGCAGGGCGACCGTGCGGGCGAGCTGATCATCGAGATGTCGCCGCTCGAGCAGCAGGTGCGGCAGGACCGCGAGGAGCGCCTGCTGGACCAGGCGCAGGCCAACAAGGAGCTGATCCGCAACCTCGCGCACGAGATCAAGAACCCGCTCGGCGGCATCCGCGGCGCGGCGCAGCTGCTGCAGATGGAAGTGGAATCGCGCGACCAGGTGGAATACACGCAGGTCATCATCCACGAGGCCGATCGCCTGCAGACGCTGGTCGATCGCCTGCTGGCGCCGCACCGGCGGCCGCACGTGGTGGGCGACGTCAACATCCACGAGGTCTGCGAACGCGTGCGCTCGGTCATCCTCGCGGAGTTCCCGCGCGACCTGCACATCGAGCGCGACTTCGACGTGTCGATCCCGGAGTTCCGCGGCGATCGCGAGCAACTGATCCAGGCCACGCTCAACATCGTTCACAACGCAGCGCAGGCGCTCGCCGAGCGGCGCGCGGCGGGCGATGCGCGCATCACCTTCAAGACCCGCGTCGCGCGTCAGGTGATATTCAACAAGCAGTGGTATCGACTGGCACTGGAATTGCATGTCATCGACAATGGACCGGGTGTGCCGGACGCGATCAAGGACCGCATCTTCTACCCGCTGGTGTCGGGCAGGGAAGGCGGTACTGGCCTTGGATTGACGCTGGCACAAACTTTCGTGCAACAGCACCACGGCGTGATCGAGTGCGACAGTGTTCCGGGCCGGACTGATTTCAAGATATTGATACCGTTGCCTTAGGACAGGGAAGAAGGAACTGCATGAAGCCGATCTGGATAGTGGATGACGACCAATCGATACGCTTCGTGCTCGAAAAAGCGCTGCTGCGCGAAGACCTGCCCACCCGCAGCTTCACCAACACCCGCGAAGTGCTCGCGGCACTCGAGGCCGCGGCCGACGACGAGACGCAGGGCCCCCAGGTCCTGGTGAGCGACATCCGCATGCCGGGCGGCTCGGGCCTGGACCTGCTCGACAAGATCAAGGCCAAGCATCCCGGCCTGCCGGTCATCATCATGACCGCCTTCTCCGACCTCGACAGCGCCGTCTCGGCCTTCCAGGGCGGCGCCTTCGAATACCTGCCCAAGCCCTTCGACCTGCCGCGCGCGGTGGAGCTGATCCGCCGCGCCGTCGACGAAAGCCAGCGCGAGGAAGTGGCCGAGGAGCGCATGGCCGCCGCCCCCGAGATGCTGGGCCAGGCGCCGGCCATGCAGGACGTGTTCCGCGCCATCGGGCGCCTGTCGCAGAGCAACGTCACGGTGCTCATCACCGGCGAGTCCGGCAGCGGCAAGGAACTGGTTGCGCGCGCGCTGCACAAGCATTCGCCGCGGGCCAACGGGCCCTTCGTGGCGATCAACACCGCCGCGATCCCGAAGGACCTGCTCGAGAGCGAGCTCTTCGGCCACGAGCGCGGCGCCTTCACCGGCGCGCAGACCATGCGGCGCGGCCGCTTCGAACAGGCCGAGGGCGGCACGCTGTTTCTCGACGAGATCGGCGACATGCCCTTCGACCTGCAGACGCGCCTCTTGCGCGTGCTGAGCGACGGGCATTTCTATCGGGTGGGCGGCCACAACTCGGTCAAGGCCAACGTGCGCGTGATCGCGGCCACGCACCAGGACCTGGAGCAGCGCGTGAAGCTGGGGGGCTTCCGCGAGGACCTGTTCCACCGCCTCAACGTGATCCGGCTGCGCCTGCCGGCGTTGCGCGAACGCGGCGAGGACGTGCCCGCGCTCACCCGCCACTTCCTGCAGCAGAGCGCCAAGCAACTCGGCGTCGAGCCCAAGCGCATTTCGGATGCGGCGCTGGCGCGCCTGTCGACCTTCTCCTTCCCCGGCAACGTCCGGCAGCTCGAGAACATCTGCCACTGGCTCACCGTGATGGCGCCGGCGCAGCTGATCGAGGCCAAGGACCTGCCGCCCGAGGTGATGGCGGGCGCAGCGGTCGAGGGGCCGCTCGCCGCGTCGAGCACGGCGCCGGTGGCGGCGGCGGAAGTCGCCGACCGCGAGCCGGCCGCTCCGTCGGTCGCCTCCGCTGCCGCGGTGCCGCCCGTGGCGGCGGCCGCCGGCGCTCAGGTCGGCTGGGAAAGCGGGCTCGAACAGGAGGCCCAGAGCCTGCTGGCAGCCGGCCGCCACGATGTGTGGGACACGCTGTCGCGCCGCTTCGAATCGCGCCTGATCCTCACGGCCCTGGCCAACACGCGCGGCCGCCGCATCGAGGCGGCGCAAAAGCTCGGCATCGGCCGCAACACCATCACCCGCAAGATCCAGGAGCTGGGCCTGGAGTAGGGCTGGCGCAGGGCCCGAAGCAGAGCCGGCACGCGGCCCGTGCTCAGCGGCTGCGCTGGCCCAGCGTCAGCGTGTCGAGCTGGAACTGGCCGCTCTTGTCCCACAGCCAGGTGTCGACATAGGTGTGCGCGCCGACCTTGCCCGGGTTCGGCAGCGGCGAGGCATCCTTGATCAATTCGGCAATCTTGCCGCTGACCTCCGGCGCGTGGCTCGGCGTGCGGCTGAAGTGCACGCCCGTCACGCGGCCCGTGGCGTCGATGTCGGTTTCGGTCACCACCACCGCATACACGAGCGGCGGAATCTTCCCCTTGTAGATGCGCTTGGGGTAGGCGTTGTAGATGTGCCGGGCACCGACTTTCCGGTAGGCTCGCACGGCCGGCGTCTGCATGGTGATGAGGCGCACGCTCGGCGCCTCGGCCGAGGGCCTGGACACTTCGTCCGCCGGCTTGTCGGTGTCGCGCGAAGCCGTGGGCGCTGCGGCCTCCGGCTTGAAAATCGAACAGGCGGAAAGGCTCAGTGCGGCCGCGAGCAGCGCAGCCTTGAACAAGGTGGTTTTCATGCTTCGAGCTCCAGGATGACGGGTGCATGGTCGCTGGGCTTCTCCCATTTGCGCGGTACGCGGTCGATGACGCAGCCCTTCGCCCGCGGCACCAGCGCTTCGCTCACCAGGATGTGGTCGATGCGCAGCCCGCGGTTCTTCTGGTAGCCCAGCATGCGGTAGTCCCACCACGAGTAGCTCTTCTCCGGCTGCTCGAACAGGCGGAAGCTGTCGACCAGCCCGAGCTGCAGCAGAGCCTTGAAATGCTCGCGCTCTTCGGTCGTGTGATGGATGGTCTCCGCCAGGCCCACGGGGTCGAAGCTGTCGCGGTCTTCGGGCGCGATATTGAAGTCGCCCAGCAGTGCGAGCTGCGGATGCGCCGCCAGCTCCTCGCCCAGCCAGTCGCGCAGCGCGCGCAGCCAGCTCATCTTGTAGGCGAACTTCTCGGTGCCGGGCGCCTGTCCGTTGACGAAGTAGCCGTTGACGACGCGCAGCGGACCGGCGGGCGTGTCGACCGTCGCGCTGATGACGCGCGAATGGTCGTCCGCGAAGCCGCCGATGTTCTTCGCGACATCGCGCAAAGGCGCGAGGCTCAGGATGGCGACGCCGTTGTAGGTCCGCTGGCCGAACACCGCCGCGTTGTAGCCGGCGGACTGCAGCACATCCAGCGGGAACTTGTCGTCGCTCATCTTGAGCTCCTGCAGGCACAGCACATCGATGGGATTGGCGATCAGCCAGTCCAGCACGTGCTGGAGCCGGGCCGTGAGGGAGTTGACGTTCCAGGTGGCGATTTTCATGAACGGCTTGCGTGGTGGGTCCGGAACGTCACTCTGGGCGTTCGAGCGTGATGAAGCTGTAGGGCAGGCCATTGGCCGAGACATGCGACTCGCGCGCCGTCTCGCGCCAGGAGACGTCGAAGCGTGGCGCCCAGGCGTCGCCTTCGAAGTCGCGCCCGATCTCGGTCACCAGCGCGCGGTGCGCGAGCGGCTCGGCCTCGGCATAGATCTGCGCGCCGCCGATCACCCACACCTCGGGCTCCTGCGCTTCCTCGCAGCGCGCCAAGGCCTCGTGCAGGTCGGCAGCGCGCTCGGCGCCTTCGGCCTGCCAGTCGGCCTGGCGGGTGATCACGATGTTGCGGCGGCCCGAGAGCGGGCGGAAGCGCGGGGGCAGCGAGTCCCAGGTCCGGCGGCCCATGATCACCGGCGCGCCGGCGGTCTGCCGCTTGAAGTGCGCCAAGTCCTCGGGCAGGTGCCAGGGCATGGAGCCCTCGTGGCCGATCACGCCGTTGGCGGCGCGGGCGAGGATGAGGTTGATGCGGGTGGCCATGCTGCTCTTTGCTTCCTAGACGGCAACGGGCGCCTTGATGGCGTCGTGATGCCGGTAGTCCACCACTTCGAAGTCCTCGTACGCGTAGTCGAAAATCGACGCCGGCTTGCGCTTGATGACGAGCGTGGGGTAGGGGTAGGGCGTGCGGCTCAGCTGCAGCGCCACCTGCTCGGCGTGGTTGCTGTAGATGTGGCAGTCGCCGCCGGTCCAGATGAAATCGCCGACGTCCAGCTCGCACTGCTGCGCGACCATGTGCGTGAGCAGCGCGTAGCTCGCGATGTTGAAGGGCACGCCCAGGAAGATGTCGGCGCTGCGCTGGTAGAGCTGGCAGCTCAGCTTGCCGCGCTCACCTTCGGTTTGGGGCGGGGCCACGTAGAACTGGAAGAAGGCATGGCAGGGCATCAGCGCCATCTTCGACAGCTCGGCCACGTTCCAGGCGCTGACGATGATGCGGCGCGAGTCGGGGTTGGTCTTCAGCGTGTCGATGACTTGCTGGATCTGGTCGATGTGGCCGCCGTCCGGCGTCGGCCAGCTGCGCCACTGCACCCCGTAGACCGGGCCCAGGTCGCCGTCTTCGCGCGCCCATTCGTCCCAGATGGTGACGCCGCGCTCCTTCAGCCAGTTGTTGTTGCTGGAGCCGGTCAGGAACCACAGCAGCTCCTGGATGATGGACTTGAGGTGCACCTTCTTGGTGGTGACCAGCGGAAAGCCTTCGGCCAGGTCGAAGCGCATCTGGTGGCCGAACACGCTCTTGGTGCCGGTGCCGGTGCGGTCGCTCTTGTGCACGCCGTGGGTGTCGACGTGGCGCATGAAGTCTTCGTATTGGGAGCGGGTGGGGTGGGAGGGCATGGGGTCAGAGCTTGTCAGTAAGAGCCGAACAGGGCATCCAGAGCTTCCTGGATTTGACGCTGTTCGCCGCGCAGGCTGGCAACGGGCGAGCGCAGCCAGCTGCGCGGAAAGGTTGCCATGGTGGGCGTGTCGAGGACGACCTCGCGTTCCTGGATGCGAAACGAAGGGTGAACACGCTCCAGGCGCATCCCGTGCGAACGTGCGTCGCGCATTGGAATGACGATGCGTGTTTCCACGGCATCGAGATGGTCGTTCTGGATGTCCAGCACGAAGGGCGTATGCCGGTGCTCGGACTTATCGGGATTCTGGTAGACGTCATAGCGTCCCATGATTTCAAGCGGCCTTCTTCTTGCCGTGGTCCTCGTCGGCGACGCGACCATCTCCCGGACTGCGCGCAAAGGTGCGGTACTTCGCGCCCCAGATGCCTTCGCGTCGGATGCGCGCGTTGTAGTCCTCGATGGCATCCTTGTTCCGCTCTTTCCACTGTTCCCAGTAGACGCGTTCCACTTCCTTGGCAAGCAATGCATCAACCGTCTGCGAAACGTTCATGCCCAGTTCGCGCGCGACCTCGAGTACTTTGCTGTTGAGCGTCAGGTTGGTGGCCTTCTTGGGGGCGTTGTCGAATCGAAGCATGCAGCGACTCCTTGCTCATCAGTGATGCGCACAGTTTACGCGCATGCTTCATGGCAGTCGAATCACCCGACCCGGATTCAGCAGGTTCTGCGGATCAAGCGCCCGCTTGATGGCGCGCATCATCTCCAGCGCGACCGGCGACTTGTGCTTCTCCAGCGTCTCGACCTTGAGCGAGCCCACGCCGTGCTCGGCGGAGAAGGAGCCTTCGAACTGGCGGACCGCCTCGTAGACCAGCGTATTGATACGCGCCTCGTGGTCGCGCAGGAAGTCCCCGTTGCGGGCACCGGCCGGCGCCTGCACGTTGTAGTGCAGGTTGCCGTCGCCCAGGTGTCCGAAGTTCACCAGCCGCACGCCCGGCAGCTCGTATTCGAGCAGCGCATCGGTCTGCTGCACGAAGTCCGGAATGCGCGAGACCGGGATCGAGATGTCGTGCTTGATGTTGAGCCCTTCCTCGGCCTGGGCCAGCGGAATGCTCTCGCGCACATGCCAGAGCTGGTGCGCCTGCGTCAGGTTCTCGGCCACCACCGCATCGCTGACGCAGCCGGCTTCGAAGGCGGTCTCGAGCAGGGCTTCGAAGCGGGCGCGTGCATGGTCTTCCGATTCGTTGTCGGAGTTCTCCAGCAGCACGCAGTAGGGCACGCCGTCGTCCTCGATGAAGGGTACGCGCAGGGTGGGGAAATGCTTGGCCACCAGACTCAGCGCAAAGCGGCCCATCACCTCGAAACCCGTGAGCCCGGCGCCCAGGCGCTTGTGGGCCAGGCCCAGCAGCTCGACCGCCTGCTCCAGCGTGGGCACGGCCGCCCAGGCGGTGAGCTGCGCGGCCGGCAGCGGGTAGAGCTTGAGGGTGGCCGCGGTGATGATGCCCAGCGTGCCCTCGCTGCCGATCATCAGGTCGCGCAGGTCGTAGCCCGTGTTGTCCTTGCGCAGCCCGCTGGTGCCCTGCCAGATGCCGCCCTGCGGCGTCACCACCTCCAGCCCCAGGCACAGGTCGCGCGCGTTGCCGTAGCGCAGCACCTGCGTGCCGCCGGCATTGGTCGCGAGATTGCCGCCGATGGTGCAGCTGCCCTCGGCCGCGAGGCTCAGCGGGAACAGGAAGCCGGCCTTCTCGGCCGTCTCCTGCAGCGTCTGCAGCACGCAGCCGGCCTCCACCGTCATGGTGAGGTTGGCGGCATCGATGCCGCGGATGGCGTTCATGCGCTGCAGGCTCAGCACGATTTGGGTGCCGCTCTCGTCGGGGATCGACCCGACCGCGAGGCCGGTGTTGCCGCCCTGCGGCACGATCGCGCGGCCGGCCGCGGCGCAGGCCTTCACCACCTCGGCCACCTGCTGCGTGCTGCCGGGCCGCACCACGGCCAGCGCCTTGCCGCGGGAGCGCTTGCGCCAGTCCTCTTCCCACGCGCCGAGGTCGCCCTCGGTCAGCACGTTGGCGGCGCCGACGACGGCGCGCAGCTTGTCGATCAACAGGGTGCTCATTCGGTCATCTCCGCGCTACGCGCTGCGGTGCAATTCGACTTGGGGACGACGCAGCGTCTCATGGCGCAACTCCTTCCAATTCGCGGGCAGCCCGCGCATGACGCAGACGCAGGCGCACATGCCAGGCGCAGGCCGCGAAAAGCGCGAGGCACAGCACGACCTCGAGCAGCGCCAGCAGGCGGCCCGTGCCGCCGATGTCGCTCCACGCGCGCACCACGCCCTCGGTGAAATAAAGCCAGACCAGCAAGCTGACCCAGCGGTAGGTGTACATCCGGTTCTTCAGCAGCCCGGCCAACGGGATCGCCAGCGGCAGCACCTTGAGCGCGAGCCACGAGCCGCCCGGGCGCAGCGGCGCGAGCCACAGTTCCCAGGCCAGCCCGAGCACGATCAGCCCGAGCAGGCTGCCGACGGCGAGCCAGCGCGTGGCGGAAACGGAGGAGGGAATGGCGGGAGCGGTCACGGAAGGGCTGGATCGGGATGGCAGGCGCCCGGCTGGCGCGGGACCCGATGGCATGATAGCCGCCATGAATCGCCAGCAACTCTGGAGGGATCTTTCGAATTTTCCCTGGGGCAACACGGCCGCGGTGCTGGGCGAGCGCTTCCGTGAAGATCGCCTGGGCCTCACGGCCAGCAGCCTGACCTTCACCACCACCATCGCGATGGTGCCCTTCTTCACCGTGGCGCTCGCGCTGTTCACGGTGTTCCCCATGTTCGCGACCATGCAGGGGCGGGTGCAGCGCTGGCTGATCGAGAGCCTGATCCCCGACAACATCGCGCGCCAGGTGCTGGGTTACCTCAACACGTTCGCGAGCAAGGCCAGCGGGCTGGGCGTCGCGGGTCTGCTGGTGCTGCTGGCCACGGCCTTCGCGCTGATCCTCACCATCGACAAGACGCTCAACAACATCTGGCGCGTGCGCAGGCCGCGGCCCTTCGCGCAGCGGGTGCTGATCTACTGGGCCGCCATCACGCTCGGCCCCCTGGTGCTGGCGCTGAGCCTGAGCACCACGGCCTACGTCTTCTCGATCTCGCGCGAGTGGGTCGGCCGAGGCATGCTCAAGCTGGTGTTCGACACCTTCGAATTCGTGCTGCTGGCGGGTGGCATGGCCTCGCTCTACCACTACGTGCCCAACACCCGGGTGAAATGGGGCCATGCCTGGGCCGGCGGCTTCTTCGTGGCCGCCACGATCGAGATCGCGAAGCGGGTGCTGGCCTACTACCTGAGCCTGGTGCCGACCTACTCGGTCCTCTACGGCGCCTTCGCCACCGTGCCGATCCTGCTGATCTGGATCTACGTTGCGTGGGTCATCGTGCTGCTGGGCGCGGTCATCGCCGCCTACCTGCCCAGCCTGCTGAGCGGCGTGGCGCGGCGCGGGGGCTTCCCGGGCTGGCCGCTGCAACTGGCGGTGGAGGCGCTGCAGCAGCTGGCGCAGGCGAAGGCCACCGCCGCCAAGGGACTGGGCACGGCCGAGCTGGTGGCGCGCATGCGCGTCGATGCGCTGCAGCTGGCGCCGGTGCTGGCGACACTGGTCGCGCTCGATTGGATCGGACCCTTGGCCGAGGAGCCCGACAACGAGGACCCGCGCTACGTGCTGCTGGCCGACCCGGGCCGCACCTCGCTCGAGCCGCTGCTCGAGGAGCTGCTGCTGCCCCGGACCCCGCCGCTCGATAACCTGTGGCAGCGCGGACCCTTGCGCACGCTGCTCCTGCAAGATGTGCTGGCCTATCGATAATGGCGGCGCACCCTTCCAACCTCACCCATTCAGCCTTGAACGATTCCGTCAACCCCGCGACCCTGCACGCCGCCGGCGACACCCTGTGGGTCGTCTGCCTCTGCGCCGAATGGTGCGGCGCCTGCCGCGAGTACCGGCCGCTGTTCGAGCAGGTCGCGCGCGCGCATCCGAGCTTGCGCTTCGCCTGGGTCGACATCGAGGACCATGCCGAGCTGGCCGACGACTTCGATGTCGAGACCTTCCCCACCCTGCTGGTGGCGGGCGAGTCCGGCACCCGATTCCTCGGGCCGTTGCTGCCGCACGCCGAGACGCTGGCGCGCTTGCTCGGTGCCTTGCAGCCGGCGCAGGCCTCGAGCCCCGAGGTCCGTACGCTGCTCGGCGCCCTGGCGCGCGAGCCCGGCACCTTCCAAGTCACGTAGACGTTGACGCGCCCCTCGGCATCGCTGCGCCGGGGCCCGCCCGCGACTCAGCCCCCGAGGAAGTCCCGCAGCGCGAACAGCACCTGGTCGGGTGCCTCGCTCATCAGCGCATGGCCGGCCGCGACGTGCACCACGCGCGCGCCGCGCGCCTTGGCGAGCAGTGCCTGCGTGGCGCGCAGCGGCGTCATCTGGTCGGACTTGCCGAGCAGGAAAAGAACCGGACACTGCACCGCCGCCATCGCGGCCTCGCCGCCAACGTATTCGTTGCAAGCCTTGAAGCCGATGTGGAACACGTTCGCTTCGCGGTTGCTCGCCAGCACGCGGCGCATCAGCGCCCGCGACCCGCCGTAGAGCCAGGTGCCCGGGCCCAGCGTGGAGGGCGGCGGCGCCAGCATCGAATGCGAGAAGCTGTTGACCATGTCGATGGCGCGCTGCGGGTCGTGCAGCGCGCCCTCGAGCAGCGCCGGCGACACCTTCATCGGATAGGCGGTGCCGACCAGCGCCAGGTGTGTCACGCGCTGCGGCGCACGCGCCGCGGCCTCCAGCGCGATCAGCGAGCCGAAGCTGTGGCCGGCCAGGGCCGCCTTCTCGACACCGGCGGCGTCCAGCAGCGCGATCACGAACTGCGCAGCCTCCTCCACGCTGGCGGGCGGCGGGCCCTCGCTCCTGCAGTGGCCCGGCAGGTCGAGCGCCAGCACGTTCCAGCCGTGGTGCGCGAACCAGCGGCTTTGCAGAATCCACACGCTGTGGTCGTTGAGCACGCCGTGGATGAACACCACGGTCGGCTTCGCGGCATCGAAGGGCTTGCCGCCGGTGTAGCAGTAGGTCTTGTGGCCGTTGACGACGAGATCCATCATGCCCCCTTTTCCGCGGCCTTCAATGCGCGCTTGAGGTCGTCGATCAGGTCGGCCGGGTCTTCCAGCCCGATCGACAGCCGGATGGTGCCCTGCGAGATGCCCGCCGCAGCCAATGCATCGTCCGTCATGCGGAAGTGCGTGGTGCTCGCAGGATGGATCACCAGGCTGCGGCAGTCCCCGACGTTGGCCAGGTGGCTGAAGAGCTTGAGCGCTTCGATGAAGACCTTGCCCTGCTCCCGATTGCCCTTGAGGTCGAAGCTGAAGACCGCGCCCGCGCCCTTGGCGCCGTGGCGCAGCAGCTTGCCCGCCAGCGCATGGCTGGGATGCGACTCCAGCAGCGGATGACCCACGTGCGCAACGAAGGGATGCGAAGCCAGGAACTCCACCACCTTCTGCGTGTTGTCGATGTGGCGCTCCATGCGCAGCGGCAGCGTCTCGATGCCCTGGAGGATGAGCCAGGCCGTGTGCGGGCTCATCGAGGCGCCGAAGTCGCGCAGCCCCTCGCGGCGCGCGCGCAGCAGGAAGGCGCCCACCGTGCTCTCCTCGCTGAACACCATGTTGTGGAAGCCCTCGTAGGCCTGGGTCAGCTCCGCGAAGCGGCCCGAGCGTTCCCAGTCGAAGCTGCCGCCGTCGACCACCACGCCGCCGATCACCGTGCCATGGCCGGAGAGGAACTTGGTGGCCGAGTGATAGACCAGGTCGGCGCCCCAGTCGAAGGGCTTGACGAGGTAGGGCGAGGTCAGCGTGGAGTCCACCAGCAGCGGCACGCCGGCCGCATGCGCGATCTCGCTGACGGCCGGGATGTCGAGCACGTCCAGACCGGGATTGCCCACCGTCTCGCCGAAGAGCAGCCGCGTCTCGGGCCGGATCGCGGCGCGCCAGCCGTCGAGGTCGCCCGGCTTGACGAAGGTGGTCTGGATGCCGAAGCGCCGCATCGTGTAGTGCAGGAGATTCTGCGAGCCGCCGTAGAGGGCGGTGCTGGCGACGATGTGCGCGCCCGCGCCCATCAGCGTCGCGATCGACAGGTGCAGCGCGGCCTGCCCGCTGGCGGTGGCGATCGCGCCGATGCCGCCTTCGAGCGCCGCCACGCGCTGTTCGAGCACTGCGTTGGTCGGGTTGCTGATGCGCGAGTACACGTGGCCCGCGCGCTCGAGGTTGAACAGCGCGGCCGCGTGGTCGCTCGATTCGAAGACGAAGGAAGTGCTCAGATGAATCGGCACGGCGCGCGCGCCCGTGGCCGGGTCGGGTGCGGCGCCGGCGTGCAGTGCCAGCGTGTCGAAGCCGGGGTCGGAATAGCCGGGCATGGAAGCCTTTCGAAGCGTGATCGTTTCTGCAATGCCCCGTTGCGCGCAATGCCTGCGCCGACGACGTGGCCTGTGGATGGGCGGCCATTGTGGGCTATATTCAATTTCGGCAGCACGCCGAGCAAGCGAGGAGCAACACGATGAAAGTCAGCGACATCCTGCGCGTGAAGGGCAACACGCTCTACACCATCACGCCCGACGAACCCCTGGCCGACGCCGTCAACACCATGGCGGACAAGGACATCGGGTCGCTGGTGGTCATGGAGCATGGCGACCTCGTGGGCATGCTCACCTTCCGCGAAGTGATCGTCGCCATCGTGGGCAACGGCGGGCAGGTCGGCGGCACGCTGGTGCGCAAGGCGATGGACGATCATCCCGTCACCTGCACGCTGGAAACCGACCTCGACGAGATCCGCCGCATCATGCTCGAACGCCATGCCCGCTACATGCCGGTGATGGACAAGCGCATGCTGATGGGCGTGATCAGCTTCTACGACGTGGCCAAGGCGGTGGTGGACAGCCAGAACTTCGAGAACAAGATGCTCAAGGCCTACATCCGCGACTGGCCGGCCGAGGATGAGTCTTCGTGATCGATCGAAGGGGCGGGACAACGGCGCTGCCGATCACTCCTTGATGTTCGCCGCCTGCACGATCTTCTGATTGCGCGCGTACTCCGCCTGCACGAACTTGGCCAAGTCCTCGGCCGAGCCGCTGCCCGGCAGCGCGCCTTGCTCCTGCAGCTTGGTCCGCACCTCCGGGTCCTTGAGCACCGCATTGAGCTCTTCATTGAGCCGCTTGACCGTCGCATCGGGCGTGCCCGCCGGCGCGAAGATCCCGGTCCAGCTCACCATCGAATAGCCCTTCAGCCCCGGCATCTCGTCGAAGGCCGGCACGTTCGGCAGCGCATCCAGCCGCTTGCTCCCGGTCACGCCCAGTGCCTTCAGACGACCGCCGTTCACATGCGCAATGGCGCTGGTGCTGACCAGCATCGCCAGGTCGACCTGGTTGCCGATCACGTCGGTGGCGATCTGAGCGCCGCCGCGGTAGGGCACGTGGGTCACGAAGATGCCGCTTCGCTCCTTGAGCAACTCCATCGCGAGCTGCAGCACCGTGCCCACGCCCGAGGTCGCGTAGTTGTACTTCCCCGGCGCGGCCTTGGCGAGCTTGACGAAATCCGCGTAGCTCCGCACCTCGAGGCCCGGCCGCGCCACCAGCACCATGGGCGCGGTGTTGAGCATGCCCACCGGCGCCAGGTCCTTGAGCGGATCGAACTTGAAGGCCGCGGGGTTGATCAGCTTGCCGATGGCGATCGCACTGTCCGGCCCGGCCACCAGCGTGTAGCCGTCGGGGGCTGCGTTCGCCGCCTTGGCCACGCCGATGGCACCGCCGGCGCCGGTCACGTTCTCGATCACCACCGACTGCTTGAGCCGCTCGCCCAGCTTGTTGGCGACCAGGCGCGCGTTGAAGTCCACGCTGCCCCCGGCCGAGTAGGGGACGATCAGCGTGATGGGCTTGGCGGCCGGCCAGGCGGCCTGGGCGAAGGCGGTGACGGGAAGCGCGGCGGCGAGCAGCGAGGCGAGAAGCAGGGGCTTGAAAGAAGGCATGGTCAGGTTCCGGAGGTGGGGATGTCGGGTGCGAGCCGGGCGCGCAGCGCGTCGAACTCGGCGCTCCACTGCGCGCGCCAGTCTCGGCGCGTGCCATCGTCGATCCAGGCGCCATCGAGGCCGTTGTGCATGAAGCCGCGCAGCGCATCCAGCCCGAAGCCGAAGTCGCGGACCATCGTGGCCCAGGCTTGCGTGGGCGTGACCTTGTGCAGTGTCGGATCGTCGGTGTTGGGATGGATGCGCAGACCCAGGCCCGGCATGCGGCGGATCGGGTGGTCCAGCGCCCAGCGCTCCGGCGGCAGCGTGCGCAGGTAATAGGAGTTGGTGGGCACCACGGTGAAGAGCACGCCGCGCTCGGCGCACTCGCGCGCGAATGCGGGGTGGTCCACCACCGTGTAGCCGTGGTCGATGCGGTCCACCTGCAGCAGATCGAGCGCCGTGCGCACGTGGGTCCAGGGCATGCCGAATTCGCCCGCGTGCGCCGTGGTCTTGAGGCCGGCGCGCCGCGCGTCGCGGTACGCCTGCAGAAACAGCTCGGGCGGCCGGTCGACCTCGCGGTAGTCGATGCCGATGCCGATCACTTCGTCGCAGCGGTTCGAGGTGACCCATCCGACCATCTCGACCGCAGCCTCGGGGCTCGCCTCGCGGTCGATCGCCGCGATCAGCCTGCCCGTGATGCCGAAGTCGCGCTGCGCGTCGTGGATGGCGCGCACGATCGCCTCCTGCGCCGCGCGGTAGTCGATGCCGGAGGCGTGCACGGTGCCGGTCGGGTTCCAGAAAAACTCGCTGTAGCGAACGTGATGGGCCGCGGCGTCCTCCAGGTACTCGAAGGCCAGAAGGTGCAGGTCGTCGGCCGTGCGCACCAGGTGGGCATCGAGCGCGCGCAGCACGCGCAGCACGCCGACGGGCTTCTCGCCGCGCGTGTAGAAGTCCTGCACCTCCTGCTCGGCGAGCGGCGCACCGGCTCGGCGGTTGAGCGCCGCGAAGGTGGCGTGGCGAACGGTGCCGAACAGATGGCAGTGCAGCTCGACCTTCGGGATCGCGTGCAGGAAGGCGTCGAGGGGAGCGGGCGCGGGCGTCATCCGGGGCAGTTTAGTGAGCGCACCCGCCACAAGCAAAATGCCGGCGCCTGGGCACCCCTGGACGGAGCCGCTGTTGCAACCCGGCCGCCACCCGGATCGTGTCGCGCACGCGCGGACAGGTCCGTCAGTGCGTCGGTTCCGCCTTCAATCGTCCTGCCTTCAGGGCTGCGCGTAATGCGTCATTCGCGCGTGTCTGCCATCCCGGCCCGGTCGCCTTGAGGCCTGCCAGCACGTCGGCGTCGAAGCGAATCGTCGTCGACACCTTCGCATCTTCCTTGACGCTGCCCACAGGCCGCCCGCGCTTGCGCGCTGCAATCTGCGCGGGGGTGTGGGCCGCCGCATGTTCGCCGCGCTGTGCTTGATCAATGCTGCGCAGCAGAGCGGCCTCGAACTCGGCCATTTCCGGATCCTTAGTCTTGGGCATCGAGTTTCTCCTTGATCGCCTTCAGCACATGGGTGCTGATGTTGTCGAACTTGGCCTTGGCGTAGACCAGGACCAAGACCACTTCGTTGCGTGCTGTACGGATGAAGTAGATCACCCGAGCGCCGCCGCGCTTGCCCATGCCGGCGCGCACCCAGCGCACCTTGCGCAGGCTGCCGGAGCCGGGAATCACGTCGCCAGCCTCCGGGTTTTCCGAGATCCAGTCGATGAATTCCATGCGCTCGGCATCAGACCAGACCTTGGCAGACCAAGCGATGAATTCGGGCGTCTCGATAACGGTCAGCATTTTTTAATTTATTGTAGTAACAAGTAAACTAACCCAGGGAATTGCTTGTAGCGAGGTGCCCATGGCTGACCCTCTCTCTCTCTATACGCAAGTGGGTGGTGGCGCGAGTGCGAACCCGCGTGCACGTCAAGTCGATTGGTGGAATACTGTATATCCATCCAGTCATTCGAGGTTGAAAGACCATGCCCGATGCTTTCATTCCCCTCCACGCCATCAAGGGCCGCGGCGCCGCGACCCGCCTGCCCCACCGTTTCGAGCGCGACGAGCGCGATGCCTTCGACGACGGCTGGGGCACGCTCGAAGAGGGCTCCGGCGAGCCGCTGCCGCCCCTGCAGACCGAGGTGCGCTTCGAGGACGTCAAGTCGGTGCTGAGCGAAAACGACTCGCCGGACATCCCCTTCGATCGCTCGATCAACCCCTACCGAGGCTGCGAGCACGGGTGCATCTACTGCTTCGCGCGGCCGACCCACAGCTACCTGAATCTCTCGCCCGGCCTGGACTTCGAGACCAAGCTGATCGCCAAGCGCAACATCGTGGAGGTGCTGCGTGCCGAACTGGGCCGGCGCAGCTACAGGCCGCAAAACCTGGCGATCGGTACTGCAACCGACTGCTACCAGCCGATCGAGCGCGAGCTGCGCCTGACGCGCTCGGTGATCGAGTTGCTCCAGGAGGTGCGCCATCCCTTCGGCCTGGTCACCAAGTCCAGCGCCGTCGAGCGCGACCTGGACGTGATCGCGCCGATGGCGGCGCAGCACCTGGCGGCGGTCTACGTCACCATCACCACGCTCGACGGCGAGCTCGCGCGCAAGCTGGAGCCGCGTGCCGCCGCGCCGCACCGCCGGCTGCGCACGGTGCGCACGCTGGCCGAAGCGGGCGTGCCGGTGGGGGTGAGCGTGGCGCCGCAGATCCCCTTCGTCACCGAGGACATGGAGAAGGTGCTCGAGGCCGCCTGGGAGGCCGGCGCGCGCAGCGCCTTCTACACGGTGATCCGCCTGCCCTGGGAGGTGGCGCCGCTCTTCAAGCAGTGGCTGGAGCTGCATTACCCGCAGCGCGCGGGCCGCATCATGGCGCGCATCCGCGAGATGCGCGGCGGCAAAGACTATGACGCCGCCTTCGGCACCCGCATGGTCGGCAGCGGCCTGTGGGCCGAGCTGATCCGCCAGCGCTTCGAGAAGGCGACGCATCGCCTGGGCTTCAACCGCGAGCGCGTCGCGCTCGACCTCAGCGCGTTCCGGCCACCCGGCGCAGCGGGGCAGGGCAGTCTGTTCTAGCGTCGGCACTCGCGCTCGCGCTCCCGCTCGCTCCGCGCGATTGCACACCGCACCAGTCGCCGCCCAGTGCCTTCACGAGAAAGACCGAGGTCAGCAGGCGCTGGCCCTGCAGCTGCGCGGCCTGGCGCTCGGCAACCAGCAAGGACTGCTGGGCGCTGATCACGTCGAGGTAGGTCGAGGCGCCGCCCTCGTAGCGGCTGGTCGCCATATCGAGCACGCGGCGCGCCGACTCGACGGCGGCGAGCGATTGCGCAACCGCGCGGTCGAGCGCGGCCAGGCCGGTGATGCCGTCCTCCGCCTCCTGCATCGCCGTCAGCACCACGCGCCGGTAGTTGGCCACCGTGCCTTCGTAGCCGGCCTGCGCGAAGTCCACGTTGGCGCGGATGCGCCCGCCGTCGAACAGCACCTGCGTCGCCGACACGCCCACCGACCACAGCAGGCTGGGCGCATCGAACAAGGTCTCGATCATGCGGCTGTCGACGCCCACCGTCGGCGTCAGCATCACGCTGGGATAAAAGGCCGCGGTCGCGACGCCGATCTGCGCATTGGCCGCGGCCATCGCGCGCTCGGCCGAGGCGACGTCGGGCCGCCGCTCCAGCGCTTCCGAGGGCACGCCGAGCGGAATGGCCGGCGGCACGATGGGGCGCAGGTCGGCCGCCAGCGCAAAGCCGGGCGCCGGCGTGCCGCTCAGGGTGGCGAGCGCATGCTCGTACTGCGAGCGCTGCTTTTTCAGCACATCGACTTGCGCGAGCGTGCTGTCGAGCAGAGCCTGCTGCTGCGCCACATCGACCCCGGAGACGGCGCCGAGGTCGTGGCGTGCCGTGACGAGCTCGAGCGCGCGGCGCTGCAGCGCGATCGAGCGCGACAGCACGTCGAGCTCGATGTCGGTGGCGCGCAGGTTGAAATAGGCCGAGGCGAGGTCGGTGGTGAGCAGGAGGCGCGTGTTCTCCACGTCGGCAGCCGACTGCGCCGCGGAAGCGGTCGCGCCCTCGACCGAGCGCTGCACGCGGCCCGCCAGGTCGAACTCGTAGCTGGCGTTGAGCGAGAGCGCGAAGTCGTTCTGCACCGTGGAGAAGTTCTGCGTCGCGTAGTTGGTGAGCGGGCGGTTGGCGGAGATCTTGAGCCGCGAGGCACGCGCGCCCAGGCCCAGCTGCGGATAGCGCGCGGCATCGGCCGCCGACAGCGTGGCGCGCGCCTGGGTGAGCCGCGCGCCGGCCAGCATCAGCGTGGGGCTGTTGCGCAGCGCCTGTTGCTGCAGGCGATCGAGCTCGGCGTCGCCGAAGCGCTGCCACCACGGGCCCTTGTCGAGCGCGTCGCCGGGCGCGGCCCGGCGCCAGGGCTCCTCCAGCTGCCAGCTCACCGGCACCTCGACCTGCGGGGCGCGATAGTCCGGGCCGGCGGCGCAGGCCGCGAGCAGCAAGGCAGCGGCTGCAATCGCTGCGACACGCACGCTCACGCCGGTTCCTTGGCCACCGTCACCACGTCGCCCTCGGCCAGCGAGTCCGAGGGGTTGAGAATCAGCCGGTCGCCGGCCGTGATGCCGTCCAGCACCTCCACCGTCTCGCCGTAATTGCGCCCGACCTGGATGGTGCGCAGGCGCACGCGCCCTTCGGCATCGACCGTGGCGACGCGCGTGCCTTCGGCGCGGAACAGCAGCGCATTGGCCGGGACGCTGAGCGCGCGGCTGGCCGCCAGCGGCAGCGAGACCTGCACGTAGGCGCCCGGGAGCAGCAGGCCCTCTCGGTTGGGCAGCGACACCTCGACCTGCATCATGCGCGTGGCCGTGTCGATGGCGCCCGAGGTGCGCGCCACTTCGCCCTTGAAGCTCTGGCCGCGCAGCTCCGCCTGCGTCACCACCACCGGCTGCCCGGCCTTGACCAGTTGCGCGTAGGCCTGCGGCACGTTGATGTAGACGCGCAGCGGATCGGTCTGCGCAAGCAGGAACAGCGGCCGTGTGCCGCCCGCATCGATCAGGTCGCCGACATCGACGTTGCGCCGCGTGATCACGCCGGCGAAGGGCGCGACGATGCGCTTGAAGCCTTCGGTCTGGCGCAGCCGCTGCACGTTGGCATCGGCAGCAGCCACGTTGGCCGTGGCCTGCGCGAGGCCGCTGCGCCGCTCGTCCAGGTCCTGCTGCGAGACCACGTCCTTCTTGCGCAGGTTCTCCCAGCGCGCCACGGTGCTCTTCGCCAGATCGAGGCTGGAGGCGGCCTGCTGGCGCGCGGCGATGGCCTGCGAGAGCTGCTGGTCGATCTCCGGCGTCTCGATCTCGGCCAGCAGCTCGCCCTTCTGGACCTGGCTGCCGATGTCCTTGGTCCAGCGCTTGAGGTAGCCGCTCGCGCGTGCCGAGATCGGCGACTGCACGAAGCCCTGCAGCGTGCCCGGCAGCGCCAGCGTCTGCCCGGCGGCGGCGGTCTGCGGCAGCGCGGTCTTCACGTATTGCTTGGCGAGTTCGGTGGAAGAGGCCTCCAGCGCGCGCGCGTTCGCCATGCGGACGAAGACCGTGCGTGCCGCGCCGACGGCCAGCAACGCCAGCACGATCAGCACCGCGATGCGCGTGCGCCGCACGATCTGGCGCCGCCGCAGCAGCGCATGATGCTCGCCCTGCTCGTCGGCGGCGATCGGGTGGATGGCCAATGCCGCGTGGCGTTGCTCCGTCATGGTCTCAACTCTCCTGGGGCGCGGCGCCCTGCAACGGCGGCGCGTTGGCTTCGGCTTCGCGCGCCGCCTTGCGATGGGCGAGGCGGCTGTGGATGCCGGCATACACGGCCGGCACGAAGAACAGGGTGGACACGGTCGCGAACAGCAGGCCGCCGATCACGGCGCGGCCCAGCGGCGCGTTCTGCTCGGCGCCTTCGCCCAGGCCCAGCGCCATCGGGATCATGCCGATGATCATGGCCAGCGCCGTCATCAGCACCGGCCGGATGCGGGTGGCGCCGGCTTCCAGCGCGGCCGACAGCGGCGGCACGCCGGCCGCCAGCCGCTCGCGCGCGAAAGCGATCAGCAGGATGCTGTTGGCCGTGGCCACGCCCATGGTCATGATCGCGCCGGTCAGCGCCGGCACGCTCAGCGTGGTGCCGGTGAGGAACAGCATCCAGGCGATGCCGGCCAGCGCCGCGGGCAGGGCGGTGATGATGATCGCGGCGTCCAGCCAGGACTGGAAGGTGACCACGATCAGCAGGTACACCAGCACCACCGCCATCGCCAGCCCGATGCCCAGCCCGAGGAAGGAAGATTGCATGGTCTCCACCTGGCCGCGGATCGTGACCTGGCTGCCGCGCGAGAGCTTGGGCCGGATCTCGTCGACGAGCTTCTTGACCTCGTTCGCGACGCTGGCGAGGTCGGTGCCCTGCACGCCGACATACACGTCGACCACCGGCGCGATGTTGTAGCGCGACACCACCGAAGGCATGCGTGCGGCCTGCGCCTCCACCAGGTTGCCCAGCAGCTGCGGCGGCCCGGCGCCGGCGCCCGAGGCGCCCACCGGGATGTTGAGCAGCGCATCGAGCGAGTCGACCTTGTACTGCGGCGTCTGCACCGCGACGTTGTAGACCACGCCGTTCTGCGGATTGAGCCAGAAGGCCGGCGCGGTCTGCGAGCTGCCCGACAGCGCGATCAGCACGTTCTGGCCCACGTTCTGCGCCGTGAGCCCGACCTGCTGCAGCCGCGTGCGGTCCATCTGCAGGCTGAGGCTGGGCGCGTCCAGGCGCTGGTGCACATGGGCATCGACCGCCCCGGGGATCTTGCGGATGGCCTTGACCAGTTCCGCGGCGCGCTGCGAATTGCCCGCCAGGTCGTTGCCGCTGAACTGCACGTCGATGGCCGCGGGCAAGCCGAAGTTGAGGATCTGCGTGACGATGTCCGCCGGCTGGAAGAAGAACTCGACGCCGGGAAAGCGCTTCGGCAGCTCCGCGCGCAGCAGCGAGACGAATTCCTCCGTGGGCCGGTGCCCGTCGCGCAGCGAGAGCAGGATTTCGCCGTCCAGCGTGCCGATGGTGCCGGCGTTGCTGTAGGAGAGGTTGATGCCGCTGTTGGGCACGCCGAGGTTGTCGAGGATGGTCTCGAGCTGGTCCTTCGGCACCAGTTCGCGGATCGCCGCCTCCACCTCGTCGGCCAGCCGCGCCGTCTCCTCGATGCGGGTGCCGGTGGGTGCGCGCATGTGCAGGCGGATCTGGCCGGCGTCCACGCTGGGAAAGAAGTCGCGGCCCAGCACCGGGTACAGCAGGCAGGACGAGAGACAGAAGCCGAGGAAGAGCGCGATGAAGCCCCCGCGCCTGGACAGCAGTGCCGACAGCACCAGCGTGTAGGCGCGCCGCACGCGCTCGAAGCGCCGGTCGAAGCTGCGGTAGACCCGCTGCAGCAGGCCGGGCTTCGCGTCGCCGGCGGTGGCGCCGTGGGCCTGTGCGCGGCCCATCAGCAGCATGACGAGCGTCGGCACCAGCGTGCGCGACAGGATGTAGGAGGCCAGCATCGCGAACACCACCGCCTCGGCCAGCGGCACGAACAGGAAGCGCGCCACGCCCGAGAGGAAGAACATCGGCACGAACACGATGCAGATGCACAGCGTGGAGACGAAGGCGGCCGTCCCGATCTCGCCGGCGCCCACCATGATCGCCTCGTTGAGCGGCGTGCCCATGTGCAGGTGGCGCTCGATGTTCTCGATGGTGACGATCGCCTGGTCGACCAGGATGCCGACCGACAGCGCGAGCCCGCCCAGCGTCATCAGGTTGAGCGTCTCGCCCAGCGCATGGAGCGCCAGGATCGAGGCCAGGATCGACAGCGGGATGGTTGCCGCGATGATCAGCGTGCTGCGCCAGTTGCCCAGGAAGATCAGCACCATCGCGGCCGTGAGCAGGGCGGCGATGATGGCCTCGAGCACCACGCCTTGCACCGCGGCCTTGACGAAGAGCGACTGGTCGAACAGCGGCGTGACCTTGATGTCCGCCGGCATGCTCTGCTGCGCCACCGGCAGCATGGCACGCAGGTTGGAGACGATGTCCAGCGTGGAGGCGGCGCCGTTCTTGATGACCGACAGCAGCACGCCGCGCACGCCGTCCTGCCGCACGATGTTGGTCTGCGGCTGGAAGCCGTCGCGCACATGGGCCACGTCGCGCACGTAGGTGGTGGCGCCTCCCGCGGTGCGCACCGGCAGGTCGTTGAGGCCGGCCAGCACCTCGGGCGAGCCGTTCATGCGCACGCCGTACTCGGTGGCGCCGAACTTGGCGGTGCCGGAGGGCAGGATCAGGTTCTGTGCGTTGACCGCGTTCACCACGTCGGCCGGCGAGAGCCCGCGCGCCTGCAGCGCCTGGGTGTCGAGGTCCACCGAGATCACCCGGTTCTTGCCGCCATAGGGAAAGGGGATGGCCACGCCGGGGATGGTGATGAGCTGCGGCCGCAACTGGTTGATGGCCGAGTCGAATAGCGCGTTCTCCGGCCGCTCGCTGCTCGACAGCGCGAGCTGGATCACCGGGATGCTGGAGGCCGAGTACTTGATCACCAGCGGCGGCGTGATGCCCGGCGGCAGCTGGCGAACCTGGGTCTGCACCGAGGCGACGGTCTGGGCGATCGCGGTCTCGATGTTGGCCGTGGGCTGGAAGAAGATCTTGATCACGCTCACGCCGGCCAGCGACTGCGATTCGATGTGCTCGATGTCGCTCACCGTGGTGGTGAGGCCGCGCTCTGTCTGGCCGGCGATGCGCTGCCCCATCTCCTGGGCCGGCAGGCCGCCGTAGTTCCAGATGATGCTCAGCACCGGGATGTCGATGTCCGGGAAGATGTCGGTGGCCATGCGCGCCAGCACGAAGGGCGTGGCCAGCACGATGAGCATCGCCATCACGATGAAGGTGTAGGGGCGGCGCAGCGCCAGCGAAACCATGGACACGGCTTGTTACTTCCCGCGAGAAGGGCGCATCATAAGTAGAGATGGCAAGACAATAGTCCCAATGACCGAGCTTTACCTTTCTTCATTGCAGAACTCCCCCCGCTGGCTCGTCGTGATGGGCGTCTCGGGCTGCGGCAAGTCCAGCCTGGGGGCCGCGCTGGCCCGCGAGCTCGGCCTGCCGCTGATCGAAGGCGACGACTTCCACCCGCCCGAGAACGTGAGCAAGATGCGCGCCGGCATCGCGCTCACCGACGCCGATCGGGCCGGCTGGCTGGACACCCTGGCGTCCACGCTCGCGGCGCATCCGCAGGGAGCGGTGCTGACCTGCTCGGCGCTCAAGCGCAACTATCGCGAGCGGCTGCGAGCCGCGGTGCCGGCACTGCGTTTCGTCTTCATGGCGCTGTCGCGCGAGGAGGCCGAGCGCCGGGTCGCCGGGCGCGGTGGCCACTTCTTCTCGGCCACTTTGGTCGCCGACCAGTTCGCCACCCTCGAGTCGCCGGTCGGAGAGGCGGGGGTGCTGGCGGTGGATGCGACCGCGCCGCCTGCCGAACAGGTGAGCCGGGCCCGGGCCTGGCTGGAGCAGGAAGCGGCGGCCGGTCCGGCGCCGTAGCCAGTTCGCGCAAGCCCTCAGGTGCGGCGGCGGGCTAAGGTGGTGGCCCCGACCTTGCCCACGCCCGCTCATGCTCGATGCTCCACCGTCCGGCCATTGCTTCCGCACCGAGCGCCGGCAGTTCCGCGCCGCCTTGCGCGAACTTGTCGCGCACGACATCACGCCGCTCGGCCATGCGCGGGGGAACCCGGCATGGCGGTGATCGAGTCGACCCTTTCGCCGCACGGCGAAGCCTTCCAGGCCAACCGCGCCGGCATGCTCGCGCTGATCGAGCGCCTCCGCGGCATCGAGGCGCGCACCGTGCAGGCCTCCGCGGCCTCGCGCGAGCGCTTCGAAAAGCGCGGGCAGCTGTTGCCGCGCGAGCGGCTGGCGCTGCTGCTCGACGCCGGCGCGCCCTTTCTCGAGCTGTCCACGCTGGCCGGCTTCGGCATGGACAACCCCGACCCGGAGAAGAGCGTGCCGGGCGGTGGCGTGATCTCGGGCATCGGCCAGGTGTCGGGCATCCGTTGCATGGTCAGCGTGTCCGATGCCGGCATCGACGCGGGCGCGCTGCAGCCCATGGGCCTGGACAAGCAACTGCGCATCCAGGAGCTGGCGCTGGAGAACCGCCTGCCCTTCGTGCAACTGGTCGAGAGCGCCGGCGCCAACCTGATGGCCTACCGCGTGGAGGACTTCGTGCGCGGCGGCAACATCTTCCGCAACCTCGCGCGGATGTCGGCCGCGGGGCTGCCGGTGCTGACGGTGACGCACGGCTCCTCCACCGCGGGCGGGGCCTACCAGACCGGGCTCTCGGACCACATCGTGATGGTGCGCGACCGCACCCGCGCCTTCCTTGCAGGGCCGCCGCTGCTGAAGGCGGCCACGGGCGAGATCGCGAGCGAGGAGGAACTGGGCGGGGCCGTGATGCACACCTCGGTCTCGGGCCTGGGCGACTACCTGGCCGAGGACGACCGCGATGCGCTGCGCATCGCGCGCGAGATCCTGGACTGCATCGACTGGAACCGCGGCGTGCCTCGGGAATTGCGCAGCTTCGAGCCTCCGCGCCACGACGCCGAGGAACTGCTGGGGATCATGCCGATGGACCCGAAGCATCCGGTCGACATGCGGCAGGTGATCGCGCGCATCGCCGACGGCTCCGGGTTCCTTGCCTTCGGCCGGGACTACGGCCCGGCCACCGTCTGCGGCACCGCGAAGATCGAGGGCTGGCCGCTGGGCATCGTCACCAACAATGGCCCGATCGACGTGGCCGGTGCCAACAAGGCCACGCATTTCATCCAGGCCTGCTGCCAGGCGCGCACGCCCATCCTCTACCTGCAGAACACGACCGGGTACATGGTGGGGCGCGCGTACGAAGAGGCCGGGATGATCAAGCACGGCTCCAAGATGATCCAGGCCGTGACCCATGCCACCGTGCCGCAGTTCACGATTCATTGCGGCGCCTCCTTCGGCGCCGGCAACTACGGCATGTGCGGGCGCGGCTTTCACCCGCGCTTTTGCTTCTCCTGGCCCAACGCGAAGACGGCGGTGATGGGCGGCGAGCAGGCGGCGCGCACCATGGCCATGGTCACCGAGGCCGCGATGCGGCGCAAGGGCGAGGTGGACCACGCCAAGCTCGAGGCGCTGCAGCGGCAGATCATCGAGCGCTTCGAGCGCCAGATGAGCGTGTTCAGCACCAGCGCGCTGCTGCTCGACGATGGTGTGATCGACCCGCGCGACACCCGCGCCGTGCTGGCGCAGCTGATGTCGATCTGCCGCGATGCGCAGGCGAAGCTTCCGCAACCCATGCAGTTTTCGGTGGCGCGCCCATGAGGCCTGCGACGCCGTTCCACAAGATCCTCGTCGCCAATCGGGGCGAGATCGCGCTGCGGGTGATGCGCACGGCGCGCGCGCTCGGCTATGGCACCGTGGCGGTGTACTCCACGGCCGATGCCGGCGCGCTGCACGTCGCGCAGGCCGACCAGGCGGTTTGCATCGGCGAGCCGCTCCCGTCGCAGTCGTACCTGTGCATCCCGGCGATCGTGGAGGCGGCCCGGCGTACCGGTGCCGATGCCGTGCATCCGGGCTATGGCTTCCTGGCCGAGAACGAGGCGTTCGCGCGCGCCTGCCGCGAGGCCGGGCTGGTGTTCATCGGCCCCTCGCCGGAGGCCATCGCAGCGATGGGCGACAAGGCCGGCGCCAAGCGCCGGATGAGCGAGGCCGGCGTGCCCTGCATCCCCGGCTACCAGGGCGAGGACCAGGGCGAGGAGCGGCTGCGCACCGAGGCCGGGCGCATCGGCTATCCGGTCATGATCAAGGCCAGCGCCAGCGCCGGCGGCGGCGGCCGCGGCATGCGGCTCGCGTCGTCCGACGATGAATTCGCCGAGCTGCTCAGGAGCGCGAAGTCCGAGGCGCGCGGCGCCTTCGGCGACGACACCGTGATCCTGGAGCGTGCCATCGCGGCACCGCGCCACATCGAGATCCAGGTCTTCGCCGACCGGCACGGCAACGCCATCCACCTGGGCGAGCGCGACTGCTCGGTGCAGCGCCGCCACCAGAAGCTGATCGAGGAGGCGCCCTCGCCGGCGGTCACGCCCGAGTTGCGCGAGTGCATGGGCGCCGCCGCGCTCGCAGCCGTGAAGGCGATCGGCTACGAGGGCGCGGGCACGCTGGAGTTCCTGCTCGATCCGCAGGGCCGGTTCTACTTCATGGAGATGAACACGCGGCTGCAGGTCGAGCATCCGGTGACGGAGGCGATCACCGGTCTCGACCTGGTCGAGCTGCAATTGCGCATCGCCGCGGGCGAGGCGCTTGCGCTCACGCAGGCGCAGGTGCGCTTCGAAGGCCACGCCATCGAGCTGCGGCTGTGCGCCGAGGATGTGGGGCAGGGCTTCATGCCGCAGAGCGGCACGCTGGCGCTGTGGCAGCCGCCCGAGGGCTTGCGCGTCGAGCATGCGCTGCGCTCCGGCGCGGAGATTCCGCCCTGGTACGACTCGATGATCGGCAAGCTGATCGCCCATGGCCGCACGCGCGAAGAGGCGCGCCGCCGCCTGTTGCACGGGCTGGAGGCGCTGGTGGCGCTCGGCGTCACGACCAACCAGCTCTTCCTGGGCCGCTGCCTGGCCCATCCTGCCTTCGCTGCGGGCGAGGCCACCACCGATTTCATCGCGCGGCATGCCGAGGCCTTGCTCGCGGCAGACGACGCGGCGCACCTGCGTGCGGCGGCGGTGGCGGCTGTGCTGCTGCACGAGACGGCGGGCGAGCGCAGCCGGCAACCGGGCGGCCGCGCGCTGACGCACTCGCTCGCGGTCCCGCTGCGCTTCGATGTGGACGGCCGGCGTCATGCAGGCCGGCTGCAGCAGCGCGGGCAACAGCGCTTCGAGGTCGACATCGACGGGAATGCCGTCGAGTTGGCGATGGTCCGGCTCGACGGCGATCGGGCGCGTCTGGTCTGCGAGGGCGTCATGGAGAGCGCGGTGTTCCACCGCGAAGGCACGCGCCTGCTGCTGCACTATCGCGGCCGGCCTTTCGTGATCGACGAGCAGGCGCGCTCCGCGGGCGTGCGTCCGGGCGAAGGCGGCGGCGACGGCAAGCTGCGCGCCTCGATGAACGGGCGCGTGGTCGCGGTGCTGGTCGCGGTGGGCGACCGTGTGGAAGCCGGGCAGGCGATGGTCACGCTGGAGGCGATGAAGATGGAGCACATCCATGCGGCGCCTGCGGCGGGCAGGGTGGGTGCGCTGCATGTCGCCGTCGGCGAGCAGGTGGCGGCGCAGCGGGTGGTCGCGGAAATCGAGGCGGGGGCGTCGTAGGCTGGGGGTGACGGACAGGCACGCGCAGCGCGCCTCGCACCTTCAGGCCTGCTCCTCTCAACGCGCCTTGCCTCTGGGCGTCTTCTTTGCGGCGGGCGGCCGCGCGCGCTTGGGTGTTCCCGAGCGCAAGGCCGCCTCCCACGCCATCCGCCCCCAACGGCCCGCCTCCTCCCGGTCCTCGAAGATCTCCTCCGGTGCCTGGCGGTAAGACATCTCCGTGCGCCGGCCCTCGCGTTCGTAGCCGAAGGCGGGCAGCCCTCGCTTCTCGAATTCGGCCAGCGTCAGGGCATCGGCCTTGAGGTAGAGCGTGTCGCCGGCCACCAGCGCGAACATGCGTCCATCGTGGTAGATGCCGTGGCCGCCGAACATGCGGCGCGCCTGGATGCGGCCCATGCGCTCGAACACCTCGTGCAGGCTCTGGACGAACTGGCTCATCGCGTGTGCGGGCCCGGGCCCGCCTCAGGCCTCGAGGCTCCGGGCGTGATGCATAAGGTGCTCGGCCACGAAGCTCTGCACGAAGAAGTAGCCGTGGTCGTAGCCCTCGTGCCGGCGCAGCGTGAGCGGCTGGCCCACGGCGCGGCAGGCCGCCTCGAGCCGGTGCGGATGCAGCTGGTCGGCCAGGAATTTGTCGGCCAGGCCCTGGTCGACGAGGATGCCTTCCGGGTAGGGCGCGGCGGTCTGCGACTGCATCAGCGCGCTCGCATCGTGCGCGAGCCACTGCTCGCGATCGGCGCCCAGGTAGCCCCCGAACGCCTTCTCGCCCCAAGGGCACTCGGTGGGCGCGCAGATCGGGGCGAATGCCGAGAGCGAGGCGAAGCGGCCCGGATGGCGCAGCGCCAGCGTCAGCGCCCCGTGGCCGCCCATCGAGTGGCCGAAGATGCCCACGCGGTGGACATCGATCGGGAAATGCCCACCCACCAGCGGAAGCAGCTCGTGGACGATCCAGCTTTCCATGCGCCAGTGCGTGGCCCAGGGCGCCTGCGTGGCATCGAGGTAGAAGCCGGCGCCGACGCCGAAGTCCCAGTTGTCGCTTTCGCCGGGGACTTGCGCGCCGCGCGGGCTGGTGTCGGGCGCGATCAGCGCCAGGCCCAACTCGGCCGCCAGGCGCTGGGCACCGGCCTTGACCATGAAGGTCTCCTCGTTGCAGGTCAGGCCCGCGAGGTACATCAGCGCCGGCACCGGGCCCTGCCGTGCCTGCGGAGGCAGGAACACCGAGAAGCGCATCGCGAGGCCGATCTCGCGTGCGTCGTGTTCGTGGAAGCCTTGGGTCCCGCCGAAGCAGCGGTGTTCGGAAAGCGTGCGGATGCCGTTGTTCATGGATGGGAAAGGCGCATCACCGGTTCGAGCACCGCGCCGGCGAAGGCCTGCGGTTTTTTCATCGTCGCCATGGCCCGGCGCGCTTCAGTACAGCACCACGCCGCGGATCGACTCGCCGCGCTTCATCAGGTCGAAGCCCTTGTTGATGTCTTCGAGCGGCATGGTGTGGGTGATCAGGTCGTCGATGTTGATCTTGTTTTCCATGTACCAGTCGACGATCTTCGGCACGTCGGTGCGCCCGCGCGCGCCGCCGAAAGCCGAGCCTTCCCACTTGCGGCCGGTCACCAGCTGGAAGGGCCGGGTGCTGATCTCGGCGCCGGCCTCGGCCACGCCGATGATGATGCTGCGGCCCCAGCCCTTGTGCGTGCACTCGAGCGCCTGGCGCATCACCTGCGTGTTGCCGATGCACTCGAAGCTGTAGTCGGCGCCGCCGTCGGTCAGCTGCACGATGGCGTCGACGATGTTGGCGTGCTCCTTGGGGTTGAGAAAGTGCGTCATGCCGAACTTGCGCGCCATCGCCTCGCGCGCCGGGTTCAAATCGACGCCGATGATCTTGTCGGCGCCCACCATCTTCGCGCCCTGGATCACGTTCAGGCCGATGCCGCCCAGGCCGAACACCACCACGTTGGCGCCGGCCTCCACCTTGGCGGTGAAGATCACCGCGCCGATGCCGGTGGTCACGCCGCAGCCGATGTAGCAGACCTTGTCGAAGGGCGCGTCCTCGCGGATCCTGGCCATCGAGATCTCGGGCGCCACGGTGTAGTTGCTGAAGGTGCTCGTGCCCATGTAGTGGAAGATGGGCTTGCCGTCCAGGCTGAAGCGGCTGGTGGCGTCGGGCATCAGGCCCTTGCCCTGCGTGCCGCGGATCAGCTGGCACAGGTTGGTCTTGCGCGAGAGGCAGAACTTGCACTGGCGGCACTCGGGCGTGTAGAGCGGGATGACGTGGTCGCCCTTCTTGAGCGAGGTGACGCCGGGGCCGACGTCGACCACGATGCCCGCGCCTTCGTGGCCGAGGATGGCGGGGAAGATGCCTTCCGGGTCGGCGCCCGAGAGGGTGTAGTAGTCGGTGTGGCAGATGCCGGTGGCCTTGATCTCGACCAGCACCTCGCCGAACTTCGGACCTTCGAGGTCCACGGTTTCGATGCTGAGCGGTTGGGCTGATTTCCAGGCGACGGCGGCTTTGGTTTTCATGGGCAGGCGCAAAAGTGAAGAGGTGCGGGGGCGCGTTACTTTATGCCATAGAACTCCGCCGCGTTCGCACCCTGGATGCATGCCCGATCGGCCGCGGACAGCGCAGCGAGCAGCTGGTCCGACACCGCGTGCCATTGCAGATAGCCACCGGCCAGGTTCAGCACCGGCCAGTCGCTGCCCCACATCAGGCGCCCGGGGCCGAAGTGCTGCAGCAGGTGATCGACATAGGGACGCAGCGCGGCCGCGTCCCATCCAGGGCCGGCTTCGGTGACCAGCCCCGAGAGCTTGCAGCGCACCGGAGTCTCCGCGGCGAAGCGGGCCATCTGCGTGGCCCAGGGCTCGAAGGCGCGGTGCGCGATGGCCGGCTTGGCGGCATGGTCGATCACCATGCGCAGCGAGGGATGCGCGCGTGCGAAGGCCAGCGCGGCATCGAGCTGGTGCGGCTTGATCAAGAGATCCAGGCACAGGCCCAGGGCGGTCATGGTCTGGATGGCGGGTCGAAGCCGCGCGTCCAGGATCCAGGCCGGGTCCGGAATGTCCTGCAGCATCGGCCGCAGGCCCTTGAGCAAGGGCTCTTGCGCGAGCCGGCGAATCCGGGCCGGTGCATCGGGCGCGGCGAGGTCGGTCCAGCCCACCACCGCGCGCACCCGGCTGGCGGGCTGCCCGGCCAGGGCCAGCAGGCGCCAGGTCTCGGCCTCGCTGGGTGCCGCCTGGACGAGCACGGTGCCGTCGATGCCGGCTCGGTCGAGCAGCGGAGCCAGGTCCTCGGGGCCGAAGTCGCGGTAGATCGGGTGCAGCGCCGGGGTGTCCGCCAGCCATCCGTAATCGCGGTGCGCGAGCGCCCAGTAGTGCTGGTGCGCGTCGATGCGCAGCGTGCCCATCGGCTTCAGCCCTCGCGCGCCAGCGCTTCCCACAGCGCCGCCGGAACAGGCGCCTGCGCATGCGCGACGCTTTGCGCGAGCTCCTCGGCGCTGCGCGCGCCCACCACCACCGCGGCCGCGGCGGGGCAGGCCAGCGCGAACTGCAGCGCAGCGGCCGGCAGCGCGACACCGAAGGCGGCGCAGGTCGAAGCGAGGCGGGCGACACGCGAACGCACCGCCTCGGGCGCCGGCCGGTAGTGGAAGTGCGCACCCGGCGTGGCGCCGCTCGCCAGGATGCCGGAGTTGAAGACACCGGCCAGGATCAGCTTCACGCCCCGGGCCACGCACAGCGGCACCAGCTCGCGGGCGGCCGAGTCGTCGAGCAGGGTGTAGCGGCCGGCCAGCATCATGCAGTCGAAGTCGCCGGCGGCCAGGGCGTCGCGGCACACCTCCCACTCGTTCACGCCGATGCCGATGGCGCCCAGCACGCCTTCGCCGCGCAGCCGGTCGAGCGCGCGGTAGGCGCCTTCCATCGCTTCGCGAAAGCGCGCGGGCTGCCCGTGCGTGTGGCGGTCGATGTCGTGGATCAGGGCGATGTCGATGCGTGAGAGGCCCAGCCGTTCCAGGCTGTCCTCGATCGAGCGCAGGGCGCCGTCGAAGCTGTAGTCGAAATGCGGCGCCAGCGGCAGCCCGTGCACATAGCCGTCGCGCTCGGGCGGCGCGGCCGGGTCGGGTCGCAGCAGGCGGCCGACCTTGGTCGAGAGCACGAAGTCCGCGCGCGGCCGGCTTCGCAGCATGCGGCCCAGCCGCAGCTCGCTGAGGCCATGGCCATAGAGCGGCGCGGTGTCGAAGTAGCGCAGGCCCAGGCGCCAGGCCTCCTCGAGCGTGCGCTCGGCCTCGGCGTCGGACAGCGGTTCATAGAGATTGCCCAGCGGCGCGCCGCCCAGGCCGAGTTTCAACGGGCCGGCGAGCCGCTCCAGCAGCGGCATGCTCTTGGTGTTCATGGATGCTATTCCTTCGGGCGGACCATGCCCCGAAGCAGCAGATTGCCACGAGGAGTGCCATCCGAGGCCGCAAACACCTGCTACAAACGCCACATGAAAAAGATCCTCGTCCTCAACGGCCCCAATCTCAACCTGCTCGGCACCCGCGAGCCTGCGCAGTACGGCTACGAAACGCTGGCCGACGTCGAGCGTCTGTGCGCGGAGGCGGGCACGAAGCTGGGGGTCGGCATCGAATGCCGCCAATCGAACCACGAAGGCCAGCTCATCGACTGGATCCACGAGGCCGGCCGCGAGGTGGCGGCCGGTCGCATGCTGGGGGTGGTGATGAATCCGGGCGCGTACACCCACACCTCGATCGCGCTGCACGATGCGATCAAGGGCGCGAGCGTGCCGCTGGTCGAGCTGCACATCTCGAACGTGCATGCGCGCGAGGAGTTCCGCCACCATTCCTACATCTCGCCGGCGGCCCGCGGCATCATCGTCGGCTTCGGCGTCAAGGGCTACGCGCTGGCGATCGAGGCGCTGGTGCGTGTGAGCGAGGGCGCGTGAGCGCGGAGCGACCGGGCCTGTTCACCGGCGAAGACGGCGCGCTGCGCTGCCGCTGGTGCGAGTCGACCACGGCCTATCAGCACTACCACGACCACGAGTGGGGCTTCCCGGTCACCGACGACCGGCGCCTGTTCGAGAAGCTGTGCCTCGAGGGCTTCCAGGCCGGGCTGAGCTGGCTCACCATCCTCAACAAGCGCGAGGCCTTCCGCCGTGCCTTCGCGCAGTTCGACGCCGAGCGCGTCGCGCGCTTCGGGCCGAAGGACGTGGAACGCCTGCTCGGCGATGCGGGCATCGTGCGGCACCGCGGCAAGATCGAATCGACCATCAACAACGCGCAGCGGGTGCTGGAACTGCGCGAGCAGTTCGGCTCGCTGGCCGCCTATGCCTGGCGCTTCGAGCCCGAGGCGGCCTCGCGGCCGCGCCGCCTCACCCACGAGGCGCTCCGGGCCATGACCACCTCGCCGGAGTCGGTGGCGATGTCCAAGGATCTGAAGAAGCGGGGCTGGAGCTTCGTCGGGCCGACCACGGTCTATGCCTTCATGCAGGCCATGGGCCTGGTCAACGACCACGTCGAGCAGTGCCACGCGCGCGAACTCGCGCTGGCGGCGCGCGCCGGGCTGAAGCCGCCTGGCTAGTGGGTCTGCGGGCCGGCCACCTTGCGGTGGTTCACGCGGCCCTGGCTGTCGACGCTCTCGAGGTGCACGTCGAAGCCCCAGAGGCGGGCGACGTGCTTGAGCACTTCCTGCGCATCGTCGTGCAGCGGGCGGTCGTTGTGCTGGGTGTGCCGCAAGGTGAGGGAGCGGTCGCCGCGCAGGTTGACGCTCCAGACCTGGATGTTCGGCTCGCGGTGGTTCAGGTCGTACTGGCGCGACAGCGACTCGCGCAATTGCCTGTAGCCGCTGTCGTCGTGGATGGCCGAGACCTCGAGCTCCGGCTCGCTTTCCTTGTCGCGGATCGCGAAGAAGCGGAAGTCGCGCATCAGCTTCGGGGAGAGGAACTGGCCGACGAAGCTCTCGTCCTTGAAATTGCGCATCGCGTAGTCCAGCGTCTGCTGCCAGGGCGAGCCGGCCAGGTCCGGGAACCAGCGCCGGTCTTCCTCGGTCGGGTCCTCGCAGATGCGCCGCAGGTCGGTGTACATCGCGAAGCCCAGCGCATAGGGGTTGATCCCGCTGTAGGCGCGGTGGCCGACGGGCGGCTGGTACACGACGTTGGTGTGCGACTGCAGCCACTCCATCATGAAGCCGTCGGCCAGCAGGCCCTCGTCGTACAAAGTGTTGAGCAGGGTGTAGTGCCAGAAGGTGGCCCATCCCTCGTTCATGACCTGGGTCTGGCGCTGCGGATAGAAGTACTGCCCGATTTTGCGCACGATACGCACCACTTCGCGTTGCCAGAGCTCCAACAATGGTGCATTTTTCTCGATGAAGTAAAGCAGGTTCTCCTGCGGCTCGGACGGGAAGCGCTTGGACGCCTCTTCTTCCTCCGCGCTGCGGCCGGCGCGCCGGGGCAGGGTGCGCCAAAGATCGTTGACCTGCTGCTGCAGGTGGTGCTCGCGGTCTTCGCGGCGCGCCTGCTCCTGGCTCAGCGACAGGCGCTGCGGGCGGCGATAACGGTCCACGCCGTGGTTCATCAGGGCGTGGCAGGAGTCCAGCAGGTCCTCGACGGCCGAGACGCCGTGCCGCTCCTCGCACTCGCTGATGTAGTTCCGCGCGTAGACGAGATAGTCGATGATGGACGACGCATCCGTCCACATCTTGAAGAGGTAGTTGCCCTTGAAGAAGCTGTTGTGGCCGTAGGCGGCATGGGCGATCACCAGGGCCTGCATGGCCATGGTGTTCTCTTCCATGAGGTAGGCGATGCAGGGGTCGGAATTGATGACGATCTCGTAGGCCAGCCCCATGTGGCCTCGGCGGTAGTTCTTCTCGGTCGAGATGAACTGCTTGCCGTAGGACCAGTGGCGGTAGATGACGGGCATGCCGACCGAGGCGTAGGCATCCATCATCTGTTCGGCCGTGATGATCTCGAGCTGGTTGGCGTAGGTGTCGAGCTTGTAGCCGCGCGCCACGCGGGCGATCTCGCTGTGGTAGCGCTCGATCAGGTCGAAGGTCCAGTCCGACGGGCTGGGCAGCGGTTCTCGTTTCCTGGCGTTCACGCGGTTCCCCTCTCCTTTTTGAACAGGTCGCGGAACACCGGGTAGATGTCCGCCGCGTCGGCAACCTTGCGCATTGCGAAATTCTTGTGGGAGTCGACCAGCTGGCTGTACTCCTCCCACATGTTCTGCTCGGCGTCCGCCACCTGCACGTAGGCGTAGTAGCGCACCAGCGGCAGCAGGTGGTCGGCCAGCAGCTCGCGGCAGCGGCCGCTGTCCTGGTGCCAGTTGTCGCCGTCGCTGGCCTGGGCGCCGTAGATGTTCCACTCGTTGCTGGGGAAGCGCGCGCGGACGATCTCGTGCATCAGCGTGAGCGCGCTGGAGACCACGGTGCCGCCGGTTTCGGTGGCGTGGAAGAATTCTTCCTCGCTGACCTCGCTGGCCTGGGTGTGGTGGCGGATGAAGACCAGCTCGATCTTCTCGTAGTGCCGCGTCAGGAACAGGTACAGCAGCATGAAGAAGCGCTTGGACATGTCCTTGCGCGCCTCGTCCATCGAGCCCGAGACGTCCATCAGGCAGAACATCACGGCTTTGGCCGAGGGGATCGGCACCTTGACGCGGTTGCGGTAGCGCAGGTCGATGGGGTCGAGATACGGGATGTGCTTGGCCTTGGCCTTGAGCTCCTCGATCCTGGCCTCGGTGTCGCGGATTTCCCGCTGCACCAGCGCATCGGCGACGCGGGGGCTGCGCTTCAGGTGCAGCAGGTGGGCCTCGAGCTCGCGGATCTCGCGCCGGGAGTCCCCGCCCAGCGCGATGCGCCGGGCCAGCGCGCCGCGCATGGAACGCACGACGTGCAGGTTGGTGGGCATGCCGTCCTGGGTGAAGCCGGCGCGGTGGCTCTTCCATTCCGGCACTTCGGCCAGCTGGGTGCGGATCAGGTGGGGGAGGGCGAGGTCCTCGAAGAAGACCCGCATGAACTCTTCCTTGGTCAGGCGGAAGACGAAGTCGTCCTCGCCGCCCTCGCCGTCGCCGGCCTGCGAGCCGCTTCCCTTGCCGCCACCGCCGCCCTGGGGCCGCTCGATGCGGTCGCCCTTGACGTATTCGCGGTTGCCCGGATGCACGTACTCGCGGTCGCCGCCGGGGCCGTGCCCGAACACCGGCTCGGACACGTCGCGCCTGGGCAGCGTGATGTCCTCGCCCTGCTCGAGGTCGCGGATGTTGCGGCCGCTGACGGCGCGACGCACGGCTTCCCCGATCTGCTCGCGGTAGCGCCGCAGGAAACGCTCGCGGTTGCCGATGGACTTGTTCTTCCCCGACAGACGGCGGTCGATGATCTGCTGCAGCATGGCCACGGCCGAACTCCCTTGTCAGCTCGTCATGAGCTCTTGCGCACGCGCAGGTACCACTCGCACAGCAGGCGAACCTGCTTGGCCGTGTAGCCCTTCTGCACCATGCGGTTGACGAAATCCTCGTGCTTCTTCATCTCGTCTGCGCTGCTCTTGGCGTTGAAGCTGATGACGGGCAGCAGCTCCTCGGTGTTCGAGAACATCTTCTTCTCGATCACCGTGCGCAGCTTCTCGTAACTGGTCCACAGCGGATTCTTGCCCGCATTGCCGGCACGCGCACGCAGCACGAAGTTCACGATCTCGTTGCGGAAGTCCTTGGGGTTGCTGATGCCCGCGGGCTTCTCGATCTTCTCGAGCTCGGCGTTCAGCGAGCCGCGGTCGAACACCTCGCCGGTGTCCTGGTCGCGGTACTCCTGGTCCTGGATCCAGTAGTCGGCATAGGTCACGTAGCGGTCGAAGATGTTCTGGCCGTACTCGGAGTAGCTCTCGAGGTAGGCGGTCTGGATCTCCTTGCCGATGAACTCCGCGTAGCGCGGCGCCATCAGCTCCTTGATGTAGGACAGGTACTTCTGCTCCGTCTCGGGCGCGAACTGCTCGCGCTCGATCTGCTGCTCGAGCACGTACATCAGGTGTACCGGGTTGGCGGCGACCTCGCCGCTGTCGAAGTTGAAGACCTTGGAGATGATCTTGAAGGCGAAGCGCGTGGACACGCCGCTCATGCCCTCGTCGACGCCCGCGTAGTCGCGGTACTCCTGGATCGACTTGGCCTTGGGGTCGGTGTCCTTGAGGTTGTCGCCGTCGTAGACCTGCATCTTGCTGAAGATGCTGGAGTTCTCCGGCTCCTTCAGCCGGGTCAGCACCGAGAACTGGGCCATCATGCGCAGCGTGCCCGGCGCACAGGGCGCCAGCGAGAGCGAGGAGTTGCGCACCAGCTTCTCGTAGATCTTGATCTCTTCCGAGACGCGCAGGCAGTAGGGCACCTTGACGATGTAGATCCGGTCGAGGAAGGCCTCGTTGTTCTTGTTGTTGCGGAAGGCCTTCCACTCGCTCTCGTTGCTGTGCGCAAGCACGATGCCGTCGAAGGGGATGGCGCCGAAGCCTTCGGTCCCCTTGAAGTTGCCTTCCTGCGTGGCCGTCAGCAGCGGATGCAGCACCTTGATCGGCGCCTTGAACATCTCGACGAACTCCAGCAGGCCCTGGTTGGCCAGGCACAGGCCGCCGGAGTAGGCGTAGGCGTCCGGGTCGTCCTGGGCATAGGTCTCGAGCTTGCGGATGTCGATCTTGCCGACCAGCGAGGAAATGTCCTGGTTGTTCTCGTCGCCGGGCTCGGTCTTGGCCACCGCGATCTGGCGCAGCACCGAGGGGTAGCGCTTGACGACCTGGAACTGGCGGATGTCGCCGCCGTACTCTTCGAGCCGCTTGACGGCCCAGGGCGACAGGATGCGGTTCAGGTAGCGCAGCGGGATGCCGTACTCCTTCTCGAGGATCTCGCCGTCTTCGGTCGCGTTGAAGAGGCCGAGCGGCGACTCGTTGACCGGCGATCCCTTGATGGAATAGAAGGGCACCTGCTCCATCAGCTGCTTCAGCCGCTCGGCGATCGAGCTCTTGCCGCCGCCGACGGGGCCGAGCAGGTAGAGGATCTGCTTGCGCTCTTCCAGGCCTTGGGCCGCGTGCCGGAAGTAGGAGACCACCTGCTCGATGGAGTCCTCCATGCCGTAGAACTCGCGGAAGGCCGGGTAGATCTTGATGACCTTGTTGGCGAAGATGCGCGACAGGCGCGGGTCGTTGCGCGTGTCGACGAGCTCCGGCTCCCCGATGGCCTTGAGCATTCGCTCAGCCGCGGTCGCGTAGGCCGCGGGCTCCCGTTTGCAGATCTCGAGGTACTCCTGCAGGGAGAGGACCTCTTCGCGAGTCCGCTCGTAACGGGCGGCGAAGTTACTGATGACATCCATAAACACCTCCATCGAGTCAGCGGGGCGCTGCCCGGAGTTTCCGTGCTGCACACGTCGCATCGTTCGCAGGAATGGTGCCAGGTGAGTTGAGCACGCTTAGGAAAAACTCCTCGAGCAGTAACTTGGCTCAAAGCATAGAACAAACAACGCGTCGAGCAAATTGGTTTTCAAATAAGAACGAACCGTCTGTCTAAAAGTTCCGACGCGAGCGCGGGAGCCATCGGCACAAACGCGTGTAAATCGAGCCAAGCCTGCCAAGGGGATCAGCACGCCCATCACTGGTCACCAGGAATGCGATGTAGGACATCATCATCGATTCGCGTCCGCGCGTCAGCAGGCAATATGCAAAGACTATTCCGCGCATGACGTAAATGCGGGACCTGCGGGCGGTGCGCAAAAAAAAAGACGGAGCCGGAGCTTCCGTCCTCGTTGCGCAGGCGGCTTTTGCGGCAATGCAGCAAGCAGCCGCGGGCCACGGCCGGGGAGACCCATTGATACCCATCGGCTGCCTGTCCGACAACAAGCAGGGCGTCGCGTGGTCGCGACAGCCTCCCCCGGCCGTCGGCGAGCCAGCTCAGCTGAAGAACTCTTTGGCCTTGTCGAACCAGCCCTTGTCCGTGGGGCTGTGCTTGTTGCCGCCCTTCCTGAGCGACTCGTCCAGTTCCTTCATCAGCTTGCGCTGGTGCTCGGTCAGCTTGACCGGCGTCTCCACGCGGATGTGGCAGTACAGGTCGCCTGGGTAGGTCGAGCGCACGCCCTTGATGCCCTTGCCGCGCAGCCGGAACTGCTTGCCGCTCTGGGTGCCGTCCGGAATGTCGATGGCGGCCGGGCCCTTGAGCGTCGGCACGCTGATCTCGCCGCCCAGCGCGGCCGTGGTGATGCTGACCGGCACCACGCAGTGCAGGTCGTCGCCGTCGCGCTCGAACAACTCGTGCTTCTTGAGCCGGATCTCGATGTAGAGGTCGCCGGGCGGCCCGCCGTTGGTGCCGGGCTCGCCGTTGCCGGTGCTGCGGATGCGCATGCCGTCGTCGATGCCGGCCGGGATCTTGACCTCCAGCGTCTTGTGGTTCTTGATCTTGCCCTGGCCATGGCAGGTGGTGCAGGGCTCCGGAATGATCTTGCCGGTGCCGTGGCAGGTCGGGCAGGTCTGCTGCACGCTGAAGAAGCCCTGTCGCATCTGCACGACGCCATTGCCATGGCAGGTGGTGCAGGTGATCGGCTTGGTGCCCGGCTTGGCGCCCGTGCCCTTGCAGCTGCCGCAGTCGTCCCAGCTGGGAATGCGGATTTGCGCTTCCTTGCCGTCGGCCGCCTCCTCGAGCGTGACTTCCATCGCGTAGCTCAGGTCGCTGCCGCGGAACACCTGGCGGCCGCCGCCGCGGCCGGTGCGGGCGCCGAACACGTCGCCGAAGATGTCGCCGAAGGCCTCCGCGAAGCCGCCGAAGCCCTCGGGTCCGGGGCCGCCGCGCATGTTCGGGTCCACCCCCGCGTGGCCGTACTGGTCGTAGGCGGCCCGCTTCTGCGGGTCCGACAGCATCTCGTAGGCTTCCTTGACCTCCTTGAACTTGGTCTCGGCATCCTTGCTGTCGCCATGGTTGCGGTCGGGGTGGTGCTTCATCGCCAGCTTGCGATAAGCCTTCTTGATTTCGTCCTCGCTCGCGTTCTTGGGAACGCCGAGGGTTTCGTAGTAGTCGCGTTTGGTGGCCATGGTCAAGGTAGCGGGTGGTCGAGAACGGAAAAAGGCCGGACCGCCTCGTCAGGAGATCCAGCCTTGCATCAGGGTTTGGAGATCAACCCTTCTTCACTTCCTTGACCTCGGCGTCGACCACGTTGTCGTCGGCCTGCCCGCTGCCGGCAGCTTCCGGGCCGGCACCCGCCGCCGCCCCGCCGCCTGCCGCTCCGGCGGAGCCGGCCGCGGCCTGGGCGTCGGCGTACATCTTCTCGCCGAGCTTCTGGCTGGCCGTCATCAGCGTGTTGGTCTTGCCCTCGATCGCCGCCTTGTCCTCGCCCTTCAGGACCTCTTCCAGCTCCTTGATGGCGGCCTCGATCTTTTCCTTCTCGCCGGCTTCCAGGCTCGCGCCGTGCTCGGCCAGCGACTTCTTCACGCTGTGCGCCATCGCCTCGCCCTGGTTGCGGGCCTGGGCCAGCTCGACCTTCTTCTTGTCCTCGGCCGCGTTGAGCTCGGCGTCCTTCACCATCTTCTGGATCTCGTCCTCCGACAGGCCCGAGTTCGCCTTGATGGTGATCTTGTTTTCCTTGCCGGTGCCCTTGTCCTTGGCACCGACGTGCAGGATGCCGTTGGCGTCGATGTCGAAGCTCACCTCGATCTGCGGCGTGCCGCGCGCGGCCGGCGGGATGCCCTCGAGGTTGAACTCGCCAAGCAGCTTGTTGCCCGCGGCCACTTCGCGCTCGCCCTGGAACACCTTGATGGTCACGGCCGGCTGGTTGTCTTCGGCAGTCGAGAAGGTCTGCGCGAACTTGGTCGGGATCGTCGTGTTCTTCGTGATCATCTTGGTCATCACGCCGCCCATCGTCTCGATGCCGAGAGACAGCGGGGTCACGTCGAGCAGCAGCACGTCCTTGCGGTCGCCCGAGAGCACCTGGCCCTGGATCGCGGCGCCCACGGCCACGGCCTCGTCGGGGTTGACGTCCTTGCGCGGTTCGCGGCCGAAGAACTCCTTCACCTTTTCCTGCACCTTGGGCATGCGGGTCATGCCGCCGACCAGGATCACGTCATGGATGTCGTTGACCGACACGCCGGCGTCCTTGATGGCGGTGCGGCAGGGCGCAATGGTGCGCTCGATCAGCTCGTCGACCAGCGATTCCAGCTTGGCGCGGGTGAGCTTGATGTTCAGGTGCTTGGGGCCCGAGGCGTCGGCCGTGATGTAGGGCAGGTTGACGTCGGTCTGCGCGCTGTTCGACAGCTCGATCTTGGCTTTCTCGGCCGCTTCCTTCAGGCGCTGCAGGGCGAGCACGTCCTTGCTCAGGTCCACGCCCTGGTCCTTCTTGAACTCGGCAATGATGTAGTCGATCACGCGCTGGTCGAAGTCCTCGCCGCCGAGGAAGGTGTCGCCGTTGGTCGAAAGCACCTCGAACTGCTTCTCGCCGTCGACGTCGGCGATCTCGATGATCGAGATGTCGAAGGTGCCGCCGCCGAGGTCATAGACCGCGATCTTGCGATCGGCGCGATCCTGCTTGTCCAGGCCGAAGGCCAGTGCGGCCGCGGTCGGCTCGTTGATGATGCGCTTGACGTCCAGGCCGGCGATGCGGCCGGCGTCCTTGGTGGCCTGGCGCTGGCTGTCGTTGAAGTAGGCCGGCACGGTGATCACGGCCTCGGTCACGGCTTCGCCGAGATAGTCTTCGGCGGTCTTCTTCATCTTGCGCAGGATTTCGGCGCTGACCTGCGGGGGCGCCAGCTTCTTGCCGCGCACTTCGACCCAGGCGTCGCCGTTGTCGGCCTTGGTGATGCTGTAGGGCATCAGGTCGATGTCCTTCTGGACTTCCTTCTCCTCGAACTTGCGGCCGATCAGGCGCTTGACCGCGTAGATGGTGTTCTTGGGGTTGGTGACCGCCTGGCGCTTGGCCGAGGCGCCGACGAGAACTTCGCCGTCTTCCTGGTAAGCAACGATCGAGGGCGTGGTGCGCGCGCCTTCCGAGTTCTCGATCACCCGGGTGGTGTTGCCTTCCATGATCGACACGCACGAGTTCGTGGTGCCGAGGTCGATGCCGATGATTTTGCCCATGTTGTTTACTCCTGAACGCGAAAAAGATGTTGTTGTGAACTTGTGGATAACCCGTCTCGATTCAAGGGAAGGAGCGGGGATTTCCTGTGGGTTTCGTGTGGGTGGCTCAGTTGGCCGGCGTGACGGTCACCAGCGCGGGGCGCAGCACGCGCTCGGCAATGGTGTAGCCCTTCTGCAGCACGCCGACGATGGTGTTGGGCTCCTGGCCCTCGGCCGGCACCACGGAGATCGCCTGGTGCTGGTGCGGATCGAACTTGCTGCCGGCGGCCGGCGCGATCTCGATCACCTTGTTGCGCTCCAGCGCGCTCTTGAGCTGGCGCAGCGTGGCTTCGGCGCCTTCGCGGATCTGCTCGGGGGTCGCGTCCTTGTGGGCCAGGCCGGCCTCGAGGCTGTCGAGCACCGGCACCAGGCTCTCGGCAAAGGATTCGATGGCGAACTTGCGGCCCTTGGTGATTTCCTCGTCGGCGCGGCGGCGCGCGTTCTGCACGTCGGCCTGCGCCCGCAGGAACTGGTCGGCCAATTCGGCGTTCCTGGCCTTGAGCTCGGCGATCTCGGCGCCGGTGGCCGCCAGCGCGTCCGCCTCGTTGGCGGCTTGCGCGGCCTCCAACTCCTCCGGGCTCGCTTCGCCTTGCAGGGTTTCGGGATTCGGTTGATGGTTTTGCGGGTCTGTCATGCTCAAAAAGCCGGCGGCCTCGCCGGGAACTCAAGAAAAAGGAACGAACGGGGGCCAACTGGGGCCAGCGGCGCAGATTTCAAGAAAAAAATGCGCCTCGGGAGGCGCATTTTGGGGGGCGGCACGGGCCGCGCGGACCGCTCAGTGGGCGTCGAGCAGCTCGACGTCGAACTTCAGGGTGGCGTTCGGCGGGATCACCCCGCCGGCGCCGCGCGCGCCGTAGCCCAGGGCGGGCGGAATGATCAGGGTGCGCTTGCCGCCGATCTTCATGCCGGCGACGCCTTCGTCCCAGCCCTTGATCACCTGGCCGGCGCCCAGCGAGAAGGCGAACGGGTCGTTGCGGTCGCGGCTGGAATCGAACTTGGCGCCTTGCACGCCGTCGTTGTAGAGCCAGCCGGTGTAGTGCACGTGCACGTGCTGGCCTGCTTTGGCTTCGGCGCCGTCGCCGACGACGCTGTCTTCGAACTGGAGGCCGGAGGGAGTGGTGGGCATGGCGGTCCTTGGGGAAGTGGAAGGAAAGCCTTGCAGTTTAACGAGGCGCCAGGGGTGGCTCCGGCGGCGGCGGCGCGACGGGCTTGACCGGCACCGGCGTGTTCTTCCTGACCTGGTTCAGCTGCCACTTGACCGCGAAAGCCTGCAGGTCGGAGAGGCGCTTGAGCAGGTCTTGGCCGCTGGGCGTCAGGCTGTAGCCTTCGCTGCCGTGGCTCACGATGCCGGCCTCGCGCAGTTCCTTGATGCGGGTGTTGAGGGTGTTGGGCGTGATGTTGCCGACGCTGTCCTGCAGGAGGCGGAAGGTCTGGGCGTGGCCGTCGCGCAGCGCCCAGAGAACGCGCAGCGCATAGCGGGCTTCGAGCAACGCGAGCAGTTGGCTGACGGCCGCGTTTTCCTTGCTGCTCATTCAGTAACCTCCGCGCTGCGCGCTGCGCGCTGCGGTATTCGCCTTGGGAAGGGCCCGGTGGCTCATGAGGGACATCTCCTCTGGACGACGGCGGCTGCGGCGAGGCGCCGCTGCATGTTCTTGTTGAAACCCCGTCCACCGGACCGGGCCGGGGACTATAGCCCAGATGACGAGGTGCTACAAGTTTCATAGCTGGCCGATCAGGCCGGCTGCGGGCTGCGAAAGCGGGACCTTCAGGCGCCCGGGTAGCGCGCCATCGCTTCGCCGAGCCGGACCGCACCACCGGGCGTCCAGGCCGGGTTGAATTCCAGCGGCGGCTTGGGAAACAGCATCACCACCGTGGAGCCCAGCAGGAAGCGGCCCATTTCCTCGCCTTGGCGGAGCACGACCTGCTGGTCGGCGTAGTGCCATTCGCGCAGCTCCCCGCTGCGCGGCGGGTTGACCACGCCGTGCCACACCGTGGCCATGCTGCCCACGATCGTGGCGCCGACCAGCGCCAGCACGAAGGGCCCGCGCGCCGATTCGAAGACGCAGACCACGCGCTCGTTGCGGGCGAACAGGCCGGGCACGCCGCGCGCCGTGACCGGGTTCACCGAGAACAGCTCGCCCGGCACATGGATCATGCGCAGCAGGCGGCCGTCGCAGGGCATGTGGATGCGGTGGTAGTCCTTGGGGCTCAGGTACAGCGTGGCGAAGCTGCCGTGCTGGAACTGCGCGGCCAGCGCCGCGTCGCCGCCCACCAGCGCGGCGGTGCTGTAGCGGTGGCCCTTGGCCTGGATGAGCTGGTCGCCCTCGATGGCACCGAACTGGCTGATCGCGCCGTCCACCGGGCAGACCAGGTCGGCCTGTGCGATCGGCCGCGCGCCGGGCTTCAGCGCGCGGGTGAAGAACTCGTTGAAGCTGGGGTAGCTCGCGATGTCGCTGTCCAGCGCCTCGCCCATGTCGACGCCGTACTTGGCGACGAAGCGCCGGATGATCCAGGTGGTGAGCGCGCCGCGCTCCTTGCCCGCGACCCAGCCGGCGAAATTGGTCAGCGCCTGCTTGGGAAACAGGTACTGCGGCAGGACGGCGAAACGGTCGGACAAGGAGGGAGCTCCCGGAAAAGGAAGGCGATTCTATCGACCGCCCCGCCTGTCGCCTGCGGGACGACGCCTACTCCGGCTTGATGTTCGCCGCCTTGATCACCTGCGCCCATTTCTCGACCTCGGCCTTCTGGAAGGCCGCGACCTGTGCGGTGGTCATGTCGGCCGGCTGCATGCCGAAGCCCTTGAGCTTTTCCTGCATCTCCGGCTGGGCCAGGATCTTGCCGATCTCGGTGTGCAGCCGGTCGATGATCGGCGCCGGGGTGCCGGCCGGCACGAAGATCGCCTGCCAGGACAGGACTTCGAAGTCCTTCAGGGCCGGCAGGCCCGATTCGGCCACCGTCGGCACGTCGGGCATGGAGGGCAGGCGCTTGGCCGAGCTCACGGCGATGGCGCGCAGCTTGCCGCTCTGGATATGCGGGCCGGCGACCACGGTGGTGTCGAACATCATGTCGACCTGGCCGCCGATCACGTCCTGGATCGCCGGGCCGCTGCCCTTGTAGGGCACGTGGGTGAATTTCACGCCCGACTTGTAGGCCAGCAGTTCCAGCGTCAGGTGCTGCGAGGTGCCGGTGCCGGCCGAGGCGGAGGAGAGCCCGCCCGCCTTGGCCTTGCTCGCCTCCAGCACGTCCTTCAGCGTCTTGTAGGGGCTGGCCTGGTTCACCACCAGCACCACCGGGTTGGTGCCGATCAGCGTCACCGGGGCGAAGGACTTCTGCGGGTCGTAGCCGATCTTCGGGTAGAGGCTGACGTTGATGGCGTGCGAGCTGATGGTGCCGCCCAGCATCGTGTAGCCGTCCGGCGCGGCGCGGGACGCGATCTCCGAGCCCACGCTGCCGCCGGCGCCGCCCTTGTTGTCGATGATCACGCTGGTGCCCAGCGCCGGCCCGAGCTTCTGGCCGATCAGGCGGGCCAGCACGTCGGTGGTGCCGCCGGCCGGAAAGGGCACGAGGTAGGTGATGGCCTTGCCGGTCGGCCAGTTGCCTTGGGCGAAGGCGGGCAGGGTGGGCAGGCCGGCGGCAAGCGAGGCGAGCGCGGTGCGGATCAGGGTGCGGCGTTGCATGAGGGTCTCCTTGAGGTCATCTAATTAATAAGAGCGAAGAGCGAGCTGCAGCGGGGTGCCTGCGCGTTCACGGCAGGTCGACGATCTCGACCCAGTTCGGGTTCTTGCCGAGCGGCGTCCGCTGGGGAGCGCCCAGCGCACCGGTTGCGGCGTCGATCGGGTGCACCGAGGCGCTGTGGGACTCCTGGCCGACGGCAACCAGGAAGCGGCCGCTCGGGTCGATGGCGAAACCGCGCGGCGTCTTCTCGGTCGGCGTCTGGCCCAGCGGCTGCAGGCGGCCGGTGGCGGCATCCACCTTGAAGCCCGACAGGGTGCTGGACGTGCGCTCCGAGGCATAGAGGTAGCGCCCATCGGGCGTGAGGTGAAGATCGGCGGCCCAGGGCTTGCCGGCAAAGCCCGCGGGCAGGACGGTGGTGCTCTGCTGAAGCTGCAGCGTGCCGCGGGCGGCGTCCCAGGCATACACGTGCAGCGCGGCGTCGAGCTCGTCCAGCAGGTACACGTTGCGCTGCGCCTTGTCCCAGACGAAGTGGCGCGGGCCCGACTTTGCGGCGCCGGTGGTCAGCGCCGGGTCGTTGGGCGACAAGAGCCCGGTCTGGGCATCGAAGCGCCAGCTCGAGACGTTGTCGCCGCCCAGGCTGGTCGCCAGCACGAAGCGATTGGCGGCATCGGCATGGATCGCGTGCGCGTTGGGTGCGGTGGGGAGCAACTGCTGGATCGGGCCGACGCTGCCGGTCTTCGGGTCGATGCTGTTGACCGTGATCTTGTGCCCCGGGTAGGAAGCCGCGAACAGCCAGCGCCCGGTGGCGTCGGTATCGATGTTGGCCATGCTGTCGGCCAGCGGCGCCTCCCCCAGCTTCTTCAGCCTGCCGCTGGCGCCGTCGATCGCGAAGCTCGCGACGCGGAAGGGCTGCGAGCGAAGCGCGGCGTACAGGAAGCGCTTGTCGGGGCTCACCGCCATCGGCATCACCTGGCCGCCGACGTTCACCGATTCCACGGGCTTCAGCGTGCCCTGGCTGCGGTCCAGCTCGAGCACGGAGATCTCCTGGCTGTCCGCGTTGGACACGTACACCCAGGTGGCGGCCGAGACGCTGCCGCCCATCATGGCGAATCCCGGAACGGCAAGGAGCGCGAGGCGGCGCAGCACGCGCAAGGCGGAGGTCGGATGCATGTTCTTTTCTTTCTTGGGGGTCGGTGGCGTCAAGGCATGTACTGGCCGCCGTTCACCTCGAGGATCTGGCCCGTCACGTAGCTCGACAGCTGTTCCGATGCGAGATAGAGGAAGGCGCCCACGCAGTCGTCGGGCTCGCCGATGCGGGCCATGGGGATCGTGGCCCGGAACGACTCGAGCATCTGCGGCGTCGAGAACTGGTCGTGAAAGGGCGTCTGGATCACGCCCGGCGCCACCGCGTTGACGCGGATGCGGTCGGGCGCGAGCTCCTTGGCGAGGCCGCGCGTCGCGGTGCTGACGAAGCCTTTGGCGCCGGCATAGAGATAGGCACCGGGCCCGCCGCCGTGGCGCGCCGCGACCGACGAGACGTTGATGATGCTGCCGCCGCGCCCCTGCGTGCGCATGAGCGGCACCACTTCGCGGCAGAAGGCGAGCACCGAGCGCGCATTGATGTGCAGCACGTCGTCGAACAGCGCATCGTCGAATTCGGCGATCGGCACGCGCTTGACCAGGCTGCCTGCGTTGTTGACGAGGATGTCGATGGCGCCCCAGCGTGCGATGGTCTCGCGCACCACGCGCCGGATGGCTTCGGCGTCGCGCACATCGCCCTGCAGCGCAAAGGCCTCGCCGCCGGCGGCGGCGATGGCTGCGACCACCTCGTTCGCCGGCCCCGCCGAGCGGTTGTAGTGAACGGCCACGCGCACGCCGCGCGCTGCGTAGGCCCGCGCGACGGCGGCACCGATTCCGGTGCTGGCGCCGGTGACGAGGGCGGTCTTGCCTTTGAGGTCTTCCATGCGATCTCCTTGTCAGGTAACGGGTGCGGGGTTGAAGAGCACCAGCGCGTTGTGCAGCTTCCAGTGCTCGGACCAGGTCTTCTTGCGGCCGCTGGCCACGTCGAGCATCAGCCGGAACATCTCCCAGCCGATGTCCTCGATGCTGGCCTCGCCGTCGGCGATGCGCCCGGCGTTGATGTCCATCAGGTCGTGCCAGCGGCGCGCCAGCTCGCTGCGCGTGGCCACCTTGATCACCGGCACCTCGGCCAGGCCGTAGGGCGTGCCGCGGCCGGTGGTGAAGACATGCAGGTTGATGCCGGCGGCCAGCTGCAGGGTGCCGCAGATGAAGTCGGAAGCGGGCGTCGCCGCGTAGAGCAGGCCGCGCTGCCGCGCCTTCTCGCCGGGCGGGACCACGCCGGAGATCGGCGCCGAGCCCGACTTCACGATCGAGCCCATCGCCTTCTCGACGATGTTGGACAGCCCGCCCTTCTTGTTGCCGGGCGTGGTGTTGGCGCTGCGGTCGACGCGGCCCTTGTCCAGGTAGGCGTCGTACCAGGCCATCTCGCGGATCATGGCCTCGGCCACCTCGGGCGTGGCGGCGCGTGCGGTGAGCTGGTCGATGCCGTCGCGCACCTCGGTCACCTCGGAGAACATCACGGTGGCGCCGGCGCGCACCAGCAGGTCGGTGCAAAAGCCCACGGCGGGGTTGGCGGTGACGCCGGAAAACGCATCGCTGCCGCCGCACTGCACGCCGACCACCAGCTCGCTGGCGGGCACGGTCTCGCGCCGGCGGGCGTTCAGGCGCTCCAGGTGCTCCTCGGCCTGGCGCAGGATCGAATCGACCATCGACATGAAGCCGACGTGGGCCTCGTCCTGCAGGCAGACCACGTCGAGCCTGGCATCGGCGCTCTCGCCGATGTCGGCCACGTTGCGCTCGTCGACCAGCGGGATGGTGCCGGGCGGCATCAGCCGCTCGGGCTGCAGCTTCTCGCAGCCCAGGCTCACCACCATCACTTCGCCGCCGAAGTTGGGATTGAGGCTGATGTTGCGCAGGGTGCGGATGGGGATGATCGCATCGGGTGCATCGATGGCCACCCCACAGCCGTAGCCGTGCTCCAGCGCCACCACGTCGTCCACGTTCGGGTACTTGGGCAGCAGCTCCGCCTTGATGCGCTGGACCGCGAAATCGGTGACGCCGGCCACGCACTGCACCGTCTGGGTGATGGCCAGGATGTTGCGCGTGCCCACCGAGCCGTCGGCATTGCGGTAGCCCTCGAAGGTGTAGCCCTCCAGCGGCTGCGGCGCCGCGGGCTTCGCGGTGGCGATGGGCAGCCCTTCGAGCGAGCGCGCGGCGGGCATTTCCAGCAGCCGCTCGTGCACCCAGCTGCCGGCCGCGATGGGCTTCGCGGCCCGGCCGATCACCACCCCGTAGCGCAGCACTTCGCCGCCCTGCGGGATGTCGGCCAGCGCGACCTTGTGCGCCTGCGGCACCTTTTCGACCAGGACCAGGCCGGAGGGGAAGACGGTGCCCGCGGGCAGGCCGCCCTCGTTGGCCACGATCGCGACGTTGTCGCGCGCGTGCATGGTGATGAAGAGGGGTGCGCTCATTTGGGTGCGGAGAAGAGGTCGGGCAGCCACAGCGAGAAGCCCGGCACGTAGGTCACGAGCATCAGGCACACCAGCAGCGCCCCGTAGAAAGGCCAGATCGATCGCATCACCTGCCCGACCGAAACCCCTCCGATCGCGCAGCCGATGAACTGCGTGGTGCCCACCGGCGGCGTGTTCAGGCCCAGCGCGCAGTTGATCAGCATCACGATGCCGAACTGCACCGGGCTCATGCCGAACTGCATCGCGATGGGCAGGAAGATCGGCGTGCAGATCAGGATCGTGGCGGCCATGTCCAGGAAGGTGCCCAGCACGAACAGCAGCACGTTGATCATCAGGAAGATGACCCAGGGGCTGCTCGAGAACGAGGTCATCAGCTCGCCGGTCTTCTGCGGCACCTCGTACAGCGCCATGAAGTAGCCGAAGGCCGAGGAGATGCCGATCAGCAGCAGCACCACGCCGGTGGTCTTGCAGGCCTTGGCGCAGGCCTTCAGGAAGTCCTTCCAGCTCAGCGAGCGGTACACCAGCACCGTGACGCCGAGCGCCCACAGCACGGCGGTGGCCGCGGACTCGGTGGCGGTGAACACCCCCGACAGGATGCCGACCAGGATGATCGCCACGATCAGCAGCCCCGGCAGCGCCCCGACGAAGGCCGCGAGCACCTCGCCCCAGCCGGGGAAGGCGCCGCGGATCGGGTAGCCGCGCTTGATGGCCACGTAATAGGCCGCCGCCAGGTTGCACAGCGTCAGGAGCAGCGCCGGCACCAGGCCCGCCAGGATCAGGCTCAGCACGCTGACCGAGGCGATGCCGGTGGTGGCCAGCGTGAAGATGATGAGGTTGTGCGAGGTCGGCATCAGCGCGCCGACCAGCGCCGCGTGGGTGGTGACGTTGACCGCGTAGTCCGCGTCGTAGCCCTCGCGCTTCATCAGCGGGATCATCACCGAGCCCATGGCCGAGACGTCGGCCACCGGCGAGCCCGCCACGCCGCCGAACAGCGTGCAGCCGACCACGTTGCTCATGCCGAGACCGCCGCGCACATGGCCGATCAGGCTGTTGGCGAAGCGCACGATGCGCTGGGCGATGCCGCCGTACAGCATCAGCTCGCCGGCGAAGACGAAGAAGGGGATGGCCAGGAAGGAGAAGATCTGCATTCCGCCGACCATCTTCTGGAACACCACCGCGACCGGCAGGCCGGCGTACATCACGGTGGCGACCGAGGCGAGGCCGATCGAGAACGCGACCGGCACGCCGATCACCAGCAACGCGAGAAAACTCAGCGTCAGAACAGTCAGCTCCATAGGCCCCCACGCTCGCTTTGCTCGCTGCCCCCCGAGGAGGCGCGAATTGCCTTGAGGCGACTCTGCGTCAATTCCATGCCGGCACCACCTCTTCGTCACGCAGCAATGCCACGATGTGCTCAACCGAAAACAGCACGATCAAGGCGCCCGCGATCACCAGCGCCAGGTAGTCCGCGCCCACCGGGATGCCCAGCATGGGCTTCATGTCGCTCCACTTGAGCCGGGTCCAGAGCCAGCCGCTGGACACCATGATGGCGCCGAACAGCGCCACCAGCGCATGGATGAGGATCTCGATCTTCAGGCGCAGCGACTCCGGCAGCAGGGCGACCAGAGAATCCAGGCCGATGTGGCCCGCATCGCGCACGCCCACCGCCACGCCCAGCGCGGTGACGTACAGCACCAGCTGCAGCGCCAGCCCCTCGGCCCAGACCGGCGTGTCGTTGAGCAGATAGCGCCCGACCACCTGGTACTGCACGCAGGCGATGATCGCGATCAGCAGCACCACCGCCAGCATCAGGCTGACCTTGGACAGCACCGCGCACACCCGCGAGTACAGGTGGCGGGAGGGCGGACGCTGCGCCCCGGCTTCGATGACCCCAGCGCTCACTTGTTGTCCTGAATGGCCTTGACCAGCCGCTGCAGGTCCGGCGTGGAGATGAACTTGGCGTACACCGGCGCCATCGCGGCGCGGAACGAGGCCTTGTCGACGTCGCTCACGATGGTGGCCCCGCCCTTGGTGACGACCTCGAGCGACTTGGCTTCCTGCTCGTCCCACTTCTTGCGCTGGAAGGTGACCGACTCCTTGGCCGCGGCGCGGAACATGTCCTGGTCGGCCTTGGGCAGCTTGTCGTAGACGGCCTTGGACATCACCAGCATCTCGGGCGCCATCGAATGCTCGGTGCGCGAGTAGAACTTCACGGCCTCGTAGTGCTTGAAGCCGTCATAGGAGGGGATGTTGTTTTCCGCGGCGTCGATCAGCCCGGTCTTCAAGCCGGTGTAGACCTCGCCGATCGGCACCGGCGTGGCGTTGGCGCCCATGGCGTTGATCAGCGACACCCACAGGTCCGACTGCTGCACGCGGATCTTCATGCCCTTGGCGTCGGCCAGGGTCTTCACCGGCTTCTTGGCGTAGATAGAGCGCGCGCCGCTGTCGTAGAAGGCGAGGCCGACCAGGCCCTCGGGCTCGCAGCTCTTGAGAATCTCCTCGCCGGCCGGGCCGTCGAGCGACTTGCGCATGTGCGCGATCGAGTCGAACAGGAAGGGCATGGTGGGCACCAGCGTCTTGGCGCACAGCGAGTTCAGCGGGCTGATGTTGACGCGGGTCATCTCGAGCGCGCCGATCTTCACCTGGTCGATGGTTTCCTTCTCGGTGCCCAAGGCGCCCTTGTTGAAGACCTTGATCTTGTACTTGCCGTTGCTGCGCTTTTCGAGCAGCTCGCTCATGTGCTTGACCGCGGCCACGGTCGGGTAGTCGTCGCTGTTGTGCACGTCGGCCGAGCGGAACTCGACGGCCTGCGCGGCGAGCCCCAGGGCGCCGGCGGCCAGGGCGATCAGGGTGCGGTTGAACTTCATTTGTCTTCCTCTGTCGGTGGTGGTTTGTAGAAATGAAAACTCGGGCGTCGTCAGCTGCCGAAGGCGGGCTCCGCGATGCCCTGGGTGCCCGGGCGCAGGGCGAACACGCCGCCGGCCAGCGGCTGGTCGGAGAGATCGCCCCCGGGCCGGATCGAGGTCACGAAGAGGGTGTCGAGCTTCGGGCCGCCGAAGGTGCACATGGCGGGCTTCTTCACCGGCACTGCGAGCGAGCGGTCGAGCTTGCCTTGGGGCGTGAAGCGGTGCACCAGGCCGGCGTCGTTGCCGCAGATCCAGTAGCAGCCGTCGGCGTCGACCGCGGCGCCGTCGGGGCGGCCGGGCAGGGGATTCATGTCGGCGAACAGGCGGCGATTCGTCGGGGTGCCGGTGGCGGTGTCGTAGTCGAAGGCCCAGATCGCCTGCACGCTCGGGTGCGAATCCGAGAGGTACATCGTGCGCCCGTCGGGGCTGAAGGCCAGGCCATTGGGGACGATCAGGTCCTCGAGCTGCAGCGAGGGCGATCGACCGTTGCCGTCATGCCGGTAGAGCCGGCCCACGCGTGCGCCGGCCCCCATGTCCATCAGCATGGTGCCGGCCCAGAAGCGGCCCTGGCGGTCGCAGCGGCCATCGTTGAAGCGCATGCCGGGGCGGGCGTGCGTCACCTGCGCAAGGGGCGTGGCGGCGAGCGTGCCGTCGTCCTGCGGCGCGATCGAGAACAGGCCGCTTTCCATGCCGGCGATCCACCGGCCCGGCGCATCGGCGCGCGGCGCGATGCAGGCGAGCATCTCCTCGCCGGTCCAATGGCGGTGCCCGTCCTGGTCCCAGCGGTGCAGGGCGCGCCCCGGGATGTCGACCCAGTAGAGCGCCTGCTCGGCCGCCGACCAGACAGGGCTTTCGCCGGTGCCGCAGCGGGCATCGACCACGAGCTCGGCCTGCGTGGACATCTCAGTCGCCGAAGGGGCCTTGGGCGGTGAAGGCGCCGCCCTGGTAGATGGCGTTGGGATCGTCGGCGGCCACGGGCGGCTGGGCCTCCACCTTGGCGCGGAAGATCTCCGAGCTGTCCTGCGGCTGGTAGCCCAAGTGCGCGGCCGCGTGGTTGTCCCACCAGACATCGCGATTGGCCGACACGCCGTAGACAACCGTGTGCTTGACGTCGGCGGTGAAGAGCGACTTCTCGACCAGCGAGGTGAGGTCGCGGTAGCTCAGCCAGGTGCTCATCATCCGGCGGTTGGCCGGCTCGGGAAAGGAGGAGCCGATGCGGATGCTCACCGTCTCGATGCCCCAGCGGTCGAAGTAGAACTGGGCCATGTCCTCGCCGAAGGACTTCGAAAGGCCGTAGTAGCCGTCGGGCCGGCGCGCTGCGCGGGCGTCGATCGTCTCGCTCTGCTTGTAGAAGCCGATCACATGGTTGGAGCTCGCGAAGACCACGCGCTTCACGCCGTGGCGGCGCGCAGCTTCGTACAGATGGAAGATGCCCTTGATGTTGGCTTCGAGGATTTCCTCGAACGGGCGCTCCACCGACACGCCGCCCAAGTGCACGATCGCGTCGCAGCCGGCGACCAGCGCATCGACCGCGGCCTTGTCGGCCAGGTCGCAGGGCATCACTTCCTCGTGCGGGCCCGTGGCGGGCGGCAGCGCGGCGATGTCGGACACGCGCAGCGTCTCGGCAAAGGGGCGAAGCCGCTCGCGCAGCACCTTGCCCAGGCCCCCGGCGGCTCCGGTGAGCAGCAGGCGGTTCAGGCGGGGCGGGGTGGAGGAGGGGGCGCTCATCGTCTCTTGTCTCTGGAAGTCGTAAGTTATCGGTTGTCGTACAACGCTCGGGTGATTATCATCACCGCATGTCGAACCTGTCAACGGGGTCAACCTCAGCCGCCGAGCCCGCCGCCTTGGGCGGCGGCGCGCGGCGTCGCGGCCGCGGCCTGGCGCACGGCCTGGTCGACGACCTGGGGGAGAAGATCCGCAGCCAGCAGCTGCGGCCGGGCGACAAGCTGCCCACCGAGTCGGCCATCATGCAGGCCTACGGCGTCAGCCGCACCGTGGTGCGCGAGGCGCTGTCGAAGCTGCAGGCCGGCGGGCTGGTGGAGACGCACCACGGCATCGGCACCTTCGTGCTGCAGCCCCGCGCGGCGGGCATGTTCCGGCTGGAGGGCTCCGACATCGCGACCACGGTCGACGTGCTGGCCGTGCTCGAGCTTCGCATCAGCCTGGAGACCGAGTCCGCCGGCCTGGCCGCCACCCGGCGCAACGAGGAGCAGCTGCTCGCGATGCGCGAGGCGCTCGACGATTTCCAGCGCAACGTGCAAGAGGCGGGGGACACGGTGGCGCCCGATTTCCGCTTCCATCTGCAGATCGCCCAGGCCACCGGCAATCCGTACTTCGCGGACATCATGAGCCACCTGGGCACCACCATCATCCCGCGCACGCGCATCAGCGCCATCCGCACCCACGACCGGCGCGGCGAGTACCTGAGCCGCGTCAACCGCGAGCACGAGGAGATCTACGCCGCCATCGCGCGGCAGGATCCGGAATCGGCCCGCGCGGCCATGCGCATCCACCTGACCAACAGCCGCGAGCGCCTGCGCCTGGCGCAGGAAGCGGCCCAGCGCGAGGCGCAGGCACCCGCGCCCGGCGGCGGCACCCCGACCTGAGCGCTTCGGTGCGCAAGGCTGGACAACGTGTCGTCCTAGTTGTACGATGACTGATAACTGAGAATTTCGACCCGATCTTCGAGTGGCCCAACGGCTCACTCCTTTCCTTCATCTCCAGGAGACCCATGACATGACCCTGAATCGACGCGATCTCATGCTCGGCGCCGTCGGCGCGAGCCTGCTGGCCGGCCACGCCTCGGCCGCTGACGCCTGGCCTTCGAAGCCCTTGCGCATCGTGGTGCCCTACCCGCCGGGCGGCTCGTCCGACATCATTGCCCGTGCCATCAGCCAGCCGCTGTCCGAGGCGCTCAAGCAATCGGTGATCGTGGAGAACCGTGCGGGCGCCAACGGCAATCTCGGCGCGGACCTCGTGGCCAAGGCGTCGGGCGACGGCTACACGCTGCTCTTGTGCGACGTCGGCGCGCTGGCGATCAGCCCGTCCGTCTATACCAAGCTCGCCTTCGATCCGTCGAAGGACCTGCGCGGCGTGACCATGCTGGCCTACTCTCCGCACCTGCTGGTGGTGCATCCCTCGGTCCAGGCGGCCAACCTGAAGGAACTGATCGCGCTGTCGAAGAAGTCCGACCTGAACTTCGCCGTCACCGCCACCGGCAGCGCGCCGCACCTGGCCGGCGTGGCACTGGAGCGTGCCAGCGGCGCGCGCTGGCAGTACGTGCCCTACAAGGGCGGCGTGCAGGCCATCCAGGACACGGTGGGCGGCCAGACCCAGGTCCTGATGAACGGCATGCTCGCGACGCTGCCGCATGTGCAGAGCGGCAAGCTCAAGGTGCTGGGCGTCTCCAAGTCCACCCGCATGCCGCTGATCGGCGACGTGCCCACCATCGCCGAGCAGGGCGTGGCCGGCTTCGAATCCGGCACCTGGCAGGGCATGCTGGCGCCGCGCGGCACGCCCGAGGCGGTGATCCAGCGCCTCAACAAGGAGCTGGTCTCCATCATCCGCTCGACCGACATCCGTTCGCGCCTGGCCGGGCAGGGCGCCGAGGTCGTGACCATGACGCCGGCCGAGCAGGAGCAGTTCTTCAACAAGGAACGCGCGCGCTGGGCCAAGGTGGTCGATGCGGCACAAATCAAGCTGGACTGAACGCGGCCTGCCCGCCTGCAGCCCGCTTGCGTCTTTTTCCCTTCTCTTCAGGATCTTTTCTCGATGAATCCCCAGGAACTCAAATCCATCATGGGCGCCGGCCTGTTGTCCTTTCCGCTGACCGACTTCGACGCGCAGGGCAACTTCGACAAGAAAGGCTATATCCGGCGCCTCGAATGGCTGGCACCCTACGGCGCGAGCGCGCTGTTCGCGGCCGGCGGCACCGGCGAGTTCTTCTCGCTGACCGCCGACGAGTACCCGGAGATCATCGAGACCGCGGTGCAGACCTGCCGCGGCAAGGTGCCGATCATCGCCGGCGCAGGCGGCCCGACGCGCTTCGCGATCCAGTGCGCCCAGGCGGCCGAGAAGGCCGGCGCGCACGGCATCCTGCTGCTGCCGCACTACCTGACCGAGGCCGGCCAGGAAGGCCTGGCCGCGCACGTGGAGGCGGTGTGCAAGAGCGTGAAGTTCGGCGTCATCGTCTACAACCGCGGCCAGAGCCGGCTCTACCCCGACACGCTGGCGAAACTGGCCGAGCGCTGCCCCAACCTGGTGGGCTTCAAGGACGGCATCGGCGACATCGAGCTGATGAGCTCGATCTACCTGCGCATGGGCGACCGCTTCGCCTACCTCGGCGGCCTGCCCACGGCCGAGGTCTACGCGGCGGCCTACAAGGCGCTGGGCACGCCGGTGTACTCCTCGGCTGTCTTCAACTTCATTCCGAAGACCGCGATGGACTTCTACAAGGCGGTGGCGGCCGACGACATGGCCACGCAGCACCGCCTGCTCAAGGACTTCTTCATGCCCTACCTGGAGATCCGCAACAAGGGCCAGGGCTACGCCGTGAGCATCGTGAAGGCCGGCGCACGCATCGTGGGGCACGACGCGGGCCCGGTGCGCACGCCGCTGACCGAGCTCAAGGCCGACGAGTACGATGCACTGGCGGCGCTGATCGACAAGCTCGGGCCGCAGTAGGCCATCGCGAGCGGCCGAGCAGGCGACCGGCGAAGGCGCAGCGCCCGGCCTATTCTTGTTTGACAGCGTGCGGGGCCGCCCAGGCGGCCCCGTGCTTTTTTCGACCGACCCCAAGGACACTGCCATGCAGAACTTCGACAACCTGATCAACGGCGAATGGCGCGCGGGCGCCAGCTACAGCCCCAACACCAACCCCAGCAACCTGGAAGACGTGCTCGGCCACTACGCCCAGGGCGATGCCGTGCAGGTCGACGAGGCCGTGGCGGCCGCCACCGCGGCGTTCCCGGGCTGGTCCACCGGCAGCGTGCAGGCGCGCAGCGATGCGCTGGACAAGATCGGCAACGAGATCCTCGCGCGCAAGGAAGAGCTGGGCACGCTGCTGGCGCGCGAGGAGGGCAAGACCCGCGCCGAGGGCATCGGCGAGGCCACGCGCGCCGGCCACATCTTCAAGTTCTTCGCCGGCGAGTGCCTGCGCCTGTCGGGCGAGGTCCTGCCCTCGGTGCGCCCGGGCATCGGCGTGGAGATCACGCGCGAGCCGGTGGGCGTGGTGGGGCTGATCACGCCGTGGAACTTCCCCATCGCCATCCCCGCCTGGAAGATCGCCCCGGCGCTGGCCTTCGGCAACTGCGTGGTCTTGAAGCCGGCCGACCTGGTGCCCGGCTGCGCCTGGGCGCTGGCCGAGATCATCAGCCGCTCGGGCATCCCGGCGGGCGTCTTCAACCTGGTGATGGGCCGCGGCAGCGTGATCGGCAATGCGCTGGTCGACCACCCCGGCATCCATGCCATCAGCTTCACCGGCTCGGTCGGCGTGGGCCGCGGCATCGCCGTGGCGTGCGCGACCAAGGGCAAGAAGGTGCAGCTGGAGATGGGCGGCAAGAACCCGCAGGTGGTGCTGGACGACGCCGACCTGAACCAGGCGGTGGAGCTGAGCGTGCAGAGCGCCTTCTATTCCACCGGCCAGCGCTGCACGGCGTCGAGCCGGCTGATCGTGACCGAGGGCATCTACCCGAAGTTCATCGAGGCGATGAAGGCGCGCATGGCCAAGATCAAGGTCGGCGATGCGCTGGCGCAGGGCACGGACATCGGCCCGGTCTCCAGCGAGAGCCAGCTGCGCCAGGACCTGGACTACATCGAGATCGGCCAGGGCGAGGGCGCCACGCTGGCCGCGGGCGGCGATCGGCTGAAGCTGGCGACCGAGGGCTTCTACATGTCGCCGGCGCTGTTCAGCGAGTCGGTGGCGAGCATGCGCATCAACAAGGAAGAGATCTTCGGGCCGGTGGCCAGCGTGATCCGGGTGAAGAACTACGAGGAGGCGCTGGCCACGGCCAACGACACCGAGTTCGGGCTGTCGGCCGGCATCGCCACGACGAGCCTGAAGTACGCGACGCACTTCAAGCGCCACAGCCAGGCCGGGATGGTGATGGTGAACCTGCCGACGGCCGGGGTGGACTACCACGTGCCCTTCGGCGGGCGCAAAGGCTCCAGCTACGGGCCGCGCGAGCAGGGGCGGTATGCGCAGGAGTTCTTCACGGTGGTGAAGACGGCCTATACGCTGGCCTGAGGTCTTTGCTCCCTCCCCCGACGGGGAGGGAGTCAAGCGGCCCGGCCGCGCCGGAGCCAGCACTCGATCGCCTCGAACAGCCCCTCGCTCAGCAAGGCCAGCACGGCCGCCGGCACCGCGCCCGCGACCAGCAGCCCGCGGTCGTTGAGCGCCAGCCCCGTCACGATCCGTTCCCCGAATCCTCCCGCGCCGATGAAGGCCGCGATGGTCGCCGTCCCGATCGCGATGGTGGTCGCCGTGCGCACGCCTGCCAGCAGGGTCGGCAGCGCCAGGGGCAGCTGCACCAGGCGCAGGCTCTGCCCGCCCGTCATGCCCAGCGCCGTGCCCGCCTGCCGCAGCCCGGCCGGCACTTCGGCCAGGCCGGTCACGGTGTTGCGCATGATGGGCAGCAGCGAGTAGAGCGTGAGCGCGATCAGCGCCGGCAGGGTGCCGATGGCGCCGATCAGCGAGATCAGCAGCGCCAGCAGTGCCAGCGAGGGCACCGTCTGCAGCAGCCCCGTCAGGCCGAGCACCACGGCCCGCAGCCGCAGATGCGGAAACACGAGGATGCCCAGCGGCACGGCGACCAGGATCGCCAGCCCGACCGAGATCGCCACCAGCAGCAGGTGCTGGCGCGTGAGCCGGCCGAGGTCGGGGCCGAAGAGCTTGGCGACGTAGCCGCGCGCGCCCTCGCTGCCCGCCGCGCCGGCCTTCGCGCCCGTTTCGCCCTGCGCCAGAAAATCGCGCGCGATCACGTCGAAGGCCACGCTCTGCAGCTCGGCGCGCGCGTTCATCGCGATCATCGCGCGCTCGTCGATGCGGCCCTCGAGCTTCTGCAGCGCGGCCCAGGCCGCCGGCCAGCGCTTGGGCACGTCGAGCCGGTACAGCACCACGGCGTCGTAGCGCGGGAAGTAGGCGCGGTCGTCCGCCAGCACGCGCAGGCCGAGGTGATCGATCTTGGCGTCGGTGGTGTAGATGTCGATCACGTCGATCTGCTTCGCCGCGATCGCGTCGTAGGCCAGGCCATGGTCGAGCCCGGTGGGCTTCTGCGCGAAGCCGTAGCGCGCGGCCAGGCCCTGCCAGCCGTCGGCGCGGCCGATGAACTCGTTCGACAGGCCCAGCCGCAGCTCGGGATGGCGCGCCAGGTCGCTCAGGGTCTTGAAGCCGAGCCGCTCGGCGTCGGCCGCGCGCATGGCGAGCGCGTAGCCGTCGTTGAAGCCCAGCGGGATCGCGATGCCCAGGCCGAGCGGCGCCAGCGCGGCGTTCAGGGCCTCGCGCGTCATCGGCTGCGGGTTCTTGAGAATCTCCAGCGCCACCGTGCCGGTGTACTCGGCGTAGAGGTCGATGCTGCCCGCGCGCAGGGCTTCGTAGACGATCGCGGTGTTGCCCAGGCCTTGCCGCAGCTGCGGCGGCGCGGGCAGGTGAGGCGCGGCGGTCTGCGCCATGACCTCGGCCAGGATGTAGGACTCGGTGAAGCGCTTGGAGCCGATCTTCATGGCCGCGTCCTGCGCCTGCGAAGGCGCGGCAGCGCACAGTAGGCCCAGGCAGGACAAGGCGAGAAGCCGCAGGCGGTGCAGGCAATGCATCCGGCGCAGTGTATCGGCGTGCCGCGGATCGCGACACGTCACATTCCTACAGGAGATCGTGCGCGGGGCTGATGCGATTCTGCAGCCGCCCGCCTGCACAGTGGCGAACCGTGCTCATCAATTACGTCCGGCGTGGTCAAGGCAAGTCGCTGCTGCTCGTCCATGGACTGGGCAGCAGCTGGCGCTCGTGGCAAGGCATCATGGAACCGCTCGCGGCCCGGCGCAGCGTGACGGCGATCGACCTGCCCGGCTTCGGCAAGAGCCCGCCGCTGGACGGCGAAATCTCGGTGCAGACGATGGCCGACGCGCTCGCGCAGTTTCTGCGGGAACACGAGCTGATCGGCACCGATGCGGCCGGCAGCTCGATCGGCGCGCGGCTCCTGCTCGAGCTGGCGAGCCGCGGCGGCGTGCTCGGCTCGGTGATCTCGATGGGGCCGGGCGGCTTCTGGGTCGGCTGGGAGCGCATCCTCTTCGTCGCGTCGGCCCGGCTCTCGCGCCGCCTGGCGCGCACCCTGCAATTCGCCATGCCGAGCCTCATCGCGCACGAATGGTCGCGGCGCCTGCTGCTGGCGCGGTTCTCGGTCGAGCCGGCTGCGCTGCCGCCGTCGATGGTGCTCGAGGAAATGCGCAGCTATGCATCCGCGCGCTCCTTCGAGGCGGTGCTGCACGCGCTGTTGCGCCAGCCGGCGCAAGTGGGGACGGACGCGAGCCGCCTGTCCAAGCCGCTCGTGATCGGCTGGGGGCGGCTCGACCGCATCTGCCCGCCGCGGCAGGCGGCGCGCGCGCTGCAGCTGTTCCCCGGCGCGCAACTGCACTGGTTCGAGCGCTGCGGCCACTTCCCGCACTGGGATGCGCCCGAGGAGACGACGCGCCTTATCCTCGAAGCGACGGCCGATTGACCGCGCAACCCGAAACCCGCGAAGGACTTCATGGCTTCAGAAGACAAGACGCGATCGAAGAAGAGCAAGAGCAACGCCCGCCAGGCGCCGACGCCTCCGTCGGCCGACATCCATGGCGCGAAAGAGTTGCCGGCCGTGCTGGTCGAGGGGTACAGCCTTCAGTTGCGCGGCGACGAGGGCTTCCTGGGCGACCAGGCCAGCCAGACGGCCTTCCGCGAGCTGCTGGAGGGCTGGCGCCGGCGGCTGCGCAAGAAAGGCAAGAAGGACCCGCTGGGCGAGCAGCATTCGAAGGACCTGGCTAAGGGCACGCTCGATGCAGCGCTGAAGAAAGGCCAGGCCACGGAAGCGACCGACGTGGTCCACGCGGCCATCGAGCAATTCGCCGAAGCGCTGGCCGAGGTCATCCGGAGCTTTCTGCGCCAGCCCTCCTGGGCAGGTGTCGAGCGCATCGTCATCGGCGGCGGCTTCCCGGAAAGCGACGTGGGCGAGCGGGCCGTGCTGCAGGCGGCCGCCATCCTGCAGGAGATGAAGGTGCAGGTGGAGCTCGCGCGCATCTGCCACGAGACCGACGACGGCGGGCTGCTCGGCTGGGTCCACCTGGCGCCGCCGGAACTGCTGGAACACTACGACGCCATCCTGGCGCTGGACATCGGCGGGACCAACGTGCGCTGCGGCATCGTGAGGACGCGGCGCAAGCGCGCGCCCGACCTGTCGAAGGCGAAGGTGGTGCGGCGCGAGAAGTGGCGCCATCGCGACGACGGCCCGAACCGCCGCGCCCTGGTCGCGCGGCTGGCCGAGATGCTGGAGGAGCAGGTGCGCTACTGCAAGAAGAAGGGCATTCGCCTCGCTCCCTTCGTCGGCATCGGCTGCCCGGGCCTGATCCGCAAGGACGGCTCGATCGCGCGCGGCGCGCAGAACATGCCCGGCGACTGGACCAGCGAGCATTTCCACCTGCCCACCGCGCTCGCGAAGAAGATCCCCACCATCCGCGGCGTGCCGACGATGGTGCTGATGCACAACGACGCAGTGGTGCAGGGCTTGAGCGAGCTGCCCTTCATGCGCGACGTGAAGCGCTGGGCGGTGCTGACCATCGGCACCGGGCTGGGCAATGCGAGCTACAGCAACTTGGAGTCCTCGAAGAGTCCCAAGCCCTCCTAGCGCTCCGCTCAGAGCTGGAACGCGACCGTCAGCAGCAGCCCTTCCGCCACGTCCCGCACCAGCCCCGGGCGGCGCGCGCGATAGCTTTCGCCGGCCGACGCGGTGGTCTCGATCCACTGCGCCAGCCAGTCGATCTGTTCGGCGCCGTAGAACACGACCGCCGCCTCGTGGTTCAGCAGCAGGCTGCGCATGTCGAGGTTGATCGAGCCGCACAGCGCGAGCTGCTCGTCCACCACCACCGCCTTGGCATGGGCCATGAAGGGCAGCATGCGAAAGCTGACGCCGGCGCGCGCGAGGTCGCGCATGGCGCGGGCGCGCACGAAGTCGGCCAGCCGGTGATTGGATCGCGCCGGCATCGCGATCGTGACCTGCACGCCGCGCCGCGCCGCCAGGCGCAGGGCATCGCGCAGGCCGTCGCCGGGCACGAAGTAGGGCGTGATCGCGAGCAGCCGGTGCTCGGCGCGGAAGCAGGCATCGATCAGGAGCGCGTGGGCCGTGTCCTCGGTCTGGTCGGGCCCGCTGGGCAGGAACTGCGCGAGCTCGCCCGAGGGCGGTGCAGCGGCCACGATGGCGCGCGGCCTGCGTCCGCGCACCGAGGCCCAGTCGTGGTCGAACTGGCGCGCCGCCGCTGCGGCCACGCTGCCCTGGAGGTCGAAGGAAAGGTCGTGCCAGGCATCCGGGTGTTCGTCGTTGCCGAGGAAGTACTCGCCCGCCAGGTTGCGCCCGCCCGACCACAGCCAGCCGTCGTCCGCGATGGTGAGCTTGCGGTGGTTGCGCAGGTTGCGCGGGCCCGTGCGGCGCAGGCTGAAGAGGGGGCGGAACACGGCCACGTCGGCACCGGCCTCGCGCAGCGTGTCGAAGTGATGGCGCGGCAGCGACAGGGCGCCGAAGCCGTCGAGCAGCACGCGGACCTTGACGCCCTCGCGCGCACGCCGCGACAGCCGGTTGATCGCCTCGTGGCCGAGCGCGTCGTCGCCGATGATGAAGGTACAGACGTCGATGCGCTTGCGCGCGCCCTCGATCACAGCCCAGAGCGCGTCGCGCGCCGCGCCGCCGTCGGCATGGAAGCGCACCGCGCAGGGGCCGGGCGGGGCGAGCCCGAAGCTCTCGATCAGGTCGGCCGCCCAGTGCCCGGCCGGGACCGAGCGCTGCGTTCGCCGCGAGCCCGCGGGCCGCAGCTTGCGCTGGCCGAAGAGCAGGTACATGGGCAGGATGAGGTAAGGCATCAGCACCAGGCCCATGACCCAGGCGATCGCGGTGGTGGGGGCGCGGTGCTCGCGCCGCCCGCGCGTGGTGAGCACGTAGACCAGCAGCGCGAAGGTCACGACCAGCAAGTGCTGCGACGGCGAGGGCAGCCAGTCCAGCCAGTCGTCGATGCGGTTCACGCGGCGAGGTGCGACTGGAGGGATGCGGGCACCGGCCGTCCCTCCGAGGCCAGGAAGCGCATCATCGGCCCGACCACGGCGCGCACCGCCGGGCGCGCGCCCACGCGCTCGCGCCAGGCCAGGAGGCGCGGCGTGGCATCCGTCATGCCGGCGCCCTTGCGGTCGGCGAAGACCTGCGCCATGTAGAAGGCGATGTCGGCGAAGGAGTAGGGGCCGGCCAGGTACTCGGCGTGCGCGAGCCGCTCTTCCATCTGCGCATAGAAGCGGGCGCAGGCGGCGCAGGCCGCGACGGCCGCCTCGCCTTGCATGTCGTGCTGCAGGCCCATGAGCCTGATCACGTGGGGGAAGAACACCTCGTCCGACAGGTGCTCGAGCTGGCGGGCCCGGGCGCGGCCGGCGACCTCGCGGGGCCACAGCGGCGGCTCGGGCGCTGCGTCTTCGAGGTATTCGAAGATCTGCGTCGAATCGAAGATCTCGACCTCGCCGTCGATCAGCACCGGCACCTGCCGCTTTGGATTGATGCGCAGCACCTCGGGGTGCTTGGGCAGGTAGTTGTCGTCCTTGTCGAAAGGCACCATGACGGCGTCGATCGCGATGCCTTTTTCGAGCGCCGCGATCTGCGCCTTGGCGCCGAACATGCTGAGAGGGCCGGTGAAGAGCTTCATGAAGCGCGATCATGCCGCGACTTCACCGGGCGTGCACCTCAGGTCGAGCCCCAGACCTCCTGCGCGGTCTCCACCACCAGGCGCAGCTTCGCGCGCTGGGCCTCGACGGCGATGTTGTTGCCGTGCACCGTGCTCGAAAAGCCGCACTGCGGCGACAGCGCCAGCTGCTCCAGCGGCGCGTACTTGGCGGCCGCCTCGATGCGCTCCTTGAGCTCGTCCTTGTCCTCCATCTCGCCGAACTTGGTGGTCACCAGGCCCAGCACCACGGTCTTGCCCTTGGGCAGGAAGCGCAGCGGCCGGAAGTCGCCCGAGCGGGCGTCGTCGTACTCGAGGAAGTAGGCGTCCAGGTCCATCTCCTTGAGCAGGGCCTCGGCCACCGGCTCGTAGTTGCCGGCCGCCGCGTGCGTGCTCTTGAAGTTGCCGCGGCACAGGTGCATGGCCAGCGTCATGCCCGCGGGCTTCTGCGCCACCACCTTGTTGATGAAGGCGGCATAGCGGTGCGGCAGCTCGTTGGGGTCGTCGCCGCGCTGGCGGGCGGCCTCGCGCATCTTCTCGTCGCACAGGTAGGCGAGGTTGGTGTCGTCCATCTGCACGTAGGTGCAGCCGGCCGCGGCCAGCGAGCGCAGCTCGTCGCCGTAGGCCCTCGCCACGTCGTCGTAGAACGCCGGGTCGAGCTCCGGGTAGGCCTCCTTGCTGATGCCGGCGCGGCCGCCGCGGAAGTGCAGCATGGTGGGCGAGGGGATGGTGACCTTCGGCGTGTTGCCGGCCGACACCTGGCTCTTGAGGTACTCGAAGTCGGCCAGCTGGATGCATTTGGCGTGCGTGACCTTGTCGATGACGCGCATCACCGGCGGCGCGAGTTCCTCGGTGCCGTCTGGCTTGCGGATGGTGACCGGGATGTCGGTCTTCACGCCGCCCAACTGCTCGAGGAAGTCGATGTGGAAGTAGGTGCGGCGGAATTCGCCGTCGGTGATGCTCTTGAGGCCGATGTCCTCCTGGAACTTCACGATCTCGGTGATGGCCTTGTCTTCGACCCGGCGAAGCTGCTCGGGCGTGATCTCGCCCCTGGCTTTTTGCTCCCGGGCTTCGAGCAGGTACTTGGGGCGAAGGAAGCTGCCGACATGGTCGTAGCGGGCAGGGAGGCGGGCGTGTTCGGACATGGTGGGCTCCGTCGGATCTGGAAAAGAACGACCGATCGTAAACGCACGGCGATCGTCTCCAATGGATACATCGATACCCGTATTTACCCTTGAATTTAGCTGAAAGTATTGGCTAATCGACATTCAATGTATACATTGCGTATCCCATGAGTCGCTCCACAAGCTCCTTTCCCCTCAACGCCTGGTATGCCGCCGCCTACGACGTCGAGCTCAAGCACAGCCTGCTCGCCCGCACCATCTGCAAGCAGAAGCTCGTGATGTACCGGCGCAGCGACGGCCAGGTCGCCGCGCTGGAAGACGCCTGCTGGCATCGCCTGATGCCGCTGTCGCTGGGCCGGCTGGAAGGCGACGAGCTGGTGTGCGGCTACCACGGCCTGGTCTACAACAGCCAGGGCCGCTGCACCCACATGCCCAGCCAGGAGACGCTCAACCCTTCGGCCTGCGTGCGTTCCTATCCGGTGGTGGAGAAGCACCGCTTCGTCTGGGTCTGGCCCGGCGACCCGGCCCTGGCCGACCCGGCGCTGGTGCCGGACATGCATTGGAACGACGACCCGGCCTGGGCCGGCGACGGCAAGATGATCCGCGTGGCCTGCGACTACCGGCTGGTGGTCGACAACCTGATGGACCTCACGCACGAGACCTTCGTGCACGGCTCCTCCATCGGCAATCGCGCGGTGGCCGAGGCGCCTTTCGTCGCCACGCACGGCGACCGCTCGGCCACCGTCACGCGCTGGATGGAGAACATCGACGCGCCGCCCTTCTGGGCCGCGCAGATCCGCCACGCCCGCGGCTACGAGGGCAAGGTGGACCGCTGGCAGATCATCCGCTTCGAAGGGCCGTGCACGGTCAACATCGACGTGGGCGTGGCGCCGGCGGGCAGCGGCGCGGTGCCGCGCGAGGGCCAGCCGGGCGACCGCAGCCGCGGCGTGAACGGCTACGTGCTCAACACCATCACGCCCGAGACCGAGACCAGCTGCCTTTACTTCTGGGCCTTCGCGCGCAACTACTGCATCGGCGAGCAGCGCCTCACGCACGAGCTGCGCGAGGGCGTGGCCGGCATCTTCCGCGAAGACGAGCTGGTGCTGGAGGCGCAGCAGCGCGCCATCGACGATCGTCCCGGGCAGGAGTTCCACAACCTCAACATCGACGCCGGCGCCATGTGGGCGCGGCGGCTGATCGACCAGTTGATCGCGAAGGAGCAGCCGGCCGCGGCCGCCATCCCGATCCGGCCGGTGGCCGTGGCGGAGGCGCCGCGATGAACGCGGGTGGCGGCTCCGGCGGCGAGCCTTCCGCGGAAGCCGGCAGCTCGCAAGCCGTCAAGGCCCAGCTGCGGCTGCGCGAGATGGTGCTGGCCGGCGAGCTGCCGGGCGGCACCCGAATTGCCGAAGTGGCGATCTCCGAGTCGCTGGGCGTCTCGCGCACGCCGGTGCGCAGCGCCCTCATGCGGCTCGAGCAGGAAGGCCTGCTTCAGGCACTGCCCAACGGCGGCTATGCGGTGCGCACCTTCTCCGAGCGCGATGTGGCCGATGCCATCGAGCTGCGCGGCACGCTGGAGGGGCTGGCGGCGCGGCTCGCCGCCGAGCGCGGAGCGGCGCCGGTGGTGCTGCGCGAAGCGCGCGCCTGCCTCAAGCGCATCGACGAGCTCCTGAAGGAGCCCGCGCTCGACGATGCCGCCTTCTCGCGCTATGTCGAATTCAACGGGCTGTTCCACCGGCTGCTGTCGGAAATGGCGGGCAGCCCGCTGATCGCCCAGCAGCTGGAGCGCGCGACCAATCTGCCCTTCGCCTCGCCCTCGGCCTTCGTGGTGGTGCAGGCCAACTCGCCGGCCGCGCGCGACATGCTCGTGATCGCGCAGGACCAGCACGGCCAGGTGCTCGACGCGATCGAGAACCGCGAGGGCTCGCGCGCCGAGGCGCTCATGCGCGAGCACAGCCGCCTTGCGCAGCGCAACCTGCGCGAGGCGCTGCATGGCGCGCACAACCATCCCCTGCCGGGCGTGCAACTGATTCGCCGCCGGGCCTGACAACCTTCTCGATCACGATGACAAGCGAAGTTCACTGGATGCCGGCGCGCATCGCCGCCTGCCGCGACCTCACGCCCACGGTGCGCGAGTTCGAGATCACGCCCGAGACCGGCTTCGCGGCCGCCTACGAGCCCGGTTCCCATCTCCAGGTGCAGCTGCTGGTCGGCGCGCCCGGCGCCGGCCGGATGCAGACGCGCCACTACTCGCTCGTCGGCGAGCCCGACGGCCGCGCGTGGCGCATCGCCGTCAAGCGCCTGGACGACGGGCGCGGCGGCTCGCTCGCGATGTGGCGCCTGGCGCCCGGCGATCGCCTGCTGGTGACCCAGCCGCAGAACCACTTCGGGCTCGATACGACGGCGCCGGGCTACCTGCTGGTGGCAGGCGGCATCGGGATCACGCCGATGGTCTTCATGGCGCAGCGCCTGGGCGCGCTGGGCGCACGCCGCGGCGTTCCCGTGCGCATGCTGTACGGCGCGCGCAGCGCGGAGGAGCTGGCCTACCTTCCGCTGTTGCAGAAAGCGCTCGGCGCCTCGGGGGCCGGCAGCGTGCAGGCCCACACCGGCAGCGCGCCCATCGATTTCGCCGCCGAGATCGCGGCCCTGCCGCGCGGCGGCCAGCTCTACACCTGCGGACCGGTGCCGATGCTGGAAGCGGTCAAGCGCGCGTGGGCGGCGGCGGGGCGGCCGCCGGCCGACCTGCGCTTCGAGACCTTCGGCAGCAGCGGCCGGCTGCCCGCGCAAGCCTTCGAGGTGCGCATCCCGCGCCACGCGCTGAGCATCCAGGTGCCCGCCGACAGCAGCCTGCTCGAAGCGCTCGAAGCCGCCGGGGTGCAGACGCTGTGGGACTGCCGTCGCGGCGAATGCGGCCTGTGCGCGATGGATGTGCTGAGCGTCGACGGGGAGATCGACCACCGCGACGTGTTCCTGAGCGAGCAGGAGAAGCGCGAGGGCCGCCGCATCTGCGCCTGCGTGTCGCGCGCGGTCGGCAGCATCACGCTCGATTCCGCGTGGCGGCCCGACGCGCCGTGAAGCCCGGGCTCCGGCCTCGGCCCTTTGCGCGATGATCGCGCAATCGATCGAAAGATCGCGCAGAAAGAGCGGCCGCGGGCCGGCGCCTTAGGTGTTTGCCGAGGCGCGCACGTCGTTTCAATTGATCACAATACGCCCCGTCCCGCTTTCATCCACAAGGAGACTTCCATGCAACGTCGCCATCTCATGCAGGCCGCGAGCCTCACTGCCCTCGCACTGGCCATGCCGCTGGCGCAGGCCCAGGGCAACACCTTCAAGATCGGCCTGGTGCTGCCGATGACGGGGCAGCAGGCCTCCACCGGCCGCCAGATCGAGGCGGCGGCCCGGCTCTACATGGCGCAGAACGGCGACACCGTGGCGGGCAAGAAGATCGAGCTCATCGTCAAGGACGACACCAGCCTGCCCGACGTGACCAAGCGCCTGGCGCAGGAACTGGTGGTGAACGACAAGGTCAACGTGCTGGCCGGCTTCGGCATCACGCCCTCGGCCATGGCCACCGCGCCCATCGCCACGCAGTCGAAGACGCCGATGGTGGTGATGGCGGCGGCGACCTCCAGCATCACCGAGGCCTCGCCCTACATCGTGCGCACCAGCTTCACGCTGCCGCAGGTCTCGGTGGCGATGGGCGACTGGGCACCGAAGAACGGCATCAAGTCGGTGGTCACGCTGGTCACCGACTACGGCCCGGGCAACGATGCCGAGAAGTACTTCGCCGAGCGCTTCCAGCTCAACGGCGGCAAGGTGCTCGACAAGCTGCGCGTACCGCTGCGCAATCCGGACTTCGCGCCGTTCCTGCAGAAGGTGCGCGACGCCAAGCCCGACGCGCTCTTCGTCTTCGTGCCCTCGGGCGCCGGCGCGGCGGTGATGAAGCAGTTCATCGAGCGCGGCATGGACAAGGCGGGCATCAAGCTGATCGCCACCGGCGATGTGACCGACGACGACCAGCTCAACGACATGGGCGACGGCGCGCTGGGCGTGGTCACCACGCACCACTACTCGGCCGCGCACCCGTCGGCGCTCAACAAGAAGTTCGTCGAGGCCTTCCAGAAGGCCAACAAGAACATGCGCCCCAACTTCATGGCCATGGGCGGCTACGACGGCATGCGCGTGATCTACGAGGCGCTCAAGACCACCAAGGGGCAGGGCGGCGGCGACGCGCTGCTTGCCGCCATGAAGGGCCAGCTCTTCGAGAGTCCGCGCGGCCAGGTGCTGATCGACGCCCAGACGCGCGACATCGTGCACGACGTGTACCTGCGCAAGGTCGAGAAGAAGGACGGACAGCTCTACAACGTGGAGTTCGACGTGATCAAGGCCGTCAAGGACCCGGGCAAGGCCAAGCAATAGGCTCACCCTCAGGCCGATGCTGACCATTCTTTTCGACGGCATCGCCTACGGCATGCTGCTCTTCGTGCTCGCCGTCGGGCTGGCGGTGACGCTGGGGCTGATGAACTTCATCAACCTCGCGCATGGCGCCTTCGCGATGGCCGGGGGTTATCTCACGGTGTTCGCGATGCAGAAGGCGGGCGTGCCCTTCCTGGCCTGCCTGGTGCTCGCCTTCGTGCTCGTGGGGCTGCTCGGCGCACTGCTGGAGCGCACGCTGTACCGGCCGATGTACGGCAAGTCGCACCTCGACCAGGTGCTGTTCTCCATCGGCCTGGCCTTCATGGCGGTGGCGGCCATCGACTTCTTCGTCGGCTCCTCGCAGCAGAACATCCACCTGCCCGAGTGGCTGCGCGGCCGCACCGAGATCGGCGACGGCGCGCTGCTGCTGGGCATGGGGCACTACCGCATCTTCATCATCGTGCTGTGCGCGCTGCTCACGGTGGTGCTGCAGCTCATCTTGTCGAAGACGCGCTTCGGCAGCCGGCTGCGCGCGGCGGTGGACGATCCGCGCGTGGCGGCCGGTCTGGGCATCAACGTCAACGTGGTGTTCCTGGCGACCTTCGCGGTGGGCTCGGGCCTGGCCGGGCTGGGCGGCGCACTCGGCGCCGAGATCCTGGGCCTGGACCCGACCTTCCCGCTCAAGTACATGATCTATTTCCTGATCGTGGTCTCGGTCGGCGGCACCTCGTCGATCACCGGGCCCCTGCTGGCCGCGCTGCTGCTGGGCATCGCCGACGTGGCGGGCAAGTACTTCATTCCCAAGATGGGGGCCTTCACGGTCTACCTGCTGATGATCCTGATCCTCATGTGGCGCCCGCAGGGATTGTTCACGCGCCGGGGAGGGAAGGCATGACTCCACCAGCGCTGCTCGCCCGGACCCGCTGGCGGCCGTGGGAGTTCGTTTTCTGGGCGGTGGTCTTCGTGCTGCCGGCGCTGCTGCCGTCGAAGGCGCTGATGATCAACGAGATCGCGATCATCGCGCTGTTCGCGTTGTCGCTGGACCTGATCCTCGGCTACACCGGCATCGTCTCGCTCGGGCACGCGGCCTTCTTCGGCTTCGGCGCGTACACGTCCGCGCTCTTTGCCAAGCACGTGATGCCGGACCCGACCGTGGGCCTGGTGGTCGCCATCGCCGCCTCGGCCGCGCTCGGCGCCGTGGCCAGCATCACCATCCTGCGCGGCAGCGACCTCACGCGGCTGATGGTCACGCTGGGCACTGCGCTGCTGCTGCTGGAACTGGCCAACAAGCTGGACTGGCTCACCGGCGGCGCCGACGGGTTGCAGGGCGTGGTGATGGGGCCGGTGCTGGGCCTGTTCGAGTTCGATCTCTACGGGCGCACGGCGGCCTGGTATTCGATGGCCGTGCTGCTGCTGCTCTTCGTCGTGATGCGGCGCCTCGTGCAGTCCTCCTTCGGCGCCACGCTCAAGGCGATCCGGGACAACCGGCTGCGCGCGATGGCCATCGGCATTCCGGTGGTCTCGCGCATCGCGGTGATCTACACCGTGGCCGCTGCGGTGGCCGGCGCGGCGGGCGCGCTGCTGGCGCAAACGACCGGCTTCGCCTCGCTCGACGTGCTGGCCTTCGACCGCTCGGCCGACGTGCTGCTGATGCTGGTGATCGGCGGCGTCGGCTGGCTCTACGGCGGCATTGCCGGCGCCATCGTCTTCAAGCTGCTGCAGGACACGCTCTCGGCCGTGACGCCGCAGTACTGGATGTTCTGGGTCGGGCTCATCCTGGTGCTGCTGGTGCTGGTCGGGCGCGACCGGCTGCTGAAGCCCTGGACCTGGTTCGGCAGGCGGGCCGGAGCGGCGCGATGAGCACCGCTCGGCCGCTCGAAGGTGCTCGCACCGCCGCTGACGGCGAAGCTCGCCTTGCGACGGACATCGTGCTCTCCGCCACCGGGCTGGTGATGCGCTTCGGCGGCATCACCGCCACCGACAACGTCACGCTGAACCTGAAGCGCGGCGCGCGCCATGCGCTGATCGGCCCCAACGGCGCTGGCAAGACCACGCTGGTCAACCTGCTCACGGGCGTGCTCACGCCGACCGCAGGGCGCATCGTGCTGGAGGGCGAGGACATCACCCGCCTGGCGCCGCACGCACGCGTTGCGCGCGGCATGGTCCGCACCTTCCAGATCAACCAGCTCTTCGATTCGATGACGCCGCTGGAGACGCTGGCGCTGGTGGTGTCGCAGCGCTCGGGCCTGGGGGCGCAGTGGTGGCGCCCGCTGGGCGCGTCGGGCCGGGTCTCGGAGCGCGCGGTGCAGTTGCTGGAGCAGTTCCACCTCGGCGACGTGGCGCATCAGCCGACGCGCGAGCTGGCCTACGGCAAGCGCCGCCTGCTGGAGATCGCGATCGCCCTGGCTTGCGAGCCGCGCGTGCTGCTGCTCGACGAACCCGTGGCCGGCGTGCCGGCCGGCGAGCGCGAGGAGCTGCTGGAGACCGTGGCGGCGTTGCCGGCCGATGTCTCGGTGCTGCTGATCGAGCATGACATGGACCTGGTGTTCAGCTTCGCAGACCGCATGACGGTGCTGGTCAATGGAGCCTTGCTCACGGAGGGCGATCCCGACACGATTGCCAACGACCCGAAGGTCAAGGAGGTCTACCTGGGCCAGGGAGCCGTGGATGTCTGAACTGCTTCGCATCGAGAAGCTCAGCGCGGGCTACGGCGAAGCCGTGGTGCTGCACGATATCTCGCTCGCCCTCGGCGAAGGCCAGACGCTGGCGCTGCTGGGACGCAACGGCACCGGCAAGACCACGCTGATCAATACGCTCGCAGGCGCGACGCGCCAGCACGGCGGCAGCATCACGCTCGGGGGCGCGGCGTTGCACAAGCTGTCGCCGCACCAGCGCGCGGCGGCCGGCATCGGCTGGGTGCCGCAGGAGCGCAATATCTTCAAGTCGCTCACCGTGCACGAGAACCTGACGGCGGTGGAGCGGCCCGGCAAATGGAATCCGCAGCGGGTCTATGAAATGTTTCCCCGCCTGGCCGAGCGCAAGCGCAACCTGGGCACGCAGCTGTCGGGCGGCGAGCAGCAGATGCTGGCGGTGGGGCGGGCGCTGGTGGTGAACCCGCGGCTGCTGTTGCTGGACGAGCCGCTGGAAGGCTTGGCGCCCATCATCGTGGAGGAGCTGCTGCGCGCCATCCGCCGGATCACGCAGGATGAAGGCCTGGCGGCCATCATCGTGGAGCAGCATCCGCAGGCCGTCCTCGCGATTTCGGACGAGGCGGTGGTGCTGGACCACGGCACGGTGGTGCATGCCGATCGCGCGCTGAGCTTGCGCGCGCAACCGGAGGTGCTGGAACGGCTGCTGGGCGTGGCGCGCTGAAGGTGCATCGGTCCTGCACGGGTTGGATCGATCACCATGCCGCGCGCCACCGGGTTACCAGCGGTCTGAACTCATCAGCGCTTCCCAGCGGCCCGCGCGCGGTCGATAGACACCCACGCTGCCGTAGAGCTGCTCGCCCTCGGGCCCGAACTTCATCACGTTGGTGACGGGGGCCATGAAGTCGAGCTCGCGAAGCTTGGCAGTGAGCACCTTCCCGTCGACCGACCTGGCCCGCTGCACGGCGTTGGACAGCAGGTACATCGCATCGTAGGCGTAGTGCGCGCCATAGACCGGCGGGTGGCCGTGGGCAGCGCTGAAGGCTTGGACGAACTTGGCGCCGCGGTAGAACTCCATCGGCTCCAGAACCGGCGAGGTGGCGAAGACTTCGAGCGGGAGCTTCTGCGCCAGCAGCTTGTTCGTCTTGAGGGTGTCGCCGCCGACGATCTTGATGTTGTTCAGGCCGGCGTCTGCCAACTGCCCGACGAGCGCCACGACCTGGAAGTCGGCGAGGGTCGTGACGATGGTTTCGACCGAACGGGTCTTCAACTCCTTGACCAGGGAGCCGAACTCGGTGGTCTTGTCGTCGAAGGACCGACGCAGGGCGACGGTTCGGCCATGGGTCCTGAGCGATTTTTCCGCCAGGTCGGCCAATGCCTTGCCATAGGACGAGCTGTCGTCGACGACGGCACAGGCGCCGGCGCTCTCGCTCAACGTCGTGGCCGCATAGGCGCCCATGGCGCGTCCCTGGATCGTGTCGCTGGCCACCAGCCGCAGCGTCGTGGGAAAGCCGAGCTGCGTGTACTTGGGCTGGGTGGAAATGGCGAGCTGCGGGATGTTCTTCGCAGCGTAGATCGGCGCAGCCTGGATGCTCACGCCAGAATTGAGGTGGCCGATGACCGCCACCACGCCCTGGTCGACGAGCTGTCGGGCAACCTGCTCGCCGACACCCGCACTCGATTGATCGTCGACGGCGACGATCTGGAAACGCACCGTCTTTCCGTCCACTTCGACGCCGCTGCTGTTGATCTCCTTCACCGCCAGCTCGACGCCCTGGAGCATGTCCTTGCCCAGGGCGGCCAGCGGGCCCGACAAAGGCTGGGCGACGCCGATCTTCACCGTGTCGGGTACCTTGGAACAGGCGATGAGCCCGACGAGTGCGAGTGCCGCAAAGCCAATGCCGACAAGTCTCATGTAACCCCATTGAAAAGTTGTAGAAAAAAATTCTACGAAGGGCTACGGCGATTGCGGGCCGCTGAACAGATTTCGCGTCTTTCTCGCCGCAATGACGACGGTCGAGGCGTCTGCGGCGGCCCGTTCAGTACCCGACGGTGAAGCGCTGGCGCGGATGCGCGGGCTTCTCGATTTCGTCGGCCATGGCGATCGCGTAGTCCTCCATCGAGATCCAGCTCTTGCCGTTGGCGTCGGCCAGCAGTTGATTGCCGCCGACACGGTAGCTGCCGGTGCGCTCGCCGGGCTCGAGCAGGGCGGAGGGCGAGAGGAAGGTCCAGTCGAGTTCCTTTTCGGCGCGCAGCGATTCCAGGAAGGTGCGGCCCGCCAGCGCTTCGGCCTTGTAGGCCTCGGGGAACTGGGGCGTGTCGACGAGCGCTTGGCCCGGCGCGATCTCGAGGCTGCCCGCGCCGCCGACCACCAGCAGGCGCTCCACGTCCGCCTGCTTGGCGGCGGCGATGGCGGTGGCCGCATCGGTGCCGCCCGCGAAGTGGGTCGCACTGACGATGACGTCATGGCCGCGAAGCAGCGGCACCAGCGCATCGAGCCGTGTGGCGTCGGCCTGCTTGAGCGCGAGACCGGGATGGGGCTGAACCTTGTCGATGTTGCGTGCGATGCCGGTGACCGTGTGGCCGCGTGCAAGCAGCTCGTTGGCAATGCGGGAACCGACGCGACCGGTGATGCCGAGGATGGCGATATGGCTCATGGAAGAACTCCTGGTTGAAGAAAAGAAGATGGAAGAAGGTGTCTCAGTCAGCCTGCCGCGCCGCCTGGGCCAGGTGCTGCTGCCAGGCCTCGGGCCGGCCGACCCAAGGGCTGGCGTCGATGCGTTCGAGGCGGCCGCCGCCGTGCGCCAGGGCGAAGCTCGGAAAGCCGCTGCCGCCCATGCGCGCCAAAAGCGCACGGCTCTCGGCGAAGTGTTCGCGCGTGGGCTCGCCGGCATGCGCCAGGGCCGCGGAAGCAAAGGCCGGGCCGTCGAGGCCGATGTCGGCGGCCATCTCGCGCAGGACCGAGGCATCGGCGATGCGCAGCCCCTCGACGTAGTGGGCGCGCTGCAGGCGCTGGAGCAGATCGAGTCCTCGGCCCCCCAGCGCCTCGGCCGCAAGAATGGCCGTGGTCGGTGGCTCGGAATCCATCACCGCCGTGGTGTCGCGCAGCAGGCCTTCGAAGTAGGCTTCGCCGAAGGGCTGGCCGGTGAGCTGCGCGATCCGCCGGTCATGCGGCATCACGTAGTCGCGCCATTGGGGCGTGATGGTGCGCCGGTTCGGCCCGGTCATCATGCCGCCGCCGTGCAGCGCGATCGCGAGGCCGGGTACCGCCCGTGCCGCCTGGACCAGCGGGGCCGCGGCGTAGCACCAGCCGCACAGCGGGTCGAAGACGTAGTGGAGGGTGGGGCCGTTCACTGGGCCGGCCATTTCAACTCGAAGTTCTTCACATGGTCGGCGGTGAACTTCACTGTCCCCCACTCGAGCCGAAACGCGGCTTCGGCGGACGATGCCGGGAGCAGGTGGACCGCGGCGAGCGAGGCCAGGCCGGTGGTGAGAAGGGTTCGGCGAAGCATGTGGTGAGCGTCCGGGAGTTGGGAACGGAGCGAATCTTATGTTGCTCGATCCGATCCAAAAACCGCCTAACATGCAATGGTTTGTTGCTCAAATCGATCAGATCATCATGGACCGAATCACCGCTTCGCAGGTCTTCCTGAACGTGGCCGAGCGCGGCAGCATGACCGCGACCGCCGAGGCCCTGGGCATGTCCCGCGCCATGGTCACGCGCTACCTGGCGCACATGGAGGGTTGGGCCGGCGCCCGGCTGCTGCACCGGACCACCCGCCGCATCAGCCTGACGCCCGCGGGCGAGGAGACGCTGGCGCGCTCCCGCCAGATGCTCGAGATCGCTGGGCAGATGCCGGTCGCCGCCGATGCACGGGACGAGCTGCCGCGCGGCCTGCTGCGACTGAGCTGCGCGCAATCGCTGGCGCAGGACATCCTGGCGCCGGCGGTGGCGGCCTTCCTGCGCCTGCATCCCCAGACGGCCGTCGACCTGCAGATCAGCGACCGCATGGTGAACCTGGTGGAGGAGCGGATCGATCTCGCGATCCGCATCACCAACGACCTGGACCCGAACCTGATCGCCCGGCCGCTGGGAAGCTGCGGCTCGTTGGTGTGCGCCACGCCGGCCTACCTGGCCGAGCACGGCACGCCGCGCTTGCCTCAGGAGCTCGCGCTCCACAACTGCCTGACCCATTCCTACTTCGGCAAGAGTCTCTGGCAGTTCGAGCGGCAGGGGCAACAGCTGGCGGTGCCGGTGGGCGGCAATCTCAGCGCCAACGAATCACGCGTGCTGCTGGCCGCCGCGCTCGAGGGCGCCGGCATCGCCATGCAGCCGGTGTACTCGGCCGAGCCCCTGATGGCCAGCGGCAGGCTGGTCGCGCTCTTGCCGGAGTGGCGCCCGCAGGCGCTGGGGGTTTACGGCGTGTACAGCTCACGGCGCCAGATGCCCGCTGCGCTGCGCGCCATGCTGGACTTTCTTGCTGGCCGTTTCAGCGACCCGCGGCACTGGCCTCCTGCGGGACCTCCGGCCCCACGGCGCGGTACAGCGCGCGCACGAAGTCGGACTGCGTGATCATGCCGGTGAGCCGGCGCTCGCCATCGATGATCGGGATGTGGTGGTGGCCGCCCTCGGAGAACAGCGGCACCAGCTCGACCATCGGCCGCTCCTCGCTGGCCACGCGCACCTGGCGCGTCATTATCTGGCCGACCACCTCGGGCTTGCTGGACATCACGGTGCGCGTCGCGCGGATGAAGTCGCGCAGCCGACCGGCCAGGCCCTCGTGGTGATCCAGGTCGATGTGGCGGAAGAAGTCGGCCTGCGTGACGATGCCGACCACCCGGCGCGTGCGGTCGATCACGGGCAGGGCCTTGATGCGGCGCGCCTGCATCAAGGCCCAGGCCTCCTGCAGCGGCGTGCCGAACTCGGCGACTACCGGGTCGCGCGACATGATGTCGGCGCAGCGCACCGTGCCGAGGCGGCGGCGATAGGACTCCAGCTCGGTTTCGCGGATCAGCGCTTCGAGGTCGTCGCGGCTGATGTCGAGCACCTGGTTGTAGCGCGCGAGCACCGCGTCGACGTCGGCCGAGCTGAAGCGCGCATCGGCACTGGGCTTGCGCGGCGCGAGCTGAACATGCGGGTAGCGCCGGCCCGTCAGGCTGTTGTAGAGCACGCCGGCCAGCACGAGCAGCGCCGAATTGAGCGCCACGGGATAGAGCGAAAACGGAAAGTGGGTGGTCTGGCTCAGCACCGCGAACAGCGCCACTGCGCCACCGGGCGGATGCAGGCAACGCAAGCCGAACATGAGCCCGATGGCGAGCGCGGGGGCGAGGGCACTGGCCCAGACCGGATCGGGCATCCATCGCGCACAGGCGACGCCGATCAGCGCCGAGAAGGTGTTCCCGGCAACCACCGACCAGGGCTGCGCGAGCGGACTGGCGGGCAGCGCGAACACCAGCACGGCGCTGGCGCCCAGCGGCGCGATCAGCCAGCGGCTGTCGATCGAAGCGCCCGTCAACTGGGACAGCAGTGCCGTGACCAGCAGGCCCAGCCCGGCACCCAGGATTGCCCGCAGGCGCTCCCTGGCATCGACGTTGGTGCGCGCCGGCAGCCAGGCGCGCGCGAAGGTACGCAGTTGCTCCCTCGGCATGTCTTCAGGCGAGTTCGCCGGCGACCCTTCGCCCGATCTCGGGCCAGCGCCCGTGCAGCCAGGCCCAGGCCACCAGGCCCACGCTCATCATTCCGATCGAGGTCAGCGCCAGGGCGAGGGTGGAGTGCATCACCAGCGGCGCGACCACGCCGGCGACGATGCCGTTGGCGGTCGAGCCGATCACGGCCTGCAGCGAGGAAGCCATGCCGCGGCGCTCGGGATGAAGGTCGAGCACCAGCAAGGTCACCACGGGCACCATCAGCGCCCAGCCGAACGCGAAGACCGCAAGCGGCAATATCGCCCAGACCGGGTGGGGGGCGAAGAGCGCATTGGCGATCACGTTGACGATGGAGGTCAGCAGCATGATGAGGAAGCCGTCGCGGATCTGCCGCTTGGGCGCCACCTTGCCCGCCATGCGCCCGCTGGCCCAGGCGCCGGTCATGATGCCGCCGATGGTCAGCAGGAAGAACCAGAAGAACTGGGTGGGCGCGAGGCCGAGGTGGTCGCCGAGGAAGGCCGGCGCCGCCAGCACGTAGAGGAACATGCCGTTGAAGGGCACGCCGCTGGCCAGCGCGAGCAGCAGGAAGCGCGCATCGGAACAGAGATTCCAGTAGCCACGCATCAGGTGGCGCACTTCGAAGGGCTGGCGCTCGCTCTTGTGCAGGGTTTCCGGCAGAAGCTTCCAGTTGGCTGCGAACAGCACCACGCCCACGGCCACCAGGAACCAGAACACGCTGTGCCAGCCCAGGTGCACGAAGAGGAAGCCGCCGATGATCGGCGCGATCGCGGGTGCGATGCCGAAGTAGATCGTCACCTGGCTCATGACCCGCTGCGCCTCGGCGGGCGGGAACATGTCGCGGATCACCGCGCGCGAAACCACGATGCCGGCGCCGGTCGACAGGCCCTGCAGCGCGCGAAAGAACACCAGCTGCGCGATGGTCTGCGACAGGGCGCAGCCCAGCGAGGCGATGGTGAACACCGCCAGTCCCCACAGCACCACGGGCCGCCGGCCGAAACTGTCGGACAGCGCGCCATGGAACAGGTTCATGAAGGCGAAGCCGAAGAGGTAGGCCGACAGGGTTTGCTGCATCTGCGCCGGCGTCGCGCCGATGCTCTGCGCAATGCCCGCGAAGGCCGGGATGTAGGTGTCGATGGAAAAGGGGCCGAGCATGCCCAGCACCGCCAGCAGCACGGCGAGCGCCCAGCGGGGCGCTTGCCAGAGTTTGTCGGCGTCGGGATTCATGCCTTCGGCTGTCGCCGAGCGGAGCCAGGGCCGCTCGGGAAACTCCGCGGAACCGGCCTTGGCCTGTCCTGAGCCCGGCGAAGGGCCGGGCCGCTGGTGTTGCCCCCTTGAGGGGGGAGGCGGCTACCCGAAGTGAGCAAGCAACGGGGGTGGGTCAAAGTGTGTCGATAAAGCTGCGCAGCTTGTCGGAACGCGAAGGATGCTTGAGCTTGCGCAGTGCCTTTGCCTCGATCTGGCGGATGCGCTCGCGCGTCACGTCGAACTGCTTGCCCACCTCTTCCAGCGTGTGGTCGGTCGACATCTCGATCCCGAAGCGCATGCGCAGCACCTTGGCCTCGCGCGGCGTCAGGCTGTCGAGGATGTCCTTGACCACGTCGCGCAGGCCGGCCTGCATCGCGGCCTCGATCGGCGCCGTGTTGCTGCTGTCCTCGATGAAGTCGCCCAGGTGCGAATCGTCGTCGTCGCCGATGGGGGTTTCCATCGAGATCGGCTCCTTGGCGATCTTCATGATCTTGCGGATCTTGTCTTCCGGGATCTCCATCTTCGCGGCCAGGATGCCGGCATCGGGCTCGAAGCCGAACTCCTGCAGATGCTGCCGGCTGATCCGGTTCATCTTGTTGATGGTCTCGATCATGTGCACCGGGATGCGGATGGTGCGCGCCTGGTCGGCGATCGAGCGGGTGATGGCCTGGCGGATCCACCACGTCGCATAGGTCGAGAACTTGTAGCCGCGGCGGTATTCGAACTTGTCGACCGCCTTCATCAGGCCGATGTTGCCTTCCTGAATGAGATCGAGGAACTGCAGGCCGCGGTTGGTGTACTTCTTGGCGATGGAGATCACGAGGCGCAGGTTGGCCTCGATCATTTCCTTCTTGGCGTCGCGCGAGGAGGACTCGCCTTCGTTCATGCGCTTGTTGATGTCCTTGAGCTCGGCCAGCGGCACCACCACGCGCGACTGGATGTCGGCCAGCTTCTGCTGCAGTTCCTGCACCGGCGGGATGTTGCGGGCCAGCACGGCGCTCCAGGGCTTGCCGGCGGCGGCCTGCTTCTCGACCCACTTCAGATTGAGCAGGTTGGAGGCCACACGGTGGCCGCTCTTGTCGTAGCCGCTGAAGTCGCGGATGAACTCGTCCTGCGGGAAGCCGCACTTGTCCACGATGATGCGGCGCAGCTCGCGCTCCTTCTTGCGCACGTCGTCCACCTGCGTGCGCACCAGGTCGCACAGCTTCTCGATGGTGCGGGCCGTGAAGCGGATGGTCATCAGCTCCTCGGACAGCGCGTGCTGCGCCTTCTGATAGGACGGCGTGCCGTAGCCTTCCTTGTCGTAGATCTTGTGGACCTTCTCGAACAGGAGGGCGATGCGGTCGAAGCGGGTGAGGGCCTCGTTCTTGAGCTCTTCCAGCTTCTTGGTCAGGGCCTTGGAGCCGCCCTTGCCGTCGTCGTCGTCTTCCTCGTCGAACTCGTCGAAGTCTTCCTCGGCCACATAGTCGTCGGCCTCGTTGGGGTTGGAGAAGCCGTCGACGATGGTGGAGATGACCACCTTGCCTTCACGGATCTCCTGGCCCAGGCGCAGGATCTCGGCGATGGTGGCGGGCGAGGCCGAGATGGCCTCCATCATGGCCATCAGGCCGCCTTCGATGCGCTTGGCGATCTCGATCTCGCCCTCGCGCGTCAGCAGCTCGACCGTGCCCATCTCGCGCATGTACATGCGGACCGGGTCGGTGGTGCGGCCGAATTCGCTGTCGACCGTCGAGAGGGCGGCTTCGGCCTCTTCTTCGGCTTCCTCGACGGTGGTGGCGGTCGGCGCGGTGTTGTTCAGCAGCAGGGTTTCGGCGTCGGGTGTCTGCTCGTAGACCGCCACGCCCATGTCGTTGAGCATGGTGACCACGACTTCCATGGTCTCGGCGTCGACCAGCTTGTCGGGCAGGTGGTCGGAGATCTCGCCGTGCGTCAGGTAGCCGCGGGTCTTGCCCAGGGTGATCAGGGTCTTGAGGCGGGAGCGGCGCTTGGCCAGGTCTTCCTCGGAGAGCACGGTCTCGTCGAGGCCGAATTCCTTCATCAAGGCGCGTTCCTTCGCCTTGCTGATCTTCATGCGAAGGGGCTTGACCTTTTCCTCGGTCGCCGCGGGTTCGTCTCCGACCAGTTCGTCTTCGATGTCCGACAGGTCGACATCGCTGGCCGGCGCCTCGCTGGCGGCAGCCTTGGGCTTGCGGCCACGCTTGGCGCCGCCGGCGGCGGGTGCCGCACCTGCCGCCTTGGGCGGGCGCCCGACCTTGCGGGCGGCGGTGGCGGGTGCGTCGGCGACCGCTGCTGCGGCGGACTTCTTGGTTTCGGCGGTGGGAGACGTTTTGGTGGGCACGGTTTTCACTTTCGTAGCGGCTGTCGCCTTGGACGCGGCGATACCCGTCTTAGTTGCCGCCAGGGCCGCAGCTTTCAACGGTTTCTCTGCAACGGGCTTGCTGGCGGCGGACACGGCAGGCTTCTTTGAACTGGGCATACGACCTCGTACAACAAGAATGAACCAACGCAATCACAGGCGCCAACGGCCGGCGCAGGCGGAAGCACAAAAAACAGAGAGGGACGAACAAAAGGCCGCTGGCGGCCTCTCGAGCGCTCTTCAAAAGACAAGATGTCGGGCGAACATTTGGTGTGCAGTCCTTGCGGTTTTTGACCCGTATTCCGATGTGGATTCATCGGAAAGTGCGTTGCGCATCGAGTCGGCCCGGAGGTGCTGCTGTCGCTCTTGCCTATTTCGCTTGTTGGCGAAGCCTTACATTATAGCGCGCTGCGCAATTTTCAAGCAAGGCTCTGGTGGTCAACGCGGCGGATGCAGGCGGGCGCGCAGCTCCAACCGGCGCGCCTCCAAAGCCTTGTAGCGTTCCAGGGCCCGCGGGTCGCTGCCCACGGCCGCGATGGCTTCGCTCTGCTGGGCCTTGAGCCGGTCGTCCAGCATGAAATCGAGCACGTTGCGCAGCTCGCGCGCGGCCTCCGCCGCCTGCTCCCCCTCCGGATCGCCGAGCGGGCCGCCGTCGGGTCCGGTCATGACGCGCAGGGCCAGCGCCTCGAAGTCCAGGCCGCGCAAGCCCTCGCGCAGGGCCGCCCAGGGCTGCACTCCGTGTTCGTGCAACTGGCTGTCCAGCCAGCCGAAGAGCTGCCCGTGCTCCCCGGCGAGCTCGCACAGCAGGGCATGGAGCTCGTGAGGCAGGGCTTCCCATTCCGCCATGTTCGACAGCAGCAGGCGCGCCGCCACGTCGGCGCGCCCGGGAGGCAGGGTGCGGCCGCGGGCGGGCGGGCGCGGCGGCGAAGGGCGCGACGCGTAGCGGTCTTCCCGCGGGCGGGCCCGGCCCTCTCGACGCTCGCGCGGGACAGACCCGGCGGAGCGGGCTGCCCCAGGCGGCAGCCACAGCTCGCCCAGCTCCTGGGCGCTCAACTGGACCATTTCCGCGATTTCGGTCAAGAGCTGTCGCTTGAGCGCGCCTTCCGGCAGCGCGCTCCACAGCGGCCGGGCGTTGCTGGCCATGTGGGCGCGCCCTTCGGCGCTGCCGAGGTCGCAGCCCTCGCGGGCGGCCTCGAGCATGAAGCGGCTCAGCGGCGTGGCCTCGCCGACGAACCGGGCGAAGGCATCGGCACCGAACTCCCGGATGAAGCTGTCGGGATCGTGCTCGGCCGGCAAGAACAGGAACTTGACGCTGCGCACATCGGTGGCATAGGGCAGGGCGCCATCGAGCGCCTTGCGCGCGGCGCGCCGGCCGGCGGCGTCGCCGTCGAAGCTGAACACCACCGATTCGGTGAAGCGGAAGAGCTTCTGCACATGTTCCGTGGTGCAGGCCGTGCCCAAGGTGGCGACCGCGTTCGGGAAGCCCAGTTGTGCCAGCGCCACCACGTCCATGTAGCCCTCCGTCACCAGCGCGTAGCCGCGCTCGCGGAAGGCCGCTCGGGCCTCGTAGAGGCCGTAGAGCTCGCGGCCCTTGCTGAAGACCGGCGTCTCGGGCGAGTTGAGGTACTTGGGCTTCTCGTCGCCCAGCACGCGGCCGCCGAAGCCGATGCATTCGCCCTTGACGTTGCGGATCGGGAACATCACGCGGTCGCGGAAGCGGTCGTAGCGCTTGCCTTCGCTGTTTTCGTCCGCCTCGCCGGCGATCACCAGGCCGCTCTCGGCGAGCAGCGGGTCGTCGTAGTCGGGGAAGACGCTGGCCAGCGTGCGCCAGCCCGGCGGGGCGTAGCCGATGCCGAACTGCCGGGCAACCTCGCCCGAGAGGCCACGGCCCTTGAGGTAGTCGATGGCGGCGGGGGACTGGCGCAGTTGCCTGCGGTAGGCCTCGCCCGCCTTCTCGAGCACTTCGGACAAGGTCGCCTGCTTCTGGCGTTGCCCGGCCGCACGGGCGCGTTCCTCGGGCGAGGCGTCGTCCTCGGGCACCTGCAGGCCGTACTGGCCGGCGAGGTCGTGCACCGCCTCAACGAAGCCCATGCCGGCATGCTCCATCAGGAAACCGATGGCATTGCCGTGCGCTCCGCAGCCGAAGCAGTGATAGAACTGCTTGGTCGGGCTGACGGAGAAGGAGGGCGATTTTTCGCCATGAAAGGGGCACAGCCCGATGAAATTGGCGCCCGCCTTCTTGAGCTGGACGTAGCGCCCGACGATTTCCACCACGTCGGCGCGCGCGATCAGTTCCTGGATGAAAGAGGCGGGGATGGTCATGTAGGCGGGGAGCGGCAAATCATACGCAAGACCTCATGCCGCCGTGGGCTGGCGGCATACTGGGCGCTTCGAATCCGCGCCGCATTCGCATGATTCGCCATACCGTCCGCCACGCAGTGCCCTTGCTGCGCCACCCCCTTCGGTTCGCCTGGGAGGCAGCCAAGGCGTTCCGGGCCAACCAGGGCCTGCTGCTCGCGGGCGCGGTCGCCTACTACGCCCTGCTGTCGATCGTGCCGATCCTTATCCTGAGCGTGATCGCCATGTCGCACTTTGTCGGCCAGGCGGAGCTGCTGAGCTCGGTGGGTCGCTATCTGGAGTGGCTGCTGCCGGGCCAGTCACGGGCCATCGTTGCCGAGCTGTCGAACTTTCTCGACCATCGCGATGTGATGGGACCGGTGCTGCTGGTGACGATGATCTTCTTCAGCTCGCTCGCCTTCACGGTGCTCGAAAGCGCGATGGCGGTGATCTTTCATCACCGCAAGGCAAACCATTCACGGCACTTCCTGATTTCGGCGGTGATGCCCTATCTCTACATCCTTTGCCTGTGCGTCGGCTTGTTGCTGGTCACTCTGGTGGCGGGCGCGTTGCAGGTGATCGGGCAGGAAAGCGTCGAGCTGTTCGGCCGCCGGTGGTCGCTGTCGGGCGTGTCGGGGGTGCTGCTGTATCTGCTCGGACTGGGCGGCGAGATCTTCATGCTGACCTCGCTCTACCTGGTGATGCCCGTGGGTCGGCTGCGACTGCGGCACGCATTGCTGGGCGGCGTGACCGCGGCGCTGCTCTGGGAAGTCACGCGCCGCGTGCTGGTGCTGTACTTCGCCACGCTGTCGCAGGTCAACGTGGTGTACGGCTCGCTGACCACGGCGATCGTGGTGCTTCTGAGCCTGGAGATCGCCGCCACGCTGGTGCTCTTCGGCGCCCAGGTGATCGCGCAGTACGAACGCCTCGAACGCACCGGAAGCGCGAAGCCGATCCCGGGCGAGATCGCAGCGGTCAGCGCGGCGCCAGCCGGATCGCGCCGTCGAGTCGGATCACCTCGCCGTTGAGCATGTCGTTCTCGATGATGTGTTTCGCCAGCTTGGCGTAGTCCTCGGGTGTGCCCAGGCGCGAGGGGAAGGGCACGCTGGCGGCCAGCGCGTCCTGCACTTCCTTCGGCATGCCAAAGAGCATCGGCGTGCCGAAGATGCCCGGGGCGATCGTCATGTTGCGGATGCCGTTGCGTGCCAGGTCGCGGGCGATCGGCAGGGTCATGCCGACCACGCCGCCCTTGGAGGCGCTGTAGGCGGCCTGGCCGATCTGGCCGTCGTAGGCCGCGACCGAGGCGGTGGAGATCAGCACGCCACGCTCGCCGGTGGATTCCGGCTCGTTCCTGCTCATCGCGTCGGCCGCGAGGCGGATCATGTTGAAGCTGCCGATCAGGTTGACGGTGACGGTCTTGCTGAACACGGCCAGCGCATGCGGGCCGTTCTTGCCGACCGTCTTCTCGGCGGGCGCGATGCCGGCGCAGTTGACCAGGCCGACCAGCTTGCCGAGCTTCTGGGCTGCTGCCACGGCGGCCTGGCCATCGGCCTCCTGGCTCACGTCGCACTTGACGAAGACGCCACCGATGTCCTTGGCGACTTCCTCGCCCTTGTCCGCCTGCATGTCGGCGATCACGACCTTGCCGCCGTTTGACGCCAGCATCCGCGCCGTGCCTTCGCCGAGGCCCGAGGCGCCTCCGGTGACGATGAATACCTTGCCTTCGATCTGCATGTGCTCAGCTCCTCAAAGAATGCGTCCGTTCTGGCGATCATAGAGCGCAAAAAAAAGAGGCCCCGTCCGAAGACGGGGCCCTTGAATTGGATCCCGAAGGACCCAAGGAGACAATCGTCGCCCGCTCGAGGCGGGCTTGTTGCTGATCAGGCGCGCTTGCGGGCAGCGGTCTGCGCGGTGCTCTTGGCTGCGTTCACCGCCGTGGTCGACACGGCCTGGAAGTTGGCTTCGGCAACGTCCGTGGCTTGCTTGACGGCCTTCTGGACCGATTCGAAGGCGTTGTTGGCGGCGGCCACGGCGCTCTTCATCACGGCGACAGCGGTTTCCGAACCGGCGGGGGCGTTCTTGGCAGCACTGTCGACCAGGCCGACGAAGGCTTGCTGGGCTTCTGCGGCCTTGCTTTCGAACGCCTTGCTGAATTCCGCGCTGGTGCCTTGGGCGATTTCGTACAGGTGGCGGCTGTAAGCGGCAGTCTTTTCGGCCAGGGGCTGGAACAGGCCGGCTTGCAGGGCCAGCAGCTCTTGTGCGTCCTTGACGCTCAGCAGCGCTTGCGTCGTGCCGGCGGCTTCGGTCAGGGCGGCCTTGGAGGCGGTCACGTTCAGTTCGACCAGCTTCTCGACGCCTTCGAAGGCCTTGGTGGTGAGGCCGAACAGCGTTTCGACGTTGGCCTTGTGGGAGGCGATGATTTGGTCAGCAGTCAGTGCCATTTGTGGAGCTCCAGTTAGATAAAAGGGACGGTTCATGGTGAGCTGCCCTCTTCTTTTTATGTTGCGGCGCAGCATGGCGGAAGTATAGGCAGCGCCTTCGCCCTCTCCAAGAGATTTTTGCTGCTTTGCAGCAATTTAGAAGCAGATTTCTAAAACCGTGCCGACAATGTTCCATATGCGTGCTTTTTACTCGGGCCACTTCGTCTTGCCGCTGCCCCCTGGCCACCGCTTCCCGATGGGACGCTACGTACTGTTGCGGGAGCAGCTGGAGCGGCAGCTGCCGGAGGTCGAGATGCTGGAAGCACCACGTGCCAGCGACGGCGAGCTCGCGCTGGGCCCACGCGCCGCAATGGATCTCCGCCATCAGCGAGGGCACTGTTGAGCCGCAAGCCATGCGGGAGATCGGCTTTCCCTGGAGCGAAGCCATGGTCGAGCGCTTGCGCCGCTCGGCCGGTGCGACCGTCGCCGCCTGCCGGGCCGCCCTGGCCGAGGGCGTGTCGGCCAATATGGCCGGCGGCACCCATCATGCGAGCGCCGATCGGGGCGGGGGCTTCTGCGTCTTCAATGACGCCGCGGTCGCGGCACGGCTCATGCAGGCGGAACACGGAAGGCGCGGCCGCGTGCCGCTGCGGGTGGCGGTGATCGATCTCGACGTGCACCAGGGCAATGGCACTGCCCGCATTTTTCGCGATGACCGGTGGCTATGCCGACGACATCGCCGAGACCGTGCAGGTGCAGCTCGGCACCTTCCGTGTGGCCATCGACTACCGGGGACGCTGGCAGAATGCCGCGGCCAGAGGGCATTGATGAGATGAGCTCCAGACCTACTCCCCACCACCGCAGTGCATTCCGCGTCTTCCGGAGCATCCCGACGCGTTGGGCCGACAACGACGTGTATGGGCACGTCAACAACGTCATCTACTACGGGTGGTTCGACACCGCGGTCAATGCGCTGCTGATCGAGCGCGGCGCGCTGGACATCCACCATGGCGAGACGATCGGCTTCGTGGTCGAGACGCAATGCAACTACTTCGCACCGCTGGCCTTCCCGCAGACGGTGGAGGCGGGCGTCCGCGTGGCGCATGCGGGCAGCTCCAGCGTGCGCTACGAGATCGCCTTGTTCGCCGAGGGTGCCGAGACCGCGGCGGCGCAGGGCCATTTCGTCCATGTCTACGTCGACCGAACGACGAGACGGCCGGTGAAGCTGCCGGCGGCGCTGCAGGCGGTGGTGGACGAACTGCGCGGCTAAGGCCACGCCCAAGAAAAAGCGGCGTCCAGTGCGGACGCCGCTTCGCCTGTGTGGCCGGGACTCTTATTGCGTCTTGGCAGCCGGCTTCATCATGGCCCGGATGTCGGCCTTGGCCTTGGTCTCATCGGCCTTGGCCTGCTTCTCGCAAGCATTCTTGGCATCGCCCTTCTGGTCGTCGCACTTTTCCTTCGCGACCTCGTAGGTGGCCTTCACCTTCTCTTCTTCGACCTTGCGTGCGTTGGAGTCGCTGGGCTTGTATTGCTGTTCGAGTTCAGCCTTGGCCACGTTTTCCTTGCCCTTGGCTTCCTTCTCGCAGACATCCTTCGCGTTGTCCTTCATCGCGTCGCACTTGGCCTTGTCGACCTTGTAGGCGGCCTCGATCTTTTCCTTGGCGACCTTGTGTTCGTCCTGGGTCATCGCACTGGCCTGCGTGACCACGAAGCACGACGAAGCGATCGCGAGCATGAGCAGATGTTTCTTCATGGAGATACTCCTTTGTGTGATGTTGCTGGATCAGTACTTCTCGAACCAGAGCGCATCCGGCGTGCGGCCGTCGCGCGTCTCCCAGTCCTTGACCTGCCTTTCGGCTTCGTCGCGGCTGATGCCGTGGCGTTCCTGGATGCGTCCGAGCAGTTGGTCGCGCTTGCCGGCGATGACATCGAAGTCGTCGTCGGTCAGCTTGCCCCATTGCTCCTTGGCCTTGCCCTTGAGCTGTTTCCAGTTGCCTTCGATGGTGTCCTTGTTCATCGACCTATCTCCTTCAAGATGACGGTTTTGTCGCTGACCCATTGCTTGTGGCCGGCGTAATAAGGACTCTGGCTTGCGGGTCCGCAGAAAGCGGTAGGACGCCCGGGAAAGGGCCCGTAGGCACATGCCGACGCGGCCCGTGATAATCGGACGCACGCAGAAACCGGACACCAGCGCGCCGCATCATCATGATCATCCACAGCCTGCTCGACACCGATCTCTACAAGTTCACGATGATGCAGGTGGTGCTGCACCACTTCCCGGGGGCGCGCGTCGAGTACCGCTTCAAATGCCGCAACCCGGGCATCGACCTCGCGCAGTTCGCCGCGCAGATCCGCGAGGAGGTCCGCCATCTGTGCTCGCTGCAGTTTCGAGACGCGGAGCTGAGCTACCTGCGCTCGATGCGCTTCATCAAGAGCGATTTCGTCGACTTCCTCGGGCTGTTCCGCCTCAACGAGAAATACATCAAGATCATCCCTCAGGCCTCGGGCGAGCTCGATATCCGCATCGTGGGTCCGTGGCTGCACACCATCCTCTTCGAGATCCCGGTGCTGGCGATCGTCAACGAGGTCTACTTCCGCAACACCCAGCCGCATCCGGACATCGCAGAGGGCCGGCGGCGCCTCGAGACCAAGATCGTGCAGCTGCAGGGCGCGGGGCTGCAAGACCTGAAGATTGCGGACTACGGCACCCGCCGCCGCTTCTCCAAGGATTGGCACGAGGAGGTGCTGCGCACCCTGAGCGCCCGGCTTGGGCCGGTGACCTCGCCGCCGCAGCGCAGCGACAAGCCGCCGCAGTTCGCCGGCAGCAGCAACGTGCTCTACGCCATGAAGCTGGGCCTGATCCCGCTGGGCACCATGGCGCACGAATACCTGCAGGCCTGCCAGGCCCTTGGTCCCCGGCTGCGCGACAGCCAGGTCTTCGGCTTCGAGTCGTGGGCGCGCGAGTACCGCGGCGACCTGGGCATCGCGCTGTCGGATGTGTACGGCATGAGCGCCTTCCTGCGCGATTTCGACATGTACTTCTGCAAGCTGTTCGACGGCGCCCGGCACGACAGCGGCGATCCCTTCCAGTGGGGCGAGCGCATGCTGGCCCACTACGTCGCCAACCGCGTCGATCCGCAAACCAAGACGCTGATCTTCAGCGACAGCCTGACGATTCCGCGCACCATCGAGCTCTACCAGCAGTTCCGCGGCCGCTGCCAGCTGGCCTTCGGGATCGGCACCAACCTCACCAACGACCTTGGCTACGAGCCGCTGCAGATCGTGATCAAGATGGTCCGCTGCAACGACCAGCCCGTGGCCAAGCTGTCTGACACGCCCTCCAAGAACATGTGCGACGACGAGCGCTACCTGGCCTACCTGCGGCAGGTCTTCGAGATTGCCCAGCCGAACGCATGACACTTTCGCAAACGGTCACCCGATTCCTTCGCCTGCTGGCCACTGTCGCACTGCCGGCCCTGCTACCCGCCACCGCCTTCGCTGCCGACTTCGACGGCGGCGGCCTGTCGCCCTGGTGGGGCCTGCCCTTCGCGGGCCTCCTGCTGTCCATCGCGCTGATGCCGCTGCTGACGCCCCTGTTCTGGCACCACCATTACGGGAAGGTATCGGCCGCCTGGTCGCTGGCCTTCCTGCTGCCCTTCGCGGCAATCCACGGTGCGGACCTGGCGGGTGCGCAGCTCCTGCACGCGCTGCTGGCCGAGTACATCCCCTTCATCCTCTTGCTGACCGCCCTGTTCGTGGTGGCGGGCGGCATTCACATCCGGGGCAACCTGCATGGCACGCCGGGGCTCAACACCGGCATCCTGGCAATCGGGGCCTTGCTTGCCAGCCTGATGGGGACGACCGGCGCCTCCATGCTGCTGATCCGGCCCCTGATCCGCGCCAACGACAACCGCCGGCACCGGGTGCACGTGATCGTGTTCTTCATCTTCATCGTGTCCAACGTGGGGGGCTCGCTCACGCCGCTGGGCGATCCGCCGCTGTTCCTGGGTTTCCTGAAAGGCGTGGAGTTCTTCTGGACGGCACGCAACATCCTGCCCGAGACCCTGTTCATCGTCGGCATCCTGCTGGCGCTGTTCCATGGGCTCGACCGCTGGTATTACGGCAAGGAGGACTTGCTGCCCTTCGACCCCACGCCCGACACCCGCGGCGTTCGCTTCGATGGCGCCGCCAACTTCTGGCTGCTGGGCGGCATCGTCTTCCTCGTGCTGTTGAGCGGCATCTGGAAGTCACCCGTCAGCTTCGACATCCATGGCACCGTGCTGGGGCTTCCCGGCCTGGTGCGCGACGCCGGGCTGATTGCGATCACGTTGCTGTCGCTCAGGATCACGGCACGGCAGGTCCATGCCGACAACCAGTTCGGCTGGGCGCCGATGGCGGAGGTGGCGAAGCTGTTCGCCGGCATCTTCCTCACCATCATCCCGGTGATCGCGATGCTCAAGGCGGGCGTCCAAGGGCCTTTCGGCGCGGTCGTCGCGGCCGTGACGCGGCCCGACGGCCAGCCTGATCCGGCGATGTACTTCTGGGCCACCGGTGCGCTGAGCTCCTTTCTCGACAATGCGCCCACCTACCTCGTGTTCTTCAACACGGCGGGCGGTGATGCACAGGCACTCATGACCACTTACGCGTCGACCTTGGCCGCGATATCTGCCGGCGCCGTCTTCATGGGCGCGAACACCTACATCGGCAATGCGCCCAACCTGATGGTCAAGGCCATCGCAGAAAGCCGCGGCGTGCGCATGCCGAGCTTCTTCGGCTACATGATGTGGTCGGGCGCCATCCTGGTGCCGCTGTTCATTCTCTCCACCTTCATCTTCTTCCGCTGATCATGAGCAAACCCAAGATCCTCGTCGCCCGTTCGGTATTTCCCGAAACCATCGCCCGGCTGGAAACTCACTTCGAGGTCGATTCCAACCAGGACGACCAGAGCTGGAGCAAGGCGCAACTGATCCAGAAGCTCCAGGGCAAGCAGGGCGCCTTCACCACCGGTAGCGAGCGCATCGACGCCGAGGTGCTGGCAGCCTGTCCCGAGCTGAAGATCTGCGCCAACATGGCCGTGGGCTACAACAATTTCGACGTCGAGGCGATGACGGCCCGCGGCGTGCTCGCGACCAACGCGCCCGACGTGCTGACCGAGACCACCGCCGACTTCGGTTTCGCGCTGCTGATGGCCACCGCGCGCCGCATCACGGAAAGCGAGCATTTCCTGCGCGCGGGCAAGTGGGAGAAGTGGAGCTACGACATGTTCGCCGGCTCCGACGTCCACGGCGCCACGCTGGGCATCATCGGCATGGGCCGCATCGGGCAAGGCATCGCCAGGCGCGGCGCGCACGGCTTCGGCATGAAGGTGATCTATCACAACCGCTCGCGGCTCGATGCGCAGCTCGAGGCCGAATGCAAGGCCGCCTACGTGGGCAAGGAAGAGCTGCTGAAGACCGCCGACCACGTCGTGCTCGTGGTGCCGTATTCGGCGGCCTCGCACCACACCATCGGCGCCGCCGAGCTGGCCCTCATGAAGCCGACGGCCACGCTGGTGAACATCGCCCGCGGCGGCATCGTCGACGATGCGGCGCTGGCGGCGGCGCTGCGCGACAAGCGCATCGCGGCTGCGGGCTTGGACGTGTTCGAGGGCGAGCCCAAGGTTCATCCGGACTTGCTCCGGGTGCCGAACGTCGTGCTCACACCCCATATCGCCAGCGCCACCATCCCGACCCGGCGCGCCATGGCGGAACTGGCGGCGGACAACCTGGTGGGCTTCCTCATCGACGGCAAGCCGGTCACGCCGCTCAATCCCGCGGTGCTGGGAGGCAAGTAGACCCGTCATGCCCTTGCCGGAACCCTGGATTCTGATCGGCCTCGCCGCTCTCAACGTCGTCCTGTTGCTCTGGCTGCTGCTGCGCAAGCCGCCGCCACCCGACCACAGCACCCTTGTTGCCACGCTGGGCGCCGCCAACGAACGCATCGAGCGCGAGCTGCGGCACGAGATCGGCGAGTCCTCCCGCGGTACGCGGCAGGAGACGAGCCAGGCCTTTGCCACCTTCCAGCAGGCGCTGGTGCAGCAGGGGGCCGAGGCCACGCGCACGCAAAACGCGCAGATCGACGCCTTCGCGCAGCAGCTGAGCCTGTTGCAGAAAACGCTGGCCGACACCCTCAATACCCAGCTGCAGGGGCTGTCCGAATCGAATGCGCGGCGGCTCGCCGAGGTGCGCGCGACGATGGAGGCGCAACTCGCGCAGCTCCAGCAGAGCAACACCGCCAAGCTCGACGAGATGCGCAGGACCGTCGACGAGAAGCTGCAGAGCACGCTCGAAGCGCGGCTCGGTGAGAGCTTCAAGCAGGTGGCGGACCGGTTGGAACAAGTGCACAAGGGCCTGGGCGAGATGCAGACGCTCGCGGTCGGCGTCGGCAGCCTGCAGCGCGTGCTGACCAACGTGAAGACGCGCGGCGTGTTCGGCGAGGTGCAGCTCGAAGCGCTGCTCGAACAGGTGCTCACGCCCGAGCAGTACGCCCGGCAGGTCGAGACCAAGCCGCGCAGCGGGCAGCGGGTGGACTTCGCGATCCGCTTCCCCGGCCGCGGCAGCGACGGCGCGCCGGTCTGGTTGCCGATCGACGCCAAGTTTCCGCGCGATGACTACGAGCGCCTGCTCGATGCCCATGAGCGCATCGACGCCGGCGCCGCGGAACTCGCGGCGCGCGCGCTGGAGGCGCGCATCCGAAGCGAAGCCCGCTCGATCGCCGAGAACTACCTGGCTGCGCCGCACACCACCGATTTCGCGATCCTGTTCCTGCCGGTGGAGAGCCTGTATGCCGAGGTGCTGCGCCGCCCGGGGCTGATGGACGCGATCCAGCGCCAGCACCGCGTGACGCTCGCCGGGCCGACCACGCTGCTGGCGATGCTCAACAGCCTGCACATGGGCTTCCGCACGCTGGCGCTGGAGCAGCAGGCGTCCGAGGTGTGGAAGGTGCTCGGCGCCGTCAAGACCGAGTTCGAGCGCTACGGCGAATGGGTGGCGCGCATCAAGGAGCAGGTGGCCAAGGCCTCCGACACGCTCGACAAGGCCGACACCCGCGCCAAGCAGATGCGCCTGGCGCTGCGCAAGGTCGAGGCGCTGCCGGAGGCGCAGTCGCAGGCGCTGCTGCCGGCCGCCGACGACGGCGAACCGGGGACGTGAGCGCCGAGCTGCTGCGGCTGATCGCGGCGCAGATTCTGTTGCATGCGGCCATGGCCGGCATGCGCCTCGGCGCGCCGCTGCTGGCGCTGCAAAAGGGCTACAGCGCGGCCGCCGTCGGCCTGCTGATTGCGCTTTTCGCGCTGACCCAGGTGTTCCTGGCGCTGCCGGCCGGGCGCTTTGCCGACCGGCACGGGCTGAAGCGGCCGCTGATGCTGGCGGTGATCGCCGCCTCCTCGGGCGCCGCCTTGGCTGCCGTCCTGCCCTCCTTTCCGGTGATGTGCCTGTCGGCGCTGCTGACCGGCGGCGCCACCGGCGCGGCCGTCATCGCGCTGCAGCGCCATGTCGGGCGTGCGGCAAGCAACCCGGTGCAGCTCAAGCGGGTGTTCAGCTGGCTGGCGATCGCGCCGGCGGTCGCCAACTTCGTCGGTCCGTTCTGCGCCGGCCTGCTGATCGACCATGCGGGCCGCAGTCCGGCCGACCTGCCGGGCTTTCGCATCGCCTTCGCCGTGCTGGCGCTGCTGCCGCTCGCCGGCTGGCTCTTCGCTCGCCGCACGCAGGAACTGCCCCGCATCGCGCCGGCGGTAGGCGGCGCCAAGCCGCGCGCCTGGGACCTGCTGCGGCAATCCATGTTCCGGCGCCTGCTGTTCGTGAACTGGCTGCAGTCCTCCAGCTGGGACGTGCATGCCTTCCTGCTGCCCATCCTGGGCCACGAGCGCGGGCTCGGCGCCTCGGTCATCGGGTCCATCCTCGGCGCATTCGCCATTGCTGCGGCGGTGATCCGCATCGTGCTGCCCCTGGTGGCCGCGCGTGCGTCGGAGCGCAGCGTGATCGCCGCTTCGTCCGTGGTGACGGCCATCGTGTTCGCGGTCTATCCGCTGCTGTCCTCGGCGCTCGCGATGGGCGCGTGCTCGGTGGTGCTGGGCTTCGCACTGGGCGCGGTGCAGCCGATGGTGATGAGCATGCTGCACCAGATCACGCCGCATGCGCGTCATGGCGAGGCGCTCGGGCTGCGGCTGATGACCATCAACGCCTCCAGTGTCGCCATGCCGATGCTGTTCGGCTCGATCGGCGCGCTGATCGGCATCGGCGGCGTGTTCTGGCTGGCCGGCGGGGTGGTGGCGCTGGGGACGCGGGCGGTCTGGGGCCTGAAGGCCTGAGATCCCGCCGGCCGTTCGCAAGGGCGCGCTTGCCGCAGCCGACGGCGAAGGTGCTCCAGTGAGGCCCGCGCGCCGGCGCGGGGGTTAGAGCTTATAGAAGCGCTTGATCGCAGTCCATGCGTCCTGCGGCGTGTCCACGTACTCGACCAGCCTCACGTCCTCGGGCGAGATCACGCCTTCCTCGGCCAGGAAATCGAAGTTGATCAGCTGTTTCCAGTAGTCCGAGCCGAAGAGCACGATCGGCACCGGCCGGGCCTTGCGCGTCTGCACCAGCGTGATCACCTCGAACAGCTCGTCCAGGGTGCCGAAGCCGCCGGGGAAGGCCACCAGCGCCTTCGCCCGCATCATGAAGTGCATCTTGCGGATGGCGAAGTAGTGGAACTTGAAGCTCAGTGCCGGCGTGACGTAGGGGTTGGCCTCCTCCTCCATCGGCAGCGCGATCGCCAGGCCGACCGAGAGGCCGCCGCCCTCATAGGCGCCGCGATTGGCGGCCTGCATGATGCCGGGGCCGCCGCCGGTGGCGACGAAGAGCTTGTCCTCCGGCTCCTTGTCGTCGCTGTACTCTGCGACCAGCTTGCCGAAGGCGCGCGCTTTTTCGTAGTAGTGCGAGCTGCGCGCCAGCTTGCGCCAGCGTGCGGCGGCCACCGCGTCGCCGGCGGCATCGGCCTGGGCGATCAAGGCGCCGGATTCCTCCTCGCTGCGGAAGCGCGCGCTGCCGAACACCACCACCGTGTTCTCGATGCCGTGGGCACGCATCTCGAGGTCGGGTTTCATGAGTTCCAGCTGCATGCGCAGCCCGCGCGTTTCGCGCCGCAACAGGAACTCGGGGTCGGCAAAGGCGAGTCGCGAGGGGTCCGAGTGGAGGGGAAGGCCCTTGTCGGCATGGGCCTGGAGGGTGGCCCAGGCGTCGGCGAGGCGCTTGTTGTGGAGGTCGTGTGTGTTGTTGGGCATGGTCTGTCGTCAGGGCGAGTCTCGGATTGTGCGCGCAGCAGGATTCGAGCCCGAAATTGAGAAGAGCCTCGGAAGCGGCCGAACGATGGTGCTGACCGGCCATCGATGTCGGTGCGTACGGAAGGGCCGTTCATCCTCGCAGCGTACGCAAAAAAGGCTCCCGGAGGAGCCTTTTGACGCAAGCGCGGGTGCCGTTCAAACGCGTTTGCGGTATTCGCCCGTGCGGGTGTCGATCTCGATGCGGTCGCCCTGGGAGACGAACAGCGGCACGGGAACCTCGAAACCGGTGGCGATCTTGGCGGGCTTCAGCACCTTGCCCGAGGTGTCGCCCTTGACGGCCGGCTCGGTCCAGGTGATCTCGCGCTCGACGCTGGTGGGCAGCTCGACCGAGATGGCCTTGCCGTCGTAGAACACCACTTCGACCGGCATGCCGTCCTCGAGGTAGTTGAGGGCGTCGCCCATGTTCTCGGCCTCGACCTCGTATTGGTTGAATTCGGCGTCCATGCAGACGTACATCGGATCGGCGAAGTAGGAATAGGTGCAGTCCTTCTTCTCGAGGACGATCTGCTCCATCTTGTCGTCGGCCTTGAACACCACTTCGGTGTTGAAGTTGGCGATCAGGCTCTTGAGCTTCATGCGCACGGTGGCGGAGTTGCGGCCGCCGCGGCTGTATTCGGTCTTGAGGACGACCATCGGGTCCTTGCCATGCATGATGACGTTGCCGGCGCGGATTTCTTGAGCGATTTTCATAGTCAGGGTCTCGGATGTTGGCCGCTCGGCGTGTCTGTGGCCTGGATCCCTTGACACATTCACCGCGGCGGGTTCAGCGGATGAGTGCGGCAGTGCCTGAAAGCACGGGCCGGAAATCCGCAAAGCCTGCAATTCTAACTTTTTTGGGCGACGAAATGCCGTAAACGGCCCACAAGGCCATCCTGACGGAGCAGGCGATCGCGTGCTGCAGCGACGGCGGCCTGCCAGGGCGCAAGCGCCGCTCGGCCAAGCTCCGGCAGCTCACCCGCGGCCATGCCGTTCCACAGGTGATGAAGGCGGCGCAGCTCGGGCGGGGCCTCCAGCCAGTCGAGGAAGGCATTGAGCTTGGTGTGATGGGCGTCGTCGTCCTGGGCGTAGATCTGCCAGACAAAGGGCGCGCCGGCCCAGAGGGCGCGCACCAGCGAATCCTCGCCCCGCACGAAGTTGAGGTCGCAGGCCCACAGCAGGTGATCGAAATCGCCCTGGGTCAAGTAGGGCAACCAGGTGATGGACAGCGCACCGCGCCGGGCCGGCCCGGGTGGCAGCGCGCGCGAGGCGCGGCCGGCGGTCACCAGCAGGCGGGTGGGCTCGCCCGCGTGCTCGAAGTAGGCCAGCAAGGCCTCGAGCGCGGGCGGTTCGTAGCAGAACAGGCAGACCAGGCGCTCGCCGTTCCATGGGATGTTCTGCCGAGCGAGCCAGGCTGCCCGATCGAAGCGTGCGCGTCGCGCCGGCAGGTCGGCCTCGCGCAGCAGGCCGCCCGTCGATGGGGTGAAGCCGGGGTAGAAGAAGTGCTTGGTCAGGCCGGCGCCCGGGCCCTTGAACACGGGCGAGGGCAGCCCGTGGAGGCGTTCGACGTAGGGCTCGGCGGAGAGGTATTCGAGGTTGAGCCACACGCGGCGCGCCGCGCCCGGAAGCGCCGGCTGCGCGAAGCGCGCAACGAGCTCGGGCGCGGGATCGCAGCCGAAGGCCTCGATCAGCACGTCGGGCGGCGGCGCGGCGGCGGCCTCCTGCGCGGCGCCGGCGGCGGTCCACGGGACCACGCGTACAGCGGGATGGCCCTCAGGCGCCATCCAGGCCAGCGCGGACGCGTCGTCGATCCACAGCCGCACCGTGTCGCCGGCGGCCGCGAGCCCGCACGCGAGGCGCCAGCACACGCCGACGTCGCCATGGTTGTCGATGACCTTGCAGAAAATGTCCCAGCGCATCGCGGGATACTCTACTGCCCGTTTCTTCAGCCGGTTTCCTCGACCCCGCCGCGGTCGCGCCAGCACAATAGCGCCCGATGTCAGACACGCATTCCGATCAACTGCTCAGCGAGGTCGCGGCGCTGCCGCAACTGCCGGGCGTCTACCGCTATTTCGACGCCACGGGCGCGGTGCTCTACGTGGGCAAGGCGCGCAACCTGAAGAAGCGCGTCGCCAACTATTTCCAGAAGAACCACGGCGGCACGCGCATCGGCCACATGATCTCGAAGATCGCCCGCATGGAGACCACGGTGGTGCGATCCGAGGCCGAGGCGCTGCTGCTCGAGAACAACCTGATCAAGACGCTCAAGCCCCGCTACAACATCCTGTTCAGGGACGACAAGAGCTACCCCTATCTCAAGATCGCGTCGCACAGCTTTCCGCGCCTGGCCTACTACCGCGGTTCGGTGGACCGCAAGCATCGCTATTTCGGCCCCTACCCGAGCGCCTGGGCGGTGAAGGAGTCGATCCAGCTGCTGCAGAAGGTCTTCAAGCTGCGCACCTGCGAAGACACGGTGTATGCCAACCGCACGCGGCCCTGCCTGCTCTACCAGATCAAGCGCTGCACCGGGCCCTGCGTGGGCTACATCACGCCCGAGGCCTATGCGCAGGACGTGGCCAATGCCGAGGCCTTCCTGATGGGCGACACGCAGGTGGTGCTTTCCCAGCTCGAGGCGCGCATGACGGCGCATGCCGAGAAGCTGGAATTCGAGCAGGCGGCCGAACTGCGCAACCAGATGTCGGCGCTGTCGCGCGTGCTGCACCAGCAGTCGGTCGAGATCGCCTCCGACAAGGACGTGGACATCCTCGCCGTGAAGGTTCAGGGCGGCAAGGCCTGCGTCAACCTGGCGATGGTGCGCGGCGGCCGGCACCTGGGCGACCGCGCCTATTTCCCGGTTCACGTGGAAGACGCAACGCAGATCCGGTACGGCACGCAGGATGTCGAAGGCGAGGAGGCCCCCGGCGCCTTCGCCGGATCGGTCGAGGTCCAGGTGCTCGAGGCTTTCATCGCCCAGCATTACATCGACGTTCCGGTGCCGCCCACGCTGGTGCTGAGCGAGCTGGTGGGCCGCGAGCTGATCGAGGCCATCTCTCAGCAGGCCGGCACGCGCGTGACGGCCGTGTTCCAGCCGCGCGAGCAGCGCCGGCACTGGCTGGAGATGGCGCTGACCAACGCGGGCCTGCAGCTCGCGCGCCTGCTGGCCGAGGAAGGCTCGCAGCAGGCGCGCACGCGTGCGCTGGTGGACGCGCTGGAGCTCGCGCCGGACGATCTCGACAACTTTCGCGTCGAGTGTTTCGACATCTCGCACACGGCGGGCGAGGCCACGCAGGCCTCCTGCGTGGTCTTCGAGCATCACGCGATGCAGAACCGCGAGTACCGGCGCTACAACATCGACGGCATCACGCCCGGCGACGACTACGCGGCGATGCGCCAGGTGCTGCATCGCCGCTACGGCAAGCTGGCCGAGGCGATGGCCGCGGAGACCGAGGCACCGCCGGCGGGCGACGCGGCAGGGGCCGGCAGCGATGCCCGGCCCGGCACGCGCGGCGCGCGCATGCCGGATCTGGTGCTGGTCGACGGCGGCAAAGGCCAGGTGTCGATGGCGCGCGAGGTGTTCAGCGAGCTGGGTCTGCCGCTGTCATTGATCGTCGGGGTGGAGAAGGGCGAGGGCCGCAAGGTCGGCCTGGAGGAGCTCGTCTTTGCCGACGGCCGTGAAAAGGTGTACCTCGGGCGCGACTCTGCAGCCCTGATGCTGGTGGCGCAGATCCGCGACGAGGCGCATCGCTTCGCCATCACCGGCATGCGCGCGAGGCGGGCCAAGGTGCGCGTGGGCGGCAGCCAGCTGGAGGACATTCCCGGCATCGGCCCCAAGCGGCGCGCGCGTCTGCTGCAGCGCTTCGGCGGCATTCGCGGCGTGGCGGCTGCAAGCGTCGAAGACATCGCATCGGTCGACGGCATCGCGCTCGAGTTGGCGGAAGAAATCTACCGGGCGCTTCACTAGATCGCCCAGCGGACAAGCCTGGGGCGGGCCATATACTCGCCTGCATGTTCTGGACGCTTCCGACCATCATGACGTGGACGCGCATCGTCGCGATTCCGCTGATCGTGGGGGTGTTCTACCTGCCCTTGAGCGAGCCCATGCGCAACCTCTTGGCCACGGTGATGTTCATCGTGTTTGCCGCCACCGACTGGCTTGACGGCTTTCTCGCCCGGCGTCTCAACCAGACCTCGGCCTTCGGCGCCTTCCTCGACCCGGTGGCCGACAAGTTCCTGGTGTGCGCCTCGCTGCTGGTGCTGGTGCACCTGAACCGCACCGACGTGTTCGTGGCGCTCATCATCATCGGCCGCGAGATCGCCATCTCTGCCCTGCGCGAGTGGATGGCGCAGATCGGCGCGGGCAAGAGCGTGGCGGTCCACATGATCGGCAAGGTCAAGACCGTCGTGCAGATGGTGGCGATCCCCTTCCTGCTTTTCGACGGCCTCCTGTTCGGCGTGATCGACACCGGCACCTGGGGCCAATGGCTGATCTGGGTCTCGGCCGTGCTCACGGTCTGGTCGATGGTCTACTACCTCCAGAAAGCCATACCGGAGATCCGGGCCCGGGCCAAATGACGGCGGTTGCAGTCCCGGCGTCCTCCGCTTGGGTGCGGGCCATGCCCGCGGTTTTCGTGCTGATCTGGAGCACAGGCTTCATCGTGGCGCGCTACGGCATGCCCCATGCGCCGCCACTCAAGTTCCTCGCCGTGCGCTATGCACTGTCGGTGCTGTGCTTTCTGGTCTGGGTGTGGGTGGCGCGCGTGCAATGGCCGCGCGAGCGCGCGCAGTGGGGGCATCTGGCGGTCACCGGCGTCCTGATGCAGGCGGGCTACCTCGGTGGCGTGTGGGCTGCGGTCCGGGCCGGCATGGGCTCGGGGCTGATCGCCTTGCTGGTCGGCGTACAGCCGGTGCTCACGGCCGTGTGGCTGTCGATGCGCGGTGGTTCGATCTCGCGCCGCCAATGGACCGGCCTTGCGCTGGGCTTCGCCGGCCTGGTGCTGGTGGTGCTGCGCAAGCTGGGGCAGGGCGGGGAGGTGAATGCGCTCACGATGGGGCTGGCGCTGATGGCGCTCGTTTCCATCACCTCCGGAACGCTGTATCAGAAGCGCTTCGTCGCGCCTTGCGACGTGCGTATCGCAGGCGCGGTCCAGCTCGCCGCAGCCTTGTTGGCCACGTTGCCCTTCGCGGCCCTGGAGGCCGACAGCATCCAGTGGAACTTGCAATCGGGCGGCGCCATGGTCTGGTCGGTGCTCGCACTGTCGCTGGGCGGCAGTTCGCTGCTCTACATGCTGATCCAGCGCGGCACCGCGACGGCGGTGACCAGCCTCCTGTACCTCGTGCCGCCCTGCACGGCGCTGATGGCCTGGCTCCTGTTCGCCGAGCCGATCACGGTGCCGACGCTGGTGGGCATTGCGATGACGGCTGTCGGCGTGAGCCTGGTGGTGCGCGGCGAGCGCTGAACCGGCTCCCCCTCAGCGAGTTCGGCGGGCCGCAGGCTTCCATGGCTCGCCGCGAAGGCCATCGAGCAGGAAATCGACCAGCTCGCGCACGCGCCGCGGCGTCTTGGGGCGCCAGGGGGCGACCCACTGGATGTCGGCATCCGGCATCGCGTACTGCGGCAGCAGCTGCACCAACTCGCCCGACGCCAGTTGCGGCGCGATGTCCCACAGGCTTCGCAGCATGATGCCGTGGCCGGCCAGGCACCAGTCGCGCACGAGCTCTCCCGAATTGCTGGCGAGCGGCCCGCGCACGCGCACCCGCGCGATGCTGCCGTCTCTGGCATTGCGCAGCGACCACAGCGTGGCATCGCGCTCGCCCGCCTCCCCGCCGTTCTCGCGTGCCACCAGGCAATCGTGCGTGGCCAGTGCGGCGAGGTCGGCAGGACGGCCTCGCCGCTCGATGTACGCGGGCGCCGCAGCGAGCACGCGCTGGTTGCGTGCGATGCGGCGCGTGACCCAATCGCCCGCATGGCGGCGCTGCACCGGCCACAGCCAGACGGCGCCGTCATAGCCTTCCGCGCCGAGCTCGGGCAACTGCTCGACCAGTTGCAGCTGGATCTGCAGCGCCGGGTGGCGAGCCTGGAAGCTCGCCAGCGCCGGGCCGAGCCAGCGTCGGCCAAAGCCGAAGGTCGCGGCCAGCCGGATCGAGCCCACCAGTTCGTTCTGCCGCTCGCCGAGCTCGTTCTCCAGTGCCGCAAAGCCCTGCAGCAGAGACCGGGCGTGCAGGCAGACCGTTTCGCCCTCGGCGGTAGCGCTGAGTCGACGCGTCGTGCGATCAAACAGGCGCTGCCCGAGCCGTGCCTCGAGCGCACCCAGTCGCTTGGTGACGACGGAGGGCACGACGTCCAGCACCGCCGCCGCGCCTGCAAGGCTGCCGCGGTCGCGGATGGCGGTCACGAGTTCGAGATCTGCGCGATCCATTGGTGCAATTGTGGAAAGTATGAATTGGCTCATTGTTGCTTGCTCCCGTCTGGGGCGCAACGCACAATTCCGCTGTGTTCACCTCCTTCTCTAGCTTCGATTTGTCGCGCGACGGCGTCCGCCTGCATGGCCGGATCGGTGGGCGTGGCGCGCCCTTGCTCCTGCTGCACGGCCATCCGCAGACGCATGCCATCTGGCATCGCGCGGCGCCGGCGCTGGCGGAGCACTTCACCGTCGTCGCGATCGATCTGCGGGGTTATGGCGATTCGGGGCGGCCGCCGGCCGACGCGCAACACCTGCACTACAGCAAGCGCGAGATGGCGCTCGATGCGCTGGCCGCCATGCAGCACCACGGCTTCGACCGCTTCGGCGTGCTCGCGCATGATCGCGGCGCGCGCGTGGCCCATCGGCTGGCGGCGGACCATGCCTCTGCAGTCGAGCGCCTCATGCTGCTGGACATCGCACCCACGCTCGCGATGTACGAGAACACCACGGAAGCCTTTGCGCGCGCCTACTGGCACTGGTTCTTCCTGATCCAGCCACCCCCCTTGCCCGAGGCGTTGATCGATGCCGACCCGGTGCGCTATGTGCGCAGCGTCATGGGCGGCCGCTACGCGGGGCTGGCCCCCTTTGCCCCCGACGCGCTGGCCGAGTACGAGCGCTGCATCGCGATCGAGGGCACGGCCCAGGCTCTGTGCGAGGACTACCGCGCGTCGGCGAGCATCGATCTCGAGCACGATCGCGCGGACATCGTCGCCGGCCGCAAGCTCGCGCAGCCGCTGCGCGTGCTGTGGGGCGAGCATGGCGTGGTGGGCCGCTGCTTTGATGTGCTCGCGCTGTGGCGCGAGCGCGCTCTCGAGGTGTCCGGTGGCACGCTGCCCTGCGGCCACTACATTCCCGAAGAGGCGCCGAGCGAGTTGCTGGCCGAGGCGCTGCCTTTCTTTCTTCAGCGCACAGACCAAGGACAGAGACCATGAGCAAGCACCGCATCGCAGTCATCGCCGGCGACGGCATCGGCAAGGAAACCATGCCCGAGGGACTGCAGGTGCTCGATGCCGCGGCCCGCAGGTTCGGCATCGACCTGCATTTCGACCACTTCGATTTCTCCAGCTGGGACTACTGCGAGAAGCACGGCAAGATGCTGCCGGACGACTGGAAGGAGCAGATCGGCGGCCACGACGCCATCTACTTCGGCGCCGTTGGCTGGCCGGAGAAGATCCCGGACCATGTCTCGCTGTGGGGTTCGTTGCTGCTGTTCCGCCGCGAGTTCGACCAGTACGTCAACCTGCGGCCGGCGCGCCTGATGCCCGGCATCATCGCACCGGTGGTGCGGCGCGACGGCTCCCCGCGGCAGCCCGGCGAGATCGACATGTACATCGTGCGGGAGAACACCGAGGGCGAGTACTCGAGCATCGGCGGGCGGATGTACGAAGGCACGGCGCGCGAGATCGTCATTCAGGAGACGGTGATGTCGCGCACGGGCGTGGACCGCGTCCTCGAGTTCGCCTTCGAGCTGGCGCAGTCGCGGCCGAAGAAGCACCTGACCAGCGCGACCAAGTCCAACGGCATCTCGATCACCATGCCGTACTGGGACGAGCGGGTGGCCGAGATGGCGAAGAGCTATCCGGGCGTCAAGCTCGACAAGTTCCACATCGACATCCTGACGGCGCACTTCGTACAGCGTCCCGACTTCTTCGACGTGGTGGTGGCCAGCAACCTGTTCGGTGACATCCTCTCGGACCTGGGTCCGGCCTGCACCGGCACCATCGGCATCGCGCCGAGCGCTAATCTGAACCCGGAACGCACGACGCCCTCGCTGTTCGAGCCGGTGCACGGTTCAGCCCCCGACATCGCCGGCAAGGGCATCGCCAATCCGATCGGCCAGATCTGGTGCGGGGCCATGATGCTCGAATTCCTCGGCCACAAGGACGCGCACGATGCGATCCTGAGTGCCATCGAGAAGGTCTTGGCGCCGGCGAGCGGGGCGCCGCGCACGCCGGACATCGGCGGCAATGCGACCACGGCCGACCTGGGCCGCGCGATCGCGCAGGCGCTCTGAGCGCCAGGCGCCGGAAAGGAGGACCGGCGCCAAACCCCACTAAAATCGCGGTCCTCGCTGGATTGCACGGGTGAGTGTCATATTGACACCCTGTGGACCAGTGGTTGTAATCCTTCTCGGCAGTGCGCTGCCGGCGCGTCAGAACTGCCATCCTTTTTTCTTCATCGGACCCCTTGGCTTCGTCACGGGGCCGGCACCGCTTCTGACGCTACCCGATCAACTATCTTTTCCTACAAGGGGTCCTTGTGAACAAAACCGAACTGATTGAGCACATCGCAAAAAACGCCGACATCTCCAAAGCCGCTGCCACGCGCGCCTTGGAATCGACGATCGGCGCCATTCGTACGACGCTCAAAAAGGGCGGCTCGGTCTCGCTCGTCGGTTTCGGTACTTTCGCTGTGGGCAAACGCGCTGCGCGCACCGGTCGCAATCCGCGCACCGGCGACGCGATTAAAATCAAGGCCGCCAAGATCCCGAAGTTTCGTCCCGGCAAGGCGCTGAAAGATGCGCTGAACTGATGAACGGTTTCCGGTTGGGTGCTTAGCTCAGCTGGTAGAGCGGCGCCCTTACAAGGCGTAGGTCGGGGGTTCGAACCCCTCAGCACCCACCAACCGATGCAAAGGCGAACAAGCAGTTCGCCTTTTTTGTTTTTCGCTACAGAGACACCCATCCATGTTCGATTTCATCCGACAGCACAACAAAGTCCTGATGGTCGTCTTGTTCCTGTTGATCGTGCCGTCTTTCGTGGTGGTCGGCGTGCTGGATCGCTACAGCGGTTCGGGCGACAAGGGCGAGAAGGTTGCCAGCGTGGCAGGCGAGAGCATTCGCCGTCCCGACTGGGACGCGCAACATCGCAACGACATCGATCGCATCCGCCAGCAAAGGCCGGACGTGGATGCGGCGATGTTCGATACCGATACGGAACGCTTCGCGACCCTGGAGCGCATGGTGCGCGACCGCGTGCTGGCGGCGGCCGCGGCGCAGGATCACTTCGTGGTGACGGAGCAGCGGCAGCTGGAGATCTTCCAGAACGACCCGGGGCTGGCCAGCTTCGTGGTTGTCAAGGATGGCAAGCGCCAGTTCGATCGCGAGCTCTTTCAGCGTGCCACGGGCATGACGCCCGAGCAGCACCAGGCCGCGCTCGCTGCGCAGATGACGCGCCAGCAGGTGCTGAAGGGCATCGCGGATACCGCCTTCGCAGCGCCGGCGCAGGCCGCCGCGACGCTCAATGCCTTCTATGACCAGCGCGAGATCCAGGTCGCGCGTTTCGCCCCCGGCGAGTTCGCGGCGAAGGTCAATGTGAGCGATGCGGATCTCGAGGCTTACTACAAGCAGCACGTTGCGCAGTTCCAGGTGCCGGAACAGGCGAACATCGAATACCTCGTGCTGGATCTCGAGGCTGCCAAGAAGAACATCGCCGTCAACGAGGCGGACCTACGGACCTACTACGAACAGAACAAGGAGCGCTTCGGCACGAAGGAGGAACGGCGTGCCAGCCACATCCTGATTACCGCGGCCTCAGGGGGCCCTGCCGCAGAGCGTGAAAAGGCGCGCGAGAAGGCGCAGCAGTTGCTGGCCGAGATCAAGAAGGCACCGGGCAGCTTCGCCGAGCTCGCGCGCAAGAATTCGCAGGACCCTGGCTCGGCGGAGAAGGGCGGCGACCTCGACTTCGTGACGCGCGGCGCGATGGTGAAGCCTTTCGAGGACGCGATGTTCGCTCTGAAGAAGGGCGAGGTCAGCGACGTGGTCGAGACCGAGTTCGGCTACCACATCATCCAGCTCAACGACATCAAGCCGGGCGTGGTGGCGCCTTTCGAGCAGGTGCGCGCGAAGATCGAGGACGAGGTCCGCGCGCAACAAGCCACGCAGGAGTTCGCCAAGGCGGCCGAGACCTTCACCGATGCCGTCTATCAGCAGCCCGACAGCTTGAAGCCGGCGGCCGACAAGCTGAAGCTCACGCTTCGGACTGCGGACAAGGTGCAGCGGACGCCGGCGCCCGGGGCGACGGGCGCCCTGGCCAGCCGCAATTTCATGAGCGCCCTGTTTGCCGCCGATTCCCTCGAGCGCAAGCACAACACGGAGGCGATCGAGATTGGCCCCAACCAGCTTGCATCGGGACGGGTGACGCAGCACTCGCCGGCCCGGGCGCAGCCTTTCGACGAGGTCAAGGACAAGGTTCGCATGCAACTCGTCGCCGAGCGCGCGTCGGCGCTGGCCAAGACCGAAGGCGAGGCCAAGCTCGCGGCTTGGCAATCGAACGCGGCAGGGGCGAACTTCGGCGCGGCGGTGACGGTTTCCCGGCTCGACGCACAGTCGCAGCCCACGCCGATCATCGAGAGTGCGCTGCGCGCCGACCCGGCCAAGCTGCCCTCGGTGGTGGGGGTGGATCTGGGCGCACAAGGCTATGCGGTCGTTCGCGTCAACAAGGCCGTTCCGCGCACGCCGCCTGCGCCGGAAGCGGCGCAGCAGGAAATCCAGCAGGTCGCAATGACCACGGCTGCGGCGGAGGCTGCTGCCTACTACGAACTGCTGAAGAGCCGGTTCAAGGCCGAGATCCTGGCGCCGAAGCCCGTCGATGCGGGCATGGTCGTCGGGCGCTAGTTTTTTCCGGCTACAATTGCCGGCTCTGCGGTGGCTGTAGCTCAGTTGGTAGAGTCCCAGATTGTGATTCTGGTCGTCGTGGGTTCGAGTCCCATCAGCCACCCCAAACCTTTGATGAAAAGCGCCGGTCAATCGACCGGCGCTTTTTTTTTGGGCCGGCCGCGCTTGCGGCAATTCGGACTTGAATTAGAATTCGGGCTTCCTAATTCGGAGGAGCTTTCACCGATGGCCTCAACACTTGCCGACATCAATTCCCAGATCAAGAAGCACGACGAGCAGATTGCGCAATTGCGCAAGCAAGCCGAGGAACTGCGCAATCAAGAGCGCGCGGGCGTGGTCGAGGAGTTGCGCAAGAAGATCGCCGAATACGGGCTGACCGCGGCCGATTTGAAGCTCACAGGCCGCAGTGGCCGGCGGGGAGCTCCCGTTGCGGCGGTGAAGTCTGCTGCGAAGTACCGCAGCCCTACCGGCGAAACCTGGTCCGGTGGACGTGGGCGCAAGCCGCGCTGGATCACCGAGGCGCTGGCCGCCGGCAAATCGCTGTCCGACTTCGAGATCCGCTAGTCTTTTGTCCTCTCCATTGAAAAAGCCCGCATTGCGGGCTTTTTCAATGGAGCCAATGGCGCCCTCAGTTGACCATGACGAGCTTGCCCTTGACGCCGCGCGAACCCATGTGCGCATAGGCGGCCTTGAGCTCTGCCATGGGCATGGTGCGGTCGATCACGGGCTTGATCTTGCCTTGGCCGTACCACTTCGCCAATTCGGCCATCATCTGGGCATTGGCCGCGGGTTCGCGCTTGGCGAAATCGCCCCAGAACACGCCCACCAACGATGCGCCTTTGAGCAGCATCAAATTGAGCGGGAGCGAGGGAATCGGCCCGGATGCGAAACCCACCACCAGATAGCGTCCCCTCCAGCCAATGGAGCGGAAAGCGGGCTCCGCGAATTCTCCGCCGACGGGGTCGTAAATCACGTCCGGACCTTTGCCGTCCGTCGCGCCCTTCACTGCATCCCGAAAGCCATTGGGAAGCGCGTGCGTGGTGTAGTTGATCGTGAGGTCCGCGCCGATGGATCGGCACAACTCGCATTTCTCGTCCGTCGATGCTGCGGCAATCACCTTGGCGCCTGCGGCTTTGGCAATCTGGATCGCGGCGGTGCCGACGCCGCCGGCCGCGCCCAGCACCAGCACGGTTTCGCCGGCTTTGAGTTGCGCGCGGTCCATCAATGCGTGCCAGGAGGTCGCGTAGATCATGATGAAGGCGGCTGCGTCGACATGCCCGAAGCCCTCGGGCAGCGGCATACAGAGCGCAGCGGGCGCCAGGGTGTGGGTTCCGAAGCCGCCGGTGCCCGACAAACAGGCGACGTTCTGGCCGACGCGCAAGTGAGTGACGCCTTCGCCGACGGCGGAGACCACGCCGGCATATTCGGACCCCGGCACGAAAGGGAGTGGCGGCTTGATCTGGTACTTGTTCTGCACGATCAGCAGATCGGGAAAGTTCAGGCTGGCCGCCTTGATCTCGATCAGCACCTGGCCCGGGCCGGGCGTGGGGGTCGGCAGTTCTTTCCAGGTCAGCGCGTCGACGCCGGTCGGGTTTTCGCAGAGCCATGCGTGCATGCTCGGGTCTCCTTGGGTGAATCTGGGGGCAACGGATCCAGGTCATGATAGGCGGGACCACAGGCGGGCATTGTCCCTGTCGTGACGCGCCCGCCGCCTACAATCGCGCGCACTACGAACGCCATGAAGATACTGATCTCAAACGACGATGGCTTCCAGGCTCCCGGCATCGTTGCATTGCACGATGCGCTCAAGGAGATAGCGGAAGTCGAAGTGGTTGCGCCCGAGCACAACAACAGCGCCAAGTCGAATGCGCTCACGCTCGCGGCACCGCTGTATGTGCACAAGGCACACAACGGTTTTCGCTATGTGACCGGCACGCCGGCCGATTGCGTGCACATCGCGCTCAAGGGGCTGCTCGACTACCGGCCCGATCTCGTGGTGTCCGGCATCAACAACGGTGCCAACATGGGCGACGACACGATCTATTCGGGCACCGTCGGCGCCGCCATGGAGGCGTACCTCTTCGGCATTCCGGCGATCGCCTTCTCCCAGATCGAGAAGGGCTGGGCGCATGTCGACGCTGCGGCGCGTGCGGCGCGGCGGCTGGTGGAGCAGATCGAGCGTGAGCGCATGCTCGCAGGCCCGACCTTCCTGCTCAACGTCAACGTGCCGAACCTGCCCTTCGAGGAGCTCAAGCCCATCAAGGTGTGCAGGCTGGGTCGCCGCCATGCAGCGGAGAAGGTCATCACGCAGGACAGCCCGCGCGGCGAGACCATGTACTGGATCGCGGGCGCGGGCGGCGCCAAGGACAGTGGCGAGGGCACCGACTTCCACGCGACGGCCGCCGGCCACATCGCGCTGACGCCGTTGCAGATCGACCTGACCGACCACGCTCACCTCGGGCAGTGGCGCGACACCGTGGCACGGCTGGGCGAGCTCTCCTGACCATGGCGAGCCAACGGCCTGGGTTTCCCGTGCGGCTCACGCCCACTGCGTCCGCGGCGACGCGCGGGCGCACCTCCGCCGTTCCGGCGAAGCCGCTCGTTCATCACACGCCGTCGATGGCCTCCGACGCCGTTCGCGCGCGCATGGTCCAGCGGCTTGCCGCGCAGGGCATCGCCGACGCGCGCGTGTTGCGGGCCATGAGCACGGTCGAGCGCCATCGTTTCGTCGACAGCGCCTTGGTCAATCAGGCCTACGAAGACACCAGCCTGCCGATCGGGCTGGGCCAGACCATTTCGAAGCCCAGCGTGGTGGCGCGGATGATCGAGCTGCTGCTCGGCGCGCCCGCCCTGGCGAACAAGCCGGGCGATCGGCTCGGGCGCGTGCTGGAGATCGGCACGGGCTGCGGTTACCAGGCCGCCGTGCTGAGCCATGTCGCGGCAGAGGTCTACAGCATCGAGCGCCTGCGCGGCCTGCACGAGCGCGCGCGCGCCAATCTGCGTCACTTCCGCTTGGCCACCGTGCACCTGCTCCTGGGCGACGGCATGGTGGGCTATGCAAAGGGTGCGCCCTATGCCGGCATCATCGCCGCGGCCGGCGGCGAGGCAGTGCCGGAGACATGGCTCGCGCAGCTCGCCGTCGGCGGCCGCATCGTCGCGCCGACACAGTCGGCGGCGGGTGGACAGTCCCTCGTCGTGATCGACAAAACCGCTCGCGGACTCGAGCGCCGCGTTCTTGAGGCGGTTCACTTTGTCCCCCTAAAATCGGGAATTGCTTGAAGGAAGAACACATGCAGGGTATTGGCAATCGGGGCTGGCTTGCTGGCGTGACGCTGCTGGTCGCACTCTTGATTGCGGGGTGTGCCGCGAAGCGCGGGCCCGTTCCGGTCGAGGACCGCGGCACGATGATCGGTGCGCCGGCTGTTGCCGCGCCAGCCGTCCCGGGCACACCTCCCATCACCACCGATCCATCGGGCAAGCCGCTGCCGGGGATCGAGAACTACGGCAAGCCCGGCTACTACGCCGTGCGTCCCGGCGACACCATTCGCCGCATCGGCACGGAGACGGGCCAGAACTGGCGCGATATCGCGCGCTGGAACAATCTCGACAATCCGGACCTGATCGAAGTGGGCCAGGTGCTGCGTGTGATCCCGCCTGCGGGTGCGGCCGCAACCGCGGCAGTGCCGCCCGGGTCTGCTGCCACCGATGCGGCACGGACCGCTGTCGCCACACCCGCCACAGGGACTGCCGCCGCTGCAGTGCCGGCTCCCGCAGCGGCGGCGAGCGCGGCTGCCAAGCCCACGCCTTCCATCGTCACGGCTTCGCCCGCGACGCCGGCCGCCACGGCTTCGGGCGATGAAGACGTGGGTTGGATCTGGCCTGCCCAGGGTTCATTGATAGCAGGCTTCGACGAGGCCAAGAACAAGGGCCTCGACATCGGCGGCAAGGCCGGCGACTCGGTGCTCGCCGCGGCCGATGGGCGTGTCGTCTATGCGGGTGCCGGCCTGCGCGGCTACGGCAACCTGATCATTCTCAAGCACAACAACACCTATCTCACCGCCTACGCGCATAACCGAACGCTGCTGGTGAAGGAAGACCAATCGGTGCAGAAAGGGCAGAAGATCGCCGAGATGGGCAACAGCGACGCTGACCGCGTGAAGCTGCACTTCGAAATTCGCCGGCAGGGCAAGCCTGTCGACCCGGCGCGCTATCTGCCCGCCCGCTAGGACCATGCATGGCTGCCTCTCGCCTGCGTCGCGCTCGCATCGTGCGGCGCGCGGCGGGTAACGGCGGCACAGTCCCATTCGGTGCCTTCGGTCCTGCCGTTCCTTCGGACGAGGCGGGCGAGCGTGTCGGCGGCGAGGAGGCGCAAGACACTTCGCGTGAAGCCGCCCCGCTCGATCTGGGCGGCGAGGGCGGCGATTCGCTGACGCTCTACCTGCGCGAGATCCGGCGAACCGAGCTGTTCACCCCCGACGAGGAATACCGCACGGCCTGCGCCGCGCGTGGCGGTGACTTCTCGGCGCGCCAGTCGATGATCGAGCACAACCTGCGGCTCGTAGTGAACATCGCGAAAGGCTACCTTGGCCGCGGCGTTCCGCTCGCGGACCTGATCGAGGAGGGCAACCTCGGCCTGATGCACGCGATCAACAAGTTCGAGCCCGAGCGCGGGTTTCGATTCTCGACCTACGCGACCTGGTGGATCCGCCAGTCGATCGAACGCGCGGCAATGATGCAGGCGCGTGCGATTCGCCTGCCGGTGCACGTCGTGCGCGAACTGCAGCAGGTGATGCGCGCGCGGAGAACGCTGGAGGGCGATGCCGACTTCATCGCGCGCCGCCCCGAGGGCGTGCGTGTCGAAGATGTGGCCGCACTGCTGGGTCGCGAGGTGCAGGCCGTGGCCGATCTGATGGCCCTGGCCGAGGCGCCGCGTTCGCTGGATGCCGGCAGCGAGCGCAGCGAAGACAGCTTCAGTCTCGCCGATACGGTGGCCTCCGAGGACGAGCACAGCGATCCGACGGGCACCACCCAGACCCATGAGGTCGAGAAGCTCCTCGACCAGTGGATCCTCGCACTGAGCGATCGCGAACGCGAGGTGCTGGAAGGGCGCTACGGCCTGCATGACCGCGATCCGGAGACGCTCGAAGTGCTGAGCGTGCGCCTGGGCCTCACGCGCGAACGCGTGCGGCAGATCCAGAACGAGGCCCTCGCAAAGATGCGGCGCCAGCTCGCCCGCGCGGGCGTGCAGCGGGACGCGCTCTTGTAGGCGTTTCGACACGGCAGGGCATTCCGCCCTGAGACAATCCGTGGATGACGGAATCGACAGGAAGCAAAGAGGCGCAGCAGCAGCCCCACGATGAATGGCTGCAGGTCGAATCGCTCGATCTCGACGCGCAAGGCGTGGCACACAAGGCCAGCGGCATGGTGGTGTTCATCGAGGGCGCGCTGCCCTTCGAGGAAGTGCAACTCAAGGTGCAGCGCAGGAAGAACAACTGGGAGCAGGGCACGGTGACCGCGATCCGCCGGGAATCCTCGCAGCGCGTGCGTCCCGGATGTCCGCATTTCGGGTTGCACCCCGGTGCCTGCGGCGGCTGCAAGATGCAGCATCTCGACGCCGCGGCGCAGGTGGCGGTGAAGCAGCGTGCGCTCGAGGACAACCTGTGGCATCTGGGCAAGGTGCGGCCGGAGAACATGCTGCGGCCGCTCGAGGGCCCGGCCTGGCATTACCGCTATCGTGCCCGGCTGTCGGTGCGCCACGTGGTCAAGAAAGGCACGGTGCTGATCGGCTTTCACGAACGCAAGAGCCGCTATCTCGCCGACATGCAGGTGTGTCCGGTGCTGCCGGTGCGCGTCAGCGCCATGCTCATGCCGCTGCGCGAGCTCATCGGGTCGATGGACGCGCGCGACACCTGCCCGCAGATCGAGCTGGCGTGCGGCGATGCGCCCGACGGCAGCGGACTCGGCGTGATCGCGTTGGTGTTGCGGCACCTGGAGCCGTTGTCGGCCGCGGACATCGCGCGACTCAAGTCCTTCGCCGCCGGGCACGAGGGCGTGCAGTGGTGGCTGCAGCCGAAGGGGCCCGAGACGGTGCGCCTGCTGGAACCCGGCGGGCCGGCCCTGGAATACCAGTTGCCGGAATTCGGCGTCACGATGCCGTTCAAGCCGACCGACTTCACCCAGGTCAATGCGCATATCAATCGTGTGCTCGTCAGTCGCGCCTTGCGCCTCCTCGACGTGCAGGCGGGGGAGCGCGTCATCGACTGGTTCTGCGGACTGGGCAATTTCACGCTCCCGCTCGCGACGCGCGCGCGGGAAGTGCTGGGCATCGAAGGCAGCGACACGCTGGTGGCCAGGGCCACGGAGAACCTGGCGCGCAATCAGGGCCCGGCGCCGGGCCGAGGCGCGCTGGCTCCTACCCGCTTCGCCGCCCGCAACTTGTTCGAGATGACGCCTGCGATGCTGGTGGCCGACGGCACTGCGGACAAATGGCTGGTGGATCCGCCGCGCGAGGGCGCCTTCGCGCTGGCCAAGGCACTGGCCGATCTGCATCAGCAGGATGAGGTGCCCAGGGATGGCTGGTCGCCGCCGAGGCGCATCGTCTACGTCAGCTGCAATCCCTCGACACTGGCGCGCGACGCCGGCCTGCTGGTGCACCAGGCGGGCTATCGCTGCACCTTCGCTGGCGTGGTCAACATGTTTCCGCACACGGCGCACGTCGAGTCGATCGCGGTGTTCGAGCGGGCATGAAAAAAGGGCCCGAAGGCCCTTTTTCGAATGCCCAGACCGCGCGATCAGTCGCGCTCGCCGCCAAAGATGCCCAGCAGGGCCAGCAGGCTCTGGAACACGTTGAACATGTCCAGGTAGAGCGCCAGCGTGGCGCTGATGTAGTTGGTTTCGCCGCCGTCCATGATCTGCTTGAGGTCATAGAGCATGTAGGCCGAGAAGATGCCGATCGCGGCAACCGAGATCGCGAGCATGCCGGCGCTGGAACCCACGAACACGTTGATGATGGCGCCGATCATCAGCACCAGTGCACCGACGAACAGCCACTTGCCCATGCCCGACAGGTCGCGCTTGATCACAGTGGCCAGCGAGGCCATCACGAAGAACACGCCGGCGGTGCCGCCGAAGGCGGTCATGACGAGCTCCGAGCCGTTCTTGAAGCCCAGCACCATCGCGATCAGCCGCGACAGCATGAGGCCCATGAAGAAGGTGAAGCCCAGCAGCACCGGCACGCCGGCCGCCGAGTTCTTGGTCTTTTCGATGGCGAAGATGAAGGCGAAGGCACCGCCCAGGAACACCATGAGGCCGATGCCGCCGCTGAGCGAGCGGGTGATTCCGGTGGCGACGCCCAGCCAGGCACCCAGCACGGTGGGCAGCAGGCTCAGGGCGAGCAGCCAGTAGGTGTTGCGCAGTACGCGCTGGCGCTCGACTTGCGGCAGCGCCTGGCCGTAGCCGGCGGTAGTGGCAAGGGTGTTGACTCGGTCGTTCATTGCTGAAACTCCTGATGTTGGCTGCGAGGCAGCAGTTGGGGTCATTCTAGGGGGCTGCAAGTACCCTCCTTGGAAAAGACCCGCCTCGGTATGGCGCTTAAGCGCACCCCGATTTTCGTGAGCGTTCGGGCGGGCGCGGGCGCTATGCTTGGCATTTGCTCATTATTCGCAAGACTATGAAGACCAAGTCATTTCTCGAACTCGCCGACGTCAAGGCGATCGCCGCAGCGGCGGAAGCCGAAGCGCTCAAGAACAACTGGGCGGTGACGATCGCCATCGCCGACGACGCGGGCAACCTGCTGTGGCTGCAGCGGCTGGACGGCGCCGCGGCCATCTCGTCGCATATCGCGCCCGCCAAGGCTCACACAACTGCCATGGGGCGGCGTGAGAGCAAGGTCTACGAGGACATGGTCAATGGCGGCCGCACCTCCTTCCTGTCGGCGCCCGGCATCGAGGGCTTGCTCGAAGGGGGGGTGCCGATCGTCAAGGACGGGCAGGTGATCGGCGCGGTCGGCGTCAGCGGCGTCAAGTCGAACGAGGATGCCCAGATCGCCAGAGCGGGCATCGCCGCGCTGGGCCTCTGATCGCCAGCGGCCGCCATGCAAAACGCCGACCTCGCGGTCGGCGCTTTTTCTTGTGGGTTCAAGGCGGGAAAAAAAGCTTGGCTAGTCGGCAAGAAGCCGTTTGGCTAGCAAAAAACGACCCTTCGGAGATCAGATCTCCTCGAGTCGCCCCACGATGAAACTTGCGCGAGGGGCGAACTGAAACTACTTGGTGAGGATCAGCTTGCCGAGTTTGGTGGCTTGAAGCCGGTACAACGAGCCGTTGTGCATGATGCCGACGATCTTGCCGCCCTTCAGAAGCTCCGCGCTCTCGAACAGCGTCGCAGGCCGGGGAGCCTCGCTGCTTGCTCGGCCGCCGCCCGAATGATCGAGCGAGGGATGGCGGAGGACACTGAACGCGTTCGGCACGGCTTGCATTGGGAATCCCTTCATCTAAACGGTAGGTGAATGATAATGATTCTCAATAAAAAGTCAATCGCTGCGATCGGTTTTTCGAGATTGCGGTTCGCGCCTATTTGGGATCCGGTTCGGTGATGAACCCGATCTTGCGAACGCCGGCCTCGCGCGCTGCCGACATGGCCTGCGCCACGCGCTCGTAACGCACTGCCTTGTCGCCGCGGATGTGCAGTTCGGGCTGCGGATCTTTGGCGGCCTCGGCGGCCAGCCGCGTCTTCAGTTCGTCATCGTTGATCTTCTGCTCGTTCCAGTAGTAGCTGCCGTCGGCCGCCACGGTGAAGAGGATGTTCTGCGGCTTGGTCTGCTCCGGTTCGCTGCTGGCGCGGGGGAGGTCGATGTTCACGGCGTGCTTCATCACCGGCACCGTGATGATGAAGATGATCAGGAGCACCAGCATGACGTCGACCAGCGGCGTCATGTTGATCTCGTTCATGACCTCGTCGGGTTCGTCCTGGGTTCCGAAAGCCATGGCGTTCCTCAGCCTTTCTTGAGCGGCACCACGGTCGCCTCGACGCCGCTTTGCACGCGGGCGCCAGTCACGAAGTAGGCATGGAGGTCGTGCGCGAAGCTGTTGAGCTTGGTCAGCACGAACTTGTTGCCCCGCACCAGCGCGTTGTAGCCGAGCACGGCGGGGATGGCGACTGCAAGGCCCAGTGCCGTCATGATCAGCGCCTCGCCGATCGGGCCTGCCACCTTGTCGATGGTGGCTTGGCCGGCAGAGCCGATGCTCATCAGGGCGTGATAGATGCCCCACACCGTGCCGAAGAGCCCGATGAACGGTGCCGTCGAGCCGACGGAAGCCAGGATCGCGAGGCCGGTCTGCAGGCGGGCGGTGAATTCGTCGATGCCGTTGCGCAGCGCGCGCGTGATCCAGTCGCTCACGTCGAGAGCGTCGTGCAGATGCGCCTTGGTGTTGCGATGGTGCGCCGCGGCCTCGCGGCCCTCCAGCGCGAGCGCGCGAAAGGGATTGCCGTCGTCCTTGCCGAGTTTGTTCAGCGCGGTGGCGAAGTCTTCGCTGTGCCAGAAGTCCTGCGAGTGCTTGGCGAGGCGCTTGTAGCGGACGATGTCCAGCGCCTTGATCAGGATCACGATCCAGGACGCGAGGGACATGCCGATCAGAAGCAGGGCCACGGCCCGTGTGACGAAGTCGCCCTGATTCCAGACATTCATCAGGCCAAAGTGGGAATCCATAAACACTCCAAGGAAAGAATTAGTTCAGTACGAAATTCACCGGAGCCTCGTAGGACATCGTTTGCGCGACTCCACCGACCTTGCCGGGTGAGAAGCGGCATCTCAACATGGCTTCTCTCGCCGCTTCGTCCAGCCGATCGAAGCCGCTGGATCTGCGGATGTCGACCTGCTTGGGCGAACCATCCGCACCCACGACGATCTTGACGATGACCTTGCCCTGCTCGCCCAGGCGCTTGCTCATGGACGGATAGGTCGGCTTGCAACTCTGCGCGTAGTCCGCGTCCGTGCTGGGCAATTGCACCGCGGGTGGCGCCGGCGGCGCGGGGGGCGGGGCTGGCGGTGCCGGCGGCGCGGGCGGTGCAATGGGGGCCGGCGGTGGAGGCGGTTCGACCGTCCCCGTGGGGGCGCTTGGGGCCGGCGTGGGCTTGGGCTCCCGAACGGCCTGCGGCCGTGGCGGGGGCGGCGCCTTGGTGATCTGGGGCTTCGGTGGTGGAGGTGGCGGAGGAGGCGGAGGCTCTTGCGGCTTGGGCGGCTCGATGAACTCGCTCAGGATCTCCACCGGAATGACCACCTCGGCGGCTCGCCGCAGCAGGCCGCTTTGCAGTGCCCAGAGCGCCGCCACGTGGAAGAGCACCACGCCGCTTGCGATCAGCGCGTTGCGCGAGAGGCCCAGAAAAGAAGGCGGCGGCGAAGAGAAGCGGTCAGACACGATCAAACATTCGAGTGCCGGCACCTTGGAAGGTGCCGGGTGCAGCAAACCGCCGGCTGTAACTTACTTGCGAAAAACCCACCAGGCCGAGCCTGTGACGACGATCAGGCTGATGCCGAGTGCCGAGAAGAGTTCCATGCCCTGCTTTCCGTGATGGCGCTGGCGAGCTGGATCGGACTCGGCTCCGATTCGCGGCTCAACGCGGCGATCGGGTGGGAGGCACTGCACTGCGCGACCACATCGCGTGCGCAGCTCTCGCATTGGCCGCACTGGGTGGCGACGCCGAGCTCGAATTGCACATCGTCGAAAGTCATCCCCGCCCGCACATGGCGCGCGATCTCGCGGTCTGACACTCGGCGACATACGCAAACGATCATGGCGGTAGGGCGGCAGTCTGGCTGGCTGGTGATAGGAGTCGTGATTATAAATACGAATCCCTCGCATTTGCAACAACTATGGGCAAATGGGTTGTACAGCGGGCGGCTGCCAGGCTCAGACTTCGGCCCAGAGGCGCAGCAGGTTGTGATAGTGGCCCGTGAGCGCCACGGTCTCCTCACATTCGCCGATGCGTCCGCGCAGCTTGAGGATGTTCTGGTCGAGTTCGAACAGCATGGCTCGCTGGCCGTCGTCGCGCACCATGCTCTGAACCCAGAAGAACGCGCAGGTGCGGGCGCCGTGGGTCACCGGGTGCACGCGGTGCAGGCTGCTCGACGGATAGAGGATCAGGTCGCCCGCGGGCAGCTTGACCTCGTGCGCGCCGTAGGTGTCGACGACCTCCAGCTCGCCGCCTTCGTAGTCGTCCGGATCACACAGGAAGAGGGTGCAGGAGAGATCTGTGCGCAGCTGCTCGCCCGTGCCCGGCACGGAACGCACCGATCCATCGACGTGAAGTCCGTAGTGCTCCCCGCCTTCGTAGCGGTTGAACAGCGGCGGCACGAAGCGCAGCGGCAGGGCGGCCGAGAAGAAGAGCGGGTGGCGCGCCAAAGCCTGCAGGATCGTCTTGCCGAGTTCGCGGCCCACCGTGGAGTGCTCCGGCAACTGCCGGTTGCGCTTGACCTGGGCGCCTTGCTCGCCGACGGTTTCGCGGCCATCGACCCAGTCGGTGCCGTCGAGCGCCGCGCGGATGTCGCACACCTGTTCCGCGCTGAGGACATTGGGCACATGCAGCATCATCTTGTGGAGCTCTCTCAATGAAAAAAGCCCCGGCGACGGCCGGGGCTCGAGTGTCGCATCGCCCGGGCAGGCGGCGCGACGCTCGCATCAGAACGTGAAGTTGGCCGTGAGCCGTCCGGAGCGCGGGATGCCGGGCACGTAGCGATAGCCGCTCTTGTTGATCGCCGCCACGTACTCCTTGTCGAACAGGTTGTAGATGTTCAGCTGGATCTCGACGTTCTTGCTGACGCGATAGGACGCCATTGCGTCGAACACCCAGTACGACTCGGTGTAGGCCGGAGTGCCCACGGCGCCGTCGAAGCCCTTGGTCAGCCTGCCGTTGTAGCGGGCGCCGCCGCCGATCGTCAGGCCGAAGGGAAACTGATAGGTCGTCCACGCCGTGAATGCCCGCTTCGGCGTGTAGGGAAGCACCGTGATCCGGTCCTGCGCGTTGGTGGAGCCGTTGACCTTGGTGTTCATGGTCGTGAAACCTGCGCTCACGCCCCAGTTGTCGGTGATCGCGCCGGCCGCACCCAGTTCGATGCCTTGCACGCGCTTCTTGCCGGTCTGTGTAAAGACGGCGGCGTTGGTCGGATCCTGCACCACCTCGTTGCGCACCTCGGTGCGGTAGAGCGCCGCGGTCAGCGCCAGGCGCTTGTTCAGCACGTCCCACTTGGTGCCCACTTCATAGGTCTTGGCCTTCTGCGGCAGGAAGTCGGTGCGTCCGGCGTTGTTGCCGGTACCCGCCGCTGCCAGTGCGAAGTTGGCGCCGCCCGGAGGTTGGGCGGCCGTCCCGTAGGCCGCGTAGACGCTGCCGTTTTCCGCCGGTTTGTAGACGACGCCCAGCTTGCCGGTGAACAGCCCGTCCGATGCCGAGAGGCTGGTCGGCGTGATCGTCCGCGACGGCAGCGCCAGCGCCGTCGAGTTGAAGTCGGTGCTGTAGTGGTCGTAGCGCAGGCCGCCCGTGATCTGCCACTGCTCGTTGAGCTTGAGGGTGTCGAACGCATACAGCCCGACGGTGTCCGTCCTGCCGTTGGAACCGGTGCCGTTGCGCAGCCGGTTGTAGCCCACGACGTCGGGGTTCGGGTTGTACAGGTTTGCGTCGGGCCAGGAGCCCGCAGGCGCGAAGGTCGTGTTGACGCTGGCGAAGCCCGGCGCGAAGAAGTTGAGATTGCTCTGTTCTTCCCTGAGGAGTTCGAGACCCGCACTGATCGAGTGGCTGATACCGCCTGTGTCGACCCTGGCGGTCACGTTGGTCTGGTTCACGAAGATCTTGTTTTCCTGGTCCTTGTTGGTCGGCGTGTTGCGCCGGAAAGTCCAGGAGGCGGGCAGGCTCGGGTTCGGCGTGGCGAGGAAGCCCGAATTGGCCGCGGGCGCGGCCCCGCTCGCCGCAAGGCCGCCCAGCACGAAAGAGGTGAGCATGTAGTCCTGCGTGGTCCTGCCAAAGCGCGTGGTGTTGCGCAGCGTGACGTTCGGCGAGATGTCGTGCTCCACGCGGGCGGTGAACATGTCCGAGGTGACGTTGTCGAAATCCGAGCGCGTGCCATAGAAGTTGCTCGGGTCGACCGGGGACGCGAAGTTGAGGAAGGTGCGGCGGCGAGCGCCGAGCGCCAGCGGGTCCGGGTTGGCGTAGCCCGGCAGGCCGATGGTCGGAACGCCCCCGTCCGGAACGTTGTCCTGCTTGACATGCACATAGTCGAGGAAGATGCGCGTCGGCGTGTTCAGGCCGAAGGCCAGCGAGGGTGCAATGGCCCAGCGCTTGTTCTTCACGAAGTCGCGCCCGGCGACGCCGCCGTCCTGTGCCACGGCGTTGAGGCGGAAGGCCGTGCCGGAGCCGTCGGCAGCGCTGATGATCTTGTTCCAGTCGATGCTGGTGCGGGCGTAGTCGGCGCTGCCGAAGCTCACCGAGCCCGCGAAGCTGTCCTCGAGGCGCGGCTTCTTGGTAATGAGGTTGATGTAGCCGGTGGGTGCGGTGCGTCCCACGTCGGTGCTCGCCGGGCCCTTGACCACCTCGACCTGCTCGACGTTGAACACGTCGCGCGACACCGATCCCAGGTCCCGGACGCCGTCGACGAAGATGCTGCTCGAAGTGTCGAAGCCGCGCATGAAGATCGTGTCGCCGGTGCTGGTGTTGCCGTTCTCGCCGAGGAAGAAGGTGCCCGCGCCCGGGATGTTGCGCAGCGCCTCGGTCAGGGTGGTGGCGCCCTGTTCGCGAATGATCTGCTCGCGCACGACCGAGATGGTCTTCGGCGTGTCGAGCAGCGGCGCGGTGAACTTGGGGTTGGCAGAGGTGTCCGCCTTGTAGTCGGCCGAAGCGCCTTCGACGCGCACTTCCTTGAGGGTGCTGGTGGATGTCTGCGCCGAGGCGGGCAGCGCGGTGAGCGCCATGAGGGTGGCGGCGGCTGCGCTGCCGAGCGGCGGCAAGGCACGTGCGACGGCGTGCTTGCGGCTCTTGATGTAGGCCATGAAGGGTTCTCCGGAAGATCTGATGTGAGAACTCGACTGGCTGGTCCCATCGGCGCCCTGGGCTAGGCGACGGGGATTGGCTGGGTGAGCTTGAGTCGCGAACAAGGGCGAGACCGGCGTGAATGATAATGAATCGCAATACCTTTGTTAACGTTTTACAAGCTCTGATGCGAAATTCTTCGTAGGCTCGTTGCCCGGCGGCCACTGATGGCGTGGACCACCGAAGTCAGTAGACGTCGCGCCGATAACGCCCGTCGGCGTTGAGTTCGCGCATGAAGGGTTCGCCTGCGATCTGGCGCAGGGCTGCGTCGACGCCCGTAGCCATGCCCTGCAGACTGCCGCAGACGTATACGGCGGCGCCTCGCGCCAGCCAGGCCCGCACCTCCTCGGAGGCCTGCAGCAGGCGATGCTGCACGTACTGGCGTTCGGCTTGATCACGCGAAAAGACCATGTCGAGACGGCGCAGCGTGCCCGAGGCCTGCCATGCCTCGATCTCCTGACGGTAGAGGAAGTCGTGCCGCGCATTTCGCTCGCCGAACACCAGCCAGTTGTCGTGCTGGCCGGCCGCGGCGCGGGCGCGCAGGTGGCTGCGCAGGCCCGCCAGGCCCGTCCCGTTGCCGACGAGGATCAAAGGCCGCTCGGCATTCGTCCCCAGGCGGAAGTTGCGGTGCTGCCGCAGGCGCAGCGCGATGCTGTCGCCGATCGCCAGCGTCGAACTCAGCAAGCCGGAGGCGGCGCCGAGCGTTCCGTCGGGGTGCCCCTCCTGGCGCACCAGCAGGTGGAGCTGGCCATCGGCCGGGATCGAGGCGATCGAATAGTCGCGCGGGCGGGCGGGGTCGCTGACCAGCGCGATCTGGGCGATGTCCCCGGATTGCCACTGTGCCGACTGCCCGGCGGGCGGCTCGAATGCCAGGTGGTACAGGGGCGCGCCGGCGCTTCCGGCATTCAGCAATTCCCGCGCGCGGAGTCGCCAGGGAAGGAACTCGCTGTCGTCGTTTCCGGGTGTCGTCGACAGCGTGCCGGCCCCGCCGCACAGCGTCTGCCACCGGGCCAGGGCGGCAGGGTTGCCGTTGTCGACCTCGATGCGCTCGAAGGCTCGCGTGGCGCCTGTGGAATGAAGCCATTCGTCGAGCGCCCGGCCGAATCCGCAGAAGTTCGCGTATTGGCGATCGCCCAGCGCGAGCACGGCGTAGCGCAGCGAAGTCAGATCCATGCCGGCTCGCATCACGTCCGCCGCGAACACGCTGGCGCCGTCGGGCGCGTCACCTTCGCCGTAGGTGCTGGCAACGAAGAGGGCCGAGCCTGCGCCGCTCAGCGTCTGCGCATCGGCTTCGTTGAGCGGGATCACGCGCACCGGCTTTCCGGCGTCGCGCAGCCAGCCGGCGGTTTGCCAGGCGAGGGCCTCGGCCTGGCCGGTCTGGCTCGCGAAGAGCACCAAGGCTGCTTGCGAACTGCCGTCGCCTGCCATGGCAGCGGCGGTGCGCGCTGCCATCCGTCGACGATCGCGCTCCCGCCGGTACACGGCGAGGCACATCGCCGCATAGGCGCACACCGTCGCGCCGGCCGCCAGGGCGCGCAGGACCACCTCGCTCATGCGCTGTGCGCGGGCCAGCGAAGGGTGGCCACGACCCGCGGCTGCGTGCCTTCGCGGCAGACGAACAGAGCCGCGGCGGACTGGCGCTCGGCGAAAGCCAAGCCTTCCTCGGGTCCCAGCACTGCCAGGACGGTCGCCAGCGCATCGGCGTGCATGCATTCGCGATGCAGAACCGTCACCGAAGACAGCCCGTGGCGAGGCGGCTCGCCGTTGCGTGGATCGATGGTGTGCGACCAGCGCCGGCCGGCGTGTTCGTGCGTGTGCCAGCGGTCACCCGAGGTGGCGATCGATAAATTGGAAAGCGCAACGACGAGAGGGCGGCCGTTGGGCGCATCGACCTCGACTCGCCAGGAACCGCCGCCGGGGCGGTGGCCGGCGCCGCGCAGTTCACCTCCGACTTCGACGATGAAGTCCTCGAGGCCGAGCGTACGCAAGGCCTCCGCCACATGATCGACTGCGAAACCCTTGGCCACCCCCGAAAGATCGAGCATCGTGCCGCCCGTCTGCAGGATGGATCGGGTTCCCGGATCGAAGTCGAGCCGCTCCCAGCCGACCCGCGCCCGGGCTTGCGCGAGATCGGCCGGGGAGGGGGGCGCCCCCGAGGTGCAGGCTTGCGCTCCGAACCCCCACAACGAGATCAAGGGCCCGACGCTGGGATCGATCGCGCCGCCGCTTGCCGCGGCCCAGTGCAATGCGCAGCCCAGCACCTTGGCGAATTCCGGCGCCAGCGCGTGACGGCTGCCGGCGACCGCGCCGTTGAAGCGGCTGATCTCCGAGCCCGGCTCCCAGGTGCTCATCTGGGCGACCACGCGATGGAGCGCGGCTTGCACGGCGTGCCGGACTGTGCCGAGCTCGATCATCTTCGGATTGTCGAAGCGCAGCGACCAGGTCGTCCCCATCGTGCGGCCGCCCATCGCCTGAAGGCTGGCGGGATCGGCGCGGCGCGGCAGCGCGGCATTGGCGTAGCCGCTCGCCCAACGGGGGGAGAAGGAAGGCCGCGCGGTCGCGACCTCGGCAGGCGTGTTCAGGGCATCACTTCCAAGGTAGCGGCATAGCTCAGGCGCCGCTCCTTGGCCTGCGGGACCGACGTCTTGCTGTCCTTGGTACTGGCCTCGAGCCAGTACATGCCGGCCTGCGGCCAGGTCACGGAGAACTGGCCCTTGTCGTCGGTCTTGGCAGTGATTTCGTCCATCTTGTCTCGGTAGCGCGTGTTGCCCGGCGTGACGGTCACTTCGAGGTCCTTGGCGGGCCGGCCGTCGATCTGCAAGACGAAGCTGGCCTTCTCGCCCTTCATCAGGTCCGTGGGGTTGGTGGCGGAGACCAGTTCAAGGCCCTTTCCACTGGGCTGGAGCTTGCTGGGCTTGCCCACGGTGATGAAGGTTTCAATGCGGCCGGCCGACTGCGTGACTTCGACTTCTTCAGCATCCGCCGGGATCTGGCCCGCGATGTTCTCCGGCGTGCCGCGCGCGCGCTTCTGCTGGCCGGTGGCCTTGTCCTTCCAGCGCGCGAACACGCCGCCGTTGAGCACCGCGACACGGTAGGTGCCGGGCTGGGCGAGATGGAGGTCGAAGACGCTGCGCAGCTTGCCCTTGTGAACGTTCTCGGCCTTGATGGCGCTGCCGTCGGGTGCCGTGACCTCGAGGTTGTCCAGGGCGAGCGGGTTGTGATTGAAGAAGAACAGGTCGTTGGACACGGCCGCGTCGACCGTGATCCAGTCGCCCTTGGAAAGCACGGTGCTCGAGGGCAGCAGCCACAGGTTGTGTGCATGGACGGACGCGGCGGCAAGGGCGAGGGTCAGGGCCGCGGTGCGGAAAGCAAGCTTCATGGTGGAACCCGATGAGGAGGATGGGGGAATTCAGGGCTTGAGTTCGAGCTTCACTTCGCCAAGCTCGCTGTTGCCGGCGACCTGCGGCTGCGCGGCCGCCTTCGGTGGCCATTCGAACGGGATGCTCAGGATCTCGCGGCCACCGACCTCGCGTGCGGCTTCGACGTAGAGCTTGTAGGCGCCAGGCGCCAGCTTTGGAAGGGCGACCGAGCCTTCGGTGAAGCTGATCTGGTGCTTGCCCGCGGGCCGGGTGGCGCTGCTGACGCCATCGACCGGCATCTGCAGCTCGCGGCCAGTGCGGCGCCACCACTGGCGCATGTCCTTGAGCCACTTGGTGCCCTCTCCTTCTGCGCTGCCCTTGTTCTTGACGTCATACCAGACCGCCAGCGTGGCCGCGACCGACTGGTCGGCGCGTTCGATCCATGCCGCGACATAGGGCCGGTGGTATTCGGCCACCGTCAGGCGCGGCACCTCGATGTTGACCGTGAGACCGGCCGCGAAGGCAGGAGTACCGAAGAGCGCCGCGAGCGCAAGGGAATAGCGAACTTGCACCAAAACCTCTTCTCTTTCCAGGGATCAATGAATGAACAACAGCGCCAGCAGCACCGGCAGTACCAGCCCCATGCCCACCACGGGCCAGGTGAACGGCCGGTTGTTTGCGTGCATCTTGAGAATGAACAGGCCGGTGACCGAAAAAATGAGTGCGGCAGCCGCGAAGAGGTCGATGAACCAGCTCCAGCCGGCGCCCGTATTGCGCCCCTTGTGCAGGTCGTTGAAGTAGGAAAGCCAGCCGCGATCGGTGCGCTCGTATTCGATCTCACCGTCGGCCAGGCTGAGCCGCAGCCAGGCGTCGCCCCCGGGCCTTGGCAACGAGAGATAGATCTCGTCCTCCGACCACTCGGCCTCCCGGCCGGCAGTGTCGATGGCCCATTGCTTCTGCACCCAGTCCTGCAGTTCTTGCGGCAGTTCGGCCTTGCTCTTGCTTGCCTTGACCGACGGCAACTGCCGCAGGAGGCGGGCGCGCAGCGCGTCATCGATGGCGCCGGTGCGACTGCTCACCTCGGGCTTCGCCTCGATGCTTCCAGCATGATTGAGCGTGAAGCCCGTGACGCTGAAAAGCACCATGCCGATCAGGCAGAGCGCAGCACTGACCCAATGCCACTCGTGCAAGGTCTTGAGCCAGTAGGCGCGGCGGCGATTGGCGGGAGCGGCGGTCATCGGAGGCCGGCATTCTATCCTTACAAATGAGAATGAATGCTATTTGCATGCTGCGCGAGGCGCAAAAAAAGCGGGGCTCGAGGCCCCGCTTTGGTGGCGAAGACGGCCTTACTCGACCTCACCCATCTGCGACTGCAGGTAGTTCTGCAAGCCGACCTTGTCGACCAGGTCGATCTGGGTTTCCAGGAAGTCGATGTGCTCCTCGGTGTCGTCCAGGATTTCCTGCAGCAGGTCTCGCGACACGTAGTCGCGAACCGCTTCGCAGTGAGCGATGCCGTCCTTGATGGTGGCCTGTGCGCCCATTTCGGAAGCCAGGTCGCACTGCAGGATCTCGGGTACGTCTTCGCCTATGCGGAGCTTGGCCAAGTCCTGAAGATTCGGCAGCCCGTCGAGCATGAAGATCCGATCCATGAGCTTGTCGGCATGCTTCATCTCGCCGATCGATTCTTCGTATTCCTTCTTCGCCAGCTTGTCCAAGCCCCAGTGCTTGAGCATGCGGTAGTGCAGGAAGTATTGATTGATCGCGGTGAGCTCGTTCTTGAGCTGGGCCTGCAGATGGTCGATGACTTGAGGGTCGCCCTTCATGATCTTTTCCTTGTTATTGAAACCGTGGATTGTGGGTTCCTCTTGGAAGCACAAGCAAGAGAACCCATGTTGTAGCGGTCTGCATGCGTTTGATGGTGATAGGCGTTCGCATCTGCTGAAAAGCCGCCGCCTTCATAGTGCGCCGCAATATTTTTCATAGTTCTTTGCTATTAAATGCTGTCGATTGGTAGTTATACTAAACACTCGCTTTTTTCATCAGCCACTTAGGAATCCAGATATGTCCCTGATCAACACCGAAATCGTCCCGTTCAAAGCCACCGCGTACCACAACGGCAAGTTCGTCCCGGTCAGCAACGAGAGCTTCAAGGGCAAGTGGTCCGTCGTCGTCTTCTACCCGGCCGACTTCACCTTCGTGTGCCCGACTGAACTGGGTGACCTGGCCGACCACTACGCCGAATTCCAGAAGCTCGGCGTGGAGATCTACGGCGTGTCGACCGACACCCACTTCACCCACAAGGCCTGGCATGACACTTCGGACACCATTGCCAAGGTGAAGTACCCCCTGATCGGCGACCCGAGCCAACAGCTGGCACGCGCCTTCCAGGTCCTCATCGAGGAAGGTGAAGACGCCGGTCTCGCCTACCGCGGTACCTTCGTGATCGATCCCGAGGGCAAGATCAAGACCGTCGAAGTGCACGACAACGGCATCGGTCGCGACGCCAACGAACTGCTGCGCCGCGTGAAGGCCGCCCAGTACGTCGCCGCCCACCCGGGTGAAGTCTGCCCGGCGAAGTGGACCGAAGGCGCCGAGACGCTCAAGCCCTCTTTCGACCTGGTCGGCAAGATCTAAAGCCGCCCGTTCGCGCCAGGCCCGGGCGCGTTCGCACCCGGGCCTTTCTGTTTCCGTCTTCCGATTTCCAAAGAGGTGAGTCCACCATGCTCGACGCCGGCACCAAAGCACAACTGAAAAGCTATCTCGACCGCATCACGCAGCCGGTCGAAATCGTCGCTTCGCTCGATGACAGCAAGGCGTCGACCGACCTGCAGTCGCTGCTGAAGGATGTGGCCGATTCATCCCCGCTGGTGAAGGTCATCGAAAGCCGCGACGACAACCATCGCAAGCCTTCGTTTTCGATCAACCGGCCCAGCCAGAGCAACGGCCCGCGCTTCGCCGGCTTGCCGATGGGGCACGAGTTCACTTCGCTGATCCTCGCGCTGCTGCAGGTCGGCGGCTATCCGCCCAAGGTGGAGCAGGCCGTGCTCGAGCAGATTCGTGCGCTGGAGGGCGACTTCGAGTTCGAGATCTATATCTCGCTCACCTGTCACAACTGCCCGGACGTGGTGCAGGCGCTCAATCTGATGGCGGTGCAGAACCCGCGCATCAAGACCACGATGATCGATGGCTCCCTGTTCCAGGACGAGGTGAAGGAGCGCCAGGTCATGGCCGTGCCCACCGTCTTCCTGAATGGCACCGAGTTCGGCCAGGGCCGCATGAGTCTGGAAGAGATCCTGGCCAAGATCGACACCAGCGGCGTGGAGCGCGAGGCCAAGAAGATTGCCGGCAAGGACCCCTTCGACGTCCTGATCGTCGGCGGCGGCCCGGCCGGCGCGGCCGCTGCCGTCTACGCAGCACGCAAAGGCATCCGTACCGGCGTGGCCTCCGAGCGCTTCGGCGGCCAGGTGCTCGACACGCTCGGCATCGAGAATTTCATCTCGATCAAGGAAACCGAAGGGCCGCGATTCGCGCTCGCGCTCGAAGAGCATGTGCGCCATTACGACGTCGACATCATGAACCTGCAGCGCGCGGCGGCGCTGGTGCCCGGCGACGACATGATCGAGATCAAGCTCGAGAACGGCGCCTCGCTCAAGAGCCGCTCGGTCGTGATCTCGACCGGCGCGCGCTGGCGCAACATCAACGTGCCCGGCGAGCACGAGTACAAGAACAAGGGCGTGGCCTATTGCCCGCATTGCGACGGGCCGCTCTTCAAGGGCAAGCGCGTGGCCGTGATCGGCGGCGGCAACTCGGGTGTCGAGGCGGCGATCGACTTGGCCGGGATCGTGGGCCATGTCACGTTGATCGAGTACGACACCCAGCTGCGTGCCGACGCAGTGTTGCAGCGCAAGCTCAAGAGCCTTGCCAATGTCGAGATCATCACCAACGCGCAGACGACCGAGATCACCGGCGACCAGCAGAAGGTCAACGGACTGGTCTACAAGGACCGCGCGACAGGCGAGACCCGCCAGGTGCCGCTGGAAGGCGTGTTCGTTCAGATCGGCCTGGTGCCCAACACCGACTGGCTGAAGGGCACGCTCGAGCTCTCGAAGCACGGCGAGATCGTGGTCGACGCCAAGGGCCAGACCTCGGTGCCGGGCGTGTTCGCAGCGGGCGATGCGACGACGGTGCCCTTCAAGCAGATCATCATCGCGGCGGGCGATGGTGCGAAGGCGGCGCTGAGCGCCTTCGATCATCTGATCCGCACCTCGGCGCCGGCGGAGAAGGCTGCCGTTGCCGAGGCGGTGGTTTAGCGAGCGCTGCTCCGGACGCGCGAGGCCCGAGAGCGCTCAATACGTCAGCCGCTCGGGCCGCAGCTCCTGCAGGATGGTGGTCGCGATTTCTTCGATCGACTTCGTGGTGGTCGAGAGCCAGCGGATACCGGCCCGCCGCATCATGGCCTCGGCCTCGCTCACCTCATGGCGGCAGTTCTCGATGCTTGCGTAGCGCGAACTCGGCCGCCGCTCGTTGCGGATCTCGCTCAGCCGCTCAGGCTGGATCGTGAGCCCGAAGATCTTCTTGCGATGCGGCATCAATGCCGGCGGCAACTGCCGGCGCTCGAAGTCTTCCGGGATGAGCGGGTAATTGGCAGCCTTCAGGCCGTGCTGCATGGCCAGGTAGAGCGAAGTGGGCGTCTTGCCGCTTCGGCTGACACCCACCAGGATTACGTCCGCGTTGTCCAGGTCGCGATTGCTCTGCCCATCGTCGTGCGCCAGGCTGAAGTCGATCGCCTGGATGCGGGCGTTGTATTCCTTGCTCTTGCTGACGTCGCTGAAGCGGCCGATGCGGTGGTTCGACTTCATTGCCAACTCGATCTCGAGCGGTCGCACGAAAGTGCCGAACATGTCGAGCAGCATCCCCTTGCAGCCGGTCTCGATGACTTCAAGCACGTCCATGTTCGCCAGCGTGGTGAAGACGATCGGCCGAAGGCCCTCCACTTCGGCCGTGTGGTTGATCCGCCGCACCGCCTGATGCGCCTTGTCGACCGTGTCGGTGAAGGGCAGCCGCACATGGCGAGGCTTGATCTCGAACTGGGCCAGAACGGCGTTGCCGAAAGTCTCGGCGGTGATCCCGGTGCCGTCGGAAACGAAGAATACGGTGCGTGTGTGCATGCTTGGCGGCCTTGTCCTGCGGCGCGCCGACCTGCTCGGCGCCTACAATCCGGCCCATTATCGGGAATGCGCCCTGTCCGTTCCCGCCCACCCCCATGCTTTTATCCATGCACACCGGCTTTGCGCCCAGAGCAATCAGAACGATCGCGCCGCGCCGTCTGCATGTCGCCCCGGTTTCAACTTCTGGAGCTTTCCCATGTCTGCACTCTTCGAAGCGACCGCCCTGGTCGTACCGTTTGAAAACCTGAGGATGACCGACGTCGAGTCGGTCGGCGGCAAGAACGCCAGCCTCGGCGAGATGATTTCCCAACTGCCGCAAGGGGTGCGCGTGCCCACCGGCTTCGCGACGACTGCCCATGCGTTTCGGCAGTTCCTGGCCCACGATGGCCTGGCCGATCGCATCAGCGCAAAACTCAAGAGCCTGAATACCGAAGACGTCCGCGCGCTGGCTGCGGCAGGGGCCGAGATCCGGGCCATGGTCGAGGCCCAGCCCTTCCCGGCCGATCTCGAGCAGGCGATCAAGGATGCATTCGCCAAGCTCAGCGCGGGCAATCCCGAAGCCTCGTTCGCCGTGCGCTCGTCGGCGACGGCGGAAGACCTGCCTGATGCGTCTTTCGCCGGTCAGCAGGAGACCTTCCTCAACGTGGTGGGCATCGACGACGTGCTCCACAAAATGAAGGAGGTGTTCGCCTCCCTCTATAACGATCGCGCCATCAGCTACCGCGTGCACAAGGGTTTTGCCCACGACGTCGTGGCGCTGTCGGCCGGCGTGCAGCGCATGGTGCGCAGCGACCTGGGCGCGGCGGGCGTGATGTTCACCATCGACACCGAGTCCGGCTTCGACCAGGTGGTCTTCATCACCTCCAGCTACGGCTTGGGTGAAACGGTGGTGCAGGGCGCGGTCAACCCGGACGAGTTTTACGTGCACAAGCCCATGCTCAAGGCCGGCAAGCGCGCGGTAATCCGCCGCAACCTCGGCTCCAAGTTGATCCAGATGGAATTCGCCAGCGCCGCTGAGAAGGCCGCTACCGGCAAGCTGGTGAAGACCACCGACGTCCCGACCGAGCAGCGCAACCGCTATTCGCTCACCGATGCCGAGGTGGAGCAACTGTCCAAATACGCGCTGGTGATCGAGGAGCACTACGGCCGGCCGATGGACATCGAGTGGGGCAAGGATGGCACCGATGGCCAGCTTTACATCCTGCAGGCCCGCCCGGAAACCGTGAAGAGCCAGCAGCAGGGCAAAGCCGAGCAGCGCTACAAGCTGCTGGCCAAGGGCGCCGTGCTGGCCGAAGGCCGCGCAATCGGCCAGAAGATCGGCACCGGCCCGGTGCGCCTGGTCCACAGCATCAGCGAGATGGACAAGGTCCAGGCCGGCGACGTGCTGGTGACCGACATGACCGACCCGAATTGGGAGCCCGTGATGAAGCGCGCTGCCGCCATCGTCACCAACCGCGGCGGGCGGACCTGTCACGCAGCCATCATCGCGCGTGAGCTCGGGATTCCGGCGGTCGTCGGCTGCGGCGACGCCACCGATCTGCTGAAGGACGGCACGCTGGTGACGGTGAGCTGCGCCGAGGGCGACACCGGCTTCATCTACGACGGCTTGCTCGAGACCGAGGTGACGGAGGTTCAGCGCGGCGAAATGCCGGAGATCGACATCAAGCTCATGATGAACGTGGGCAACCCGCAGCTGGCCTTCGACTTCGCCCAACTGCCGAATCACGGCGTAGGCCTGGCGCGGCTCGAGTTCATCATCAACAACAACATCGGCGTGCACCCCAAGGCGATCCTCGACTACCCGAACGTCGATGCCGACCTCAAAAAGGCCGTCGAATCGGTCGCCCGCGGCCATGCGTCGCCGCGTGCCTTCTATGTGGACAAGGTGGCTGAAGGCATCGCCACCATCGGTGCGGCCTTCTGGCCCAAGCCGGTGATCGTGCGGCTGTCGGACTTCAAGTCCAACGAATACCGCAAGCTGATCGGCGGCAGCCGCTACGAGCCGGAGGAGGAGAACCCGATGCTCGGCTTCCGCGGCGCGGCGCGCTACCTCAGCGCGGATTTCGGCGAAGCCTTTGCCATGGAGTGCGAGGCGCTCAAGCGAGTGCGCGGCGAGATGGGCCTGACCAACGTGCAGATCATGGTGCCCTTCGTTCGCACCCTGGGGCAGGCGGCCCGCGTCACCGGACTGCTCGGCGAGCACGGCCTCAAGCGTGGCGAAAACGAGCTCAAGCTGATCATGATGTGCGAGGTGCCCAGCAACGCCGTCCTGCCGGAGGAGTTCCTGGAGTTCTTCGATGGCTTCTCGATCGGCTCGAACGACCTGACACAGCTCACGCTGGGGCTGGACCGGGATTCCGGGCTCGAGCTGCTGGCGGCCGACTTCGACGAGCGCGATCCCGCCGTCAAGGCCCTGTTGGCGCGCGTGATCAAGGCCTGCAAGGAGAAGGGGAAGTACGTCGGCATTTGTGGCCAAGGGCCCAGCGACCATCCCGATTTCGCGGCGTGGCTGGCCGAGCAGGGCATCGAGTCGATCTCGCTCAACCCCGACAGCGTGATCGACACCTGGCAGCAACTGGCGCAGCGCTGAAAGGCCTGAAGAGGGCGCGACGGGGCCGGTTTGCTCCGTCGCATTACCACTTTCGTCACAACTTCTGTCTGTAATTTCCCTGTCAGCTTGGACAAGTTACATGCGGATGCATCTTTGATGTCAAACTCGGCGCCCATGGGGAGGGAGCCGCCCGGTTCGCTCAAAACACGAGACCGCCAAGAGTCCGAGAGCCTCGGGGTTTCGCATTGAGGATGCCCATGATTCTTGTCAAGACAGAAGCCGGCCAGCAGGTGTTCAAGGACCGCTCGGTCCGCCTCACGCCGCGCCAGCGCTCGGCTTTCATCCTGTTCGACGGCAAGCGCTCGGTGAGCGAGGTGCTCGAAGCCGGCATGGGCATCGGGCGCGACGAAATCGATCAGATGGTCGAGCTCGGATTGCTGGGGCAGGTAGGCGCGATGGCCGAAGCTGCCAACGCCGGGACTGTGGCGATGCCGGCCGCATCCAAGCCATCGCCCGCCCGGCCGTCTGAACGCCCGGTTGCCGCGACGCTCCAGCAGGAGGCTTCCGCAATGCCCGCGATGGGATTGCCCTCGGCTCAGCAGCGTTACAAGGACGCGTATCCGATCGCTACACAGCTCACCGGCAGCCTCGGTCTGCGCGGGTTCAGGCTGAACCTGTCGGTCGAAGGCACCTCGACGTATGAGGAATTGCTGTCCCTGGCCCCCAAGATCCGCGCCGCCGTCGGCGATGACAAGGCGGTGGCGCTGGATCGCGCGCTGGGCATCTGAGCAGGACGGACCGACGGAGCACTCCAGAGCGGCGATCGCCTGCTACAATAGCCGGCTTTGCCTTGCCACACTGCGACTGACGCTGCGGGTGGCTTAATCCCTTCCACGGAAGATCCACAAGGAGTGCCATGCGTCACTATGAAATCATTCTGCTGATCCATCCGGATCAAAGCGAGCAAGTTCCGGCCATGCTGGAGCGCTACAAGGGCATGATCACCGCCGGCGGCGGCAAGGTCCATCGTGTCGAAGACTGGGGCCGTCGCCAGCTGGCCTACCAGATCAACAAGCTCAACAAGGCGCACTACCTGTGCGTGAACATCGAGGCCGAGCAGGCTGTGATGGCCGAACTCGAGCATGCCTTCAAGTTCAACGACGCCGTCCTGCGCCACCTCACCGTGGTCAAGAAGAAGGCCGAGACCGGCCCTTCGTCGATGATGAAGACGGTGGAGCGCGAAGAGGCACGCAAGGCTCAGCAGGCCGAGTACGCCGCCAACAACAACTGATGATGGCGTGAGCGCTGCCGCAGTCAATCAGCTGGTGCTGACTGCCTGCGTTGCCGAGCTCGGTGCCTTGCGTTTCACGCCTGCCGGCCTTCCTGCCATCGATCTGCGGCTCGAACACGAGTCTACGGTGACAGAAGCAGCCCAGCCCCGGCAGGTCAAGGCGGCCCTCAAGGCCGTCGCGTTCGGCGCAGTGGCCGAGCGTCTCGCGAGGCAGGCATTGGGAAGTCTCTGGCGTTTCCAGGGCTTTCTGGCCACACCGCGCAATGGCAAGCATCCAGTGCTGCACATCCAGGATTTTCAGCAAGATTAATTTTCGAGAGGTCCCACAATGGCCACGTTCAAGAAATTCAACAAGGACAAGCGTCCCAAGCGCAACACCCAGTCGCTGCTGTTCAAGCGCAAGCGCTTCTGCCGCTTCACCGTCGCCGGTGTCGAGGAGATCGACTACAAGGACATCGACACCCTGCGCGATTTCATCAGCGAAAACGGCAAGATCATCCCCGCCCGCCTCACCGGCACGCGCGCGATCTACCAGCGCCAGCTCAACACCGCGATCAAGCGTGCCCGCTTCCTCGCAATGGTGCCGTACAGCGATCAGCACCGCGTTTAAGGAGCCGGACACCATGCAAGTCATTCTTCTGGAAAAGGTCCTCAACGTCGGTGTCCTCGGCGATATCGTCAAGGTCAAGGACGGCTACGCCCGCAACTTCCTGATTCCCACGGGTCTCGCCCGCCGCGCCACCGAAGCCAACAAGGCCGAGTTCGAAGCCAAGCGTGTCGAACTCGAAAAGGCCGCTGCCGGCAAGAAGGCCGAGGCGGAAGCCCAGGGCGCGAAGCTCGGCGGTACCGCCATCAAGCTCACGCAGAAGGCCGGCGTCGACGGCCGCCTGTTCGGCTCGGTCACCAACCACGACATCGCGGACGAGCTCAACAAGCAGGGCTACAAGATCGCGAAGTCGCAGGTGCGCATGCCCAGCGGGCCGATCAAGACCGTCGGCGACAGCACGGTCAGCGTCGCTCTGCACACCGACGTCGTGGTCGAGATCACCGTCACCGTCTACGGCGAAAGCGCTTAACGCCTTCGGCCAAGGAGAAAACAAGGTCGCTTGCGATCTTGTCCTTGTGGGGCCGCCTTCGGGCGGCCCTTGCTTTTTTCAGGCGCAGTTGTCCCGCGTGCTGCACCGATAAGTCACCGCTTATCCACAGCGTTATCAAATGACGTGGCCCGTCATGCGCCTTAGCATGTGCGGCTGCAAGGAAGTTCATGTCCGCCGTCTTCTCCTACGCCGACAACGACCCGTCGGCCGACCGTCAAATCGCGCAGTTGCGCATCCCGCCCCATTCGATCGAGGCCGAGTCGAGCGTGCTCGGCGGCCTGCTGCTCGACAACGGGGCCTGGGACCGGATGGGCGATCTGCTGGTGGACAGCGATTTCTATCGCCACGAGCACAAGCTGATCTACGCTGCGATCGGCGCGCTGATCAATGCCAGCAAGCCGGCCGACGTGATCACCGTCTTCGAGCAGTTGCAGAACTTGGGCAAGGCCGAGGAGGTCGGCGGCCTGAGCTACCTGAACTCGCTGGCGCAGTACGTGCCGAGCGCCAGCAACATCCGCCGCTACGCCGAGATCGTGCGCGAGCGCTCGATTCTGCGGAAGCTGGTCAGCGCGAGCGACGAGATCGCAACCAACGCCTTCAACACGCAGGGCAAGTCGGTCGACAAGATCCTCGACGAAGCCGAACAGAAGATCTTCAACATCGGCGAGGAAGGCTCGCGCATGAAGCAGGGCTTCCAGAGCATGGAGTCCCTGGTGGTCGAGCTGCTCGACCGCGTGAGCGAGATGGCGGAGAACCCGAACGACATCACGGGCGTGCGCACCGGCTTCTACGAGTTCGACAAGATGACCTCGGGCCTGCAGCCGGGCGACATGATCGTGCTGGCCGCGCGCCCCTCCATGGGCAAGACTTCGCTGGCGATCAACATTGCCGAGCATGTGGCGCTCAACGAAGGGCTGCCGGTGGCGGTGTTCTCGATGGAAATGGGCGCGTCTCAGCTGGCGGTGCGTATCGTCGGCTCGATCGGCCGCATCGACCAGGGCCACCTGCGCACCGGCAAGCTCAGCGACGAGGAATGGCCGCGCCTTACGGAAGCCATCGAGAAGCTGCGCAATGTGTCCTTGCACATCGATGAGACGCCGGGGCTGACCACCAGCGAGTTGCGTGCGAACTCGCGCCGCCTCGCGCGCCAATACGGCCGGCTCGGGCTGATCGTGGTGGACTACCTTCAGCTGATGAGCGTCTCCAGCAGCATGAACGATGAAAACCGTGCCACGGCGGTGGGCGAGATCTCGCGCGGCCTCAAGATGCTGGCCAAGGAGCTCAAGTGCCCGGTGATCGCCTTGTCGCAGCTCAGCCGCGGCGTGGAAAGCCGCACCGACAAGCGCCCGATGATGAGTGACTTGCGCGAGTCCGGCGCCATCGAACAGGATGCCGACCTCATCATGTTCATCTACCGCGACGACTACTACAACAAGGACAGCAAGGAGCCTGGCGTTGCGGAGGTGATCATCAGCAAGCACCGCAACGGTCCGACGGGCACCGTCAAGCTGGCCTTCCTGAAGCCGCTCACCAAGTTCGAGAACCTCGCCGGCGGCAGCGACGATTTCTGAAGGCTACTGCAGCCGGGACGGCTGGGGTTCTCCCGGATCGCCCTGCAGCCGGCGCAGCATCTCGGCCAGCGTCTTGCCGGGCTCGTCGCGAAAGCGCTCCGGCAGGACCTCGACGCGATCGATGCGGTCGATGCGGAAACCGCGAAAGTCCTCCCGCAGCTCGCACCATGCCGAGAAGGTCCAGACGCGGCCCCAATAGAAGCAGCCCAGCGGTCGCACCACGCGCTGGCTCGGCGCGCCGCTGACGTCGTGATAGTCCATGCGCAGCTTGTTGCGCGACTGGACAGCTTCGCGCAGCGTCTGCAGGCGCTGCCGCGTCCCATCGTCGAGCGCGATCGAAGGCGCGAACAGCGCCAGGCTCTCCGCCGACACGCGCGCAGCCGGCGGGAGCACCGACAGGATCTTGCCGAGCGCGGTCTGGATGTCCTTTGCCATGGCCGGATCGACCCAGCTCTGGGCCAGCCGCGCCGACGCCACCAGCGCTGCGGCCTCATCCTGCGTGAACATGAGCGGCGGGAGGTCGAAGCCCGCGCCCAGGCGATATCCGACGCCGGCTTCGCCCTCGATCGGCACGCCCTGCCGCTGCAGGTCGGCCACATCGCGGTAGATGGTGCGATCCGACACCTCCAGCCGCTGGGCCAGGAAGGCGGCGGTCGTGAGGCGTCTCCCGCGAATCAGTTGGACGATCTGGAACAGGCGGTCGGCACGGCGCATGGGGACAAGCGATCAAGGTCGAGCAAGCTTTTTCTCGAAGTCTTCCAAGGGGCATCGATATCAGTCCAGGATCACGCCGATGTGGATGGCGACTTGATCGGGACCGCTGTAGGCCTCGAAATCGCTGCGATAACTGCGGCTGATCTCGGGGTGCTGCTCGAAATACTGCCAGATCGAATCCCACAGGGCGAGCACCATCTGCGGCATCTCGCCCTGGCCCTTGAAGACCAGGTAGTCGCCGGCTTCGACCTTCACCGCGGAAGGGCCGCCGGAGACCGCGACGCCGGTCGTCAAGTCGAAGGCGCCATGCGCGCCGGATTCGTAGGCCGAGTACACGCCGTAAAGGCGCATGTCGTCGACGCGGTTCGGCGTCACGGCATAGACGCGCTCGTCGAAGAAACGCGTCCAGAGCTTGCTCATGCGCGCCAAGTGGGGCTCGTTCTCCGTGCAGTTGCTGGTGCGTACGGTAAGGCCGGCGATGTTGAGGCCTTGGTGGCGTTGAAGCTCAGGTTGCATGGTCCATTCTCCAGGTTCATCTTGTCGCTCGAGGTCGAGCGCCAGACCGCAAACGCTCAGCGCGTCGGCGATCCGCTTGCGTGAAGTCAAGATGCCATGCTGCGCGCCGGCTACTGACAACGTCCTGTCAGCAGCCCTGGCGCGGCGAGCACAAACCCGGGTCTCGAAGCCGGGGCCAGCTACAGTACGTCGCTCGCGAAATCAGCCAGCCGCGAACGTTCGCCGCGTGCGAGCGTGATATGGCCACTGTGCGGCCAGCCCTTGAACTTGTCGACCGCGAAGGTGAGGCCGGAAGAGCCTTCGGTCAGGTAGGGCGTATCGATCTGCGCGAGGTTGCCCATGCAGATGATCTTGGTGCCGGGGCCGGCGCGTGTGACCAAGGTCTTCATCTGCTTCGGCGTCAGGTTCTGCGCTTCGTCGATGATCACGTACTTGTTGAGGAAGGTGCGGCCGCGCATGAAGTTCATGCTCTTGATCTTGATGCGGCTGCGGATCAGCTCGTTGGTGGCTGCGCGTCCCCATTCACCGGCCCCGCCGCCGTCCCCTTTGGCCAGGAACTCGAGGTTGTCGTCAAGTGCACCCATCCACGGTCCCATCTTCTCTTCCTCGGTGCCCGGAAGGAAGCCGATGTCCTCGCCCACGCTCACGGTCGCGCGAGTCATGATGATCTCGGTGTAGCGACGGTCGTCCAGCACCTGGGTCAGGCCTGAAGCCAACGCCATCAGCGTCTTGCCGGTGCCGGCGGTCCCGGTCAGCGTAACGAAGTCCACCTCCGGGTCCATCAGCAGGTTCATCGCGAAGTTCTGCTCGCGATTGCGCGTGTTGACCCCCCAGACGGCATTCTTGACCGAGCCGTAGTCCTTGAGCGTCTTGAGGACCGCCGTCTTGTCGCGGATCTCGGTGACGCGGGCGTACATGCTGGGTTCCCCCGGCGCCTCGAAGTAGACGAACTGGTTGATGTAGAGATTGGGCACCAGCGGGCCGCTGACACGGTAGAAGGTGCTGCTGCCGCTCTGCCAGCTTTCGATGGGCTTGCTCTGTCGGGTCCAGAAATCGGCCGGCAGGGCCAGCGCACCGGAGTAGAGCAGGTCGCCATCTTCCAGCGTCTTGTCGTTTTGGTAGTCGTCCGCTGCGAGACCCAAGGCGCGGGCCTTGACGCGCATGTTGATGTCCTTCGACACCAGCACCACCTCCTGCCTGGGACGCCCGGGGCCGTCCTTGGTATAGAGGTCGCGCAGTGCATGGACGACGCCCAGGATCTGGTTGTCGGCCTTGCCCTGCGGCAGACTCGTCGGCAGGGAGTAGTCGAGCGGGTCGGTCTGGAAGAACAGCTTGCCGCCGGCCTCCCGGTGGCCGGTGGTGTCCAGCTTCAGGCCCTTGCCGATGTCGGCGCCCTGGGCGGCGGCGAGTGCGTCCAGCGTGCGGCTGGTCTGGCGGCCGTTGCGCGCGACTTCGGTCGTGCCCTTCTTGTGACCGTCGAGTTCCTCCAGCACGATCATCGGGAGGAAGATGTCGTGCTCCTCGAAACGGAACAGGCACATCGGGTCGTGCAGCAGCACGTTGGTGTCCAGCACGAACAGCTTGGCCGGGCCGTTGGGCTTGCTGCGCTTACCCTTGACCGGGCTGGTCAGTGCCCTGGTTGCGGTGTCGGGGCGGCTTTCCTCGCTGATGCGCTCGGCGGGCAGCGGGGCCTTCAACCTGGGCAGGGGCGGCGCCTCGATGGCGGCGCCGCCTTCCGCGGCGTGGCGGTCGAACAACTCGAGTGGCTGAGGCCCGCTGGACCGAGTCTCTTCAGTGCGCCGATCGGAGGAGCGACGGCCGCCCTTCCCGTGCAGGGAGCGGGCGGGCGCGTCGTGCGCCTCCGGAGAAAGCAAGGCGGCGCGTTTCGTGGGGGCGGGGGGCAAGGGCATGGGGCGGTTCGCTCGCAGGAAAGAAGGGGCCAGAAAGCGAAAAAGCCGCCTGAAGACCCAAGCGGCTTTGTTCGGTGGATGCGGTCGCGGAGCTCAACGGCATGGAACCATTATGCACATCGGTTGTGACAGGTTCCGTGATCGTTGCGCATCGCCAACGCGTCCTGGTAAAAGCTCACGAATGTTGCCGAGCAGGCAGATCCGTATTACTTCTTCAGCGCCTTGACGGCCTTGAGGACTTCGTCGACATGGCCCGGCACTTTGAGGCCGCGCCATTCGGCCTTGAGCACGCCGTCCGCGCCGATCAGGAAGGTGCTGCGCTCGATGCCCTTGACCTTCTTGCCGTACATGATCTTGTTCTTGACCACGCCGAACATGTGGCACATCTTTTCCTCGGTGTCGGCAATCAGTTCGAAGGGAAGCTCGAGCTTGGCCTTGAACTCGTCGTGCGACTTCATGTTGTCGCGCGAGACGCCGAACACGGTGGCGCCGGCTTTTTCGAAATCCTTGTAGCGATCGCGAAATTGCATCGCTTCGGTGGTGCAGCCGGGCGTGTTGTCCTTGGGGTAGAAGTACATCACCAGCACTTGCCCGAGATGCGAGGTGTTCGAAACCTTGATGCCGCCGGTGGCGTTGGCGTCGAATTCAGGGATGGGTTTGTTGACAACGATCGCCATGAAACTTGTTTTCTCCGTTTGATTCCACGTTCGAGTCAGGCTTTTGACCCTCGCTTCTGGCTCGCGCTTCGAGCGCTCGATACGATGGAGATTGGGCGCCCCCTGGGTTCAGGACGTGAGGGCGGGCCGCCGGTTTGCAACCCGGTATTTTAGCTCGAAATGCCCCTCATTGCCCATCTTGCGGTCTCTCGATCAGCAGTGCCGCGACCACGTGCCGGCCTTCGCCGGCCAAGATGTTGTAGGTGCGACAGGCGGCCCCCGTGTCCATGGTCTCGACGCCCGTGCGCTGGGTCATCAGCGGTTGCAGCCATGCAGCCTGGGGAAAGCGGATGCGCGCACCGCTGCCGAAGATGATCAGCTCGGCACCCAGCGCGGCCAGTTGCGCAAAATGCTCGGCGCCCAGTTCGTCAAAGCGGCTGCAGCCCCAGGCGAAACGCTCGCCGCGCGAGCCCACCACCACGCTGCTCTCGATCCGTTCGTTATTGACAGCCACCCAGCCGGGGCCATGCGCAGTCAGGGTCTGGGCATCGGATTTGTCGGGCTGGAGCTTCATCGAGGAGGGCTGGGAACTGTGGTCAAATTATAAGTTTTCCCCCGTGCACCCCGCCCCTGGAGGGACTTTGAAACCGCTCAAGAAATCGGCCAAGCTGGCCAATGTGCTCTACGACATCCGTGGTCCGATCATGGACGCCGCGAAGCAGATGGAGGAAGAGGGCCAGAAGATCATCAAGCTGAACATCGGCAATCTCGCCCCGTTCGGCTTCGACGCGCCGGAAGAGGTCCAGCAGGACATGATCCGCAACCTCCCGGCCTCGTCCGGGTATTCGGACAGCAAGGGCATTTTCGCGGCGCGCAAGGCGGTGATGCACGAAACCCAGAAGCAGGGCATCGCGGGCGTCACTTTGGACGACATCTACCTGGGCAACGGCGCGAGCGAGCTGATCGCGATGGCAGCCAACGCGCTGCTCAACGACGGCGACGAGCTCCTCCTGCCCGCGCCCGACTACCCGTTGTGGACCGCGGTCGCGAGCCTGTCGGGCGGCAAGCCGGTGCATTACCTGTGCGACGAAGAAAACGGCTGGATGCCCAGCCTGGCCGATATCCGCTCCAAGATCACGGCGCGCACCAAGGGCATCGTCGTCATCAATCCCAACAACCCGACGGGCGCGCTGTACTCGGACGAACTGCTCAAGGGCATCGTGGCCATTGCACGCGAGCACAACCTGGTGATCCTTGCCGACGAGGTCTACGACAAGGTGCTGTACGACGGCGTCCGGCACACCGCCCTCGCGAGTCTCTCGAAGGACGTGCTCACGCTGACCTTCAACTCGCTGTCGAAGAGCTACCGCTCCTGCGGCTACCGCGCTGGCTGGATGATCGTCTCCGGCGACAAGAAGATGGCGCAGGACTACATCGAGGGCCTCAACATGCTCTCGAACATGCGCCTGTGCCCGAACGTGCCGGGTCAGTGGGCGATCCAGACCGCACTCGGCGGCTACCAGAGCATCAACGACCTGGTGAAACCGGGTGGCCGCCTGCGCCACCAGCGCGACCTCGCCTACGAGCTGATCACCGCGATCCCGGGCGTCACCTGCGTCAAGCCCAGCGCGGCGCTCTACATGTTCCCCCGGCTGGACCCGAAGGTCTACCCGATCGAGGACGATCGCCAGTTCTTCCTCGAGGTGCTGAAGGAGACCCGCGTGATGCTGGTCCAAGGCACCGGCTTCAACTGGTCCACGCCCGACCATTTCCGCATCGTATTCCTGCCCCATGAGGAGGACCTGCGCGAGGCGATCCAGCGCATCGCCGACTTCCTCGAGCGCTACCGCAGCCGCAATTCGTAGCGGCGGCGCCCCGGTTCCCCAGTTCCACAGTCAGACGAATCGAATGAAACCCATCCAAGTAGGCCTGCTCGGCATCGGCACGGTCGGTAGCGGCACTTTCAAGGTGCTCCAGCGCAACCAGGAAGAGATCAAGCGCCGCGCGGGGCGCGGCATCGAGATCACCATGGTCGCCGACCTCGACCTGGCGCGTGCCAGGGCCGCGGTGGGCGAGGGCGTGCAGGTGGTGAACGACGCGCGCGCCGTCATCGCCAACCCCGACATCGACATCGTGATCGAGCTGATCGGCGGCTACGGCATCGCGCGCGAGCTGGTGCTCGAGGCGATCGCGGCCGGCAAGCACGTGGTCACCGCCAACAAGGCGCTGCTGGCGGTGCACGGCACCGAGATCTTCGCGGCGGCGCACGCGAAGGGCGTGATGGTGGCCTTCGAGGCCGCGGTGGCCGGCGGCATCCCGATCATCAAGGCGCTGCGCGAGGGACTCACGGCCAACAGCATCCAGTGGATCGCCGGGATCATCAACGGCACCACCAACTTCATCCTCTCCGAGATGCGCGACAAGGGCCTGGACTTCGCCACCGTGCTGAAGGAGGCGCAGCGCCTGGGCTATGCCGAGGCCGATCCGACCTTCGACATCGAGGGCGTGGACGCCGCCCACAAGGTCACGCTGATGAGTGCCATCGCCTTCGGCATCCCGGTGCAGTTCGACAAGGCGCACGTCGAGGGCATCACCAAGCTGGCGGCGCAGGACATCAAGTACGCCGAGCAGTTGGGCTACCGCATCAAGCTGCTGGGCGTGACCAAGCGCAAGGCCCAGGGCATCGAGCTGCGCGTGCATCCGAGCCTGGTGCCGGCCAAGCGCCTGCTCGCCAACGTCGAAGGCGCGATGAACGCGGTGGTGGTCAATGGCGATGCCGTGGGCACCACGCTGTACTACGGCAAGGGTGCCGGCAGCGAGCCGACCGCCAGCGCGGTGATCGCCGATCTGGTCGACATCACCCGCCTGCACACGGCCGATGCGGCGCACCGCGTGCCGCACCTGGCCTTTCATCCCGACGCGATGAGCGACCTTCAGGTGCTGCCGATGTCCGAGGTGGTGACCAGCTACTACATGCGCATGCGCGTGGCCGACGAGGCCGGCGTGCTGGCCCAGGTGACGGGCCTGTTGGCCACGGCCGGCATCAGCATCGACGCGGTGCTGCAGCGCGAGGCCGACGAGGTGGGTGGCGAGGGCTCGACCCAGACCGACCTCATCATCCTCACCCACGACACGCGCGAAGGCACGCTGGACGAAGCGCTGACGCGTCTGCAGGCGCTGCCGACCGTGCTGGCGCCCATCGTGCGCATCCGCAAGGAAGAGCTGTCCTGATGCGCTACCTGTCCACGCGCGGCCATCCGGAGCGCCGCCGCTTCTGCGAGATTCTGCTGGAGGGCCTGGCGCCCGACGGCGGCCTGTACCTGCCCGAGCACTACCCGCAGGTGGACGCCGCCACGCTCGCCAGGTGGCGCGGCCTGTCCTATGACGAGCTCGCCTTCGAGGTGCTGTCGCTGTACATCGACGACATTCCGGCCGCCGACCTGAAGGCAATCTGCGCGAAGACCTACACCGCCGAGGTCTTCGGCACGCCCGACATCGTGCCGCTGCGCGAGCTCGAGGACGGCGTGTACCTGGAAGCCCTGTCCAATGGCCCGACGCTGGCCTTCAAGGACATGGCGATGCAGCTCCTGGGCAACCTGTTCGAGTACGAGCTGGCACGCCGAGGCGAGGAGCTCAACATCCTGGGCGCCACGAGCGGCGACACCGGCAGCGCAGCCGAATACGCGATGCGCGGCAAGAAGGGCGTGCGCGTCTTCATGACCTCGCCCGAGGGCCGCATGAGCCCCTTCCAGCAGGCGCAGATGTTCAGTCTGCAGGACCCGAACATCCACAACATCGCGATCGCCGGCGTGTTCGACGATTGCCAGGACATCGTCAAGGCGGTGTCCAACGACCTGGACTTCAAGCGCAAGTACAAGATCGGCACCGTCAACTCGATCAATTGGGCGCGGCTGCTGGCACAGGTCGTCTACTACTTCGCCGGCTATTTCCAGGCGACCAGGGCCCCCACGCTCGGCACTGGCGCGTCCTCGGTGCCCGCCGAAGGGGCTCTTTCGCCTCGGGGCGGCCCGACGACGAAAGGCAGCAACGACAAGCAAGTCAGCTTCACCGTCCCTTCCGGCAATTTCGGCAACGTCTGCGCCGGCCACGTGGCCCGCTCGATGGGCCTGCCGATCCGCACGCTGGTGGTGGCGACCAACGAGAACGACGTGCTCGACGAGTTCTTCCGCACCGGCGTCTACCGCGTGCGCTCCGCGGCCGACACGCACGAAACCTCCAGTCCGTCGATGGACATCTCCAAGGCCAGCAACTTCGAGCGCTTCGTGTTCGACCTGGTCGGGCGCGACGCGGCGAAGACGCGCAGCCTGTTCGAAGGCGATCTGGGCAAGACGGGCCGCTTCGACCTGAGCGCCGATCCCGCCTTCGCCGAGGCCGCCAAGCGCTTCGGCTTCGCGAGCAGCCGCAGCACGCACGCCGATCGCCTGGCGACCATCCGCGATACCGACAAGCGCTTTGCGACCCTGATCGACACCCACACGGCCGATGGCCTCAAGGCCGCGCGCGAGCACCTTTCGCCCGGCGTGCCGATGATCGTGCTCGAGACTGCACTGCCCATCAAATTCGCAGAGACCATCGTCGAGGCCTTGGGCCGAGCGCCCGAGCGCCCCGCGCGCTTCGAAGGCATCGAGGCGCTGCCCCGGCGCGTGGTCCAGCTGCCGGCCGACGCGGAGGCCGTGAAGGCCTATATCGCCCGGCACTGCCACGATGTCTGAGTCATCGAGCCGCGCATGAAAGTCATCGGCTTTGCCGGCTTCTCTGGCGCCGGCAAGACCACGCTGGTCGAGCGCCTGATCCCCGTGCTCGGGCTGCACGGCCAGCGCGTCTCGGTGGTCAAGCATGCGCACCACAAGTTCGACATCGACCATCCTGGCAAGGACACCTACCGGCATCGCGAGGCAGGCGCCTTCGAGGTGGTGGTGGCGTCGGACAAGCGCCTGGCGCTGATCCGCGAATTCGAGCGGCCGACGCAGCTCGGCGTGCACGAGCTGATTGCCGAGCTCGATGCGGGCGTCGACTGGGTGCTGATCGAAGGCTTCAAGCACAGCGATCTTCAGAAGATCGAGGTCTGGCGCGAGCCTTCCGAGGGCCAGGCGCCCCGGCCCGCGCGCTATGCCGAGGACCGCTTCATCGTCGCGATCGCCACCGACACGCCAGAGCACCTGCCCGCGGCCACCGAGCTGCCGGTCTTCGACCTGAACGACGTCGATGGCATTGGCACCTGGCTGCTGCAGAACGCGAACCGTTTCGAGTACAAGGTGGATCGCCATGGCTGACCCTTCCAAGCGCCCGCCCCTGATGCCGCTCGACGAGGCGCTGGCGCGCTTGCTCGCTTCGGCCACGCCGCAGATGGGCACCGAGTCCGTTTCGACCTTCGAGGCGGACGGCCGCGTGCTCGCGCAGGACGTGCGCTCGGGCCTCACCGTCCCGCCGCGCGACAACAGCTCGATGGACGGCTATGCCGTGCGCAGCGCCGACTGCGCCGCGCCGGGCACGGTGCTGCGCGTGGCCCAGCGCGTCCCGGCCGGCACCGTGGGCGCGCCGCTGGCCGCCGGCACCGCCGCGCGCATCTTCACCGGCGCGCAGATTCCCGAAGGCGCCGATGCGGTCGTGATGCAGGAAGACACCAGCGCACTGCCCGACGACAGCGACCTGGGCAGCGTGCGCATCGAGATCGCGCCGGCGGCCGGCCAGTGGATCCGTCGCGCCGGAGAAGACGTGGCGGCCGGCGACGTGGTGCTCGCGCGCGGCGAGCGCCTCACTCCCGCAGCGCTGGGATTGGCGGCCAGCGTCGGCCTCGACCGGTTGCAAGTCGCGAAGCGCCCGCGCGTCACGCTGCTGTCCACCGGGGACGAACTGGTGATGCCCGGCGAGGTGGCGCCCGAAGCGATGAAGCCGGGCTCGATCTACAACTCCAACCGCTTCTTCATGCGGGCGCTGCTGGTGCGGCTGGGCTGCGAGGTGCACGACCTGGGCATCGTCCCCGACCGCCGCGACGCCACCATCGAGGCGCTGCGCGGCGCCTCCGAGCGCAGCGACCTGATCATCACCACCGGCGGCGTCTCGGTCGGCGAGGAGGACCACATCAAGGCCGCGGTGCAGGCGCTGGGCCGGCTCGACCTCTGGTCGCTGTCGATGAAGCCGGGCAAGCCCTTTGCCTACGGTCGTATCGGCAACGCCCACCTCACCGGGCTGCCGGGCAACCCGGTTTCCAGCTTCCTGACTTTCCTGCTGCTGGTGCGGCCCTTCCTGCTGACGCTGCAGGGCGCCACTCGCGTGGCGCCGGCGCCGATCGCGATGCGAGCCGACTTCGACTGGCCCCGCGCCGACCGCCGCCGCGAGTTCCTGCGCGCGCGCCGCAACGCCGCGGGTGGCCTGGACCTCTTCGCCAACCAGAGCTCGGGCGTGCTGACCTCCATGGTCTGGGGCGAAGGGGTGATCGACACACCGGCCGGCCAGCCCTTCAAGGCCGGCGACATGGTGCAGTTCATCCCCTTCTCTTCTCTTCTCTGCTGAGCATGAAAGTCACCGTGCGCTATTTCGCCTCGGTGCGCGAGGCGCTGGGGACCGGCAGCGAGACCATCGAGACCGCCGCTGCCGACCTCGGCGCACTGCGCGACGAATTGATCGCACGCGGCGAGCCGCACGCCAGCGCGCTGGCCCGCGGCAAGGCGGTGCGCATGGCGCTGGACCAGGTCATGAGCGCCGAGGGCGCTGCGTTGCGCGAAGGCCAGGAAGTGGCCTTCTTCCCGCCGGTCACGGGCGGTTGAGCGCGGTGAGCAACTGAGACAGGCGCTCGCGCAGCGCATCGCCGGCGCGTGTCATCGGCGCACGCAAGGCGTCCTGCATCAGGCCCTGCTGCGCGAGCACGGCCTTCAGCGGTCCGGGATTCGGCTCGGCGAACAAGGCCTCGATCAGCGGCAGCAGCGGCTGCCACAGCGCGCGTGCCTCGGCCAGCCGGCCGTCGCGGAGCAGGCGGATCAGCCGTGCGAAACGTGCGGTCTGCAAATGCGCGCTGGCTGCGATGGCGCCGACACCGCCCTCAGCTATGGTCGAGAAGATCTGCGCGTCCTCGCCGGCCAGCACCTGCAGCCGGCCATCGGCGATCAGGGCGCGGGTCTTGGCCATGTCGCCGCCGCAGTCCTTCAGGCCGCGGATGCGCGGATCGGCCGCGAGCGCGAGCAGGGTCTCGCGCGTGATGGCGGCACCGGTGCGGTAGGGAATGTCGTAGACCAGGATCGGCACCGCGCTGGCCTGCGCGATGGCTTCGAACCAGGCCTGCAGGCCGGCCTGCGAGGGCCGGATGTAGCTCGGTGCCGGCACGAGCAGCCCGGCGAGAGCCTGCTCGCTCAGTTGGCGGGCCCACGCGATAGTCTTGCCCAGGTGGTAGCCCGAGAGGCCCATGATGCGCGGCAAGGCAGGTGCGGCCCGCGCGACGGTGGCCAGCACGGCCAACTGCTCGTCGGCATCGAGCGCCGCGGCCTCGCCGGTCGAGCCGCAGACCACGAAGCCGGCAATGCCGGAAGGCGCGAGCCCCTCTGCGAGCGCAGCCAGCGCGGCATGGTCGACCGCATCGCCGCGAAAGGGCGTGACGAGCGGGATCCAGAGGCCCGAGAAATCAGGGGTGGGGAAAGAAGTGGAATGCACGCGGATTTCCTTTGAGACCAGACCGATGGATGAACCACCGTCGGACGCGCGCACAGAACGAGGCTGAAAAATCGAACCCTGCAGTTCCGTCGCTCATCCGACGACGGAACCGAAGCTCCGGTCAGACGAGCTCGGGTTTCTTGGCTTTGCCGCCCACGCGCATGCGGACCATCGCGGCGGGCGATAGAAAGCAGCGGTGCGCGGGGGAAGGCATGCGCCGCAGTCTAGCGCGGTGCCACAATCCCGCCATGAGCGGCCCGCGCGTTTTTATCCAGACAGCCGATTTCGACCTCGCGAAGGAGGTCGCCGCGTTGCGCGCGGACGACAAGCGTGTGGGCGCTGTCTGCAGCTTCGTCGGCACCGTGCGCGACCGCAACGATGGCGATGCGGTGGCATCGATGGAGCTCGAGCACTACCCGGGCATGACCGAGAAGTCCATCGAGGCCATGATCGACGAGGCCCATCGCCGCTTCGACATCCTCGGCGCGCGCGTGATCCATCGCGTGGGCCTCCTGCAGCCGCTCGACCAGATCATGATGGTGGCCGTGATCTCCGCCCACCGGGGCCAGAGCTTTCAGGCCTGCGAGTTCCTGATGGATTACCTCAAGACCCAGGCGCCGTTCTGGAAGAAGGAACAGACGCCCGAGGGCGCGCGCTGGGTCGATGCGCGCGTCGATGACGATGCGGCCCTCGCCCGGTGGGGCATCCAGGCCGGCAACGCCTAGACGGGCCTACTGCGGCGTGAAGCCGCTCGCCTTGATGATGCCTGCCCAAGTCTGCGTGTAGCTGCGCACGCGGCCCGCGAACTGGCCTTGCGGCTCGTACGCCACCGTCAGGCCCATGGTCATGAGTTTCTGCTTCACGTCCGGCATGGCCAACACCTTGGCGAGCGCCTCGCCGAAGCGGTCGATCACCGGCTGCGGCGTGCCCACGGGCGCGAACACGCCGTAGTAGGGCAGGTCCTCCAGGTTGGCGAAGCCCAGCTCGGTGAAGGTCGGCACCTGCGGCAGCAGCGCCTGGCGCTTGGCGCCGATGGTGGCCACGATGCGCAGCTTGCCGGCGCGGTGGTTCTCGATGAAGTCGGGCACGGATGCAATGCCGGCGCTGATCTGGTTTCCCAGCATGTCCGCCGTCATGGGCGCGCTGCCGCGGTAGGGCGCCGCCTGCACGTCGATCTTGTACTTGGTGCCGATCATCTTCACCAGGAACTCGGGGATCGAGGCCGGCGCGGGCACGCCGATGGTGTCCTTGCCGCCGCGCTGGGTGCGCACCCATTTCAAGTACTCGTCGAGGTTCTTCGCCGGCGTGCCGCCGGAGACCGCCAGCACGTTCGCGAAGGTCGCGAAGCCTGCCACGGGCACGAAGTCGTTGGCCGAGTTGTAGCCCGGGTTCTTCACCACCTGCGGGAGGATGGAGATGGTGTGGTCGTGCGACAGCAGCAGCGTGTGGCCGTCGGCCGGCGCCGCCTTGAGCGCCTGGGCGGCGATCTGGCCGCCGGCGCCGGCGCGGTTCTCGACCACCACCGGCGCGCCCAGCTGGTCCTTGAGCTTCTCGCCCAGGGTGCGGGCGATGGCATCGGTGCCGGCGCCGGCCGGGAAGCCGACCAGCAGCCTGATCGGCGCGCCTTGCTGCTGCGCCTGCGAGAGGCCCGAAAAGCCGGCCACCGCGGCCACCAGCCCCAGCGCAAGAACACGGCGCGACGTGCGCGGCGCGTCAGCCATCCACCTTGAACAGAACATGAGATCGACTCCAGACATTGATGAAGAAAGATGCAGGTCGGGCAACTCGCGTGCCCACCCTCCGGGAGGGCTATTCTGAACGAGCGCGACGCGGGCGCCGGGCCGTGCTATCACCTGCTCGGCTTGAATTTCCTGCGCCGGGCCCTAGATGCCCTGGAATCGGAGTTTTCATTCATGCGCCAAGACAAACTCACCACCAAATTCCAGGAAGCCCTCGCCGATGCCCAGTCGCTCGCGCTGGGCAATGACAACGCCTACATCGAGCCGGTCCACCTGCTGGTGGCCATGCTGCGCCAGGACGATGGGCCGCGTGCGCTGCTCGAGCGCGCCGGCGCCAACGTGCCGGGCCTGCTGAATGCTGCCGAGGCGGCGATCAAGAGGCTGCCCCAGGTGCAGGGCCACGAGCAGGTGCAGGTCGGACCCGAGCTGGGCAAGCTGCTGCAGGCGACCGAGAAGGAGGCCATCAAGCGCAACGACCAATTCATCGCCGCCGAGCTCTTCCTGCTCGCCCTGGCCGACAGCAAGGCCGAGATCGGCAACCTGGCGCGCAGCCACGGCGTGACGCGCAAGTCGGTCGAGGCCGCCATCGAGGCCGTGCGCGGCGGGCAGGGCGTGAACAGCGCCGATGCCGAAGGCCAGCGCGAGGCCCTCAAGAAATACACCCTCGACCTGACCGAGCGCGCCCGCCTGGGCAAGCTCGACCCGGTGATCGGGCGTGACGAGGAGATCCGCCGCGCCATCCAGGTGCTGCAGCGCCGCACCAAGAACAACCCCGTGCTCATCGGCGAGCCCGGCGTGGGCAAGACCGCCATCGTCGAAGGGCTGGCGCAGCGCATCGTCGCCGGCGAAGTGCCCGAGTCGCTCAAGGGCAAGCGCGTGCTGTCGCTGGACATGGCGGCGCTGCTGGCGGGCGCCAAGTACCGCGGCGAGTTCGAGGAGCGGCTCAAGACCGTGCTGCACGAGCTGGCCAAGGACGAGGGCCGCACCATCGTCTTCATCGACGAGCTGCACACGATGGTCGGCGCCGGCAAGGCCGAGGGC
>NZ_JBDGIT010000007.1:0-228618 GCF_057657265.1 Variovorax sp. Soil_C_17
TTGCCCAGCGCGAGCGACTGGGCATCGGCGAGGGCTTCCTGGAATTTGGTGGTGAGTTTGTCTTGGCGCATGAATGACTCCGGTTTCCCGGGCATGTTGGAGGTATCCCGGCGACGTCACGAGTCTGCGCCGATGAGCGCCTGCGCCATCTGATCGAGATCAAACCGTCGGTTCGATCAGGCAACCCTCAACGGGCCTGGTGAAGACGATGCCAGGCACCGCACCTGGAAGCACGTTTGAGCTGCATCAAGCCTTCTTCCACGTTGCATCGGATCATTGCAGACAGCACCAAAGCTTGATCTGCCGCAATAGCACCAAGCCCGCCCGAAAGCACCATAAGGGCTTCAATGCCGAAAGGGATCCATCATGATTCGTAACGTGGGAACCATCGACAGGGCCATCAGGGTCACCGCGGGCGCCGCACTCGTCGTGCTGGCACTTACGAGTGTGATTGGCGCATGGGGCTATCTCGGCGTGCTCCCGTTGCTGACCGGAGCCCTTGGCAATTGCCCCGCCTACAAGCTCTTCGGCGTCAGCACCTGTCCGTCGAGTTCGTGAGGGCGCGATGCAGAAGCTTCGGATCATCGCCGCATCGCTTGCGCTGCTTGGCGCCGCGGTGCTCTGGCTCGGTTTCAAGGTGTTGATCCTCGTGTTGACCCGAGACTGACAAGCCGGCAACGCATTCGACAAGCGCAGGTCCGTTTGCACGCGTGGCGCCAATCCTCTCAAGTCGCACTGATGGAGGCTCCGATGAGCAAGATCCTCGTGGTCGTCTATTCGTACACCGGCACCTCTCGTCGGCTTTCGCAGCAGCTTTGCAGCCAGATGGGATGGCAGCTTGCCGAAGTCGTCGAGGACCGCCCGCGCCGGGGCATCCTGGGCATTTGCCGATGCGTGCTGGATTCGCTCTTGCGACGGCGTCCCGCCATCCACTATGACGGACCGTTTCCAAGAAACTTCGACGCAGTCGTCCTGGTATCGCCGATCTGGCTCGGCCGATTGGCCGGGCCGATGCGCAGCTTCGTTGCGAGACGGAGGGACCATCTGCCCGATGTCGCGGTGATCTCGGTCGCCGGAGCCATCGGAGATTTTGCGGCGGCGGCCGAGGTTGCCGATCTCGTCGGCGAAGCGCCCATCATCAGTACGACATTCACTGCGCGAGAGATCGACGACGGGACATGTGCCGGCCGACTCCAGTTCTTCGGCGCCGCACTCAACGGCGCCGAGGCGACTCATGCAGCCCAGCGAGGACGCATGCCCAAGGCGGCTTGAGGCATTGTTCCCGACCACGGCCCGACCGCCTTTCGCACGGCCGCGCACCGGTCACGGCTGGGCATCGATGTGCACGATGGGCAACTGCGATCGCACGAAACTCAAGGCATATTGCAGGGCGCCCAGGCTCTCTGCGTGCAAGGTGAACAAGGGTTGTCCGAGATCCACGCGGTCCAGCAGGCGAACATGCATCGTCGCACCCGCCGCGCGATCGCGCGGCGCACCGGCCAGCTTTGCCGCGCGCGCCAGGAGCCGGGTGTCGATGGCCGACACGAGGCCATCGACCGGCGCGCACACCTCGCGAGAATGCGTGGATACGGGAGGCACGCGCATGCCGCCCTGCGCCTCGCAGATCGCGATGAACTTGGCGAGGGCTCGCCCGTCGTCCAGCACCCCCCGCGCCATGGCCACGCCTGAGCCCGGTTCGCTCCGGCCTGCCATTTCCAGGACGCACCCGGCGAGCAGCAGGGCACGTTCGCGCAGGTCCAACGGCGCATCGGCGCGGCGCTCGAGCACGGCCATGACGTCCATGGCCTCCAAGGCCGGACCGATGCCGCGGCCCACCGGCTGGGTACCGTCGGTGAGCTGGATCCGCACCTGAAGGCCGAGCGCCGCACCCACGGAAACCATGCTGCGCGAAAGCAGTTCGGCTGCCTCCACGCTGCGCAACTTGGTCAGGGGGCCGACCGGCAGGTCGATCAGCACACGCTGCGAGCCCGCAGCGATCTTCTTCGACAGGATCGATGCCACCAGCAAGCCTTCGCTGTCGAGGTTCAGCGGGCGCTCCACGCGAATGAGCATGTCGTCGGCAGGACTGATGCGCGCAGCGCCGCCCCATGCGATGCAGCCTCCTTCGCGTTCCACGACACGGCGCATCGAAGCCACGTCCAGCTCGACCGGCGCGAGTGTCTCCATTGCATCGGCCGTGCCGGCCGCCGAGGTGATCGCACGCGAGGAAGTCTTCGGCATCGTTACGCCACAAGCGGCGACGATGGGGACCACCAGCAGCGTCGTCCGGTTCCCCGGCAGACCGCCGATGCAATGCTTGTCCATGACGGGCGCCACCCCCCAGTCGAGGCGCTCGCCGATGTCGACCATCGCCCGTGTCAATGCCACCGTCTCGTCGAAGTCGAGGCCCGCGCCGGCGCAGACGGTCACGAAGGAGGCAAGGTGGATGTCGGCGAGTCGGCCAAGGCTCACGTCTTCCATCAGCGGGCGCAGCGCCCCGTAGTCGAACTTGACGCCATGAACCTTGGCGCGCAGGTGGGCCAGCGAATCCTGCAGCGGTGGATGGCGGACCTCCACCTCGTCACCGCCGGCAGCCCCGAGCAGCGTCCACGCGGCCTCCGACAGGGCGATCTCGTCATGCCGCAGCCAATCGTCGGTGACGTGATGGAGGATCGCAAGCAGGTGGCGGGCACCGGCGAGCACCTCGACCTGCGCCTGCGACTGAAATCCTTCGGCCCGGCAGACATCGCAGTCACTGCGCATGTAGACCACCGGTTGCTGGTAGGTGTCGATGCCGGCGCGTCGGGCCCGGAGGTGATTGGCGATCATGCAAAAGGCCCTCCGTCAAAGCTCCCGGCTTTCCCGGTAGATCGGCACGCTCGTCGGCCAGCCATGGCGCTCCTCGATGGCCAGCCGCAGCGCGTCGGCAGCCACCGGCTCGCCATGGGTGACAAACACCTGTCGGGGCCCGGGCAGCGCGCCGATCCAGGCCAGCAGCTGATCGCGGTCTGCATGGGCCGACAAAGTATCGAGGTTGACCACTTCGGCACGTACCGGCACATAGGCGCCGTGGATCTTGATCGCCTCGGCGCCGCCCAACAGCGCTGCGCCTCGCGTGCCGGCGGCCTGGAAGCCCGCGAACAGGATGGTGTTCCTCGCAAGCGGGGCATAGGCCTTGAGGTGATGCAGCACGCGTCCCCCGGTCGCCATGCCGCTGGCGGATACGATGATCGATGGGAAGGCCAGGTCGTTGAGGCGCTTCGAATCATCGACGGTGTTGACGATGGTGACCTCCTTGCTCATGAGCGCGCATTGCTCGGCACTGAGCCGATGCTCATCCAGGTGGTGCCGAAAGATCCGCGTGACGTCGGCCGCCATCGGGCTGTTCAGATAAACCGGCATGTCCGGAATGCGGTGCGCCTTCTTGAGCAGTTGAATGCAGTGCAACAGGGTCTGTGCGCGCCCCACGGCAAAGGAGGGGATGACGACGACACCGCCGCGCGCCGCAGTCCTGTTGATCACTTCGGCGAGTGCCATGAGGGTGTCGGCCTCGCGGTGCCGACGGTCACCGTAAGTGGACTCCACAACCACATAGTCCGCCGGTTCGGGCGATTCTGGCGGGCGCATCATCAGGTCGTCGCTGCGTCCGAGGTCGCCCGAAAAAAGAATGCTGCCGCCCGTCCAGGCCACGCGCACGCTGGCTGCGCCCAGGATGTGGCCCGCGCGCTTCAAGCGCCAAGACCATCCCGGCCAAGGCGAATGCTCCTGGTCGAAGGAAATGGGTTCGAAGCGCTTCAATGCCGCACGGGCATCCTGCTCCGTGTAGAGCGGCAGCGCAGGCTTGTGCTTCGAATGCCCATGCCGGTTCGCGAAGTCGGCCTCCTCCTCCTGCAGCCGGCCCGAATCCGGCAACAGGAGTTCGCAGAGTTCCAGCGTGGCCCGGGTGCAGAAGACCGGCCCCTTGAAACCGAGCTTGACCAGGCGCGGCACGAATCCGCTGTGATCCATGTGCGCATGGGTGAGCAGCACCGCGTCGATCCTGGAGGGGTCGATGGGAAAGGCGTCCCAGTTTCGCAGGCGCAGTTGCTTCAGGCCTTGGAACAGGCCGCAGTCGACCATCAGCCGGCGCCCGTCGTGCTCCAGCAAGTATTTCGATCCGGTGACCGTGTCGGTACCGCCCAGGAATTCGATGCGCATGGCTTTCTCCTTTGTTGGGGTGAGCTTGGCACCGGCGGCGCGTTTCGCCTTGATGCATGTCAAGCCGGACATGCACGCTTCCATTGATCCAGCGCAATGCGACGGCAGCGATCGGTTCTAGATTGGAAGATGTTCAACCCTCTTCCACCATGTCGATGTCCATCCGTTCGATCCTGGTGCCTCGATGGCGGCACGCATGCCGAGGCGAGGCTGCAGTTCGCGCATCAACTGGCACGACTGCACGATGCCGTCCTGACCACCCTGTTCGCGGTGACACCGCAGTACTTGCCGCTGCTCCCGCTCGAAGGGGACACCCTGGCGAGCCGCATGGCCGGACGAATCGATCCGGGTCATCGCGCCCACGCGCGGGAGCTCGTCGAGCGGGCGCGTTCATGGGGTCCTGTCGCGATCGAGTGGCTGGAGCTGAACGGAGAACCGGTCATCCGGAGCTTTGCACATCGCGCGTTGTCGGCCGATCTCCTGGTGCTCGGCCAGCGCGATCCGAGGGATGCCACCGCCTTCGACGTACCCGGCGATTTCGCGGAGGCAGTGATCATCGACGGTGGCCGCCCGGCGCTCGTCGTGCCGTTCGCAGGTTCCGCAATGCCACAGCCGAAGACGGTCCTGGTGGCGTGGAAGTCGACCCCCGAATGTGCCCGCGCCTTGACTGCTTCCCTGCCGATTCTTCGCGTTGCGAGCAAGGTCCATCTGGTCTGCGCCAGCGACAACATCGACGAAGGATTCCCGGCGCCGGTGGAACTGATCCCGTACCTCCACCTGCATGGCATCGATCATGTTCACGAGCACCGGCGGCTCGATGAAAGCGGCGCCGGCCGGGAAATTCTCGCTCTGGCCTCCGAGACCGCCGCCGATCTGGTCGTGATGGGGTGCTACGGACACACCCGGGCACGCGAGCTCGTACTCGGGGGCGCTTCGCGCGTCGTCCTGGATTCGATGCGTGTACCGGTGCTCATGGCGCATTAGAACCCTGGGCCATGTCGCAGGCCGCGTGCCGGGCTTCGATGGCGGTCTTCGCCCGATGTCAAGCAGCGTGCGGCGCGAGACCGCGCTTGCGGCGTTCGAGAAGCTCGAAGATGCCCATGCCTGCCAACATGGCCGACACGAAGACGAGCGCCTTGGCTTCGCCCATTCCCAGTGCGACAAGAGCCGGACCTGGGCAGAACCCCGCAACGCCCCAGCCGATGCCGAAGAGCACGCTGCCGAAGACCAGGCGCCGATCGATGTCGCGCGCCGAAGGAAGTCGCATGCTGGCGCCGAGGAAGGAAGCGGCACGGCGGCCGGCCACCCGGAAGGCGGGCGCACCGACAGCAATCGCACCGACCATGACCAGGGCCAGTGACGGGTCCCAGTGACCGAGGTCAAGGAAGCCAAGCACCTTGGCGGGATTCGCCATGCCTGAAAGCAGGAGCCCGAGGCCGAAGACCAGGCCGGCGAGAAACGAGGTGATGACGTTCATGAAAGCACTCCTCAACCATTCAACAGATGGCGCATCACGAACACCGTGGCGAAGCCGGCGAGCATGAAGAGCGCCGTGGCGATCAACGAGCGGGGCGACAGCCGGGAGAGGCCGCAGACGCCGTGGCCGCTGGTGCAACCCGCGCCGTAACGCGTGCCGATGCCCACGAGCACCCCGGCCAGGACCAGCTGGACATATCCGGCCTCGATCTGTGGCTTTGCCGACGCCGAAAACAGAACCAGGACCAGCGGCGCACCGACCAGTCCGAGGACGAAGGCAATCCGCCAGAGAATGTCGCCCTCGACAGGCCTGAGCAGGCCGCCGAGCACACCGCTGATGCCGGCAATGCGGCCATTGAGCAGCACGAACATTGCGGCGGCGACGCCGATGAGCATGCCGCCAGCCAGTGCGGTGAATGGCGTGAAGTGACCCCAGTCGATGGACATCATTGCACCTTCGGGCAGTAGAGACGATAGAGAAGCACAAGTATTTCGAGCATCGACGGGTCGGCGACGCTGTAGAAGATGCTCTTGCCCTCGCGTCGCGTCTGGACAGCCCCTTCGTTGCGGAGGACTCCGAGTTGCTGCGACAGGGTGGGCTGGTGAATGTTCAGCGCTTGCTCGAGGTCGCTGACGCACATCTCGCCCTGGGAGAGTTGACACATCAGGAGCAAACGTTCCTGGTTGGCGAGCACCTTGAGGGCACCGACGGCCCTGCCGGCGGCTGCGCGCAGAAGCTCGGGATCGATGGCGGGGGAATCTTGTTTCATGGAGCGGCGACAGTATCGTTTGACACATTATGTATGCTTACATAATATTCGTCAATCAAGTGAAGCCGGAGAATTTTCATGACCACCCGCACGACCACCCAAGGATTCTTCGACCCGGATACGGGAACGATCTCCTACGTCGTCTGGGACCACGTGACGCTGCGAGCTGCGGTCATCGACCCGGTGCTGGACTACGATTTCAAGTCCGGGCACACGAGCACCGTCTCCGCCGACCGGCTGTTGGCCTATGTCCGGGACAAGGGCTTGCAGGTGGAGTGGATTCTGGAGACTCATGCGCATGCCGACCACCTGTCCGGCGCACGCTATGTTCAGGCGGAAGCCGGTGGACTCGTCGCCATCGGCGAGAACATCCGCATCGTTCAGGCGACCTTCAAGAAGCTCTACAACTTCGACCGTCGTTTCCTGCCGGACGGGAGCCAGTTCGACCGCCTCTTCAGGGACGGCGAGGTCTTCAAGATCGGCGAAGTCGAGGCCACTGCAATGCTGGTGCCGGGCCACACCCCGGCAGACATGGCCTACCTGATCGACGGTTCGGTTTTCGTGGGCGACACGCTCTTCATGCCCGATGTCGGCAGCGCGCGCGCGGACTTCCCCGGAGGCGACGCGCGCCAGCTCTACACCTCCGTGCGCAGACTGCTGGACCTGCCGCCCGAGACCACGATGTACGTCTGCCACGACTACCCGCCCGCGTCCCGAGAAGCGCGCTGGCAGACCACTGTCGCCGAGCAGCGAGCCCACAACATCCATGTCCGCGACGGCATCGGCGAGGACGCCTTCGTTGACATGCGCACGGCTCGTGACGCCACGCTCGATGTTCCGACGCTCATCCTTCCGTCGATCCAGGTCAACGTGCGCGGCGGCCGGCTTCCGCCTCCGGACGACAACGGCATCGCCTACCTCCGGATTCCTTTGAATTCGCTCGCCGTTCATGCTCGCGGGCCGGCTCGCGCGGGCCAAGTGCTCCGTTCCGGGAATGACACGAAGCGTTAACAGACTGTTCCTTTTCGGTGCCAGGCGTTGACCGAGCTGCAAAGCGCAGCGTCTAAATTGAGATCACGTCCTTGCAGCGCCGCGATTCCACCAGGCGCGAGGGCACCAGGAGACCATCATGAACACGTCGCAAGTAGCCACCGATTGGGAACTCCGTTTCGACGCCCTGTTCGCCGGGCGACGCGGATTCGTCTTTCCCTGCACCGCAGAGGGTCACGTGAACATGGACGCCCTGAGCGAGCGGGCGCTCAACAACTACCTGTATGCCCGCGCCATGATGGGGCGGGAGGTCACGTGGCCCAGTGTGTACCCGAGCCGCGTTCATTGATCTGCCCTTTTGACCGTGGTGGCAGGCGGCGGCAGACGCCGCCGGCCTTCGCAGCCGGCAAGGCGATCTCCCTTGCGTTGGCGCAAACCCTGCCCTTCCGGTTCGTCGCATCCTGAGCACCCCTGCCCACGTCATCGAAGGTCGCATATGAAACCCACCACCCTGCTGATCCTGCTTGCGATAGGGTTCAGCTCAGCAACATTTGCAGCGGACTACACCCAACCCGGACAGCTGAGCCCTCCGCCCGGCCCCGTCAAGAAGTCCAGGGACGCCGCAAACAAGGCTGCGCGCGAAGCGGAAGCCGCTGCACGCAAGGCGGCCGACGACGCCAAGGCAGCATTGCAGAGAAGCGAAGCCACTGCGGGCAAGGTCTCGAAAGCTCTCGCTGAAGCCATCCGGCGAGCGGCGCGCAAGGCTGCGGAATCCGCGAGACGCTTCGAAGAGAAGGCTTCTGAATCGGCAAGGAAGGCCGTCGACGCGAGCAGTGAAGCCGCTCACGCCGCTGCGGAGGCCAGCAAGAAGTCCGCGGCCGCCGCTCGTGCGGCGCTCGACAAGGCGGAGGACGCTTTGAAGCGGATCTTGTCATCGAGCAAGGAAGAAGCCGAGAAAGCGGCCGCCGAGACCCGCGAAGCGCTCAGGAAGGCGGAGGAAGCGACACGCGCCGCAGCCGGCGCTGCCAAGGAGGCTGCGCTGCGGTCCCGGGAGGCAAACCGTCCCGCGTCGCCTCCGCCCGAGCGGAAGTGACACGAAGTTCCATGCACGTTCAGCATCCGTACCTTCATGTGAGAGCGAACCTGCGGCGTGGCTCCACGCAGCACCGCTCATGAACGGGTCCCCTCTGCCATGCAAATGATGAAAGCGATGGTGCTCTCCCGCCCAGGTCAGCCGCTGCGGATGGAACATCGGCCGCTGCCCGAGCCGCGCGCCGGCGAGCTTCGCCTGCGCGTGCTGGCCTGCGCCGTCTGCCGCACGGACCTCCACGTGGTGGATGGCGACCTGCCGTTGCCGGTGCTGCCCATCGTGCCCGGCCACGAGATCGTCGGCGTGGTCGAGGCGCTCGGAGCCGGAGTGGATGCGCACCGGATCGGCGATCGCGTCGGCGTGCCCTGGCTCGGCCACAGTTGCGGCCACTGCCCCTTCTGCGCCGGCGGCAGCGAGAACCTGTGCGATACGCCGCGCTTCACGGGCTACCACCGCGACGGCGGCTTCGCGAGCCACGTCGTCGCCGAAGCCGACTTCTGCCTGCCGCTGGGCATGCTGACGCAGGAGCCCGCCCGGATCGCACCCCTGATGTGCGCCGGCCTCATCGGATGGCGGTGCCTCAAGGCGGCCGGCGAAAGCGCCAGGCGGCTCGGCCTCTACGGGTTCGGCGCGGCTGCTCACCTGATCGCGCAGGTCGCCGCCGCCCAGGGCCGGCAGGTCCATGCCTTCACGCGGCCCGGCGACATCGCGGGTCAGGCCTTTGCACGAAGCCTCGGGGCCGCATGGGCAGGAGACGCCGACCAGCTGCCCACCGCTCCCCTGGACGCCGCGATCATCTTTGCGCCCGCCGGCGAGCTGGTCCCGGCCGCCCTCCGTGCAGTACGCAAGGGCGGCAGGGTGGTCTGCGGCGGCATCCACATGAGCGACATCCCGAGTTTTCCCTATCGGCTCCTCTGGGAAGAGCGCCAACTCGTTTCGGTGGCCAACCTGACCCGCGGCGATGCCCGCGAATTCCTGATGGTTGCGCAAGCGCACCCGCCGCAGGTGCACACGACCACATACCCATTGACGCAGGCCAACGAGGCGCTCGCCGCCCTGCGCGCCGGCCGCGTGAAAGGCGCGGCAGTGCTGCTGCCCTGAGCGGGAGGCCGACGGCATCGGGCGCAGTGTTGGCGACCAAAGCCGCTATCACGATCGCGCAACTCCGCCTGCGACACCTTGATCCGGCGCAACCAACGCGTTTCGGGGAGCAAAACACGCTTCGGTCTGCTCCGGGTTTGCGCACGATCAAACGGTGCCGCCAAGCCAAGGTCTACTGTGCGGCTCCTAGAGCGACGCTTTTCGTCGAAGCCAATGGAGATCCAGCGCAATGACAGCCAAGAAACTGCTTTTCCGGGAAGACGCACGCGAGAAGATCCGCCGCGGCGTCAATACGCTTGCCGATGCGGTCAAGGTCACCCTCGGACCTCGGGGCCGCACGGTGATCATCGACAGCGAGTACGGCGCACCCCAGATCGTGAACTCCGGCGTCGTGGTCGCCAAGTCGATCGAACTGGAGGATCGCTTCGAGAACATGGGGGCGCAACTGCTGCGCGAGGTCGCGGCACGCACCAGCGAAATGGCAGGCGATGGCACGACGACAGCCACCGTGCTGGCGCACGCCATGATCCAGGAGGGCCTGAAGTACCTTGCCGCCGGCATGAACCCGATGGACCTCAAGCGCGGCATCGATCTCGCCGTCGAGACGGTCGTGGGCGAACTGAAAGCGATCTCGCAACCCAGCACGACCTCCCAGGAGATCGCGCACGTCGCGGCCATCTCGGCCAACAACGACCGATCGATCGGCGACCTGATCGCCCATGCGATGGACAAGGTTGGCCGCGAGGGCGCCATTTCCATCGAGGACGGCTCCGGGCTCGTCAGCGAGCTCGAGATCGTCGAGGGCCTGCAGTTCGATCGCGGCTATCTGTCGCCCTATTTCGTCAACAACGCGGAGAAGCAGGCGGCGGTGCTGGAAAATGCGCTGATCGTGCTGTGCGACCACAAGCTTTCGAGCTTCAACGAACTGGTGCCACTGCTCGAGGAAACGGCCAAGTCGGGATCGCCCCTGCTGGTGATCGCAGAGGACGTCGATGCAGATGCGCTGGCCACGCTGGTCGTCAACAGCATTCGCGGCGTTGTGAAAACCTGCGCCGTCAAGGCACCCGGCTTCGGGGACCGCCGCAAGGCGATGTTGCAGGACATGGGTGTTCTCACCGGGGGGCAAGTCATCTCGAGCGAGCTCGGACTGACCCTCGCAAAGGCGACCGTCGACCATCTGGGCCGTGCGCGCCGCGTGGTGATCGACAAGGAGAGCACGACCATCATCGGCGGCGCCGGTGACCCGACCGCCATTCGCGATCGCATTGCCTCCATTCGCAAGGAGCGCGAGGCACAGACCAGCGAGTACGACCGCAAGCAGCTCGAGGAGCGCATCGCCAAGCTCTCCGGCGGCGTGGCACTGATCAAGGTCGGCGCAGCCACCGAGACCGAGCTGAAGGAGCGCAAGCTGCGCGTAGAGGACGCCTTGCATGCCACCCGCGCCGCGGTCGAGGAGGGCATCGTTCCCGGGGGCGGCGTCGCGCTGCTGCGCGCACGCCGCGGCCTGGCAGAACTGGCGCCCCCCAATCTGGACCAGACTTCAGGCATCAAGATCGTGCAGCGCGCACTCGAGGAGCCGCTCAGGCGCATCGTCGGCAATGCGGCCGACGAGCCGTCGATCGTGCTGGACAAGGTGGATGCTTCGACACAGCGAAGCTACGGCTACAACGCCGCGACGCGCCTGTACGGCGACATGCTGGAGATGGGCGTCATCGACCCTGCGAAGGTCACACGCCTGGCGCTGCAGAACGCCGCATCGATTGCCAGCCTGGTGCTCACCACGGACTGCATGGTCGCCAATGCGCCGAAGAAGACGCCGGCCGACGCCCGCCCGGGTCTCGAGCCCGACATGTTCTGACATCGCCACCCGCCACGCCCGCTCGAATTCCCGCTTGCAGGAGAGAACGAATGATGCAAACCGCTCCATCGACCCCTTCGACGCCGCTCCCGGAGACGGTCCCCCAGTTGCCCCCGGATGTCGTGGCCCTGATCCCGATGCGCAACCTCGTCATGTTCCCGCATGTCCTGACAGCCGTGAGCGTGGGCCGCCCGAAGTCGATCGCCGCGCTCAAGCATGCGCTCGACGGGGCGGCGCAGATCGGCATCATTCTGCAGAAGGACCCCGGCGACAACGAGCCTGCGCTCGACGCACTCTGTGCCGTCGGGACGCTCGCGACGGTCGTCCATCACTTCGATCCGGAGGAAGGCCAGCACCATGCGGTGTGTCAGGGCATCCAGCGTTTTCGCACGATCGAAGCGGTCGAGGGCTACCCCTTCCTGGCAGCGAAGATCGAACGCATCGAAGAGCAGGTCGACGAATCGGCTGAAGCCGAGGCCCTGACACTTCAGTTGCGCGAGCGGGCCGTCGAACTCATGTCCTTTCTGCCCAGCGTGCCGCCCGAGTTGGTCCATGCCTTGCAGACGACCCGGGGGCCGTCGGCGCTCGCCGACATCACCGCGAGCGTGGTCGATGTCGAGGTCAACGAGAAGCAGGCCTTGCTCGAGACGATCGCGCCAGCCGAGCGCGTTGCCAGCCTCCTGAAGCTCCTGTCGCACCGCCTCCAGGTTCTGCGCCTCTCCAGGGAGATCGGCGAGCGCACCAAGGAGCAGTTGGACGAGCATCAGCGCAAGTTCCTGCTGCGCGAGCAATTGAAGACGATCCAGCACGCGCTCGGCGAGGACGGCAGCAACGCCGAGGAAATGAAGCGCCTCGAGGAGGCGATTGCCAAGGCGGGGATGCCGGCCGAGACCGAGGCTCACGCGCGCAAGGAGCTGAGTCGCTTGCGCAGCATGTCGGATGCTTCGGGCGAATACTCGATGCTGAGAACCTACCTCGACTGGATGACCGAGCTCCCTTGGCGCGACCCGGCTCCGGCGCCGATCGACCTGGCCGCCGCGCGCAGGACCCTCGAGACCGATCACTTCGGGCTCGAACGCGTGAAGCAGCGCATTCTTGAATTTCTCGCCGTGCGCAAGCTCAATCCCGAAGGCCGCGCGCCCATCCTGTGTTTCGTCGGGCCGCCCGGTGTCGGCAAGACCTCGCTCGGCCAGAGCATTGCGCGGTCCATCCAGCGACCCTTCGTCCGCGTCTCACTGGGCGGCGTCCACGACGAGGCCGAGATCCGCGGCCACCGCCGCACCTATATCGGCGCCCTGCCCGGAAACATCGTGCAGGGGCTGCGCAGGGCCGGCGCGCGGGACTGCGTGATGATGCTCGACGAGGTCGACAAGCTCAACGCGAGCGCGCACGGGGATCCCTCGGCTGCGTTGCTCGAAGTGCTGGACCCCGAGCAGAACAACAGCTTTCGAGACAACTACCTCGGGGTGCCTTTCGACCTGAGCCGCGTGGTGTTCATTGCGACCGCGAACGTGCTCGACAACATACCCGCGCCCGTGCGCGACCGGATGGAGGTGATCGACCTGCCCGGGTACACGCAGGAAGAGAAGCTGCAGATTGCACAGACCTACCTGGTGCCCAGGCAGCGCGAGGCGAATGGCCTGAAGGAAGACCAGTACGAGCTGAGCGCCGGCGCACTCGAAGCCATCATCGCGAACCACACGCGGGAAGCCGGCGTACGGCAACTCGAGCGCGAGATCGGCCGCACCATGCGCCATGCCGCGATGAAAGTGGCGGAAGGGGCAGCCGAGAAGATCTTCATCGATACGGCCGACCTCGACGCGATCCTGGGACCGGCCAGATTCGAGCGCGAGCCGGCCCTGCGCAGCAGCCTGACCGGTGTCGCCACGGGCCTTGCCTGGACGCCGGCGGGAGGCGACATCCTCTTCATCGAGGCAACCCGGGTGCCGGGCACCGGCAAACTGAACCTGACGGGACAACTGGGTGACGTGATGAAGGAGAGCGCGCAGGCGGCGCTTACGCTTGTCAAGTCCCGTAGCGCCGATCTGCGCGTTGCGGCCGGTAGTTTCGACGACATCGACGTCCACCTCCACATCCCCGCCGGCGCCATACCGAAGGATGGCCCCAGCGCAGGCGTCGCCATGTTCATCGCACTGGCGTCCCTGTTCACCGATCGCCCGGTGCGGCACGACGTTGCAATGACCGGCGAGATCAGCCTGCGGGGACTGGTACTGCCCATCGGCGGAGTGAAGGAAAAGGTGCTCGCTGCCCAGCGCGCCGGAATCGCCACCGTGATGCTTCCTGCGCGCAACCTCAAGGACCTGCGCGACGTGCCGGAGAGCGTGCGCGCAAGCTTGCAGTTCGTCGCGCTGGAGACGGTGGACGACGCGATACGCGCAGCACTGGCCGAAGCCGGCGCACGCAAGGTGGCGCCCGAACTGGCCCTGGTCTGAGCGCAGCGCCGCGAACCCGATCCGAACTAGGCGCGCCTGCTGCCCGACACCCACCACACGGAGCATTCGATGCCTTGGACCCCCGATCGCTACCCCGCCTCGATGCGCAGACTGTCGCCTGTGGTGCGCCTGAAGGCCATCGAGATTGCGAATGCCCTGCTCGCCGAAGGCTGCGATGACGGCAAGGCGATCCGGATCGGAATCGCGAAAGCCAAGGCCTGGGCGCAGCGCCTCGGCGACCCTGGTGCCCTTCTACATGCCGGTGCGGTCGACCATCTGCCTGCTGGCACGCCATGATGCTTCGGCAGCCTCGTGTGCGGCGCGCGCCGCCACACGATGAGCTTGCGAGGCGGTTCTCCATGCGTCGCGCGCTCCGCGCGCAGCCAACTTCGCTTCTGACCGGCTCGGTCCGGCGGCTCGACGGGCCGCCGCTTCCGAACTCTCGAGCGCCCAACTGGAAACGATGAAAGCTTTTTCGCCTGCCTGTACGGCCATGTCCGCCTTGGCTCGAGTCTCGCTGTTCGCCCGGAGGGCCGAAAGGATGGTCATTTCCCAGGCGTGGCGGGCGGATTCATCGGCCTTGCGTGCTGCTCGAAGCGTAGCCTCCGCGGCGCGCGCGGAACCACTCCTCGTGAACTGCTCGGCCTTCTTCAGCGCGCCGGCGGCATCCTTGGAAGCTCTCCGCGCGGCAGTCGCGGCATCGAGGGCGGACAAGTATGCAGCGTTGCGCGAAGCGACCTCAGGGGGCGTCACGGGTACTGGGAAACCTTCCCGAGCGTGACATGGCACGCTCAGCGCCAGCCAGACGAGCGGGAGCGCGGCGCGCGCGAGCACACCGAAGTTCATTTTCCAGACGCCGCGATGTCGAGAAGCTTCCATGCGGCACCAGCGTAGCCGCACGGCTGTGGCGGCGCCTTGACCTGGCGCAAGGCGTGGACCGCCTTTGCGCACGAACATGGCGCCATGCCAGTCATCGACGCCCACCCGGCCCCCTACAGAACGCAGCCGCTCCATCGCGACGCCACGTTCGGTGCCGATGCCTATGCGCCGACGGAGATCGCCGCGCGCGTACGCGACCTCGGCGTAGCCAAGGCGCGCCTGCCATGGGCGACGCAAGCGATGCTGGGCGTGCTGGCCGGCGCCTTCATCGGCTTCGGCGCGTTGATGTTCACGCTGGTCGCCAGCGACGCGTCCCTTGGCTTCGCCGTCTCGCGGCTCCTCGGCGGGTTGGCCTTTTCGCTCGGGCTGTTGCTGGTGATGGTGGCCGGCGCGGAGCTGTTCACCGGCAACCACCTGATCGCGATGGCGTGGGCAAGCGGCGAGGTTGGCAGCGGGGAACTGCTGCGCAACTGGGCGGTGGTCTGCCTGGCCAACCTGGTCGGGGCGGCCGGGCTCGCGCTGCTCGTGTTCTTGTCCGGACATGCTTCGATGAACGGCGGTGCAGTCGCCGCAGCCGCGCTTCGAATCGCCACTGCCAAGGCCGAGCTGCCGATCGGGGAACTCTTCTTTCGCGGCGTGCTGTGCAACGTGCTCGTGTGCATGGCAGCCTGGATGGCAATGGCCGGCCGCAGCGTGGCCGACAAGGCGGTGGCGATCGTCTTTCCGATTACCGCGTTCGTCGCTGCCGGCTTCGAGCATTCGATCGCCAACATGTACTTCTTTCCGTTGGCGATGCTGCTGGGCGCGCCGCTGACCATGCTGGATCTGCTGCGCAATCTGGGACCGGTGATCGCCGGCAACCTGGTGGGGGGCAGCGTCCTGGTGGCCCTCGTCTACTGGACGATCTACCTGCGGCCGCAACGGCCCTGAGGCCCCGGTCCCGGCGACCGTCGCCGCTCGACCCCGGCTCGTTCCTCGAATCATGCGTTGGTCGGGTTCATGGAACCGATCAGGCGCGGCGTGGCACGTCGTTCAATCGCCCGCGGCACGTCGTTGATCCAGCGCAAACGCCGGGAGTGCTCATGCCTCAAGAATGGCCACACACGCAACACGCAACCCTTGAGGACATCCCCATGACCACTCGTAGAGCCGCCTTCCTTGCCGCCGCTGCCCTGCTCGCCCTGCCAGGCGCATCGGGACTCGCGTTCGCCGTCCCGTCGCCCGTGCTCGCGCCCGGCTCGCATACCACCGGAGGCATCAGTTTCGAGGGCCGCGAGGAGATGCAGGCGAACCAGGACCTGTACAACCTGCGGCTGACCTTCGCCGAAGCCCAGACCGGCGCCTATCTGGCGGGCGTGACCGTCACGATCGAGCCCGCGGACAGAAGTGCGCCCATCGGTCCGTTCAGGGACTGCGGCCCCCTCTTCCATGTCGCCCTGAATCCCGGCGTCTACCGCGTCGTCGCCAGCTACGCGGGGCTCGCGCGGTCCAAGACCATTCGCGTGGGCAAGGCAGCCACCCAGGCCACCCTCTACTGGCCGGCGGCCAGCGAACTGTGAGACATCGAATCCACCCCAACCCATTCCCAAGGAGAAGCGCATGAACATCGGTTCCATCTGCACGCGGCACATGATCGCCGTGGACAGCAGCAGTACGCTCGCCCAGGCCGCCGGCCTGATGCGCGAACATCACGTCGGCGCCCTGATCGTCACGAGCCAGACGGCGGCGGGTCCCTGTGTGACGGGCATCGTCACCGACCGCGACCTGGTCGTCGATGTGCTTGCGCGCGGACTGGAGACTGCAGGCATCAAGATCGGTGACCTGGCCAGCGACAAGATCGCAAGCGTTCCTGAAGAAGCCGACGTGGCTGCCGCCTTGGCCGTGATGGAGGCCCATGGCGTACGGCGACTGCTGGTGGCCGACGGCGAGAAGCGCGTGACCGGCATCATCTCCCTCGACGACCTCATGGACGCGTGCGCGAAGGAACTGGCCGGCCTTGCCGCCGTGATTCGCAGCGGCATCGAGCGCGAGGTCGCCGAATCCCGGGGCGCTCCGCAGCCGCCGAAGCTGATGCCCTTGCGCGTTCCAGCCGTCGGCACCGCGGGCTGGACAGCGTGACGGGGCGATGGCCGGTCCGCTCGGAGAAGGTCCCATGAAGATCACCATTCGTATCTCCGCCAGGAGAGCCTGCGAAGTGCAGGTCGGGACGACGCACCATCCCTACGCAGGACCGCTTCCCAAAGTCGGGCAGACCATCGTGATCCCCGAAGACGCCAACGTCGAGCAGGAGGCCAAGGGCAAGGCGAGGATCACCAAGATCCTCTGGCACTACAACCCGACCTCCAGCGCGCTCTGGCCCGAGATCGTGTGCAGGATCGCGTAGCGCAGAACGCAGGGAGCTACTGGAGCCTCCCGCCAGGGCGGCTGATGGGCCAATTGCGGTCAACGGACCGCGGCCTCACGGCGGCGGAGGCGGCCGTACGCCTGGCGCAGTACGGACCCAACGCCATCGACGCGGCAAGGCCTGCGGGCGCCATGGGTCTCTACGCAAGGCAGTTCAAGAGCCCGCTGGTGCTGATCCTCATCGTCGCCTCGGTCGTCTCCCTGTTCGCGACGGAATGGGTCGATGCCGGCGTCGTGCTCGCAATCGTCCTGGGCAGCACCTTCCTCGGGTTCGTGCAGGAGTACGTTGCCGGCAACGCCGTCGAACGGCTTCGCTCGCAGGTCACCCTCAAGGCCCTCGTGATGCGGGACGGGGTCGAGCGCACGCTGCCCTCTGCCGAGGTGGTTCCCGGGGATGTGGTGCGGCTGAGGGCCGGGAGCCTGGTGCCGGCCGACGCCGTGGTGCTGGATGCGAATGACTTCTTCGTCAGCGAGGCGGTGCTCACCGGCGAAACCTTCCCCGTCGAGAAGATGCCTGGCGCGGTAGCGCCGGCCGCGGGACTGACCGGGCGCAGCAACTGCGTGTTCATGGGCACCAGCGTTCGCAGCGGGACGGCGCGGGTGCTGGTTGCGGCGACGGGCAGGCGATCCGTCTTCGGCCAGGTCGCGGGGAAGCTGGCGTTGCGCCCGGCGCTGACCGAGTTCGAGCGCGGAATCCAGCGCTTCGGCTACCTGCTCACGCGCATCATGCTGGCGATGGTGACGATCGTGCTCGCCATCAACATCTTCATGGCCAAGCCGCCGGTCGAGTCGCTGCTGTTCGCGCTGGCGCTCGCGGTCGGCCTGGCGCCCGAACTGCTGCCCGCCATCATCAGCGTCGCCCTGTCGCACGGTGCCAAGCGGATGGCCCGCCTGGGCGTCATCGTGCGGCGCCTGAACTCGATCGAGAACCTGGGCAGCATGGACGTCTTGTGCACCGACAAGACCGGCACGCTCACGGCAGGGGTCGTGCAGCTCGATGCCGCGGCCGACCTGGCCGGCCGCCCCAGTGCGGCGGTACTGCGTCTGGCCAGCATCAATGCGCGATTCCAGACCGGCATGCCGAACGCGCTGGATGAGGCCGTGAGCTGCGCCGGCGACAAGGCGGGCGTGGACCTGGCGACCGTCGGCAAGGTGGATGAGATCCCCTATGACTTCGTTCGCAGATCTCTCTCCGTGGTCGCAGCCGACGCCACGGGCGCGCGCACGCTCGTGACGAAGGGTGCGCTGTCGAATGTGCTCGGGATGTGCGAGACGGTCCGCGACGGCACGATGGCGACCGCGCTGGATGCGGCGGCTCGCGCGCAGATCGAGTCGCGCTACGACAACTGGAGCACCCAGGGCTATCGCGTGCTCGGCGTGGCCTCCCGCCCGGTGGACCCGCGCAGTGCTTCGTACTCCCGCATCGATGAAGCCGGAATGTGCTTCGAGGGCTTCCTGCTGTTCCTCGATCCGCCAAAGGACGATGCGCGCCAGACCCTCGTGGACCTGGCGCAGCGTGGCGTGCAGCTGAAGATGATCACGGGCGACAACCACAAGGTGGCTCAGCACACTGCGAAGGCGATCGGCCTGCCGGTCGACGCCACCCTGACCGGCGCCGACCTGGACGCGATGAGCGACGAGGCCCTGCTGCACGCGGCGCAGCAGGCCACCGTTTTCGCGGAGGTCGACCCGAACCAGAAGGAGCGCATCATCCTTGCGCTGCGCAAGACCGGTCACGTGGTCGGGTACATGGGAGACGGCATCAACGATGCGCCCGCCCTGCACAGCGCGGACGTGGGCATCTCGGTCGACACCGCGGTCGATGTTGCCAAGGATGCCGCGGACTTCATGCTGCTGCGCAAGGATCTGGCCATCCTGCGCGCCGGCATCGACGAAGGCCGGATGATCTTCGCCAATACGCTCAAGTACGTCCTGACCACCATCAGCGCCAACTTCGGCAACATGTTCAGCATGGCGGTCGCCTCGGTCCTGCTGCCGTTTCTGCCCTTGCTGGCTTCGCAGATCCTGCTGAACAACTTCCTGTCGGACATTCCGGCCGCCACGATCGCCAGCGACACGGTGGATGACGAATGGGTGGCGAAGCCGCGCCGCTGGGACATGACATTCATCCGCGACTACATGGTGCTGTTCGGCCTCGTGAGTTCGGTGTTCGACTTTCTCACCTTCGGCGCCCTCCTGTGGCTGTTCCAGGCCACGCCCACGGAATTCCGCACCGGCTGGTTCATCGAATCGCTGCTGACGGAATTGATGGTCGCGCTGGTGGTGCGCACGCGCGGCCCCTTCTGGCGCAGCCGACCCGGACACCTGCTGCTCGCGAGCACTGCAGCGGTCACGGCCCTGGCGCTCGCGCTGCCGTACCTGCCGTTCGTGTCCGTCCTCGGCTTCGTGCCGTTGCCCGCGTCGATGGTGCTGGCGATGATCGTCCTGACCTTGGCCTATGTCGCGGCCGCCGAGGCGGCCAAGCGGTTCTTCTACCGGCGACGCTAGTTGCTGGCAGCTGGCACCTTCGCCGGAGATCGGCGGCTTGCCGCATGCCTTCACAGGCAATCAGCGCCGAGCGGAAATCCCTTTGCGCCGCATCAAACGCGGGCCGCACTTGCGGCGGAGGTACGGCGCCGATCGCGCAGGACGATGACCGGCACCGCAATCCCGCTCATGAGCAAGATCCAGTCCTGCGCGACATCAAGCACCACAGCAGCGCTGCCGCCCACCAGCGACCAGAAAAGCGGGATGACGAACAGCCAGCGCGAGACAGGCGCCGTCGTGAGCAGCAGCAAGCCGAAAGTGAAGATCGTGACCGGGCAGGGCGTGATGCCGAACATCGGAATCTCGGGATAGAGATGCCCGGTCCACATCCCCAGCAGCGGGTACAGGACCGCCGCATAGATGACGAGAGCCCATCCCAACCAGGCAGTCGGCCCGCCGGTGGTCCCGAAGTCCATGCGTCCGCGCAGAACGGCCGCATGGAACAGGCCTGCGCCCTGCAAGACGAACAGGGCACCGAAAAGCCATGCCGCCTCGTTGAGGGCCGAGAAGAACAGCCAGTGGTATGCGATTCCGGTCCAGGCCCACATCAGGGCCAGGCCTGTTCCGATGATGCGGCTGCCTGCGCGCGAAGGTCGAACGACCATGCCGGCCATGACGATGCCGAGCAGGTAGCCAAAGATTTGCATCGGCCAAACGGCGTCGTTGTAGGCGCCGAAAAGAGCGATGAACTGATTGGGGGCAAATGGCAACATGAGGTCGAGGTGGAGCGTCCACGGCCTTTCCGATGGAGCGGCGAACTTCGTTTCGAAGCATGCGCCGCAATGTTGCGCCTCGCACGTGGACCTGCCTTGCGCCACATCAAGGCACCGCGCGCCGGCGTTCCGATACTGGCAGTCTCTCCATTCGAAACAGAAGGGACTTGTCATGTACCAAAGAATTCTCGTGCCCCTCGACGGCAGTGCGACAGCGCAGCGCGGACTGGAAGAAGCCACCCGGCTGGCGAAGCTGACGCAGGGTCGCCTGCGGGTCATCCACGTGATCGACGAACTCTCGTTCGCGCTTGCCATGGACGCCTACGCCGGCCACGCCGGGGACTGGCTGAGTGTGCTGCGCCAGGATGGCGAGCGGGTCCTCGCGGAAGCCAAGGCGGTCGTCGAGGCGGCCGGCGTCGAAGCCGACACGGTCCTCTACGACAGGCGCAACGGACAAGTTCACGAACTCGTTACCGCCGAGGCCGCCAATTGGCCGGCGGACCTGATCGTCCTGGGAACGCACGGCCGCCGCGGCGTGGGGCGCGTCGTCATGGGCAGCAGCGCGGAGCACATCCTGCGGCATGCGCCCGTGCCGGTCCTGCTCGTGCGGGCGCCGGAGAGCGAAGCCAGGCCGAAGCCGGTGGAAGCGAAGCACGTGAGCCAGCCGACGGGGGCCCTGGCCTTCGAATGATGGCAACCTATATCCGCTGGTTCTCGGAGATCGGCGCCGACGACGTGGCGAGCGTCGGCGGCAAGAACGCCTCCCTCGGCGAGATGTACCGCGCGCTGACGCCCCATGGCGTGCATGTGCCCAACGGCTTCGCGATCACGGCCGAGGCCTATCGCCGCACGCTGGAGCTCTCCGGTGCGCTGCCGCGCTTGAGGGACGCGTTGGCCGGCCTGGATGTCCAGGACGTCGATGATCTCGCACGGCGCGCGCAGCGCGCGCGAGAGATCGTTCTTGCCGCAACGCTCCCCGAGGAACTGACGCGCGAGATTCTCGCTGCGCACGCCCGGCTGCGCGCGGAGTGCGGAGCCGACATGAGCTTCGCAGTACGCAGTTCCGCCACCGCGGAAGACTTGCCGACCGCCAGCTTCGCGGGCCAGCACGAGAGCTTCCTGAACATCTCCGGCGAGGCGAGGCTCCTGGATTCCGTGCGCCTGTGCTTTGCCAGCCTGTTCAAGGACCGTGCCATCGCCTACCGGGTCGACAAGGGCTTCGATCACTTCAGGATCGCCCAGTCGGTGTGCGTGATGCAGATGGTGCGTTCCGACCGCGCTGCCAGCGGTGTCATGTTCACGCTCGACACCGACACCGGGTTCCGGGATGTCGTCTTCATCACCGGTGCGTACGGCCTGGGCGAGAACGTCGTGCAGGGCACGGTCGATCCGGACGAGTTCTATGTCTTCAAGCCCACGCTGAAATTGGGCCGCCGCGCCGTGCTCCGGCGCAAGCTGGGGGGCAAGGAAGTCCGGCTGGTCTATTCGAAAACCGCCGGCAGGAAGCCCACCTGCAACCTGCCGACGCCACCCGAGGACCGGGCGCGCTACTGCATCGACGATGCCGATGCGCTGGCACTGGCCGATGCGGCTGTGGTGATCGAGGACCACTACAGCCGCCATGCAGGCTGCCCGACGCCGATGGACATCGAATGGGCCAAGGACGGTCTCGACGGCCGGATCTACATCGTGCAGGCTCGGCCCGAGACAGTCGCTTCGCGCAAGCCACTGCACCGCATCGACGAATACCGCCTTTGTCCGACGGCCGCGCCGGTGGTCACCGGCCGAGCCGTCGGTGCGACCGTCGCGGTGGGAAAGGCCCGCGTCGTCACTGATGTGATGGCGCTCGGCCAATTCCAGGCGGGAGAGGTCCTGGTGGCCGACACCACGATGCCCGACTGGGGCACGGTCATGAAGATTGCGGCCGCGGTCGTCACCAATCGCGGCGGGCGTACCTGCCACGCGGCCATCGTCGCTCGCGAACTCGGCATTCCCGCGGTCATCGGCTGCGAGGACGCGACGTCCCGAATCAGGACCGGCGACGAAGTCACCGTGTCCTGCGCGGAAGGCGCCGAAGGCCGCGTCTATGCAGGCGCAGTGCCGTTCGAGAAGACGAGCATCGAGCTGTCGACGCTCGGGCAACCGCAGACGCATCTGATGGTCAATCTCGGCAATCCCGACAGCGCCTTCCAGACGGCGCGGCTGCCTACCGACGGCGTCGGACTGGCGCGCATGGAGTTCATCGTGGCCGAGCACATCAAGGTGCACCCGATGGCCCTGGTTCACCCGGAGAAGATCGCCGACCCGGCGCAGCGGGCCGAGATCGAGCGGCTGACCCGGACGTTCAAGCGGCCGGCCGACTACTTCGTGCGCGAGTTGTCGGAAGGCGTCGGCATGATCGCCGCTGCGTTCTACCCGAAGCCGGTGATCGTGCGCATGTCCGACTTCAAGACCAACGAGTACGCCAGCCTGCTCGGCGGCAGCAGCTTCGAGCCGAAGGAGGAGAACCCGATGATCGGGTTTCGGGGCGCCTCGCGCTACACGCATCCGGCCTACGAGGAAGGCTTCGCGCTCGAGTGCGCCGCCATGAAGCGGGTGCGCGAGGAGATGGGACTGGTCAATGTCAAATTGATGATTCCGTTCTGTCGCCGTGTCCAGGAGGCAGCGCGCGTGCTCGAAGCGATGGCGGCCCATGGCCTGCGGCGCGGCGACAACGGCCTCGAGATCTACGTCATGTGCGAGATCCCGAACAACGTGATCCAGGTCGATGCCTTCGCCCGGCTCTTCGACGGCTTCTCGATCGGCTCCAACGACCTGACCCAGCTGGTGCTGGGCGTCGACCGCGACTCGCGCATCGTGGCCTTCGACTTCGACGAGCGCGACGACGGCGTCAAGGCGATGATTCGTCAGGCGGTGGAAGGCGCGCGACGCAACGGACGTCATGTCGGCATCTGCGGCCAGGCGCCTTCGGACTATCCGGAGATGGCGGCGTATCTGGTCGAGCTCGGCATCGATTCGATGAGCGTGACGCCGGACACGCTGCTCAAGATCACACGCGACGTCCTCGCCGTCGAAGAGCGGCTCGGGCGCCCACCCCGCCGGCAACCCCGAGGAGCAAGCTCATGAACCCGCCCATCTCATCGATGATGCAGCGTCCGGTCTACAGCGTCACCATGGAAGACAACGTGGCGCAGGTGGAGTCCATGCTCTCCGGCAGGCACCTGTCGTGGGTGCCGGTCCTGGAGCCGGCACGCGGCGAAGTCGCCGGCGTGATCAGCGCCTCGGATCTTGTCGCATTCCACGCGCAAGGGCGCAACCCCGCCACCACACGCGCATGGCAGATGTGCTCCTACAAGCCCATCGTCGTCGACGTGGAGATGCCGGCGAGCCAGGTAGCGGCGCTGATGGTGGAGCGCGGCGTCCACCACGTGATCGTGACCGATGGCCGCGGGATCGCGGGCGTGGTGTCGTCGCTGGACTTCGTGCGGCGCTTCGCGGCGGCGACAAGGCCGTGAGTTGGATGCACGAGAGTTGAGGAAGATCAAGCCGCCTGCCGGCGCGGCTGCCTACATTGACAAGGCGCGGTGCAGATGCCCCACGCTTTCGCAAACACATCTACCCAAGGAACCATCATGAGCAACTTGAGACTGCTGGACCCGGTGTTCGGCAACGACTTCGAAGCCGCGCTGCGCCGCTTCTTTTCCCCCACTGTCTTCGAAGGCGAGCCTGCTCCCCTGAAGATGCGCATCGACGTGAAGGAGAACGACAAGGCCTTTACCGTGCAGGCCGACATCCCCGGCGTGAAGAAGGAAGACATCAATGTGAAGATCGACGGCAATGTCGTCAGCATCGATGCCGAGTCGAAAATCGAGAAGGAATCCAAAGGCGAGGGCGACAAGATCCTGCGCAGCGAGCGCTACTACGGATCGGTTTCGCGCACGTTCAGCCTTGGCCAGGACGTCGACGACACGAAGGTGCAGGCAAAGTACGTCGACGGCGTGCTCACGCTGGAGCTGCCGAAGAAGGCCCCGGTCGCCTCGTCGAAGATCGTCATCCAGTGAGACAGGATGCGGCCTGGGAGCACGGGGCAACCGGGCTCTTGGGCCGGGCCGATGCTCGATGCCGGCTTCCTAGCGACTCTTGGGAGACGGCCGCCGCACGCGCGGGATATAAGGCGCGGGGCTCCATTCAGGGCGGGCACTCCGGCGGCTGTCGACGATGACCAAATAGCGGCCCGGGTCCGACACCGTCTCGCGGTCCTGATCATGCAGCCCATTGTCGATTCGGGCTCGCGCACCACGCTTGACAAGGATCAAGACGCAAATCGCCTCTCGACGCCGACAGGCTCTCGCCATCCAGACAACGACGGGCGCACGCGTGTTTCTCTTGATCCAGCGCAACGCGGTGGCGACGATCTCTTCCTACAGTGGCATCAACCCCTCGTTGAGGTCCAACTCGATCTTTCATTGAAAGGAACACTCATGAAATCCGATACGCAACTCCGCACCGACGTCCTGGCCGAGCTCGACTGGGACCCGGCGATCAAGGCCGGCACCGTCGGCGTCACCGTCAAGGAAGGTGTGGTCACCTTGACGGGCCATCTCGGAAGCCATGCCGAGAAGATGGCCGCCGAGCACGCGGCACAACGCGTCCGAGGCGTCAAGGCGCTTGCGGTCGAACTGACGGTCAAGCTGCCCGCTGGCGATGAGCGCACGGATGCCGACATTGCACGGGCCGTGGAGCACGCGCTCGAATGGAGCATCCTCGTGCCGAAGGAAAAGATCAAGCCGATGGTGGAAGCCGGCTGGGTGACGCTGAACGGCGAGGTCGAATGGGAGTACCAGCGCCGTGCAGCGGAGCAGGCAGTGCGCCCCCTGATGGGCGTCACCGGCGTTTCGAACCTGGTGAAGATCTCTCCGAAGCTGCATGCCGCGGACGTCGAAAAGAAACTGCGGGAAGCGTTGGCACGGCAGGCGCAGCGCGAAAGCGACCGCATCCGGATCTCGGTCGACGGATCGAAGATCGCGCTGCGCGGCAGCGTGCATTCATTCGCCGAGCTGTACGCGGTTCGCGATGCCGCCTGGTCGGTGCCGGGCGTGACTTCGGTCGAGAACGACCTCATCGTCCTGGACTGAGGCAGAGTCGGGATAGCGGCGCGAGAGAACTGACATGAAGAAGCGATCGACTCCCCGCCCCTCGCCTGCACGAAGGCGTCGTGTCCGATCGCCGATGCCTCCCGACGAAGCGGCTGCCGATACGAGCAGCACGCGACGGGGCGGGTGGGATCCGAATCGAACCGATATCGAACGGCCCAACGAGGGCCATGGGCAGTCTATCGAGGCGGCACCGCGCGATGCCGAAGCAGGAGGCATCGAAGTGCCGGAATCTCTCTCGGAAGAGAAGAAGTCCTTGCCTTTCGAATAGCCCTGACGCAGCCGCAAGGGGCGCCGCATGTCGATGCGGCGCCCCTGCGCGTTTCAAGCGCCAACCTTGAGTTCATTGACGACATGGGTCACGCCGGGCGCAGAGCATGCGGCGCCCTGGGCTGCCGTGCGCTCCGCCCATGAATGCACCGTGCCCCGCAAGATTGCCGTGGCGCCATTGATCACGACCTCGATGCGCTGCGCCTCCTGCTCGGCATGCCGGGCGAGCGCTTCCCGGATTCGCGTGAGCACGTTCGCCGACATCACCTTCGGCTTGAGGATGATTTCATTCGTCAGCCCCACCACACCCGTCAGCGACTGGACAGCTCGCATGGCGGCGTTGCGCTGGTAAGCCCACTCGACATCGCCTTTGAGCGTCACCCAGCCCTGCTCCACCCGGACGGTGATGCGCTCCGCCGGAATCTGCGCATGCCACTTGAGCGCCGACTCCACGGCCGCCGCGATTTCCGAGTCGCTGCGCTTGTGTCCCGGCGCAAGCTTGACGTCCAGTTCGACTGCAAGCGCCGTCACGCCCTGGACCCGCTTCACGGCACGCTCGATCAGGTACTTCTCGCCATAGGTGTCGAGATGACCGGTCAGGGTGACCACGCCTTTGTCGACAGCCACGCCCACGTGCGTCGCATTCACGGAGGGGTCCCACTCGAGCTCGTTCTCCACGTCCTTCTTCAGTTGTGCATCGGTCTTCATGATCTACCTTTCAAAGTCTGTCTGATAAGGGCTTGCAGGAACCGCCCTGCAAGATGCTCGGGCGACGAAAGCCTGGGTGCCGCCCGACAGACGATGGTGAGGTCAAGGCTTGTCCACTTCATTGAGCAAGCGCAAACGGGGAAGGCGCGCGAAGCGAACCGGCGAATCCGCGTGCGTGAATGTTGATACAGCGCAAACGCCGCGATGCGCCTGCAACCAACAATGAACCAACCGACAGCCGGCAAGTGCAACACGGCCGGCGAACGAGGAAAAACATGTACCAACATATGCAGGTTCCCCTGGATGGCAGCGCCACCGCCGAGCCCGGCGCTCGGCAGCGACGCCGTTCTGGTGGTACGCCAAAGTCCGGTAGCGGTCCTGCTGGTTCATGACCATCCGCAACAGCCCTGACGCGCCCCGAACCGTGCGACAGCCACGCCAACTCCTTTCCGCCCTCGCCTGCGCCTGCCTGCTCTTCGGCTGCGGCATCAGTCCGGCACAGGTCCCGCCGGCAGGCAGCGAATCCCCTGCGCGGCAGGCGGCGGCGTTCTCGACGCTGGTCGCGAGCCGCAGCGCGACGGTGGTGGACATCAGCACCCTGCGCATCGGGCGCGATGAGAGCGAGGGCGAGATGGGCCTGGAGTTCGCGCCCGAGAACGATTTCGCGGACCGGCTTGCCTGGCCGCTTCCGGCAAGCGCGAGGATCAGCCAGATCCGGGATCTGGCCTCGGGGATCATCGTCTCCAGCGACGGGCTCATCCTCACCAGCGCGCACGTCGTCACCCAGGTCGACGAGGCGCAGGTCCGCCTGAACGACGGGCGCCGATTCACGGCCCGGCTGGTCGGCAGTGATCGGCAGACCGATGTCGCATTGCTGAAGATCGACGCAGAGGGGCTTCCGGTGGCAGTCATCGGCGACTCGTCGCAGTTGTTGCCGGGGGACTGGGTTGCAGCGATCGGCGCGCCGTTCGGCTTTCATGGAAGCGTCACCACCGGCGTGGTGAGTGCCAAGGATCGACTCATCGCCGGCGCCGGCGAGATCCCGTTCATCCAGACCGATGTCGCGATCAATCCAGGCAGCTCCGGCAGTCCGCTGTTCAACAGCCGGGGCGAAGTGGTGGCGATCAACTCCATGATCTACAGCGGCAGCGGCGGCTACATGGGGCTTTCGTTCGCGGTGCCGATCAATCTCGCCATGAACATTGCGGCGCAGTTGCGCACCACCGGCTCCGTGCGCCGCGCCCGTCTTGGCGCCGAGTTCCAGGAAATGACGCCCTTGCTGGCCGAATCCTTCGGCCTTGCGCAATCGACCGGCGCGCTGGTCGTCAATGTGGACCCGGACAGTCCCGCCCGGCGCGCGGGGCTGGCCGCCGGCGACATCGTGACTGCGATCGATGGCGCGCGCTTTGCGCACTTCTCCGAGTTGCTGCAGCAAATCGCCGGTCGAACGCCCGGCACGCGCAGTCGCCTGGAGCTCTGGCGCCGCGGCGAGACGCACACGATCTGGGTCACCCTTGCGGAGCAGCCGGGCGCGCGGCTTCCCTCACCCGTCGACTCCGAGCCCGAATGGAACGATGGCCTGGGCCTGAGCCTGGGGGAGCTCTCCGCCGGAACGCGCCAGAAGCTTCGCATCGACGCTGCACTGCTGGTGCGCGAATCCAGCGGGCTCGCCCGCAGCGAGGGCATCCGGGCGGGCGATCTGATCATCGCCGTCAATGACCAGCGCGTCGAACGTGTCGAGGACTTCCGGCGTGCCCTGTCGCGCGTGAAGACGGGCCGGACCGTCGCATTGCTCGTCATGCGCGACCGCCGCCTGGCCTACGTGCCGATCAAGATCTCCGCGCGGTCCGTGTCGCACTGATTCGATGGGCGAGACGCGCCTGCGGCCCTTCGCGCTTGATCTGGAGCAAGGGTTGTCGACCTCCCGGGGACGAACATCACCGTGTCACTCACGAGATCCAACATGACATCGCACCCACCTCCACGCGCCTCCGCCGCCGACATCGCCCGTCTCGATGCCTGGTGGCGGGCGGCAAATTACCTCTCCGTCGGCCAGATCTACCTGATGGACAACCCGCTGTTGCGAGAGCCGCTCGCCCTGGCGCACATCAAGCCGCGCCTGCTCGGGCATTGGGGCACCACGCCCGGCCTGAACTTCATCTATGCGCACATGAACCGTGCGATCAAGGCGCGCGACCTCGATGCGATCTTCGTCGCCGGGCCCGGTCACGGGGGGCCGGGTGTGGTTGCCAATACCTGGCTCGAAGGCACCTACAGCGAGGTCTATCCGAACGTCGGGCAGGACGCGGCGGGCATGAAGCGGCTCTTCAGGCAGTTCTCTTTTCCCGGCGGCATTTCGAGTCACGTGGGAGCCGAGACGCCGGGCTCGATCCACGAGGGCGGCGAGCTCGGCTATTCGCTGCTGCATGCCTACGGCGCCGTCTTCGACAATCCGGACCTGCTGGCCTGTTGTGTCGTGGGCGACGGAGAAGCGGAAACCGGCGCGCTGGCCGCGAGCTGGCATTCGAACAAGTTCCTGAACCCCGCGCGTGACGGCGCGGTGCTGCCGATCCTGCATCTCAACGGCTATAAGATCGCCGGCCCCACGGTGCTTGCGCGGATCGGCGACGAGGAGCTGACCCAACTGATGCGCGGCTACGGCTACGAGCCGCACTTTGTCTCCGGGGACGAGCCCGATGCAATGCACCGCATGATGGCCGACGCACTCGATGAATCGCTCAATGTGATCAACGCCATCCAGGTGGAGGCCCGCGCCGACGGCTTCGGCAGGCGCCACCGCTGGCCGATGATTGTTCTCCGCTCGCCAAAGGGCTGGACGGGACCGAAGAAGGTGAACGGGGTCCCTGTCGAAGGCACGCACCGCGCGCATCAGGTGCCGCTCGGCGGGTTCGACGAAAGCCCGGCACACGTCCAACTGCTCGAGCAATGGATGCGCAGCTATCGCCCCGAGGAGCTGTTCGACGAGGACGGGGCCCTGCGTGCGGAGATCGCCGATTTGGCACCCCGGGGACCACGCCGCATGAGCGCGAATCGGCACGCCAACGGCGGCTTGCTCCTCAAGGATCTGCGGATGCCGGACTTCCGCAACTGCGCGGTTGCCGTGTCGGCTCCTGGCGCCGTGAAGGCCGAGGCCACGCGCGTCGCGGGCGAATTCCTGCGCGACGTCATGCGGCTCAACGCGCAGGACGGCAATTTTCGATTGATGGGACCCGATGAAACGACATCGAACCGACTGAACGCGGTCTTCGAAGCAAGCCAGCGAACGTCGACGGCCGAGATCCTCGCGAGCGACGACCATGTCGCGCCGGACGGGCGCGTCATGGAGGTTCTCAGCGAGCACCTGTGCCAAGGATGGCTCGAAGGCTACCTGCTCACCGGTCGCCATGGCTTCTTTTCCTGTTACGAGGCCTTCATCCCTGTCGTGGACTCCATGTTCAACCAGCACGCCAAATGGCTGAAGGTCACGCGCCAGATTCCATGGCGCAGGCCCATCGCATCGCTGAACTACCTGCTGACCAGCCACGTCTGGCGGCAAGACCACAACGGGTTCAGTCATCAGGACCCGGGCTTCATCGATCACGTCGCCAGCAAGAAGGCCGAGGTGGTGCGCATCTACCTGCCGCCGGATGCGAACACGCTGCTCTCGGTCGTCGACCATTGCCTGCGGAGCCGCAACTACGTGAACGTGATCGTTGCGGGCAAGCAGCTGGAAGTGCAGTGGCTGGACATGGAATCCGCGACACGGCATTGCAGCGTCGGCATGGGGATCTGGACCTGGGCCAGCAATGATGCGGGGGAAGCGCCCGATGTGGTCATGGCGTGTGCGGGCGACGTCGCAACGCTCGAGACGCTCGCCGCAGTCGACTTGCTTCGCAAGCAGTTGCCGGACCTGAAGGTCCGCGTGGTCAACGTGGTCGATCTGATGGCTTTGCAGTCTCCGTCCGCGCACCCGCACGGGATGGCTGACGCGGAGTTCGACTCCATCTTCACGACGGACAAGCCGGTGATCTTCGCTTTCCACGGTTACCCTTCGCTGATTCATCGGCTGACGTACAAGCGCGCCAACCATGACAACTTTCATGTGCACGGCTACCAGGAAGAGGGAGCGACGACGACGCCATTCGACATGACGGTGTTGAACGGGCTGGACCGCTTTCACCTGGCAGCCGATGCGATCGACCGCGTGCCACGGGTTCGAAACGCCGCGGGCCACGTGAAGCAGCACCTGCGCGACCGCCTGATGGCGCATCGCGCCTGGGTCACATCCCACGGCGAGGACATGCCGGAGATTCTCGACTGGCGGTGGGCGAGCTGAAATCTGCGCGCCGTCAGGTCACCGCTGCGTTGGAGGGAGCACCCGGAACGAGAGCACCCGGGCGCGATAGAAAGGGAAGTAGTCGGGCGTTCCGAAGAAGTTGCCACCGTCCACGCGGAACGGCACCCGCAAGCCCTGCACGCGCCTGAAGTCGGACACCTCCCCGCCGAAGGACTGCTCGCGATACACGCCCGCCGGGTTGGCGTTGCTCCAACGCGGAAGGCACACCCAGAGTGGCTGGCCTCCGGCATCCACACGGATGTCGACCTGTTGGCGCATGCCACGGTGCGTGACCGTGGCACGGGCAGTGTCCGCGTCCACCGCCGTCCACGCCACGCCCGCCTGCGGCAGCAGCGAGGCCGGAGCCCAGAACGCGGCTTCGCCGATCACCCGGCCAAAGGACGACCTCAGGTGGTCGGCGTCGCCGCCGGCGCGCACGACCGGCAGCAGCCCGAGGACCCGGAAGCGCGTCCAGGACCGGTCGTCGACCATCGCGTCGGAACCTTCGGCGCACATGACGCCGCTGCCCGTGCGTACGCGCCACACAAGTCCATGCGGCGCAGCCAGCACCTGCTCCGCATGCATCGGCTGGTAGCGCGGGTCTTCCTTCGTGCCGAGCGACAGCTCGCCTTCCATCGTGATTTCCACGGCCGAACCGAGCCGAGCCCCAGGCTCGATGGCGAACAGGAAGAAGCGCCGCGCGGGCTCCGGCAGGTCAGCCACCATGGCGGGATCGAAGCGGCCGGCGGCCGGACCCGCCGTGGAGGCGAGCTGCGCCCAGGCGGCACGCGCCTGTTTCTCGTCAGTGCACCGGCGGGCGAACTGCCGTCCCGCGAGCGCTGCGGCGGCGACTCCGGTGAGCAGGAGTATTCGCTTCAAGGTTTGCGCACCTGCACGCGGCGGCCTTCGCTGACCGTCGGCGGCGGATAGATGATCACGCTTTGGCCTGGGTTCAGGCCGGACTGGATCCAGGCTTCGCTGCCGTTGCGGCCGGCGACTTCCACCGGCTGCAGCCGCGCGCGATTGCCGTCGATGCGGTACACCGCCATGCCGCCGTCGGCGAACGGGAACAAGGCGCCCACCGGGGCGAGCACCGCCTTGTCGACACTTTGAGTGATGATGCGGGCCGTGACGCGGAATCCGTCGCCCATCGCCTGCCAACCCTCCGGCGGACTCTCGATGTCGATCAGCACTTTCACGCGCTGCTCCTCGATGCCGAGTGCCGAAATCTTGGTGAATGCCGCAGGCTCCACGCGCCGGACCCTGCCCTGCACCGGCGGACCGCCCCAGCGCTCTATGACGGCGTGGCGTCCGGGTTGCGCCTGCACGGCGTCGGTCGTCAACAGCTCGGCGACCACTTCCATGCGGGCAGGGTCCCCGATGTCCAGCAGTGCAGTGCCGGCAGGCAACGTGGCCTCGCTCGGCTGCGCCACCTTGAGCACCACGCCATCGACCGGGGACCGAATCGTGAGCGGCCGGCCTGCCGGGGCCTGGCCGGCGGGCTGCAGCACCGCGGCCGCGTGCGCCTGTTCCTGCAGGGCGACCTCGCGCTCCGCGCGTGCGGCTTCCTGCTCGCGCTGCGCAGCCAGGAACGCAAGCCTCGCGCTGTCCAGCCGCGAGGCTGAAAGGAAGCCCTCGCGGGCAAGCATTTCGGTGCGGCGCAGTTCCAGCTGCGCCTCCTCCACCGCGATGCGCGCGCGTTCGAGACGTGCGCCCGCTCGCTGCACCCCTGCGACCGCCGCTGCATGGCGTGCAACGGCTTCGCGCGACGCGCGCTCGTCGATCATTGCCGGCATCACCGGCAGGAGGACGGCAACGGCGTCACCCGCGGTAACGCGGTCGCCTTCCCGCAGCACGATGCGGGTGAGGCGCCCAGCCACCGGAGCCGACACGGTGTAGCGGTCCCTCAACCGGGTCCGGCCGTCCTCCTCGATGCCTTGCTCGAAGCGCCCTGTCTGCACCGCTGCGGCTTCCACCCCGACGGGCCGCGGTGCGAACGCCCATGCGAGCAAGGCGACCAGGGCGGCGCAGCCGCCGCTCCAGGCCAAGATCCTGCGGTTCATCATCTTCATTCCCTTGTCTTGAGTGCCGCCACCATGTCGAGGCGGTCGATGCGGCGGCGGACCACCATGGCGCTGGCCACGCCAGCCATCACGATGCAGATGGCCGCCCAGGCATAGGTCCGCGGCTGGATCGCCACCGGAAAAAGGAACTGGTCCGAGCGCATCAGCTGAACGACGCCGTGCGTGAGGCCCCAGCCGAGGAGCATGCCGAGCGGCAGAGCGATGGCGATGCCCAGGGCCAGCTCGCCGAGCAGCAGCACCGATACTTCACGCCGCGTGAAGCCGAGCACCCGCAGGCTGGCCAGTTCCCAGGTGCGCTCGGCCAGCGCGATCCGCGCATTGTTGTAGACCACGCCCACCGCGATCACGGCGGCAAAGCCGGTGAGGACCGCGCTCATGATCAGGATGTTGCGCGCGCTGACTTCCTGCATGTTGCGCAGCATGGTGGCCTTGCTGAAGGCGCCCGCGACCTTGGGCATGCTCCGCGTCGTTTCCAACACCCGCTCCGCGGCGCCGGGTCCGACCCGCAGGCTGAAGAAGTTGGCCAGGTCGGCATCACCCAGCGCGCGATTGAGCGTGTCGCGCCGGATGAACGCATTGAGCCCCATCATGTCGCTGACGGTGCGCTCGAGAACGAGCTGCAGCACTTCGCGACGGCCTTCGCGGACCTCGACCAGCACCGGGTCGCCAGGCCGCAGCCCGAGCTTGTCGGCCAGCCGGTCGGTCATGACCAGCCCATGCGTGCCCGGGGGCCGTCTCGACTGCGTCACATCGATGATGCGCTGCAGCTGCGGCACGGCGGGATAGGCATCGAGCAGCCCCTTCGCGCTGCGGGGTCCGTGGATGTAGCGCACTTGCAGCCTCCGCCCGGGCTCCACCTGCACCACGCCGGGCAGGCGGGCCAGTTCCCGGGCTGCACCGGCATCGACCGGGTCGGTGGTCCAGACGATGATGTCGCCGCGCATGCCCAGGTTGAACTGCGTGTCGACGATGGTGTCCATTGCATCGCGGAAGAAGTTGCCCATGATGACGATCGCCACCGAAGCGGCAATGCCGCCGATCGTGAGGGCGGCGCGCAGCGGACGGCGCTCGAGGTTGCGCATGATCATGCGCACCGCCGGCCCGAGATGCAGCCTCGGCAGGCGCTCCAGCAGCGCGCGGCGGTAGCGCCCGGGCGCCGGCGGCCGCATCGCTTCGGCGGCCGACAGGCGCACGATGGCCGCGATGGCCGTGAGCGTCCCCAGGACGGCGGTGACGAGCAGGAGCAGCAGGCCCACCGCAGCAAGCTCCGGACCCAGCCGATAGGTGAAGCTCGGGAACCGGAAGAAGTCGGCATAGAGACCGGTAAGCAGCGAGCCCATTACCTGACCGAGCACCAGCCCGAGCGCAAAGCCGCCCAGCACCATGGGCGCGACCAGTTTCAGGTAGTGCCAGGCGATGCTGCGGTTCGGATACCCGAGCGCCTTGAGGGCCGCGACCTGCTCACGCTGCGTGGCGACCAGCCGCGCCGTCACCACATGCAGCAGGAAGCCCGCAACCACCAGGAAGATGGCGGGCAGCACGGTTCCGAGCACGCGCTGTTCGCGGATTTCGTTGTCCAGCATCGAGTGCGAGCCTTGCTCGTCGCGACCATGCGCCGGCGCGCCGCCAAGGCCTGCGAGCCGGCGTGTGACTTCGGCGACGACCGCGTGCTCGGATGCCCCCGGGCCGATCTTGACCGCCACGTGCGTGAAGGCCCCTTCCATGTCCAGCGCCGCTGCCAGCTCGTCGTGGTCGACCCAGAAGACGCCGAAGGCGCGCAGGTCGGGCATGCCGTACAGGCCGCCGAATATGTACTCGGGCGACAGCGCCGTGCCGGTGATGCGCAGCGTCCGGCGCTTGCCGTTCACCAGAGCGGAGACGGCGGCCCCCGGACGCAGGCGATGAGCCTCGGCGAAGCTCTCCGTCACCACTGCTTCGAGTTCGCTGCCGGCGCGGCTGCCGCCTTCCGGCCAGCGGCCGGACCGTAGCTGCACGCGATTAAGCCGCTGCGGCCGGTCGGCGCTGCGCCCGATCAGCTGGCCGATGACAGGGTCGATACTGCCCGGAACCGTGATGCGCGCAAACGTCTCCACCGTGGTCTGCAGGTCGAGCACGCCGGGCACCTCGGCCAAGCGGGGGGCCAAAGCGTCGGGGGCACCCTTGACCGTCGCGAAAACGTCGGCAAAACGGCCGCTGGCGTAGAAGTCGTCGCGCGCCTGCGCGAGCGAGTCGACGGCGGAGAGGGTCGCCAGGAAGCCGCCGATGCCGCTCGCCACCACCAACGCGATGGTGATCGCCTGGCTCCAGAGCAGGCGCAAGTCGCGCAGCACCTTGCGGTCGAGCGCACGCATGACCTTCACCAGGCCAGCTCGGCCGGCGTCAGCCGGCGTTCCGGCCGCTCGATGCTGGCGATGCGCCCGTCGGCCAGGCGAACGACGCGGTCCGCCATGCCGGAGATCGCCGCGTTGTGAGTGATCACCAAAGCGGTGGTTCCCAGTTCTTGGTTGATGCGCGCGATCACCTCCAGCACCAGCTTGCCCGTCGCGTAATCCAGCGCACCGGTAGGCTCGTCGCACAGCAGCAATTGCGGCCGCTTGGCGATGGCACGGGCAATGGCCACCCGCTGCTGCTCTCCGCCGGAGAGCTGCGAAGGAAAGTGATGGCGTCGCGGCCCGAGCCCGACCAAGTCGACGGCCTCGTCGACGGGCATCGGATCGCGTGCGATGTCGGTGACGAGCGCCACGTTCTCGGACACCGTGAGGCTGGGAATCAGGTTGTAGAACTGGAAGACGAAGCCGACGTGTTCGCGACGGTACGTGGTGAGGACCTCTTCGCTTGCGCCCGTCAGGGGCTGCCCCTGGAACAGCAGCTCACCCGAGGTCGGCGTGTCCAGGCCACCCAGGATGTTCAGCAGCGTGGACTTCCCGCTGCCGGACGCACCGAGCAGCACCACGAATTCTCCCGGCGTGACATCGAGGTCCACGTCGCGCAGCGCATGCACGATCGCCTCGCCGCTGCCGTAGCTCTTGCAAAGCTTGCGGCCACGCAGGATCGGCTCGTCACGTGCTGCTGCTGTTGCATGCATAGGCCGCGGCTCCTTACCGGGTGGCCGGATCGAAGGCGGCATCGAGAAGGCTCAGGCGGCTCATGGTTTCCTTGTCTGGGGATGGGTGGCGCGGGACATTCGGCCACGACGAAACTGTAGAAGGCGGGCGGGCCGGCCCGCTTGATCTTGCTCAAATGCCTGCAAGATCGCGGCACGAGGAACGAGCGCAGATCGCGCTCGCCCCACGAGCAGTCAGAGAAGTTGCGTGATGCGCCGCCTGGGCGCGGCTCGTGGCCGGCTCACTCCCGAAGCCCCGGCCGTCCCGGAATTGGCTTACCCTCTCGGCGTCGTCCTCCGCGAGGTTCTCCATGTCCCGCCCCCTCTTCAGCGCCACCGTTGCCGGCAGCCTGCGACTTCGAGAACAGGGTGAAGATGGGCATCCGCGACGACCGCAATCCGATGGACAGGGCCATCGCCCTGCAGAAGCTGCAGGCGCTGGCCGAGGGCGCTGCGTCGCTCGCGCGCCGGCGCTATGGCTGAAGCCCGCAGCCCGGGAGTGCCCGCATGGCTGACGAGACCGTCGATGTGCTGATCGTCGGCGCCGGCCTGTCCGGCATCGGCGCCGCCTGCCACCTGCAGAAGCGATGCCCCGACCGCAGCTTCGCCATCATCGAGGCGCGCCAGGCGCTCGGTGGCACCTGGGACCTCTTTCGCTACCCGGGCGTGCGCTCCGACTCGGACATGTACACGCTGGGCTATTCGTTCCGGCCGTGGACCGGGGACAAGGCCATCGCCGAAGGGCCCGCCATCCTCCAGTACCTGCGCGACACCGCGCGCGAGCACGGCATCGAGGATCGCATCCGCTTCGGCCACCGGCTGCGCCGGGCCGCATGGTCGTCCGCCGAGGCCGCCTGGACCGTCGAAATCGAGCGCGAGGCCGCCGAGCCGCTGCGCCTGCGCTGCGCCTTTCTGTTGATGTGCATCGGCTACTACGACGATGCCGAGGGCTACACGCCCGAGTTCGAAGGCCGGGAGCGCTTCGCCGGCCGCATCGTGCATCCGCAGCACTGGCCCGCCGACATCGACTACGCCGGCCGGCGCGTGGTGGTGATCGGCAGCGGCGCCACCGCGGTCACCCTGGTCCCGGCGCTGGCGCAGCGGGCTGCCCACGTGACGATGCTGCAGCGCTCGCCGAGCTACGTGCTCTCGCGGCCGTCGGCCGATCCGTTGGCACGCTGGCTGCAGCGCGTCGCGGGCCCGGGCCCGGCCCATGCGGTCGCCCGCTGGAAGAACCTGCTGATGGCCATGCTGGTGTTTCGCCTGTGCCGGCGCAGGCCGCAGCAGGCCAGGGAGCTGATGCTCGAGCTGGTGCGCCGCCAGCTCGGGCCGGACTACGACGTCGATCGGCACTTCTCGCCCCGCTACGGCCCCTGGGAACAGCGCCTGTGCCTGGTACCGGACGGCGACCTGTTCAAGGCGATCCGCGCGGGGCGCGCGAGCATCGTCACCGACCGCATCGAACGCTTCACCGAACGCGGCCTTCAGCTCGCGAGCGGCGCGGAGCTCGAGGCCGACCTGGTGGTGACCGCCACCGGCCTGAAGCTGCGGCCGCTGGGCGCGCTCGCGTTCAGCGTCGACGGCCGGCCGCTGGCCGGCTCGGAACTGGTCAGCTACAAGGGGCTGATGTTCGGCGGCGTGCCCAACCTGGTGTCGATCTTCGGTTACACGAATGCCTCGTGGACGCTCAAGGCAGACCTGGCCAGCGTTTTCGTGTGCCGATTGCTGCGGCACATGCAGCGCACCGGCGCACGGGAGTGCCGGCCGCAGCTCGACGCGAGCGCGATGCCGCTCGCGCCCTGGACCGATTTCTCGTCAGGCTACTTCCAGCGCGCGATGAACCAGTTGCCCCGACAGGGCGCGAAGCGGCCGTGGAAGCTGAACCAGGACTATCTGTCCGACCTGATGAGCCTGCGCTTCGCGGCGCTGGATGACGGGGTGATGCGCTTCTCGGCCTGAGCGCACGCGTGGGGGCACCGAACTCTATGTGACTGGCCAGCCAGGCGCCTTGCTGCCGAGGCAGAAGCGGCGCTCCACCGAAAACGGGAACGACCGCACCACTTTCCTGGCCCCGGACCAGTCGCGGCCTCGGTAAGCGCAGGGTCCAAATCTGATCAATTGTCGCGAGGCATGCAGATCGGGACATTCGGCCCATTGAGTTCGGGCCGGAGTGCCGATATGGTTCGCGGTTCATTGCTGAATGGCGCATGCAGGTCTCGATGAGATAGCTCGGCCTGTATTTCTGTGTCGATCAAGAACAAGGCCCCGAGCTGCCAATAAGAACCAACCAAGGGAATCCTCACCCATGTCACGACTGAATCAAGTCGATATCGCCGTTCTTCAACGCTATCTCGATAGCGGAGAACGGTTGGCCTATCGGAACTATCTGAAAGGCACCGGCCCGGCCACCACCCCTGCGCGCGATGCCCTGGCGGCGCAGCGGAACGTCATGATGAGCAGCGGCAATGTGCTTGGCCTCGTCGAGGACGTCGCGGCCCGCTCGCCCGCGCTCGGTGCGGTGGTGCGCGTTATAGCGGACATCGGCGAGAACGCCTTCCTGGACATGCTGATTGGCGCCTCGCAAGGCCGCTCGATGCTCGGCACCACCACGGACCACCTATACGTCATAGGTGTCGAGGACATGGACACCCACACGCCGCTGGCGGAGCTGCTCACCGATGCCGCTGGCAGCGACACTGTCGAACTCCAAGGCCCCATCACCATCCTCAGCGGAAGCAACAAGGGCGACCTCGTGGTTGCGCTTGACCAGACGTCAAGTCGCTGTCGCTGTCGCTCTCGCATGCGTCGCAAGATCGCCGAGCGCCGAGCGTGCTCGCAAACGAGGAAGATAAGCCGTGCCTCTTCGACACCCTGTTTGGAGTTCTTTGCACCGCATCTAAGTGAGGGAGAGATCGAATGAGTGACGCCTGCTGTTTCGCTGAGTTCTTCTCGACTGTTCATTCTGTGCTTTCGTCAGTGAAATGCGGAGGCCTGCATGGCGTACGTGGATTTCGATGACGATGAGCAGCCTCGATCTGTGCCTCCCCCCATTCCAGCATTCTCGTTGAGGGGGAGTCTCAGTCCATTGCTGATCGTGCCGGCGCTGATCCCCGCGCTTGCAGTCTTGTTCGCGCCCGTCGACATTCTGGATCGCGTCCCACTACTTCAGAGGTTCACTGGTTGGATGGTCGCTCATGTGCCCTACATGGATGTGCATGCCAATTCAACGATCTATCCGCAGATGGCATTGCTGGTGAACTGCATGGTGGTGGCGCTGGTGCCGTACTTGGCCGCAGTGGTCCTTTGCCAGAGTTGCGTGAACTATCCCTATCTGCTCCGACGGCAACGAGCCATTGGGCGTGCGAGATTCAAACAGCACTTCGTTGTGCTTCTAGGACCATTGATCTCAGCGGGAGCAATTGCCGGCATGGTGATGTTGCCTGGTGACCCATCCTGGGCACTAGGAACGACAACACACCGGCGTGGGTTCTTCTATGCGTTCTCGGCATTTTTTTTACCCCTCATGGCGGGCTATGGATTCGGGGGCCAACGACACGCTCGATGGCGGCGCCGGCAACGACACCCTGATCGGCGGCGCCGGCAACGACACCTACCGCATGGCGCGCGGCCAGGGCAGCGACACGATCATCGAAACCGACGCCACCGCAGGCAACAAGGACACGGTGGAGTTTGCCAACGGAATCACGGCAGACCAGCTGTGGTTCAGGCAAGTGGGCAACAACCTCGAAGTGAGCATCATCGGCACCGAGGACAAGCTCACCCTCAACAGCTGGTACGCGGGGAGCGGCTACCAAGTCGAGGAGTTCAGGACCAGCGACGGCCATGTGCTGATCGACACCATGGTCCAGAACCTGGTGCAGGCCATGGCCAGCTTCGCACCCCCGCCGCCCGGGCAGACCACCCTGCCGCAGGACCATCAGAACAGCCTGGCCCCGCTCCTGGCTGCCGACTGGCGTTGAAGCGATACAGAGAAACCATGATTCGCCGGGTCGACGCGCGGAACAAGGTGCACGCCGTCACTGCACTGAACGCAAGCGACGATTGATCACGCGGTGGGCAGCACCTCGAAGCCTTCCAGTGGCGGCGACGGTGCCGGCACAGCGGTCCCCTCCAGCGCATCGACGCGTGAGCCCGGCACGCCGTGCCGCAGCCACGCGCACATCTGCGCCACCTGCTGCGGCGAGCCCTGAAGCAGCGCCTCGACCGAGCCATCCCGGCGGTTGCGGACCCAGCCGGCGATGCCGAGCGCTCGCGCGTGGCGCATGCAGCCGTCCCGGAACCCGACGCCCTGCACCACTCCGCGCACCCGCACCAGGCGGTGCTCGATCGCTGCGTTCTCATCATGTCGATCCATGAGCGCCTCTCGCTGATGCCGGGCCGCCCATTGTCGACCGGCTCCGGGTAAACACCAACCCCAATCCCCAACTTGGCGCTTGATTGCACTCATTTTTTGTATACAAATATAGGGTGCAATCAACGAACCGGACTTCCCCCGTCCGGACATCCGCCAACCGCCAACCGCCACGAGGAGACAACCCGTGAACACCGCCGTCAGCCAAGCCAGCGTGGAGCTACCGCTCGCCAGCCCCCCGCCGCACGCCCATGAATCGAACGCCCTCATCAAGCCGGGCTACGACCCTGCCCTCACCAACGAAGACCTTGCGCCGCTGAAGAAGCAGACCTGGGGCCAGTACAACATCTTCGCCTTCTGGATGTCCGACGTGCACAGCGTCGGCGGCTACATCACGGCCGGCAGCCTGTTCGCGCTGGGCCTGTCCAGCTGGCAGGTGCTGGTGGCGCTGCTGGTGGGCATCTGCATCGTGCAGTTCTTCTGCAACCTGGTGGCCAAGCCCAGCCAGGTGACGGGCACGCCCTACCCCGTGATCTGCCGCGCCTCCTTCGGCGTGCGCGGCGCCAACATCCCGGCCATCATCCGCGGCCTGATCGCGGTGGCCTGGTACGGCATCCAGACCTACCTCGCCTCGGCCGCCTTCATGGTGCTGGCGCTGCACCTGTTCCCCACCCTCGCGCCCTACGCCGACGTCAAGCTGCACGGCTTCGCCGGGCTGTCGGCGCTGGGCTGGGTCGCCTTCATGGTGATGTGGGTGCTGCAGGCCTTCGTGTTCTGGCACGGCATGGAAGCGATCCGCAAGTTCATCGACTGGGCCGGCCCCGGCGTGTACGTGGTGATGGCGATCCTGTGCGGCTGGCTGGTGTGGAAGGCCGGCTGGAAGAACATCGACCTCAACCTCGGAGGCGTCAAGTTCCAGGGCTGGGACGCGCTGCCGGTGATGCTGTCGGCGATCGCGCTGGTGGTGAGCTACTTCAGCGGGCCGATGCTCAACTTCGGCGACTTCTCGCGCTACGGCAAGAGCTTCGCCGCAGTGAAGAAGGGCAACTTCTGGGGCCTGCCCGTCAACTTCGTGTTCTTCTCGCTGCTGACGGTGATCACCACCGCAGCGACGCTGCCGGTCTTCGGGGAGCTGATCACCGACCCGGTCCACACGGTGGGCAAGATCGACAGCACCACCGCCGTCGTGCTGGGCGCGCTGACCTTCATGATCGCGACCATCGGCATCAACATCGTGGCCAACTTCGTCTCGCCGGCCTTCGATTTCTCGAACGTGGCGCCGCAGCACATCAGCTGGCGCACGGGCGGCATGATCGCCGCGGTCGGCTCGATCTTCCTGACGCCCTGGAACCTCTACAACAACCCCGAGGTGATCCACTACACGCTGGACATCCTGGGCTCCTTCATCGGACCGCTGTTCGGCATCCTGATCGCGGACTTCTACCTGGTGCAAAAGCAGCACGTCGTGGTCGACGAGCTCTACACGCTGAGCTCCAAGGGCCGCTACTGGTACACCAAGGGCTACAACATGAAGGCCGTGTGGACCATGATCCCCTCGGCGCTGATTCCGATCCTGTGCGTGCTCATCCCCGCGTGGCGCGGCGCCGCCAACTACGCCTGGTTCATCGGCATGGGCCTGGGCTTCGTGATCTACGCCCTCCTCAACCGAAAGCCCTGAACGAGATCCCATGCGCATCAAGATCATCAACCCCAACACCACCTGGAGCATGACCGAGAAGATCGGCGCCTGCGCGCGCTCGGTCGCGCGGCCCGGCACCGAGATCGTGGCGGTCAGCCCGGCGATGGGGCCGGCCTCCATCGAGAGCCACTACGACGAAGCCCTGGCCGTGCCCGGCCTGCTGCAGGAGGTCGCGGCCGGCGAGCGCGAGGGCGTCGACGGCTATGTCATCGCCTGCTTCGGCGACCCGGGCCTGCAGGCGGCGCGCGAGCTGGCGCGCGGCCCGGTGGTGGGGATCGCGCAGGCGGCCATGCACGTGGCCAGCCTGGTGGGCACGCGATTCAGCGTGGTGACGACGCTCGCGCGCACCATCGGCCAGGCCCGGCACCTGGCCGAGGCCTACGGCATGCAGCGCTTCTGCGCCAACGTGCGGGCCTGCGAGATCCCGGTGCTGGAGCTGGAGGCGCCGGGGAGCAAGGCGCGCGAGCGCATCGTCGAGGAATGCCGGCGCGCGCTGGCGGAAGACGGCAGCGACACGATCGTGCTCGGCTGCGCCGGCATGGCCGACCTGTGCGCCCACATCGGCCAGGTGCTGGGGGTGCCGGTGGTCGACGGGGTGGCGGCGGGCACGCAGCTGGTCGAGTCGCTGGTGAACCTGCACCTCTCCACCAGCAAGCGCGGCGAGCTGGCGCTGCCGCCGGCCAAGCCGATGACGGGCCTGCTGGAAGGCTTCACCCTGCAGGCGCCCGCGCTCAAGCGCGCCGCCTGAAGAAGGCGTGAGCGGGCCGCGGCATGAAACGCGCGCCGCGGCTCGTCCACAATCGGGCCATGCCACGCGCGCCCAAAGCACCCGCCTCTCCGTTCCCGACGCCGAGCCCCGAACCCGAGGCGGCCGCCGTCGCACCCGACAAGAGCGCGACCATCGAAAGCATCGCCCAGGACATCGCCACCGCCATCGTCGAGAAGCGCCTGCCGCCCGGCACCTGGCTGCGCGAGGAGGCGCTGGGCCGGGTCTATGCGGTGAGCCGCACCAAGATCCGCGCGGCGCTGCTGACGCTGTCGAAGGACAAGCTGATCGAGATGATTCCCGACAAGGGCGCCTTCGTCTCCAAGCCCAGCGTGCAGGAGGCGCGCGAGGTCTTCGGCGTGCGCCGAATCCTCGAGGCCGAGGTGGTGCGCCTGTTCGTCGCCAAGGCCAAGCCCGCCGACTACCGCGCGCTGGAGCAGCACATCCAGTTCGAGCGCACCACGCTGCGATCCACCACGACCACCGGCACGGTGCGCGAAAAGCTGCTGGGCGACTTCCACGTCGCGCTGGCCGAGGCGGCCGGCAATCACACGCTGGCCGAGCTGGTGCGCGAGCTGGTGGCGCGCAGCTCGCTCATTGCGATGCTCTACCACTCCTCCAACGACCCGCACTGCTCCTCCGACGAGCACTCGGACTTCCTGCGCACGGCCCGCAGCGGCGATGCGGAGGCGGCCGTGGCCTGCATGACCGAGCACCTGCTGCGCATCGAGGCCAACCTGCAGCTCACCACGCAGGGGGCGGACCGGCAGCTGGACCTGGTCAAGGCGCTGCTGGCTTGACGGCGCGCGCGGGCGCGATCAACCGTCGACCGGATGCGCCGGCGTTTCCAGCACCAGCTGCCAGAAGTCCACGTCCAGCCAGCGCCCGAACTTGAAGCCGGCCTGCCGGATGGTGCCCGCATGCTCGAAGCCGAGCCGCTGGTGCAGCGCGATGCTGCCCTTGTTGTCCAGGTCGATGGCGCCCACCATGACATGGACCTCCTGCGCCTTTGCGGCCGCGATCAGCGCCTGCATGAGGCGCAGGCCCAGGCCCTTGCCGCGATGGTTCTTGTGGACGTAGACGGAATGCTCGACCGAATACTTGTAGGCCGGCCAGGCGCGGAAGGTGCCGTAGCTCGCGAAGCCGAGCAGTTCGCCCTTGTCGTCGACCGCACCGATCACCGGGAAGCGCCCCGCCTCCTTGGCCTTGAACCAACCGACCATGTTCTCGGGCGTGCGGGGCTTGTAGTCGTAGAGCGCGGTCGAGTTGACGATGGCGTCGTTGAAGATCTCGAGGATGGCGCCGGCATGGGCGTCGTGCGTACAGGTGACGAAGTTCATGGCGCTCACAGCTCTTTCGTGCAGACGATGAACGGCCGCCGGGCGGCATGGCCGTCCTGCGCAACCGCACGAACAGGAATGGGATGCATCGGGGAAGGAGGGTGGTCGATGGCGATGGAGCACCCGAGTTTGCACGGAAAAAGCCCCCGCCGCGCTCGCCAAGAGGCCGCCGGCCTGAGACACTGCCCGCTTCCGAAAAGGAGCTGCACATGGACGAGCAATTCGACGCCATCGTCATCGGCAGCGGCCAGGCCGGCCCCGCGCTGGCCGACCGCCTCTCGCAGGCCGGCTGGCGCGTCGCGGTGGTCGAGCGCCACCGCTTCGGCGGCACCTGCGTCAACACAGGCTGCATTCCGACCAAGGCGATGGTGGCCAGTGCGCACGTGGCGGCGCTGCTGCATCGCAGCGAGGACTACGGCGTCGCGATCCAGGGCAAGGCCGAAGTGGACTTTCCCGCGGTGATGGCGCGCAAGAGCCGGATCTCCGGCCGTTCGAGCGAGAACGTCGAGAAGTGGCTGCGCGGCATGCCGGGCGTCACGGTCATCCAGGGCCATGCGCGCTTCGAGGACGCCGGCGTGGTCCGCGTGGGCGACCGGCTGCTGCACAGCGGGCGCGTCTTCGTGAACGTGGGCGGACGCGCGAGCGAGCTGGCGCCCGACATCCGCAACGGCGTCGATGTGCTCAACAACGCTTCGTTGATGGCGCTCGACCGCCTGCCCGAGCACCTGGGCGTGGTCGGCGGCAGCTACGTGGGGCTGGAGTTCGCCCAGATGTTCAGGCGCTTCGGCTCGCGCGTGACGGTGATTCAGCGCGGCGCGCAGATCGTGCCGCGGGAAGATGCCGACGTGGCGCGCACCCTGCAGGAGATCCTCGAACGCGAGGGCGTCGAGATCCGCACCGGGAGCGAGTGCTTCGCGCTGCGGCGCGAAGGCGAGCGCATCGCGGCGCGCTGGCGCTGCGGCGACGACAAGGACGAATTCCTCTGCACGCACGTGCTCAACGCAACCGGCCGCCGGCCGAACACGGATGACCTCGGGCTGGACCGCGCCGGCGTCAAGGTCGACGAGCGCGGCTTCATCGAGGTCGACGACCAGCTGCGCACCTCGGCGGCAGGCGTCTGGGCGCTGGGCGAATGCAACGGCCGCGGCGCCTTCACGCACACCGCCTACAACGATTTCGAGATCGTCGCCGCCAACCTGCTGGACGACGATCCGCGTCGCCTGGGCGACCGCATTCCCGCCTATGCGCTCTACACCGATCCGCCGCTGGCGCGCATCGGCATCACGGTGGGCGAGGCGCTGGCCTCGGGGCGGCCGACGCTGATCGGCGAGCGGCCCATGTCCAAGGTGGGCCGAGCCGTTCAGAAGGGCGAGGAACAGGGCTTCCTGCGCGTGCTGGTGGATGCGCAGACGAAGCACCTGGTCGGCGCCACGCTGCTGGGCGTGGAGGCCGACGAAGCGGTGCATGCGCTGCTGACGCTGATGTATTCGCGCCAGCCCGTGTCGACCGTGCAGCGCGCCGTGTTCATCCATCCGACGGTGTCGGAGCTGCTGCCGACGGTGCTGGGCGCCTTGCGGCCGCTGGAGGCACCGCCCGCGCGGGCCTGAAGCTCGCGATTTCTGCCGCGTCCGGCATCGGCCGCGAGAAGTCAAGCCTGTGTCATTGCTCGGTAACGCGCGTTGTCAGCGCGTGAATTATTTGATAGCCGCGCATGTGGCTAAGTCCGGCCGGCGGCTCCCTTTGCGACTCGCTTCCAGAGGGAAATTTATCCCCCGGGCAGGTGGATAACGTTGTGGAAAAGTCCAAGGGCAACTCATCCGTGCGAGGCCCCATGCGCGCTGCGACGGAGTGCCCGTCAAACAGGCATCCGTGGTCCCCGAGCGACGCGAAACGGCAAGGCCGCCCGCGCGGCCTCCCCATTCGACAACTTAGGTACTAAACGTCATTTACAAGCAGCGACAAAGTACTGCCAGGAAACAGCGCCCGGACGAAGCATCGGCCTCAGGGCAGCACCGGATTGGCCTGCGCCCGCTGGATACGGCGGTCTGCGTCCCGCCGCAGCAGGAATCGCTGCGCCACCAGGCTGTCGGCTGCGCTGGTCACGGCCGACAGGTAGCCGGCCTGCGTGCCGTACAGCGACTCGATCGAAGGCCGCGTGTCGCCCGCCGCGACGCGCGCCGCCTCGGTCTTGTGGAACGGGAGGAAGCTGCCCGTCAGGTTGGCCAGGTCGACGATGCCGGGGGTCGCCACGTAGTTGAACTCGAGGCTGGTGCCCAGCGGCGCCTGCACGTCGACGCTGCGGATGCCGGCCCTGGCGAGGCCGGTCGCCGGGTCGACCTGCGGCACCAGGATCGCGTAGTCCTTGCCCATGTAGGAAGGCGGCACGACGGTCGGGATGCCGGATTCGTCCTCCGGCCGGTACTGTGGCCCGTAGTCCAGCAGCGGAAAGCCGTTGTAGCGCGCCAGGTAGTTGAAGGCCGGGATCGCCGCCGGCGTGCCGCCGGCCGGCGGCCAGCTGAGGCCCGCGATGGTCGGGAACAGCAGCTGGCTGGGCCGCACCAGCGTGCCGTCGGCCACCTTGGGCACCTGGCTGGGGGGCGGCGCGGTGTTCTTCACCACCCAGTCCTCCATGTCGATGAAGAGCGCGCGGAAGGTGTCGGCGAAGTCCACCATGGAGCCCGCCGGATAGACCGTGGCCGCCGGGTTGAAGTTGATGCCCGTCGCCAGCCCGCCCGTGCCGCCGCCGTGCTGCGTGCTCCCGTAGTAGTAGATGCGCGCGTTGTCGGGCTGCACCAGGTCGGCGAAGCCGTTGGCGTCGGTCAGCACCGGCGAGCCCTGCAGCTGCCAGAACTCGGTGCCGGAGAGCCCCAGGAAGAACTTGGGGCAGGTGGCCGTGGCGGCGCAGCGCTTCATCACCCCGCCGCTGCGGCCCGAGACGGCGTCCACGTAGTCGGCGGCGAGGCCGCGCGGCGCGGTCTGACCGAAGGCGCGGTGGTCGGTGCGCAAGCCCCCGCCGCCGCCCGGCACCGCGAAGCGCGTGTTGATGTTGGTCTGGCGTGCCGCCACGTGCGCGAACATGCCGTCGAAGACCTTGCCGCCGTCCAGCCGCTGGTTGAAGCCCAGGTGCAGGAAGGTCTTCATCGCGTTGCCCGATTGCGAGGTGCCCTGCCCGATGGTGTGGGCGATCTTCCCGGCGAGCGGGTTCGGCGTGCCGGCCGAATCGGCCGCTGCCGAGCGGAAGAAGCTGATGGTGTCGCGCAGCGCGGCGAGGCCCACGCCCATCACCTTCGGGTCCTTGGCGACGTACTGCAGCTCGTAGAGCTGGTTGGGCTGGAAGCCGCCCTTGAGGCAAACGCGCGCCGGATCGGGGGTGCCGGGGAAGGGGTTGGCGGCGGCATCGCAGCTGGCGAACTTCCAGTCCGAGGGCGCGATGGCGATGCGCGGGTCGGTCTCGTTCACGCGGCGCGTCAGCAGGTAGCCGGGCTGCGTGTTGTCCATGCTTGCCGGCGCGTAGGGGATCATGCTGCCGTTGAACACGCCGCCGGGCAGCGCGATCGAGGGCGTGGGCGCGGAGGCGATCAGCTCGGTGGCGTAGGGCCCGGTGATCGAGGAGCCGTCCTTGTTCTTCGCCACCGGCACCGTCACGGTGAGCCGCTGCGGCGTGCTCTTGGGCACGTCGCCCTGCCAGGCCGAGAACATCCACACATAGCCGCGCTCGAAGTACTCCGCGTCGCTGGGATTCGCCGCGAGGTTGGGCATCGTCAGGATGTTGCCGCGGTTGGGCGCGTCGTAGCGCAGCACGCCGTTGGCCTTGCTCATGTCCTTGGGCTTGAGCATCAGGAAGTCGGCGCTGTACTCGACCATGCCGCGGGCGTTGAGCGGCGCGAACGCCAGGTCCTGGATGACCGCGTTCTTCGGGTCCTTGGGATCGAGCTCGCCGCTGATCGTGCCCGTGAGCTGCTCGTACGCGCCGACGCTGCCGAAGCTGCCGGGGTAGTCGGCGGTGGCGCTCACGGTGAGCTTGGTCTGCGGTGTGGCTGCAGCCGGCGCCGGGGTCGTCGCCACCGGCAGGAATCCGGAGAATCCGCCACCACCGCCTCCGCCGCAGGCGCTCAGTGCGAGGGTGGCGATCGCCCATGCGGCGGCGAAGAGTGCGCGCCGGCGGCGCGCCTCCTTGGGTTCTTGCATTGCTGTCTCCTGGTTGTGGTTCGAGAGGGAGTCCGGCCGCTTGCTTATTCGGCCTCGATTCCGGCCGCCTTCACGATGCGGCCCCACTTCTGCGACTCGCCGGCCTGGAACCTGGCCAGCTCCTCCGGCGTGCTGGTGAACACCTCGGTGCCGCTCGGTTCGTAGAAGGCAGTCTTGGCCGCCTCGCTCTTCGCGGCCTTCACCAGCAGCTCGTTGAGCCGCTTCACCACCGCCGGCGGCGTCTTCGCGGGCGCGTAGGCCGCGAACCAGTAACCCATCTCGTAGCCCTTCACGCCTGCCTCGGCGATGGTGGGCACCTCGGTCGCGAGCGGCGAGCGCTTCGCGCCGGAGACGCCGAGCGCGCGCAGCTTGCCGGCCTTGACCTGCGGCAGGCCGGTCGCCGTGTCGGTGATCATCATGTCGATCTGGCCGCCCAGCAGGTCCGTCACGGCCAAGGGGTTGCTCTTGTACGGCACGTGCAGCAGCTTGATGTCGGCCAGCTGCTGCAGCAGTTCGCCCGCCATGCGGCTGGACGAGCTGCCGCTGCCGAAGCTGTGCTTGCCCGGGTCCTTCTTCGCGAGCGCGACGAACTCGGCCACCGTCTTTGCCGGAAAGTCGGGCCGCACCACCATGATCTGCCCGCCCTTGCCCAAGGCGGCGACCGGTGCGAAGTCCTTCACCGGGTCGTAGGGCAGCTTCTTGAACAGGTGCTCGTTGGCCGCGTGCGTGGTGTTGGTGGTGATCAGCACGGTGTAGCCGTCGGGCGCGGCCTTGGCCACCTGCTGCGAGGCGATGAAGCCGCTGGCGCCCGCCTTGTTGTCGATCACCACCGGCTGCTTCGCCTCGGCCGTCACGCCGTTGCCCAGCGCGCGGGCGATCTGGTCGGTCGCGCTGCCGGCCGCGAAGGGCACGACGAAGGTGATGGGCTTCTCGGGGTAGCCCTGCGCCGCGGCGCTGCCGGCGGCGAGCAGCGCGGCGAGCACCAGCGGAAGAGATGACGATCGGATCATGGTTGCTTGTCTCCTGGGGTCGTTGAATGATGGAAAGAGGATTCGACGCTCAGCCCTCAGGGGGCCCCGCGAGGCGGTGCCGCAGCGCTTCGGGCACCTCGAGCGGCATGTCCAGCAGCAGGAAGGACAGCGCCTTGCCATGCGCATCCAGGTTGAGCGCATCGTTGACGCCGCCGTCGAGCACGCCGTCGAGCACGAAGTTCATGGCATGAAGGCGCGGCAGCAGGAAGCGCTGCACCCCGCTGGGCGCGCGATGGCGGAACTGCGCGGCCACGGCCTCGGGCGTGATCTGCTCGACCAGCAGCGGGTAGAGCGCCGGATGCCAGGCGATCACGCTGATGTTGGAGCGGTCGCCCTTGTCGCCGGTGCGGCCATGGGCGGCGCGAAAGAGCGGGACGCGATGGGTTTGCAAATTCATGCCTGCGCCTCCTCCAGCATCTCGAAGCGCACCGGCACCTGCTCGCGCGGCAACAGGCAGGAGCGCGTGTTGAGGCGCGGCGTGAGCGCGGTGCGCACGCCGCCGCCGCCGGCCGGGCCGCAGGTGTAGAGCGCCATCATCTCGCGCGTGAGCCGCTCGGCCTGCGCGCGCTCGGCATGCACCGCGGCCACGCGCAGCCGCACGTCGCGCGCCTCGCCCGCGGGCGTCGCCGCCAGGGCGCGGCCGCCGTCGTCGGCCAGGATGCTGAGGGCGCCGATCAGGTCGACGCGCAGCGCAAGACCCGCGAGCCGGCTGCGCAAGATGTCTGCGGCCAACCGGGCCCGCGCCTCGGCGCGTGCGCCGGCATAGGAGATCTCGCCCTCGGCCAGCCAGCCGCCCTCGTAGCAGACGTTGACCTTGTACTGCGCGGGCCGCGCATGGCCGCGCACGCCCGAGAGCGCGACCCGGTCCGCGCCGGCGGCGCGCACTTCGGCCTCGCCGATGTCGGCCACCACGTCGGGCGTGAGGTAGGCGGCCGGGTCATGCACCTCGTAGAGCAGCTGCTCCTTGACCGTGGCCTCGCTCACGAAGCCGCCGGTGCCTTCGGCCTTGCCCAGCGTGCAGCCGCCGTCGGCGTCGATCTCGGCGATCGGGAAGCCGATCGCATCCAGCCCCGGCACGTCCTTGTAGCCGGGGTCGGCGAAGTAGCCGCCGCAGACCTGCGCGCCGCATTCCAGCAGGTGGCCGGCCATGGTGGCGCGGCCGAGGCGCTCCCAGTCGTCGGCGCGCCACCCGAAGTGCGACATCGCCGGCCCGACCGTGAGCGAGGGATCGGCCACGCGGCCGCAGACCACGATCTGCGCGCCGGCATCGAGGGCGGCGGCGATCGGCTCCGCGCCGATGTAGGCGTTGGCGCTGACGACGCGCATGCCGTCCATCGCCGCGCCCAGGTGCTCGCGCAGCAGCGCGCGGTGTTCGTTGCCCGAGAGATCGTCTCCCTCCACCACCGCGATGCGCGGCGCGGCGGCCCCGAGCTCGCCGGCCAGGCGGGCGATGTGGCGCGCCGCAGCTCGCGGGTTGGCGGCGCCGAAGTTGCTGACGATGCTGATGCCGTGCGCGAGGCAGCGCGCCAGCACCGGCCGCAGCATCGCGTCGAGCAGCGGCTCGTAGCCGGCTTCGGGGTCGGCGCGGCGGCGCAGCTGGGCCAGGGCCAGCGTGCGCTCGGCGAGCGTTTCGAAGATGAGGAAGGCGCGCTGTCCGGCGGGCCCGCCGGCGAGCCGGGCGATCAGGGTGTCCACCACGGGGCCGGCGGCATCGGTGCGGTCGCCGGAGAAGCCGGCGGCGCAGCCGATCAGCAGGGAGGATGCGGGCGAAGGGCTCATGCGTGTCTCGGGTCGTGGTGCCAATGTAGGCATTCCGCAGTCATCCGTAAAATCGAAACTTCGGATCGGCTCATTCGAATTCCAGATCAATTCACAACAGGCAGGACATGGCCGCCACGGAACTCTCCACCCGCCAACTGCGCGCCTTCGTCGCGCTGGTCGACCTGCCCAACTTCACGCGTGCGGCCCAGGCCTGTCATCTGTCGCAGCCGGCCTTCAGCACGCTGATCCGCCAGCTGGAGCAGGAGGTGGGCACGCGCCTGTTCGACCGCAACACGCGCAGCGTGCAGCTCACGCCCGAGGGGCGCCTCTTCGAAGCCTCGGCGCGACGGCTGCTGGCCGATGTCGCGCGCGCGATCGGCGACTTGGGCGACCACGTGGAGCGCCGCAAGGGCCGCGTGCATGTCGCCGCCCTGCCCTCCCTGGCGGCGGGCTGGCTGCCCGCTTTGTTCTCGGACTTCCACGCGCAATGGCCCGGCATCGAGCTGGCGCTGAGCGACCAGCTGTCCGACGCCTGCATCGACCTCGTGCGCGGCGGCCAGGCCGACTTTGCGCTGGCCGCGGTCGGCAGCCGCGCGGCCGACAACGCCGAGCTGCGCATGCGCGTGCTGTGCACCGACCGCTTCCACCTGGTGTGCCCCGCCGCCCATCCGCTGGCGACCGAGCCCCGGCTCACGCTGCGCAAACTCCAGCCCTACGCCTTCATCCACATGACGCGCAACAGCAGCGTGCGGCAGGCCCTCGAGGTCGCGCTGCACCCTCTTGCGATGAACACGGTGCTGGAGGTCGAGCAGCTGGCCACCGTGATGGGCATGGTCGAGGCCGGCCTCGGCATCAGCGTGGTGCCTACGCTCACGCTCTACCAGTTCAGGCGCGAGACCATCGCGATCCGGCCGCTGCCGCTGCCTCAGCTCACGCGGCGCATCTACGTGGTGCAGCGGCGCGAGGGCAGCCTGTCGGCGGCGGCGCAGGGGCTGCATGACATGGTGGTGGAGCGGCTGGGGTCGCTGTCGATCTGATTCGCGTGCATCAGCAAGGCAGGCGCGGGGCAGGCCTCGGGTTCCACGATACGACTGGCCCATGAACCGACGCTGATCATGATCGGCCAGGCAGGCCGAGGCGCACCGAGGCGCTCCAAGGTCTGCCGCCTCAGATCATCGCCAACGGCTTCTTGCGCCGCGGCGGCGGATGCAGCCGGTCGATCTCCGCGAGGTCTTCCGCGCTCAAGCGCAGTTCCGCCGCGGCCAGGTTGTCGCGCAGATGCGATTCGCGCACCGCCTTCGGGATGGCGACCACGCCGGCCTGCGCCATCACCCAGGCCAGCGCCACCTGCGCCGCCGTCACGCCCAGCCTTTCGGCCATCTTCTTCAGTGCCGCGTCGCCGGCCAGCGCGCCCTGATCGATCGGGCTGTAGGCCATCAGCGGCATGCCGCGCTCGCGCTGCCAGGGTAGCAAGCTGAACTCCGGCCCGCGTTCGCTCATGGAGTAATAGACCTGGTTTGCCGCGCAGTCGAAGGACCTGCCGCAAACGCCCTCCAGCTCTTCCATGTCGTCGGTGTCGAAGTTGCTGACGCCCCAGCAACCGATGCGGCCGTCGGCCACCAGCCGCCGCATCGCGTCGCAGGTCTCGGCCAGCGGATGCTCGCCGCGCCAGTGAAGCAGGTAGAGATCGATGCGATCCAGCCCCAGGCGCGCCAGGCTGCGCGCGCAGGCAGCCGGCGTGCCCTTGCGGCTGGCGTTGTGCGGGTAGACCTTGCTGACGACGAAAAGCTCCTCGCGCTTCACCTCGCCGGCGCGCAGCGCCTCGGCGATGGCCTGGCCCACCACTTCCTCGGCGCCGCCTTCGCCATACATCTCGGCCGTGTCGAGCAGGCGATAGCCCATGTCGAGGGCCGAGCGCACGGCGGCGACTTCGGCCTTGCGCGAGCCGCGCTCTTCGCCCATGCGCCAGGTGCCGAGTCCGAGCACCGGGATGTTCACGTGGGCCGAAAGTGGGAGCGTGCGCATGCAAAGCCTTTCTTACTTGCGGCAATATGGCGGGCTGCCTCGGCACGCAGTCTTCCCCATTTCACCCACGGTTGCGAGGAGGTTTCCTACGTTGGAGGGCCCGGCACCCGTCCAGGCTGGAGCTTTCAAAACCACGGGGAGATTTTCCGATGCTCACCGATACGAGCAATGCCGCTTCGGAAGCCAAGTTCATTTCGCTCCACTGGCCGCACGAGGTCCGCTATTGGACCCGATCGCTTGGCTGCACGGAAGACGAACTCCGCGATGCCGTGATGGCCATCGGCTACTCGGCAGCGGAGATCCGTATCTATCTGGCTCGCAGGCGAGGCGGTCGCTGATCGATGCGCGCCTCGAACAGGTTCACTGCCAGCGGCCGTTGACCCACACCCAGTCGTTGCCCGCGAAGTTCCAGTAGCCCGGCACCCAGCGCGCACCCGCCTGCGGCGGTGCCGATGGCACTTCTTGCCTCATCGGCGGCATGGGGCGAATGGAGCCGGCTCGCCACTGGCCCGATTCCCACTGCCAGTTGCCGTTGCGCCAGACGTAGTGGCCGGGCACCCAGCTGTATCCGCTGGGTGCAGGCGGCGGCGGCTGCACCTCCTGTTGGGGCGCCGGCGGCTGAACGATCGTCACGCGATCGACGATGGTGGATTGCGGCTGCACGATGGGTTGCTCGCGCACCACCTCGCGTGTCACCCGAGTGCCACACGCGGCAAGCATCGAGCCCGCGGCGCCGAGAACAATGAACTTCACAATGGTTTTCATAAGACCTCCGCTGAATGCCGCCGCGCACGATGCCGGCCGGCCCATCTGTTGGAACCGCAGCCTGCGCGGCCCGGCCGAGGCGGATGCGAGACGATGAGGTAGGACGTGGTCGGAACCTGGCGAAAGACAGGCCCGACGCGCTGCGCCGGCTTGGCCGGCACAGCCACGGTCGCACTCCCATTCAACACAACAGCAGCCTTTGCGCTCATCGAGCAGCGCTGCCGTCCGACAAGCGCCGGAACGCGCAGGAATCACGGTGTCTTATCCGATTGGGGAGCGCACCATGAAACAGCGAGAAGACGATCCGGCCGCCAAGCGCGCCTTCCGTCGCATGGCCACCTTGATCGCGGTCCTGATCGTGGCTGCGTTGGCGCTCCTTTGGATATGGCTGAGGCAGCCGCCTCCTGCTGTCCAGTCGCCAACCGGTCAATTCAACGAGCAGCCCAGCCACGCGGCGGCCTCTCCGGTCCTGATGCGGCTTGGGGCGAGCCTTGGCCCGCCTACTTGCCCGCCGACAGGCCTTGCGCCGCGGCCAGGTGCTCCTGCAGGACGCGCAATGTCAGGTTGGCCCAGGTCTTGATGTCCGCGTCCTCGGCCGATCGCACAGCCTGCTGGAAGAGCTCGATGTCGGCGCGGTGATCGGCAATGCCGACCTCCCGAACGAAGGCGGTGTCGAAGGCAGCGCCGTCGTGCTTTTCGAGGGCGGCCATCTTGTGCTTCTTTTCCTCGGGCATGTCGTTCGGCAATTGAACGTCCTTGCTGGCTGCCAGTCGCCTGAGCTGGTCATTGGATGCCGTGTGATGCTCGACCAGCATCCGGGCGAACTGCTTGACCTGCGCCGACCGGGCCCTTTGCACGGCCCTTCTGGAGACCTCGACCTCATACAGCCCGGCTTGAACGGCGCTGCGCAGGAAAACGTTGTCCCCGTCGCTGACCTTTCTTGCCCCGCCGGTGAGTCCGCCGCCGGAGCGCGGCGGATCGGCGGCATGCACCCGGGGCGCCAGCAGTCCCATCGCCGCAAGGGCCAGGAGGATCGAGGCTCGGCGCTTGTCCACGCGCACGGTTGCGGCAGCGCGCAGACACGGCGGTTGGCGGGAGCGCACGGGCCGATCCATGGCCTTCAGGACACGTTGTCCGTGAGCCTGGGTGAAGGATTCAGGTGCCGAAGAAACCAGTCTCGTGCCAGGGACGACACGGTCTCGAGCGCGTCCGGCTCCTCGAACAGATGGGTGGCGCCCGGCACGATCGAGAGCTGCTTGGTGCCGTGCAGCGATGCGAGGGCGCGCCGGTTCAGGTCGATCACGGCCCCGTCGTTTCCACCGACGATGAGCAGCGTGGGCGCGCGCACCCGCTCCAGCGCCTGCTCGGCCAGGTCCGGACGGCCGCCGCGCGAAACGACCGCGCCCACGGCATCGGGCCGCTGCGCCGCGGCCACCAGTGCGGCGCCTGCGCCGGTGCTCGCGCCGAAGTAACCCAGCGCGAGCGAGGCGGTCCGCCGGTCGGCCTTCAGCCAGTCGGTCAGGCCGACCAAGCGTTCGGCGAGCAGGGCGATATCGAAACGCAAGCGGCGATCGCGCTCGTCGATGGCTTCTTCTTCGGCCGTCAGAAGGTCCGCCAGCACTGTCGCCAGGCGTGCGTCGTTGAGCCGTGCGGCCACCTGGCGGTTGCGCGGGCTGAGCCGGCTGCTTCCGCTTCCGTGCGCGAACAAGACCAGGCCACGAGCCCTGGCCGGCAGGCTCAGGTCGGCCTGGAGCATGGCGCCGGACGCGTCTATCTGAAGTGGGAACTTCTCCACGATTCCGGATACGGGATTCATCGCTGCACCCTGCGAAACAACAACCTTAGCCGCGCCCGCCGCAGACTTCTGTAGGGTGACGCGTACATGCGCGTAGGGCGATACAGAAAGGATCGACGCCACCGGAAATCGGAGCGCCCTTTGCGCGAGCACTCACCGGAATCCGGGCGAATGCCGCCGCCCGCCCTCGGCCTTGTGCAGCAAGTCCAGCGCCACATCGACGATCATGTCCTCCTGCCCGCCCACCATCTTCCGCGCGCCCAGCTCGACGAGGATGTCCACGGTCTTCAGCCCGTACTTTTGCGCGGCCGCCTCGGCGTGGCGCAGGAAGCTCGAATACACGCCCGCGTAGCCGAGTGCCAGCGTCTCGCGGTCGACGCGCACCGGCCGGTCCTGCAGCGGGCGCACCAGGTCGTCGGCCGCATCCATCAGCCGGTAGAGATCGGTGCCGTGACGCCAGCCCTGGCGCTCGGCCGCCGCGATGAAGACCTCCAGCGGCGCATTGCCGGCCCCGGCGCCCATGCCGGCCAGGCTGGCATCGACGCGGTCGCAGCCCTCTTCCACGGCCACGATCGAGTTCGCCACGCCCAGGCTCAGGTTGTGATGCGCGTGGATGCCGGTCTGCGTGTCGGCGCCCAGCACCTCCTTGAACGCGCGGAACCGGTCCCGCACGTCGTCCATGCCGAGCGCGCCGCCGGAGTCGACGACGTAGACGCAGCTCGCGCCGTAGTTCTCCATCAACAACGCCTGCTCGGCCAGCTTCCTCGGCGTGGTCATGTGGCTCATCATCAGGAAGCCCACCGCGTCCATGCCGAGCTCGCGCGCATATTCCAGATGCTGGCGAGACACGTCGGCCTCGGTGCAGTGGGTGGCGACCCGCACGACGCGCGCGCCCGCATCGTAGGCATTGCGCAAGTCGTGCGTGGTGCCGATGCCGGGCAGCAGCAGGGTGGCGACCTTGGCGCTCTTGACGGTCTCGGCCACCGCGGCGATCCACTCGACATCGGTGTGCGCGCCGAAGCCGTAGTTGAAGCTGGAGCCTTCGAGCCCGTCGCCGTGGGCGACCTCGATGCTGTCGACGCCGGCGGCGTCCAGCGCCGCGGCGATCGCCTTGACCTGCGCGATGCCGTACTGGTGACGAACGGCGTGGCTGCCGTCACGCAGGGTCACGTCGCTGATGTAGAGCTTTCGGGCCGGCATCATGCGAGCTCCTTCATACCGCGCGCGATGCCGCCGGCGATGCGCCGTTGCGCCATCCGTTCCGCGCATGCGAGCGCGGCCGAGGTCATGATGTCCAGGTTGCCGGCATAGGCGGGCAGGTAGTGCGCGGCGCCCTCGACCTCGAGGTACACCGAGGTCTTCAGGCCGTGCCGCATGCCGAGCCCGGGGATGTTGAGCGGCCGGTCGGCCGGGATCGGGTCGAACTGCACGCGCTGCTTCAGGCGGTAGCCCGGCACATAAGCCTGCACGCTCGCCACCATGCGGGCGATGCTGGCTTCCACCGCCGCCTGATCGGCCGGCTCGGAGAGGACGAAAACCGTGTCGCGCATGATCAGCGGCGGCTCTGCCGGGTTCAGCACGATGATCGCCTTGCCGCGCTCGGCCCCGCCGAGCTTCTCGATTGCGGCCCGGGTCGTTTCGGTGAACTCGTCGATGTTCGCGCGCGTGCCGGGCCCGGCGCTTCGGCTCGCGATCGACGCCACGATCTCGGCATAGTGCACCTTGGCGACGCGCGACACGGCAGCCACCATCGGGATGGTCGCCTGCCCGCCGCAGGTCACCATGTTCATGTTGCCGGCGTTCTCCGCATCCAGGTTGATCGCCGGGATCACGTAGGGGCCGATCGCGGCGGGCGTCAGGTCGATGACCTGCACGCCATGGGCCTGCAGCACCTCGTCGTGGTGCTTGTGGGCGGCCGCCGAGGTGGCGTCGAACACGATGTCGATGTCGCGGAACACGCCGAGCTTCACCAGCCCTTCGATGCCTTCCGCCGTGGTGGCGATGCCGAAGCGTTCGGCCCTTGCCAGGCCATCGGAGCTCGGGTCGACGCCCACCATCGCAGCCATCTCCAGGTGCTTGCCGTTGCGCATGACCTTGATCATCAGGTCGGTGCCGATGTTGCCCGGGCCGATGATCGCGACCTTCAATTTGTTCGTCACCTTGCTTCCTTCTCTCGAATGTCGGAGACGAGCTGCCCGCCGCGTCCCCAATGGCCTGCGGGGTACTCGTGGAGCAGGACCCGCACTGCGTCGACCGGCAATTCGAGACTGTCCGCCATGGCACGCGAAACACTCTCTATCAACCGGCGCTTCTTGTCGGGGCTGCGCCCCTCGATGATCTTGATCAGGGCGATGGGCATGGGTCACTCCTCGACGCCGAAGCCTGCGGTTCCGAGGCGCTCCATCTCGATCGAGACGTACTGCCCCGGCTTGATCCATTCGGCCGGCGTGGCGCCGCCCGCCATCACCACCCAGCCGGCTTGCAGCGGCTCGCCGGCCGCCGCCGAGAGCCGCGCGGCGGCGACCAGCGAGCGCAGCGGATGGCCGAGGATGGCGGCGGTGGAGCCGACCTGCACCACGCGGCCGTCGATGCTCAGCGTCAGGCCCAGGTTGCCGAAATCCTGCTGCGGATCGCTCCACGCGCCGATCACGAAGCCGCTCGACGAGGCGTTGTCGGCGATCACGTCCGGCAGGCTGAACTTGAAGTCCTGGTAGCGCGAGTCGATGATCTCGAGCGCCGGCGCCACGGCCTCGACCGCGGCGAGCGCCTCGACCAGCGTGGCGTCGCCGGACAAGGGCTTCTTCAGCACGAAGGCCAGTTCCGGCTCGACGCGCGGATGCACGAAGCGCGCGAACTTCAAGGGCGCGCCCTCCTCCACCTGCATGGCGCTCGACAGGCGTCCCCAGATGACGTCGTCGATGCCCATCTGGACCATCTTGGCGCGGCTGGTGAAGCCCATCTTCACGCCGACGCGGCGCTCGCCGCGCGCCAGGCGCCGCTGGATCGACGCGGACTGGATCGCGTAGGCCTCGGCCAGCGAGAGCTCCCCATGCGGGTCGATCTGCGGCATTGCGCGGGCGTGGCGGGCCGCGTCGTCCAGCAGCTGTGCGAATTCGTGGGCCTGGCTCATTTCGATTCCTTTGCAGCGTCAGCGGCTTCGAACACGGCCTTGACGCTCCCGAGGCCGTTGATGCGCGCTTCGAACACGTCGCCGGCCGCGACCGGCACCATCGGGCCGAGTGCGCCCGACAGCACCACGTCGCCGGCGCGCAAGGGCTGGCCGAGCGCCGCCATGGTGCGGGCCAGCCAGACCACCGCATTGACCGGGTGGCCCAGGCATGCCGCACCCGCGCCGACCGACACCGGCTCGCCGCGGCGGCTCATGACCATGCCGCACAGCCGAAGGTCCACGTCCCCGAGAAGCCGGGGGCTTCCACCCAGGACGAATGCGCCGGACGATGCGTTGTCCGCCACCGTGTCGACGAAGCGGATGTCCCAGCCCGCGATGCGGCTGCCCACGATCTCGATCGCCGGAAGGACGTGGTCCACGGCCCTGATCACCTCCGCATGTCCGGGATTTGCCATGTCGAGGTCACGGCCGAGAACGAACGCAATCTCCGCCTCGACCTTCGGCTGATCGAGCTGCTGCATGGGGATGGGTACGGCGTCGCCGAAGCTCATGTCGTCGAAGAGCACGCCGAAATCCGGTTGATCGACGCCGAGCTGCACCTGCACGGCGCGTGCCGTCAGGCCGATCTTGCGTCCGACCACGCGGCGGCCGCCGGCCAGCCTGCGTTCGGTGTTCATTCGCTGGATGGCGTAGGCATCCGCGGCATCCAGGCCGGGATGGCTCGCTCTCAAGGGCTGCGTGTAGCGGCCGGTCCTGGCAGCGTCCCACAGGGCTGCGGCTGCTTCAGCCAGGACGGCTGGTTGGGAAGGCATGGGTTCTCCATTGCCCGCGCGCGGCAGGCAGATTGAAATTCAGGGGTGGGGATGCGGGCCGGCTCGTCGGCCGGCCGCGGTGCTCAGAGGGCGCGGTCCTTCAGGCCGACCTTGCCGTAGATCTCGTTCACGTGTTTCTTCACGCTTTCGGGCGTCGTGTCGTCGACCGGCATGTGTGCCCAGCCGACCTTCGCGCGCGCGTACCGGCCGATCTCTTCGTCCTGGTCGCCGGTCGCCCCGCTGATGCCGTAGGCGCCCACCATGTCGTTGCCCTTGAACACGGGCGCGCAGCCACCGGAGGCCACCACCTGGCCGTTGGTGAAGACCGATGCGTTCACCAGCATCTGCGGATTTCGCTCCTTGAACCATTGCTGAATGACCAGCCCGTCGCTGAAGCGCGGGCTCATCGAGCGGAAGGCAGCGACGGTGAAGGCCTTTGCACGGGCCGTGTCCGGCGTGATGAAGCCCGCCTCATCCATGCGCTCGAGCGCGATCAGGTGGCCTTCGGGCCCGACGATGGCGACGGAGATGGGCACGCCCATCTCGGCAGCCTTCTCGCTCACGGCAGCGATGAATTCGCGGCACTCGGCAGCACGCAGTTTGGACATCTCGGTATTCCTTTTCCTGAAAAATGTGCTTCACTCACTCGGGCTTGATGCCCGTGTGCTGAACGAACTTCGACCAGCGCGCCGCCTCGCTGCGCAGGAAGCGCGACATCTCCTCGTCGCTGGTCTTGAGGACATCGATGGCCTGGGCCTTGTAGATCGCCTGGAGCTCGCTCGAATCGAGCGCCGCGTGCGCCGCGGTGCGCAGCTTCCCGATCACGCTCGACGGCGTCTGCGCGGGGGCCACGAGTCCCATCCACACCGACGTGTCGAAGCCCTTCAGCCCCAGTTCGTCGAGCGTGGGCAGATCCGGCGCGGCCGAGGTCCTGCGCGGACTGGTGACGGCCAGCGCCACCAGCTTGTTCGCGCGCACGTGCGGCAGCACGGTCGAAGCCGGCGCGAACATGAGCTGCACCTGGCCGCCGAGCAGGTCCGTGACCGCAGGCGTGCTCCCCTTGTACGGGACGTGGACCATCTTGACGTCGGCCATCAGCGCGAACTGCTCGCCCGACAGGTGCGGCGAGGTGCCGATGCCGGACGACGCATAGGCCAGCGCGCCCGGCCTGGCCTTGGCGAGTGCGACGAGTTCGGCCAAGGTCGTGACCTTCAGCGAGGGATGAACCACCAGCACGTTGGGAACGTTGCCGATGAGCGTGACGGGCTTGAATTCCTTCAGCGGATCGACCGCGCTGGCGCCGGGGAACGCAGCGTTGATGACGTTGGCGATCGTGATCGCGAAGACGGTGTACCCATCGGGCTGTGCCGTCGCCACGGCCTTGGCGGCGATGTTGCTGCCGGCGCCGGGCTTGTTGTCCACCACGAAGGGCTGGCCCAGGCGCCGCGCCATCTGCTCCGAGACGGCACGCACCGCCACGTCCGTGGCGGTGCCGGGCGGGAAGCCCACCAGCACCTTGACCGGCGAGGCCGGATAGACAGGCTGCGCCGAAGTCCATGAGGGCAAGGTGGCGGCAGCCAGTGCAGGCACTGCGGCGAGGAGTTCACGGCGTTTCATGTCTCGGTCTTTCTGTGAAGGGGCAGGCCAGGTCTCCATCGGCTTGCATGCGGTGATTAGAAGATGCAAGAGGCTATGTTTCAATCGAGACTTTCCAATCGAATGAGTGGCTGCGCTCATGAATGTGACTCTCCGCCAGCTCCGGGCCTTCGTGCTGGTCGCGCGGCTCGGCAACTTCACGCGTGCCGCGCAGGCGATGCATGTCACGCAATCGGCGCTCAGCCTGCTCGTGCGCGAGCTCGAGGGCGCCATCGACAGCCGGCTGTTCGATCGCACCACGCGGGCCGTGGCCCTGACGGCTGCCGGCAGCGACTTCTTTCCGCGCGCGGAACGGGTGCTGGCCGAGCTCGAGTCGGCGCTCGCGGGGGTGGACAAGCTGGTGGCCAGGGAACGCGGACGCGTGGTGGTGGCTGCGCCGCTGGTGCTGTCGAGCACTTACCTCCCGCCGATCCTGGCGGCCTTCGGCGCGAAGTACCCCGGCATCGAGGTCGTGCTGCAGGACACGCTGCCCAACCAGGTGTTGCCGCTGGTGCGCGGCGGTGCGGCCGATGTCGGGATCGGCACGTTCGCCTCGGATGAAGCCGACATCCAGCGCACGCTGCTGTTCTCGGAAGCGATGGCGGCCGCCTTCCCGGCGGGGCATGCGTTCACGCGCCTGAAGCAGTTGACCTGGGCGGATCTCGCGCAGGAGCCGGTGCTTGCATTGAGCCGCGGGAGCGTGTTCCGCGACCTCACCGAGGCAGGCTTTGCGGCGGCCGGGCTGATGCTGAAGCCCGCGAGAGAGGCCAACTATGCGGGCTCGCTCATCGGGATGGTGGACGCCGGGCTCGGCGTCGCGATCCTGCCCGGCTATGCGGTGAAGCTGGCGGACCCGGCGCGGATCGCATGGCGCCGCGTCGAAAACCCGCTGATCGACCGCGAGGTCGCGCTGGTGCAGCGTGCAGGCGTTTCGCTCTCGCACGCTGCCCAGGGCTTTGTCGACTTCATCCTCGCGCCGGCAGCGCAAGCGCCGGTTGCATAGAGTGCCGTGCGCTTGCTGAGGTGGTGCACGTAGCCGAGGCTCACCTTGCTGGCCGATTCCCGCGGCAAAGAATGGTTCAGCGCACCTGGTCCGCGATCCAGCGAAGAATGAAGTCGGCCACTTCCAGGTTGTTCCTGTCCTGCATCATCATGTGCGAGTTGCCCTTGAGGCCCACTTCGGGAAGCCGCACCAGGGACGCCCTGCCCCCGTCCGCGCGGTTGATCCGCTCGACCACGGCCTTGCGCGCCTCGTAGCGGGGCTTGCCCGTGAACACGGGGGCGTCCAGATGGTCCCCGAACAGCTCCAGCACGGGGATGCCTCGATAGGCGGCGATCTGCGCGTCGGTGGGCGCGACCGACTGCGCGCCCTCGATGTTGACGACGGCCTTGACCAGCGCGGGCCGCAAGCCGACCAGGGCATCGGCAAAGGGCCCTGCCAGCGAGTGCACGACGACGATCGCGGGCCCGATGTCGTCCAGCAGGGCTGCGAGCGCCTGCGGGGCAGTGCCCATGCCGCCGCCGTCGAGCATGGCCTCGGCGAAGGGCACACCCTGCGAAGCGAATCTCGGGAATGCCTCCACGGGAAACTGCGTGTCGGGGAACGCGGTGCCGTGGGAAGGCCCGAAGCGGAAAAGCGGCCAGGCGAGTTCGGCCGTCACCATCAACACGCTGGCGGGCAGGCCGGCGACGCTGTCGCCGGCCTTGGCTGCGTTGATGGCGGTCGCGTCGAATCCGGAGCGCCCGCGCCCCGGCGTGTCGACCACGTAAACGGCATGCCCCTTGCGCGCGAGGTAGGTGGCCCAGCCCTCTCGTCCATCGGGCGTGGTCTCGTAGCTCATGCCGGTCAACCCGCCGCCGTGCACCAGCACGACGGGGATGGCGCTGGTCCTGTTCGCAGGGATGCGGTAGTGGACGTACATCTGGTTGACGGCCACCGTCCCCGGCTTGACCGGGCCGGCCGGCGACACGCCCGGATGCTTGGAAGTGACCGGCTTCCCGTTGACGAAGAACATGCCCTCGTCGGCCAGGTTCAGGGGTCCGCCGATCGAGGCGGCGGCGGTTTCGGCGCTCGCGCAACCGAGCAGGATCGCGCAGGCCGCGGCGGCGATCTTTTGGTGGAAATGAAGCATCAGGCGTCTCCGTGGTGTTCTGGTGACGCAGGCATTAGAGGTCCTCGAGCGCAGCACGTCCAACGAGGAAAGCCAATGAGTCCATTGGCTCGGCTCATCGACGAGCCGCATGGCCGGCCTATCGTTTCCTGTGCAGCAGTTCCAGGAACTGCTCTGCCGGCGTACTGAGCGGCCGGTCGCTGCGCACCATGCTGCCGTAGGTCGCGAGCTTGTGCCGTATCGGGTAGCGCACGATGCTGAGCACGCCATGCTCGGCGTCGCGCTGCGCGACCGTCGCCGGGATCACGCCGATCATCCGGGACTTGCGAATCAGGTTGATGGTCGTGAGGATCGAACCGGTCTCGATCAGGCCGCGCGGCACCACCGCGTGGTGCACCTGGAACTCGCGCTCGATCACGTCGCGCATGGGGCTGTGCGCCGGTTGCAGGATCCACGGGTAGTCCAGCAGATCGGCGAAGGCCACGCGTGACCGTCCGGCCAGCGGATGGTCGTTGCCGGCGACCACTGCCAAGGCCTCGTCCTCGATCGCCCTGAAGGTGCAGATCGCCGCCTCGGGACCCACGGGGCGACCCACCACCACCTCGAGCACGCCCTCGTGCAACTGGGCGAGCAGCTTGTCGCTGGTGTCCACGGCGATCTCGATGGCCAGCAAGGGATGGGCCGCCTTGAGCTCGGTGAGCGCGTCGGTCAGCCGGCCGGGCGAGGCGGCCATGATGCTGCCGAGCGAGAACTTGCCCACGCTGCCGAGCTGGAACTCGTGCAGTTCGCGATTGAGCGCCTCCATGCTGCCGCGGATTCCCCTGAAGTAACCCATCACGCGCTCGCCCGCGGCGTTGAGCCGCAGGCCGCGCCCGGCGCGCTCGAACAGCGGCTGGCCCAGCGCGCTCTCGAGCTCGTGAAGCATCTTGGTGGCGGCCGGCTGCGTCAGGCCCAGTTGATCGGCGGCGGCGCGCAGGGTGCGCCGTTCCTCCACGGCCAGCATCAGCGCCACCTGCCTCATGCGAACGCGGTTGAGCAGCCGGGGGGTCGAATCCTGCTTGTCGAGGGAGCCCACGATTGATTACCTCAGGATATAGATCGATCAAGAGCTTTCAGTTTACGTGCATCAATCGCCTCCCTACGATTGCCACCAGCGAATCCTCGAAACAATCTGGAGACAAGCAGATGAAAAAGCTCATCGCGGCTGCGGCCGCAGGGTTGCTGGCGCTCGCCACGGGCGCCGTGCAGGCCCAAGGTTGGCCCACCCGCCCGATCAGGATCATGGTGGGCTCCGCACCTGGCGGGGGCACCGATGCGATGGCGCGCGCGGTCGCCGACCGGCTCGGCCCCTTGCTCAAGCAGCCGGTGGTCGTCGAGAACCGGTCCGGCGTTTCCAACACGCTGGCGGCCGATGCCACGGCCAAGTCCACCGACGGCCACACGATGGTGATGGGCGTGGTCACCGCCCATGCGATCGCGCCGCACCTGCTCAAGCTCAACTACGACAGCAACCGCGACCTGGTGCCGGTGGCCTTCGTCGGCGCGGTGCCCAACGTGCTGGTGGTGAGCAACAGCGTGCCGGCCGACTCGGTGCAGGCGCTGGTCAAGCTGGCGAAGAAGGACCCGGGCAAGCTCAACTACGCCAGCAGCGGCGCGGGCAGCACCCAGCACATCGCGGCCGAGATGTTCAAGGACGCGACCGGCACCGACATCACGCATGTGCCCTACAAGGGCAGCGGCCCGGCGCTCGTCGACCTGGTCGGCGGCCAGGTGCAGCTGAGCTTCGACACCCTGCCCTCGGTGATCGGCCAGATCAGGAACGGCAAGGTCCGCGCGCTCGCCGTGACCACCGCCAGCCGCAATGCGCAGCTGCCCGACGTACCCACGCTGGCCGAAGCGGGCGTGCCGCACGTGGAGATGAGCGCCTGGTACGGCATCTACATGCCCGCTGCGACGCCGAAGGCGGTGCAGGACCGGGTGCACGACGCGGTCGGCCAGGTGCTCGCGATGCCCGAGACCCGAACCCGCCTCGACGCCGTCGGCGCCGAGATCGCGCCCATGACCCAGGCGCAGTTCGCGCAGTTCCACGCTGCCGAATACAAGCGCTTCGGCGAGGTCATCAAGAAGAACCGCATCCGCCTGGATTGACATGACGAACACCTCCTCCCTTCCCGTCGTTGCGCTCACCCTCGGCGACCCCGCCGGGATCGGCGCCGAACTGATCGCCAAGCTGCTGGCCAAGCCCGAAGCCACGGCGCTCGCCAACATCGTGCTGGTCGGCGACCGTTGGCTGTGGGACGAAGGCCAGCGCATTGCCGGCAGCTCCGTCGCCACCGACGAGGTGCATTCGCTGGCCGAGGTGCGTGGGCGCGCTGGTACGGCGTGCCCCGCATTCCTGGCCTTGCACAGCATCGATCCCGCGCTGGTGCAGCGCGGCCGGGCGGCGGCGCCGGGCGGCCGTTCGGTGCTGCAGGTGCTCGACCAGTGCATGGACGCGACGCTCGCCGGCGAAGTCGACGCGATCTGCTTCGCACCGCTCAACAAGCACGCCATGAAGCTTGGCGGCCTGCAGCACGAGGACGAACTGCACCATTTCGCGCAGCACCTGGGCGTCGCCGGCTACTTCTGCGAGTTCAACACCCTCGGCGAGCTCTGGACCTCGCGCATCTCTTCGCACGTGCCGCTGAAGGACGTGGCCGCCTACCTGAGCGTGGAGCGCATCGAACAGGCGGCCGAGCTGATCTACCGCTCGCTCCTGGCCAACGGGGTGGCGCAGCCGAAGATCGCGGTCGCGGCCTTCAATCCGCACGGCGGCGACGGCGGCCTGTGCGGGCGCGAGGAGGTCGACATCATCATCCCGGCCGTGCAGCGCCTGCAGGCCCGCGACTGGCCCACCGAGGCGCCCTTCCACGGCCCTTTCCCGGCCGACACCATCTTCCTGAAAGCCCAGGCGGGCGACTACCAGGCCGTCGTGACCATGTACCACGACCAGGGCCAGATCGCCATCAAGCTGATGGGCTTCAGCCGCGGGGTCACGGTGCAGGGCGGCTTGCCGATTCCCATCACCACGCCGGCGCATGGCACGGCCTACGACATCGCGGGCCAGGGCACGGCCAGCGTCGACGCCATGTGGCAGGCCTTCCGCATCGCGAGCCGCATGGGCGCGGCGCACCGCCTCGCCCACTGCACCCCCGCCTGAACTCCCTCCCGCACCCGAGAAGCACCATGAAGATCAAATCCGTCCGCGCCCGCGTTTTCCAGTGGAAAGGCAAGACCGTTCCGCCGCAGGGCAACTTCTGCTCCAACGCGATGGACCTGCTGTACGCGCCGCAGGAAACCATGAGCACCTTCCGCTTCCATTCGTGGACGGTGGTCGAGATCGAGACCGACGACGGCATCGTCGGCCTCGGCAACGTGGCGCTCGCGCCGGCCATCGCCAAGGCCATCATCGACCAGTACCTCGCGCCGCTGGTCGTCGGCCACGACCCCTGGGACTACGAGTACCTCTGGCAGCGCATGTACCGCGCCACCCATGCCTGGGGCCGCAAGGGCGTGACCATGGCCGCCATCTCCGCGGTCGACCTCGCCATCTGGGACATCCTGGGCAAGTCGGTGAACAAGCCGGTGTTCAAGCTGCTCGGCGGCCGCACCAAGGAAAAGATCCCCTGCTACTACTCCAAGCTCTACCGCACCGACCTGAAGGAAATGCAGGCCGAGGCGCAGAAGTTCCTCGACCAGGGCTTCACGGCCTTCAAGATGCGCTTCGGCTACGGGCCGGCCCACCTCCAGAAGGGCGTGGCGGAAAACCTCAAATCGGTCGAGGCCGTGCGCGAAGTCATCGGCTACGACAACGACCTCATGCTCGAGTGCTACATGGGATGGAACCTCGAGTACGCCAAGCGCATGTTGCCCAAGCTCGAGAAGTTCCAGCCGCGCTGGCTCGAGGAGCCGGTGATCGCCGATGACATCGACGGCTATGCCGAGCTGAACCAGCTGACCGGCATCCCGATCTCGGGCGGCGAGCACGAGTTCTCGCTGTACGGCTTCAAGCAGCTGCTGGACCGCAAGGCGGTGTCGGTCGTGCAGTACGACACCAACCGCGTCGGCGGCATCACGGCCGCGCACAAGATCAACGCGCTGTGCGAGGCCCACAGCGTGCCGGTGATCCCGCATGCGGGCCAGATGCACAACTACCACCTGACCATGAGCACGCTGGCCTCGCCGATGAGCGAGTACTTCCCCATGCACGACGTGGAAGTGGGCAACGAGCTCTTCTACTACATCTTCGACGGCGAGCCGGTGGCCGAGAACGGCTTCCTGCAGCTCGACGACCACAAGCCCGGGCTCGGTCTCACGCTGAAGACCGAGTACCTCAAGGACTTCGACATCGTCGAATGACGGCAGCGGCCATGTCGTCCTCGAGCATCCGGCCCGGCGCACGCGTGATACGCCTGCATGCCGATGACGATGTCGTGATCTCGCTGGACCAGCTGGTCTCGGGCACGCACATCGAAAGCGAAGGCATCGCCGTGGCCGGCCTGGTTCCGCCGGGACACAAGATGGCCACGCGGGCCATCGAGACGGGCAGCGCCGTGCGCCGCTACGGGCAGATCATCGGCTTTGCGAGCCAGCCGATCCGTGCGGGGCAGCACGTGCACACGCACAACCTGGCCATGGGCGACTTCGCGCGCGACCATGCCCACGGCGCCGAGGCGCGGCCGACGCCCGCCGCCGCCGAGCCGGCGAGCTTCGAGGGCATCGTGCGCGACGACGGCCGCGTCGCCACGCGCAACTACATCGGCATCCTCACCTCCGTGAACTGCTCGGCCACCGTGGCGCGCGCCATCGCCGACCATTTCCGCCGCGACATCCATCCCGAGATGCTCGCGCCCTTTCCGAACATCGATGGCGTGGTGGCGCTCACGCACGGCGCCGGCTGCGCGATCGACCCGGAAGGCGAAGGCCTCGCCATCCTGCAGCGCACGCTGGGCGGCTACGCCTGCCATCCCAATTTCGCGAGCGTGCTGGTCATCGGCCTCGGGTGCGAAACCAACCAGATCGCAAAGCTGCTCGCGACCCAGGGCCTGCAGCACGGCGAGCGCCTGCACAGCTTCACGATCCAGGACACCGGCGGCACCACGCGCACCATCGCGCACGGCATCGAGCGCATCCAGGCGATGCTGCCGCAGGCCGATGCCGTGCGCCGGAAGACCGTCCCCGCGAGCCATCTGGTGGTCGGCCTGCAGTGCGGCGGCTCCGACGGCTACTCCGGCATCTCGGCCAACCCGGTGCTCGGTGCAGCGGTCGACCTGCTGGTTGCGCAGGGCGGCACGGCCATCCTGTCGGAAACGCCGGAGATCTACGGCGCCGAACACCTGCTCACGCGGCGCGCGCAAACGCCCGAGGTCGGCCGCAAGCTGGTCGAGCGCATCCGCTGGTGGGAAGCCTACTGCGCGCGCAACGGCGCGGCGATGGACAACAACCCCTCGGCCGGCAACAAGGCCGGCGGCCTGAGCACCGTGCTGGAGAAGTCGCTGGGCGGCATCGCCAAGGCCGGCTCGACCAGCCTGGTGGACGTGTACGAATACGCGCAGCCGGTGACGGCCCGCGGCCTGGTGTTCATGGACACGCCCGGCTACGACCCGATCTCGGCCACCGGCCAGGTCGCAGGCGGCGCCAACCTGATCTGCTTCACCACCGGCCGCGGCTCGGCCTACGGCTGCGCGCCCTCGCCTTCCGTCAAGCTCGCCACCCATACCGCGCTGTGGCAGCGGCAGTCCGACGACATGGACCTCAACTGCGGCGAGGTGCTCGACGGAACGCAAAGCATCGAGGAACTCGGCGCCCGGCTGTTCCAGCTGCTGCTGGCCACCGCGTCCGGCCGGCCTTCGCGCAGCGAACGCCACGGCTACGGCCAGCAGGAATTCGTTCCCTGGCAAATCAGCGTCATCACCTGACGCAGCTCTTTTCTTCTCACGCCATGACCACCATCCAGCCTGCCCGCTACCGCGGCATCTTCCCCGTCGTGCCCACCATCTTCAGCGAAGACGGCGCGCTCGACCTCGACAGCCAGAAGCGCTGCGTCGACTTCATGATCGATGCCGGCTCCGACGGCCTGTGCATCCTGGCCAACTTCTCCGAGCAGTTCCTGCTGGCGGACGACGAACGCGAGGTGCTGACCCGCACCATCCTCGAACACGCGGCCGGGCGCGTGCCGGTGATCGTGACCACCACCCATTTCAGCACCAAGGCGTGCGCCGAGCGCAGTCGCCGTGCGCAGGAGATGGGCGCCGCGATGCTGATGGTGATGCCGCCCTATCACGGCGCCACCTTCCGCGTGCCCGAGCCGCAGATCTTCGACTTCTATGCGCGGCTGTCCGATGCGGTGGACATTCCGATCATGGTGCAGGATGCGCCGGCCGCCGGCACCGCGCTGTCGGCCGCGTTTCTCGCGAGGATGGCGCGCGAGATCGAGCACGTCGCCTATTTCAAGATCGAGACCGCGGCCGCGGCATCGAAGCTGCGCGAGCTCATCCGCCTGGGCGGCGCCGCGATCGAAGGGCCTTGGGACGGCGAAGAAGCGATCACCCTGCTGCCCGACCTCGACGCCGGCGCCACCGGCTCGATGACCGGCGGCGGCTATCCCGACGGCATCCGCCCGATCATCGAAGCGCATCGCACGGGCGATCGCGACAAGGCCTTCGCCCTCTACCAGCGCTGGCTGCCGCTGATCAACCACGAGAACCGGCAGTCGGGCTTCCTGGCTGCCAAGGCGCTGATGAAGGAAGGCGGCGTGATCGCCTGCGAGGCGCCGCGCCACCCTTGGCCCTCCATGCACCCCGAAACCCGCAAGGGGCTGATCGAGACCGCCCGGCGGCTCGATCCGCTGGTGCTGCGCTGGGCGGCCTAGCAGCACGCGCCCCTTCCCCCGCAACCCCACGAATTCATACAGGAGACACAACCATGCAACGCCTTTCCTTCCTCAAGCTCGCCCTGTGCAGCGCACTGCTCGCAACCGGCCTTGCCGCCAATGCCCAGGTCACCAGGATTCGCTTTTCCCATGCCGGCCCCGAAACCGCATCGCAGCACCAGGCTGCGCTGGAGTTCGCGCGACTGGTCAAGGAACGCAGCAAGGGACAGCTCGAAGTGCAGGTCTATCCCAGCAGCCAGTTGGGCAACGACTCGACCACGCTGGGCGCGGTGCGCGGCGGCACCATCGACATGATGATGGCCGGCAGCGGCAATTTCTCGGGCCTGGTCTCGAAGTTCGAGGTGCTGGACATCCCCTTCCTGTTCCGCGACCCAACGCATGCCTATGCCACGGTGGACGGCGACGTGGGGCAACGCCTCGCGAAGGAACTGGAGGCCCACGGCCTCAAGCAGCTCGCCTTCTGGGAAGTGGGCTTTCGTTCGATCACCACCAAGAATCGCGCAGTACGCACGCCGGAGGACGTCAAGGGACTGAAGATCCGGACCATGGGCAACCCGGTCCATATCCAGGCCTGGAAGCTGCTGGGCAGCAACCCGCTGCCGATGCCGCTGGGCGAGCTCTACCAGGCCCTGGAATCGGGCGCTGTGGATGCGCAGGAACACCCGGTGGACATCACCTATGCCGCCAAGTTCTACGAAGTGCAGAAGCACCTGACGCTGACCCGGCACGCCTTCACCGCCATGCCGGTGGTCTACAGCAAGCAGAAGTTCGACGCGCTCAAGCCCGAGCTGCAGAAGGTCTTGCTCGACAGCGCCAACGACGCCAAGCTGCTGCAGCGGAACACCAACCAGAAGAACGAGGCGGGCATCGTCGCCGACCTGCGCAAGCAGGGCATGTCGGTGATCGAGAGCTACGACCCCATGCCCTTCAAGGCCATCGTGGGCGACGTCGTGCGCAAGGCCTACGTGACCAAGAACGGGCCCGAGCTGCTGGCTGCGGTCGACGCGGTCAAGTGAGCGCCACCGCCAGGAGCTCCCGATGAAACCCGATCTGCTCACGCGCGCCGCGGAATGGCTGCTGATCGCCCTGCTCGCCGTCATGGTGGTGCTGGTGTTCGGCAACGTCGTGCTGCGCTATGCCTTCAATTCCGGCATCGTCTTTTCCGAGGAAGTGGCGCGCTTCGTCTTCATGTGGGTCACGCTGATCGGCGCGCTCGTGGTGATGAAGGACAAGGCCCACCTCGGCATGTCCAGCCTGGTCGACCGGCTGGGCGAGACCGGCCAGCGCATCTGCCGCTTCGCCTCCGACGCGCTGACGCTGGGCTGCTGCCTGCTGCTGGCGCACGGCGCCTGGAAGCAGGTGGTGATCGGCATGGGCGATCACGCGCCCGTGACCGGCGTGCCGCTGGGCCTGGTCTACCTGTGCCTGGTGGTCAGCAGCGCCGGCATGGCCCTGTTGCTGGCGCATTCGCTCTGGCGCCAGCTGGCCGGGCGCATGGCACGCGAAGAGCTGGTGCCGCAGAGCGTCAGCGCCGGCGAATGAAGAAGGACGCGACATGACGATCTCCGTCTTCCTCTTCTCCCTGCTCGGCGCCATGGCGCTGGGCACGCCCATCGCCTTCGCGCTGCTGGTGTGCGGCGTGGCGCTGATGATCCACCTCAACAGCTTCGACACGCAGATCCTGGCGCAGAACCTGCTCGAGGGCGTCAACAACTATCCGTTGATGGCGGTGCCCTTCTTCATGCTGGCCGGCGAGCTGATGAATGCCGGCGGCCTGTCGCGGCGCATCGTCGCCGTGGCCGAAGCGCTGGTGGGCCACGTGCGCGGCGGCCTGGGCTACGTCGCCATCATCGCCTGCGTGGTGGTCGCCAGCATCTCCGGCTCGGCCGTCGCCGACACGGCGGCCGTTGCCGCGCTGCTGATCCCGATGATGCGCGCCGCAGGCTACGACGTGCCGCGCGCCTCCGGCCTGATCGCCGCCGGCGGCATCATCGCGCCGGTGATTCCGCCTTCCATCGCCTTCGTGGTGTTCGGCGTGGCGGCCCAGGTGTCGATCACGAAGCTCTTCATGGCCGGCATCTTCCCGGGTCTCATGATGGCCGCCGCGCTGGCGTTCACCTGGTGGCTGTGCGCGAAGAAGGAGCCGGGCGCGGCCGCCCGGCAGTTCGACGCACGCAAGCTCGCCGCGGCAATGGCCGATGGCATCTGGGCGCTGGCCTTGCCGGGCGTGATCATCGGCGGCATGAAGTTCGGCATCTTCACGCCCACCGAAGCTGCGGTGGTGGCGGTGGTCTATGCGCTGCTGGTGGGGCGCTTCGTCTACGGCGAGCTCAGGTTCGAACGGCTGCCCGAGCTCATGCTGTCGGCGGCCAAGACCTCGAGCACGGTGATGTTCCTGGTGGCCTGCGCGCTGGTCTCGGCCTGGCTCATCACGATCGCCGACATCCCGGCGCAGGCCACGGCGATGCTCGAACCCTTCATGGGCAACAAGGTCCTGCTGATGTTCCTGATCATGATCCTGGTCATCGTGGTCGGCACGGCGCTGGACCTCATGCCCACGGTGCTGATCCTCACGCCCATCCTCATGCCGGTGATCACCAAGGCGGGGATCGATCCCGTCTACTTCGGCGTGATGTTCATCATGAACAACGCGATCGGCCTGCTCACGCCGCCGGTCGGAACAGTGCTCAACGTGGTCGCGGGCGTGGCCAGGACCCCGCTGGACGCCGTGATCAAGGGCGTCTGGCCCTTCCTGCTGGCGCAGATGGTGCTGCTGTTCCTGTTCGTCCTGTTTCCACAGCTGGTCATGGTGCCGGCCAGCTGGTTCCGCTGATTCTTTTCCGAAAGCCACGCGATGCCCGATCCCGAGATCCTGCTGCTGGTGCAGAAATGCGCCCATACCTTCAGCTTCTACAACCTGACCACGGGCCAGGCCGAGAAGCACATCGTGCTGCCGAACTTTCCGCACGAGTTCGCGGTGGACACCGTGCGCAAGCGCGCCTACGTGGGCCACTACGGCATCGAGACCGCCAGCCACCTGGGCGAGCCCGGCGGCCACTCGGTGTTCGTGATCGACCTGGAAACGCGGGAGCACGTCGCCACGCTCGACATCTGGCCCTTCCACCGCCCGCATGGGCTGACGGTGGACGCCGAGGGGCGCCTCTACGTGATGTCGGAGGCCCACAACACGCTGCTGCGCTTTTCCGATCCGGTCCATCGCCACGTCCCCGACCTGGCTGTCCCCTCGGGCGGCTACAAGACCCACCTGTTCGCACTGACGAAGGACGCGCAGACCGCGTACGCGCTCAACCTGCTGTCCAACACGGTCACCAAGATCCGGCCGCACGACCCGACCTTCACGCCTGTGGCCGTGGTGCCGGGGCCCGTGCCCGAAGGCAACGCGCTGTCGGCCGACGAGGCGCTGCTGTACGTGGCGAACCGCGGCGACGACACCCTCGTGGCCGTCGACACGGCCAGCATGAAGGTGGTGGCCTCGGGCAAGACGCGGCGCGATCCGAACCGTGTCTATCGCTGCACCGACGCCCGGGGCCGCGACGTGCTGCTGACCACCAACTCGGGCGAGCAGAGCCTGTCGGTCTTCGGCACCGACCTGAAGGAGCAGCGCTGCATCGAGCTGCCGGCCAACCCGCTGGCGCTGTCGCTGCATCCCGGTGGACGGGCCGCCTGGATCTCGTTCCAGGACCAGACGATCCGGCGCCTGAATCTGGAAAGCTTCGAATTCGAGCAGCAGATCGCCACGCTGCAGGAGCCCGATTCCTCGCACGTCTGGGTTCACTGAGGCGTCGATCTTGAAGCCTTTGCCCCTCCCGCCGGAACGCATGGCCGTCGTCGACGCGCACCACCATTTGTGGGACTTGTCGAGCGGACGCTACCCGTGGCTGCAGCAAGCGTACGACCCGCGGGCCTTCTTCCTCGGCGACTACGACGCGTTGCGCCGGGACTTCCTGCCCGCGGACTACCGTGCCGCGAGTGCCGGCGTGGAGGTGCTGGCGACGGTGCACGTGGAGGCCGAGCGCAACCGCAGCGAGCAGGTGGCCGAGACCGCCTGGCTGCACGAGTTGAACGCTGCGCACGGCTTTCCGCATGCCGTGGTCGCGCACGCCTGGCTCGACCGGCAGGACACCGAGGAGTGCCTGCTGGGACACCTGCGCCATCCGCTGGTGCGCGGCATCCGCAGCAAGCCGGTGACCTCCGCCGGACCGGAGCACAGCGTGGCGGGCCGGCCGGGCAGCATGCAGGACGAGGCCTGGCTGCGCGGCTTCTCGCTGCTGGAGAAGCACGGACTGAGCTGGGACATGCGGGTGCCGGCCTGGCACCTGCCCGAAGCGGCCGAGGTCGCGGCCATGTTTGCGCAGGTGCCGATGGTCCTGAACCACCACGGCTTTGCGTGGGACCGCAGCGAGGAAGGCCTCGCGCGGTGGCGCGGCTGGATGGAAGTCCTCGCGCGCCAGCCGAACGTGCACGTGAAGCTCTCCGAGTTCGGCCTGCGCGGCCAGCCCTGGGATTGGGATGCCAACGCGCGCATCGTGCGCGACACGCTGGCCATCTTCGGCTGGCAACGCTGCATGTTCGCCAGCAACTTCCCCGTTGCGGGCCTGCGCATCGGCTTTCCGCAACTGGTGCAGGGCGTCCGGCGCATGTTGGACGGCCTCGCACCCTATCAGCAGCAGGCCGTGATGAGCGGCAACGCGCTGCGCTTCTACCGCATCGACCTTCCACCTCCATCCGATTCGAACGCATGAACCACTTCGACAACCTGATCAACGGCGAATGGCGCGCGGGCGCCAGCTACAGCCCCAACACCAACCCCAGCAACCTGGAAGACGTGCTCGGCCACTATGCCCAGGGCGATGCCGTGCAGGTCGACGAGGCGGTGGCGGCCGCCACCGCGGCGTTCCCGGGCTGGTCCACCGGCAGCGTGCAGGCGCGCAGCGATGCGCTGGACAAGATCGGCAACGAGATTCTCGCGCGCAAGGAAGAGCTGGGCACGCTGCTGGCGCGCGAGGAGGGCAAGACCCGCGCCGAGGGCATCGGCGAGGCCACGCGCGCCGGCCACATCTTCAAGTTCTTCGCCGGCGAGTGCCTGCGCCTGTCGGGCGAGGTCCTGCCCTCGGTGCGCCCGGGCATCGGCGTGGAGATCACGCGCGAGCCGGTGGGCGTGGTGGGGCTGATCACGCCGTGGAACTTCCCCATTGCCATCCCCGCCTGGAAGATCGCCCCGGCGCTGGCCTTCGGCAACTGCGTGGTCTTGAAGCCGGCCGACCTGGTGCCCGGCTGCGCCTGGGCGCTGGCCGAGATCATCAGCCGCTCGGGCATCCCGGCGGGCGTCTTCAACCTGGTGATGGGCCGCGGCAGCGTGATCGGCAATGCGCTGGTCGACCACCCCGGCATCCACGCCATCAGCTTCACCGGCTCGGTCGGCGTGGGCCGCGGCATCGCCGTGGCGTGCGCGACCAAGGGCAAGAAGGTGCAGCTGGAGATGGGCGGCAAGAACCCGCAGGTGGTGCTGGACGACGCCGACCTGAACCAGGCGGTGGAGCTGAGCGTGCAGAGCGCCTTCTATTCCACCGGGCAGCGCTGCACGGCGTCGAGCCGGCTGATCGTGACCGAGGGCATCTACCCGAAGTTCATCGAGGCGATGAAGGCGCGCATGGCGAAGATCAAGGTCGGCGATGCGCTGGCGCAGGGCACGGACATCGGCCCCGTCTCCAGCGAGAGCCAGCTGCGCCAGGACCTGGACTACATCGAGATCGGCCAGGGCGAGGGCGCCACGCTGGCCGCGGGCGGCGATCGGCTGAAGCTGGCGACCGAGGGCTTCTACATGTCGCCGGCGCTGTTCAGCGAGTCGGTGGCGAGCATGCGCATCAACAAGGAAGAGATCTTCGGGCCGGTGGCCAGCGTGATCCGGGTGAAGAACTACGAGGAGGCGCTGGCCACGGCCAACGACACCGAGTTCGGGCTGTCGGCCGGCATCGCCACGACGAGCCTGAAGTACGCGACGCACTTCAAGCGCCACAGCCAGGCCGGGATGGTGATGGTGAACCTGCCGACGGCCGGGGTGGACTACCACGTGCCCTTCGGCGGGCGCAAGGGCTCCAGCTACGGGCCGCGCGAGCAGGGGCGGTATGCGCAGGAGTTCTTCACGGTGGTGAAGACGGCCTATACGCTGGCCTGAGGTCTTTGCTCCCTCCCCTTCGGGGAAGGGCGGGGGCGGGGGCGCCGGGCGCATCATTCGCCGTTGAGTTTGATCGAGGGCCCAATGCCCCCACCCGAATTTCCGAGTCGTTCTTCGTAACGAAGGAATCCAGCGACCATGACACAAGAGATCCTGAGCTTTCATCCCACTCGGCCGCTCGCTTTCGTCAGCCAGGACAACGACAGGCTCGGCTACTTCAACATGGAGACACTGGCCTTCGAACGCTTCATCGGGACCCAGCGCGAGCCGGACGTGTCATGCGTGGTGCTGCTGTGAGCGGCACAGCGTCCGCAACACGCGTGCTGCGCATCGAAGTCGGAGGGCAATGCAAGGGTGGTGGCCGTCGTCACGGGGGCACTCATCACGATGGACGGCGGCTCACGCCGATGGCGGTCCAGCCGGAGCTGCGCATGGCACCAACGTGCCGCCGAGGGCATCGTCGATGCCGCGGTGAAAGCGCAACACCCCGTGCTCGAGCCGGCCCAGATGAAAGTCCGCGTTGGCACCACTGGCCAGGCCGCGCTGGATCGCCACCGCGGTGGCGATGTCCTCCTGCTGAAAGACGGTCTGCTCGATGAGCTGGAAGGTCTTCTCCCAATGGGCATTCCAGTCCTCGCCGCTGCGCTCGGGCGGTATCAGCATGGTGTGTACCCAGCGGACCTGGTCCACCGCCGGCGAGAACATGCCGATCAGGCTCACGTAGTCGGGGTGCCAGATGAGGAAGGTGTTCGGGAACACGAGCTGCGTCGGCGTGGCCAGCTTGCACAGGGCATAGCGGTCACCCGGCGGCGCAAAGGCATCGAAGGCGGCTCGCCGCGCCACCAGCGAGTCCTGGTGCGGCCCCGCATGCAGGTTGACCGTGTACGCATCGGCAAAGAAGGGATAGATCGTCTCGCGATGCAGCACGCGGATGTGATAACCCTCCAGGAACGCGTCGACCGTGAGCTTCCAGTTCGCGGCGTACACCCGGTCGACTTTGCGGAACACGGTCATGCCGGGCAGGCCCATCCACTGCAGATGCGCGTCCAGCCCCTGCAGGAAGGCTGCTGCGGAGAAGGCCGCGCCGGGGGTGCGCTTGACGAAGATCAGCCCGCCCGCTTCGTCGCAAGGCAGCTCGACCAGGTTCAGCGTGGCCGGGTCGAAGCCGTCGAAGGTCTGCGCGTGCAGGCGATGCCGCAGCCGCCCATCGAGCTCGTAGGTCCACGCGTGGTACGGGCACACGAGCGCCTTGCACGGCTTGGACTTGGTTGGCTCGGGCCCGCCGGTGCCGACCAGCGCCATGCCGCGATGCCTGCACACATTGAGGAAGGCACGCGCACGGCCGTCCGCCGCGCGGGTCAGCACGATGGGGACGCCCAGGGCATCGAAGGGCAGCGCCGATTCTTTCGGAAGCTCCGAGCCGTGGGCCGCGACGATGGGCCACTGGCCGAACAGCGACGCCTGCTCTTGCTGCCAGTGCGCAGGGTCCGTGTAGCGGCGGGTGGAAACCGTTCCGATCGCTTCGCCCTCCTCTCGCGTGCCGGTGCGCCGCGCCTGGTCCAGACGCTGAACCAGATCGGCCAGCGTGGCGGGCATCGGGGTGGTGCTCGGATTGCTCATCGTGATCGCATCATTCCGGTGGAGAGTCATTCGCTGGCCCCGTGGTCGCGGGACGCCGCACAGGGTGACCCGCAAGATGGGCATCAGCTTAGTCCGAATGCATTCGAGGCGTGTTCAGGTTCCACGCCGAGGCGATTTCGGGAGCCCTGAGCGAGGGATGTTCAGGTTTGCGCGATCCGCAGCGGACGGCTTGCAGCAGCAGCGGCAAACCCCGAAGATCCCTGCATGAACTCGATCGTGAAGCCCCGCCGCAGACCTCTGCAATCGCGCGCCTGGATGACCACCGGCGCGATCCAGGATGCCTTCGTCCTGCTGCTGGTCGAGCGCGGCTACGAGAAGGTCTCGATGCGCGACATCGCAGGGGTCGCGGGCGTGGGCCTGGGGACCCTGTACCTGTACTTTCCCGGGAAGGACTCCATTGCCGCGGTCACCGTCCGCAGCTGGATGCGCAGGCAGGTCGCGCTCCTCGCGCAAGCGGCCGAGGCGCCGGCTCCACGCACGATCGAACAGACGATCCGCGCGATGGTGGCCGCACACGTGCGCGGGCTCATCGGCCATGCCGACGAATGGCGTGCGCTCTTGTTCGTCGAGCGCCGCATCTCCTCGCCCGAAAGCTATCGCGAGATCTACCGCGAGTTCGTGGGCCTGCTTCGCGATGCGCTCGTCGCGTCTTCCGACTGGCCGGCGGCGCTCGATCCGCAGCGCACGGCCTTCAACGCGTTCGCCATCATGGACGCCATCGTCGAGCAGGCCCTGCTGGTGCAGGACGCCTGCCCCGGCACCGAAGACCTGGCGAGCGACGTGGAGTGCGCGCTGGTCGGCTACATCCGGACAGCGCAAGAGAGCGCCGTGATGTCCGCACCTGCGGCACGGAGCAGACAGGCGCGAGCGGTCGTCAGCTCGTGATGCCGCGCTTGCGCGCACGATAGGCCAGCTGGGGACGCGTGACACCCAGCAAGCGCGCCGCCGCGGAGAGGTTGCCTGCGCATTGCTCGAGCGCACGGCGTATCAGCGCCTCCTCTGCTTGCCCCCATGTACCGGAGCCGTGCCGGCCCTCCGCCACAGCGGGGTTTGCAGGCGTGGCCTGCGGGGGCGAGGCGCCGGCAGCGCCAGCCAGATGGCCATCCGGTCGTACCGAGAGCACGTTCTTGTCGAGCGTCTCGCCGCTGGTGAACAGGTGCTGGACTTCGATCAGGCCGCCCTCGGGAGCGACGATCAAGGCGCGCTCGATCAGGTTCTGCAGTTCGCGGATGTTGCCGGGGTAGTCGTAGTTCAGGAGCGCCTTGACCGCGGCTTGCGTGAAACCGGCGACCTGCCGGCCATGCTTGCGGCCGTAATGCCGCAGGAAATGGCTCATCAGGAGCGGCACGTCGTCGCGCCGCTCACGCAGCGGCGGCAGGTGAATGGGAAAGACGTTGAGGCGGAAGAACAGGTCGTCGCGAAACTTGCCCTCGCGCACGGCCTGTCGCAGATCGACGTTGGTGGCCGCAATGACGCGCGTGTCGACCCGGATGCTGCGCGTGCCACCCACGCGCTCGACCTCGCCCTCCTGCAAGGTGCGCAGCAGCTTGCCCTGGGCCGCGTAGCTCAGCGTGCCGATCTCGTCCAGGAACAGCGTGCCGCCATGGGCGCGCTCGAAGCGTCCCGGCCGTGCCGCACCGGCGCCGGTGTAGGCGCCGCGCTCCACGCCGAACAGCTCGGACTCGACCAGCGTCTCCGGAATGGCGGCGCAATTCACCGCGACGAAGGGCTTGTCGCGCCGCGGGCCGATGCTGTGCAGCATGCTGGCGAACTTCTCCTTGCCGACGCCGGACTCGCCGGTAAACAGCACGGTGGCGGTGGTCGGCGCAACGCGGTGCAACAGGTGGCAGGCCGCGTTGAATGCCGATGACGCACCCACCATCGGGTCGCTTCCGCGCGGCGGCGTGGGCAACGCCGCGGCAGCCTGCGGCGGCGCACTGCCGTATTGCGACACCCCGACGAAGTCGCGCGCACGCAGGTAACGCATGTCTTCTTCCACGTCGTCCCAGCGCTCCGCGGATTTACCGATCACACGGCATTGGCTCTCGCCCATCGAGCGGCAGGCGACTTCGCGGAACACCACCAGCCGCCCGAACAGCGTGCTGACGTAGCCGGTGGCATAGCCCACCTGCATCCAGCAGGCCGGCGAGCCGCCGATGCCGTAGGCAGCGATGTGCTCGTCGTCCTCGCTCGAGTGGTGCCACAGGAATTCGCCCTCGTAGTCCGAGGTCGCGGGGTCGTAGCGCGCATGCACCAGCTCGACCTTCACCAGGCCTTCCAGGGCATGGAGGCGGGTGCCGGCCATGGCGGCCGCGGCCGGCTCGGCCTCGGGCCAGTGCTCGCGCACCAGTCGCGCATCGCGTGCGCCGCTGACGTAGCCCGCGCGCGTGAACAAGCCGCGGGCCTTCTCCTGGCCCAGGCTGTCGATGAGCTCGCGACGGAGCGACCCCAGCGCTTCGTTGTGCAACAGCACCATGCGCTGATCCTGCAGCCAGATGCGGCCGTCGCCGGGCGAGAAGAACAGGCATTCGCTGATGTCGGCAATCGTCGGGTGCTCTTCGCTGCCCACATGCGAGGCCTCGAAGCGGCTCATGGCACGCGCCACTTCGGCGCCGTCGAAACGGCCGAGCGCAGCGCCTGTGGCGCGCGCGACATCGGCCAGCGAGATCCGGTCCGGGGCGGGTGAGGCAGTGGCCTTGATCAATGGGGGTTCATCCTTTGGTGAAAGCAGTGATCGATTTTTTGATCATTTGGCAACTCCGTCGATGCGGGTAAACCAGTTACTGGAAATAATCAAAAGGACTACGGGAATCCACCTAGTCCTCCAATGAAAACGAGCGTCGCGCAACGGCGTCGGACCGCCCCGACGCGGCGCCGCTGGTACGCCCGTTGCGAAATGAAGGCGCGCCGGGGGTATTGGCACCCGCGGCCAGCCGATCAATTTTTTGCAAGGGGTGACTCATGGATGTTTCGGAAAAGCCGGCGTTCCTGGACGCGGCGGTCTGGGCCGGCAAGGTGTTCAACGGCGCGTGGATCGCCTCGGCAGGCGGTGTGCGCGAGGTGGTCGAACCGGCGACGGGCCAGGTGATAACGGCCGTCGGCATCGCCGACGCGCAGGACGTGGGGCTGGCCACGGTCGCCGCGGCGCAGGCACAGAAGCGCTGGGCGCAGGTCGCGCCGCGCGAAAAGGCCGCCGTGTTCCAACGGGCCGCGGCCTTGTTCCAGCAGCACTTCGACGAACTGGCGCTCTACGTCGCCCGTGAGACGGGCGCCATCCTGCCCAAAGGGCAGCACGAGGTGCGCGAGGCCATCACCCTGTGCCATCTGGCGGCGGCCATGCCCCTGCAGGCGCAGGGCCAGATCCTGCCGAGCGCGAGCGGCACCACCAGCCTGGCGCGGCGCGTGCCGCGCGGCCTGGTGGGCGTGATCTCGCCCTTCAACTTTCCGCTCATCCTCACCCTTCGCACCGTGGCGCCGGCCCTCGCGGCCGGCAATGGCGTGGTGATCAAGCCCGACGCGCGCACGCCGGTGAGCGGCGGCTTCATGATCGCCCGCGTGTTCGAGGAGGCAGGCCTGCCCGCCGGCCTGCTGCAGGTGCTGCCCGGCGACGCGGCCGCCGGTGAAGCCCTGGTGACCGACGCGCGCGTGCCGATGATCGCTTTCACCGGCTCGCCCGCCGTGGGCCGGCGCATCGGCGAGCTGGCCGGTCGCCATCTGAAGAAGGTGACGCTGGAGCTGGGCGGCGCCAACTCGCTGATCATCCTGGAAGACGCCGACCTCGACGTGGCCGCGAGCAATGCCGCCTGGGGTGCCTACCTGCACCAGGGGCAAATCTGCATGGCGACCAATCGCATCCTCGTGCACGAGAGCGTCGCTGCCGCTTTGACGCAGCGGCTGGTCGCGAAGGCCCAGCACCTGCCGGTCGGCGACGGTGCCAGCGGCCAGGTGGCCCTGGGCCCGCTGATCGACGCCAGGCAGCGCGATCGCGTGCATGCCATCGTGCAGGACAGCATCGCCGCCGGCGCGCAGTTGCTGGCCGGCGGCAGCAGCGATGGCCTGTTCTACAAGCCGACGGTGCTGGCGGGCGTGAAGGCCGGCATGCGCGTGTACGACGAAGAAGTGTTCGGCCCTGTCGCCAACATCATCAGCTTCAAGACCGACGACGAGGCCGTAGCCCTGGCCAACGACCACCAGGGCAGCCTGGCGTCGGCGGTGATCTCGCCCTCGATCGGGCGGGCCATGTCGATCGCCGCGCAGCTGAACTCCGGCATGGTCCACATCAACGACCAGACCGTCAACGACGAATGCGTCAATCCTTTCGGCGGCCCCGGCATCGCCGGCAACGGCAGCAGCGTGGGCGGCCCGGCCGACTGGGAGGAATACACCCAGTGGCAGTGGCTGACCATCAAGCAAGCGCCGCATGCCTATCCGTTCTGAGCTTTATCGACCGAACCCGCGAGGAGACATCACATGCAGCTTCAAGGAAAGACCATCGTCGTCACCGGCGTGTCGTCGGGCATCGGCGCCGAGGTGGCGCGCATCGCGCGCTTTGCCGGCGCCCGCGTCATCGGGATGGACCGCAACGATCCCAGCCTCACGCTCGACGGCTTCGTCCAGGCCGACCTCCGCTCCGCCGCCGCCATCGATGCGGCCGTCGCGCAACTGCCCGAGCGCCTGGACGCACTCTGCAACATCGCCGGCGTGCCCGGCACGGCGCCCGTCAAGCTCGTCGCCGACATCAACTACCTCGGCCTTCGCCATCTGACGGAACAGGCGCTGCCGCGCATGCCGCGTGGCGGCTCCATCGTGAACGTGGCCTCGATCCTCGGCGCCGAATGGGCGCAGCGATTGGCGCCGCACAAGGCCCTGGCCGCCGCTCGAGGCTTCGAGGCCGGGGCCCATTGGCTGCGCGACCACCCCGTGCCGCAGGAGACCTGCTACCAGTACTTCAAGGAAGCGCTGATCGTCTGGAGCGCCACGCAGTCGCAGAAATGGTTTCTGGAATACGGCGTGCGCATGAACTGCGTCGCGCCGGGTCCGGTGTTCACGCCGATCCTCGGCGACTTCGTGAGCATGCTCGGCCAGGAGCGGGTGCAGGCCGATTCGCATCGCATGCTGCGCCCCGGCTTCGCCGACGAGATCGCGCCGGTGATCGCGTGGCTGTGCAGCGACCAGGCCCGCTGGATCAGCGGCGCCAACATCCCCGTCGACGGTGGGCTGGCATCGACCTACATCTGACCCGCATGACCGACACCACCATTCCGGCCGCGCTCGACACGGCGCCCCTGGACCCGGCTTTGGCGGCCTTCCTGGCGCAAGCCGCCGCCCAGGGCAATCCGCCGCTCGAGACGCTGCCGCTGCCGGCGGCGCGCCAGATCTACCGCGACCTGGCCGCCGGCCTGGGGCTGCCCGCGCCGGCCATCGCATCGGCGAACGACCGCGTCATCGAGGGACCCTGCAGCTCGTTGACGCTGCGCATCTACCAGCCCGACGCAGAAGGGCCGCTTCCCTTGCTGCTTTATGTGCATGGGGGCGGCTTCGTGATCGGCGATCTCGAGACCCACGACAAGGTCTGCCGCACCTTGAGCCACGACGTGGCCGCCGTGGTGGTGGCGGTGGACTACCGCCTGGCGCCGGAGCATCCCTTTCCGGCGGCGGTGGACGACGTGGCCTGCGCGCTGCGCTGGGTGGCCGCGCACGCGCGCGAGCTCGGCGCCGACCCGTCGCGCCTCGCGCTGGCCGGGGACAGCGCGGGCGCGCAGCTCGCCACCGTGGCGGCGCTGCGGGCCGCCGGTGCGGTGGCGCCGCGAGCGCTGGGCCTCATCTATCCCGTTGCCCAGCACTACGGCGAACCGAGCCCTTCGATGGCCGAGAACGGCGAAGGCAAGTTCCTCACGACCGGCGTCATGCGATGGTTCATCGACTGCTACCTCGGCGGGCGCCAGGCGCTGGCGCGGCACCCCGATTTCGCCTTGTTGCACGCGCAGGCACTGGACACCCTGCCGCCCACCTGGCTGGCAACCATGGGCCACGACCCGCTGCGCGACGAAGGCCACGCGCTGGCGCTGCGCATTGCGCAGGCCGGTGTGCCGACCGAGCACCGCCACTACGCCAGTGCCATCCACGCCTGCATTCACTTCACCGCGGTGTCGCCGGTGGGCAATCAGGTGCTGGCCGACCTGGCTGCGTGGTTGCGCTCGCAGTTGCGTCGAAGCAGAGCGACGGGAACCTCGCGCTAAGGCCCGTGGTCGCCCTTGAGGCGCAGGCCCTCGACGTCCCGCTTGGGCGGCATGCCGAACGCACGGCTGTACTCGCGGCTGAAGTGCGAGGGGCTTTCGTAGCCGACGTGGAAGGCTGCGCTGGCGGCATCGAAGCGCTCGTTCAGCATCAGGCGCCTTGCTTCATTCAGGCGCAGCCACTTCTGGTACTGCAGCGGGCTCATCGACGTGAGCTGGCGGAAGTGATGGTGCAGCCTCGACACGCTCATCTGCACGTGAGCGGCGAGTTCGTCGATGCGCAGCGGCTGCGAGAAGTTCGCCTTCAGCCAGCCGGTCGCCCGGACGATGCGCTGGCTCTGGCTGCCGGCCGAGGCGACCTGCCAAAGCCGTGCCGCCCGGTCGCTGGTGAGCAGCCGGTAGTGGATCTCGCGCTCGATGAGCGGCGCCAGCACCGGAAGGGACCGGGGCTCGTCGAGCATCGCGAGCAGCCGGCTGAAGGGTTCCAGCACGGGCAGGCTGATCGTGCCGAGCGCCGCGCTGCCGTCTTCGGCAGGCTCGCGGGGCGCGGACAATCCGCCTTGAGCAATGAGCTCGGCCGTGACGCGCAGATCCAGCCCGAACACCAGTCCCAGGCAAGGCTTCTGCGGACTGGCTTCGAGAATCTGCGAACTGGCCGGCAGGTCCAGCGATGCGATCAGGAAGCGCCGAGGGTCGTACACATAGGCGCGGTCGCCGATCAGCAGCTGCTTCGCCCCCTGGACGACGAGAACGATGCTGGGCCCCAAGATGCAAAGACAAGGCTCGGAGGGTGCCTCTCGCCTGAACAGCAGCAGGTTCGGGACCGCGGTCGGGCACTCTTCCTTTCCTTCGGTCCATCGGCTGATGGCGCCGATCAATTGCTCCTGAACCCTCTCCAGCATGCATGCTCCCTCGTGCCCGGACCTGGCTTTTGAATTTTCCATTGCAGCCGGACGTGCTCCTGTCACGCCACCGGCGGCAGGCGATCCAGCAACTTGTCGAGCGTGATCGGATACTCGCGCACGCGGATGCCCGTCGCGTTGTAGACCGCATTGGCCACGGCGGCAGCGACGCCGCACATGCCGAGCTCCCCCACACCCTTGGCCTTCATGGGCGAAGAGATCGGGTCCGTCTCGTCCAGGAAGATCACTTCCTGGTGGGGAATGTCGGCATGCACCGGCACCTCGTAGGCCGCCAAGTCGTGGTTGACGAAGAAGCCGTGCCGCTTGTCGAGCGCGAGGTCCTCCATCAGCGCCGCTCCGACGCCCATCGTCATGGCGCCGATCACCTGGCTGCGGGCGGACTTGGGGTTCAGGATGCGCCCGGCGGCACACACGGCGAGCATGCGCCGCACCCGGATCTCGCCGGTCGCGGCGTCGACGCCGACCTCCACGAAATGGGCGCCGAAGGTGGACTGCTGGTACTTCTTGTCGAGATCACCGTACTCGATGCCGTCCTCGGCGACCAGGCCGTTCGGGCCGGCCGCCTCGGCGAGCGGCACCGCGCGCTCGCCGGCGCGCACCATGCCGTCCGAGAACTCCGCGTCGCCCGCCGCCGCGATGCCAAGCTTCCTCGCCACGGCCTCGCGCAGCTTCATGCAGGCGGCGTAGACGCCGGAGGTCGAATTGTTGGCACCCCACTGCCCGCCCGAGCCGGCCGAGACGGGAAAGGACGAGTCGCCGAGGCGCACGAGCACCTTCTGCAGCGGCACGCCCATCGTTTCGGCGGCGGTCTGCGCGATGATGGTGTACGTCCCGGTTCCGATGTCGGTCATGTCGGTTTCCACCGTCACGATGCCCCGGTTGTCCAGGCGCACGCGCGCGGCCGACTTCGTCAGCAGGTTGTTTCGGAATGCCGCGGCCATGCCCATGCCCACGAGCCAGCGGCCGTCGCGCTGCTGTCCCGGCCGCGCGTTGCGCTTGCTCCATTCGAAGCGCTCGGCCCCGGTGCGCATGCATTCGATCAACTTGCGTTGGGAGTACGGGCGCTCCGGCTTCTCGGGATCGACCTGGGTGTCGTTGCGCACTCGAAACTCGAGCGGGTCGAGACCCAGCTTTTCCGCCATCTCGTCCATGGCGATCTCCAGCGCCATCATGCCCGGCGCCTCGCCGGGAGCGCGCATGGCGTTGCCCTCGGGTAGATCCAGCACCGCCAGCCGCGTGGTCGTCAGGCGGTTCGCGCCGGCGTACAGCAGCCGGGTCTGATTGACCGCGGTCTCCGCCTGCCCACCCGGCAGGTCGCCGGACCAGCCCTCGTGGGCCATGGCGGTGATCTTGCCGTCGCGGGTGGCACCGATGCGGATGCGCTGGATGGTGGCTGGCCGGTGCGTGGTGTTGTTCATCATCAGCGGCCGCTGAAGCGCGACCTTCACCGGCCGACGGGCGGCCCGCGCGCCGAGCGCGGCGAGCACCGCATCCGCGCGCACGAACAGCTTGCCGCCGAAGCCGCCACCGATGAAGGGCGAGACCAGTCGGACATTGGCCTGGGGGATGCCGAGCGTCTTGGCCACATCGCCGACGCCCCAGGCAATCATCTGGTTCGATGTCCAGACGGTGAGCTTGTCTCCCTTCCAGGCGGCCACCGAGGCGTGCGGCTCCATCATCGCGTGCGACTCGTCGGGCGTGGTGTAGGTCGCATCCAACTGCACCGGGGCCGCGGCGAAGGCGCCGGCGAAATCACCCACTTTCGTTTCCGGCTCGCCGGAGAAGGGGTTCGGCTTGGGCAATTGCGCCGCGTCCTTCTCTGCGGCCAGATCGAAGCGCCCCGGCGACCGTGTGTATTCGATGCGCACCAGCTGCGCCGCGGCACGCGCCTGTTCGAAGGTGTTCGCGACGACGAGTGCCACCGCCTGGTGGTAGTGGTCGATCGCCGGCCCGCCCAGGAGCTTGGCCGTGTTGAAGTCGCCCTTGCCGAGCTTGCCGGCATTGCGCGAGGTGACGATGGCGAGCACGCCCGGCGCCGCACGGGCGGAGGCCAGGTCCATCGACGCGATACGGCCCTTCGCAATGCCGGCGCCGACCACGTAGCCATAGGCCGCGTTGGGCGCCACATCGTGCCGCTCGTACGCGTAGGGCGCGGTGCCCGTGGTCTTGAGGGGGCCGTCGATGCGGTCGGTGGGCTTGCCGATCACCTTCAGCTGATCGATCGGGTTGGTTGTGGCGGGGGTGTCGAATTTCATGATCAGCTCCTCGCCTGCAGCAGCGCGGCGGCCAGCGTGCGCTCGGCCAGTGGCAACTTGAATGCGTTCTCGTGGGACGGCTGCGCACCGGCCAACAGCTGCGCCGTCACCGCCTTGGCGCCCTGCGGCATCGCGGCCTCCGCCGCCTCGACGCGCCACGGCTTGTGGGCCACGCCGCCCAGTGCCACCCGGCCCGACCCGTCGCGCTGCACGATCGCCGCGACGGAAACGAGCGCGAAGGCATAGGAAGCGCGGTCGCGAACCTTGCGATAGATGTGGGCGCCGCCGACCGGCCGTGGCAGCGTGACGGCGGTGATCAGTTCATCCCGCTCCAGCGCCGTCTCGATGTGCGGCGTGTCGCCGGGCAGGCGGTGGAAATCGGCGATCGGGATCACGCGTGTGCGGCCATCGGGGCGTACGGTCTCGACGGCTGCGTCGAGCACGCGCATGGCCACGGCCATGTCGCTGGGGTGCGTTGCGATGCAGGCCTTGCTCGAGCCGATCACCGCGAGCTGGCGACTCGCACCGCCCATGGCGCTGCAGCCGCTTCCGGGCTGGCGCTTGTTGCAGGGCTGGTCCGTGTCATAGAAATAGGGGCAGCGCGTGCGCTGCAGCAGGTTGCCCGCGGTGCTTGCCTTGTTGCGCAACTGGCCGGAGGCGCCGGCCAGCAGCGCACGGGACAGCACGCCGTAGTCGCGCCGCACGCGCTCGTCGGCGGCCAGGTCGGTGTTGCGCACCAGGGCACCGATGCGCAAGCCGCCCTCGCCCGTCGGCTCGATCTTGTCGAGGGCCAGACCGTTCACGTCGACCAGGTGCGTCGGCGCCTCGATCTGCAGCTTCATCAGGTCCAGCAGGTTGGTGCCGCCGGCGATGAACTTGGCACCCGGGCTCCGTGCGACGGCGGCGGCGGCCTGCGCCGGGGATTGCGCCCGCTCGTAGGTGAACGGCTTCATGTTCTGCTCCCCGCCACTTCCGTCATGGCGTCGACGATGTTGGAGTAGGCGCCGCAGCGGCAGATGTTGCCGCTCATGCGCTCGCGCAGCTCTTCGGCGGAAAGCAGAGGACGGGCCGTGAGATCGGCGCTCACGTGGCTGGGGACCCCGCGCTTGATCTCGTCGAGGACCGAGACGGCCGAGCAGATCTGGCCGGGCGTGCAGTAGCCGCACTGGTAGCCGTCATGCTTGACGAATGCGGCCTGCATCGGATGCATGCGCTGCGGCGTGCCCAGACCTTCGATGGTGGTGACCTGCGCGCCCTCGTGCATGACGGCGAGCGTCAGGCAGGCGTTGATGCGCCTGCCGTCGACGATCACGGTGCAGGCGCCGCACTGCCCGTGGTCGCAGCCTTTCTTGGTGCCGGTCAGGTGCAGGTGCTCGCGCAGTGCGTCGAGCAAGGTCACCCGCGTATCGAGCTCGAGGGTACGAGCCTGGCCGTTGACGCTCAGCGAGAGCTTCGCGAGCGGCACGGCAGCGGCGGATGCCGGGGCCGGCGCGGCCGCAGCGGGCGCCGTCGACACCGCCGCGGCGGCTGCGGCGCCGACGATGAGTGCGTCGCGTCGCGAGATCAATGGGGTTTCGGGACTGTCCATGTCAGCTCCTGTGTTCGTGGGACGAGCGTGATGCCGAATCGGCCAGTGTCCTCCCACCGCTTCCGGGCCGTTTGTCGGAAATTCGCGCGTTCTTGCCTAAAACTACTGAGCTGCGTTCTGCGTCGGTGGCGATGAGGCAGGACACAAAAATATGCTCTGGGCCATTTGGTCCCTGAACAAGGCCCCGAAGCTTTGTCGAGGTTGACCGGTCTATGGCGCAGGTCGACTACGGGGTGCCGGCGGCCCACGCCCGGCTGCGTACCGTCAAGGCACCCCTGGCGCCAGCACCTGCTGCATCGCCAGGCGGATCTGCGGCAGGCGCTCCAGCGCCGTGCGCCGGCCACACTCGACCATGGCTTCGGCCGCCGCAAAGTTGAAGCCTTCGCCGACCGGGATCGGAACGGTCAGCGACAGGTCGGCGCGATCGGCCTGGGCGGCGGCGTCCCACCAGCCCTGCAAGCGCCACGCACCGCCCATCGCGGCGCGCAGGCCGAACGGGCGACGCAGTCGCTGTTCGAAGCGATCGGCCGCGCGCGCAGCATCGGGGGCCGCCTCGGGATAGGTGGGTCGGACCAGCGCGGCGAGCCTGAAGCCGCAGCCGCGCGCGGCGAGCAGGTCGACCGGCAGGCGCGACACGACCGCGCCGTCGACGAGGATCGAGTCGCCGAGCCGGACCGCGGCGAACACCCCCGGGATCGCCGCCGTGGCCCGTGCCGCCGGCGCCACGGCGCCGCTGTCGAGCACGGCACGCTTGCCCATCGTCAGGTCGGCCGCGACGACAGCGACCGGCACCCGCAACTGCGCAAACGTGGCATCGCCATACAGCTCGCGGGTGAGCGTGGTCAGGCGCGATGCGGAGATGAGCGAGGCGCGCGGCAACCATTGCATGCCCCTGGCGCGCGCGAACTCCGCGACCACGCGCAGGACGTTGTCGGTCGCCGCGCGCGCGCTGCCGAATCGGGCAAAGGCCAGTGCCACCGCGCCCCCCATGCTCGAGCCGCAAAGGAAGTCGATCGGCAGCCCGTCGCTTTCCAGGACCTCGAGCACCCCCAGGTGCGCCAGCCCGGCAGCCGCGCCCACGCTCATGGCCACGCCCACCTCGCGGCCGCAAAGCCGCCGCACGAGGTGATCGAGCGCCGGCTGGCGCGCCCGCGACCAGTCGCCGCCCGATGCCGCAGCGTCAACCTCGTCGCGCGGCACCGCGTGGCACCAGCGCTGCAGTGCCGCCGCCCCGGAGAGCGCACCCGGGCGCCAGACGACGGGGGCGGCGTGCGTATCCGGGAGGCGGCGCAGATCGTCCGCGGTGACCAGCAACGCGTCATCGGCATCGAGCTCCGCCAGCAACGCCGCGCTGCCGGCCTGGCCGGACCCGAGCAGCAGCACTGCGTCGCTCGGCCCAAGGTCGCGCCAGCGGCGAATGCGCTGCGCGCCGCTTGCCGCGTCGTCGCCCGACTCGTCGTGCTCGGAGCCGGGCGCGTAGTGCTGCAAACCGCGGGCAAGCGCCGCCAGCAGGATCGGGTCGCCGTCCTCCCCCGTCGGCACCAGCACGACGCGCGGCCGCGCCGCCTGCGCACGGCGCGTGCGCTCGCGAAGGCGCAGCCCCAGCAAGGTCGCGACATTGCGGAAGAACGCGACCTCCTGCGCCATCGCCTCCAAGAGAACGGGGGCCGAGAGGACCCAGGTTCGCACATCGCGCTGGGCGACGACGTTGGCCGAGACGGGATCGCCGGTCAGCGCCGACAGTTCGCCGAAGCACTGGGGCGGCAACAGCAGCAGCCGCCGGCCACCCCCGGCCAGCTCGACGCGCACAGCGCCTTCGATCAGCCCGAACAGCTCGGCCGACGGCACGCCGGCGCGCAGGATGATGTCGCCCGCATCGAAGCGACGCGTTTGCAGACATCGTTCAAGGGAGGCGAGCGCCTCGGACGAAATGCCGGCGAACAGCGGGTGAAGGGCGAGCGCAGGCGTCATCGCGCCAGGCCTGGCACCAGGGCGTCCCGGCGCGCGACGTTCTCGATCGGCAGGGCAATCGGCGCGGCGGGCACGCCGAGCAGCAGGAACCCGCAACCTTCGGCGAGGACTGCGAGCGCCTCGGCCGGAAGCGTCCGGCGGCTGCAAAGGGAGGGCGGCTCGGCGAGCATCCCGCCAGTATGCCGCGGCGCGAGGGCGCCACGGCGATCGGGTCGGGCGTGCCGTGGGGCAAAATCGTTCGTCCCATCCGCCACGCGTGCAACCCGCCGGCCTTCGAACTTCCGGCGGTTCGACGGCGGTCCGCAGCGCCCGACACCCATGCCGAAGATCGCCAAATCCGCCATCGTCGTCCCGAGCAAGCTCGACCCCGCCGCGCGGCAAGAGTTCATCGATGCGCTGTACAAGGTCCATTGCGAGGTGTTCGACGGCGTCAGCCGCGACTCGTTCGCGAAGTACGTGGTCGAGTCGCCGGCCGAGCACACCTGGATCAACGTGCACCGCAACGACGCAGGCGAGATCGTCGGCTACTTCGCGCTGCACGTCTTCGAGCGCGAACTGGCCGGCAAGGCGAGCGCCATCTTTCGTGCCGAGGCCGGTACGCTGCGCGCTTACCGGGGTGGCAATACCAACATGCGCTTCGGCCTCAAGCTCGGCGTGCCTTACCTGCTGCGCTACCTCGGGCGGCGCTTCTACTACCTCGGCTCGCTGGTGCACCCTTCGAGCTATTGCCTGTTTGCCAAGCACTTCGACGTGATCTGGCCGAGCAGCCGGCATCCGCCGCCGCCGGCCGTGCTCGCCTTCATGGACGAGCTGGCGAACTCGTTCGGCCTCGAGCGCGTGAGCCCCGACAACCCGCTGACGCGACAAGTGCACTGGATCACGCGCGACTCCGAGGTCGAGCGCAACTACTGGCGCAACTGCGACAAGCCCGCGGCGCGCTTCTTCATCGAAGCCAACCCCGGCTACAGCGAAGGCGATGGACTCGTCACGCTGATCAAGGTCGATGCTCACAACGTCTGGCACATGATCTCGACCTTCTTCGCCGAGCGCTACACGCGGCGCAAGGAGGGCTTGATGGTGACGCTGTACCGCCTGCCCATCGGCGGCCACCTGCTGCGCCCGGCCGAGGTCGTCCGGCGTCTGAAGACGACCGCACTGTTCGGCTCGTTCGACGCACCCAGCCTCGCCACGCTGGCACGCAGCGCGCAGATCGTTGCGCTCCCCGCGGGAAAAATAATCTTCCGTGCCGGCGACCCCGGCAACGAGCTCTACGTGATTGCGCGCGGCGCCGTCTACGTGCTGGCCGATGCCAACGGCGCAGGCGAAGGCAAAGACGCCATCATCGACGAGCTGGCCAGCGGCGACATGTTCGGCGAGATCGCCATGCTCAGCGGCGAACGGCGCAGTGCCTCGTTGCGCACCGCCACCGCCACGCTGCTCATCCAGATTTCGCGCGCTGCCTTGTTCTCCATCCTCGAAGCGCATCCGAAACTGAGCGAGATCCTCTGGAAGAACTTCGCGGCGCGGCGCTTCGACGACTGCGTGCGTGGCCTGCCGGCGTGGAAGACGATGGAGCGCGCGGCGCGGCTGGCGGTCGTCGACGCGGGGCAGCACCAGCCGCTGGCCGCCGGCGAGCGCGCCGAGGTGAGCGCCGGCGAGCTCTTGCTCGTGCTGCTGGGCACCGTGCAGGTCGAGCAGGCCGGCACATCGACCGTCGTGCGCGCGCCCGCCTTCTTCGATACGAAGCAGGCGATGGCAGTGACGGCCATCGGCGCGGCGCGCATCGTGCGCATCGCGCGTCGATGAACCTCGGATGCAAGGGACTCCGGCGGGGGCCGGCTACAAGTCGCTCTCGGACACGAACAACGATTGCAGCCACAGCGAAATGCCTTGCCACAGGCTCGCGTGCGGCTCGTCGTGCCGCACCTGCGTCTTGCCGCTGTCGTCGCGCAGATGCCATTCGACCGTCTGGCCGTCTTCGCCAAGCTGGAGCCGGTACATGCTGGCGAAGGAATCGGCGCGCAGCAGGCCGAGCGCCTGACGCGTGAGCGCCGCGCAGTCGATGGTGACGCCCAACTCGGTGTTCAGCACTGCCGAGCGAAGATCGAGGTTGACCGAGCCCACCACCATCCAGCGCCGGTCCACGCCCACCACCTTGGCGTGCAGGCGCGGCGTGGATTTGCCGAAGACCCCGAAGGTGTTCGACCGCCGCACCAGGTCGGGACCGAACTCGTACACCTGCACGCCCAGCCGCAGCATGTCGGCGCGGTAGCGCGAGTAGGCGCGGTACACCAGAGGTTCGTCGGTGGAGCCCAGCGAGTTGGTGACGATCAACACACGCGTGCCGCGCTTTTGGGCCTCGCCCATCATGCGCAGGCCCACCGGGCCGGGCAGGAAATAAGGATTGACGATGACCACTTCCTCGCGCGCGGCGGCGATCACGTCGAGCTTGGTCCGCATCGCCGGGCTGGCCTTGTTCGGGTCCACGGGTTGGAGCACCTTGTCGGGCGGGTCGTCGTGCACGCGGGCACTGCCGGCCAGCAGTCGCACCCGGCCCTGCGCGATCTGCACGCGAACCGTTCTCTGGCCCAGGTAGTCCAGCGGTGGCACGTTAGGCGGTGGGCCGGCGATCCTTTTCTGCTGCACGTCGAAGTCGGCGCGCCGCTCGGCGGGTTTGGCGGCGCGTTCCAGAGCGTGCAGCCTCTGCTCCAGCGCCCACACCTGTTCGCTGTTCCAGTAGCGGTCGAAGCTTGCCGACAGCTCGCGCACGACGGTGCCGGCGGAGAGGACGTCGAGGTCGATGAAGTTGGCCTCGCCATGGCGCGTGAAATATTCGTCGGCGATATTGCGCCCGCCGTAGACGGCGAACTGGTTGTCGGCGACGAAGAGCTTGTTGTGCATGCGACGGTTGACGCGCGTGAAATCGTGCAGCGACAGCAGCAAGCGACGGATCGGCGTGCCGTAGCGCTCGGGCAGCGGGTTGAACAGGCGCACTTCGGCGTTCGGAAACGCGGCCAGGCCCCGCAGCATGGGGTACAGATCGCCGGCGTGGTAGTCGTCCACCAGCAGCCGCACGCGCACGCCGCGCACCGCGGCATCGCGCAGCGCCCCCAGGAAGGCCGCGCCGGCGGTATCGGCGTGGATGTGGTAGTACTGGACGTCGATCGAGCGTGTGGCGGCCTCCGCCAGCGCGAGGCGCGCATCGAAGGCCATTTCGCCGCTCGGCAACAGCATGAAGCCCGAATTGCCACCGGGTGCCTCAGCCAGACTCGCCGCAGCAATGCGCCCGAGAGGCGTGTCGCCGGTATCGGCGATGGCGCTGCTGGCAGGCTGCGCGATGCGCGGCGGCAGCATTGTGCAGCCGGCGAGCAGCAGCACGAAGAGGGCAGTCAACCAGCGTCTCATGGCTTCGGCTCCGAACCGCATCGCCCGGAAGCGAGCGTTCGCCGCAATTCTGACGCCATCCACAGGGCAGCGGAAGGCCCTGCTTGTCCAAAGCTCCCTTGCTCGAGCCAACGCCGGCACTCGGCCAAAAGCCGACCTTCATGGTCGCCGCAGAACTTGCGCAGAAGGTCGGTCACTTCCCGGCGGTGACGCGGTTGTCAGCTGACCAAGGCTGCTGTGGGTGCGGCGAAGCTTTCGGCAGTCATTCGCTCGAGACTCTGCGCATAGTGAGTTGCAAGCCCTCCGAGGGCCATCGTTGCCTCGCGAGCTGCCTCCAGCACATGACGACATGCTTCGTACATGGTCTCGCAAGGGGCGAGCCGCGCCCGCGGCCCCGAAATAGCCAACGCCCCTTGGAGTTCCCCGGTCACGCCAAACACCGGCGCGGCAACTGATGCAGTCTCGGGGTCTCGCTCCCCATAAGACACTGCCCAGTACTGCTCGCGAATGGCTTGAAATTCGGGGCGTGCAGGTAGCGAGAACGCAAGCAGCACCTTGCCCGATGCACCCTGCGCGACCGCGTATTCCTGGCCTATCTGCACCGACGCACGAACCGCTCTGGAAGGTTCGACCCGGAAGAGCGCGATTCGCTTGTCCCCATGCCTGACGTAGAAGGATGCGGTCTCGCCCGTCGCGACGCTCAACTGCTTCAGGATGGGCTCGATGACATGCCCCACCTGGAACGAGCGCTGATAAATCGAAGCCAAGCGAAGCGGCTGCGGACCGATCGCGTACTGCCCATCGGCCAGCTTGCGAATGAAGCCACCGTGTTCGAGCGCCGATAGCAAGCGCAACACCGTGCTCTTGTAGAGCCCGGTCCTCTTCGACAGCTCGGTGAGTGTCAACGCCGCGTCCGTTGCGCCAAAGGCGGCGAGCAGCGAAAAGGCCCTGTCCAACACCGCAACGCCGCTGGATTCGGCGTTGTCGGCAGTTTGTGCGGTGGGCTTTGGTTCGGTCATGGGAATCCCCAGGCAATCGTGAACGCGCTTCTTTCAGAGCTGCGGACCTCAGTGTGACATGGCCACCGCCGCGGCCAAGGAACCACCTATCAAAGGGTTTACCCGCATCTGAAAGGTGCAAGTTCGCGCTTATAGTTCTATTACACAGATCACAGTTCTATTCAATAGAACTATATCAGATGCCCTGGAGACAAAGATGAGCAGTACCAACTACTTCGCCGTTCGCCCGGATTGGCTTGCCATGCACCAGGAGGAAGTCCTTGAGCCTGGCCTTCGCATCGTCGACGCCCACCATCACTTCTACGAGCGACCCGCCTGGACCTACCTGGCTGAAGATTTCCTGGAGGACACGCGCACAGGCCACAACATCGTCGCATCGGTGTACATGCAGGCTCAGACCCGCTATCGAGCCGATGGGCCCGCCGCCCTCAAGCCGGTTGGCGAAACTGAATTTGTTTCTGCGGTTGCCCGGCAGCACGCCAGTGGCGCTCCCGAAGTTGCCAAGGCCATCGTTGGCCATGCGGATCTTCGGCTGGGCGCTGTTGTGCGCGAAGTCCTCGAGGCTCATGTCCAAGCGGGCCAAGGCCGGTTCAGAGGCGTGCGCCATCTGAGCACCTGGGACGCGGATTCGTCCCTCGTCAACCCGTTGTCCGCCGCGCCGAAAGGCCTGCTCGTGGACAAGGGCTACCGCGAGGGCGTCGCGCAGTTGGCCGAACTTGGTCTTTCCTACGACGCCTGGCTGTTCTTTCACCAACTGCCCGAGCTGTTCGAGCTCGCCAAAGCCGCACCAGACACCCCTGTGGTCATCAACCACTGCGGCGGCATCGTTCGAATTGGAGCCTACGAGAGCTTCCGCTCGCAGGTGTTCGAGACATGGCTGCAAGGTATGCGCCAACTCGCGAAGCTGCCCAACGTCTACGTGAAGCTCGGTGGCCTCGGCATGCGCATCAACGGCTTCGAGTTCGAGAGGGGCGCAACACCGCCTACTTCCCACCAACTGGTCGACACATGGCGACCATGGATGGAGCCCTGCATAGAGCTGTTCGGTGCAGACCGCTGCATGTTCGAAAGCAATTTCCCTGTCGACAAGGGTTCCTACAGCTACGCCACGTGCTGGAACGCCTTCAAACGACTGACCTCCAGCGCGGGTGCCGATGAGCGGCGAGCGCTGTTCGAGGGGACGGCAAGTCGCGTGTACCGACTTGCCTGACGCCCTCGCCCATTCCCGCTGTCCACATCCATCAGGAGACTTCCCTTGAAATCACAGAAGCAAGCCTTCCGCCTCGCCATGTTCGCCGCGTTCGCGCTTTGCGGGGCAGCCGCCAGCGCCCAAGCCGCTTATCCGTCACAGCCCATCAAGCTCGTTGTGCCGTTCCCGCCCGCCGGTGGCACCGACGTGCTGACGCGCCTGGTCGCGAACGAAGTGACCTTGCGAGACAAGTGGACCTTCATCGTCGACAACAAGCCCGGCGCCGGCGGCAACATCGGCATGGACGCCGTCGCCAAGGCCAAGAAGGATGGCTACACCTTCGGCGCGGGGCAGACGGCCAACCTGGCCATCAACCCGACGCTCTATACCAAGATGCCCTTCGATGCGCTGAAGGACTTCGAGCCCGTGGTGCTGCTGGCCTCGCAACCCCTCGTTCTGGTGGTGCGCGCAGACTCGCCCATCAAATCCCTCGCAGACCTCAAGACGCAGGGTGAGGCCAAGCAACTGTCGATGGCGTCCGCGGGGACCGGCACCGTAGGTCATGTCGGCGGCGAGATGTTCGCCAAACGGGCAGGCATCAAGGTCATGCACGTGCCGTACAAGGGCGCCGGCCCGGCGACGAATGACTTGCTTGGCGGGCAGACCGACATCTACTTCGCGACTCCGCCCAGCATCATCTCGATGGTCAAAGGCGGCAAGCTGCGCGCGCTCGCCGTCACGTCGCTCAAGCGTATCGACGTTCTGCCGAACATCCCGACCGTCGCTGAATCCGGCTATCCGGGTTTCGTCGCGGAAGACTGGAAGGCGCTCGTCGCCCCTGCCGGCACGCCGTCTCAGGCGATTACCAGGATGAATCAGGTCATGAACACCGCACTCGCGCGACCCGAGGTCGTTGCCCGCCTGAAGGATGAGGGCAGCGTGGCGCGCGGCGGCACGCCCGCGGAACTCGGCGCCTTCCTGAAGGCGGAAAACACCCGTTGGGGCGCCGCGGTCAAGGAGTCGGGTGCCAAGCTCGACTGAGATTTCCTTCAACCAATTCCAGGAGAACCCTCATGAAGTTCAGCTCTATCCGTCGCGCCTTGGTTCTTGCCGGTGCGGCCGGCCTGTTCAGTGCATCGGCACTTGCTCAGAAACCCATCACCATCATCGTTCCCTACGCACCCGGCGGAAGCGCCGACCTGGCAACGCGCGCACTCGCTCAGTTCGCTGCACCCGGCGCCGGTGCCCCCATGGTGGTGGACAACCGCACCGGCGGCGGTGGTGTAGTTGGCTGGGGTGCGGCCGCACGCTCCACGCCAGACGGAACCACTCTGCTGACGGTCGAGCTGTCGTATGCCATCGCTGCCGGGCTGATTCCCACGCTCCCGTTCGACCCACAGAAAGCTTTCACGCAAGTCACGACGGCCGTCAAGGTTCCTCACGTGCTGGTGGTCAACCCCGCCGTGCCGGCGAAGAACGTTCAAGAGTTCGTCGCACTGGCCAAGGCCCAACCGGGCAAGCTCAACTACGGGTCAGGCGGCAATGGCACGAACACCCATCTTGCAGGCGAGCTGTTCAAGAGCACCACGGGCGTGGACATCGTGCACGTTCCGTACAAGGGCGCCGGCGCTGTGCTGACGGACTTGATGGGCAACCAGGTGCAGGCGCTCATCACTTCGGTCCCCACCGCGTTGCCGCACATCAAGAGCGGCAAGCTGCGCGCCCTGATGGTGACGGGCGCCGAGCGCAACGCAATGCTCCCCGATGTACCCAGCGCCAAGGAAGCCGGTATGCCCAAGATGGACATCGACTACTGGATTGGCATCGGTGCGCCGGCAGGTACGCCCCAGGCAACCATCGACAAGCTCAACAAGTCGTTCAACGCTGCACTCGCTCAACCCGAGGCCAAGAAGAAGTTCGCCGAGATGGGCATGACCGTCGTCGCCAACACGCCGGCACAGGCCACGCAGCTGGTGAACAGCGAAATCCAGCGCTGGGCCACTGTCATCAAGCAGGCCGGCATCAAAGCCGACTGAGGAGGCTGACATGACCAACGCCCTTCGCGGCATCCGCGTCCTGGACCTGACCAACGTGCTCGCCGGTCCCTTCGCCTGCCACCAGCTCGCTCACATGGGCGCCGACGTCGTCAAGGTCGAGACCCGCAATGGCGGAGACCTGGCACGCCAGCTCGGCGCAGACGCCGAACTGAACAAGCGCTATATGGGGGTGTCCTTCTTGGCGCAGAATCCCGGCAAGCGTTCCATCACCATCGACTTCAAGCATCCGTCGGGGAAGGATGTCTTTCGCAAGCTCGTGCGCACCGCCGACGTGCTCGTGGAGAACTTCAGGCCGGGGGTCATGAAGCGCCTGGGCCTTGGCTACGAAGAGCTGCTGAAGGAAAACCCAAAGCTCATTTACTGCGCCATCTCCGGCTTCGGACAAGAGGGGCCTCTTCGGGACCTGCCGGCATACGACCAGATCATCCAGGGCATGTCCGGTGTCATGAGCATCACGGGCGCGCCGGAAAACGCACCGTATCGCGTCGGCTATCCCATGGCGGACACCATTGGAGGCATCACAGCCGCGTTCGCCGTTGCTGCAGCGCTGGCGGACAGAAGCCGCGAGGGTGGCACGTTCATCGACGTCTCCATGTTGGAGGCCGTGATGTCGACGATGGGCTGGGCGGTCTCGAATCACCTGGTCGCCGGACGCGAACCCAAGCCGATGGGCAATGAGAACGTCACTGCAAGTCCGTCGGGGACGTTCCGAACGGGCGATGGACTTTTGAACATTGCAGCGAACAAGCAAGAGCAATTCGAGGCCGTCTGCCATGTGGTCGGCCGGCCGGAACTCATTCAAGACGGTCGCTTCAGCGAGCGCCAGAGTCGGCTCCAGCATCGCTTCGAGCTCAAAGCCATCCTCGAGGAGGCCATGGCTTCTCGGTCCACCGACGCGTGGTGGAAGCTCTTCAATCAGGCCGGCGTGCCGGCAGGGCCGGTCTACAGCGTGCCGCAGGCGCTGGAGCATCCCCAGGTTGCCGAGCGCGGCATGGTTGGAACCTTCCCGGACGCGCCGGGTGTCGGTCGCGACATCCGCCTCCTCCGCACGGGTTTCAAGGTCAATGGAAAGACGCCGCAGGTCGACTCGCCTCCGCCGACGCTGGGTCAGCACTCCGAGGAAATCCTGGCGAGCCTTGGCTACTCGGCTTCGGAGATCGAAGCGCTCAGAACGGAGAAAGCCATATGACCGATGCCACGTCCTCGGACGCCAGAAAGACCACGGAAGACTGGTGGCGCACGAGCATCATCGACATGTCCCCCGGGGTCATCCGCTACCGCGGGTACCCCATCGAAGACTTGATTCGCCAGAAGGTGAGCCTGGCCCAGATGATCTGGCTGATGACAAGGGGAGAGCTGCCGACCCGCATCCAAGGCCAGCTTCTGGAGGCTGCGCTGATGTCCGCGGTCGACCACGGCCCACAGGCGCCGAGCATTGCGATTGCACGTATGGCCGCGACCTGCGGCGTGGGGCTGAACAGCGCGATGGCATCTGCGGTCAACGTCCTTGGCGATGTCCATGGCGGCGCTGGCGAGCAGGCCGTCGAACTCTATGAGGACATCGCTGCGCGCATCGACGCCGGCTCGCCCGAAGATGAGGCTGTCGACGCAGGGCTTCGGGCGTTCGTTGAAGTACACGGCAAGGTCATCTCAGGATTCGGCCATCGCTTCCACCCCGTCGACCCGCGAAGTGCACCACTTCTGGAACTCGTTGACGAGGCGGCTGGCCGCGGTGAGGTCAGTGGACGCTTCGCGCATATCGGCCGGGCCGTCGAAGCGAAGCTGAGTGCAAGCAAGGGCAAGCCCATCCCGATGAACATCGATGGAGCGACGGCGGTCATCTACGCCGAGCTTGGCTTTCCCGCACCCTTGGCCCGCGGACTGTTCTGTCTCTCAAGGTCTGTCGGGGTGCTTGCTCACGCATGGGAGCAGACCCAGCAAGGCGGGCGCATCAAAGGACCAATTCCGCGGCAGTACATCCCGACGTACGAAGGTCAACACGTCCGAGAGGTGCCTGACCAGCGCTAGTCAAGTTCGAGAAAATGCGGCCAACACGGGACCTTCGCTGCGGTCCCTGATGAACTCTCGCCTACGAACATCCAGGAAGCGCGTTCCCAGGCGAAGGTGAGCACGCCGCCATCCGGAGGCTCAGTCAGGCGGCTTGGAATCAATCCTTCGATTGCACAAGCGCGGGGGTCGCACTTCAGCCTTGCTTGAATGGCCTCGAGCCGAGCTCCACGGGTTCTGGTGCTCGCGTCAAGTACTCACCGCTGCGGCGTCGGACCGAGCCTCAGGCGCACGTAGCGCCCCACGAGCACGGCGGCCGGGTACATCACCTCTTCCTCGGTGCGCGCGTGGTCCATGAGCCGGCGCCCAAAATCGACGATGTCGGCCCTGCCGGCTCGCGTGGCGGCGTCGTGCAGCCGCTGGAGCGCGCCGATGATGGCTTGATGCTCCTGCAACATGGCAGGCAACTCGGCCTCGAGGCGGTCGGTCAGTGTCAGAACTTCGGCCATGGCCGTGCTGACCTCGCCGCGCGCCAGCGCCGCCAGCAACCCCAGTGGGGGAAGCGCAATCTGGTCTTCCTTGACGAAGTGCGGGTGCATCAGCCGCGCCAGCGCACTCGCGGCCTCGCCGACCTCGCCGTCGGCCTGCGTGGCGCGGCGCAATTCCTCGTGCAGTGCCTCATGCTCCCGCTGCAAGGAGGTGGGGATGACAAGATCCATGGCGGGATCCTCAGTGGGTGTGGACGGGCGCCGTCGTCCGCGCCTCGGGGGCGAGCGTGTCGGCCGCGTCGTACAGGCGCTCGGCATAGTGCACGAACTCGACGTATGCACTCGAGTACGCACGGCCGGCTTCCACGTCGTTCGGGTGGTACTTCTTCTTCGCCATGACCTGCGCGAAATGCTCGTGCAGACCCTTCTCGGTCCGCTCGGAGATGGTGTTCGCGAGCCCTTGAAGCCGGCCCGTCTCGATGGCCTTGTCGGCGGCTGCCACCGGCGGCTCGACCGTTCCGGCAGGCTTGAGGCCCGTGTACGGCGCGCCCTCGCCGGCGCGGTGGATCCTTACCAGTGTCTCGAAGAAGTAACTGTCGGCCAGCTGCAGCGCCTCGCCCCCGGGCTTCCGCACCGCCAGCGTCCGCTTGAATGCATGACGGATCTCGTCCTCGTCCTTCTTCTGCACCCACACGAGCACGAGGTTGACATTGCCGCTCTCCAGCGCGCTGCGGGCAGCCGCCACGACGGGGCCGTCGAGCGTGTCGCAGTGCGCCTGCGCGGGCGCCGCCCAAGCCAGCGCGATGGACAGCGACAAGGCAGCCACGGCGCGATCGGCGATCTTCATGATGCGTCTCCTTCCTCAATGAGTCGAACGAGCAGAGCACGCCATATCTTGGAGCACGGCGGCCTGCGCCACTTGATCCATGTCAATGAAATGGCGTCGGAACTATCGAACCGCGTATGTAGGCAGCCTGGGTCTTGGGTCCGAGCTTGCGCATGCGCATGTCGTCGAGCATGCGTTGGCGCAGCGGCGCGACGGCTGGGATCGTGAGCCTTTCAAGCTGTCGGGCAGACACGTATGGAAGACCAGGTCCTTCAGCCGCAGGCCACCGAGGACTTCGATCCTTCGGGAAGATTCGGCATGGAAGCTTTCACACTCCTGGGCCTGCTGGTGGCGATTTGGCGCGGCAACCTGCTCTTTCGGGGCATCGGAGGGCTTGGGGGCTTCCAGCAATGCGGACTGGCGCCGGGTCCTCTTCTCTTCGTGATCAACGCCGATCTGGTCTGGGGCCTGATCGCGAGCGCACGCTCGCCCTGGTCGCCCCGCTGATCTTCAAGGGGCTGAAACGGTTCAAGGGCGACGACGCGTGTGGCGGTGCGCCCGGCGCCGCTGCTCGGCCAGCACACGGCCGAGATGCTGGCGGAGGCCGGCGTATCGCGACCGGCCCAGCAGCAGCTCGCCTCAGACGGCGTTCGGATTGCCAAGCGGCGAAACATGAACAAGGAGACGAGACGAGACACATGGAACAAGCTCGCTACGAAGTGCTGGACGGCATCGCCGAGATCACACTCGCCAACCCGCCGGCCAATGCGCTGACAGAACAGGGGCATGGTGGCTTGAGGGCCTGTGCTGACCATGCCCTCAGGGCATGGCCGGTGGTCCATTTGTAATGGCCGCGCGCGCGGAGGCGCCTCTAGACTTGGACGCTTTCCCTCTTCCAACGCGCACTCCCATCGCCATGCCCGTCGCCATCTCCCGCTTCCCGCTCCGTCGCAGCGTCGCCGTGCTGGCGGCGCTACTGCCCCTGGCCTTCGGCGTGTCGGCGCGCGCCGTCGACGAACCTGTCGCGCTCGATCTGATCATCGAAGGCGGCACCATCTTCACCGGCGACGACGCGCCGCCGCAGGTGGGCGACGTCGGCATTGCCGGCGACCGCATTGTCTTCGTCGGCAGGGCTGCGCCGCATCGCTTCGTGGCCAAGCGGCGCATCGATGCGCGCGGCCAGGTGGTGGCGCCGGGCTTCATCGATCCGCACACCCATGCCGACCGCGACCTGTTCCAGGCCGACGCGCGCCGCCGGCTCAACGTGCCCTTCCTCACCCAGGGCGTGACCACCGCGGTGATCGGCAGCGACGGCTTCGGCGGCGCCGACATCGCGGCGCAGGCGCAGCGGCTGAGGGACAACGGCGCCGGCACCAACACCGCGATCTACGTCGGCTTCGGGCCGGTGCGCGCCGGCCAGCTCGGCGAGGCCAACCGCGCACCAACGCCCGAGCAGCTGGACGCCATGCGCGCCCAGGTCTCGCGCGCGATGTGCGAAGGCGCGCTCGGCCTGTCAACCGGGCTCTTCTATGCGCCGCAGAGTTTCGCGCGGACCGAGGAGGTGATCGAGCTGGCCAAGGTCGCGGCGCGCCACGGCGGCCTGTACGACAGCCACATCCGCGACGAGTCCATGTACAACATCGGCCTCAAGGGCTCGATCGACGAGGTGATCCGCATCGGGCACGAAGCCAGGCTGCCGGTGCACGTAGCCCACATCAAGGCGCTGGGCGTGGCAGTGCATGGCCAGAGCGGCGACATCATCCGCCGCATCGAGGCCGAACAGAAGCGCGGCCTGCCGATAACCGCCGACCAGTACCCGTGGACCGCATCGAGCACCCGCTTCTCGGCCGCGCTGGTGCCCGGCTGGGCGGTGGACGGCGGCCGCGCCGCGATGCTCAAGCGATTCGACGACGCCTCGCTGCAGGAGCGTCTGCGCAAGGACATGCGCGAGAACTTACGCCTGCGCGGCGGGCCGGAGGCGATCCTGTTCTCGGCCGGCCCGAACACCAAATACATCGGCCGCACGCTGGCCGAGGTGGCGCAGGGCGGCGATCCGGTGGACGCCGCCATCGCGGTGCTGCGCGAGGCCGACCTGGCGATCGCCTCCTTCAACCAGACCGACGACGACGTGCGCAACTTCATGAAGCGGCCGTGGGTGATGACCTCCTCCGATTCGTCGGAAGGCCATCCGCGCGCCTACGGCACTTTCGCGCGCAAGTACGACCAGTATGTGGTGAAGGAAAAGGTGATCTCGCTCGGCCGCTTCGTGCGCGCCAGCACCGGCCAAGTGGCCGACACCCTGGGACTGACCAAGCGCGGCTACCTGCGCAGCGGCTACCACGCCGACGTGGTGGTGTTCGATCCGGCGCGCTACGCGGCGCGCGCCACCTATGCGCAGCCTACGCTGCTGTCGCAGGGCGTGACGACGGTGCTGGTGAACGGCGAGCTGGCGGTGGACGGCGGCGAAATCACCGGCCGCGCCGCCGGCCGGCCACTGCTGCGCACGCCGCGCGAGGGAAGCTGCCCGGCCTGAAGCCGGCGGCTGGTCAAACGCCAGATTGGCTACGGCGACGAATTTCTACCGGTTGTCGAAACAAGCGATGTAGAACGCTTGGTCATGCTCTCAATCCGCGGACTGGTCGACGCGTTCAGTCGTGGCATTGCGTCGACGTTGCAGGAAATCAAGGGTGACGATGAACGTCGGACGGATTAATGCTGCGCACCAGCTCACGCCGCCCCCGATCGCTTCCATGTAGTCGGCGTCATCCCGAAGTTCTTCCTGAACCAGAACGCGAAGGCGCTCGGCGTTGAAAAGCCGAGCAGGTCCGCGACCTCCGCGAGCGGGCGGTCGCTGGCTTCGATGTGTCGCGCCGCGAACTCGCACCGAACCTCCTGCAGCAGCTGCGTGAAACTCGTTCCTTCCGCGAGCAGATGCCGGTGGAGAGTGCGCCGGTCGATGGCGAGAGCCTTCGCGACTTGCTCGACGGTGCATCGCCCGGACGAGAGCAGGGCGATGATCACGCGACGGACGTTGTCGATTGAACCGTCGCCCGAGCCGATGGCCTCGTCGAGGATTCGTCGCGCATAAGGCGCCATGCCAGAATCGGGCTTGACCAAGGGCGCGTGAAGGTCCTTCGTTGCGCAGACGATGCCGTTGAAGCTGGCGTTGAACTCCACGGTGCCGAACATCGACTTGTGGATGGTGGGCGCATGCGGCGGCCGGTGTTCGAGGCAAACACATCGCGGCTTCCAGTCGGAACCGAGCAGTCCCGAGAGGATGCGGTAAAGCACGCCCACGGCGCCCTCCGTCATTTGCCGCACGGAACCGTGCACTTCGGCCAGCACCTCGACGCGGACGACCGACACATCCTCGTGATCGTCCACCTGTGCCACCAGCACCGAGTTCAGGAAACGCATGTAGCGGCAAAGAAGTTCGATAGCTTCCCGCACGGTCTCTGCCTCGCGCATCACGACGCTGGTCGGCCCGAGGGGGGTCCACGGCGCGCGCGCCCTCACGATTCGTAGAGTGAAGTCCTCGACGCCCGCAGCGTTTGCGGAGTCTTCTAACACGCGGATCACCCCCGCTGCGCGGATGGGGATCGCTGGGTCCGCGAGGCATCTGGGGTTCAACCCCGCCCGACGCAACATGATGTCCGGATCGAGCCCGACCTGCCGGGCCACCTCGGCGTAGCCGATAAGGCTTCCGCTGCGAACCATGTGCGGTGGGCGTGACATGCGATGTCCCGGTTTCGACAGTCAATGTCCCGGATCATACATCGGACAAGCGCACCTCTCTGCACACTGAGAGCCCCTAACCCAAGGAGACTTTCATGCATTTCCTCGATGGATCCCTCGTTCCCGAAAACCAGGACAAGCTGGTCATCACCGTCGCGCCATACGCCCCCGCTTTCGAGGTTGGCGACGGGTCCGACATTCCACTGACGATGGACGAGCACGTCCAGATCGCGGTCGACTGCTACAACGCCGGCGCCACCGTGCTGCACACGCATGTGCGCGAGCTGGATGGCAAGGGCTCCAAGCGGCTGTCGATGTTCAACGAACTGCTGGCTCGGCTGCGTGAGGCGGTGCCCAAGATGATCCTGCAGGTCGGCGGCTCGATCTCGTTCGCGCCGGAAGGCGAGGGGGCGGAGGCCAAGTGGTTGAGTGACGACACGCGCCACATGCTTGCCGAGCTCAACCCAAAGCCGGACCAGGTAACGGTGGCCGTCAACACCACCCAGATGAACGTGACCGAGCTGATGACCAAGGAGGACATCGCGGGCACCTCGTTCTCGCGCAGGGAGGTGTGGGACACCTACGAAGAACTCACGGTGCCGGCCGGGCCGCAGTGGCTGCGCGAACACCTGCACCGCCTGCAGGCCGCGAAGATCCAGCCGCACTTCCAGCTGGTATCCAAGCCGAGCCTGCTGACGCTGGAGCGCTTGATCCGTGCGGGGCACTACCGCGGCCCGCTGAACATCTCATGGAACGCTATCGGCGGCGGTTTCGACACGCCCGAGCCCTACAGCATGATGGACTTCCTCCGCCATGTGCCCGACGGCGCCAGCGTCACGCTCGAAGCGATCATGCGCCAGTGCCTGCCGATCAACACGATGGCGATCGCCATGGGCCTGCACGTGCGCTGCGGTAACGAGGACAACCTGTGGGGCCCCAGCGGCGAGCCGATCACCTCTGTGCAGATGGTGGAGCAGCTGGTCCGCATTTCCCGTGAGCTCGGGCGGGGCGTCGCCAACGCGGACGAAGCGCGCGCCATCTACAAGATCGGCAAGCAGTACGAGACCACGGAGCAGACGCTGGAGCAGCTGCGCTATCCGCAGCATCGCCGCCCGACCCGGGCAGCGTTGGCAGAGCGCAAGACGGCGGCCTGACCATGCATATTCCTTCTGTCAAAGAGGTGGTGAGTGCCGAAGAATGGAAGCTTCGCTGCGACCTCGCGGCTTGCTACCGCCTTGTGGCCGCTTACGGATGGAGCGACCTGGTGTTCACCCACACGAGCGCGCGCATTCCCGGGCCCGAGCACCATTTCCTCGTCAATCCCTACGGCCTGATGTTCGACGAGATCACGGCGTCCTCGCTGGTGAAGGTCGACCAGGACTGCAACAAGCTGCAGGGGTCGCCCTTCCCGGTAAACCCCGCAGGCTTCGTGATCCACAGCGCTGTGCATGCGGCGCGAGAGGACGCCGGCTGCGTGCTGCATACCCATTCGCGTGCCGGGGTTGCGGTTAGTGCGCAGAAGTGCGGGGTGCTGCCCATCAGTCAGCAGAGCACCTTCGTGCTGGCCTCGCTCGCGTATCACGACTACGAAGGCGTCGCGCTACGCGATGACGAAAAGACGCGACTGCAGGCGGACCTCGGTGGCGCCAGCTACCTGATGCTGCGCAACCACGGGCTCCTGACAGTGGGCCGCACGATCCCCGAAGCCTTCTTGCAGATGTACATCTTCGAAGCCACTTGCCGCATCCAGCTCGACGCCCAGGCAGGAGGCGAACTGGTCCCGGTCCGGCCGGAGATCCTGCAGGGAGTGACGCAGGTGATGCAGAACGCCACGCTCGACATGGGAGGCGAACTCGCTTGGCCGGCCCTCCTGCGCAAGCTTGACCGGTTGGACCCCAGCTACAAGACTTGAGCATCGCATGATGGACCAAGGAGACAAGACGTGAAGAAAGAAGACATACCGACTCCGACCTGCGATGCGATGCGCGCGAACGGCACGTGGAACGCCGACTGGGACCTGCTCGCCGAACTCGATCCGGACTGGACCGAGCGCTACCTGCACGCGGTGGCGCGGCCGCTGCGGCCGGGAGTGCTCGACCCCAAGACCTTCGAGCTTGCGTCCATTGCCGTGGATGCCGCGTGCACCCACATGTATGCACCCGGCACGCGCCGGCATATCCGCCGGGCCCTCGACATCGGCATCACGCCGGAAGAGATCCTGGCCGTGCTGCAACTGGTCACCACCGTTGGCGTCCACAGCATGGCCATGGCCGCGCCCATCCTGCGCGAGGAACTTCAGCGCAATCCAACCTGAGAGGAAGCATCATGAAAGCGAACAACATTTTCAGGAACCTGGCTTGCGCCGCTGCATTGGCCGCGCTGGTGGGGCCGGCATGGGCCTGGCCCGACAAGCTGGTCAAGCTGGTGACCAGCGCGAGCCCTGGCGGCAGCACCGACGTCATCGCACGCTTGCTGGCCGAGGCGATCACTGCGGAGACCGGACAGCCGGCGATCGTCGACAACAAGCCGGGAGCCCTCGGCGCGATTTCCGTCCGCGCCATGCTCGGTTCGGGACCAGATGCCCACACGCTCCTCTTCGCAGCCAACAACCTCGTGACTGAAGGGCCGCTGGCGGTCAAGGCCGGCTTCGATCCCTTCTCGGACATCCGTCCCGTGGCTGCCTTCGCGCACACCTGCCTCGTGATGGTCGGGAACCCGGGGTTCGGCGCGCGAGACCTGAAGTCGGTCGTGGCGGAGGTCAAGAAGCAGCCCGGCAAGGTCAACTACGCTTCGTACAGCATCGGTACCGTCTCGCACTACGCCGGGCTGATGCTGAATGCACGCGAAGGCCTTGACTTGCAGCATGTGCCTTTCGTGGGCTCGCCTGCCGGCCTGACGCAGGTCATGGGTGGCCAGGTCCCCTTAATGTTCGACGTGGTCGTCTCGTCGCGGCCATTCGTCCAATCGGGCAAGCTCGTCCCTTATGCGTACGCCGGCAAGGCCCGCAGCAGTTTCCTTCCGCAGGTTCCGACGTTCGCGGAACTCGGATACCCCGAGATGAACTTCTGCAACTGGTTCGGCGTCTTCGCCGCGGGCAAACTGCCCGACGCCACGGTCGAAATCATCCACGCCGCGCTCACCAGACTCACGTCGAGTGTCCGCTTCCGCGACAAGCTGGCGGCGGCCGGCTACGAGCCGAACGCCGTGCAGACACCTGCTGAACTGGGGCGCGGCTTGCGCGCGGACTACGACCGCAACGCTGGAATCCTGAAGGCAGCCGGTATCAAGCTGGTTGATTGAGCTGTTCCTGGGGATGGCTTTGCGCCTGGCGGCATGAAAACACCTACCGTCCTCATCGTCCCCGGGCTGCGAGACGACTCCTGAGCAGCATTGGCAGACGCTGCTCGCACGCGAGCTGTCCCGCGTGGCCTTAGTGCACGCGATGGGTCGAACCGACCTCGATTCCGCTAAGCGCGTCGCAGCCATCGAAGCCGCGGCGCAAGCCATTGACGGCCCCATCATGGTCGCAGCGCACAGCGGCGGCGCCGTGATGGTGGCGCACTGGGCCGGCGGACGAAGCGCCCGGTTCTCGGCGCGCTCCTGGCCACGGTGCCGAGCGCTAGGCCTGGACGATTGCGTGGCGGGAATGTTCCTCGGCGCCACCATCCACGGAGTTGTTCAGCGTGGGCCTCAAGCCGATCGCGCTGATGGTGGGCGAGACCGCCTTCCTCGCAGCGCTGTCGCTGTTGCCCCCGAGGCGACCTGTCTCGCTGGTGTCTGGTGGCGGCCATCGCCGGCATCGGCATGGCATGAAGACAAACCTGAAGGGCTCCTGTGAACCAGCGCTCCCTCGCGACTCCTTGCAGTGGCTCCATCTGGCAGAGCGTGACCGAATGTCTGCTTCCGGTCGAGAGCGGCGTCGAGCGGCTGCTTCCTGGCATGCACATTGAACGGCTGTCCATGGCCGCAGGTGCAGGCAGCCCGAAAGTTCGACCGATTGTCGGCAAAGGGCACGTAGCCGCAGGATGGGTATGCTCGATCTATGTCGGCTTAGGGATCGACACCGGCCGTCCACAGGCCCACTAGCGGAGGACTGCTCCTGGCCGGATTCTGACCTAGCCGGGCCAGCACGCGCAGCACCCTGACAGTTTCCTCGCGCCCCAGCGGGACCAGAGCGGGCAAGCCTCAGCGGGAGCCTCCGGCGGTGCCGCGGCGGCTTGGCCTTCCGCGCTGGAGAGGACTTGTGCCCAGGCGGCGCATGCTTCAAAGCGATGGATGGTGACCAAGGACGCCCGCCACGATGCCCAGGCGAGCAATCGCTCGCTTTGCGAACCGCGAACATGAAGCTCCGCCCGTCCGCACTCGACGTGCGCAGCTGAAGCCCTTGTAGGGTGAGATGAACCGCTGGTATCCGTTTTGAAGCATCAACGCCCACCACCCCAACATACCTTATCCCTTCCTGAATCCAGGCCGCGACAAGCATATCGAGCGCACGTCGATAGCCTTGCCTGGAGAGAAGCACAACCTTCTTGATCATGGTGGGGAACAGGTGTCAGTCAATGATCGGGACCGGTCGCCTTGCCGTCCGTTGCTCGACGAGCGCGCTCAAGCGCCTCAATGAACGGCGAAGCCCTTGGGTGGGCTCGGCCCTCCACCGCGATGGCCGGGTCAGCGAGCTTGGACTGGATCCTGCGGGCTACGGAACCCACGCGTCGCAGATCCGTCCTCCTTGCTGCGGCGGATCGATGCGCTGCCGGATGGCTCTTGCTTTCGTCATGTTCGCTCCTCTCAAATGCAAGCGCTGGTAACGACCAGGGGTATACCCGCACAGAAAAAATCCCAAACCTTGCCTACATTGCTTGTATGCAAGATCTTCTTTGTCTTGCATGCAACCATCACGGAGACAAGGATGCCCCGTTTCGCCAAATCACTCTTCGGTCAGGTGGTCATCGCGCTGGTACTCGGCGTGGCGGCGGGCCTGTTCTTCCCCGACTTCGCGGTCAAGCTCAAGCCCCTGGGCGACGGCTTCATCAAGCTGATCAAGATGATCATCCCGGTGCTGGTCTTCTGCGTGGTGGTGCACGGCATCGCCGGCGCGGGGGACCTCAAGCGGGTGGGCCGGGTCGGCGTCAAGGCGCTGATCTACTTCGAGGTGCTGACCACCCTCGCGCTGGCCATGGGCCTGGTGCTGGCCTTCGTGTTCAAGCCCGGCGTGGGCATGAACGTGGACCCCGGCACGCTGGACTCGGCCGCCATGAGCGCCTACGCCTCGAACGCCGAGAAGCTCACCAGCGGCGGCACGGTCGATTTCCTCATGAAGCTGATCCCCACCACGGTGGTCAACGCCTTCGCCACCGGCGACGTGCTGCAGGTGCTGCTGTTCGCGGTGCTGTTCGGCTGCGCGCTGGCCCTGCTGGGCGACCTCGGCAAGCCGGTGGCCACGGTGGTGGATTCGCTCTCGCTGGTGCTCTTCAAGATCATGGGCATCATCATCAAGCTGGCGCCGCTGGGCGTGCTGGGCGCCATCGCGTTCACGGTCGGCAAGTACGGCGTGGGCTCGCTCAAGCAGTTGGGCATGCTGGTGGTGCTGTTCTATGCCTCGGTGCTGGTCTTCGTGTTCGTCGTGCTTGGCTTCGTGATGAAGCTCTCGGGCTTCAGCCTGATCAAGCTGCTGCGCTACCTGCGCGAGGAGCTGACCATCGTCTTCGCCACCACCTCGTCGGACAGCGTGCTGCCGCAGATCATGGCCAAGCTGCGCCACATGGGCATCCGCGACTCGACCGTCGGCCTCGTGATCCCGACCGGCTATTCCTTCAACCTCGACGCCTTCTCGATCTACATCACGCTGGCGGCGGTGTTCATCGCGCAGGCGACCAACACGCCGATCTCGATGTCGGACCTGCTCGCCATTCTCGCGATCGCACTGGTGACCTCGAAGGGCGCGCACGGCGTGCCGGGCTCGGCGATCGTGGTGCTGGCCGCCACGCTGCATGCGATTCCGGCCATTCCCGCGATCGGGCTGGTGCTGGTGCTCTCGGTCGACTGGTTCATGGGCATCGCCCGCGCGCTCGGCAACCTGATCGGCAACTGCGTGGCCACCGTCGCCATCGCGGCCTGGGAAGGCGACATCGACCGCGAACGCGCCCATGCGGTGCTCAATGGCACCCACTCGCCGGAAGACGAGCCCCTGGCCGAGCCCGACTCGCCGGTCGCTGCCGCCCACGCTGCGCAGGCCGCGCGTCCGGCACACTAGCGCGCCATGAGCCGCACGGCCGCTCCGAAGGCGAATAGCACCGCAGCCGAAGGCGAAGGTTCCCCAACCATGACCGAAGTCACCCCCACCACCATCGCCGCGCGCGTGGTCGAGGCCATCCTCGCCCAGAAGCTCGCGCCCGGCGAGCGCCTCGGCGAGCAGCAGCTGGCAGAGAACTTCGGCGTCAGCCGCACCATGGTGCGAGAAGCACTGATGCAGCTACAGGCGCGGGGCTTCGTGGAGGTGCAGTCGCGCCGGGGCTGGTACGTGGTGGAGCCCTCGGCCGAGGAGGCCCGCGATGCCTTTGCCGCCCGCCGCATCATCGAGGCCGGCATCCTGGCCGAATCGGGGGGACGGCCGCTGTCGAAGGTCATCCGCAAGCTGCGCGAGCACATCGCCGACGAGAAGCGCGCCATTGCCGGCGCCGACGCCGCCACCCGCGCCTTCCTGCTGGCGGACTTCCACGTCTGCCTGGCCGACCAGATGGGCCACCGGCTGCTGTGCGACGTGCTGCGCGACCTCACGGCGCGCACCACGCTGGCAGCCACCCTCTTCCAGTCCACGCACGAGGCGGGCCAGTCCTGTGCCGAGCATGCGGCCATCGTGGCTGCGCTCGAGGCCGGCGACATGAAGCGCGCCCGCCAGCTGATGCTGGACCACATCGGGAACGTCGAGGAGGCGCTGGAGGCCGAGGTGGCCGCCAGCCCCGGCGCCGACGAGCGCCTGCGCGCCACGCTGGCTCCGGTGGCGCTGCCACGCGCCTCCCGCTGACAGCCCGGGTGCCCCCGCCTCGGCTACAGTCGCCGGGCCATGAATTCACCTGAACTGCAGCGCACGGTCTTCCTCCTCCTGCTGGCGGCCGTCACGGCTGCCTTCTTCTGGATCCTCATGCCCTTCTTCGGGGCGGTGCTCTGGGCCGTCGCGCTGGCCATCCTGTTCAATCCACTCTACAAGCGGCTGCTGAGGACGATGCCGGGGCGGCGCAACCTCGCGGCGCTGACCACGCTCACGATCTGCCTGGTGATCGTGATCATCCCGCTGACGGTGGTGACGGTCTCGCTGGTGCAGGAGGCCTCGCTGGTGACGCAGCGCATCCGCACCGGCGAGATCAACTTCGGGCGCTATCTTCAGCAGATCATCGGAGTGATGCCGCAATGGCTGTTCAACCTGCTCGAACGTTTCGGGCTGAGCAACATGGAGGCGATGCTGTCCCGCATCGGCCAGGGCGCCGCCCAGACCGGCCAGCTGATCGCCACGCAGGCGCTCAACATCGGGCAGAACACCTTCGATTTCGTGGTGAGCTTCGCGCTGATGCTCTACATGCTGTACTTCTTCATGCGCGACGGCGCCGCGCTGTCGAAGACGGTGCGCGAGGCACTGCCGATGGCGCGGCCGCACACGCACTTCCTGCTGAACAAGTTCACCAACGTGATCCGCGCCACCGTCAAGGGCAACGTGGCGGTGGCCGCGGTGCAAGGGGCGCTGGGCGGCCTCGCCTTCTGGGCGCTGGGCGTGCAGGGCGCGCTGCTGTGGGCGGTGCTGATGGCCTTTCTCTCGCTGCTGCCGGCGGTGGGCGCGGCGCTGATCTGGCTGCCGGTGGCGATCTACTTCCTGGCGACCGGCCATGTCTGGGAAGGGGTCGCGCTCATCGTCTTCGGGGTGGTGGTGATCGGGCTGGTCGACAACGTCCTGCGCCCGATCCTGGTGGGCAAGGACACGCAGATGCCCGACTACATCGTCCTGATGTCGACCGTCGGCGGCATGGCGCTGTTCGGGGTGAACGGTTTCGTGATCGGGCCGGTGGTGGCGGCGCTCTTCATGGCCACGTGGGACTTGTTCGCCTCGTCGAACGAAGACGCCGAGGGGCCTGCGGGCTAGAAGACGGACACCGCGTCGCGATGCCGTGGCGCTTCGCACGCACGGTTCGCATTTCGCGCGGCGATCCTGCATCTCGTCGCATCGCGCTGGGCAGCGCGGCCTGCCTGCGCGATCGTCGGGGCCTCCACTTCACGAAGAGGCCCTCATGCACAAGCTTTCTCTCGCTGCCGCCGCCCTGCTCGCCCCCCTGGGTGCACTGGCGGCCGACCTTCAACTCAGCGTCGTCGACGGTCCCGCCGCGACGACTCCGCTGTACGTCGCGCTCTTCGACAGCGCCCACAACTACGACGGCAACAAGACGCTGGCGGCGCAGATCGTGCAGATGAACAACGGCAGGGCCCGGCTCTCCTTTCCCGGCCTGGCACCCGGGCGCTACGCATTGCGCGTGTTCGCCGACGAGAACGGCAACGGCAAGCTCGACACCAACCTGATGGGCATGCCCACCGAACGCTACGGCTTCTCCAACGATGCCAAGGGCAACCGTGCGGCGCCCGGATTCGACGCTGCCGCGCTCCAGGTCGATGCCGATGTGCAAACCGTGATCCACCTGCGCTGAGGAACCCGCCATGCAACGACGCGAACTTTTGCGCCTGCTGGCCACCGCCGGCGCGACGCCCCTTCTTGCTCCCCTGCTCGCCCGGGCCGGCGAGGGCGCCGGCTGGCAGGCCGAATTCGAGACCTCCAGCGCCCCCTGGAAGTTGGGCTTCGCCACGCCGCCCGGCGACCTTCCGCTCGCGCCCGCCGAGGTACGCGGCCGCTTTCCCGACGCAGTGGCCGGCACGCTCTACCGCATCGGCCCGGCGGGCCATGACCTGGGCGGCGAACGCTACCACCACTGGTTCGACGGCGACGGCATGGTGCAGCAACTGATCATCGAGGGCCGGCAGGTGCACCACCAGGGCCGCTATGTCGCGACGCCCAAGCGCGTCGCCGAAGTGCGCGCTGGCCGGCGGCTGACCGAGGCCTTCGGCACCGTGCCGCCGGGCGTCGAGCCGCCCACCTCGGCCGACGGCATCAACGTCGCCAACACCAGCGTGCTGCCGCTGCAGGGCGAGGTGCTCGCGCTGTGGGAAGGCGGCTCGGCCACGCGCATCGACGCGCGCACCCTCGCCACGCTGGGCCCGAAGACCTGGCGCGCGGACCTCGCGGGCATGCCTTTCTCCGCCCATCCCAAGGTGGACCCGGACGGCACGGTGTGGAACTTCGGCGTGGGCAGCAGCCAGGGCCTGCTGGCGCTTTACGAGATCGCGCCCGAAGGCCAGCTGCGCCGCGCCGCCGTGCTGCCGGTGGCCGACCTGCCGATGGTCCACGACTTCGCCGTGACCGAGCGGCACCTGGTCTTCCTGATGCCCCCGCTGGTCTACGACGCTGCGCGCAAGCAGCAGGCCGGCACCAGCTTCCTCGACGCGCATGTGTGGCGGCCCGAGCTGGGCATGCGCGCGCTCGTCGTCGACAAGAAGGACTGGGGCAAGCACCAGCTGCTCACGCTGCCGGCGGGCTTCCTCTTCCATGTGGGCAACGCGTGGGAAGAGGCCACGCCGAAGGGCACACGCATCCATATCGACTACGTGCGCTCGGACGATGCGAGCTCGGTCTTCACCGCCAACCGCGAGCTGATGCGCGGGCGGCGCGTGACGAGCCCCGAACCCCACCTGACCGTGGCGACACTGGACCTCGCCACCGGCCGCGCCACGCAGCACGTGCTGGACTTCGCCGCGGAGTTCCCGCGCATCGACCCGCGCCGTGTCGGCCTGCGCCACCGCAGCGTGGTGCATGCGACGCAGCTGATGAAGGAGCGCCCGGGCTTCGGCGCGATCGCGCGCACGGATGTCGAGACCGGTCGCTCGCAGCGCTTCGTCTATGGCGCGCAGGCGATGGTGGAAGAGCACGTGTTCGTGCCCGACGGACGGCGGCCGGGATGGATTCTGGGGACGGTGCTCGATCTGGCGCGGGGGAAGACGGTGCTCTCGTGCTTCGCGGCCGACAACCTGAGAGCCGGGCCGGTCGCGCAGGCCATCCTGCCGCGTGCCTTGCCGCTGGGATTGCATGGGGCGTTCGTGCCGGTCTAGCCGGCTTATTTTGGGGACCTCGAGGCCCGAAGTCTGCCGAAGATGGCGCAAGCCATCCTCCCCTTCCCTTGCCGCTGGAACGGCACGCCGCCTTCGTTCAACTAGGGGAATTTCTTAGGTCTTTGGGCCTACTCAATTCGATTGACGACGCTCTAAAATCGCCGGCGTATAACGCGTAAGTTCTCGTTTTCTGAGGGCGATATGCCAAACACCTTGCCGCCGTTTCCGCGCGCTTCAGGCTTCAGGTGGATCGCCCTGTGGGCCCCGCTGGTGATCACCGCGTGCGGCGGTGGAGGCGATGGCGGCATGCCCTCGGGGATGGCCGGTACCGGCGCCTCCGCTCCCGCCCCCGCCCCCGCTCCGGCTCCCGGGGCGAATGGAAGCGGGATGTCCGCCGCTGTCGCCACCACCACCGGCACCGCCGATGCCACGGCAAGCGCCGCCCCCACCACCCCTGACGCCGAAGCCAAGACCTCGCTCGTCATGGCGCGCAAGGCCGTCAGGACGCCCGCCGACATCGCCCGGCAGCGCGAACTGGAACGGGACCGCCCGGCACCCATCGACCGCGGGCCCGGGATCTCCAGCGAGCCCACCGCGGCAGCGGCTGTGGCGGCCGCCGTCGCACCCAACACCGGCGGCGAGTGGGGCGCGCCCATCAGCTGGCCGATCAATGCCATCCATGCCGTGCTGACGCCCGACGGCAAGGTCATGAGCTACGGCACCGATCCGAGCGGCGCCCAGGGCGCCCAGCTCTACTACGACGTCTGGACGCCGGCCACCAACGCACACAGCCTGCTGCAGCACAGTACGCGTACCGATCTCTTCTGCAGCGCCCAGACCGTGCTGCCGGCCGGACAGGTGCTGCTGGCCGGCGGCGACACCCGCGGGATCACGCCGAACCAGGTCAACGGCGGCGTGGCCGACGTCAACTTCTACGACCCGGTCTCCTCCACCATCACTGCCGGGCCGCCGATGGCCTATGCGCGCTGGTACGGCAGCGCGGTGCCCCTGGCCGACGGCCGGGCGCTGATGCTGGCGGGCATCGACGGCGGCGGCGCAGGCTCCGGCGTGCCCGAGATCTACACGCCGGGCCAGGGCTGGAAAACACTGGGAGCCATTTCGAACTGGCCGGGCGACTGGTTCTATCCTCGCGCCGTGCTGGCCCCCAACGGCCGGGTGGTGGTGGCCAGCAGCAATCAGCTGTTCAGCATCAACACGGAGGCGCCCACCCTCGGGCCGGTCGGCACGATGCCGAAGTTCGTCAACTGGGTGCTGCCCTGGGCCATGTTCGACCGCGGCAAGATGCTGATGGTGGCCGAGGACGGCAGCGCGATGGTGGTCGACATCAACGGCCGCACGCCGGTCGTGACCCCCGTTGCCGGCCCCGGGCCCAATCGCGAATGGGGCACGGCCACCGTGCTGGCCGATGGCAAGGTGCTGGTCACCGGCGGCTCGGCCCAGGAGAACGAGCTGATCGACACCGCCTTCACGGCCCTCATCTGGAATCCCGCCACGGGGCAGTGGACCACCGGCAACGCGGCGCAGAAAGCGCGCCTGTACCACTCCACGGCCATGCTGCTGCCCGATGCCACCGTGCTGTCGGTCGGCGGCGGCTCGCCCGGGCCGGTGATCAACCTCAATGCCGAGATCTATTCGCCGCCTTACCTCTTCAACGCCAACGGCCAGCGTGCGCCACGCCCGATCATCAACACGGCGCCGGCCCAGCTGACCCTCGGCACCAACTTCCAGATCAGCGTGGCGTCGCCGCTGTCGATCCAGCGTGTGACGCTGGTGCGTACCGGCTCGGTGACGCATTCGACCGACTTCGGGCAACGCTTTCTCGAACTGCCCTTCACTCAGGGCAACGGAAGCTCGACGGTCAACGTCACCCTCAACGAGAGCCCGAACATCCTGCCCGCGGGCTACTACATGCTGTTCGCGATCGACAGCGCCGGCGTGCCTTCCATTGCGAAGATCGTGAAGGTGCAGGGCAGCTGGACGAAGGTGGGCGACCAGGGACACACCTTCACCCTGCCGGCCCCGACCGTCGTGCAGTTCGGCAACGGCGGGAACTGGACGCAGAAGACCGTCACCGGCAACGTGAGCTGCAGGAGCGAGTTCTTCGGCATGAATCCGGCGCCGAACGCCGCCAAGACCTGCCATGTGCTCGCACCCAAGGCCGGCGGCGTGACGCCGGGCAGCCAGGTGACGAGCGCCGACCGCACCGTGGCTGCGCAGGGCGCCGCCTTCAACATGACCAGCGCAACGGTGGTGAGCTACGGCGCCGATTCGCGCTGGGTCGACAAGGTCGTGACCGGCGCCGGCACGTGCAGCACGTCCTTCTTCGGCGGCACCGATCCCGCGCCGGGCACGACCAAGTCGTGCGTGGCGGACACGGGGACGGCTGCACCTGCACCTGCACCTGCGCCTGCGCCTGCGCCTGCACCTGCACCTGCGCCTGCGCCTGCACCTGCACCTGCACCTGCGCCTGCGCCGCCGCCGTCCGGAGCGACGCTGGCCACCGAAGGCGGCAGCTTCACCGTGTCGAGCCCGACCCTGGTGGCGTATGGCGCCGACACGCGCTGGGTGCAAAAGACGGTCAACGGCACGGTGCCCTGCACCAACGAGTTCTTCGGCACTGATCCGGCGCCCTTCGTGGTGAAGTCCTGCAGGTTGGTGACTGCATCGCCGCCTCCGCCACCACCGCCTGCACCTGCACCTGCGCCCGCACCCGCACCCGCACCCGCACCCGCACCGGCACCGGCACCGGCACCGGCACCGGCACCCGCACCTGCACCTGCACCTGCACCTGCACCTGCACCTGCACCTGCACCCGCACCCGCACCGGCGCCCGCGCCCGCGCCCGCACCCGCACCGGCGCCCGCACCCGCACCCGCACCCGCACCTGCACCTGCACCTGCACCTGCACCTGCACCTGCACCTGCACCCGCGCCCGCACCTGCACCGTCCGGAGCAACGCTGGCCACCGAAGGCGGCAGCTTCACCGTGTCGAGCCCGACCCTGGTGGCTTATGGCGCCGACACGCGCTGGGTGCAAAAGACGGTCAACGGCACGGTGCCCTGCACCAACGAGTTCTTCGGCACTGATCCGGCGCCCTTCGTGGTGAAATCCTGCAGGTTGGTGACTGCATCTCCGCCTCCGCCTCCGCCACCACCGCCTGCACCTGCACCTGCACCTGCACCTGCACCTGCACCTGCACCTGCACCTGCACCTGCACCTGCACCTGCGCCCGCACCTGCACCCGCACCTGCACCCGCACCCGCACCCGCACCCGCACCCGCACCCGCACCCGCACCCGCACCCGCACCCGCACCCGCGCCTGCGCCTGCGCCTGCACCCGCACCTGCACCCGCACCTGCACCCGCACCCGCACCTGCACCCGCACCCGCACCTGCACCCGCACCCGCACCCGCACCCGCACCCGCACCCGCGCCCGCGCCCGCGCCCGCACCACCACCCTCCGGCGCATTCCTAGCCAACGAGGGACAGACCTTCACCGTCTCGGCACCCACCGTGGTGAGGTACGGCGCCGACACGCGCTGGGTGCAAAAGACGGTCAATGGCACGGTGCCCTGCACCAACGAGTTCTTCGGCACCGACCCGGCGCCGTTCGTCGTCAAGTCGTGCCGCGTCGCCTGAGCCAAGCCGTCATTCGCCGAAGCCCGCGCCCTGCGTCAGCCGCAGGGCGCGCTCTCCATCAAACATCGGGAACGGCACGCGGCACCGGGTCGAAGTAGATGAACTGGTTGGCTATCGGCAAGGCCAGGTTGGAGTAAGAGAAAGACAAGCTGATGTCGAGCGAGCGCACCTGGTGCCACCAGCCCAGCGGCAGGAAGATCGTCTCGCCCGGCCAGACCACGACCTCGAGCACACGCACGCCCTCGAACAGGGGAAAGCGCCTCAGATCGACCGCATCCAGGTCGATGGGGCTGAAGACGCCATTCGTGTTGTACAGACGCTGCCCCTGCAGCGGCGAGATCAGGCGCCAGCGCTTGCGCCCGACGACCTGGGTGTGGAAGAGCATCAGCGTGTCGTGGTGCAAGGGAGTCACGGTGCCTCCCGGCCCGAACCAGAACGAGGAACGCTCGGCCAGCTCCCCGCGAAGGCAGCACGGCGGCAGGCTGCCGATGTCGTCCAGCAGAGGCGCGAAGTCGGGCCGCCGCAAGGCTTCGTTGTTGGCGGTGAGGTAGTAGTCGTTGGTGTCGCCGCCGGCCACCACCTGGTCGACGAAATCGCCCAGGCGGACGCTTCGCCGGTGCAAGGCCTTGTCTTCCTCGTAGCGAGGATTCGATTGGCGTTCGGCCTGGACCTCGACATCCAGATGGCCGAAGCGTTCTTTCAGATCGTCCGGCGACCAGCGCCGCATCGCCGGCCAGTCCCGCGTGTGGCCGGTGAGCACCAGCGGCCGGCAGCCCCGCACGTAGCGTTCGATGAATTCGTCCTCGCTGACCGACACGCGCTTGTCCACGATGCCGTACATCGGATCGATCTCCCACAGCAGCTGCAGGTTGGCCAGCGTGGACTCGAGCTTGCGCAGCTGCTGCGCCCGGCCTTCGGCGGCAATGTAGACCGCATTGCCGGGCACCTGTTCGATCAACTCCGCGCTGGCTTGCGCGTCGAGGCCGGCAGCGGTCATGGTCGCCAGCACCGATTCGGGCGTGCAGCCGCGCAGCAGTTGCTCGGTGACCCAACGCAGCCACTCGGGCGTCAGCGCTGCGCCCGCCGGGGCGGGTTGCGCCTTTTCAGCTTGATTGGCGGGCGGGCGTGGCGGGGCAGGCGGCTTGGGAGGCTTCATGCGGAGATCTCCTGCGTTCTCGGGCATGTGCATTGTGTGCCGACCCGGCTCCCTCCGCCCAGCGCGAACGACCCGCGGACGCGGGGTCGTTCGCGCCCTGCGAGGCGCCGCCTCAAACGTCGAAGCGCACGCCCTGCGCCAGCGGCAGCGAGCGCGAGTAGTTGATGGTGTTGGTGGCGCGCCGCATGTAGTTGCGCCACGCATCCGAGCCCGACTCGCGCCCGCCACCGGTTTCCTTCTCGCCACCGAAGGCGCCGCCGATCTCGGCGCCCGAGGTGCCGATGTTGACGTTGGCAATGCCGCAGTCCGACCCGGCGGCCGAGAGGAATTGCTCGGTCTCGCGCAGGTCGTTGCCGAACACCGCGGAGGACAGGCCCTGCGGCACGTCGTTGTGCATCGCGATCGCGTCCTCGAAGCGCTCGTAGCCCATCACGTAGAGGATGGGCGCGAAGGTCTCGTGCCGCACGGTGGCGGTCTGCGAGGGCATCTCGACGATGGCCGGGCGCACGTAGTACGCGTCGGGCCAGGCCTCGGCGAGCGCGCGCTCGCCGCCGTGGACCTTGCCGCCCTCCTCGGCGGCCGCGCCCAGGGCCGACTGCATGGCCTCGAAGGCGGCACGGTCGATCAGCGGGCCCACCAGCGTGCCGGGCTCGCGCGGATCGCCGATGGGGAGCTTCTCGTAGGCCTTGCGCAGGCGGGCCACGAGGGTCTCGCGCACGCTCTCGTGCACGATCAGCCGGCGGGTGGTGGTGCAGCGCTGCCCGGCCGTGCCGGCAGCGGCGAAGAGAATGCCGCGCACCGCGAGGTCGAGGTCGGCCGAGGGCGTGACCACCACCGCGTTGTTGCCGCCCAGCTCCAGCAGGCAGCGGCCGAAGCGCCGCGCCACCCGCGGCCCGACCTCGCGGCCCATGCGCGTGCTGCCGGTGGCCGACACCAGCGCGACGCGCGGGTCGTCGACGATCGCCTCGCCGATCTTGCGCAGGCCGATCGCCACGCCGGACAGCCCGGCCGGCGCCTCGGCACCGAAGCGACGCGCCGCGCGCGCGAACAGGGCCTGGCAGGCCAGCGCGGTGAGCGGCGTCTTCTCGGACGGCTTCCACACCACCGAATCGCCGCAGACGATGGCCAGCGCGAAGTTCCACGACCACACCGCGACCGGAAAGTTGAAGGCGCTGATCACGCCGACCACGCCCAGCGGATGCCAGCTCTCCATCATGCGGTGGCCGGGCCGCTCCGACGCAATGGTCAGGCCGTGCAGCTGGCGCGACAGGCCGACCGCGAAGTCGCAGATGTCGATCATCTCCTGCACCTCGCCCAGGCCTTCGGTGAGGATCTTGCCGGCCTCCAGCGAGACCAGCGCGCCCAGCGCCTCCTTCTCGGCGCGCAGCTCCTCGCCCAGCAGGCGGACCAGCTCGCCGCGCCGCGGCGCCGGCACGCTGCGCCAGGCCAGGAAGGCGGATTGCGCCTCGCCGACCATGCGGGAAACGTCGTCCGCCGTGTGCACCGGGAGCTGGGCCAGCGCGCTGCCGTCGATGGGCGAGCGCACGGCGAGCGGGCCGCCGCGCAGCGCTTCGGCGGGCACGCCCAGGCGCTCGAGCAGGCTGTGGGTCTGGGTGGCGGGAGCAGTCATGTCGGGTCCTCGTGTCTCGATCCGTTGCGCGTCATTTTTCGATGGTCTTGTTCCAGCGCGCGTTCCACGCGGGGCGGTTCGCGTTGATGCTGTCCCAGTCGACCGTGACTGCATTCTTCATCCATTCGTTGATCTTCGCGACCTGCGCGCCCGCATCGCCGTTGGCCGGCGTCTTCGGGTTGGTCGGCAACTGGCTGCCGTACTGCAGCGCCGCGGCTTGCGCCTGCGGGCTGAGCAGGAACTCCGCCAGCTTCTGCGCCAGCTCCGGCTCGCTGTTGTTGGCGATCACGCACTGGCCGACGGTGAGCACCACGGAACCTTCCTTGGGCTGCGCGTACTCGACCGGAATGCCCTTCTCCTTGAGGGCCGCCACCGCGGTGGGCGTGAGCGGAAAGATCGCGGCCTCGCCGGTCTGCACCATCTCCGACAGCTTGGCGGAGCTCGGGATGTACTCCAGCACATTGGGCCCAATGGTCTTGGCCCAGGCATTGAAGCCGGGGTCGACGTTCTTGTCGTTGCCGCCCTGGATGCGGTTGAACATCAGGAAGCCGTGCAGGCCGAAGGAGGACGACGGCATCGACTGGAACACCACCTTGCCCTTGTACTTGGGGTCGGCCAGGTCCATCCACGAGGTGGGCGCGGCCCAGCCCTTGTCGGTGAACATCTTCCTGCTGTAGGCCAGCCCCGTCATGCCCAGGCTCACGCCGCTGGCCATGTCGCCCTTGAAGCGGGCCGCGGGATAGAGCCCGTCGAGCGCCGCGCTGGGCCGCTGCTTCTCGCACAGGCCCATGCCGATGGCGCGGTACATGATGCCGTCGTCGAGGAACATCACATGCATCTGCGGCTTGTCCTTGTTGGCCTGCGCCTTGGCCAGGATGTCGGAGGAGGTGCCCGGCACCACCACCACCTTGGCGCCGGTCTGCTTCTCGAACTCGGGGAAGACGTGCTGGGTGTACGTTTTCTCGAAGGTGCCGCCGTTCATGCCGATGTAGAGCGTCTTCGATTGGGCGAAGGCGGTGCCTGCGGCGAGCAGGGCCGCGAGCGCGGCGGCGAGGGAGGTGGGGCGGTTCATGGGAACTTCCTTTCAGCGTGCGACGGAGGTGGGTTGGGGACGGGGTGAAGGGTTCGGCGCATTGGCGGCCCGGGCTTCGGCTTCGCGCTCGAAGCGGTCGACCGCGAAGGCCTCGATGGGCGTGCGGCTGCGGCCGTGGCAAGCCAGCTCGGCCAGCACCTCGCCGGCGGCGGGGCCGATCTGGAAGCCGGCACCGGCAAAGCCGAAGCCGTGGATCAGGCCCGGCCTGCGCGGGCTCTCGCCGAGCACCGGCTGGCGGTCGGGCAGATAGCCCTCGGTGCCGCTCCAGGTGCGCAGGATGTGCGCATGGCGCAGCGTGGGCAGCAGCTCGATGGCCTGCCGGCAGATGCCGTCGATGGCGCCGCGCTCCACGCGCGCGCGCGCTTCGTCGAGCGCGAAGCCGGCGCCGCCGCCCATCACGACGTTGCCGCGCGCCACCTGCCGGCAGTAGATGCCGCCGCCTTCGACGCCCAGGCTCCAGTCCATGAAGACCGGCAGCGGCTCGGTCGCGGCCATGGCCGGATGGCCGGCGCGCAGCGGCAGCACGTCGCCGAACTGGGCGGCCAGCGGGCCGGCCCAGGCGCCCGCGCAGTTGAGCAGCACGGGCGCGCGCACTTCCAGGCCGGCCGCGACGCTGCGCAGCACGAAGCGCTGGCCGTCGTGCGCCGCTTCGTCGACGCGCGTGCGCTCCAGCACCTGCGCGCCGGCGCGCTCGGCGGCGCGCGCGAAGGCCGGCGACACCAGGCGCGGATTGGCCTGGCCGTCCTCCGGACAGAAGGAGCCGCCCAGGGCCTTCGCGCCCAGCCAGGAAGAGCGCTCGCGCAAGCGCGCGCCGCTGATCATCTCGAGGCCGAGGTCGAAGTCGCGGGTCTGCGCGCGGTAGTGTTCCAGCGCAGCAAGGTCGGCCTCGCTGCGCGCGATCTTGAAATGGCCGGAGCGCACGTACTCGCCCTCGGTGCCGATGGTCCTGGCCAGTTCGCCCCAGATGCGGTGCGCGCGCTGCGCGAGCGGCAGCTGGCTGACCGGCCGGCCCTGCCGGCGCACGCCGCCGAAGTTCACGCCGCTGGAACGCGAGCCGCACAGGTCGCGCTCCAGCAGCACCACCTGCCGGCCCATGCGGCGCAGCGCCAGCGCCGCGGAGGCGCCGACGATGCCGCCGCCGACGATGGCCACGTCGCAGTCGATGCGCCGCGTCATGAGGGCTGGCCCTCCTGCGCGGCGGCCAGCTGCATCGGGATCGGCTTGATGGGCGCCTGGCCGCGCAGCCGCCCGACCTGCGGCAGTGGCTGGCCGCTGGCATGCGCCAGCAGCTCGGCCGCCGCCACGCCGCACATGCGGCCCTGGCAGCGGCCCATGCCGACGCGGCACAGGGCCTTCAGGCGGTTGATCTCGTCGGCGCCCGCCTCGCGCACGGTCTGGCGCAGGGTGCCGGCCGTGACGTTCTCGCAGCGGCAGACGACCAGCTCGTCCGGCGCGTGCGAGGCCCAGTCCTGCGGAAAGGGGAAGGCCCGCTCCAGGCCCGCGCGAAAGCCCGCGATGCGGGCCAGCTTGCGCTCGAGCGCCTGCGCGCGCCCGGCATCGACCGGCATGCCGCGGTCCTGCAGCAACGCCAGCGCGGCGCGCTCGCCGGCCCATTCGGCGGCATCGGCGCCCAGGATGCCCGCGCCGTCGCCGGCCAGGTAGACACCGGCCACGCTGCTGCGGCCGGCGGCATCGCGCTCGGGCAGGTGCGCGCGGTGCAGCGGCGCGTAGGCAAAGCGGCAGCCGAGCAGGTCTGCCAGCTGAGTCTCGGAGCGCAAGGCATAGCCGAAGCCCACCGCATCGGCCTCGAGCGTGCGCTCGGCGCGGCCGTCTTGCCAGGCCACGCCTTCGACCCGATCCGTGCCCAGCACGCGCAGCGGCCGCACGCCGCCGTGCAGCGCCACGCCGTGGGCGCGCAGCCAGCCCACGTAGTAGAGGCCCTTGAGCAGCACGGCGGGCTGAGCGGCCATGGCCGGCAGCGCCGCGCACTGGTCCGCGAAGCGTGCGGTGTCGAGCACGGCCGCGACCTGCGCGCCGGCCTTGGCGTACTGGTAGGCGACCAGGTAGAGCAAGGGCCCGGTGCCCATGAACACCACGCGCCGGCCGATCGCACAGGCCTGGAACTTCAGGGCCACCTGCGCGCCGCCCAGCGTGTAGACGCCGGGGAGCGTCCAGCCCGGCAGCGGCAGCACGCGGTCGGTGGCGCCGGTGGCGACGATCAGCCCGGCGAAGGACACGCCGCGCGTGCGCTGGGTGGGACCGTGCATCACGTCGAGCCGGTTGTCCTGCACGTTCCAGACGAGGCTGTCGGGGTGGTGCTCGACCTGCCCGCTCAGCGCGTCGAAGGCCTGGTGCAGCGCGTCGGCGCGCCCGGCCTCGAAGCCGTAGAGCGTGCGGCTGCTGCGGCCGAACTGCGGCGGCTGGCGGCGGTAGACCTGCCCGCCGGCGCGCGCGGCCTCGTCGATGACGACCGGCCGCAGGCCATGGGCCGCCAGCGTTTGCGCGGCGCGGACGCCGGCCGGGCCGGCACCGACGATGACCGGCGGGAGCGCCTCTCGCGTCATGCCGCTCATGGAAGCATCTTCGCGCCGGGCGCGAACGGAGCGAGCCGAACCGCAAGCAACGCCGACACCGAAAGCCTCATGCCGCCACCTCGGTGACCAGGCACATGCCGGCCTGCACGAAGGTCGAGCAGGCCCGCAGGCGCGCGCCCTCCCCCGTCTGCACCCAGCAGTCCTGGCAGGCGCCCATCATGCAGAAGCCGGCGCGCGGGGCGCCGCTGAATTCGTTGCGGCGCAGCTGCCCGGCATGGGTCAGCACCGCGGTGAGCACGGTGTCGCCCGCCAGCGCGGTGCAGGGCACGCCGTCGAGCGTGAAGGGGATCGGCTCGCGCGCCGTCTCGGCCACGCGGCGCAGCAGCGGCGCGGCCGCCGCGATGGGTCTTGCCGATGTCATGTGCGGCCCACCAGAACGCGGTCCAACCCGTACACCCGGTCGAGCAGCAGCATCGCGGCCGCCGTGACGGCAATCATCAAGGCCGAGACGGCAGCCATCAGCGGGTCGATGGATTCCGTCGCGTACATGTACATGCGAACCGGCAGCGTCACCGTCGAGGGCGCGGTGACGAAGATGGACATCGTGACCTCGTCGAAGCTGTTGATGAAGCCCAGCATCCAGCCGCCGGTCACGCCCGGCAGGATCATCGGCAGCGTGATGCGCCGGAACACCGTGGCCTGGCCGGCGCCGAGCGACAGCGCGGCCTGCTCGGCGCTGCGGTCGAAGCCCACCAGCGCCGCCAGCACCAGCCGCAGCGTGTAGGGCGTGACGATCACCGTGTGCGCCAGCACCAGCCAGCCGAAGCTGCCGGTGCCGCCGACCAGCGCGAACATGCGCAGCATCGCCACGCCCAGCACAAGGTGCGGAATGATCAGCGGCGACAGGAACAGCGCGTTGAGGAAGTCCCGGCCCGGAAAGCGATGGCGCGTGATCGCGATGGCCGCCGGCACGGCGAGCACGGTGGCCAGCGTGGCAGAGCACAGCGCCAGCCGCAGGCTGTTCCAGAACGATGACATGAAGTCCGAGTGCGCGAACACCGCGCGAAACCAGCGCAGCGAGAACTCGGTGGTCGGGATGGTGAGCGTGTTGTGCGGCGTGAAGGCGACCACGCACACCACCAGCAGCGGTGCCAGCATGAAGCCGATGACGAGCGCGTTGAACGCGAGGGCGATGGGTCCGTTGTTGCGCATTCCGATCACCCCAGCGCTTTCTTGTACCGGCCTTCGACCACGCGGTTGAGGCTGAGCATGACGACCAGGTTGGCCGCCAGCAGCACCAGCGCCACGGTGGCGCCGAGCGGCCAGTTGAGCTCGTGCAGGTACTCGTCGTAGACCACGGTGGCGACCATCTTCAGCCGCCGGCCGCCGAGCAGTCCCGGGATGGCAAAGGAGCTCGCGCTCAGGCCGAAGACGATCAGGCTGCCGGAAAGCACCCCGGGCATCACCTGCGGCAGCACCACGCGCCGCAGCGTCGCAAAGGGCGAGGCGCCCAGCGACAGGGCCGCGTTCTCCACGCCGGCATCGAGCTTCTGCAGCGAGGTCCACACGGCGATGACCATGAAGGGCATCATCACGTGCACCAGCGCCACGACGACGGCGATCTCGGTGTAGAGCATCTTCACCGGGCCGATGCCGAGGGCACGCAGCAGCCCGTTGACCAGCCCCTCGGGGCCCAGCAGCATGCTCCAGCCGAAGGCCCGCACGACCACCGAGACCAGCAGCGGCGCCAGCACCACCAGCAGCAGCACCGCGCGCCACGGATTGCGCATCCGGCTGAGCACGTAGGCCTCGGGCGCACCGACGGCCACGCAGATCAGCGTGACCAGCATGGAGATCCAGAAGGTGCGCCAGAAGATGGCGAGGTAGTAGTCGTCGCTGAAGACGTGCGCGTAGTGCAGGAGCGTGTACTGGCCGGCCTTGACCCCCGTGGCCGTGTCGTAGACGTTGAAGGACAGCACGGCGGTCAGCAGGAGCGGGGCCAGCAGCAGCGTGGCGAACAGCAGGAAGGCCGGCGCCGTGAGCAGCCAGGGCACCGCGTGGCGCGCCGGAGCAGGCGCGGGCATGGGCGAAGGCATGGGCGGGGCCGCCAGATCGACACTCATGCCGACGCCTCCCGGGCAGCCGGCACCTCGCCGGGCAGGAGGCGCGCGCAGTGGTCGGGCCAGTCGATCGCGGCGGCGTCGCCCACGGCCAGCGATTCGCGCCCGTCGTTCGGGCACAGCACGGTCCAGTCGCCGGCATCGGTCGACAGGCGGTAGAGCCACTGGCTGCCGAGGAAGAAGCGCTCCTGCACCTCGCCGTCCATCCGGCCCTGGCCGCGGGGCCGCAACTGCAGCTTCTCGGGCCGCACGCTGAACAGCGCGGCGGCGCCCGGCGCGAAGTCGGCCGGGTCGTCGACCGCCACGTCCAGACGCAGCGGGCCCAGCGTCACGCCCACCAGCGCGCCGGTTTCGCGCACGCGCGCATCGAGCAGGTTGGCCTTGCCCACGAAGGTGGAGATGAAGCGCGTGCGCGGATGCTCGTACACACGCTGCGGCTCGTCGACCTGCGTCACCACGCCGGCCTGCATCACGACCACGCGGTCGCTCACCGACATGGCCTCGCTCTGGTCGTGCGTGACCATCACCGTGGTGGTGCCGACCTTGCGCTGGATCTGGCGCAGCTCGAACTGCATTTCCTCGCGCAGCTTGGCATCGAGGTTGGACAGGGGCTCGTCGAGCAGCAGCACCGGCGGCTCGATGACCAACGCGCGCGCCAGGGCCACGCGCTGGCGCTGGCCGCCGGAGAGCTCGCGCGGGTAGCGCTGCGCGTGGGCATCCAGATGCACCAGCGACAGCGCCCTGCGCACCCGCTCCTGCCGCTCGGCACGCGGGCGCTTGCGCATCTCCAGGCCGAAGCTCACGTTGTCGGCCACGGTCATGTGCGGGAACAGCGCGTAGCTCTGGAACACGATGCCCAGGCCGCGGCTGTTGGCCTTGGCCCGCGTGATGTCGCGCCCGGCCAGCGTGATGGTGCCGCTGCTCACCGGCTCGAAGCCGGCCACCATCTGCAGCGTGGTGGTCTTGCCGCAGCCCGAGGGGCCGAGCAACGAGACGAACTCGCCCTGCTCCACCGACAGGTTCATGGCCGACACGGCGCAGGTGCTGCCGTAGAACTTGCTGACGTCGCGCAGGCTGAGAAATGACACGGGCACTCCTGATTCGAAAGCGGCGCCCACGGTATCGGCGCGCCGCCGAAGCGGGGCCGGCCGCGCTTTGTTGCGGGCCGGTGCGTTCCACTCTATTGCAACAAGCAAGCCATCTTGCGCAGGGTATTCCATTAAACGGACTTTTTCTTCCAATTATTCCGTTCAATGGAATCATTAGGGCGTACAGTGCGTTGAAGATTTCGAAGAGAGCAAGACATGACGACTTCCGAAACCGCGACCGGTGCCGTTCCCCGCCTGTTCGCCCTGCTGCGTGCCCTGGCGGATGCCCCATCCGAGGGCAGCCGCGTCACCCAATTGGCCAAGAGCGTCGGCTTGACGCAAGCCACGGTGCACCGGCTGCTGCAGTCGCTGGTGGCCGAAGGCATGGTCGAGCAGGACCCGCGCAGCAAGCTCTATCGGCTGGGCGTGGACTTCTTCGCGCTGGCCGCGCGCGCCGGCAATCCGGGCGACCTGCGCACCCTGTGCCGGCCGGCCCTGCTGCGCCTGTGCGGCAGCCTGGGCGACACCATCTTCCTGCTGGTGCGCAGCGGCTTCGACGCGGTCTGCCTGGACCGCAGCGAAGGCCCCTTCCCCATCCGCTCCTTCAGCGGCGACATCGGCGGGCGCATCGCGCTGGGCGTGGGCCAGGGCGCCATGGCCATCCTCGCCTTCCTGCCCGAGGCCGAGCGCGAGGAGGTGATTCGCTTCAACCTCTCGCGGGTGCGCGAATACGGCGTCTTCGACGAGGTGTACCTGCGCACCGAGATCGAGCAGGTGCGCAAGTCGGGCTACGCGGGGCGCAACACCGGCCTGCTCGAAGGCATGGCCGGCGTCGCGGTGCCGATCCTCGACCGCGAGGGCCGGGCCGTGGCCGCCCTCAGCGTGGGGACCATCTCCGACCGCCTGAGCCCGGAGCGCATGCCTACGGTGGTGTCGCTGCTCAAGCGAGAAGCCGAGGCGATCGGACCGAAGATCCACCCCTTCGACTCGACCCTGCGGCGGCCGGCGCAGCGCTTGTCGGGCGCGGCGACGTAGCGCGTCTCGCAGGCGGCGACAAGCCGCCGGGCTGTCGCCTTGCCGAGACGCGCTCAGCCATCCGCTTCCCCCGCAGGAAGCGCGGCGCCCATCATCTGCCGATACCACGCGTGGAAGTGCCACATGCCGTCTTCCAGCGGTGACTGATAGGGCCCCACTTCCGAGACGCCACGCTCGCGCAGCGCGCGGCGGCCCGCGTCCATGCGCTCGCCGATTTCGTCGTCTTCCCGCGCGGTTTCCATGTAGGCCGCACGCTGCGCCTCGACGAAGCCGCGTTCGAAGGCGGCGATCTCCTCCGGGTAGTAGAACTCGACGACGTTGACCGTTTCCTGCGGCCCCTTCGGATGGAGCGTGGACAGCACCAGGACGTGCGGATAGAGCTCGATCATGTGGGTGGGGAAATAGGTCACCCAGACCGCGCCGAAGTCGGGTGCGGCGCCGGTGCGGTAGTCCAGCAGGCGCTCGTGCCAGGTGCGATAGACCTCCGTCCCCGGCTGGCCGAGTGCCTGGTGCACGCCGACGCGCTGCATGCTGTACCAGTCGGCGAAGTCCCAGTGCAGTTCGCTGCAGCTGACGAACGCGCCGAGGCCCGGGTGGAAGGGCGCGACGTGGTAGTCCTCCAGGTACACCTCGATGAAGGTCTTCCAGTTGTAGTGGCAGGGATGCACCTCGACGTGGTCCAGCACGTAGTCCGAGAAATCGAACTCGGGGCGTGCAAACAGCGCCGCCATGTCACGGGCCGGATCGCGCACGCCCTCGAACAGCAGGCCGTGGCAGTTGCGCAGCGCGAAGCGCTGCAGGTTCTTGCAGGGCTTTTGCTCGAACTGCGGAGCGCCCAGCAGATGGCCGCGGTCGTCGTAGGTCCACCGGTGCAGCGGGCAGACGATGCGGCCCCCGGTCGAGCGCAGGTTGCCGCTGGGGTTGGCCAGCCCGCGCACGTCGCCGGTCTCGCCGCCGAGGATCAGCGCTTGCCGGTGGCGGCAGACGTTGGACATGAGCTCCACTCCCCCGGCATGGCGCACCAGCACGCGCCCGCCGCCCTCCTGCGCGAGGCGGCGCCAGTCGCCGATCTGCGGGACGGTCTTCTCGTGACCCACGTAGCGGGACGAGCAATCGAAGATCAGCTCGCGCTCGCGAGCGAACAGCGCCTCGTCGAAATAGGCATCCACCGGCAACTGCGTGGACGCCGGCAGGACATGCGAAAGGCGTGCGACATCGTTCATCGGATTCTCCAGGGCGTGACGGGACGCGCCGGCCCGAGCCGGCATCGCACCGCGGAAAAGGGATCAGGAATCGGCCAGCAGGCGGGCGATTCGCGTGTCGAGCGGGAGCTTGGGACAGGTGCTGCACTTCTCGCCGTCGCGGCGGCGGAAGTGGTGGCAGCAGACCTTCCGGTCGAGCGCGAGCGCGGGCGTGCCGTCGCGCGCGCGGTAGGCCAGGAAGCCGCAGCCGCCGGCGATGCCCAGGCGCGCGAGCCAGGCTGCGCCCAGTGCGGCGAGCTCGTGGTCGCTGCATGCGGGCGCATGGCGATGCACCCGCAGCAGGGCGCCGAGCACGCATTCGGCCTGCAGGCGATCGGCTGCGCGCAGATGCAGCGCGACGCAGTCCGCGAGTGCCGCGCGCATCGAATCGCAGAATGCGCGCAGCTCGGTGGCTGCGGCATCCATGCGCTCGGAAGGACTTGCGGCGACCGGCGCGTGCGCGGGCAATTGAAAGCCGCTCGGAAATCCCTCGGCCACCGGCTGCGCCAGGCCGGCAAGGTGCGGCACATGCGTGTCCAGCTGCGCGGCGATCACGCTCAGGTACACCGGCTGCCAGATCGCGAGTCCCCAGCAACGCAGCGCCAGGTAGTGCGCGCCGGCCTCGGGATGCGCCGCGGCCCAGTGGCGGCAGAGCGCTCGCAGGGCCGCTTCGTCGCCGCAGCGCAGCGCGCCGGGCAGCGCTTGCGTGCCCTGCGTGCCGCACAAGCCGGGAACGACCTGCTGCACCAGGCCCAGCATGCGGGCGAGGTCCGGGTCGGGTGCGACGGACGACGCCAGCATGCGCAGGATCACGCCACGCTTTCGGCCATCGCAGCCGCTTGCGCCGCTGCCGCGGGACGGCGGCGGAACCTGGCGATGGGATTGACCAGGTTGCCCGCCATCTTCAGGCTGGAGGCCGGGTCGGACAGGTTCACCATCTGCACGTTGTTGCCGAGCTGCAGGCGGTTCAGGCAGGAATGCAGGAACTCGGGCACGAACATGTCGTAGTGCGCGTACTTGTCGGCGCGCTCCGGATGCGCGTCCTGGTAGTCGTGCACGCAGTCGGCCACGGCGCGCCAGAACTCGTCCTGCGTGCAGCAGCCGTTCTCCACCAGCACCTGGTTGACGTGGCGCAGCACGCCGTCGAACACGTCGATGAAGATGCCCAGCAGCTTGAAGTGGTCCGGCACATCCACCGCGATGCGGTCGACGCGCTCCGGCAGCCGCGTCTTGGCCGCGAGGTCGAGGATGGCGCACTCCTCGGCAATGTCCTTCATGATGGCGCGCACCGGCACGTGGCCGGAGAGCACCAGGATCAGGTTCTCGCCGTGCGGCATGAAGGTCAGGTCGTGCGCGTAGAAGCAGTGCAGCAGCGGTGTCAGATAGGCCTGGAGGTAGCGGCCCAGCCAGGCCGTGGTGCCGAGGCCGGAGAGGCGGATCAGCTCGGGCAGCAGCGCATGCCCGTCCTTGTCGACGTGCAGCAGCGCAGCCATGGTCATCAGCCGCTCGCCCGGCTGCAGCAGCGACAGCGGGCTTTCGCGCCACAGGGCCGAGAACATCTTCTTGTAGGGCGTGTCGACCGGGATCGCCGCCTCGTAGTAGTGGTTGCGGAACCCCATGGACGCGACTTCCTGCAGGATGGTGAATCCGTTGGCGCGCAGGAATTCGTCCTCCGACACCAGCCTCTTGATGAACTCGTTGATGGCCGGCGTGCCCGACATGTAATAGGGCGACAGGCCGCGCATGAAGCCCATGTTCAGGATCGACAGCGAGGTCTTCACGTAGCGCTTGGAGCGGTCGCTGGTGTTGAAGAAGGTCCGGATGGACTGCTGGGCGATGTAGCGGTCGTCGCCGTAGTCCAGGCAGACGATCTTGCGCTGCGCCACGTAGCCGGCGAAGGCGATCGACAGCTTGTTGAACCACTGCCACGGATGCGCGGGCATGAAGTAGTAGTCGGCCGGCTCGACGCCCAGCGCCTGCAGCCGGGCCGTGAAGCGCTCGACCGTCGCGGCGCCCAGCTCCTCGGCCAGCAGCTGTTCGTAGCTCAGCGTGGAGATGCTGGCGAAGGCGGCGTTGTCCTTGTGCACGGCCAGCCAGATCACGCGGATTTCCGAGCCGGACTCCGGCGCATAGGCGCGGTAGTCGACCGCGTTGAAGCCCAGCCGCCCGTTGTTGGCGACAAAGCCCGGGTGGCCTTCGATCATGCCGACCTCGATGGCCTGGAAGTCGGTGGCTTCGGCGAGCTGGGCGCTGCCGGGCGCATCGGCCTTCATGCGCTTGAACGCGCTGCCGAACAGGGTACTGCTGATCTCGTCGAGGTAGATCGGCAGCAGGTCTTCGCGAAGGCCCAGGCGCCGGCGGCATTCGATGATGAACTGCAGCGCGTCGAGCGGCGCTTCGGCACCGTCCACCAGCTTGCGGATGGACGCCGGCTTGATGTGCCAGTGGCGCAGCGCCAGGCGCTGCGCCTCGAACAGGTAGCGCACGGCGCCGTCGTCCGACAGCACCTGGTAGAGCGCGAAGTCGCCGGTGGTCGGCGCCAGTTGCTCGGGTTCCACGATCAGCTCGTGGGCGTATTCGGCGATCGCCTTGCGCAGCAGGAGGCGATTGGCATCGGCCCAGACTTGCGGCGTCAGGTGCGCGGCGGCCTCGGCCGGGTGTTGCGAAAGCTGGTGTGCGAGGGTGACGTTCATGGATGGATTTCCTCGAGGGTGGCGGCCGTGGCCTGTTCAAAATCTCGCCGGGTGCAAAAGGCGAGGCTGGCGATCTTCTCGGCGAAGACGACATCGCGGTCGTAGACGAAGCCTGCCGACCGGTTCAGTGCATGAATCCTGTGGTTGGTGGCGTCCGGCTCCACCACGATGCGCTGCGCGCCGAGGTGGGCGAACATGAAGCGCATCAGTGCATGGAACACGGCACGCGTGAAGCCGCGAATGCGCACGTCGGGGGGCCCGACGAAGACATGCATGCCCAGGTCGCCGGGCCGCACGTCGTAGAAAGCGCGGATGCGGTCGTGGGCCGGGTCGTAGCACTCGGCCAGGAAGGCGGGCCGGCCTTCATGCAGGCCGACGTAGGCGGTGGCCGTGCCGGATTCCATCATGGCGCGGTAGGCCTCGCGGACTTCCTCCTCGGTCTTGTCCTGCATCAGCCAGAAGGCGGCACGCTCCTGCGTGAACCAGCGGTGCAGCATCGGCACGTCTTGCGGAATGCGAAGCAGGCGGAACACGAAGCCGTCCGCATCGCGGTAGGAGGCGAGCGCGGCTTCGCCGCGGCGGTGCGGGGTGTCAGCTCGCATGGGCGGGCGCCTCCAGCGCGGGCTTCTCCCCTGCCCCGCCCGCCTCGCCCAGGTGGCCGGCGCTCGGCACCTGCAGGATCAGCCGGTCCAGCAGCGCCGTGAGCACGAAGCCGCCGGCCGCGAGCAGGAAGGGCACCTGCAGCCCGTAGCGATCGACGATGGCGCCGGCCGCGAAGGAGGACAGCAGCACGCCCAGGTTCTGGAAGAAGTTGGTGATGCTGTAGTCGTGCGCATAGCGCTGCGGCGTCGAGAGCCGGAACAGGTTGACCTCGAGCTTGACGATGATCTGGAACAGCGCCCACCCGTAGAGCACGCGGCCCGCCACGACCAGCAGCGGATCGGGCGCCGCGTGCAGCAGCAGGCCGACGGTGCCCAGCAGCAGATTGCCCACCGTGTGGTCGGGCAGCCGGCCGCCGCGGGCGCGGATGCGGGCATGCAGGCGCAGCGCCACGATGGCCACCACGCCGGGGATGGCGAAGGCCATGCCCGAGACCAGCTCGCTGTCGTCGCCCGAGATCTTCTGCCAGTAGACCGAGAAGAAGGGCCGGATCAGGTAGGCGCTGAAGTCGAACAGCAGCATCACGAGCGCCAGGCGCAGGATCGGCAGCCGCTCGCGCAGGCGCGGACGCGGCGCGTTCTCGGCCGCCTGTGCATGCGGGCCGCTGTTGACGCGCACGATCTTGCCGCTGCGGATCAGGTAGATGCAGACCGCCATCTGGAAGAAGTCGCCTGCGGCCATGGCATGGATGCTGGCGCGCGGTCCCCAGGCCTGCAGCACCAGGCCGCCCACCACGGCGCCGAAGATGGCGCCGAAGTGCACCACGACCGACAGCACGCCGATGGTGGCCGCGTGCTGCTCCTTGGGGGTGAGCCGCATCATGTACGGGTACATCAGCAGGTAGCTGCTCTTGCACATGAACATGAGCATCGACAGCACCCAGTACGTCGTCACGTCCGGCGCCCGGTCGCTCAGCAGGCTGAAGGTGCCGGCGGCGAACTGCGTATAGACCAGCAGGCGCAGCGGCTCGACGCGCCGTGCCACGCGGGCCCAGATCGGCAGGGTGCACATCACGGCGACCGAGATGGCCGCCACGTAGGCGCCGACGTGGACCGCGCTGTCCAGCCCGAAGCGCTCGCTGAAGAACTGCGGATAGAAGGGGATCAGGATGGCGTCGCTGATGACGGCCAGCACCGTCATGGTGATGATGTGGGCTCGGAGGTTCATGGGCGCGGGTGTCCTGGTTCAGAGCCTGACGAATTCCGCGCCGGACGGGATCGCGAAGTCCTGGATCGCGATGCGCCGCTCGATGCGGTAGTGCTCCACCCCGGTCAGCTCGCGCAGGATGTAGGAGTTGCGCCAGCAGCTCATGCCGAGGTCCTGGTTGGTCATGCCGTGGGTGTGCTGGCCGGCGTTCTGCACGAAGACCTCGTTGCCGTTGAAGTCCGCGGCGTAGTTGCGGGCCAGCCGGTAGCGGCCCTTGTCGTCCCAGCGCAGGCGGTGGCGGATGCCCTCGACGAAGGGCGGGATGTTCTCGCGGTAGCCGGTGGCGAAGATCAGGCCTTCGGTGCGGTGCGCATAGCGGGTCTCGCAGTCGAGCTGCCGGAACTCGATCCGGTAGTTGCCCTCGCCGGCGTCGTGGCGGCAGTCCTGCAGCTCGCAGTTGGTGATCAGATGGGTGCGCAGCCGCCCGCGTGCGCGCCGGTCGTCGAGCAGGTCGTAGATCTGGTTGATGAGGCTGGCGTTGACGCCCTTGTAGAGGCTGTCCTGTGTGCGGACGATGCGCTCCTTCTTCTCTTCGTCGAGGTGATAGAAGTAGTCGATGTAGTCGGGCGAGAACATCTCCAGCGTGAGCTTGGTGGTCTCCATCTGGAAGAAGCGCGGCGAGCGCGTGATCCAGGTCAGGCTGTAGTCGTGCGCTTCGGCTTCCTTCAGCAGGTCGTGGTAGACCTCGGCCGCGCTCTGGCCGCTGCCGACGATGGTGATGGAGCGCTTGCGCTGCAGCTGCGCCTTGCTCTCGATGTAGTCGGCGGTGTGCAGGTAGCGGTGCTCGCCCGGCCTGCAGCAGGGCGGGAACAGCGGCTTGGAGCCCACGCCCAGCACCAGCTTGCGCCCGCGCAGCACGAAAGGCTGCCGCTTCGGGCCGCACACGCCCGTCACCACGTAGCAGTTGCGCTCGGCGTCGTGCACCACTTCCTGCACCTCGTGCGCGAAGCGCACGTTGTCGAGCTGCGCCGCGGCCCACCGGCAATAGCGGTTGTACTCGGCGCGCGTCAGGTAGAAGCTCTCGCGAAAGTAGTACGAGTAGATCTTGCCCTCTTCCTTGCAGTAGTTGAGGAAGCTGAAGCGGCTGGTGGGATCGGCCAGGCTCACGAGGTCGGCCAGGAACGGGTTCTGCAGCGTGGTGTTGTCGATCAGCATGCCCGGGTGCCAGCTGAACTCCGTGCTGCGCTCGAGGAAGACTCCGTTCAGGCCGGCAATGGGCTGGGCCAGGCAGGCCAGGCTCAGGTTGAAGGGGCCGAGCCCGATCGCGATGAATTCATGGACGTCTTGCTTCATCGAAGGCCATCTCCTGTTGCCCCTACCACTGGTAGGTGAAGGTTGCAGTCACGTTGCGCGCGTCGCCCCAGTAGCAGTAGGTCTCGTTCATGCACGAGGCGACATAGGACTTGTCGAACAGGTTGTTCACGCTCAGGCGCAGGTTGGAGCCCCTGAGCGATGGGCTCAGGCGTCCGAGGTCGACGCGCAGCATCAGGTCCATCAGCACATGGGACGGCACCTTGAAGCTGTTGGCGTTGTCGCCCCAGCTGGTGCCCACGTAGCGCATGCCGGCGCCCGCCGTGTAGCCCGGCGCGAAGTTCCAGTCGCCCCAGACCGAGGCCATGTGGCGCGGCACCTGGTAGGGCGTCCTGCCGGTGAAGCCGTCCGGCGACTCGAGGTACTTCATGTCGGTGAAGGTGTAGCTCGCCAGCACCGACACCTCGCGCGTCAGCTGCGAGCGCGCCTCCAGCTCCAGCCCGCGCGAACGCACCTTGCCGGCCGCCTCGTAGTAGGTGGCGCCCACCGGGCGCGTGGCGACGTTCTTCTGCTCCAGGTCGTACACGGCCGCCGAGAGCAGCGTCCTGGAGCCGGGGGGCTGGTAACGGATGCCGGCCTCCACCTGCTTCGTCTCTGCCGGCGGCAGGATGTTGCCCTGCCGGTCGTTGCGCAGGCTCGGGTTGAAGCCGTCCGAATAGCCGACATAGGGCGCGACGCCGTTGTCGAACAGGTAGACGGCGCCGACCCGCTTGGTGAACTTCGAGCCGCTCCATTGCGCCGGGCTGCCGCTGCCCATCTGGTTCGAGGCCTTGGCGTGGTCCTCGCGGCCGCCCAGCGTGAAGCGCCAGCGGCCCAGGGCCATCTGGTCCTGCAGGTAGACGCCGGTCTGCTCCAGGTGGCGGTCGATCGGGAAGCTCGTCACGTCGCTCAGGCCGGGGAAGCCGTAGACGGGGGCGAACACGTTGATGGGCAGCGCGCTGCCGGATTCCCAGCTGCCGTCGACATGGCGCTTCTGGTAGTCCAGGCCCGCGACCAGCGTGTGCGCGAGCGCGCCGGTCTGGAAGCGCCCTTCGAGCTGGTTGTCGACGGTGTGGCCGTGCGTCTCTTCGCGGGCGCCGGAGTAGTAGCGCGTCAGGGTGTCGGGGCCGGCCCAGCCGTAGCCGTAGACCTGGCGCAGCGTGGTGTCGGCCGAGACGTAGCGGAAGTTCTGCCGGAACTTCCACTGGTCGTTGAAGGCATGCTCGAACTGGTAGCCGACGAAGCGCTGGGTCCGGTGGTATTTCTCGATGCTCGGGTCGCCATCGAAGAAGTGGCGCGAGATCTTGCGGCCGTTGTGGCCGGCGGTGATGCTGGCGTCGGCCGGCACGCCGCTGTGGTAGCTGCCGTTGGGGTCGTCCTGCAGGTAGGCCTGCAGCAGCAGGCGCGTGTCCTTCGAGGGTTGCAGCAGCAGGGAGGGCGCGATGGCGCGCCGTTCTTCCTTCACATGTTCGAACTGCGAGTCCAGCTTGCGCGCCAGCCCGGTCACGCGAAACGCCGCCACGCCGTTGGCATCGATCGGCCCGGTGAGATCGAACGCCCCCTCGACGCGATGCCGGTTGCCCAGGGTGAGCTGCACTTCGCCCTGCGGCTGGAATTGCGGCGCCAGGCTGGTCAGCGCCACCAGGCCGCCCGGCGAGGCGCGCCCGTAGAGCACCGAGGCGGGCCCGCGCACGATGTCGATGCGCTCCAGGAAATAGGGGTCCACCTGCATCGAGGTGTAGCTGCCCTGGTCGCTCAGCATGCGCAGGCCGTCCAGCAGGGTGCTGTCGACGCTGCTGTCCTTGAAGCCGCGCAGGGCGACGTAGTCGTAGCGGTTGGAGGAGCCCACGAGGCCGGTGAAGGTGCCCGGCGTGTAGTTCAGCGCCTCCCCGATGGCGCGCGGCTTCTGGTCTTCCAGCTGCTGCCGGGTCACCACCGAGATGGACTGCGGCGTCTCGATGATGGGCGTGTCGGTCTTGAAGCCCGAGGCGCTGCGCCGGGCGATGTAGCCGGTCACGCCCGAGGGGCTTTCCTGCTCGGCGCTGACCGTCACTGCCGGCAGCTCCGCGCTGCCGGGCATCGCAGGGGCAGCCCGCACGACCACGGTGTTGCCGTCGATGGCCGCCGCCAGGCCGCTGCCTGCCAGGAGGCGGTCCAGCGCCAGCCGGGGCGTCAGCAGGCCGGAAACGGCCGGCGCCGTGCGGCCCGCGGCCAGCGCGGCCGGCACCATGAGCTCGAGCCGCGTCTGGCGCGCCAGATCGTTGAGGGCCTGCGCCAGCGGCTGCGACGCAATGTGAATCTGCATCGGGGTGGACGCCAGCCCGGGCGTGGTGGCGGCCTGGCCAAATGCGGCGGTGCCGGAACAGGCCAGCGCGAGGGAGAGGGCCAGAGGAGCTGGCGCAAGGCGGAAGCGAGGGCGAGGCATGCGTTCTTGTCAGGGAAGTAAATGAGAATCCTTCCCATGTAGACGCACCGGCTTGGCGAAACCCCAGGTGGGGTCGCATTTTTTCTTTGGGCTACTTGCCCGGGACGATCTCGGTCACGCCGTCATGCGCGCGCAGCCGCACCGGCAGCACCTGCGGCAGGGCGCGGGAGAAGTTGTCGAGCCGGCGTGGATCGAAGGTGCCGCTGACGCGCAGTGCCGCCACGGCCGGATCACGCACCGTGAGGTTGACGGGGCCATAGCGCTCGAACTCCGCCAGCGCCTGCGCCAGCGTGGCGTTGTCGAAGCTGACGCGGCTGTCACGCCAGGGCGCGATGCCCGCAGCGCTCACGGCAGACACGGCACCGAGCCGCCCTTCGGCATCGCTGTCGACCTGCTGGCCGCTGGTGAGCTCCACGGCGGCGCCCTCGCCTGCCGGCGGCCGTCCGGCCGACGCCACACGCACGCGGCCCTCTTCCACCGCGACGCGAACATTCCGGTCGCCCGGAACGCCGGGCGTGTGGCGCACCGAGAAGCGCGTGCCGACCACCGTGATGCGCAGCGGACCGGCCCGGACATCGAAGGGCCGCGCCGGGTCTGCCTGGACCTGGAGCACGGTCTGGCCCTCGGCGAGGCGCAGCTCGCGGCGCTCGCGATGAAAGATCACCTCGGCACGGGTCGCGGTGTCGAGCCGCAGGCGGGTCGCGTCGGGCAATGTCACTTCGAGCTGCTGACCGCGCGCGGTGGCGAAGCTCTGCGTGAACACCGGCTGCCGTTGCCAATGGCTCCAGGCCAGGTAGCCGCTGCCGCACACGAGCAACGCGGCCGCGGCGACGGCTGGCCGCGGCACGAGGACTGCCAGCCCGCGCCACCAGGGACGAGCGCGCGGCGCGGAATGCGTCTCGGCCTTGCCCCTGGCCAGGTTCGCGCGCAGCTGGCGCACGTCGTCGGCCGGCAGTGCATCGAGCGCATGCCAGTCCTTTTCCCATCGTGCGAACGCCGTGCGATGGGCCTCGTCCGCGGCCAGCCAGGCTTGGATTTCCGCTTCTTCGGCGGCAGCGAGGCGCCCGCCCTTCCGGCGCACGAGCCACCCCAGGGCCGCGCTTTCCGACTCTGCGGATGACGCGGCTGGCGGTTCGGCTGGCGGCTGTGTGGTCATGGCGCGGAATTCGGGCTCCCTCATGCAGACGCGCGAGCGGGGCAAAACCCTAGGCTGTGCCATCGAGCGCATTCTTGCAACGCCGGCAGGCCAGCATGGCGGACTGGACGTGCTGCTCCACCATCTTGCGCGAGATGCCCATCCGCTCGGCCACTTCCGCGTGCGGCAGGCCATCGAACTTGTGCAGGATGAAAGCCTCGCGGCAGCGCAGCGGCAGCGCATCGATGGTGGCGAGCATGGCATTCACCGCCTGGCCCGAGGCAGCGGCGGTGTCGGGCTCGAAGGCCGGCGGCGCCGCCAGATCGTCGAGCACCATGGCCTCTTCCCCGGGCTCCGGCTGCAGCGCTTCGCCACGGACCTCGCTGCGGCGGTACTGGTCGATCTGAAGGTTGCGCACGGTGCGGTACAGCAGCGCGCGAGGCTCGAGCACCGGCTGGCCCGAGCGCAGGACCGCCAGGACGCGCGCATAGCTTTCCTGCACGAGATCGGCCGCCGCGTCGCGGCTGCGCGCCGTGCGGGAGCAGAAATTCAGCAGTTCCTGGTAGTAGCGCTCGAGCACTTGAACAATCGCGACAAATGAGATTCATTCTCATTATGGATGATCCGCCTGACCCGCCTGCCTCGTGCGCGCATCCGCGCGTGACGACTACCGCGCCCACCATCCTTCCCCGAAGCGCCCTTGCAGGAACGCCACGAAGCTGGACACCTTTCCCGGCACCAGCTTGGGCGACGGGAAGACCGCGTGGATCTCCTGCTCCGGCAGCGCATGGCCCGGCAGCACTTCCACCACCTTGCCGGCTGCCAGCGAGTCGCTGGCCACGTAGCGCGGCATGAGCGCGATGCCCAGCCCCTCGCGCGCCGCGGCGAGCACGGCCGAGACGTTGTTGGAGCGCAGCCGGCCGGAGACGGGCACCGTCACCGGCTCGCCCTTGGGCGTGTGCATGCGCCAGACATCGTCGCCCACCACGCTGCTGTAGATCAGCGCCACGTGCCCGCTCAAGTCCTGGGCCCGCTTGGGCGTGCCGTGCTTCTTCAGGTAGCCCGGCGCCGCCACCATGACCCACGGGTTCATGCCCAGGAAGCGGGCGCCCAGCGACGAATCGGCCAGCTTGCCCATGCGCACGGCGACATCGATGCCCTGGGCGATGAGGTCCACGTAGCGGTCCTCGAAGCTCAGGTCGACCTGCACCTGCGGGTGGCGCGCCATGTATTCCAGCGCCAGCGGCACCACCACGCGCCGGCCGAAGGCGACCGAAGTGCCGATGCGCAGCAGGCCCTGGGCTTGCGACTCGCGCCGGCGCACCACCTGCTCGGCCTCCTCGGCCTCGTGCACGATGGACTTGCACTTCTCGTAGTAGAGCGAGCCCGATTCGGTCAGGCTCACGCCGCGCGTGTTGCGGTTGAGCAGCCGCACCTTCAGACGCGCCTCGGTGGCCGCGACCTGCTTGGTCACGGTGGGCTGGGTGGTGTTGAACTCCCGCGCGGCCTTGGAGAAGCTGCCGGTCTCCACCACGCGAACGAACATCTCCATGGCAAGCAGTCGATCCATGGCCCGATGGTAGTGCCCCGAGGCCAGTTATTCCGGCATGGAATAGCTTTTATGGCCCCGCGCCGCCTTCTGCCCGAAGCCCCGAATTCCTAAAGTCAGGCATTCCCAAGGAGACTTCACATGGCAAAGATGTCCGCGGCCCAGGCCGCCGTTCTGGTGATGGAAAAAGAAGGCGTCACGCAGGCCTTCGGCGTGCCCGGCGCCGCCATCAATCCGCTCTACTCGGCACTGCGCAAGCAAGGCACCATCGGCCACATCCTGGCGCGCCACGTCGAGGGCGCCTCGCACATGGCCGAGGGCTACACCCGTGCCGTGGCCGGCAACATCGGCGTGTGCATCGGCACCTCGGGGCCGGCCGGCACCGACATGATCACCGGCCTGTACTCGGCCTGGGCGGACTCGATCCCGATCCTCTGCATTACCGGCCAGGCGCCGCGCGCCCGCCTCTACAAGGAGGACTTCCAGGCGGTGGACATCGAGTCCATCTCGAAGCCGGTCACCAAATGGTCGGTCACGGTGCGCGAGCCGGGCCAGGTGCCGCAGGTGTTCCAGCAGGCCTTCCACCTGATGCGTTCGGGCCGCCCGGGGCCGGTGCTGATCGACCTGCCCTTCGACGTGCAGATGGCGCAGATCGAGTTCGACATCGACACCTACCAGCCGCTCACGCCCTACAAGCCGGCCGCCAGCCGCGCGCAGATCGAGAAGGCCATCGCCATGCTGAATGCGGCCGAGCGCCCGCTGATCGTGGCCGGCGGCGGCATCATCAACGCGAACGCCAGCGACCTGCTGGTGCGCTTCGCCGAGGCCACCGGCGTGCCGGTGATCCCGACGCTGATGGGCTGGGGCACGATCCCCGACGACCATCCGCTGATGGCCGGCATGTGCGGCCTGCAGACCAGCCACCGCTACGGCAACGCCACGATGCTGGCCTCCGACTTCGTGCTGGGCATCGGCAACCGCTGGGCCAACCGCCATACCGGCTCGGTCGAGGTCTACACCAAGGGCCGCACCTTCGTGCATGTGGACATCGAGCCCACGCAGATCGGCCGCGTGTTCACGCCCGACTTCGGCATCGTCTCCGATGCCAAGGCCGCGCTCGAGCTCTTCGTCGAAGTGGCCGAGGACATGAAGGCCCAGGGCCGGCTGCCCAGCCGCCGCGACTGGGCGGGCGAGTGCCTCGAGCGCAAGAAGACCATGCTGCGCAAGACCAACTTCGACGACGTGCCGATGAAGCCGCAGCGCGTCTACCAGTGCATGAACCGCAACTTCGAGCGCGAGACCTGCTATGTCAGCACCATCGGGCTGTCGCAGATCGCGGCGGCGCAGTTCCTGCACGTCTACAACCCGCGCAACTGGATCAACTGCGGCCAGGCCGGCCCGCTGGGCTGGACCATCCCCGCGGCCCTGGGCGTGCGTGCCGCCGACCCGTCGCGCAGGATCGTCGCGCTCTCCGGCGACTACGACTTCCAGTTCATGGTCGAGGAACTGGCGGTGGGTGCGCAGTTCAAGCTGCCCTACATCCACATCGTGGTCAACAACTCCTACCTGGGGCTGATCCGCCAGGCGCAGCGCGGCTTCGAGATGGACTACTGCGTGCAGCTGGGCTTCGAGAACATCAATGCCACGGAGCAGAGCGGCGTGGAGCGCGAGTACGGCGTCGACCACGTGAAGGTGGTCGAAGGCCTGGGCTGCAAGGCGATACGCGTCTACAAGCAGGAAGAGATCAAGCCGGCCATCGAGCGTGCCGAGAAGCTGATGGCCGAGTTCAGCGTGCCGGTGGTGATCGAGGTGATGCTCGAGCGCGTGACCAACATCGCGATGGGCACCGAGATCGACGCCATCAACGAGTTCGAGGCACTGGCCGAGAGCCTTGCCGACGCACCCAGCTCCGTCGCCGCGGCGATGCTGGATTGATTCCGAGGAGACCCACGAGATGCCGCGTTTTGCCGCCAACCTGACGATGCTCTTCACGGAGCTGCCTTTCATGCAGCGCTTCGAGGCCGCTGCCAAGGCGGGCTTCAAGGCCGTCGAATACCTCTTCCCCTACGCCTTCGACAAGAAGGAGCTCACTGCCGCGCTGCGCGCCAACGGCCTGCAGCAGGTGCTGCACAACCTGCCCGCGGGCAACTGGGAGACGGGCGAGCGCGGCATCGCCTGCCATCCCGACCGCGTGGGCGAATTCCGCGAGGGCGTGGGCATGGCGATCGACTACGCGACCGCGCTGGGCTGCCCCAAGCTCAACTGCCTGCTCGGCAAGCTGCCTGACGGCGTGAGCGCCGGGGAGGCGCGCAAGGTGGCCGTGGAGAACCTGCGCTTCGCCGCCAGGGAACTGCAGACTGCGGGGATCATGCTGCTGATCGAGCCGATCAACCACTTCGACATTCCCGGCTTCTTCCTGACCCGCACCGACCAGGCGCTGGCCATCATCGACGACGTGGGCTCGACCAACCTGCTGCTGCAGTACGACATCTACCACGCGCAGCGCATGGAAGGCGAGCTGGCCGCCACGATGAGCAAGAACATGGCTCGCATCGGCCACATCCAGCTGGCCGACAACCCGGGCCGCGGCGAGCCGGGCACGGGGGAGATCAACTACCCCTGGCTCTTCAAGCACATCGATGCCGCCGGCTACACCGGCTGGATCGGATGCGAGTACAAGCCGCGCGGCACCACGGCCGACGGCCTCGGATGGCGCAGGGCCCTCACGCAGTAACGACACACACAGACAGACAAGACAAAGGAATTCATCGCATGTCCACCTCTGCATCCCGGAAGATCGGTTTCATCGGCCTCGGCATCATGGGCGCACCCATGGCCGGGCACCTGCTCGACGCCGGCCACACGCTCTTCGTCAACACGCAAGGGCCCGTGCCCGAGCCCTTCAGCTCGCGCGCCACCGTGTGCAACTCGGCCGCCGAGGTGACGAAGCAGGCCGACGTGGTCTTCGTCATGGTGCCCGACACGCCCGATGTGGAGAAGGTGCTGTTCGGCGAGAACGGCGTGGCCTGCGCACTGACCAAAGGGAAGACGGTGGTGGACTGCAGCTCCATCGACCCGATCGCGACCAAGGGCTTCGCCAAGCGCATCGAGGAACTGGGCTGCGGCTACGTCGACGCGCCGGTCTCGGGCGGCGAGGTGGGCGCCAAGGCTGCCAGCCTGACCATCATGTGCGGCGGCGACGAAGGCGTCTTCGGCCGCGTGCGGCCCCTGCTCGAGAAGATGGGCAAGAACGTGACGCTGGTCGGCGCCGCCGGCGATGGGCAGGTGTGCAAGGTGGCCAACCAGATCATCGTGGCGCTGAACATCGCGGCCGTCGGCGAGGCGCTGGTGTTCGCCAGCAAGGCCGGCGCCGATCCGGCCAAGGTGCGGCAGGCGCTGATGGGCGGCTTCGCCTCCTCGCGCATCCTCGAGGTGCATGGGGAACGGATGATCAAGCGCACGTTTGCGCCGGGTTTCCGCATCGCGCTGCATCAGAAGGATCTGAACCTGGCGATGCAGAGTGCGCGCGCGCTGGGCGTGGCGCTGCCGCAGACCGCCGGTGCGGCGCAGCTGATGAATGCCTGCTCGGCGCTGGGGCATGGGCAGGACGATCACTCGGCGTTGGTGCTGGCGCTGGAGGCGTTGGCGCAGCATCCGGTGGCGCGCGCGGAGTGAATTGGCGCGAGGCACACGCGTCATATGCGTCTGCTTCCATGCAGGTAGAGGCGACAATTTGCGACAAAGTTTGACCCGTTTGTAAGTCGCTGTTACACACGGCCCTTCCAAGTACCCCCAGGAAGGAAGCCGCCTTATGCGCGCTGTCAGCAGTTCCAATTCCGATTACTCGTCGTCGTCGTACACGACCACAACGCCGGAGAAGCCGAAGGAACCGGACGAAACAAGGATCGAGATAGAGCAAGCGGAATTCAAAGAGGAGCGCGCCGCATCCAAGGTGCCGCCACTCAAAATCCACGAGACCCAGCAGCAATTCCAAGCTCAGCTCGATAGGCAGCCCCCCATTCGGGTCAATCGGCACCAGCTGAAATCCTTCAGCAAGCTTTGGACGAAGAACTTGGGTCTCGCCGTCCAAGGCATGAAGAAGGACATGCAGCAAGGCATGTCCCCCGACGAGAGGTGGCGCGCGGACCAACTTACCAAATGCGCAGAAGGGATCGTGCGCGACGACGGGCTCGACCTCGAAACGCTGGCGCTGTCGGAGGAGATCGTTTGCGTTGCAATCCGCCTGCAGGAAGCCGCGGCAGACCATCCGGGAAATTCCCCCGAAGCCCAGCAGCAGCGCCGAATCGCGCTGATCGAGTTTCTCTGCAAGGTCTTCAACAACGAATTCGAAAGCGACGCTGGCCGATGGGCGGCCAACCTATTCAATGTTGGCCTGCGCACCTGGGTCGTCGTCACGATAAGCACTTTCGTGCGCGACGCGGTCGCCTTCTCTGTGAGCGGGTTCATTGCATCGGACGGCAAAAACGTCATCCCCTACGCTGCAGGGATTTTGGCGATCATCTTGGGGCCTGCCCTGAACTTGCTCGGCGGTGCGATTTCTGTGCATCGACACGAAGCCAATGTCCCCAGCATCGTTTCGCGCACATTGCTGGCCCTCATGCAACTCGGCGCGGTGCTCGCCTGCTACGCGATGGGCTCGCTGAACGCATTGGCCACGTCGATGTTGTCGTTCGCGCCCTATGCCATCATTCGCGATTGTCTTAATTTCATCGCTCCTCTCAGCGACAACACCACATCGCTTCGACTGGAAGGCTTGCTTGTATCAGGAGTCTTCTATGCCGGACTGCAATGGGGCGGCGGTATAGCGATGGCGGTACTTGCGCCCCGATCGGGCGCTGGCAGCGTCACCCAGTTCAACATTCAGGATTCGCTCGTGCATGCGGCGGTGAATGGAATATTGGAATTCCTGGATGACGTGGTCGTCGCATCCATCATGCGCTATCTGGAAAGAAAGGAATATTTCGCGAGGGCGAAGCTCAACATTGCAGACGAGGCCGCTCACAAGCAATACATCCTCGAACTGACGAATTTTGCGAAAGTACTGCTGGGTGTGAATGCCGAAGGTCGCCGGAGTTTGATCGACGAGAAGAATTCTCAATTGTACCGAAGAGAGATCGAACGGCTGAAGGGCTTGCCTGGCCGACTCGACGCCGTGCATGCGCGATACCTGGAAGATATTGAAGAAGAGTTCAAAAAAAGGCCGACTCTCAAGGCATTCTGGGCACGAGATCCAAGGACCCTCACGGCCGAAGAAATGCAGTCCTTGCGAGAACTCGAATTTCAACTGGGTGTGTACAAGAAAAGTCGAGACCTGGAACGAGTCAGGTTGATTTCAGATAAGTTGGACGAAAAGCACGCAAGAATTCTCCGAGCTCTCGAAAAAGACGTTGGGGTGCAACGGGACAGATGGCTCAAATTGCTCGAAAAGCAAAAAAGCCAGAAACTCAATCACATAGAAATTGAGAATTTGAGGTATCTTCAATACGAATTCGACGACACCATCCAGTTGAAGCCTGCACGCTTGCCTCCGATGTCCTCTCTATGGTCTGACGTGCGCGTACCCGATTTCACTTCTTTCGATAAGAAGATCATGAAAACGTGCCGACAGCTGCACGCGCACCTCCCTCGGGAGATTCGCCAGGCTCTCAAGAAAGAGCTGTACGTGTATGAGTTCGTGAGAGCCTACCTTCCCCTTCCGCTCACGCCGGTTGAGCAAGCGGTTATGGATTCGATCGGGCAGAAAGCGGGTCAGGTCATTCCCACCGAACTCCTGGGCATGTTTTCCCAAGCGAGTGAACAGCAAAGGTCAAGAGACAGCGCGCCTCTGTGCTTCAAAGTCGGCGTTCTCTCAATAGCCACAAGCGCAGCCAACAATTTCTTCCAACAATTCGGCAGAAAGATGTTGGTCACCGATGCCGCACGTCTGATGGTCTTCGGGTTTATTTTGGCCGGATTGATCCTGATAAGTTCGCTGCTCGAAGGCATGGACCCCTTCACTCAGACCGTGCTCGTGAACATGATCGTCGCCATGCTGGTCATGATGGTCTACCCGATGCTGTACATGATGCACAACGAAGGCCTGTCGCGGTCGCGGCCGGTCCAAGGGCCTGGAGCCCGGGGCACCCTTCCACCTCTTCAAGAAGACGCCCCTGAAGCGATTGAAGACGTCAACACGCCGAGGGGCCCAAACATCTGGTCCGCGCAGCACATCCGCTACGACCTCAGCGGATCAAGCGTCTCCGAGTTAGGGGTCCAAGCCATCTATCAGGCCCTTAGCGGGTCAAGCATATCCAGTGAAGATGATCAAGACAGCGACGACTCGGTCATCAGGATGTCCCCGCTCCCGGGGCCGGACGACTGGTCCGAATGACTCGACTCGCGACTCCGCGAACTGCTCGGCAATGCCGATGCGGATCTAAGCCTCAGGCGGCAGCACGATCCGCCGGCGCTTCTTGATCACGACCGGCACCGCCGACGCCGGCGCGCGGCGCAAATTCACGATCGGCTCGCCGGGCCGCGTCCCCGTCGCCGCGCGCAGGGCGAACTCCACGCGGCTCTTGTTGATGACCTCGATCACATCGCCGTTGACCTGGGCATAGCTGCCGTCCGCCAGCCTCGCGAGCGCGCCGATCTGCATGCCCCGCTGGACGGTCCCCAGCATGTGCATGCCCTCTCTTTCCTGGGCGAAGGCGGTCCAACGTTCACCGAGGACGATACGACAGGGTTCCTGGCTCATCGGAAGTCGGGCGACGCCTTCGCCTGAAAGGCGAGGCGGGATCTCGGTAAGAACATACCTCCATTATCCCGGCAGAGGCCCCCGGTTCCGTGACAAGCTTGCCGCACGGCAGCGACAGTTCCGCCATACCGAAGCGACCTCCCAGCTACAACTGCAGCATCGCGGAGTGAAGCACGGCGATCACGTCCGTCGGGCTCATGCCGGCGAACAGCCCCTGTGGCGGCGCAGGTTTGGAATAGCGCATTTTCAACATTGAACGGATGCTCCTTCTCATCGTTGCATCGTTGGCCCCGTCTGTTCGCACGATCAGGCGCCAGCTCGTCAGGCAGTCCTGCCGCAACGGCTCCAGCGCGGGCGGCCAGGTGGCAGGAAGCAGGTGTGGAAACTCGATTGCGAACTCCCAAGGAGGGCTGTGAAGGGTGAATAGAAACAGCAAAGCCATCAACTGTGAAGCGGGCGGGTTTCTTTCCTTCCATTCGCGGGATGCCACCAGCAGAAGGCGACTTTGCTCAAGTCCCCAGGTCTTGACGTATTTCACCATCTGCACGAAAGACTTCTTCGTCTGCAACACGAGCATGACATTCGGAGGGCCTGGAGGCACCGCCTCTATCGAGCTTTCGGCATTGCGCTGGACTTGCCGCCTGTTCTGCGACGCGACGAACTGCGAACGAATCTTGTCCAGATCGAAGACCCGGACCTGCGGCGGATACTGCGTCGTGAAGCGATGCAAGTCGGCCAGATCCGCCGGCGACAACCCGCCGGCAAATGGACGAGACCGCTTCGCAGGCGGAAGCTCGACCTCGCCCTGCGCACGGGGGTCGGCGTGGGGCTCGTATGTGTCGAGGTCCTCGGGCTCGTATGCGTTGATGTCCCCGGACCCATAAGAATGGGGATCGCACTCTTCGGGGGAAGGGGGCGCCGAGTCCGGTCGAATGAGTGGCTCGCACTGTGCCTGTGGCTGCAGCGGATGGCCGGTCGGGGCCAGGCCCGTTGGGAATCCAGGGTCCTGACTCACCAGTTCCTGAATACTGGGCAGATTGGGAATAGCGACCGGATAGGCATGCGCATGGACAGAGGGGGGCCCGTCCCAACCCAAGTGCACGGCCTCGTTTCTCTGGCGTTGAGTACCGACGGTCGGCAAGGCCGGGTCTTGGGTGCTGCTCGTCAAACGCATGGCGCCCCCATCAATCAAGAAGAACGCCATCATCCTGCGTCACCCGCAGCATGCGTTGCCACAGGCGATGCCGCTGCGCATGGGCATTCAGCTCGTGGCCGAACGTGACTTGATCGAGCGCCGCACGCGGCCAGATCTCGGACAGGAAGACCTCGCGCGTACCCGGATTCACGATGAGCGCGCACACGGCTTGCGCGTGCGCATGATGGGGCAGCACATGCGCCCACGCGTCGGTGCGCTCGGCCAGCCAGGCGACTTCCTGCATCAATCCCGGGACGCTGTAGAGCGTGATCTCCTCGCGGCTTTCATCTTCCTGAAGATGGATCAGGACATCCGTGCCGACGAGCAGCGTGCGGACGGTGCGGGCCGGCTGGCCCGCGCGAGCCCCAGGATCGGGGCCCAGCAAGGATTCGATAGCGGACATGAAGGGGTGCAACGACTCCGCAAGGCGGCCGTCGTCCTCTGGGTTGTTGTTTGTCAGTAACCCTTGCCGACTCGCAGTTCCGCCTCGCCACTCAGGGATTGCCCGCACTCCTGCAAGGCCCGGCATCAACGGTAGCGCGCCACCGCTGCGTCGCGGCTGCTTGCCGTCGTGCTGCGCCGGAAGAAGGCGGCCCAGTCGCTGCGCTCGCGCCGCGCGTGGAAGTCGTGCAGATCGTCGACCCGCGTGACCAGGCGCAGCGCGTCCTCGCTGGGCAGCGCTTTCGAGCTGTAGAGAAAGCGCAGTTGGCATTCGCCCATGGCCATCGCATCCCCGTTCTTCAGCGGATGCTCCCAGATGCGCTCGCCGTTGACGAAGGTGCCGTTGAAGCTCTCCAGGTCGTTCAGCACGAAGCGGTCGCCCGTCCATTGGATGGTGGCATGGCGCCGGCTCACGCCCAGGCTGTCGATCTGCACGTCGCACTCGAGGTCGCGGCCGATGAGGGTGATGGCGCCCTGGATATTGACTTGCCTGACGCTGCCGTGCCGGGCGAGGATGATGAGTCTGGACATGTTGCGTGCTCGCGGTTTGATTGGCTCTGAGTGCTTTTCGGCTCAGTTCCGCCATTCCTGAAGGGCGCGCAGCAAACAGGCGTACTAAATATTCCGCGCTTCTCGCCGCCTCGCGCATCGCGCTCGATCGCTCAAGCATTCGCGCCGAGCCAGACCTCGTAGTGCTGCGCCTGCTGCTCCGGCCAAGCCTTTCCCTCGGCCCCAAGCCACGACGGCTTCGACTACTAGCGATAGCGATAGCGATCTCTCAACTGCAAGAAAACCTCGTCTCTTTTCGGCGTGATCTGGCTTCGGCGCACCATGTTCCAATTTTCCAAGCAGGGCAGCCGCCACTGCTCCATCGCAGGTGGCCATGCATCAGGAAGAAGGTCCAGAAACTCATCCGGGTCGGGAGGCCAGCGGAGGGAGATCAAAAACAGCAGAGCTAGCACTTGCGATGCTTCCGGGTTGGTGGTCTGGCACTTCCGCGCTTCTGTCAACAGGCTCTGACAAGAATTCGTGCTTAGGCATTTGACGTACTCAACGCCGTCGCTCAGGTCGTCGAAGCTTTGCAGGCGGGCCACCGTTTTCTTGCGCGAATCCAGTTTCAGCTCTTTCAATGCTTTCACGATTTCATCCTGACTGAAACTGATCAAGTTTCCGCGGCGTCGTGGCTGGGACTCTGGCGGCATGGCCAGATCGGGAGCTGATGCTTCGGCGTTAGGTTTCCGCGGTTTTTGCGATGCAAGCAGCTTCAGCCGGATCTCTTCCGTTTCAAAGACCCGAACCTGTGGCGGTTGCGGTTGCGGTTGCGGCCATGGGAACCCCCCGCGAGATGTCTCCACCGACCGGAGCGATTTCATCGTGGCGCAGTGCAAGCCGGTCATTTCAGTGGGGGACATGTTCCCGGCGAACGGATAGGACCGTTGGAAAGGTGCCGGGCTCAAGTCATAGGTATCCGGCCCCGACGCCCATCTTCCCAAGAATGACTGAAAGCTTCGCTCGGGCTCGAGTTCAAACGTTTCGAAGTCTCTGCGCTCGTATGAAACGACCTCGTTCTCTTCTTCGGGATCGAGATCGGAATCCGGGGGAATAAGCGGGGCGGGCTGGTAGGCGACATGCAGTTGCTTTGGATTCGAAGCGATCCAGGGACGCGAAGGCACGTTGCTGCATGACAGGACGGGCAGGAACCTGGGGAAGTGCTGACCCACCGACACGACCTCCTGGACGTTGGGCAGAGGGACTGGGTGGAGATGGGTAGAAGTTGTTCCATCGCCGCAGTGATGAATCTGCACCTCGCCAGGTCGAGGGATCTGAGTGCCGTCCGGATTGGAGATCAACAGTGGGTACTGATGAACGCGGCTGTTGCTGTTCATATATCGAGTCCTCGGTCCGTCAAGAAGAAGCACAGACCTTGGGTCATGCTGCGGCACCTGCGAGGCGGCAGTCAGCTCTGAGCTTGTTGTTCCCATAGGTAACGCGTGCCGCCTCGCGGTTCCATCCCCGACAACGAGAGCTGCCCGCGCTCGCAGGGCCCCGCCTCGCGCATGGCGCTCAGTCGCTCAAACATTCGCGCTGGGCCAGGCCTCGTAGCGCTGCGCCTGCTGCTTCGGCCGCGCCTTCTCCTCGGCCTTGGCGGCCAGGCGCATCTCGGTCATCCAGGCCACCACGATCTGCACGTAGGCTTGGCGCCAGGCCTTCTTGGACATTGCATGGTCGACGCCCTCCATCACGCGGTGGCTCAAGGAGCGCGCGAACTTGAAGGCGGCCAGGTAGTTCTCGATCACCGGGTGCGGCACGATGACATCGTTTTCCGATTCGACGATCAGCACGTCGCCGAAGAAGTCCTCGCAGGCGGCCAGCGCCCGGTTCTTCTCGGGCTCGATGGCGGTCTGGCGGTACAGCGCGAGGTCATCGCCGTTGAGCCGGCGCTTGGGGCTTTCCCAGTTCTCGTCGCGGTAGATGGCGGGCACGCGCAGGCCCAGCCATCGCACCGGACGCAGCGAGGTCAGCACCGCCGCGAGGTAGCCGCCGTAGCTGCTGCCGATGACGGCGACGGCAGCGGGGTCCACCGCCGGATGGCCCACCAGCGTGTCGTAGGCGGCCAGCACGTCGCGCAGGTTGTCCTCGCGCGTGACGGCCTCGCGCTGCGCCACATGGCGGGCATGGCCGCGCAGGTCGAAGGTCAGGCAGATGCAGCCCAGGGCGGCGAGCTCGTGGGCCAGCGCGATGTCCTGCTGCTGGCTGCCGTCCCAGCCATGCACCAGCAACACGCCGGGCACCATGGTCGAGGCTGCGACCAGCGTGCCGGCGATGTGCACGCCGTCGACGGGGATGTCGATGAGGGCATGTCGGGTGGGCATCAGGGCTCGACCACGGTGTACTTCGTGATCGGGCCGATGCTGGCATCCACGCCGCTGAAGTACACGCACGCATTGGGCGGCGGCACCACGCCGTCGCCGTAAACCTCGAAGCAGGAGGCGTTGACTGCCTGACGCTCGGGCTGCTCCTCGAAGACTTCGAGCGCCGCAATCTCGGCGCCGCTCGCGCCGCCCACGCGCCACGACTGCTCCAGCACGCCGGAGCACCAGCGCCCGGCGCTGCTGACGCCCTGCGCCACGTCGTAGTTGATGCGCGAGGCGAAGAAGCCCGGGAACGAGGCGACGACCGCACGATGCAGGCTGCGCGCCTGCTCCACCGCCAGGCGAATCTCCTCGGGGAAGCTCAGCGCGAGCAGCGCATCGAAACCGCCGCGCGCCACGGTGAGGTCCGAGCCTCCATAGACCTTGTGGCCCTGGTTGTCGGTGGTCAGGCGCTGCCAGCCGTAATAGCTGGCGACGGCCTGGCCCACGTGCACCTGGCCCACGCTGTAGGTCACGGGCTGCTCGAGGTTCTCCTCCAGCACCAGTCCGTGCTCGGCGATCTCCGCCGCGTCCATGGCCGCGAGGCGTTCCTCCAGCGCTTGCCGGTCGCGCACCACTTGCTGGCCGCGACCGCCGGTGGCCCGCACCGGCTTGACGCGCACTGCGCCCTGCTCCAGCAGGCGCAGGCCGGCGCGCCTCGCATCTTCGGCGGCGAAGACCGAGAAGCCCTGCAGCACCGCATGGGCGACCTGGCCGGCGAAGCCGTGGCTCCATCCCACGGGCGCTGCGGCGGCCGGATCGACCAGCGGATGCACCAGCGCCTTGGTCAGCACGAAGGGATGGGGCACCACCCCGCCGAACAGCGCGTGATGGCTCGCGATGCCGAGCGCGCTGGGCAGCGCGTCGCCGACCAGCGTGTCGCTGGGCACGAAGTACACCGGCGCGACGTAGCTGCGCGCGCGGTCGTACTCGCCCTCGAAACGCGACTTCTTGAGCCGGGCCAGCCGCCAGGCGAGCTGAGTGCGGGTCGCGCGCTCGTGCTCGCTGGCGTAGGCATGGTGGTCCGCCGTCAGCGCGACCACGGTTCCGTGGAGGCCGGGCTCGGCGAGCACGGCTCCGTCACCGGCGAGCGTCTGGGCTCCACCGGGCAGCGCGCTGAAGATGGATGTGTCCATGGCCGATATGCTGGGTGATCGCGCAGGGTAAATCAAACTTTGGGGCCCTGCTGGCGGCGTTTTCCTACATGCCGAGTGGGCGCCGGTACGGTGAAAGGGCTCTCCGCCGGGCGCTACATGAACACTTGTCCGTTCACCCCCAAGGAGAGTCCGCATGTCGAATTCGCAGAACGACCGGAAAGGCCAGACCGAGCACAACAAGGCCGGTCACCAGCCCGCCACCCAGCGCAACGAACCGAAGCGCACGCCGGAGAGCCGCAGCGACCGCGAAACCCAGGTCGGCGCCGGCAACCAGTCGCAAGCGCGCCGGGGGCCGGCGTCCGGCGGCCACTGAAGACCTCAGAGCAGGTCCTTCAGCTTCGCCCGCAGCCGGCTGATGGCCTGGCTGTGCAGCTGGCACACGCGCGACTGGCTGACCTCCAGGATCGCGCCGATCTCGCGCAGGTTGAGCTCCTCCTCGTAGTAGAGATTGAGCAGCAGCCGGTCGCGCTCCGGCAACTCGCCGATGGCATCCACGAGCTGGTGGCGGAAGCCGCTCTCCAGCAGTTGCGCAAGCGGGTCCTCGTCGCCGCCGCGTTCGCCGCGTGCCTCGCTGGCATGGCGGTCCAGGAAGGGGTTGTCGCCCTCGCCGTCCGCCGAGAAGTCCTCGACGTAAAGCAACTGGCAGCCCTGGATCTCCTGCAGCAGGCCCTGGAAAGCCTCCAGCGTCATCTTCAGTTCCTTGGCGATCTCGCCCTCCGTGGGCGCGCGGCCCAGACGATGCTCCAGCGTCTGGATCGCGCCCTCGACCTTGCGCGCCGACTGGCGCAGCCCGCGCGAGCCCCAGTCGTTGGCGCGCAGCTCGTCGAGCATGGCGCCGCGGATGCGCTGGCTGGCAAAGGTCTCGAACTGCGCGCCGCGGTTGTCCTTGTAGCGTGTCGACGCGTCCAGCAGGCCGATCATCCCGGCCTGGATCAGGTCGTCGAGCTCCACGCTGGCGGGCAGCCTGGCCAGCATCTGCAGCGCCATGCGGCGAACCATCGGCTGGTGCTGCTTCAGCAGATGGGACTTTTCAATGGTTCCCTGTGCGGTGTACACGGTCGTCCTTTTTCCTTCTCCAAGTGCTCTCAACAGGCTTCGGCGGTGTTCGTGCCCTGCGTCGCGGGCGCGGCTTGCGGCGCCAGGCTCGCGCCCGGACGCCAGGGCCACTGGCCCATTTCGTCGGCGATGCGGCGGCAGTCCGCCGCCGCGGGGCTGGCCGGATAGGCCTCCACCAAGGTGCGGCGCAGGCGCCCGGCGTCGGCCATGTGGGGCTCCGCCCGCACCCAGCCGGCGGGCTGCAGCGAGACCGCGAGGTAGCGGCTGCCGGCCTGCGCCAGGTTGTGCGCGACCTGCTGCGCCGCTCCGGGCTCGGCCACGCCGTTGACCAGGAAGCGCAGCTGCCGCAGCGCATGTGCGTAGTGCAAGCGCTTGATGCCTGCGTACGTGGCGGTGATCGAGGCCGCGTGCGGCTGCATCACCAGCACCAGTTCGTCGGCCGATTGCGCCAGGGCGGAGAGCCGGCCCTCGCCATCGAGCGCGGCATCGATCAGGATCACGTCGCCTTCCCACAGCGCGCGCGGGTCGGGGCTGCCGGCCGGCGTGCGCGGCACGGCCGGCAGCACCTGCACGCCGCAGGGCGTGCGCGCGGCGGCGCCGGGCAGGGTGAGCCGGCGCTTGGCCACGTCCTCCAGCGTGCCCATCGGATCGATGGCCCAGGCGGCCGATGCCGTGCCGGCGCCGGTGCCGTGCTCGTCCAGCAGCAGCACTTCCCTGCCCTGGTACGCCAGGGCAGCACTCAGGTTCGTCACCGCGGTGGTGACGCCCAGCCCACGCCCCATGCTCGCGAAAGCCAGCACGCGCGTGCGCGTCTGCGCCAGCAGGCGCCGCAGGCCGTCGGCCTGATCTGCTACCAGTTTGCTCACCGCGCGAGCTCCGCGCAGCGCGCTGCGATCTTGGTCTCGGGAGCGGTCCACCCACTCATGAGCCCAGCGCCTCCAGCAGCAGGAACAGCTTGGCCACGCCTTCGTAGAGCACATTGCCCGAAGGCGCGCGGTCGGGGCGCAGGCGCCGCCCGGTCAGCTGGCTCAGCAGCACGCGCGTGCGGCCCGCCCATTCGCCCTGGGCATTCAGCAGCCGCCACACGGTGGTGCTGGCCTGGCCGGCGATCAGCACGCGCTTCATCATCTGCGGGTCGCCCAGCTCGCCCAGGCCACCCACCAGTTGCAGGCCCTGGCGGATCAGGCGGAAGCAGGGTTCGGCCTCGGCGGCCCAGGCCTGCCATTGCGCGAGCTGCGCCGCATCGACCTCGCCGCCGAGGTTCGACAGCAGGTAGCCCTGCGCGAGGATCTTGAGGCTCTTCGGCTCCATCACGCGCGTCACCACGCAGCGCAGGGCCGGCAGCCCGTGCTCGCCGCGCAGCTGCACCACGGCATGGGCCTGCGCCTGCAGCGCCGGCTTGCCCTTGAATCGCACGCCATGCGGCTGGCCGAAGTCCAGCGCCAGCCGTGCCAGCGTGCTGCCGCGGCCGGTGCCGGCATCGACGATGGCGGTCGAGCCCGGCGCACGCGCCAGCCAGCCCAGCCCGCGGGCCTGCACGGCCCCCATGAATTCGACGGTGGGCAGGCGCGGCAGCACATGCACCACCGGCTTGCCGAAGTCCTGCTGCGCCAGCCACTGCAGCGGGCGCTGGCCGGGCTTGCGCGCCGCCTCGCCGGCCGTGCGCGCGCCGGCGGTGGAGAGCCACTGGTTGGGCGCGGCCAGCGGCCGGCCGTCGCGGTCCGAGAGCAGCAGGCTGCTTTCGCAGGCATAGGCATCGCCGCCCTCGTTCGACTTGAGCCCGAGCTGCCCGCCGAGTGCCAGCACATGGCGATCGCAGCCGGTGGCGATCTCGCTCCAGGCGTGGGCCTTCAAGGACTGCAGCACGGACTTGTGCAGCACGTTCTCGTCGGCCGCCATGCGCCACAGCTCGCGCGCCGCGTCGAAGCCCAGATCGGCGTCCGCCAGCGCTCTGGCGGCCCAGGCCACCTCCTGCGCGTCGTGGGCCATGGCATGGATCAGTTGCCGGTACTTGAGTCGCAGGCGCTCGGTCTCGGCCTGCGCCTCGGCCACTTGCGATGCAGCCTCGGCCGGAGCGGGCCGGTCCTGCAGGTCGCTCTCGCCGGGCACGAAGAGCGCGCTCGGCGCCCTGGCCTGTAACACGCTGTCGACCAGCGCGGCGCGATCGGCCGGCGCCAGGTTCTCCGGCACCTTCTGGCCGCTGGAGACGTAGTGCACCGGCAGCCGGTGGCGGATCACGGTGTCGATGAGCGCGCCCGGGTGCGTGGCCTCGTCCACCTTGGTGAAGATGCAGCCGGCCAGCGCGTTGTCGCTGCCGCCGTGGCGGTAGGCATGCACCACTTCGTTGAGGGTGTCGCCGTGGCTGGCGGCATTGAGCAGCAGCAGCCGCTTCACCGGCCGCGGGCTGCTGCCGAGCATGGCGATCTGCTCCGACACGGCGCGGTCGCGCTGGCTCATGCCCACGGTGTCGATCAGCACCATGTGCTTGTTGCGCAGGTCGTTGAGCACCAGCTGCAGGTCGGTCGCATCCTTCACCGCGTAGACCGGCACGTTGAGGATCTGCCCGTAGATGCGCAGCTGCTCGTAGGCACCGATCCGGTAGCTGTCGGTGGTTACCAGCGCGAGCTTGTCGGCGCCGAAGCGCATCACGCAGCGCGCGGCGAGCTTGGCGGTGGTGGTGGTCTTGCCGACGCCGGTGGGGCCCATCAGGGCGTAGACGCCGCCCTCGGCCAGCAGCGCATCCTCGTCCTCCATCACCGGCAGGGTGCGGATCAGCTCCGAGCGGACGAAGGCCATGCCCTGGGCATAGCTCTGGCCGGCGGGCAGATGCTCCAGCATGGCCTTGGCGAGGCGGGCGCTGAAGCCGGCGCCCAGCAGCGTGCGCAGCAGGCGCCCGCGCATGGGGTCGCGGCGCTGGCGGTCGTTCCAGACCACGGTGGCCAGCTGCTCCTCGATCATGCCGCGCATGGAGTGAAGCTCGCTGAGCACGGGGTCGGGATGCGATGCGACTGCCGCCGGCGCTTCGGCCGCGGTCGCGAAGCTCATGGGGGTCGCAGCGGCGGGCAAGGCCTGCTGCAGCAAGGGCGCGACAGGCACCGCCGGCCGCGCGGGCACGGAGGGCATGAAGGGCATCGGCGGCATCGAGGGCACCGGCATCGGCGCGGGCATCGCGGCGGTGGGCCTCGGCAAAGGCATCGCAGCAGCAGGCGCGGGCGCGGACATCGCAACCGCGGGCGCCGCGTGCTCCGCCACCTGCTCCATCTCCTCCGGCGCCATGGCGACGATCTCGACGCCCTCGGCGACCACGCGGTTGGTCAGCACCATCGCCTCCGCGCCCAGGGCTTCGCGGGCCAGCCGCAGGGCTTCGCGGCTGGTGGCGGCGACGAACTTGCGTGCGGCGCTGCGCACGTCCGTGATGATGTTCAAACTCTTCCTCCGATGGTGGCGGTGATCTTGATGTGGCGGGAATCAGGGATCTCGGCGTGCGAGAGCACCTTGAGCTGCGGCAGGCTGCGCCGCAGGAACCGGGAGAGCAGCACGCGCAGCGGGTGCTGCACGACCAGCACCGGCGCCAGGCCCAGCTGCTCCTGGCGCGCGATCGCGGCCTGGGTCTGCGCGAGCAGGTTGTCGGCCAGGCCGGGCTCGATGCCGCTGTTGCTGGTCATGGCCTGCTGCAGCAGGCCGTCGAGCGTGGCGTCGAGCCCGAGCACCTGCAGCTCCGAGTCGCCGGGGAACAGCTGCTGCACGATGGCGCGGCCCAGCGCCAGGCGGGTGAGCGAGGTCAGCTCGGTCGCGTCCTTCACCGTCGGCGCCTGCTCGGCCATGACGTCGAGGATGGTGCGCATGTCGCGGATCGGAACCTCTTCCTCGAGCAGGTTCTGCAACACCTTGTGCAGCGTGCTGAGCGTGATCACCTTGGGCACGAGGTCCTCGGTGAGCTTCGGCGCCGTCTTGCCGACCTGGTCGAGCAGCTGCTGCACTTCCTGGCGGCCCAGCAGCTCGGCGGCGTGGGTCTGGATCAGGTGGTTGAGGTGCGTGGCCATCACCGTGCAGGCGTCGACCACCGTGTAGCCCAGGGCCTGCGCCTGCTGGCGCTGGCTGGCGTCGATCCACACCGCGGGCAGGCCGAAGGCCGGGTCCTGCGTGGGCGTGCCGGGCAGCGTGCCGGTGACCTGGCCGGGGTTGATCGCCATCCATTGGTTGGGGTAGGCCTCGCCGCGCCCGATCGCCACGCCCTTGAGGCTGATGATGTAGCTGTTGGGCTGGATCTCGAGGTTGTCGCGGATGTGGACCACCGGCACCAGGAAGCCCAGCTCCTGAGCGATCTTCTTGCGGATGCTCTTGATGCGGCCCAGCAGCTCGCCCTGCTGCGACTGGTCCACCAGCGGGATCAGGCGGTAGCCCACTTCCATGCCCAGCGGGTCGACCAGGGCCACGTCGTCCCAGGTGGCCTCGGCCGCCTCGGGCACCGGCGCGGTGGCTGCGGCCTGGGCGGCGGCCGCCTTCTCGGCCGCCTGCTGCGGCGCGCGCAGCAGCAGCCGGCGGGCGAACCAGAGCAGGCCGCCCGCGATCAGCAGGAAGGCCAGGTTCGGCATGCCCGGGATCATGCCCATCAGGCCGATGATCGCGGCCGTGAGGAACAGCACCTGAGGGTTGGAGAAGAGCTGGCCCGTGAGCTGGCGCCCCACGTCCTCGTCGGTGGTCACGCGCGAGACGATCACGCCGGCCGCGGTCGAGATCACCAGCGCCGGGATCTGCGCCACCAGGCCGTCGCCGATGGCCAGCAGCGTGTACGTCTTGCCGGCGGTGGAGAAGTCCAGCCCGTGCTGCACCACGCCCACCACCAGGCCGCCGATGATGTTGATCACCATGATCAGCAGGCCGGCGACGGCATCGCCGCGCACGAACTTGCTGGCGCCGTCCATGGAGCCGTAGAAGTCGGCCTCTTGCGCCACCTCGGTGCGGCGCTTGCGCGCCACGTCCTCGCCGATGAGGCCGGCGTTGAGGTCGGCGTCGATCGCCATCTGCTTGCCGGGCATGGCGTCGAGCATGAAGCGCGCGCCGACCTCGGCGATGCGGCCCGCGCCCTTGGTGATGACCATGAAGTTGATCAGCACCAGGATGATGAAGACCATCACGCCGACCGCGAAGTTGCCGCCCACCAGGAAGTGGCCGAAGGCCTCGATGACCTTGCCGGCGGCGTCGGGGCCGGTGTGGCCGTGCATCAGCACCACGCGGGTGGAGGCCACGTTCAGCGACAGGCGCAGCAGCGTGGAGAACAGCAGCACCGCCGGGAAGGCCGCGAAGTCCAGCGCCTTCATGGTGTACATGCTGACCAGCAGCACCATCACCGAGACCGCGATGTTGAAGGTGAACAGCAGGTCCAGCAGAAAGGGCGGCAGCGGCAGCACCATCATGCAGAGGATCATGATGATGAGGATGGGGCCGGCCAGGCCCTTCATGTTGCCGCCGGAGAGGCTCTGCGGCGGCAGTCGCAGGAAGGTGGCGATCGCGTTCATGCGGCCTGCAGGTTGTATTCGAGGTCCTGGGGAATGGGCAGCTCACCCGGCGTGCGCGGCGCCTCGCCGCCCTCGGCCTGCCAGCGCTTGAGCTGGTAGACCCAGGCCAGCACCTCGGCCACGGCGGTGTAGAGGCCGGCGGGAATCTCGTCGCCCAGGCGGGTGTACTTGTAGAGCGAGCGCGTGAGCGGCGGCGCCTCGAGGATCGCGACCTTGTTCTCCTTCGCGATCTCGCGAATGCGCTCGGCCACGCCGTCCGTGCCCTTGGCCACCACGCGCGGCGCGCGCATGCTGTCGACGTACTTCAGGGCCACCGCGAAGTGCGTGGGGTTGGTGACCACGATGTCGGCCTTGGGCACCTCGGACATCATGCGGCGCCTGGCCATCTGCTGCTGCTGGCGGCGGATCTGCGCCTTGATGTGCGGGTCGCCCTCGCTCTCCTTGTGCTCCTGGCGCAGGTCTTCGCGCGACATGCGCAGCTTGCGGTAGTAGCTCCACAGCTGCCAGGGCACGTCCACCAGGGCGATCAGCAGCAGCGCGGAGGTGATGAGCGCGCAGTTGCGCGCCACCAGCAGGATCATCTGCGGCAGCGCGGCGCGCTCGGACTGGGCCATCAGCGCGTTGACCTCGTCCATGCCGTCCATGATCACCACCCACGCCACGCCGCCGATCAAGAGCGACTTGGCCAGCGCCTTGAACAGCTCGGCCAGCGACTGGGTGGAGAACAGGCGCTTGATGCCCGCGATGGGGTCGAGCTTGTCGAACTTGGGGCCGATGGCCTGGGTCGAGAAGAGCCAGCCGCCCAGCATCAGCGGCGCCACCAGCGCGGCCAGCACGAGCATGCCCATCAGCGGCGCCATCGCGACCAGCGCCTGCATCGCCAGCAGGCCGGCCTGCGTCAGCATGAAGGAGGTGTCGAAGGCGGCGGCGCGCTCGAAGCGCAGGCCATGGCCGAGCGTTGCACGGAAGTGGCTGCCCAGCGGGCCGGCCATGGCCCACAGGCCGGCGACCGCGGTCGCGAGCAGAACGAAGGTGACCAGCTCGCGAGAACGGGCCACGTTGCCTTCTTCGCGCGCCTTCTCCAGGCGCCGCGGCGAGGCGGGTTCTGTCTTTTCGAGATCGCTTTCTTCAGCCATTCATGCTCCGGGAGAGCATCGGCGAACATCGCCGAGTCGTGGCTGATTATTGGATTTGGGAGCGCTGGGCAATCCCTTGATGAGGGGGCGGATTGCCCTCCTGCTTGGGGCTTAGAGAAGGTTGTTGCTCACGCGCCTGTCCTTGTCGAGCTTGCTCAGGAGCATGTGGGTTCGCGCGGCTTCGATGAAGCTGTCGCGGTTGAACTCCGACAGCGCCTGCATATCGGCCGAGGGATGGTCGGGCAACATCCATTCAGGCGAGAACGCAACCGCGTAGCCGTGAAGTGCGGCAACTGCCTCGATCATCATCTCGCAGATGGAGGCGCTTCCGCGATCGAAGGTCGAAGTGTGCGAGAAGTCATAGAAAATCGATGCAAGCTTGTCCTGGAGCTGCCGCGGGTCTGGCGTCCAGCGAATTACCTCGAGAAAGTCTTGCCCAAGCACATGGTTCGCCTTGCGCGGGGGATGCTCGCAAACAATGCGAGTTATCTCGATGGGGCTGGCGAATGGAGTCATGTCCTTCTGCGGCGACCATTCGAATCTGAAACAGGCTCTCGCATTACTATTTCCGCGGTAGAAGAGACACCCCACCTTGTCCCTTCCGCCTTGGAGCTGCAAGGACATGTCATGCTTGTGCAGATCGACGAGCCCGCAGACAGGTAGGAAGTTCCACGGATCTCCATCGCCGCGCGAACAAGATTCGTTCCAAGCCGGAGCAATAACTTGCCCGATCTTGGCGATCATCATCGCTTTCCATGGCTTCCAGCCAGGCGCGCGGCTCACGGGGTCCGACAATCTTCCAGTTGTCACGAAGCGTCCGAATTCCTCAAACTCCGGCGTGGCGGTCATCTCCGCGATTCTTCCTCTTTCTTTTCCGGCCAATCCAAGAAAGCTATGGAGAAACGCTGTGACGGCTTCGAGCCGGTGTTCATACGTCGTCAGATCCTTCGTCTGATGAGAGAACCTCGCCAGAAAGGACGTGAGTACCGGCACCGTCAAGCCCATGGTAGCCATTCCGAATATGGCGTTCCCCACTTCGCCGCCATAGGCGTCAAGCCGAGACAGCTTGTCCGAGCCGCTGCCCTCAAGCTTCTGGAGCTGCTTGAGGGTCGTTGATGCGAAGTTGATGAATCTCCGCTCCAACTCTTCCATGTCGCGATAGTCCTGCACCTCTGCGTCGAGCAATCCGTAACTCATCTGAAGCGCGTTGTGCAGATTGAGTTGCGTCGACAGCTTTTCATTGGAGGAAATCAACTCGTAGATGACTTGGTTGATCCCGTAAAGGGTCTTCAGCCTGGTGGGCCGGCATTCGCGCTTGATGTCTTGTGCAACCTCATCCCAATGGTCGGAGTCATAGAGCGACAGGTCGCTCTCGACGTTGGGGCGCAAGGGATTTCGCGAGGAATGGACAGATTGGAGATGGAGGGCAACAGGTTTCATTGGAAACTTCCGTTGCCACTGGGTAACGTGCGGCAGTGCCTGGTTCCCGGTGCCGGTCCCGTTCGCAGAGACCGGCAGACGATGCTCCCTCTGGAAGCTCAGGCTCTCCCGCAGATGACACCCTGCGACCAGTCCTTCACCGCCTCGGGATTGTCGACCTGGATCTGCGGGAGCGGATTGCCCTCCAGCTTGGGCGTTCGCTGCAACAACAGCCCCTGCACGGCTCAGAACCCCAGACTCTCCAGCAAATCATCCACCTGCGCCTGATCCGTCACCGCCTCCGGATTGTCAGCCTTGATCTGCGGCCCGTTCATCAGGCCGTTGCCCTGCACGACGGCGAGCTCCGGCCGCTTCTCCATCGGCGAGTTGTCGATCAGCACCTGCAGCAGCTGCGTCTCGACCTCGTTGACCACGTCCATCATCTTCTTGATGACCTGGCCCGTGAGGTCCTGGAAGTCCTGCGCCATCATGATTTCCATCAGCTGCGAGTTGATGGCGCTGGCGCGCTCGGGCACCTGCTGCAGGTAGCCGCGCGTGTCCATCACCAGCTCGCGCGCCTGGTCCAGCTCGATGGGGTCGGCGAACCATTGGTCCCAGCGCCCGCTCAGGCTCTTGGCACCGTTCGACAGCGCCTCCTGCATCGGCTGCGCGACGTCGATGGCGTTGAGCGCGCGATGCGCTGCCCGCTCGGTCATGGTGGCCACGTAGCTGAGGCGGTCGCGCGCATCGGGGATGGCCTGCGCGGCGCGCTCGACCTGCTTGTCCAGGCCCAGCTCGCGCATGCCCTCGCGCAGCTGGCGCGTCAGCTGGCCGATGCGGCCCAGCAGTTCGTCGTGCGTGTTGCCCTGTGTGTTGGCGCTCATGTCAGGCAGCCTCTTTTTGCAACTTCTCGAAGATCTTGTTGAGCTTCTCTTCGAGCGTGGCCGCCGTGAAGGGCTTGACCACATAGCCATTGGCGCCGGCCTGCGCCGCGGCGATGATGTTTTCCTTCTTCGCCTCGGCCGTGACCATCAGGACCGGCAGCTTGGCCAGCTCGGGATCGGCGCGGATGGTCTTCAGCATGGTCAGGCCGTCCATGTTGGGCATGTTCCAGTCCGACACCACGAAGCCGAAGTCGCCGCCGCGCAGCTTCTCGATACCGGCGGCACCGTCCTCGGCCTCGTCGACGTTGAGGAACTCCAGCTCCTTCAACAGGTTGCGCACGATGCGGCGCATGGTCGGGAAGTCATCCACGACCAAAATCTTGATGCTCTTGTCGATCACGGTTTCTCCAGCTTCGATGGTTCGGATTCAAGTGCGGCGTCACACCCGATTGGTGCGTTCGCCGAAGGTGCGCAGGTGCGCGAGCACGCGGCGGCTCATTTCGTTCAGGGGCGCCACCTCGTCCACGGCGCCGAGCAGCACGGCCTCGCGCGGCATGCCGTAGACGACGCAGCTCGCCTCGTCCTGCGACAGCGTGTGGGCGCCCGCCTGCTTCATGCGCAACAGGCCCTCGGCGCCGTCGCGGCCCATGCCGGTGAGGATCATCCCGATCGCGTTCTTGCCCGCATGCCGCGCCGCCGAGTCGAACAGCACGTCGATCGAAGGCCGGTGGCGGTTCACCAGCGGCTCCTGGTTGAGCTGGGCCACGTAGTTGGCGCCGCTGCGGCCCAGCGCCAGGTGATAGCCGCCGGGCGCGATGTAGGCATAGCCCGGCAGCACGCGCTCGCCCTGCTCGGCCTCTTTCACATGGATGCGGCACAGCCCGTCCAGCCGCTGCGCGAAGGAGCGCGTGAAGCCGGGCGGCATGTGCTGCGCGATCAGCACGGCCGGAGCGTCCGGCGGCAGCGGCTGCAGCACTTCGCGGATGGCCTCGGTGCCGCCGGTGGAAGCGCCGATGATGATCAGCTTCTCGGTGGACAAGAGCGGGCTGCGCAGCATCGGCTCCTGCGCGCTCTCGGCCGTCGCTCTCGTGGCGGCGGGCCGGGCCGGCAGCAGCCGCGCCTGCGCCGCCGCGCGGATCTTGCCGGCGATGAGCTCGGTGTACTGAATCAGCCCGTCGCGCACGCCCAGCTTCGGCTTGGTGACGAAGTCGATCGCGCCCAGCTCCAGCGCACGCAGCGCGATCTCGGAGCCGCGCTCGGTCAGCGAGGACACCATCACCACCGGCATCGGCCGCAGGCGCATCAGCTTCTCCAGGAACTCCAGGCCGTCCATGCGCGGCATCTCGACGTCCAGCGTCAGCACGTCCGGGTGGGTCTGCTTGATCAGGTCGCGCGCCACCAGCGGGTCGGCGGCGGTGCCCACCACCGTCATGTCGCTCTGGCTGTTGATGAGCTCGGTCATCACGCTGCGGATCAGCGCCGAATCGTCGACGCACAGGACCTTGATCTTCTTCATGACAGGCACTTGCCCTTGTTCTTGTTGGCGATGGCGAGCCGGCGCAGCAGCTCGCCCTCCTCGCGCTGGACCGACTGCACCTCGCCCTGGGCGCGCAGCTTGCGCACCACGGCCTTGCCGCTGTGCGGCAGCAGGCAGACGCGGCGCGCGTGCGGGCCGCGCAGGTCCTGCGCGGCGACGGCGATGCGCTCGGTCTCGAGGTAGCGCAGCACGAAGTCGGCATTGCGGTCGCCGATGTTCAGCGTGGTCATGTTGGCGAGCACGGCAGCGCCGCCGAAGACCTTGGCCTGCAGCCGGTCGCGCCGCGCGCCGGCGCGCAGCAGCTCGCGGATCAGCACGTCCATCGCATAGGCGCCGTAGCGCATCGACTCGGCCTGGCCGCGGGTGCTGCCCGGCTCGCCATCCTCCGGCAGCATGAAGTGGTTCATGCCCGCCACGCCGGCATCGCGGTCGACCAGGCAGGCCGCGACGCACGAGCCCAGCACGGTGGTCATCACGGTATCGGCGGCGGTGACGTAGTACTCGGACGGCAGGAGCTTGACGGCCATGCGGTCGAAGTCGCGGTCGAAGTAGTGGTGGCTGGCGACCGATCCCGGAACCGCAGCGCTCATGGTCGCGCCTTGCGGTTCACTTCGTACACCGTCTGCCCGATCGCCTTGAAGTTCGGGCTGACCAGCGAGGCATTCTCCGAATGCCCCGCGAACAGCAGTGCGCCGGGCTTGAGCAGCGGCTCGAACCGGTCGAGGATGCGCTTCTGCGTGGGCTTGTCGAAGTAGATCATCACGTTGCGGCAGAAGATCGCGTCCACCGGCTCCTTCACGGGCCACACCGGGTCGAGCAGGTTGAGGCGCTCGAACCTGATCATGGCCGCGAGCTCGGGCCGCACGCGCACCTTGCCGGCGTTGGCGCCCGTGCCCTTGTTGAAGAAGCGCCGCAGCCGCTCGGCCGGCAGGCCCTTGACCTGCTCCAGCGTGAAGACGCCGGCCGAGGCCTTGGCCAGCACCGCCGTGTCGATGTCGGTCGCAATCACGCGGGCCGTGGAGGCGCGCTCGCCCAGGGCCTCGACCAGCGTGATGGCGATCGAGTACGGCTCTTCGCCGGTGGAAGCCGCGGCGCACCACACGGTGACCGGCTGCTTGCTGCGCTTCGCATGCTCGGCCAGCACCGGGAAATGGTGCGCCTCGCGGAAGAAGGAGGTCAGGTTGGTGGTCAGCGAATTGATGAAGGCCTGCCACTCCTCGCCGTCGTGGCTGGATTCCAGCATGTCGAGGTAGCGCGAGAACTCCGGCATGCGCAGCTCGCGCAGACGGCGCGACAGGCGGCTGTAGACCATCTGGCGCTTCTGCTCGCCCAGGGCGATGCCCGCGCGCCGATGGATCAGCGTGCGGATCTTCGCGAAGTCGTGGTCGGTGAAATGGAATTCGGAGTTCACGGTCGCAGCCGATGGCTGGCTTTCAATGTACATGGCGCTCGCCTTTTCCAATGCCTCGATCAAGTGCGCAAAAGCCTTGCATCTCGGGTTGCCTCAGGCCGGATCGGCGGGGCCGAGATCCTGCGCCCAGGCGAGGGCCGACAGGTGCGCGGCGTTGACCTGGTCGGCGCTCATGAAAAGCGCCTCCGCCAGGCTCGCGGCGCGCACGCCGTCTTCCTCGCAGCTCTCGGCCAGCGCGAGGAATGGCCCGTAGGCACCCTCGCGCGCGAGGATGGCCTGGTGCACGGCCTCGCTGAGCTGCACCTGGCCCAGGACCTCCCGCATGGGGACGCCGAGCAGCCGGTCGATCAGCGAGAACATGCCGACCACGAAGAGGTTGTCGGCATCCGAGGCGGGCAGCATCCCCTTGCCCATCAGCTCGACGAAGCGCCCGCGCATGACGGCCTTCTTCATCATGAAGGGGGGACTGGCCTTGGCATTGCTCATGGCCAGCAGCACCGAGAGCCAGCGGAACAGCGGCGCATAGCCGAGCATCGTCACCGCGTGGCGCATCGAATGGATCTCGACGCCGGCGCCGATGGCCGGCGAGTTGATGTAGCGCAGCAAGCGGTAGGTCAGCGCCGCGTCGCGCTTGAGCACGGCCTCGATCTCGCGCACGTCCTGGTTGCGCTGGATCATCTGCATCAGCTGCACGATCAGCATCGACGCGGGCTGCAGTTCGCCCTGCCGGGGCGCATCGTCCTCGCCGGGCCGCAGCCGGGGCCCGTCGACGAACACCTCCAGATGCTGCGCGGCGGCGGCATCGAAGTCCCCCCATTCATTCATGCGGGTGACGATCAGCTGCAGCGGTGGCCGGCCCGGCTGGGCCTCGGCGCGCAGCCGCTCCACCAGCGCGCGGTCGCCCGCGCCCACGTCGAAGTGGGTCACGAGGCCGCGCAGCGCCTCGTCCTGCGGCAGCGCATCGGCGCCGCAGAGCATGAAGTGGAAGCCCTGCTCGCGCAAGAAGAGCACGATGGGCCGCAGCTCCTCGTTCATGAGCAGGTCCAGCCCCACGCACAGCACGACGTTCTCGGCCGGCAGGAGCTGCAGCTCGCCGGCCACGACCGACTCGGCCGTGACGTCGACGAACAGCAGGGTGCGCCCCAGCGCCCAACCGGCCTTGGGGTCGTTGAGATGCTTGCCGGCGCAGCTCATGAGCGCCTTGAACTGCGCGACGGCATCCGCCGCGTTGTCCGGCGAGGCCGGGCGCCACGCGAGCCGGTAGCCCATGACGCGCTTGCCCGCGTCGAGCAGCTGGGCGTAGGTCACGTAGCCGCCGGCGTCCGGTTCATTGGCGGCGGGCGCCTGGACGGGCGTGTCGCTGCCGCCGAATTCCCGGCGACGGAAGAAGTCGAAGCGCATGCGTGGGTCTCCCGTGCTCTCAGGCCGTGATGGCATCGATCCTGGAGGCGCCCGCCAGCGCGGCGGCGCCGATCGCCTGGGCCCGCTGGATGCGCGGCATGGCGCCGACGTCGATGATGAAGGCCACGCTGCCGTCGCCCAGGATGGTGGCGGCCGAGATGCCGGGCACCTTGCGGTAGTTGGTCTCGAGGTTCTTCACCACCACCTGGTGCTGGCCCAGCAGCTCGTCCACCAGCAGCGCGAAGCGCGCGTCGTCGGCCTGCACGATCACCAGGATGCCCTGCGTCGGCTGGGTCTGCGCGCCGGCCACGTCGAACACGCGGTGCAGCTCGATCAGCGGCAGGTATTCGCCGCGCACCTTGATCACGTGGCCGTCGGCGGTGATCGAGTGCAGGTGCTCCGCCAGCGGCTGCAGCGACTCGATGACGTAGCTCAGCGGCAGGATGTAGGCCTCGTCGCCGACCTTGACCGACATGCCGTTGAGGATGGCGAGCGTCAGCGGCAGCACGATGCGGGTGGTGGTGCCGCGGCCTTCGCGCGAGCTGATCTCGACGTGGCCGCCCATCTCCTGGATGTTGCGCTTGACCACGTCCATGCCGACGCCGCGCCCGGAGATGTCGGTGACCTGCTCGGCGGTGGAGAAGCCGGGCGCGAAGATCAGCTGCCACACCTCGTCGTCGGGCATGCTGTCGCTCACGGCCAGGCCCTGCTGGCGGGCCTTGGCGAGGATCTTGCCGCGGTGCAGGCCGGCGCCGTCGTCGCTGACCTCGATCACGATGTTGCCGCCGTGGTGCTGCGCCGACAGCAGCAGCTGGCCGGTCGCGTCCTTGCCCTTGGCCAGGCGCTGCTCGGGGGTCTCGATGCCATGGTCAAGGCTGTTGCGCACCAGATGCGTGAGCGGGTCCACGATGCGCTCGATCAGGCCCTTGTCGAGCTCCGTCTCCTTGCCGTAGGTGTCGAGGCGCACCTGCTTGCCCAGCTTGGCGCTGACGTCGCGGATCACGCGCGGGAAGCGGCTGAAGACGTAGTCCATCGGCATCATGCGGATGGACATCACCGACTCCTGCAGGTCGCGCGCATTGCGCTCCAGGTGGCCGAGGCCGCTCAGGAAGCGCTCGTAGGCCACGGGGTCGAGCATGGTGGCGGCCTGGGTCAGCATCGACTGCGTGATCACCAGTTCGCCCACCAGGTTGATGAGCTGGTCGACCTTCTCCACGTCGACGCGAATCGAGCTCGACTCCTTGGCGCTCGCCGCCGCCGGCGCGCCCGTGCCGGGCGCCGGCTTGGGGGCTGCGGCCTGCACGATCTCCGCGGCAGCAGCGGCCGGGGCTTCGGCGACTCGGGCCTCGGCGTCGGGCGCGGCCGCTTCGCGCGTGATCTGCGTGATCTCGATCTGCGATTCGTCGATGACGAAGCAGCACACGGCAACGATGTCGTCGGGGCTGCAGGTGGTCTCGAGCATCACGGTGAGCTGGTCGCCGGCGCGCGTGCGCGACAGCAGCGTGCCGAGGTTGCCGAGTTCGTCGGCGAGCAGGTCGCACTCGCTGTCCGACAGGCGCGAGAAGCGCACGCGCAGTGCACCTGCCGGCATGGGCTCGGCGGGCGCGGGCTTGGCCGCCACCGGGGCCGCTGCAGGCGCAGGCGTGTGCGCCTGCGCGCCTTCGGCGGCGCCGTTCTCCAGCGCCAGTTGTTGCAGCACGGCGCAGATGTGCGCCACCCTCTCAGGCTCCGGTTCTTTGCCCGCCTGGTAGGCCGTCAGTTGTTCTTGCAAGGCGTCCTTCGTTTCCAAAAAGGCATCGATCATCGGAGCGCTCAGGCTCAGCTGGCCATGGCGCGCACGGTCCAAAAGGGTCTCCAGCAGGTGCGTGGTGTCGGTCAGGGCGGTGAAGCCGAAGGTGGCCGCGCCGCCCTTGATCGAGTGCGCGGCGCGGAAGATGGCGTTGAGCTGCTCGGCATCGGGCGAGGCGACGTCGAGCTCGAGCAGCAGCTGCTCCATCTCGGCCAGCAGCTCGACCGCTTCGACGAAGAATGCTTGTGTGAATTGACTGAGGTCCATGAGTGCTCCGTTTTCCGGCTTCTTCGGGCCGGGTTAGTTCGCCGGCGGCGGGGCCTTGTAGGCCGTCACCTTGACGTTGTCGACCGGCAGCGGCGCGGGCCGCGGCAGGCGGCCGGCGCGGGTCGCTCCGCCGGCTGCGTCGCCGCTGTTCTCGCGCTCGATCTGCTGCTGCGTGCGCTGGTTGAGCACGATGATGCTGATGCGGCGGTTGATCGGGTTGCGCGGCTCGGCCTTGTCCAGGTGCATGCTGTCGGCGAGCCCGACCACGCGCAGCACCTTGGCCTCGGCCATGCCGCCCATCACCAGCTCGCGCCGCGAGGCGTTGGCCCGGTCGGCCGACAGTTCCCAGTTGCCGTAGGAGCGGTCGCCGTTGGTGTAGACGATGGCGTCGGTGTGGCCCGACAGCGTGATCTTGTTGGGCAGCTCGTCGAGCACCGGCCCGATCTCGCGCAGGATGCCGCGCACGTGCGGCAGCAGCCGGGCGCTGGCCAGGTCGAACATCGGGCGGTTCTCGTTGTCCACGATCTGCAGGCGCAGGCCTTCGGTCGTGATGTCGATCAGGATCTGCGGGCGGAACTGCTTGAAGACCGGGTTGCTCTCGATCAGGTCGTCCAGCCGCTTCTTCATGCTGGCCAGGCGGTCCGCGTCGGCCGCGTCCTCCACGTCGGCCTGGGCCAGGCGGACCTCGCCGTCGACGCGCGTCGTCGGGTCCATGCCGCCGCCGGGAATGACGCTGGTGCTGGTACTGCTCTTCTCGCCGCCGTTGATCGCGACTTTCAGCGGCATCCGAAAATGCTCCGCGATGCCTTCGCGCTGCCTGGGCGAGGCATTGGACAGCAGCCACATCACGAGGAAGAAGGCCATCATGGCCGTCATGAAGTCGGCGTAGGCGATCTTCCAGCCGCCGCCGTGGTGCCCGCCGCCGCCGTCACCGGCGACGCGCTTGACGACGATGCGTCCCTTGTCTGCGCTCATGTCCCTGCCCCCGCCGTCTCATCGAGACTTGACTTCGCGCACATGGCTGTCGAGCTCCGTGAAGGTGGGCCGCTCGGTGGAGAACAGCACCTTGCGGCCGAACTCCACCGCCAGTTGCGGCGCATAGCCGTTGAGGCTGGCCAGCAGCGTGACCTTGGCGCACTGGTACATCTTCATGCCCTCGGCCACCTTCTGCTCGATCAGCGAGGCCAGCGGCGACACGAAGCCGTAGGCCAGCAGCACGCCGAGGAAGGTGCCGACCATGGCATGCGCGATCAGCGCGCCCATCTCCGCAGGCGGCAGGTCGGCCGAGCCCAGCGCATGCACCACGCCCATCACCGCGGCCACGATGCCCAGCGCGGGCAGCGCGTCGGCAATGCGCGAGAGGCTGTGGCTGGGCACCTCGGCCTCGTGCTTGATGGTCTCGATCTCATGGTCCATCAGCGCCTCGATCTCGAAGGCGTCGGTATTGCCGCTGATCACCAGGCGCAGGTAGTCGCAGAGAAACTCCATCATGTGGGGGTCGCTCAGGATGTCGGGATAGCGCGCAAAGATCTCGCTCGAGGCCGGGGCCTCGACGTCGCCCTCCAGCTTCATCATCCCTTCCTTGCGCGCCTTGGCCAGCAGCTCGTAGAGCAGGGCCAGCAGGTCCATGTAGAGCTGCCGGTTGTGCTTGGAGGAACGCAGCAGCAGCGGCAGCTCCTTGATGGTGGCCTTGATGGTCTTGCCGTTGTTGCCGGCAATGAAGGCGCCGAGCGCGGCGCCGCCGATCATCAGCAGCTCCACCGGCTGGAACAGCACGCCGAAGTGGCCGCCCATCAAGGCATAGCCGCCGAAGACGGCCCCTACCACGACCAGATAGCCAACCAGAACCAGCACGCGCTTCCCCTTTGCCTGTCAGGGCATCGAACTCAGTGCCTGCCTTCAGGGCAGGGCCGTCTGCAGGCCCTGTTCGATGGGCGCTACCTCCGTGTTATCGGCAGGAGAGGCGGGTTTCTGAAGGGCTGTTTCGCTCGAGGCGCCGGCGGCCGCGCGTTTCGCGCCGCGGACCTTGCCGGCGCGCGAAGGCGGGCGGCACAGCACGCACACATAGCCGTTCTTGCTGTCGTGGGCGTGCGCGACGAAGCGGCCGCCGCAGCGGCAACAGGTGCTCAGCTGCAGCATGTCGCTGTCGAAAAAACGCACCATCGTGTAGGCACGTGTGAAATCCAGCACGATTTCGCCGCCTTGCGATTCGATTTGCTCGGAATAAAGGCGATAACTCTTGATCAAGGCCTGCAATCCGCTCTCGTCCGCGTGCGTCAACATGAATTGATACATGTTGTAAAACATCGACGAATGGATATTGGCCAGCCACGTCATGTACCAATCCGTGGAAAAAGGCAGCAATCCCTTGGGCGGCGAGACGCCTTTGAGTTCCTTGTAGAGGCGAATCAGGCGCTCGCGGCTCAGGTCCACCTCGGCTTCCAGGAACTGCAGCCGGGCACCGAGCTCGATCAGCTCGATGGCCAGCTGAACCTCGCGCACTTCGCGCAGCACGCTCTTCTGCGTCCGGCCCGCGCCGGACGCACTTGCCGAACTCCCTTCGCCTGCGGCCCCGTTGCGAACGCCTCCCTGCGACCGGGTGCCGCTCATGCGGCGGCGCCGGCTTCGCGCATCTGCAGCCGGCGGGCTGACATCAGGATCGACATGTGCGCTTGCTGGAGCGTCGTGTCCTTTTCTTCGCCGACGACGGCCGACATCGAAGGATGGTCGTCGATGCGGAAGCTGCACAGAAGGAAGTTGGAAGCCGCCAGCTTGAGGATCTGGGAGAGCGACATGCCGGCCAGCATGTCGGCCAATTCGCGGCTCACGCCGAGCTTCAGCATCGCGGCCGCCCGGTCGTGCTTGACGAGCTTCTGAGCCAGCAGCATGTAGGCAAGATTGATGTCGCCGATTTCTCTCGAAATGTCGCCGGTTGCCCCATTCATCGTCTTATCCATTTCCACTTGCGCTCCGTTTTATCAATGCGTCGAGTGTATGCAGGCCGCTTATGATTTGTAACCTTTGTCGATTTCTGTCCGTCGAAGTGAGGAATAAATTACGGAAAATGTACGACCCGTCCTACAGGGGAACACGGGGCTCCGCAGAGGTAAGAAGAACTCATGTATCTTCATAAAGACGGCGTCGTTCCTATTCCATAGAAAAAAGTATTAGCTTTTCGGTTTCGGGAATTGGCCGATCGCAGCTGGAGCAACAAAAGTATTAATTGGCGATCACCTCGAATTGCGCGTGACGATGGCCGCCTCGTCCTGCTCCAGCCCATGGATCCAGGCCATCACCTCCGCCACCGCGAGGTAGAGCTCGGGCGGGATCTGCCGGTCCAGATCGACCTGCATCAACAGACGCACCAGGTCGGGCGAGGCATGGACGTACAGCCCGTTCTCGCGCGCCTCGCGCATGATCGATTCCGCCGCCACGCCGTAGCCCTTGGCCACGACGATCGGGGCACGGTGCTGGTCCGGGTAGGACAGCGCCACCGCGCTCGGGCGGTCTTCGCCAGCCTGGATCAACGAGCTTCTCCGGCGTCCGCCGCTTCGCCGGCCCGCTCGCCGACCTGCAGGGCTTGCAGCCGGAGACCGGCCGCCTCGAAGCGCTCCTCGAGCGCTGCCCCCTTGGAACGCATGCGCCCCGCGGTGGCGGCTTCGCTCGCCACCAAATGCGCCCGGACCTCGGTGCCGGCGATCGACAGGCGAAGTTCCACCGCCCCCAGGCGCGGCAGTTCCAGAGACAAGGTGGTGCTCCAGCGCCGCGGCGCCTGCTCCTGCGCGGCATCGCCCTGGCGGGCGCCCTCCTCCTGGATCGACCAGTCCATCGGGGCCAGGGGCCAGGCCTGGCCGGTCCAACGGAACATCGCAGTGGCCAGCAGGTCGAGCTGCTGGTGCACCACGGTGGCGGTCTGCGGATGGATCAGTTCGCCTTCGGCCGGCGCCAGATGCGCCTGCGGCTCCTGCGCCATCCGCGCCAGCGTGCGCGCACCCGCGGCGAACCGGACCAGATGCGATTCGTAGAAGAGCCCGCTGCGATCCACCGCTTGCGCCAGCGCGCCGGCCAGCGCGGCGCCCACGGGCGGCTTCTGCGCCGCGGGCCACATCGGCAGCGTTGCGCGCACCGGCCCCGCGTCCGGCAGTTCCGCCAGCAGCGCGCCGATCACCCGCGCCGCCGCGGACAGCCGGGCCGCGCCGGGCGCCGCGGACGCCGCCTCGCCCTGTGCCGGGGCAGCGGGCACGCCCGCCGGCAGCTGCCGCTCGAGCGCGAGGTGGGAAGGCAGGCGGACATCGTTGGCGACCGGAGCGACCTGGACCACGGGCCCGGGGGCCGCGTCGGTCGCGACCTGCCCCTGCTGCAACGCGACCAGCTCCAGCCGCGGCGCGAGCTTCGCGGCAAGCAGTGCGTTGTCCGGGACGCCGAGCTTGTTCATGCCGGGGTCATGTCGCGCAATGGCGCCTCATGGGGGTCCGTAGGCCTTGTCGAGCTCGTTGCGCTTCTGCAGATCGGCCATGGTGGCCACCAGGTGCGCGAGCTGCGGCTTGACCAGATCGCTCACCACCTGCTGGTCGGCGCGGATGCGCTGCAGCAAGCGCTGCGCCTCCGCGGTCTGCAACGGGTCCAGCGACTCCAGCGGCGTGGCGATCCGCAAGCGATCGATCACCGCCGCGCATTGCGCCTCGAGTTCGGGAAGCCGGTCCCACTCCTTCCTGCGCGCCAGCGCCGCCATCAGCGACACGATCGAGGCGAGTTGGGCATAGCAATGGACGACTTCGCTCCTGGCTGCCATCATTTTTCTTTCGTTCTCTTCGTTCAGTGCCCGGCGCCGGCGCCATCGATCTCGCGCCAGGCCGACGCCACGTTCTCCAGCAGGGCTTCGGCCTCGTCGAGCGCGCGCGGGTCGTCGTGCAGGTTGGCCTGCAGCAGGCGGCGGATCACGTAGTCGTACAGCGAGGAAAGCCGGCCCACCAGCTCGGCGCCCTCGGGGCCGGCCGCCTTTGCGTCCAGGCCTGCCTTCAGCCCGTTGTCCACGATCGCGATCGCCTTGGAGATCGCCTTTCCCTTGGCCGCGATGTCGCCGCCCGCCATGTGGTGGCGGGCCATGCCGATGGCCGTGGCGGCGCCGTCGAACAGCATGCAGATGAGCTGGTGCGGCGAGGCGCTCATTGCCTGCGTTTCCACGCCGAGCCGCGCATAGGCGCCGGCGCCGGACCGATGGGTGTGGGGGGTGTACATGGCTTGCTCGCTGCTTGGGGCCTGGGCTTACTTGCTGCCGTTCGACATGCTGGCGAACTGCTGCGTGAGATAGCTGCTGGTGCTGTTCATCCGGCTGACCAGCAGGTCCAGCTGGGTGAACTGCGCGCGGTAATGCTCCACCTTGGCGTCCACGCGCGCCTGCATCGCGTCGTACTGCTCGTCGAGGTCTTTCAACGACTTGTTCATGCCGTCGGTGGCGACCTTGAGGGCGCCGCCGGTGCCGGTGACCTTGTCCACCAGCGCGCTCAACTGCCTGCCGTAGCCCGCCGTGCTGCCGCCGGCGCTCGAGAACAGGCCGGCCACGCCGTCCAGGTTGGTGGCCAGCGCGCTCTTGAGCTTGTCGGCATCGACGCTCATCGTGCCGTCCTTCTGGAAGCCCACGCCGATCTCCGACAGCGTCTCCATCGCGCCGCCGCTCTGCGGCGAGGTCAGCACCTGGCGGATGCCGACCTGGATGTTGCGCAGGGTCGAGTCGCCCATCAGGGCCGCGCCTGTCTTGCTGTCGGCGTTGAAGGCGGTCAAGTTCCCCGCGGTGGTCTGCAGCGCGTTGTAGGCCTTGACGAAATCGTTGACCGCGCTCTCGACGCTGCCTGTGTCGCGCGCCACGTTCAGGCTGCTGGTGCCGAGCTTCAGCACGTTCAGCGTCACGCCCTGGATCGATTCCTTCACCGTGTTGCTCGCGCTCGTGACCGCGATGCCGTTGACGGCGAGCTCGGCGTTCTGCGCCGGGATCGTCTGCTGAAGGTTCTGCGTGCCGGCCGGGTCCTGGGCCAGCAGGTTCGACAGTGCCGCGTCGCCGGCGACGGCGATGCGCATGCTCGAGATCTTGCCGGTCTCGGTCGAGGTCAGCACCAGGCGGTTGGGCGTGCCGCTGCCGTCGTTCACGATGCTGGCGGTGACGCCCGCCTTGGCCTGGTTGACCGCATCGCGGATGCCCTCGAGCGTGTTGTTGCCCGCATCGATGGTGATGGTCTTGGCCGTGCGGCTCGCATCCGGAGTGAAGCTCGCGCCGCTGTACTTGCCCGTGACGGCGTCGTAGGTGCCCCCCGCGATGGTCCCGAAATCGATGGTGAGGGTGCCGCTGCCGATCGCCGTCTTGGCGCTGGCCTGGCCGGCCGCCACCACCGACTGCGCCTGCGCGAGCTGGGTGACGTTGATGCTGTACGTGCCGGGCGCGGCCGTCGCGCCGGCGCTGGCCGAGAGCACGTCGGCAGCGCCGGCGGCGGCCTTCACGCCCTGGAAGAACGCGGGTTCGCCCAGCTTCTTGGCCGCCGTCTGCAGGGTGTTGAGCGCGCTCTGCAACTGGCCGTAGGCCGACAGCTTGCTCGTGTAGCTCACCTGGCGCTGCTGCAGTTGCACCAGCGGCTGGCTTTCCGCGGTCTGGAGGTTGGAAAGCAGGGTGCTCAGGTCCAGGTTGGAGCCGATGCCCAGGCTGCTGATCGATGCCATGAATGCGTGTTCCTTCTTGCTTCGCTGTCCGCTGCGGCCTGGACGAGTCCCAGGCCGCAGGGGACAGCGCAGGCGCTGCCGGGCTCGCACCCGGGAGGCCTGCGTTGCGTTCTCTTCGATCAGCGCAGCAGCGACAGCACGCCTTGCGTGGTCTGGTTGGCCTGCGCCAGCACCGAGGTACCGGCCTGCTGCAGGATCTGAGCGCGGGTCATGTTCGACACTTCGGTCGCGTAGTCGGCGTCTTCGATGCGCGAGCGCGAGGAAGACAGGTTGGTCACCGTGGTGCCGAGGTTCGAGATCGTGGAGTCGAAGCGGTTCTGCACCGCACCCAGCGAGCTGCGCAGGTCGTCGACCATCTTGAGCGCGGCGTCCAGCTTCTTCATGGGGTCGACCGTCGAGGCACCGGCGAACTCGGCGGTGGCGGTCACGCCACCGGCGCTGCTGAGCTCGATCGGCGCGCCGGCCGGCGTGCCTTGCGTGACGGTCGTGCTGTCGGCGTCGACCAGGGAGTCGTTGTTGACCGTGAAGTTCTTGCCCTGCACGGTGACATAGGCCTGGGCCGCGCCGGCAGCGTCGGCACCGACCTTGACCAGCTGCGCCGTCAGCGTGACGGGCGAGCCGGTCACGATGCCGTTGGCCGCATCGGCGAAGTCGACGTCGACGGTGTTGATGTCCACCGCGCCGCTGGCGGAGTCCACCGACGCCGCGTAGAAGTCGTCGCCGAACTTCACCACGTACTGGTCGGTGGCGGCGCCGGCGGCGTCCTTCACGTTGTGCAGCGACAGGTCGCCGGCGCCCACGGTCTTGCCGGTGGCGGTCGACAGGGCCGTTGCGGCGGCGCTCAGGTCGGTGGCGTTGGGAGCACCCGTGCCCGGATCGACGGTCAGCTCGGCGGCGCCGACGCTCAGGGCCTTCTTCGAGATCGAGAAGCCGCTCAGGTCCAGCGAGTTGGAATCGATCTTCTTGAGGTCGATGTCGATGGTCTCGCCGTCGTTCGCGCCGACTTGCACGGACAGCTTGTTGTTGCCGGAGAGCACCTTCACTCCGTTGAAGTCGGTCTGCGCGGAAACGCGGTCGATCTCGGAGAGACGCTGGTTGATTTCGTCCTGGATCGACTTCAGGTCGCTGGCCGAGTTGCTGCCGTTGGCGGCCTGCACCGACAGTTCGCGCACGCGCTGCAGGTTGTTGTTGACTTCCTTCAGCGCGCCTTCCGTCGTCTGCGCCAGCGAGATGCCGTCGTTGGCGTTGCGCTGGGCTTGCGTCAGGCCCTTGATGTTGGCCGTGAAGCGGTTGGCGATGGCCTGGCCGGCGGCGTCGTCCTTGGCGCTGTTGATGCGCAGGCCGGACGACAGTCGCTGGATGGCCGTGTTCAACGACGACTGGGACGCGTTGAGGTTGTTCTGCGTGAGCAGGGAGAGACTGTTGGTGTTGATGACTTGCGCCATTTCAAACTCCTGTAGACAAAGGTTGTGGAATCCGGCCCTCCGGCCGCAACGCTGGACCCGCTCCCACCGTGAGACTCAAGCCATCGTTGTTGAAGTTATCGGCGGGGCTTTTCAAAGCTTTAGGGGCCTGCACGAAAAAGATGCGCACCCCGCCCGTTCCACCACCCACAGGACCCGTCAGGCCGGCAGGCTCATCACTTCCTGGTAGGCGGCGACCAGCCGGTTGCGCACCTGCAGCCCGGTCTGGAAGGCCACGTTGGCCTTCTGCAGGTCGACCATCACATCGTTGAGCGCCACGCCGGGGCGCCCGAGCTCGAAGGCCTCGGCCTGGCCGTAGGCCTTGGTCTGCGCGGTGTTGATCCCTTCGAGCGAGCGCCGGAGCTCGGCGGCGAAGCCCCCCTGTGCCGCCGGCTCTGCGGCGGCGGGGCGCGGCGCGATGCCGGATTGGAGCGCGGTCGCCCGCATCTGCTGCAGGACGGATTCGATGGCGGAAACGGACATGAAGACCCTTTTCTTGATTTCTGGAAGATGCCGGCGTTGCCCGGCACTGCTGCAGGAGCGCCATGGCCCTCCCGCGTGTTTTCAGCCTAACAGCAGCCCCCTGAAAGAGAAGCGCCCAACTGACGGCAAAAACCCCGGCTGTTCGACCAATCGAATTCGCGGGCGCTGCCGAGAATCGATCGCGAAACAAAAAGGCTGCTCGCGACTTCAACGGCATGACTCCTCCTCGACGACTTCACCCGCTCCCCATGACCGCCGCCCGCCCGGACCGGCCGGCCGTGACCGGAGCGCACGCATGAGCCCCGCCCGGCCGTTTGAAGGGGCTCGCCCCGCAATGCGCAGCACGGAGGCTCTCCGATGAGCTCGGCAGCGCCATCCGCGGGCGCCATGCCGGCGGCGGCACCCCAGCCGCTCCTGGAACGGCTGCGCGCCCAGCCCAAGCTGCCGCTGATCGTGGGCGCCGCCGCGCTGGTCGCGGTCGCGGCGGCCTTCATGCTGTGGAGCCGCGCACCCGACTACAAGGTGCTCTACACCAACGTCTCGGACCGCGACGGCGGCGCGATCATCGCCTCGCTGGCGCAGATGAACGTGCCCTACAGGTTCGCCGAGGGCGGCAGCGCGATCCTGATCGCCGCCGACAAGGTGCCCGAAGTGCGCCTCAAGCTCGCGGCCCAGGGCCTGCCCAAGGGCGGCGGCGTGGGCTTCGAGCTGATGGACAACCAGAAGTTCGGCACCAGCCAGTTCGCCGAGCAGGTCAACTACCAGCGCGGCCTCGAGGGCGAGCTGGCCCGCTCGATCGAATCGATCGGCACGGTCGAGTCGGCCCGCGTGCACCTGGCGCTGCCCAAGCCTTCGCTCTTCGTGCGCGAGCAGAAGAAGCCTTCCGCCTCCGTGGTGCTGAGCCTGCACCGCGGCCGCGGCATCGACGAAGGCCAGGTCAGCGCCATCGTCCACATGATCTCCAGCAGCGTGCCGGAGCTGGACCCCAAGAGCGTGACGGTGGTCGACCAGCGCGGCAACCTGCTGTCGGCCGCCAACGCCGGCGCGCGCGGCCTGGACGTCAGCCAGCTCAAGTACGCGCAGGAGATCGAGCAGGGCTACATCCGCCGCATCGAGGCGATCCTGCAGCCCATCCTCGGCGCGAGCAATGTGCGCGCCCAGGTGGCGGCCGACATCGACTTCTCGGTGGTCGAGCGCACCGAGGAGAAGTTCGCGCCCAACCAGGACCCGCGCAACGCCGCGGTCCGCAGCGTGCAGTCCAGCGAGTCGAACCAGCTGGGCGCCACCCCGCCGGGCGGCGTGCCCGGCGCGCTGTCGAACCAGCCGCCGACGAATCCCAGCGCGCCGATCAACGCGCCGCGCCCGGCCAACGGCGCCAACGGCGCCATCGTGCCGGGCGCCGCCGCCACCACCACGGCCACCACCAGCACCGCACCGGCCGGCCCGAGCAACTCGCGCAAGGACACCACCACCAACTACGAGCTCGACCGCTCGATTCGCCATGTGCAACAGGGCGCCGGCGCCATCAAGCGCCTGTCGGTGGCGGTGGTGGTGAACAACCTGGCCGGCGCCGACGGCAAGGCCCGCGCGCTGGCGCCGGCCGAGGTCGAGCAGATCCGCAACCTGGTGAAGGAAGCCATGGGCTACAGCCAGGAGCGCGGCGACTCGCTCAACGTGCTCAACAGCGCCTTCGCCCGCGATGGCCGGGACGAGCCGCAGGCCGAGGTGCCGATCTGGAAGGACCGCGACAACATCGAGCTGGCCAAGCGGATCGGCCAGTACCTGCTGCTGGGCGTGCTGGCCCTGTTCGCCTGGTTCGCCGTGCTGCGGCCGCTGCTGCGCAAGCACCTGGCGCCGCCGCCTTCGGCGATGCCCGAAGCGGCACCGGCGGCTGCGGTCGTCGCCGATCCGGACGATGAGAAGAGCGCCGCGCAGCTGAGCGCACTGCAGCGCGAAGCCGAGCGCCGGCAGGCCGATCTCGACTACGTGCAGCAGACCGCCGAGCAGGATCCGCGGCTCGTGGCCACCTTGATCAAGCATTGGATGAACCCATGAGCGACACACGACGCGAGGCTCTCTTGCTTTCTTCCTTGCCGGCGACGCAAAGGAAAGTGACTCGCCTGCCGGGGCGACATCCCGGCTCCGGCCTGACACCCAGCGCAACGCTCTCCGCAAGAACGACCACGATGTGCCACCCGTCCCTCCCTCGAGCGAACCCCGCAGTGCAGCACAAGGAGCTTGGCGTATGAGCGAAGCCGGTACCCGCAAGGCCGCCATCCTCCTGATGTCCCTCGGCGAGGACCGCGCCGCCGCCACGCTGCACCACCTGCCCACCACCGAGGTGCAGGCCCTGGGCGCCGCGATGGCCAAGCTGAGCCAGGTGTCGAAGGAAGAGCTGGCTGCCGTGCTCTCGGAGTTCCGCCTGGAGACCGAGCAGCTCTCCGCCCTGCACCTGGGCTCGGGCAGCTACATCCGCGCGGTGCTGCGCAAGGCGCTGGGCGACGACCGCGCCAGCAACCTGCTGGAGGACATCCTGCAGCCCGACGAGCCGCATGGCGGCATCGAGCGCCTCAACGACCTGGAGGCCGGCGAGGTGGTGGAGCTGATCCGCGACGAGCATCCGCAGATCCTCGCCACGCTGCTGATCCACCTGGACCGCAAGAAGGCCTCCGAGGTGCTGGAGAAGCTGCCGGTGCGCCTGCGCCACGACGTGATCATGCGGGTGGCCACCTTCGGCGGCGTGCAGCCCGCGGCGCTGGCCGAGCTGACCGACGTGCTGACCGAGATGCTCTCGGGCGAGGGCCTCAAGCGCAGCCGCCTGGGCGGGGTGCGCACCGCGGCCGAGATCGTCAACCTCATGAGCACCGCGCAGGAGGAAGAGGCGATCGCCCATGTGCGCGAGCACGACGAGGGGCTGGCGCAACGCATCGTCGAGGAGATGTTCGTCTTCGAGAACCTGCTGGACCTGGAGGACCGCTTCATCCAGCGCCTGCTCAAGGACGTGGAGTCCGAATCGCTCATCGTCGCGCTCAAGGGCTCGACGCAGGAGCTGCGCGACAAGTTCCTCAAGAACATGTCGCAGCGCGCCGCCGAGACGCTGCGCGAGGACATCGAGCTGCGCGGCCCGGTGCGGGTGTCGCAGGTCGAAGCCGAGCAGAAGGCCATCCTGCAAGTGGTGCGCCGCCTTGCCGATGCGGGCGAAGTCGTGATCGCCGCGCCCGGCACGGACGACTTCGTCTGATCATGACCCTGCACAAGAACGCTGCTTTCGGTTCCGGCGCACGCCTGGCGACGGCCTATGCGCCCGCGCGCCCGCCTGCGGCGCCCAGGCCTGCCGCCAAGCCGGTGCTGTCGGCCTGGCAGCGCTGGGAAATGGGCACGCTGGAGCACGAGCATGCGCCGCGCGACAACGGGCCATCGCCGGTCGTTCCCCGCGTGGACCCCGAGGCGCTGGCTCGCGACAACGAGCTCTCCCGGCTGCGCCTCGAAGCGCGTGCCCAGGGCCGGGCCGAAGGGCAGCGTGAAGGCCTGGCCCAGGGCCGTGCGGACGGCCACGCGGAAGGCCTGGCCTCCGGCCTTGCCGCCGCCAGTGCGCATGCCGAGCAGCTGCTGGCGCTGGCCGCCAGCCTGCCGGCGGCGCTGCGCCGCGCGGAAAGCGAACTGGCCGACGCCATCCTCGCGCTGGCGCTCGACGTGGCGCGCCAGGTGGTGCACCGCACGCTGCGCGCCGAGCCCGAATGGGTGCTGCCGCTGGTGCAGGACCTGCTGCATGCCGAGCCCGCGCTGCAAGGCGAGCCGCGCCTGCTGCTGCATCCCGACGACGTCGCGCTGGTGAAGAACAGCCTGGGCAACGAGCTGCAGGTGGCCGGCTGGCAGGTGCGCGCCGACGACACGCTGGCGCGCGGCGGCTGCCGCGTGCAGTCCGCGAGCGGAGAGATGGATGCCAGCCTCGAAACCCGCTGGAAGAGCGTGACCGCGGCGCTCACCCGCGACATCGGCACCGCGGAGCTCTGATGCCGACCGCGACCGCCGCCAACCCGCACCTGCAGTCCTGGCTCGCCACCCTCACGCAGGCGCGCGTCGACGTCAACCGCACCGCGGCCACCGTCACCCACTCCGGCCGCCTCACGCGCGCCGTCGGCCTGGTGCTGGAAGCCGTCGGCCTGCAGCTGCCCGTGGGCAGCGACTGCCTGATCGAACTGCCGCCCGGCTATCCGCAGCGCCATGCCGAGGCCGAAGTGGTCGGCTTCGCCGGCGACCGCCTGTTCCTGATGCCGCAAACCGAGGTGGCCGGCCTCTTGCCCGGCGCGCGCGTGTTCTCGCGCCCCGGCACGGCCGACGGCGGCGGCGACACCCACACCAAGCGCCTGCCGGTGGGCGAAGGCATGCTGGGCCGCGTGGTCGATGCGGTCGGCCGGCCGCTCGACGGGCTGGGCCCGCTGGACATCGCCCGCAAGGTGCCGCTCAGCGCCCCGCCCATCAATCCGCTGACCCGCGCCCCCATCGACTCGGTGCTCGACACCGGCGTGCGCGCAATCAACGCGATGCTCACCGTGGGCCGCGGCCAGCGCATGGGCCTGTTCGCCGGCTCCGGCGTGGGCAAGAGCGTGCTGCTCGGCATGATGGCGCGCTACACCAGCGCCGAGGTGATCGTGGTCGGCCTGATCGGCGAGCGCGGCCGCGAGGTCAAGGACTTCATCGAGAACACGCTGGGCGAGGAAGGCCTGGCGCGGGCCGTGGTGGTCGCCGCCCCCGCCGACAACTCGCCGCTGCTGCGCCTGCAGGGCGCGGCCTATGCGACCTGCCTGGCCGAGTACTTCCGCGACCGCGGCAAGGACGTGCTGCTGATCATGGATTCGCTCACTCGCTACGCGATGGCGCAGCGCGAGATCGCGCTCGCAGTGGGCGAGCCGCCCGCCACCAAGGGCTATCCGCCGTCGGTCTTCGCCAAGCTGCCGGCGCTGGTCGAGCGCGCGGGCAACGGCGCGCGCGATGCGCAGGGCCGCGGCGGCTCGATCACCGCCTTCTACACCGTGCTCTCCGAAGGCGACGACCAGCAGGACCCGATCGCCGACTCGGCGCGCGCCATCCTCGACGGCCACGTGGTGCTCTCGCGCCAGCTCGCCGAGTCCGGCCACTACCCGGCCATCGACATCGAGGCCTCGATCAGCCGCGCGATGACGGCGCTGATCCCGCCGGCGCAGTTCGACACGGTGCGCCGCTTCAAGCAGATGCTGTCGCGCTACCAGCGCAACCGCGACCTGATCAGCGTCGGCGCCTACGCCGCCGGCCACGACCTGCAGCTCGACCAGGCCATCGCCCTCTACCCCAAGCTGGAAGCCTTTCTCCAGCAAGGGATGGAGGAGCGTACCGACTATGCGGCCTCGGTGGCGCGCATGGCCGGCGTCTTCGCGTAGCCGACCTCCAAGGAGTCACCATGCCCAGGAAGCTTCCCCTCGACACCCTGCAGGAGCTGGCCCGCACGCAGAAGGAGGAGGCGGCTCGCCGCCTGGGCCTGCTGCAGAGCGCACAGGTCAGTGCGCACCAGAAGCTGGACCTGCTGCTGCAGTACCGGCACGACTATGCGCAGCAGCTGCAAACGCTGATGGCGCACGGCCTGCCCGCCTCGCAGTGGCGCAACTTCAACAACTTCCTGAGCACGCTGGACGGCGCCATCGAGCAGCAGCGCGCCATCGCCAGGCAGGCCGGGCTGCGGCTGGACCGCGGCCGCGGCGACTGGCAGCACCAGGCGCGGCGGCTCAACTCCTTCGACACGCTGGCCGATCGCCTGCGCCGCCAGGAACTGGCCGCGCAGGCCAAGCGCGAGCAGCGCGACAGCGACGAGCGCGCGGCACGCAAGTTCATCGACCGCGCGGTCCAACCGAATTTCTGATCCTTCCCCCAGGAACCGCCATGCCCACCTTCATTCCTTCCGCAGCCCTCACCGCAAGTCCGGCGCAGCCGGCCGCCGCTTCCGGCTCGCGCGGTCGCGTGGGCGGCGACGAGGGCGCGCCCAGCTTCGGCGCGGTGCTGGAGCGCTCGCGCGCCGGCGCGCGCCACGCACGCGACGCACGTGACGGCGCGGATGCGGCCAGCGCCGAAGAAGCCGCGGCCTCGCCGCAGAGGCCGGGCCGCCACCTCGGCAGGAAAGACGAGCCGGGCTCCGAGCTGTTGAGCATCGCGCTGTTCGCGGCGCAGACCTTGGTCACGGCACCGGCCGCCGCCGCGACGCCCGCGGCCGGCGGCAGCGGAACGGGCGCGACGGCGCTGCCCGCGACCGACGTGGCCGTGCCGAAGGACGCATCGCTCGCCGCGACGCCTGCGGCCGCATCCGGCACCGGCATGACCGGCGCGGCCGATGGGCTCCCCGCCACGGACGAAGGTGCGGGCCAGGACGCCAAGGCACCGGCCGCCGGCCGGGCCGTGGACACGACCACGACCGCCGGCGCCTCTGCCGCATCCGCTGACGAGGGCTTGGTGCTGCCGGCGACGCTCGCGTCCGCCGCGAGTGCCGAGGCCACCGCGCAACCCGCCCCCGCCGCCGCGTCGGCGGCGCCGCCGGCCGGCCCGCGGCCATCCGCCAAGACGCCGGCCGCCGGCACCGCAACGGTTGCCGCCGCCACCGATGCGAAGGCCGCGCCTGCGAGCGCGCTCGCCGCCGACGATGCCGAGCCCGCCGAAGCGCCAGCCGCCCTCCCCGCAGCCGCGACCGACACCCAGGCCGCCTCCGCGAACGCGGCGTCCCCCACCGTCTTCGCAACGGCCTCCCCGATGCAGCCCGCACTCGACCGCGCGCAGCCCGTGGCCAGCCCTGCCCCCGCACCCACCCTCTCCCCGCCCGTGGGCAGCGCCGAATGGGGCCCTGCGCTGGGCCAACAGATGCTGCGCATGAGCGCCGGCGGCCAGCAGGTGGCCGAGCTCAACCTCAACCCGGCCGGCCTGGGCCCCCTCAAGATCACCCTCAGCGTCGGCGACAACCAGGCGCAGGCCATGTTCGTCTCCTCGCACGAGTCGGTGCGCAAGGCGGTCGAGGCGGCGCTGCCGCAGCTGCGCAGCACGCTGGCCGAGCAGGGCATCAGCCTGGGCCAGACCTCGGTCGGCGCCGAGTCGCGGCCCTGGGCCGGCGCGGGCGGCTTCGCCCAGCAGCAGGAGCAGCAGCGCCGGCCCGCGTCCGCGAACGGCGCGAGCCACCCGGGGGCCGCACGCGGCGAAGCGGCCATCGCATCTCTGCCTGCACGAGCAACGGCGCCGCGCAACACCGGCGTCGACACCTTCGCCTGAACGACGAAACGCCCGATCTGAGGCCTTTTCCCCCGCTTGATCGGGGCTTCGTTTCACCGCGCATCCACCAAAAATAAGACCCACCCAACGCTGCTTTTCATGGCCACCAGTACCTCCCTCCCCTCCGCAGCCGCGGCGCCGCGCTCCTCGAAGCTGATGATCGGCCTGCTGGTCGCGACCAGCCTGGCCGCGCTGGCCGGCGGCGGCTATGCATTGAGCCGCAGCAGCCTGTTCGCGCAGGAAGCGCCGGCCGCCGCGATGCCCAAGGCCACGCCCAAGCCGATCTTCGTGACCCTCGAGCCGCTCACGGTCAATGTGCAGTCCGAGGGCCGCAGCCGCTTCCTGCACATCGGCATGGCGCTCAAGGTGAACGACGAGCCGGCCAAGGCGCAGCTGGTCGAGTTCATGCCCGAGCTGCGCAGCCGCCTGCTGCTGCTGCTGTCGAACCGCCAGCCCGAGACGCTGCTGTCCACGCAGGACAAGGCCCGGCTCGCCGAGGAGATCCGCACCGAGCTCAACCGGCCGCTCTCCCCCGGCGCGCCGCCGCAGGCGATCGCCGGCGTTTCCTTCAACACCTTCGTGGTGCAGTGACCCGCCATGGCTTATGAGCAGGTGCTCTCGCAGGACGAGGTCGATGCGCTGCTGTCGGGCGTCACCGGCGGTGCCGTCGACCAGCGCCGCGCCCCCGAGCCCCGGGCCGAGGGCCTGCCCGTCTACGACCTCGGCGCGCCCGACCGCGTGGTGCGCGGGCGCATGCACACGCTGGAGGTCATCAACGACCGCTTTGCCCGCAACCTGCGCAGCGCCCTGCTGAACTTCATGCGCCGCAGCCCGGACATCTCGGTCGAGCCGATCCAGATCCAGCAGTACGGCGAGTTCGTGCGGCACCTGCCGGTGCCGACCAACATCAACATGCTGCACCTGAAGCCGCTGCGCGGCACGGCGCTGTTCGTGTTCGACCCCAAGCTGGTCTTCCTGGTGGTCGACAACCTGTTCGGCAGCGACGGGCGCTACCACGTGCGCGTCGAGGGCCGCGACTTCACGCGCACCGAGCAGCGCATCATCAAGCGCCTGCTCAACCTGAGCCTGCAGTGCTACGGCGAGGCCTGGCAGCCGGTGTTTCCGCTGGCCTTCGACTACATCCGCGCCGAGATGCACGGCAAGTTGGCCAACATCGTGGCGCCCAACGAGGTGGTGATCACCACCACGCTGCAGATCGAGTTCGGCCCGGTGGGCGGCTTCCTGCACGTGTGCATCCCCTACTCGATGATCGAGCCCATCCGCGACCAGCTGTCCAACCCGGTGCAGGACGAGATCGAGGTCGACAAGCGCTGGGTCACGCAGTTGTCGCAGCAGATGCAGAGCGCCGACGTCGCGCTCACCGCCGACTTCGTGACCATCGACACCACCCTCGGCGAGCTGATGCGCCTTTCGATCGGCGACGTGCTGCCGATCGAGCTGCCCGAAACCGTGCTCGCGCGCGTCGACGGCGTTCCCGTGATGGAGTGCGGCTACGGCGTCTCCAACGAACGCTATGCGCTGCGCGTGCAACAGATGATCTCCCACCAAGACAGCGATCCGAAGAGCGACCATGACTGACAACACTTCCTCCGGCGGCGACATGGACGACTGGGCCAGCGCCTTGGCCGAGCAGACCGCGGCTTCCGCGCCGGCCCTCCAGCCGGCGAGCGCACCGGCCCCGGCCGCGGCCGCGCCCGCCGGCGCCCAGGTCTTCCAGCCGCTGCACAACACCGCCGCCGGCACCGCCGGCTCGGTGGACATCGAGCGCATCCTCGACGTGCCGGTGCAGCTGATGGCCGAGATCGGCCGCACGCGCATCACCATCAAGAACCTGCTGCAGCTGTCCCAAGGCTCGGTGGTGGAACTCGACGGCCTGGCCGGCCAGCCGCTGGACGTGCTGATCAACGGCTACCTGATCGCGCAGGGCGAGGTGGTGGTGGTGAACGAGAAGTACGGCATTCGCCTGACCGACATCGTCACGCCCTCCGAGCGCATGCAGAAGCTCAGCCGTTCATGAAGCTGCCCCGGGAATTCGCGCGCGGCGCGGCCGTGCTGACAGCCTGCGCGGCGACGGTGTGCGCGCATGCAGCCCTGCCCACCGTGCCCGCGCCGGCCGCCGAAGCGGCGCCGGCCGTGGGCGCCTCGGGCCTCCTGCAGGCCGGGCTCGGCATGGTGCTGGTGCTGGGCCTGATCTTCCTGTGCGCCTGGCTGGCGCGGCGCTTCGGCCTGCCGCGCTTCGGCGGCAGTTCGCTCGTCAAGGTGGTGGGCAGCGCGATGGTGGGCCAGCGAGAGCGCGTGGTAGTGGTGGAAGTGGGCGAGACCTGGCTGGTGCTGGGCGTCACCGCGAGCCAGGTCAACGCGCTGCATTCGCTGCCGGCGCAGGCGCTGCCCGCGGCATCTCCGGCACCGGCTGCCGCACTCGGCAGCAGCGCCAGGGCCGTCGACCTGTTCGCACAGAAGCTGCGCGAATCGCTCGGCATCCAGACCAGGCCGGGCGCCTGATGCAAAGCGCCTTCCGCCGCCACCTGCGCCGCGCAGGCCTGCTGCTCGCCCTGGCCCTGCCGGCGCTCGCCTTCGCGCAGGGCCTGCCGGGCCTCACCAGCACGCCCGGGCCCGGCGGCAGCCAGACCTGGTCGCTCAGCGTGCAGACGCTGGTGCTGCTGACCTCGCTCAGCTTCCTGCCGGCGCTGCTGCTGTCGATGACCAGCTTCACCCGCATCCTCATCGTGCTGGGCCTGCTGCGCACGGCGCTGGGCACCCAGTCTTCGCCACCCAACCAGATCCTGGTGGGGCTGTCGCTCTTTCTCACCTTCTTCGTGATGGCGCCGGTCTTCGACAAGGTCTACGACGAGGCCTACAAGCCCCTGTCGGAAAACAAGATCAGCACCGAGCGCGCGCTCGAACGCGGCATCGCGCCCTTCAAGACCTTCATGCTCAAGCAGACGCGCGAGAACGACCTCGCGCTCTTCGCCAAGATGGCCAAGGTGCCGGCGATGGAAGGCCCGGAAGACGTGCCGCTGCGCATCCTGCTGCCCTCCTTCGTCATCAGCGAGCTGAAGACCGCCTTCCAGATCGGCTTCACCATCTTCATCCCCTTCATGATCATCGACCTGGTGGTGGCCAGCGTGCTGATGTCGATGGGGATGATGATGGTGCCGCCCGCCTCCATCGCCCTGCCCTTCAAGCTGATGCTCTTCGTCATGGCCGACGGCTGGCAGCTGCTGATCGGGGCGCTGGCCCAGAGCTTTTTCGTCTAGACAGACAGGAATCCTCGAATGACACCCGAATCGGTCATGTCCATCGGCAGCCAGGCCATCCACGTCTCGCTGCTGCTCGGCGCGCCGCTGCTGCTGGTGGCGCTGGTGGTGGGCCTGGTCATCAGCATCTTCCAGGCGGCGACGCAGATCAACGAGGCCACGCTGTCCTTCATCCCGAAGCTGCTGGCCGTGTTCGCGGTGCTGGTGATCGCCGGGCCGTGGATGCTGGGGCAGATGCTGGACTACATCCGGACCTTGTTCTCGAGCATTCCCCAGCTGGTCGCGTAGCCGATGGGCGCCAGCGTCCTTTCCGTCACCTCGGCGGAGCTGAACGCCTGGATGGTGGCCTTCCTCTGGCCCTTCGTGCGGATGCTGGCGCTGGTCGGCACGGCGCCGATCTTCGGCGAGCCCAACGTGCCGCGGCAGCTCAAGATCGCGATCGCGGCGGTGCTCGCCATCGCGCTGGCGCCCGCGCTGCCGGCGATGCCGCAGGTGCCGGTGGTCTCGATCGGCGGCGTGTGGATCATCGTGCAGCAGGTGCTGATCGGCGCGGCCATCGGCTTCACCATGCGCCTGCTCTTCGCCGCCGTGCTGGCCGCGGGCGAGTACGTGGGCCTGCAGATGGGCCTGTCCTTCGCCTCCTTCTTCGACCCGATGAGCGGCGGCGCGACCATGGTGGTGGCGCGGCTGCTGCACATGCTGGCGATGCTGATCTTTCTGGCGCTCGACGGCCACCTCCTGCTGGTGGCGGCGCTGGCCGAGAGCTTCCAGGCCCTGCCGATTGCCGATGCGCCGCTCGCGGCGCAAGGCTGGCTGCTGCTGGTGCGCGGCGGCGCGCAGATCTTCGCCACCGGACTCATGCTGGCGCTGCCGCTGGTCACCGCCCTGCTCACGCTGAACCTGGCGATGGGCATTCTCAATCGGGCTTCGCCGCAGTTCAGCATCTTCGCGGTGGGCTTTCCGCTGACGCTGCTGGCGGGGATCGGGATGCTGCAGTTGCTGATGCCGCAGATGGGGGCTTTTCTGGCGCCGCGCTTTGCGGCGGGGCTGGGGTCGGTGATGGAGCTGGTGCAGGCATTGCGGCCTTGACCCGCGCAGGCACGGCCGCGTCGCCACCGTGGGCAACGCGCATGGGCTGGACCGCAGGCCACGGCTCGTCCATCATGGGCCATCGCGCTTTCGCGCGCCGCCGGACCGTAGCGATGCCCGCCGCTGCCTTCTTCCGCCTTGCCGCCCCGCTTCTCCTGCCCGCGGTCCTGGCCGCCGTCCCGGCCCTGGCGGCCGACGAGCGCGCCGAGGAACGCGAGCGTCTCATGCAGGTCGTCGCCGCCCAGATGCGCGACAGCCGCGCCACCACCGGCCGGCCAAGCTTGTCGCCGCGCGTGACGGCCGCGCTGAACCAGGTCCCGCGCCACGCCTTCGTGCCGCCCGACCAGCAGCCCAGCGCCTACCAGAACCGCCCCCTGCCCATCGGCCACGGCCAGACCATCTCGCAGCCCTACATCGTGGCGCTGATGACCGAGCTGGCGCAGCCGCAGCCCGATCACAAGGTGCTCGAGGTCGGCACCGGCTCGGGCTACCAGGCCGCGGTGATGGCGCGCCTGGTGCGCACCGTCTACAGCATGGAGATCATCGAGCCGCTGGGCCTCGCTGCACGCGAGCGGCTGCAGACGCTGGGCTATCGCAATGTCGAGGTGCGCCTCGCCGACGGCTACCACGGCTGGGAGGAGCACGCGCCTTACGACGCCATCCTCGTCACCGCCGCGGCCAGCCACATCCCGCCGCCGCTGATCCGCCAGCTCAAGCCCGGCGGGCGCATGGTGATCCCGGTGGGCGCGGCCTTCCTTGTCCAGCAGCTGATGCTGGTCGAGAAGAACGCAGACGGCACGGTCTCGACGCGGCAGATCCTGCCGGTGGCCTTCGTGCCGCTGACGGGCAGCGGGCGCTAGGACGGCCCATGGGCTCGCATGGCGCTCCGGTCATCGCCGTGGCGCTGATCTCGGCCGCCGCCCTGGCCTACGAGATCCTGCTGATGCGGCTGTTCTCGATCAGCCTGTGGCACCACTTCGCCTACATGATCATCAGCCTCGCGCTGCTCGGCTACGGCGCGAGCGGCGCGCTGCTGACGCTGGTGCCGCGCGCCATCGAGCGGCACTTCGTTTTGCTCTTCTGCGCCGCGGCCGCAGCCTTCGGCCTCACGGCCGCGAGCTGCTTCCTGCTGGCGCAGCAGGTGCCCTTCAATCCCCTGGAGATCCTGTGGGATCCGCGGCAGCCCGGCTGGCTGCTGGTGCTCTATCTGCTGCTCCTGCTGCCCTTCCTCTGCGCGGGCGCCTGCGTGTGCCTGGCGCTGGCGCGCTTTCGCGGCATGCAGCCGCGCATCTACAGCTTCGACATCCTGGGTGCGGGCGTGGGCAGCCTGGGCGTGGTGGCTCTGCTGTTCGTGCTGTCGCCGCAGGCCGCGCTCAAGCTGATCGGGGCGCTGGGCTGGCTGGCCGCAGCCACGGCCTGGCTCGAATGCGGCGGCGGCAAGCGCTGGCCGGCGGCGCTGCTGCTGGCGGGGGCGGGCGCGTCGATGCTGATGCCGGCCGCCTGGCTGACACCCCTGATGTCGCCGTACAAGGAGCTCCCGCAGACGTTGCGCATTCCCGGGGCCCGCGTGGTGCTGGAACGCTCCAGCCCGCTGGGCCTGGTCAGCGTGGTCGAGAGTCCACGCATCCCGCTGCGCCACGCGCCGGGCCTGAGCCTCAACGCGAGGACCGAGCCGCCGCCGCAATGGGGCCTGTTCACCGATGGCGAGGGCCTGAACGCGCTGACCCGCTTCGACGGCAGGCGCGAGAGCCTCGCGCACCTCGACCAGATCAGCTCGGCGCTGCCCTACCACCTGCTGCAGCGGCCGCGGGTGCTGGTGCTGGGGGCCGGCGCGGGCACCGATGTGCTGCAGGCCCACTACCACGGCGCGAGCCGCATCGATGCGGTCGAGCTCAATCCGCAGGTGGTCGACCTGGTGCGCGGGCGCTTCGGCGAAGCGACCGGCGGGGTCTATTCGCGGATCGCGCACGTGCACGTGGCCGAGGCGCGCGCCTTTCTGGCCACCGGCGACACGCGCTACGACCTGATCCAGGTCGCGCTGCTCGATGGCTTCAGCGCCTCCTCGGCCGGCCTGCATGCGCTGTCGGAGAACTACCTCTACACGGTCGATGCGCTGCAGGAGGCGCTTCGCCGCCTGCAACCGGGCGGCCTGCTGGCGATCACGCGCTGGGTCACGCTGCCGCCGCGCGACACGCTCAAGCTCTTCGCGGCCGCCATCGCGGCGCTGGAGCGCTCCGGCGCCACCGATTCCGCGTCGCGGCTGGTGCTGATCCGCAGCTGGAAGACCGCGACGCTGCTGGTGAAGAACGGCAGCTTCGACGCCGCGGACATTGCAGCGATACGGGCCTTCTGCGGTGCGCGCTCCTTCGACCTCGGCTACTACCCGGGCATGCGGCCCGAGGAGGCGAACCGCTACAACGTGGTGGAGCGCCCCGACCTCTTCGACGGCGCGAGCGCGCTGCTGGGTCCGGGGCGCGACGCCTTCGTGCGCGACTACAAGTTCGACATCGCCCCGGCCACCGACGACAGGCCGCATTTCTTCCACTTCTTCAAGTGGCGCTCGCTGCCCGAGCTGCTGGCGTCGAGAGGCCGTGGCGGTCTGCCGCTGCTCGACTGGGGCTACCCGGTGCTGGCGGCCACGCTGGTGCAGGCGACGCTGGCGAGCCTGCTGCTGATCGGGCTGCCGATGGCCTGGGTGAACCGGCGGCGCTCGCATGCGCATGAGGCCCCACGCGGCGCACGCCGCGCACGCGGCCGCATGCTGGCGTACTTCCTGGCGGTCGGCTTTGGCTTCATGTTCATCGAAATCGCGTTCATCCAGAAGTTCGTGCTGTTCCTGGGCCATCCGCTCTATGCGGTCGCGGTGGTGCTGTTCGCCTTCCTGCTGTTCGCCGGCATCGGCAGCCGCGTGGCCGCGCGCCATCCGCCGGTGAAGGTGGTGGTTTGGGCCATCGCGGCATCCGCGGCGCTATGCCTGCTGCTGCTGCCGATCCTGCTGCGCCATGCGATCGGCTGGCCGGACGCGGCGAAGATCGCGCTGTCGGCGATGCTCATCGCGCCGCTGGCCTTCTTCATGGGCATGCCCTTTCCGCTCGGGCTGGCGCGGGTGGAGGCGGTCGATGCCCGGCTGATTCCGTGGGCCTGGGGCATCAACGGCTGCGCCTCGGTGATCGCGGCGGTGCTGGCGACGCTGCTGGCAATCCACCTGGGGTTCACCGCGGTGGTGATGGCCGCGCTGCTCCTGTACGGGCTTGCGGCGGCGGCGCGTCCTTGACAACATGGTCTTGCTCACGCCGAACCTGGCGATGGGCATTCTCAACCGGGCTTCGCCGCAGTTCAGCATCTTCGCGGTGGGCTTTCCGCTGACGCTGCTGGCGGGGATCGGGATGCTGCAGTTGCTGATGCCGCAGATGGGGGCTTTTCTGGCGCCGCGCTTTGCGAGCGCGCTGAGGTCGGTGATGGAGCTGATGCAGGCATTGCGGCCTTGATGCTGCCTACTCTCTTGACAATCGTTCCCACGCACTGTTCATTGCTGGCGAAACGCCCCTGAGGTTCGAAATATCGTCGGCTGACAAGCCGCCGATGTTGTCCACCATGTGTACTCCGACATCAGGTGGCAGGCCGAGATGCTGAGATACGAATGCCGCGGCCATCTCGCTGAGCAGAAAGTTTTCGTGGAAATAGCATTGCCAGCCCCCGGTCGATAGGGACAAGTGCTCCATCCGAATATCCCCACTCCGAGGCTTTGCTCTGGCCTGACGCCTGAATCTGGCTATCTCGTCCGCACTCGTCAGGAGCACTTCATGCGACCGAATCAGGATATTGCTCAATGCAGGACATTCCAGCAGCATGCGTTCGACCACTTCCACGAGAGACGGCCCCTGCGGTACGCCAGGCGTGTCGCAAGTGATGCTCAGGTGCTCCAGGCCGCCTGGCAGGGGAGCAAGCCCGAGAAGAGCCGCAGCCCCGCTGGACGTCGTCCACCCGAGCGAAAGGGATTGCGGCCGAAACCCATCGAGGAACATTGCAAGAAGCCGGGTCTCGTGTCTGTTCGGGTCGCTCTTGCTTCCATTGAGGGTCAAGGAACTCGCCTGGCTTGAGAAGTTCGGCCGTTTCTCGACGGACGTGATGTCTACGTCAATGCCGGGGGCGATGGTGAATGCGAAGTCGCGGATCCGCTCTAACTGAGCGATGTTTGTGAGGAGCTGCTTCGTCCCATCTTCATCGAGGTGTTCGACAACTTTCAGATCCAGGCTAACAGGCTGCAACTCCCACAGCGAGTACAAGAAAGAAGCGTCGTCGGCTAACAGCGTCGGCACTATGCAATGTTGAAGATGACAAGGGACCCCGCCGCGTTCGAGATGGCTGATCGCATATTCGTGGGGCATCTCTTCCCGCAATGTCATCACATAGTTCGGTGCCAGCGCGTGAACGGCCCGCAGCAGGTGACTTGACATGAGATAGAGGGCAAGGCGCGCGAGTGCATCGGCAAACTCGCTCTTGATGGGATCGCCGGTATCGGGGCATTTCTCCATGCTGAAGAATGCCGCCAATGCCGCGGGCGCAAGCCGCCGCGCCGCGGCCTCATCGGACAAGCCTGCGGCTCGCATTCGTGTCCTCTCCACGTAGGAATTCACTTCCCAGGAACTACTCTCTTGATCCAGGAGCGATTCGTCGGCCATGCCACGGAGCAGTTCCGCTTCCTCTTGCAGTTCCTGCGCTCCCGCCTCATACGCTTCAACCTTCGCCCGTTGGGACATGTCATGACCAAAAACTATTGCACGCGCTGCCGCCGACAAAGTCATGCAAGCCCGCGATGACGCCAACACCGGCCTTCCCTGCCAAAACTCCGGGGCCTTGGACCGGCCGCCTACCTGAACCTCGAGCGTTGCCAGATTGGGAAGTGCATCGACGGCCCTGATAAGGCGGGGGACCAGAAGACACTGGATCTCGGCTGACAGATTCAGCGAAAGTTCCGTGACCTTCAGAGGGTGTTTTTCCAAGAAATCGGTGAGCTTATCCATGTTGGTCGGATCGACCTCACCCTCGAGCCTCAACTTGAGTTCAAACCCGCGCTCGGCCACCCGCCCCGCTATCTCGTCCAGACGAGACACAACGACCGAGCCTTGGAATTCTTCGGCGTCAAGCTCTCCGAGCACGGCTTGCTCACCCGTGTCACAACACCACTGGGCTACGGCGGCTGGATCATCGGGCCATTGCCCATTGAAATAGTCGCGAACGGCCTGTGGCAGTTGTGTCTGGAGCGTGCTCCGGCTTGCAAGAAGAAGACTTTGGCGCCGCGACGCGTCGGAAGCACATCCCGAAGTTGGAATCCCGGAGGAGGAGGAGTTGTTGATACTCAGAGAATTCATGAAAGGGCCTCGTTGCGAGCGAATAAAGGAGTAAATCGGTGCTACTGACCGGGCGCGGGCAATGAGCACAAGGCTGAAGTCAGTAACGCTGTTGGCTTGCAAGTTCCAGCCAGGGCTTGCGGCCGCCGCGCGTCCTTGACAACATGCAAGTCTCCGAAGGACACGCAAGCATGGCTGCCCGTCTGCGAATCGCGCCGACCCGCCGCGAGTTCCTGTGCGCGCTCGCGGCGGGACTCCCGCCTCTCCTCGGTCCGGCCTGCGGCCATGCCCAGGCGCGGCCGCGCGGCCCGGCCACGCGCGCGATTCCTTCCACCGGCGAGCTGGTGCCGGCCATCGGCCTGGGCAGCTGGATCACCTTCAACGTCGGCAACGACCGCGCCGCGCGCGAGGGCTGCGCCGAGGTGATGCGCGCCTTCTTCGAGGCCGGTGGCCGCATGATCGATTCGTCGCCGATGTACGGCTCCTCGCAGTCGGTCATCGGCGAAGGGCTGGCGCGCATCAGCCGCACGGCGGGCGTGTTCGCGGCCGACAAGGTCTGGATCGGCGCCGGCGCACGCGGGCCCGGGCAGATCGAGGAGTCGCGCCGGCTGTGGCGGGTGCCGCGCTTCGACCTCTTGCAGGTGCACAACCTGCTCGCCTGGGAAGCGCACCTGCCCACGCTGTTCGCGATGAAGGCGGCCGGGCAGCTGCGCTACGTGGGCATCACCACCTCCGAAGGGCGCCGGCACCGCGAGATCGAATCGATCATGGCCAGCCAGCCGATCGACTTCGTGCAGGTCAGCTACAACCTCCTCGACCGCGAGGTGGAATCGCGCATCCTGCCGCTGGCGCGCGAGCGGCGCATCGCGGTGATCGCCAACCGGCCTTTCCGCGAAGGCGCGCTGCTGCGCGCGCTGCAGCGCCATCCGCTGCCGCCCTGGGCCGACGAGATCGGCTGCGACAGCTGGGCGCAGCTCGCGCTCAAGTTCATCGTGTCGCACCCGGCGCTCACCTGTGCGATCCCGGCCACCCGCAATGTGGCGCATGTGCAGCAGAACATGGGCGCCGGGCTCGGGCCCATGCCCGACGCGGCGATGCGCCAGCGCATGGCAGCGCACGTCGAGGCGCTGTGACCGATGTCGCAGTGGTGGAGCTACCGGCCTTCGGACTTCCTGCTGTTCTCCGAGCGCACTTGGCATCGGCTCTTCGAGCTCTACAACGCGGAGATCTGGCCGGCGCATTTTTTTGCGCTTGCGCTGGGGCTGGCCCTGGTGCTCGTTGCGCTGAGGGGAAGCGCCGGCCCGGCGGCGCGCGCCTGCTGCGCGATGCTCGCGGCCTGCTGGCTCTGGGTGGCCTGGGCATTTCATCTGGAACGCTATGCGGCCATCAATTGGGCGGCGAGCTGGTTCGCCGCCGCCTTCGCGATCGAAGGGCTGCTGCTGCTGGCGGCCGCCGGCACGAGGCTCGAACTGCGGGATCGGCGCGGCGGACGCGAAGCGCTGGGCCTCGGGTTGCTGCTCTTCGCCATCTTCGTGCAGCCGTGGCTCGGCCTGGCGCTGCTCGGGCGGCCCTGGCGCGAAGCCGGGCTCTTCGGGCTGGCGCCCGATCCGACGGCCGTCGGCACGCTCGGCCTCCTGCTGCTCCTGCGCCCGCTGCCGTCGGCGCGCCTGGCGCGGGTGCTCGCGATGCTGCTGTGGCCGGTGCCGCTGCTGTGGTGCCTGATCGCCGCGCTGACGCAATGGACGTTGCACGCCTCCCGAGGCTGAGGCCGCGCACCACCACCAGTACCACCACCCTCGGGCCGAAATCTGGTGTTTTGTGCCAGCCGGTCATTCCGTTGGCGAGCAAAAAGAAGAATGGCTCGCCGCCGCATTCCGCGCCGGCCTGCCCTGCTTTCGATGGGGCGGTCACGCAACTCGAACGAGGAATCCATCCATGTGCAATTGCCCACCTTCCCCCACGGCCGCGTCGAGGCGCCGGTTTCTTGGCGGCGCTGCGGCCCTCGCCGCCCTGACTTCCAGCGGCCGCGCGCTGGCCGCCGACACACCGCTTCCCGACAACCGCATCGGCGGCGACGCCGCACTCCAGCGTCTGGTGCAAGGCAACGCCCGCTACGTCTCGGGCCAGTCCACCCAACGCGATTTCTCGGTCGGCCGCGTGGCGCGCACGCGCGGACAGAAGCCCTTCGCCGCAATCCTCGGGTGCGCGGATTCCCGCGTCTCGCCGGAACTCGCCTTTGATCAGGGCCCCGGCGACCTGTTCGTGGTGCGCCTGGCAGGCAATTTCTTGAACGACGATGCGCTCGCGAGCCTGGAGTACGCCATCAAGGTCCTCGAGGTGCCGCTGATCATGGTGCTCGGCCACACCAGCTGCGGCGCCGTTTCCGCCAGCATCAAGGTGCTGCAGGAGAAGGCCAGGCTGCCCGGCAAACTGCCCAGCCTGGCCGAAGCGATCCGCCCCGCCGTCGAGGCCGCCGCACGCCGGCAGCCCGCGGACCTGCTGGCGGCCTCCACCGTGCAGAACGTGCGGTACGGCGTGGCCCGGCTCGCGACCTCGGCGCCCATCCTGGCCGAGATGACGCAGCGCGGCGCGCTCAAGGTGGTCGGGGGCGTGTACGACCTGGCCACCGGCAAGGTCGGCCTGGTGTAGGACGATCGGCACGCATCGAGCGCCCAACTCAAGGCGGTGCGTTGCCCAGCAGGAACTCCGTCGCCGCCTGCCACCAGCGCGCGTCGACCTGCCCTGGCCAGTCGTTGTGGCCGGCCGCCTCGATCGTCAGCAGCCGCTTGGGCGCAGGCAGCGCCTCGTGGAGCGCAACACCCAGGCGCGAGGGCACGACGCGGTCGCGGCCCGCCACGACCACCAGCACCGGCCGGCCGAAGGATGCGAGGTGGGCGGCGCTGTCGTAACGGTCGCGCAGCAGCCAGCTCACGGGCAGCCAGGGATAGTGGTAGCTGGCGACATGCACGAGGCGGTCCCAGGGCGTGATGAGCATCAGGCCGGCGACCTGCTCGCGCGCCTGCGCAGCCGCCGCAGCCGCCACGCCGGCGCCCAGCGATTCGCCGATGACGAGCAGCGGTGCCCCATGCGAGCGATGCGCCAGCGCGAGAGTCTGCCGCGCATCCTCGACCAGGCTGCGCTCGCCCACCTCGCCCCCGCGCGGGCCGTAGCCCGGGTACTCGGCCAGCAGCACGCGAAAGCCCAGGCGCGTGAGCGCCGTGGCGTAGTAGGCGCGGTGGCCGGCATGTCCGGCGTTGCCATGGAAGACGATGACCGTGCCGCGTGCGGTGCCCGCGGGCTCGGCCGCCAGGCCGCGAAAGTCCTGCGCCGATGGCCAGGCCCGCAGTCCGCCGGTGGCGACCTCGGCAACGGTGGCCGGCGCGGGAAAGTAGAGCAGTCGGTCCTGAAACATGGTGATGCCGCCCAGTCCGATCGCACAGGCCAGGGCGAGCTTGAGCATCGATGCGAGGACGGCGTTCATGGGTTGCGGTGCGGGCCATTGTGGGCCGGCGGTGATTCGGACGAGCTGAATTTGCGCATCGACCGAGCGGCTGTGCTGTCATCGCGTTCACACGGCCAGGCGACGGTCGGGGGCCACAACGAAACGTCGCCAATTGTCGCGAGATCTCCCGCAACGCTTCGGATCTTTCTAGCATCCACGCCGCGCGAGGATGCGGGCACCGGCCTCGCCCGAGCGATATCCCCATCCACTTCAAGCCCCAGAGACATAGTGACTTCCTTCCACGAGAGCCCGCCTTCGCCGGATGGCGACCGTCCGGCCTGGGCATTGATCACAGGCGGCTCAGGGCGCGGCGGCGCAGCCATCGCCCGTGCCCTGCATGCCCGCGGCTTGTCCGTTGTCATCCACCACACGCCCCATTCGCTTGAAAAGGCGAAGGCCTTGCAAGCAGAACTCGAGCTCTTGCGACCCAACACGACCGAATGCTGGGCCGCCGATTTCGCTGCCGATACCTTCTTCGTACCGGCCTGGCTCCCGTTGAAGGGCGTGACGGTTCTGGTGTGCAACGCCTCGGCGTACCACGCCAGCGACGTCGGCGACATCGATCGCACGCACCTCGATATCGCCATCCACATCAACGCCCACGCTGCCATCCTCGCCGCGCTGCGGCCGAGGCCCGGCCAGGCTCAAGCGCTCCGCTCGGTCGTCGCCATCACCGATATCGCGGTTGATCGTGCACCCAAGGGGCACGTGTCGTACACAACGGCAAAGGGTGCGCTGCAATCGATGATCCTCGCGCTCGCAAACGACTGGGCGCCGCATGTGCGCTTCAACGTCGTCCAGCCCGGCACCTTGCCTTATCCGGAGAGTTGGGCCGATGCAGAGCGAGCAAAGAAGATCAACGAGTCCATACCGCTCGGCCGCATTGGCACCTTCGAGGAACTCGCCGGTGCCGTCGTGTACTTGGCTATCGATGCCACCTACGTGACCGGCCAGGTGCTGGCCGTCGACGGCGGGCGAAGTCGGCAGCTCGACTGACCGGCCGCTGCATGGGCCATTCGTGCAGCAACACTGCAAGCAGGTGCTTTGGAAGGGAGAGAATATGTTTGGAAGAAGGCAGCTTCTGACGGTCGCGGCACTCGGTGCCTCGGGATTCGCTCACTCCGAGGAGGATCGACGCGCTTTCCTGACCGTCCGCGGCAACATCCGCAAGTTCACTGACGAGAAAGCCAAGGTCTACCGCTTCAGCGAAGAAGAATTCATGTCGCTCCCACAAAGTTCGATCACCACCGCGACCACATGGACCAAGCGATCAAGGTTCGACGGCCCCCTGCTGGCGAACGTGCTCAAGCACATCGGTGCAAGCGGGTCACGCCTTGATGTGCAGGCACTGGATGGCTACAGCGCCAGTATTCCCGTCTCGGACCTGGAGGCCTTCAGTCCCATCTTGGCGCACAGCCGCGACGGCAAGCGCATGAGCGCGCGCGATCATGGTCCGCTGTTCGTGATGTACCCGCGTGACAAGTACCCGAACAAGCTCAACACACCACCGGCGCAGGCCAAGTTCATCTGGCAGGTAAGGCGCATCACCGTTGTCGATTAGAAAAGCATGGTCCCCGCGCCTTCGCGCGCGCAACGTCATCACCGCCGTGCTGGCTGTGATTGCAATCTCCTTCGTTGCAGTCAGCACGTGGATCTCACGGCTCGACGAGCAGATCATGCAAAAGGCTGGGCCCAATGAAGGCTACTACTGGACCGTCGCGCAATATGAGCTGGCGTATCTGCGCATGCGAGAAACAGCCGAAGTCCTGGCACTGGGAGGCGACATTGACGATGACGAGTTGTCCAGGCGCAGCGCAGTCCTGATGTCCAAGGCGCTGATCCTCACCGGCGAATCGGAGCTCACCGCCTTCTTCGAGAGCATTCCAGGTTTCGCGATCGGTAGGCAGGCGATCGTCGCCTTCCATCGTCGGGTGAATCCCATGCTCGATTCACCCACGGTCCTGCGTGCACATGCACCGACACTGGTGAAGGAATTTGCTCCCATCGAGGAGACCATCCTCACGCTCTCGAATGCCGTCAGGGTAGAAGAGCTGGAGGCCCGCAGCGCAGCGCTGGAAAGCCTGCTGACGCGGCGCCGACTTCTCTGGATCACGGTCTGGATCGCCTTCGGCCTGATGCTGCTCTGGGTGCTGAGCGTCAGCCTGTCATGGGCGCGCTACCAGCGCGAAGCCAGGGCGCGCGAGCGTGCCCTGCAATCGGAGCGCCAAGCCGTGCAGGCCAAGACCCGGTTCCTTGGCATGGTGAGCCACGAATTGAGATCCCCGCTCCAGAGCATCGTCTCGGCACTCGACGTGCTGGAAAGCCGACAGTCATTGCCTGACCAAGCAGAAATTACGCGGCGCATCCGTCGATCGGCAGACGAGCTCGCGGTGCAGCTCCGGGACCTTTTGACCCTGGCACGCGGCCCCACCGGCCGGATCGAGCTGCGGCCCGAAGTGTTCGAGGCCACCGAACTGGCGCGGGAGATGGCAGAGGATGCGGCATCGGCCGCCGAGGCCAAGGGCTTGAGGCTGACGGTGGAGACCCCGCCGGAGCCGATCTTCGTCGTCGCCGACGGCGCCAGGATCGGCCAGTTGCTTCACAACCTGATCGACAACTCCGTCAAGTACACGGATCGCGGGGGCGTGGCCGTCAGCCTGCAGGCTTTCGACGCATCAGCCGCCCTGCTGCGCCTGCGCATCGCGGACACAGGACCCGGACTGCCTGCTGCCGCTGCCGGCACAGTGACACAGGGGCTCGAGCCGGTGCCGCATCAACCGGGCAGGGGGCGCGGCATCGGGTTGGCGGTGGTGCGAGCGCTGCTCCTGCAACTCGGCGGCTCCATCGAAGTGTCATGGAGCCCGGGCGGCGGCACCACGGTCGATCTCGCCATTCCAGCGGTGGCGGCGGAGGAGCGTACGCCCGCCGAAGGCAGCGGAACACGGCGACTCCTGGTGGTCAGCGATCGGCGCGAACTGCTTGAGAAGATCACAGGCATAGGCGCAGAACTGGACTTGAGCTGCGACACGGCCAGATCAGCGGCGGTCGCATTGAACCTTCTGGCGGCCCATGCCTACGGCACGGTCGTGATCGATGTGGACATGCCCGGCAACATCAGTGCCGATGTGGCCGCGCAGGTCAGGACGGCTGGCTTGAACCGCAGCGCGCGTCTGGTCGCGATGGCGGCAGGCCGCGGGCCCGCCGAGGGCACTTTCGATGCAGTGCTGAAAAAGCCAATTCGCAGAGAGCAGGCCGCAGCGGTCATTGGGTGACCCCTGCTCGTATTCATGCAGTTGCAAAGGAACCAGCCAGCGCAGCCGAAATGATGGACAGCCGCGCCGGCTTCTCGAAGAACTTGAGCCCGTACTTTGCCATCGCGGTCGCAATGTCGGATTCATCGGCCACGCCGGTTTCCACTTGGCCCGTCAGGACCACGATCGGGCAATGCGCGTCGCGCGACCGGATCGACCCCACCAGATCCCGCACCGTGTCCTTGACGCCATTCGTCTCGATGATCCAGTCCAACACGTAGCCGTCGAAGGGATGATCTCTGGCCGCTGCCGTGATGGAGGCAAGGTCGACAAATGGCGTGGGGTCGTACCCCGCAGACTTCAGATAGCCGGCGATCGTCTCGGCAATATCGGCGTGATCGTCGAGTACGGCGATGCGCCTGCTGACGGCGGACGAAGGCTCGACCACCAGCCGTACGATGTCATAGGCCTGCGTGGCCAGATTGTGTGCGGCAGGCACTACATGCCATTCGGAATCGACAAGCACTGCGACCAGGGCGCCTGGACGCGGCTTGTGAACCGCAGGCCCCCGAGCAAACCGGCATGGAACGATGGTCGTGCCGATCCTGATTGTGGCGCCGAGCATCTCACCCAACTGTCCGAGCGAGACCATGCCGGCCAACGACTCGCCGTAGTGCTCGGCGAGGGTGCGCAGTTCCTCGAGCGTCCATGTCGCATCGGTGGTGAGGCGACGATGCCCCTGCGAATACGAAAGCGCGAGGACGTCCGTGACGACGGCCGCATGTTTGCGCTTGGGAACACCATGCCGATCGAGGAGTGCCCGGACGCACTGGGCGGCCAGGGATTCTGAGCCTGGGCCCGTCGGAGGGATTGAGTCAGACATGGCAATTCTTGCGCTTACGTTGTGCCATGGGCCAATTTACCCTCGTGAATCGACTCAAAGTTCGCATAAGATGCGATTTTTCGCGCTATTTGCAATTTCGGTAACAAAAGGAGAGGTCATGAAGCCGACAAGAGGGTCAGAGTATCGCCATGCCGCAGTCTTCTCCCCCTGCTTGGCTCCGAAGTTGTTCGTGCGTGACGAGCAAGGTCGCTGTCTCGTGGCGACACCCGACCAGATCCTGCATGCCGCGCGCCAGGCCGTCGACCGAAAGGTCCAGCGCGGCGCCTCGTTCGAGTCGGCGCAGGCAATCCACGATTACTTGCGCGCCAAGCTTGCGGGATTCGAATACGAGGTATTTGCGGCGCTGTTCCTGGATACTCAGAACCGTCTGATCGAGTACGTGGAGATGTTCCGCGGCACTATCAATCAGGCTACCGTCTACCCACGCGAAGTGGTCAAGGAGGCGCTGCGGCTCAACACCGCCGCGGTGATCTTTTCACACAACCATCCCGACGGGAATCCCGAGCCGAGCCGCGCGGACGAGGCCTTGACTTACACCTTGATGGGTGCGCTGGCAACCGTCGATGTGCGCGTGCTGGACCACGTCATCGTCGCTGGCTCGCTGACGTGCTCGCTCGCCGAGCATGGGCTGCTATGAACATCGGGCGAATGCCGAGCCGCCATGCCCGACGGCAACGGTTCGAGAACTGCCGGCTGCCGGCTGCCGGGTCTTGCGAGCATCAGCGATCGCTCCAGTGCGATGCCGCTGCGTCATGGAATCTCCGGCCCGTGATCGCGCGCCTGCGAGTCCGACACCGCCTCGGCGCCCGTCCACCTGTTGGCACGCCACCAGGCGAGCAGCCGCTCGAGGTCGCCGCCGAAGACGCGGTGCTTGAGTTCCTCGCCGACCATCGAGCAATGCGCGGCACTCGCGAGGTCGAGCAGGGTGTTTGTCGCGACGCGGTCGCATTCGAGGTAGGTGCGCTGCAGCGCCTCGACGCTGGCCGAGGCCAGGTGCCGCCGGTCCGGGGCCTGTGCCTGCGCAGGCGACGGCACAGGCGAAGCGGCCAGCAGGACGAGCGCCGCCGCCACGGCGCCGAGCAAGTGTTGCGATGTCATGTTCTTTCTCCCTTCGGATGCGCGCGAGCGTTGCGCGCGATACGAGTCTAGGAGTTCGAGGGCGCGTGCGAATCCCCTCTACAGGGGAGCCCACGCCTCAGTTGAAGAAGAGCAGTCGCGTGAGCAGGGTATGCCCCGCCTCCGCGGCCATCAACCACACCAGCACCAGCAGCGCCAGCGGCGGCAGCAGGATGGCGTACACCAGGGCCATTCGCTCCCAGGCCATGTGCATGAAGACCGCGACGATCAGGCCCGCCTTCATGATCATGAAGGTCAGGATCAGCCCCCAGCGAAGCATGCCCTGGAGATGCAGGTAGTCCACCAGGTAGGAAAGCATGCTGAGCACGAAGAGCAAGCCCCAGATCTTCAGATAGAGGCTGATCGGATGCTGCTGGCCGGTGCCGGAACTCATGGTCTTGTCTCCTCACCAGAGATAGAACAGCGCGAAGATGAACACCCACACCAGGTCCACGAAGTGCCAGTAGAGCCCGGCGATCTCGACGATCTGGTAGTTGCCCGTTCGCTCGTAGTCGCCGCGTATCAGCTTGAAGGCGACGGTCAGCAGGTACACCACCCCGCAGGACACGTGCAGGCCATGAAAGCCGGTGATCATGAAGAAGGCCGAGCCGAACTGCGCCGCCCCCATCGGGTTGCCCCAGGGCCGCACGCCCTCCTCGATGATCAGCTTGGACCATTCGAAGGCCTGCATGCCGACGAAGATCTCGCCGCAAATGGCGGTCACCAGGATCAGCGCGGCAGCGTTGGCGCGGTCGCCGCGGTAGGCGAAGTTCACCGCCATCGCCATCGTCCCGCTGCTGCTGATGAGAACGAAGGTCATGATGGCGATCAGCAGCAGCGGCACGTCGGCGCCCGCCACCTGGAGCGCGAACACCTCGCTGGGGTTGGGCCAGGGCACGGTGGTGGAGACCCGCACCGTCATGTAGCCGACGAGGAAGCAGCTGAAGATGAAGGTGTCGCTCAGCAGGAAGATCCACATCATCGCCTTGCCCCACGAGACGTGGAAGGCTTCGCGGTCGGACGACCAGTCGGCGATCAGCCCGCGCCAGCCGGCGACGGGGCTGGCGGGCGCCAGGATGGGTGGCGCAATGGGGGGAACGGCGGCGGTGTTCATGCTCGGGGCTCCTCGATCAAGCGGTGCCGCAGATGAAGCGCGCCACCTCCGGCGTCAGCCAGCCCAGCATGGCGAAGAGCACCACCCACACCGCCAGCAGGAAGTGCCAGTAGCGCGCGCACAGCCCGATGCGCCAGCCGAGCCCGACCAGGTCCGCGGCAGGGTGCCAGGCGGCGCGCGCCGTCCAGGCCCAGGCGGCAAGGCCGCCCGCCACATGCAGCCCGTGCACCGCCGTCAGCAGGTAGAAGAAGCTGCCGCCCGGATTGCCCGCCGGCATGACCTGCGCCGCCAGCAGCGCCGACCAAGCCCACAGCTGCACCAGCAGGAAGGCCAGCGCGCACAGGCCGCCGGCCAGCAGCAGCTTTCGCGTGCGGCGCATCGCCACGCCGCGCGCCGCCCTTGCCGAGGCCTGCAACGCCGCACTGCCGCCCGCCAGCAGCGCCGTGCTGAGCCCCAGCTGCCAGGGCAGCGCGATCGCCACTGCGTCATCGCCGCTCATGCGCATCACGTAGGCGGTGACGAAGAGCGCGAACAGCACCGTGGCCACGCCCATGAACACCCACAGGCCGATGCTGGCCGACAGCGCCGCGGCATGCGGATCCGGACGCCGGCCGCCATAGCCGGGGCGGAGCGCGGCACTGGTGTTCATGTCGATGTCCCCCTGGCCCCGCCCGTGCCGGCCTCTTCCTCGGCCTCCGTCGCGCCGGCCTCGGGCGGCGCGTTCTGCGGGATGTAGTCCTCGCGCGCGCCGGGCACGCCGTAGGCATAGGCGCCCCGGTAGACCACCGGCAGCGCCGGCCCCCAGTTGCCGTGCACCGGCGGCGTCTGCGGCGTCTGCCATTCGAGCGAGGCGGCACGCCACGGATTGCCGTCCGCCACCCGCCCGTGCCGCAGGCTCCACACCAGGTTGAAGATGAACAGCACCTGCGCCACTCCGACCGCCAGCGCCACCACCGTGATGAAGGCGTTGAGGCTGTAGGCCGAGGGCGGGATGAACTGGTAGAGATCGAAGTTGTAGTAGCGCCGCGGCATGCCCAGCACGCCGAGGTAGTGCATGGGGAAGTAGATCAGGTAGGTGCCGATGAAGGTGACCCAGAAATGCAGCTGCCCCAGCCAGTCGTCCAGCATGCGGCCCGTTACCTTCGGGTACCAGTGGTAGATGCCGCCGAAGACCACCAGCAGCGGCGCCACGCCCATCACCATGTGGAAGTGCGCCACCACGAAGTAGGTGCCCGACAGCGGGATGTCCACGCTCACGTTGCCGAGGAAGAGCCCCGTCAGCCCGCCGATCGCGAAGGTGCAGATGAAGGCCAGCGAGAACAGCATCGGCACCGACAGGTGGATGTCGCCGCGCCACAGCGTGAGCAGCCAGTTGTAGACCTTGATGGCGGTGGGCACCGCGATGATCAGCGTGGTGGTCGCGAAGAAGAAGGCGAAGTACGGATTCATGCCCGCCACGAACATGTGGTGCGCCCACACCACCAGGCTCAGCCCGCCGATCGCGACGATGGCCCAGACCATCATGCGGTAGCCGAAGATGCGCTTGCGCGCGTGCACGCTGATCAGGTCCGACACCAGGCCGAAGGCCGGCAATGCCACGATGTAGACCTCGGGATGGCCGAAGAACCAGAACAGGTGCTGGAACAGCAGCGGACTGCCGCCCTTGTACTGCGTCGCCTGGCCGCCCAGCGACAGCAGCGCCGGCATGAAGAAGCTGGTGCCCACGGCGCGGTCCAGCAGCAGCATCACGCCGCTGACGAAGAGCGCCGGAAAGCCCAGCAGCGCCAGGATGGTGGCCACGAAGATGCCCCACACCGACAGCGGCATGCGCAGGAGCGTCATGCCCTCGCAGCGCGCCTGCAGCACGGTGGTCACGTAGTTGAGACCGCCCATGGTGGTGGCGACGATGAAGATCAGCAGCGACACCAGCATCAGCACGATGCCGGCGTCGCTCCCCGGGGTGCCGGGGAGGATGGACTGCGGCGGGTAGAGCGTCCAGCCCGCCCCTGTGGGCCCGCCGGTGACGAAGAAGCTCGCCATCAGCACCAGCACCGACAGCAGGTAGACCCAGAAGCTCAGCATGTTGAGGTAGGGGAACACCATGTCGCGCGCCCCCACCATCAGCGGGATCAGGTAGTTGCCGAAGCCGCCGAGGAAGAGCGCGGTGAGCAGGTAGATCACCATGATCATCCCGTGCATGGTGACGAACTGGTAATAGCGCTCGGGGGTGATGAACTCGAAGGCGCCGGGATAGCCCAGCTGCAGCCGCATCAGGTTGGACAGCACCACGCCGATCACGCCGACGGTGATGGCGGTGCACGCGTACTGCACGGCGATCACCTTGTGGTCCTGGCTCCAGACATAGCGGGTCCAGAAGCTCTTCGCTTCGTGGTGCGGTGCGGGGACGACGATGCTGGACATGGGGTTCCTTCACTCCTCGTAGATCGCTGCGCTCGCTGGAGCGCCTTCGCCTTCGGCTGCGCTGCCATTCGCTTCGGCAGCGGCCCGGCGGCTCACCGGAGCACCTTCGCCTTCGGCTGCGGTGCCATTCGCCTTGGGAGCGGCCCGGCGGCTCATCGCTGCGCCTTCTGGTCGCCTGCGGCCGGAGGCGGGGTGGGGCCGAGGCTCTTGATATAGGCCACCAGGGCCGCCACCTCCTCATCGGTCAAGGGGATCTTCGGCATCACGGGGGCGAAGCCCTTGACGCCGCGCGCCTGCGGGTCGCGGATGAAGGCGCCCAGGTAGGCGTCGTCCACCAGCGCGGTGGAGCCGTCGCGCATGTTCTCGGTCTTGCCGAAGAGGCTTTTCCAGGTCGGGCCCACGCGCGTGCTGCCGTCGATGGAGTGGCAGGCCACGCAGCCCTTGCCGTTGGCCAGCGCGCGGCCCTGGGCCACCTGCCCGCCCTCGCCGGTCGGCGGCCGCTGCGTCACCGCGAAGGTCTCCTTGTCCTTCAGCCAAACCTGGTAGTTGGCCGCATCCTCCACCACCACCACGGCACGCATGTTCGGGTGCCCCACGCCGCACAGCTGCGAGCACATCGCCTCGAAGCGCCCGACCTGGGTAGGCGTGAACCAGAAGGTGCTGATCTGCCCCGGCACCATGTTCATGCGGGCGCGGAAAGGCGGCACGAAGAAGTCGTGCAGCACGTCGTGCGAGCGCAGGATCACGTGCACCGGCTTGTTCAGCGGCAGGTGGACCTCCTGCTCGGCGATGAGGATGTCGTCCTGGCCCGCCGGGTCGGCCGGGTCGAGGCCGAAGGGATTGGTCGGGCTGACATGGCGCGTCTCGCTCAGGCCCAGCTTGCCGTCGGCGCCGGGCAGGCGGAAGCGCCACTGCCACTGCTGGCCGAGCACCTCCAGCAAGGTCGCGTCCTGCGGCGGCTTCACGTAGCTGGCATAGACCACCAGGCCGGGCGCGAGCAGCGCCATGATGCCGACGGTGGTGATGCCGATCAGCCAGCGCTCCAGCGCCTTGCTCTCGGGCTCATGCACGGCGCGTGGGCTGCCGGGGCGGTGGCGGTAGCGCAGCAGCGTGTAGACGACGAACAGGTTGATGCCGACGAAGAAGATGCCCGTGATCACGATGGTGATGGTCAGGGTGTCGTCCATGGCCTTCCAGTTGGACGCCAGCGGCGTGATCCACCAGGGATTCATCAGGTGGAACAGCACCGACCCCGCGACGATGAGCGCCAGCACCCAAGCCATGATCATGCGCGGGCCCTTTCGTCCATGCGCCGCACGGGCGCGTTTCAGGGAAAGACCGGGACCTGCCGCTCCTCGCCAGCGAAGCGGGCTTCGGGATGGGCGCTCTCGAGCAGCGCCTCGATGTCCGCCACGCGCTCGCGCGGCAGGTCGACCATCAGCAGCACCTGGCCCGAGGCGATCGCGCTCTGGAAGCGCGCGAGCCGAGGGCTGGGAATGGAGATGCCGATCATGCTGGAGGACCAGGCGCCGAACAGGCCGCCCAGCACCGCCAGCGCCGCCGCCATTTCCCATTGGGGTCCGTCGCCCACGATGGGGAACAACAGCGCGGCGGCCAGGCCGGCGACCACGCCCACGACGCTGCCGATCAACAGGCCGCTTTCTGCGGCATGCACGAGGTCGGAGGTCTGCCAGACGTTGGCCGCATGGAGCCCGCGCATGTCTGCGCCCTCGGGTCCTGCGAAGTGAATGTGCGCGGCATCGACCCGCGCCTGCACCAGGTCATGCATCACCCGCCGGGCGCTCGCCAGGTCGGGCATCAGCCAGTAAATGCGTCTTTTCATGGCGCCCTCCTTTGCCGTCTTGAGGACGTAACAAGGAAACCACGCAACCCTTATATGTCAGGGCGAAAGGGTTATCAAGAGTACTTGGCCACCCTCGAGCGGACAGCGGCCCGAATGCTGCGATGCGGCGTCCACCATGCGGTCCTTCGGCGCGTCATGTGCAATCGGCGCGCCGTCCGATTGCCGGCACTTCGCGCCGGACGGCGAGGCTTATTTCTTCGGCGTGTCCAGCTTCACCTTGGCCGGGTCGAGCACACCGATGTCCGTCCAGGCGTTGGTGTCGAAGTGGAGTTCTGCGACAGCACAGGTCGGCATTTCCGTGATCTCGGGCGCAAGCCGATGTGCAAGACCGGCGAACTCGGGGTTGTGGCCGAAGACCATCACGCAATCGAGCTTGCCGTCGAGCCCGCGGATGATGGCGAGAAGGCGCTCCGGACTGCTCTCGTAGATGCTGTCCTCGATCGCGATGTCCTCGCGCGGGTAGCCGATCGCATCCGCCACGAGTTGCGCCGTCGCCAGGGCACGCAGCGCCGGGCTCGACACGAGCAGATCGGGCTTGACCCCGCTCCTGCCGAGGCGCCGGCCCATCATGGGCGCGTCATGAAGGCCGCGGTCGTTCAACGGCCGATTCCTGTCGGGGAGGGACGGATCGTCCCGGCTCGACTTGGCATGCCGGATCAGGAACAAGGTTTTCATACAGGCCCATCTTTCCGCTATGCGTTCCGGGGAGCACGCAGGGTGAGACGCGGACCGGCCGCCGCGCGTAGGAAGTTGCCGCGATCGCCCACCAGAGGCCATGGCCATGGCAATCACGCAGAGAACACCGCATTGCCCTCCAGTTCAGGCCGGCGTATCGTATCTGCCAGGAAGGAGCCGCCAATGCCTCCAAGAAAAGTCCTCGCGTCCAACGAAGCGCGCAGCATGCACCCGATGCCACCGAGCGCATTGGGCTACCCCGACGCATTGGCACCGCCCTCGGAAGCCGAGCTGTGCGAGCGCGCAGTCCAGGCCATCTGGCACAGCCTGGATGAGCACGACCTGGTGGACGAGCAAGTCCGGCGCGATCTGGCAGCGGTCCTCGAGCCGCTGGTCGCCATGGGCTTGTCGGAGCGTGCGCAGCGGCTGATCAAGACCCTGCGCATGCCGGACCCCATCGATGCCTCCAACCTGTATTGGCTCACGCGCAGGCTCCTGACCTTCGTGCCCGAACTGCAAGCCGCGGCGAACGCGTTCAGCCGGCAGGACGGCCGTCCGCCCCCGCCCTTCGCCTGAGGTCGACGCGGTGGTCGCGCAGGCGCGAACGTGTACGCGCCTGTACGCAGGCCCTCGGCAGATACACGGGCGTACAAAGCCGCCGGCAGAGCGCATACATTTGCGGCTGCACCCCTGCCCCGGCCAAGCCGCGCTGCCATGACCCCGAAGACCACCGATCACATCCTCATCGTCGACGACGACCGCGAGATCCGCGAACTGCTGACCACTTATCTGGTCAAGAACGGCCTGCGCGTGGCCGCGGTGCCCACGGGCCGCCACATGCGGGCGGCACTCGAGGAATCGGGGCCCTTCGACCTGATCATTCTCGACCTGATGCTGCCCGGAGAAGACGGCCTGTCGCTGTGCCGCGACCTGCGCTCCGGCAAGTACAAGGCCATCCCCATCCTGATGCTGACCGCGCGCAACGAGGAAGCCGATCGCATCCTCGGCCTGGAGATGGGGGCCGACGACTACCTGGCCAAGCCTTTCGCCGCACGCGAACTGCTCGCCCGCCTGCGCTCCGTGCTGCGACGCACCCGGATGCTGCCGCCGAACATGCGATCGACCGAAGGCGCCACCAAGCTGGCTTTCGGCGAATGGCGGCTCGACACCACCGCGCGCCACCTCATCGACGCGAGCGGCGTGATGGTGGCCCTGAGCGGTGCGGAGTACCGGCTCCTGCGGGTGTTCCTCGATCATCCGCAAAAGGTGCTGAGCCGTGACCAGCTGCTGAGCCTCACGCAGGGACGGGAAGCGGAGCTCTTCGAGCGTTCGATCGACCTGCTCGTCAGCAGGCTGCGCGACCGCCTGCGCGACGATGCGCGCGAGCCCCGCTACATCAAGACGGTGCGCAGCGAGGGCTACGTTTTCTCATCGACGGTCGAGGCGCAAGACTGAGGCCGCGCGCGCAGCAAGAGGTGCTCACCACTTGCCGGCGCCCATCCCGCCATCCACCGGCAGCACGATGCCGGTCGTGAACCCGGCGCCGCTCAGGTAGAGCACGGCGTCGACGATCTCCTGCGTCGTGCCGATGCGGCCGGCCGGCTGCAGCGTGTCGAGGAAGCCGTGCATGTCTTTCGTGTAGAGCGGCGTGTCGACGATGCCGGGCGCCACCGCGGTCACCTGGATGTTGTGCGGCGCCAGCTCCAGCGCGAGTGCCCTGGTGGCGCGGTCGATGCCGCCCTTGATCAGGACGGGCAGCAGCGCCGGCACGCTCTGGTTGGGCGCCGAGGCAATGCTCGCGGTGATGCTGATGATGCGGCCCGCCTTGCGCTCGATCATGTGGCGGGCGGCGGCCTGCGACGGGTAGACGAAGCCCTTGAGGTTGGTGTTGACCAGCGCCTCCAGTTCGTCGGGCGTGTATTCGACGAAGGGCTTGGCATTGAAGATGCCGGCGTTGTTGATGAGCACATCGACGCGGCCGAAGCGCTCGACGGCGCGCTGGACCAGCGCCGTGCCGACGGCCGGATCGGCGACATCGCCGGCGACGCCCAGGAAGTTGTCCGGCGAACCGAGCGACACGGCCGCCTCCTGCAGGCGCCCGGCCGTTCGGGCGTTGCCGACGACGTTGTCGCCGCGCTGCAGGAAGGCGCCGGCGAGCGCCAGGCCGATGCCGCTGGAAGCGCCGGTGATGACGATGGTCTTGGCTTGGGTCTTCATGGTGAATTCCTTTCGGGGTGGTGGGCTGGAAGCAGGGACTTGTATTGCTGTCCCCTTGGGGCGTACTCTATTGACTACTTGCGAGTTAATAAATGCAGCTGACGCCACTTCAGTTCTTACACGATGTAATGCACGATGAATCGCCGATTCGATGACCTGATGCTGGGAAGCCTGGAGCTGTTCTGCCTGGCGGCCGAGCACGGCGGGTTCACCGCCGCTGCCAACTTTGCGGGCCTGACGCCCGCCGCCGTGAGCAGGACGGTGGCCCGCCTCGAAGAGCGCCTCGGGGTGCGGCTCTTCGTCCGCACGACCCGGCAGATCCGACTGAGCGAGGCGGGTCAGGCCTACTACGCGCAATGCCGCCAGGCGCTGCACCAGTTGATCGAGGCCGAGCGCGAGGTCAGCGGCCGGCAGGTCACGCCGAGCGGTCTGCTGCGCATCAGCACCCCCACCACGTACGGGCACTATCGCCTGCTCCCGCTGCTGCCCGAGTTCAGGGCGCGTTATCCCGGCATCCGCGTGGAGGTCCACGTCAGCAACCGCAACATCGATTTCGCCGCCGAGGGCTACGACCTCGCGGTGCGCGTTCGCGAGCCCGCCGATTCGACGCTGATCGCGCGCCATCTCGAAGATGCCGAGCTGGTGCTGGTGGCGACTCCCGATTACCTGCGCCGGCGCGGAGCGCCCAAGACGCTGGAAGACTTGTCCGCCCACGACTGCATCCAGTTCGAGCTGCCCAGCAGCGGCCGCACCATTCCCTGGCTGTTTCGCCGGGACGGGCAGGACATCGAGCTGCCCACCTCCGGCGGCTACTCCAGTTCCGACGACGTTCTTGCCGGCGTGACGCTGGCCCTCCACGGCGCCGGGATCTTCCAGGCCTATCGATTCGTCGTCGAAGAAGCACTGCGCCAGGGGCGGCTGATCGAAGTGCTCCAGCCCTTCGGCGGCCGCGTCCGCCCCTTCAACCTGCTCTATCCCCAACTGCGCTTCGTGCCGCTGCGCGTGCGCACCTTCGTGGACTTCCTGATGGGCCACCGTGCCATCGGAAAGTCCGTCCCAGCCGGACCGCCGGCCTGAGGCAGCCAGTCGCTGCTGCACGTCGATGGCGGCCGGTGCGCCGCCACTCACCCATCCCACGCAAAGGAGCCATCATGCCCATCGTCACCATTCAGGTCACCCGCGAAGGCACGAAGCCCGGGGCCGACTCGGTCACCGCCGAAGAGAAGGCCGCACTCATCAAGGGCGCCAGCGAGTTGCTGCGCGACGTGCTGAACAAGCCCCTCGAAAGCACCTTCGTCATCATCGAAGAGATAGCCACCGACAACTGGGGATGGGGCGGCCTGCCCGCGCTGGAGTTCCGGCGACAGCGAAGCTTGTGAAACGTAGTGTGTCGACTTTCCGCATCGATACAGAGGCGTACCCCTTTCGCGCCGATCGGGGGCGGCAGGGTCGAAGATCCGGACATTCGTTCACCAACCCTCCTTCCCAGGAGACCGACCATCATGAACATCCGTACCTCCGCTTCCCTCTTCGCCGTCGCCCTCGCGGCCTCGTTCGCCGCCCTCACCTTCGCCAGCCCTCCGCAAGGCGGCGACATCCCGGTGGCCGGGCAGCAGCCGGCGCCCGAGTTCCGGGACATCGAGAAGTGGCTCAACTCCCAGCCGCTGAAGCTGCAAGAGCTGCGCGGCAAGGTGGTGCTCGTCGACTTCTGGACCTACACCTGCATCAACTGCCTGAACCACCTTCCCTACGTGAAGGACTGGCATGCCAAGTACAAGGACAGCGGCCTGGTGGTGGTCGGCGTGCACACGCCCGAATTCGCCTACGAGAAGTCCACGAAAAACGTCCAGGACGCGATCAGGAAACTGGGCATCCAGCACGCGGTCGCGCAGGACAACAACTACGCCACCTGGAAGGCCTTCGGCAACCAGTACTGGCCTGCCGTCTACCTGATCGACAAGCAGGGCCGCATCGTCTACTCGCACTTCGGCGAGGGCCGCTACGCAGCGACCGAGAAGAAGATCCAGGACCTTCTGGCGCAACCGGCGCCCACCGGCTCCTGAGTTCGCCATGAAGAAGCTCTGGCTCGCCCTGCTGTTCTTCGCGGGCGGCCTCGCCCACGAAGTCCGCCACCCGGTGAACTGCCATCTCATCGCATCGCGCCGCGCCGGCAAGCCGGAGGACCGCCCATGAAACCCCGCTCCTTGTACATGCGCGTCACGCTCATCATCGTGGTGGGCCTCGCGATCGCGCAGTTGCTGACCTTCGCGGCCATCCGCTACGAGCGCGGCATGGCGCTTCGGCACCTGATGATGACCGGCATCGAACGCGACATCGCGAGTTCGATCGCCATCCTGGACCGCCTGCCCGCTGCCGAGCGCGAAGGCTGGCTGGCGCGGCTGGAACGGCGCAACTACCGCTTCATGCTGGGCGACGGCGTCTCGGGCTCGCCGCCCGAGTCGGGCATCTCGCAGGAATTCGCCGACGCCATCGTCAACGCGCTGCACCCCTTCGAAGTCGTGAAGGTGGTGCAGGCCGCCGCCGACGACCTCCGTATCCAGCTGAGGCTGACGGACGGCAGCCCGGTGATCGTCTATGCGCGCCGCGTGGGCATGCCGGTGTCCAAGTGGGTCTTGTGGGTGCTCGTGCTGCAGCTCGCGGTGCTCGCGCTCTGCGCCTGGTTCGCGGTGCGCCTCGTCACGCGGCCGCTGGCTCGCCTCGCCAAGGCCGCGGACGAGCTCGGCCCCGACCTGAAGGGCCGGGAGCTCGAGGAAGAAGGCCCCTCCGAAGTGGCGCACGCGGCACGCGCTTTCAACGCGATGCAGCGGCGGATCGCGGGCTACATGGCCGAGCGCGTGGAGATCCTGGCTGCGATTTCGCACGATCTCCAGACGCCCATCACCCGGATGCGGCTGCGCACCGAGATGATGGACAACGAGAAGGACCAGCTGAAGTTCCGGCAAGACCTCGACGCCATGCACGCGCTGGTCAAGGAAGGCGTCACCTATGCGAAGACGCTGCACGGCGCCACGGAGCCGCCCTGCCGCGTCGACGCCGACGCGCTGCTCGAAAGCATGGTTGCCGACTACGGGGACGCGGGGCAGCAGGTGCACCTGGAGGGCCGCATCGGCGGCCCCATCGTGACGCGGCCGAACGCGCTGCGCCGGATCATCGTCAACCTGGTCGACAACGCGCTGAAGTTCGGCAGCGAAGTGCGCATGCGGGTGCGCGTCGACGCAGGCCGGCTGGTCGTCGCGATCGTCGACAACGGTCCGGGCATCCCCCCCGATCAGCTCGAAGCCGTTCTCAAGCCCTTCTACCGCGTCGAAAGCTCCCGCAACCGAAGCACGGGCGGCACGGGCCTCGGCCTGGCCATCGCGCACCAGCTCGCCACGGCGATGGGCGCCGAGCTGAGCCTGCACAACCGCGACGAAGGCGGCCTGGAAGCCCGAATCGCCATGACCCTCCAACAGGATCTCGCATCATGATCATCGTCGCGATCGCCTACCTGGGCGGCGTCCTCACCATCCTGAGCCCCTGCATCCTGCCGGTGCTCCCCTTCGTGTTCGCGCGCGCCGACCGCCCGTTCCGCTCGCATGGCCTGCCGATGCTGCTGGGCATGGCCTTCGCCTTTGCCGGCATCGCCACGCTCGCGGCCGTGGGCGGCGGCTGGGTGGTGGCGCTCAACGAGTGGGGGCGCTACGCGGCGATGGCAATGCTCGCCTTGTTCGGCCTCACGCTGCTCTTGCCGGCATGGGCCGATCGGCTGAGCAGGCCCTTCGTCGCGCTCGGCATGCGCCTGTCGCAACCGGGGGCCGCGCCCCCGTCCGCGCGCCCTTCCTTTCTGTCCCCGCTGATGCTGGGTATCGGCACCGGCCTGCTGTGGGCGCCCTGCGCCGGACCGATCCTGGGGCTGATCCTGACGACCGCCGCGCTCAACGGCGCCAGTGCCGGCACCTCCTTGCTGCTGCTGGCCTATGCCGCGGGCGCGTGCACCTCGCTGGCGGCCGCGCTGCTGTTCGGCGGCCGCGTGTTCTCGGCCTTGAAGGGGTCGCTGCGAACCGGCGAATGGATCCGGCGGGCCGCCGGTGCGGCCGTGCTGGCCGGCGTCGGCGCCATCGCACTGGGCCTGGACACTGGCCTGCTCAGCCAGCTTTCGTCTGCCGGCACGACGCAGCTGGAGACGACACTGCTGGAGAAGATCGGACACAAGAGCCCCTCATCCCCGCTCTCGCGGTCGGACACGGCCGCCGAAGCACCCGTCATGCTGGCGACTGCGGCGGGCCGCGAAACGGTCGCGGCGCGCCCGCTGGGAACGCAGGGCACCTTCCCTTCGCTGGCCGGCGCGACCGAATGGATCAACACCGAAGCACTGACGCCCGAGAGCCTGCGAGGCAAGGTCGTGCTCGTCGACTTCTGGACCTACTCGTGCATCAACTGCCTGCGCACGCTGCCCTACCTGCGCGCCTGGGCCGACAAGTACAGGGATGCGGGCCTGGTGATCCTCGGGGTTCATGCGCCCGAGTTCGCCTTCGAGAAGCGCCTGTCCAATGTTCGCAAGGCGACCCGGGACCTGGGCATCGCGTTCCCGGTCGCGGTCGACAACGACTTCGCCATCTGGCGCGGATTCGGCAACCGGGCCTGGCCGGCGTTCTATTTCATCGATGCGCAGGGACGCATCCGTCACCACCAGTTCGGCGAGAACCAGTACGAGGAGGCGGAACAGGTCATCCAGCAGCTGCTCGCGGAGGCGGGGCAGCGCCGGATTCCTTCGGGGCTCGTCGCGCCGCGAGGCGAAGGCGTGCAGGCCGCGGCGCCCGCGACGGGCGCATTGTCCGAAGAGACCTACCTGGGCTACGAGCGCGCCCATCACTTTGCCTCGCCGGGCGGCGTGGCGCGCGATCGGGCGAACGACTACCGAGGTCCCGCTTCCCTGCGCACGAACCAGTGGGCACTGGCCGGCGACTGGACGGTCGAACGCGAGCGGGCAGTGCTGAACCGCGTCGCCGGACGCATCGCCTACCGCTTTCATGCGCGCGACCTGCATCTGGTGCTCGGGCCCTCGGCCGACGGCAAGCCCGTGCGATTCAGGGTGCTGCTCGATGGCAAGGCGCCCCTCGCGGACCATGGCTTCGACGTGGACGCGCAGGGCAACGGGGTCATCGACGGGCAGCGGCTCTACCAGCTCGTTCGGCAGTCGGCGGGCGGGAAGGATCGGCTGTTCGAGATCGAGTTCCTGGACCCCGGGGTGCAGGCCTACGCATTCACCTTCGGCTGAGCGCGCCCGAACCGGCATCCCGTCGACGCGCTGGTTGCCGCGGTCCCAAGGAATGGTTACAAACTAATGTATTAATTCGCCTTTGGACACTTCCTCGGGACTATGATTTTCCATCTCGGAAAGGTGCCGGTTCGCTGGAGCCGGAGTGGAGGTTCCGAATGTACGACTGCAGCCAGTATGCGACACCCCCCAGCACGGGCACGCACCATTTGTGGGTCGACGATCCGGCGTCCTTCTCGACGCACCGGATCACCCCTCTGCATCACAACTTCCATGAGCATCCCCTGTTCCAGATTCCCGAACTGGTGAAGCTGGGCAAGGAACTCGCGCCCTTGGAGCAGTGCCGCTTCATGCGGCCGGGCCTGACCCCTTCGTCGGTGATTGCCCACGACAGCCGCCATCCGGACGGGCGCAGCATCGACGAGTTCTTCGCGCGGCTGGAAGAGCCGGGTTCCTCCGTCGCGCTCTACAACATCGAGGTCATCCCGCGCTACCAGGCGCTGCTGCATGCGGTGGTCGGCATCATGCAGGACAGCGTGGAGCGCGAGCAGCCCGAGGTGTTCCTGGTGAACGGCTTCGTCTTCATTTCGTCCCCGCCTTCGGTGACGCCCTTCCACATCGACCGCGAGAACAACTTCTGGCTGCAGCTGCACGGCCACAAGATCATGAACGTCTGGGACCATCGGGACCGGCGCATCGTGCCGGCGGAGGCCGTCGAGGACTTCATCGTCACGCATTCGCTGCGCAAGGTCCGCTACCGCGAGGAGTTTCGCGCCCAAAGCCACGAGTTCCATGCGCGTCCGGGCGATGGCGTGTACTTTCCGAGCACCTCGCCGCACATGACGCGCTCCGACCCGGACTGGACGGCCCCCGGCGATCGCGTCTCGATCTCGATCGGCGTGACGTTCTACACCTCGTTCACGCGCAAGGTCGCGCGCGTGCACCAGGTCAACCGGGTCATGCGGCGATGCGGCTTGTCCCCGCGCTACCCCGGCGAATCGCCGGGAGCCGATGCGTTCAAGGCCTCCCTGGGCGGACTGGTCGGGTCGGCTCGCGCGAAGCTCCTCGGACTCGACCCCTTGGCGCGGCGCTTCAAGCTGGCGACTGCGCCGCCGCCCGGGTCCTATTGATGCAGGCAGGCGCCATCGGAAGGCCGCGGCCGGGCTGGCGAGCGGCTGCGTGGGCCGGGCGCTCCCTGCACCGGTCGGTGCGATTTTTCAGGTCATCGCGAATGGGAAATGGATGACGCTCCGGTGGATTGGCGCCTCCTAGGCTTTGCACGCCACATGCGACGGCCCAGGGCCAGGAGCCTTTGCGGCAGGTCGGACCGAAGAACAAGAAGTCGGTCGCTCGTCTGCCTTGTTTGTGCCGCGTCACCCCATCGAACCGCGGCCGGCCACGCGGGCGGCGATGAGTCATGGGCCCCCTCATACAACACCGAAGAAGGAGTCCGACATGCAATCATCGATCTGGAAGCGCTATGGCTATGGCTGGGTGACTTTGGGATTCTTCCTGCTTTCGCTCATCGGGCATTGGCTGTTCGGCTGGTTCGCCTATGTGGATGAACAACGGCAGCTCGGCGCATCGGTCGAGGTTTCGGGCTACCTGGTGCAGATGTCGCGCGATACGCTGGAGAACTGGCAGTCGGAGTTCCTTCAGCTGCTGTGGCAGATCGGTGGACTGGCCTTCCTGCTGTACGTCGGGTCACCGCAGTCGAAAGAGGGGGATGACCGGATCGAGGCCAAGCTCGACGCGATCCTGGCCGCCGTCGACCCGAAGAACGCCGACAAGCTCCTGGATGAAATCGACCGGGAGTACGCCGGCCGCCACACGGATCCGCGCTGGGTGCGCATGGCCAAGGCCGGGGGCTCCGGCCAGGGATGAGACGAGGCGTCAGGCGGCCACGAAGCTGAGCCGGGCCTCGTGCGCCATCGCATCGCGAACGATCGGCCGCGCATCGTCGTCCACGAAATCGAAGAGCGCGTCGGGAATCTCGTCCTCTTCGAGCGAGAAGAGGATCTCGATGGCTTCCTGCTGAGCTTCCGAGAACGTACCGGCCTGGATCAGCTGGTTGAACCTCGCAGCGGTCTCCTTGGGTGCCAGCTGGCGCAGCTCGAGCAGGTCGAGCACCAGCTCGATCTGCGAGGGGGTGAGGGGCTGGGGAGCGGCAGAACGCTTCATGACGTGGGATCCTTTCGGTGGAGCTCAGGACTTCTTCCTTTGCTGTGAAATCAGTCTCTTTGTCGATCCTTAAGCGTCGCTGAAGCGTTCGTAAAGAAGCATTGCTGGTCGTGAAAACTCTGTGTGGGCGTGAGGAAAGTCTCGGGTCGTCTGGTGGGGCGTTGTTCAGACGTCACGGGACGACACCCATTCCCATACCGGCCTATCCTCGACCCCATGAATCGGCAGTCCACCACAACGCTCGATATCGATACGCCTGGACGCACGCTCGTCGAGATCACCCGCCCCGTGTCGGAATGGGTCCAAGCGCAGCGCGTCCAGACCGCCCTCCTCACGCTCTTCATCCGCCACACCTCCGCCAGCCTCCTGATTCAGGAGAACGCCGATCCCGATGTGCAGGCCGATCTGAACCGCTTCCTCGCCCGCCTGGTGCCCGATGGCGATCCGCTGTTCCGCCATCGCGACGAAGGCCCCGATGACATGCCGGCCCACGTGCGCGCCGCGCTCACGGCCGTGCAGCTGTCGGTGCCGGTCGTGAACGGCCGCATGGCCCTGGGCACGTGGCAGGGCATCTATGTGTGGGAGCACCGCTTGCGCCCGCACCGCCGCCACGTGGTGCTGCATCTGCTGGGCGAATAGCCGGGCCGCCTGGGGTAACCGGCGGCCCGTTGGTTACACATCGTTGAACTCTCCGGGCTTGAAGAGCGGGCCACCGGGAGCGCCTACCGCTTCCGGGCAACCGACTGCCTTCACGGCCGCGCGCAACTCGGCTTCGGTGCAGCAAAGACTCATCGCCCAATCGCGGATTTCATCGTCGTGCTCGAGCGAGATGAGATTGCCGACGGCCTTGACCGCCTCGCGCAGATCCCTTTCCGTGCAGCCGAGCCGCGTCGCCCATTCACGGATCTTGCAGTCCCGCTCGACCGAGATGGACTCAGGCTCGCCAGTGTCGTTGTCCATGAAGCTCTCCGGTTTGGTAAGAACGCTGGCCTTAACGGCACACCGCGGATATTCGGTATCCGCGAGGAGCACCGCGACCTACGGGTCACGCCAGGGGAGTCCATCCCGACGGATTTTCCTCCTCGCCCTCGCATTCGCGGCGCGGACCGATCGCGCCGGTCTGACAGAGCCTGCGCAGCTCGTCGACGCCCTCGTGCAAGGCCCGTTCATAGCTGTCCGTCCCCCGGGGAGCCGAGTTCAAAAGGCGAAAATCGTCGGGATGAGGCGCTCGCGATTCCAGCAACACCCAGTAAAAATGTCCTGGGTCCGGCTCGTCGACTGTGAGGGCAATGGATCGGAGGAAACTCGGCATGGCTTTCAAGGTGAGTGTCGAGCACGCAGGCTCTTCAAAAGAGTCAGAGGGTGTGCAGAAGGCAATGACAGCAGCGGCAGCGCCGTTCGAGATGCTCAGGTGCTCCTGGTGGTCTTGCCCCACGCAGAGAACATCCTGCCGAACAGGGTTCGTCCCTGCAGGGATCTGCGTTTCGCGTTGCCGCCGCTCAGCGTTTCGCCGAGCGCCGCTGCAGCCGCTCCGGAAGCAATCTGGCCCAGGTTCTCGAAGACATACCTCGGTGGCGCCGTGCGCAAGCCCAATCTTCGTTCCGCCAACTGGATCACGCGCATGGCGAGCAATGAATCACCGCCGAGGTCGAAGAAGTTGTCACTCGGCCGGATTTCGGAGATGTTGATCTTGAGCACGTCTGCCCAGATCTGCGCCAGCCTCAGTTGACCTGGGACGAGCACCGCGGCGCCCGACGTTCCCGCAGCAAGGTTCGCTGCGCGCTCCGCACGCTCGTCCATCTCGTTGCGCGACAGTTGCAGAAGGTGGGCCGCGTCGGGCGAATCGCCGGCGGCAACCAACTCTGCCAAGCTTTCATGCGGCTGCGCCACCACGCGTTGCAACAGCTCGACATAGCGATTGCGCAAGGCCGCGCCGGTTTCTCGGCGAAAGATGTCGGCGTTGTAGGTGAGTCCCCCCTCCAGGCCGCCTGTCCCGTCGGCCAGCCACAAGCCGATGTCCTCCGTGGCGCCGCGCTGCGACACCTGGATCTGACGATGCCGCAGCGGTCCTACGGCTGACGGCCGCTCGCGCGTGTCCTCGAAGGAGAAGAGCACTTGGTAGAGGCCGACGCCCCTGGCTCGTCCGGTGAATTCAGGTTCGCTCGCGAAGCGTTCAAAGGGAACCTGCTGGTTGTCCATCGCCGAGACCAGTTGATCCTTCAGGTGCTGCACGAACTCGCCCAGCGTCTGCCGAAGATCGAGCTCAACGGGAAGCGGCACCAGGTTGCCGAACAGGCCCATCACCGCTTCGACCTCCGGAAACTGGCGACCGCGGACCGGCGTTGCGACCACGAGCGAGCGCGCATCGGACACGCTGCTCAGCAGAAGTACGTAAACCCCGAGCATGAGCATGTTGAGCGTGACTTCATGGCTGCGCGCCACCGACCGCAGCTGTTGCGTGAGCACCTCATCGACGGCCATCCAGTGCGTGCTGCCCTGGCCGGTCATGCCCGCTCCCCGCGGCCGATCGGTGTGCAATGCCTTCGGCGGCGGTGCGCCGGCGAAGCGGCTCTTCCAGAAACTCAACTGCTCTTCGAACTGCGTCGAGGCCAGCCAGTTCAGGTACCACTCGGCATAGTCGCCGTGCGTCACCGGCAGTGCAGGCAGGTCATGCGGCACCCCGTCGAGCTGCGCCTGGTAGATGACGGACAGTTCGTTGATGAGCAGATCGACGGACGCGCCATCCCAAACCAGGCGATGCGGGACAAAGACGAACACGTGGTCGTCGTCGTCGATGCGGATCAGGGCGGCGTTGAAGAGCGGCGCATGATGAATGTCGATCAGCCGATCCGCCACCTCCTGCAACTTGTCGAGAAGCTCGGGCTCGCGCTGGTCGGCAGGCAAGACGCCCAGGTCGATGCGCGACAGCTCCACCGGCACCTCGGCAGCGATCGATGCGACGAACTTGCCGGTCTCCGCGTCTTTGTCGAATGCGGTGCGCAAAGCGGGCTGACGACGCACGATCTCGCGCAGCGCCTCATGAAAGGCCGAGGCGTTCAAGCGGCCCGTCAGCCGATGGGCCGAGGGCGTGTTGTAGACGGATCGACCGGGATGCAGCTCTTCGAGGAAGAGTATGCGTTCCTGCATCGGGGTGAGGGGCGCGTTGCGCCGCCCGGCGCGGTGCGGTATTCGCTCCATGGGAGAAGCGCCGCCCGCCTCGAGTTCGCTCACGGCCTGCGCCAGGCGCTCCGCGGTCGGCGCCGCGAAAAGCGTGCGCAGGGGGACGGTCACGCCGAACTCCCGACTCAGCAGAGTGGCAAGCCGCGATGCCAGCAGCGAGTGGCCGCCCAGGGCGAAGAAGTCGTCTCGGATGCCGAGCGCCGGCAGGCTCAGCACCTGTTCCATGGCATGAAGCACGATCTGCTCGCGCCGGTCGCGCGGTGCGAGGGCGTGGGTGGGCTGCACTCGCTCGGCCGTGCCCGGCTCGCCGGGTGCGGGCAAGGCCTTTCGGTCGGGCTTGCCGTTGGGAAGCCGAGGTAACGCGTCGAGCACGACGACATGCTGCGGCAGCATGTACTTCGGCAGACGCGCACACAGCGCCTGCTTCACGACCGAGGTGTCGATCTCGGCACCGGCTGCCGCGACTAGATAGGCGACCAGACGTACGTCGCCGGGTTGGTCCTCACGCGCAACGACGAGGCTTGCGCCCACCGCGGGCACGTCGTTGCAGCAAGCCTCTATCTCTCCAGGCTCGATGCGATAGCCGCGCACCTTGATTTGGTCATCGAGGCGGCCGAGGTGTTCGAGCAGGCCGTCGTTGCGCCAGCGGCCGCGGTCGCCGCTACGGTACAGCCGGCCGCCTGCGTCGAACCCCGCATCGGAGACGAAGAGCTTCGCCGTCAGCTCAGGGCGGTCGAAGTAGCCGATGGCGAGACCGGCGCCGCCGATGCAGATTTCGCCCGGCACGCCGACGGGGCATCGCTTTCCTCGAGCATCAAGAATCCAGACGCTGGTGTTCGCGATAGGTCGCCCGATGGACACGCCATGGCGAACGACCTGCGCCGCGTCCACGCGCCACAGCGTCGAGTAGACGGTCGTCTCGGTGGGCCCATACAGGTTCCAGAGCTCGCCGCAACGCGCGCTCAGAGCGAGTGCCAGGTCGCGGGGCATGGCTTCTCCGCCGGACATCGCCTTCAGTCCCGGCTTGCCTTGCCACCGGGCATCCAGCAACAGCCGCCAGGCGCTCGGCGTGCCCTGCAGCACCGTGATGTCCTCGCCTTCGATCAGCCGGCACATTGCCTGTCCGTCCATTGCCGTCTCGCGGGACACCAGCACTATTTCGGCGCCGACTTCGAGTGGAAGCATCAGCTCGAGCACCGCAATGTCGAAGCTCAGCGTGCTCACGGCCGCCACCCGGTCTTCAGTGCCTATGCCAAGCTCGCGGCGCATGCTGCGAAGGAGATTGGCAACGGCGCCGTGGGTGATGGCCACGCCCTTCGGCTTGCCGGTCGAGCCCGAGGTGTAGATGAGGAACGCCATGTCGCCGGATCTGGCGTCCTGCGGCCCCGGAGGCAGCGGGCTGGCCGGCGCTTCCAACCACCGGGCGTCCGTGTCCAGCTGGAGCAGCTGTTTGTCGGGATCGTCGCACCAGTCGCTGGGCGCGTTGGCGATGCCGGACGCGGTGATCAGCAGACCCAGCCGCGCATCCTCTGCCTGATAGTCGAGGCGCGCTTTCGGGAAGTCCGGGTCCAGCGGCACGTAGGCTGCGCCGCATTTGAGTACCGCCAGCAGGGCCACCACCATGTCGACGTCTCGCCCCAAGCACAGGCCGACGCGTTCCCCGTGGCCCACGCCACGAGCGCGCAATGCATGCGCCAGGCGGTTGGATCGCTCGTCCAGTTCGCGGTAGGTCCAGCGCTGCCCGCCGTGCCGCAGAGCCGCTCGATCCGGCTGCGTCGCCGCGGTCACTTCGAAGCCCGCATGCATGAGGCCGCTGCTCTCGAGCGGCGTCGGTGCCGGCTGCAGCGCGAGAAGACGCGCCTCCTCGGCTGCAGTGAGCAGGTCGACGCTGCCGAGCGCGGTGCGGGGATCGCGCACAGCGGCCATCAGGAGGCGCTCGTACATTCCCAGCCAGCGGCGGATGGACTCCTCGTCGAACAGGTCGACGTTGTACTGCACCTCGTACTGCATGCCGCCGGCGACCGGCGTGAGGTTGAAGAAGAGCTCGAAGTTCTCGCAGGCGCGTGGGACGCTGCGCAGTTGCGTCTGCAAGCCGGGGAACTCACCGGCCGCCCTGTCGGCGCGGGCGTCGACGTTGAAAAGGACGCTGACCAATGGCAGACGGCTCGGATCGCGTGGCACCAGGAGCTTCTTGAGAAGCGCCCCATAGGTGAGATTCTGATGCTCGAAAGCGTCGAGCAACAGGTCGCGGCTCTGGCTTACCAGTTCGTCCAGCGCCGTCGCGGCAGTCACCGACACACGCACGGGCAGGAGGTTGGCGCAATGCCCTACGAGGCGGGGCATCTCGCTGGCGAGCTGGCCGGCGGCGGCGATTCCGATGACCAGATCCTCCTGCTCCGTCAGGCGATGGAGGAGACCTGCGAAGGCACCGAAGAGTGCGGCGTAAAGACTTGCACCCGATCCGGCGGCCAGCTTGCGAGCCGCGCCGATCAGCTCGGCGTCGAGCAGTCCGTCGATGCGGCGTGACCGGAATGTCCGCGTCTGCGGTCGCGGTCGATCGAGCGGCAACTCGAGCACCGGCACGCTGCTGCCGGCGAAGCGCTCCAGCCAATAATCAACATGGGGCCGCATGCGCGGGCCGGCCATCTCGTCGGCCTCCCACTGCGCGTAGTCCGCATAGCGAGGGGCCGGTTCCAGCGGTGCGCCCAGGTCCAGTTCGTTGGCATACAGGGCGCCCAACTCGCCCCATATCACGCCCCACGACCACCCATCGCACACGGCGTGGTGGGCGCTGATCAAGAGCGTGTGATCTTCCGGGCCGGTGCGATAGAGCCTTGCGCGAAAGAGCGGGCCTTGCTCCAGGATGAAGCGTTCATGCACTGCCGTGTCGAAAGCCGTCGCGAGCCGGCGCTGCTGCTGCGCCGCATCGAATCTCGCCATGTCGATACGTTGCAGCGCGAAGGGCTGGGCTGCAGCAATGAAGAGCTGCGTGCCATCTGCAGAAAAGGTTGCGCGAAGGCACTCGTGGCGCGCCAGCAAGCGGCCGATCGAGCGCTGCAGCGCGCTCTCGTCGAGCGGGCCTGCAAGTCGCAGCGCGCTGGCTTCGTTGTACGCCAGCGCGGCCTCCGCGCTCAGGCGATCTCCAAGCCAAACCTCACGCTGGGCTTCCGTGGTGGAAATGATCGCCTCGACGTCGCCGAATGCGAAGGGATCGAAGAAATCTGAGTCGGATTCGGCAGCCCTCTGTAGTGCGTCTCTCACGAAGCAATCCTCACTTGAGTGGGTGTTACATCGCGTTGCGCTGTCGCGCGGACGCGGATCGGGCTGGGCGAGGCCGTGAAATGTGAAAACTTCACAGCCACTCCCGTTTGTCATGCACCGCCCAATATTTATGTGTCGGACAAGTTCCAACGGCCGTGTGCGCTAGCTCAGTGAGTTCGACGCAGGCAAGGAGCCCGGCCTTTCAAAGATGACCGTGCAGGGCGCGGCTGGAGCGTCGCCTGTTCCCAACGCCGAAGTTCGCCGACAACGCGGCCGGGCGTAGGAGAACTCCGCAAACTTCCGCTCATGACAGGCGCACGCCATATAACCGCAAAGTACTAACATTTTGCGGAGCACCGATGTCTTGCAAGTGCCAGGTCTTTCGCCTGACCGTCGTC
>NZ_JBDGIT010000008.1:0-205446 GCF_057657265.1 Variovorax sp. Soil_C_17
CCCCAGGCATCGAAATGCGACACCACGGCATGCCAGCCCTGGCTGCCGTCCTGATCGTAGTCGTGCTGGTCGCGGCTTCCACGAAATTCTGTAGCGAAGTTTGATTGGCTCCATCAGCAAGCCTTATGGGTCGAAAATTGAATCACTCGTGGTAGATGTGGTCATCGCTGTACTCCCTGAAATAGAAAAGCCTGCTCATTCGAATACTCGACAGGCAACCACCTCGTCCGATATGAAAAGTGACGTTTGCGCTGTTCTGATGCGGGGCACCAAACTCCGCTCTATAAGGACGCCCGTCATGTGGTCCGGTGGGCCGTAAGCCCGGTGGCAATGTCCACTCCCGCAGTTGCTCATGCACATCAATGGGCCGATAAACAAACGGCTTGCCCCAGTACGCCTCCAACAGGCGGGACGGATAACACATGATTCCGGGATCACTGCGGCTGTGCGCGTAGCCCAACTCGACCGTCAGGCTCCAGGTATCGGACGCCTTGTATTCGAAATAGGCCAAGCGCCCTTTCCAGAAGGTACCCGTCAGTGGCCCCTCCTTGACAAACGGCTCGATCAGAATTCGATTGCCTTCGCTATTTAACGTCGGGCTCGACACGATCAGCCTCGCACCCAATGTCTTCTCGATCGATTCCCTGTCCAGGATCAGCCCAGGCTTCTCATGCAGATGCCTCGCAGCATCGATCAATTGCTGGAGCTCGACAGGAAGTTCGGTCGCGATGCGCCTGCCCTCGAAGGTCGCGGGCTCCACCGCCGCCGTTCCGGAATCGGGCGCCGTGACCGATTGAGCCCACACATTGCATGCGAATGCACCTGCCCCTCCAGCAATCAGCGCACGCAAAATCCGGAACCACCCGGCCCAACTCACCTCATGCTTCCCTGGTCGACATATGGGGAGCCAACCCGAAACATCAGGCGATAGGTTCGCAAGCGGCGCGGCGGCTTCCTTGCTGGGGAGCGTCCTGCATGCAGTCGCCGAAGACTCGCTGCTCGGCAGAGCCGCAGCCTCTGTCGCGTGTGTTCTTCGCTGCATTTCGTGAATCGGCTTCAGACATGCCATCGTTTCATTCCATTTCTCCTTTGGGTTGTCATTGATCAAGAAGTGACTGCTCCTGCAGGTCCATCTCACCGCTCCCGCATGCTGCGCCGAATCCCATCGAGCACCGGATCGAACAAATAGCGCCACGCACTGCGCTGCGCAGTTGGAATGAACACCTCGGCCTGCATGCCGGGCGACAGCACCAGCGGCTGGCCGGCCAGCTTGCTGGCTGACCGCAGCGCTTCGGCACTCACGCTCACATGCGCCACGTAATACGGCGCAGCCGGGTTGGCCGAATGGGGATCGGTCAGCCGATCGGCGCCCACGTAAGTCAGCCGTCCCTCGACCTGCGGCGTGGCGCGGGCGCGGTAGGCGGTGAGCATCACGTGCGCCACGCCTGCGCCGGCTTGCACGCGCTGCACGTCCCGGATGTCGGTCGGCGCGATGCGCGCCTCGATCACCAGCGCCGAGCCGGCCGGCACGATGTCCATCACCGGCTCGCGCGGCCCGATGGCGGCACCCACCGTGTGGGCCTTCAGGTCCACCACCTCTCCGGCCACCGGCGCCACCAGCCGCTGCCGACTCTGGGCATCGAGCGCTGGACGCAGCGCCTGCTCGATCTGCGCCAGTTGGGCGGAGGCCTCCTTCAGTTCGTCCGCCGCCGCACGCGCAAATTCGGTCTTCTGGGCCGCAAGCTTGAGACGGGTCTCCGCTTCCCTTTGACGCGCCTGCGCCAACTGGCTCTGGCCGGTCTGCATCCGAGCGCGGTAGTCCGCCACGATGCGCTGCAGCTCGCTCAACCGGGCTTCGCTGATGAACCCGTCCAGCCTGAGCTGTTGGTTGGCGGCCAGGTCGCGCTGGGCCAGCTTCAAGGCCGACTCGGTCGTGGCGATCAGTTGGTCCTGGGTCGCGGTCTCGCGCTGGATCTGCGACCACTGCTCGCGCAGCCAGCGCGTCTGTTCGGCCTGCTGGTGGGCGCGGGCGGCAAACAGCCCCCGCTCGCGCTGGGCCAGCGCCCGCCACTGCGACAGGTCGCTCGTCTCGCCACCGGCGGGGAGGCGTGGGTCAGGAAGCGCGAGGTCCGGCGCGAACGGAATGCCGGCGATCTCGGCTTCGAGCCGCTGCCGCTTGAGCATGCTCGCCATCCACTGCTCGCGCAGCGCCTGCGCGCCAGCGGCCACGCGCTCGTCGGCCAGGGTGACGAGCGGCTGGCCCTGCACGACCCGATCACCATCCTTCACGTGGATGGCGGCGACGATGCCACCCTCGGCGTGCTGCACCGTCTTGCGATTGCCCGCTGACTTGACCGTGCCCTCGGCGATCACCGCAGCGGCCAGCGGCGCCAGGGCCGCCCAGGCGCTCAGCGCCAACACGCCGAGCAGGGTGCCGCACAGGCCGTAACGCCAAGCGCGGCGCATCTCCTGCTGCCAGGGTGGCGAAGGGGCGTGGTCGGCTTTCATGCCCGGCCCCGTTGCTTGGCCAGCATCGCCTGGTTGCGCTTGATCATCCATTGCCGCACGTGCTCGCGCAGGCCGAACTGCTCGACCGTGCCCCCGGCCAGCATCAGCACATGGCTGGCCATGGCGATCAGGTGCGGGCGGTGCGTGATCACCACAACCGTCGCCCCCTGCCGGCGCAAGCCGTGCAGGCAGCGCTCCAGGGCCTCTTCGCCTTCGGCGTCGAGCTGGCTGTTGGGTTCGTCCAGGATCACGAGGCTGGGCGCACCGGCGCCCGGGGTGGCATAGATCGCGCGCGCCAGCGCAATGCGTTGGCGCTGGCCGCCCGAGAGCATCTGCGCGCCGGGCTCGCTGCCAAGAGGCGTGTCGTAGCCTCTGGGAAGCGCGGTGATCAGCTCATGGGCGCCGGCGCGTTGCGCGGCCTCGACCACCGCATCGCTTTGTTCGCCGGTCAGCGCCGCGGTCGGCTGCCACACGCGCGCGATGTTGTGGGCCACGCTGCCGCTGTGCAGCAGCACATCCTGCGGCAGGTAGCCGGTGGCCCGGCCTCGTGCCTGCGGACCGTATTGATGCAGGGCGGCGCCATCGAGCGCCACCTCGCCGTGGCTCGGTGCCTGCACGCCGGCGAGCACGCGCGCCAGGGTGCTCTTGCCGCTGCCGCTGTCTCCAAGTACCGCAAGCAGCGCGCCTGCAGGCAATGCGAATGTCACGTCGCGCAAGATGCCGGCGTGGGCCGGCGAGGGCCTGATGCCCAGGTGCGTCACACGCAGCTCGCCCTTGCGGGGCGGCAGTACGGTTTCCGGAACGAGACCGGCGGCATGAGCCCGGGACGCCAGCGCATGGCGCAGCCGAAACAGCGCGTTTCGGGCTTCCAGCTGCTGCTTCCAGCCGTTGATCAGCACTTCCAGCGGCATCAGGGCCTTGCCCAGCAGAATGCTGCCCGCGATCATCACGCCGCCCGTGGCCTGGCCCTGGAGGACCAGCCACGCACCGGTGGCAAGCATGGCCAGTTGCAATACCTGGCGCAGCAGCTTGCTCGAGGCCTTGAGACTGTGACCCGGAAGATCGGCGGCCAGTTGCGCGCCCGATGCTTCGCCCTTGATGGCGGCCAGCGAGGCGCCCACCTGGTCTTGCTGGCCATGGGCCTGCAGGACCTCGGCGAAGGCAGCGATTTCGCCGGTTCTGCGCAGCGCCTGCACGTGGGCCTGCTCGGCCGAGGCCACGGCGCCGCGCAATCGCCATTCGGTGAGCGAGGCCAGGCCGATGAGCAGGAGCACGCCGGCAAGCGCCACGGTGCCCAGCAGCGGATGAAAAGCCGCGATGACGAGCAGGTAAACCACGCACCAGGGCAGATCGATGACCGCCAGCAGCGCCGGGCCGCCGACGAATTTCTGCAGCGATGCCATGTCCCTCCACAGCTGCCTGGCCGTCGCGTCTGCCTGCGAAGCGGGAACGTGGAGCATCAGCGGCACCAGCGCGCGCGTGAGCTGCGCATCCATCCTCGCCGCGCGTGCCGCATGCCAGCGCACGCGCGACGTGTCGGCGATCCACCAGGCCGCCACGGACAGCACTGCGGCAGCCAGGAGCATGAGCAGGGTTTCGCTGCTTCGGCTGGTCAGTACCCGGTCGTAGATCTGCAGGGTGACGAGCGCCGGGATCAACAGCAGCAGGTGAACAGCGGAGCTGGCAAGGAGCGCACCAGCGATGACCGGCGATGTCGGCCAGGAAAGGTCGGGGGCTGGAGGCCGCCCTGATGGATCGACCCTCATGTCAGCGCTCTGGACGTCCTGGCGGTGCGCCAATGCGCGGAACGCGGCTGCACCCCTCCTCAACCCCTGCAATTCTTTTGTGCATTCCATCCCTTGAATCTGGCTTCGACCACATGGCCGGGCGCGATTCTGCGAGAAAGGGGGCAGATGAAATCTGATGAATTCTGACCCCGGGGCCACTTCCTGCCAGCAGCAGCAGCGAGATGGTTTCATCGAGTTGATCGCACTTGGGCACTGAGTGCTGCCGCTGGTGGCAGAAATCCCGCAGCCCGGACGCGCAGACAATAGGGCCCCATGCCTGCCGCCCCCGAGTCCCCCCATCTCCTGATCCCCTTCGCCGGCCGCGGCACGCCGGAATGCCGCAAGGCGCTGCACGACTTGCGTCTGCCGAAGCTCGAAGCCCTGCTCTCCCGCCTGTCGGCGGTGCATGAAGACCTGCAGGACGACAGCACCCTCTCCCCCCCGCACGAACGCGCCCTGGCCGAGGCGCTCGGCATCGCGGCGCCCGATGGGCAGATTCCCTGGGCGGCGCTGGAAGCACGCCGGGCCGGCCTCGACGGCGGCGCCGGCGAGGCCGGGAGCTGGGGCGTTGCCACCCTGTGCCATTGGCAGGTGGGCATCGACGACGTGGTGCTGGGCGACCCCGGCGCGATCCGCATCGACGCGGCCGAGTCCCAAGCCCTGCTGGCCGTCGCCAGGCCTTACTTCGAGGAGGACGGCATCGCGCTGCACGCCTGCGCCACGCCGGGCCGCTGGCTGGCACGGGGCCGCATGTTCGACGGGCTGGCCACCGCATCGATCGACCGCGCGGTCGGCCATCCCATCGCCCAATGGTCCCCGCTGTCCGAGGGCGCCCGCCCCTTGCGCCGGCTGCAGAACGAGATGCAGATGCTGCTTTACACCGAACGCGTCAACGACGAGCGCATCGCGCGCGGCGTGCCGCCCATCAATTCCTTCTGGATCAGCGGCACGGGGCAGTTGCCCGCCGATCCCGCAACGATGGACGCCGGCCCGCGCGTGGCCGATGACCTGCGCGAGGCCGCCCTGCGCGACGACGGCGCGGCCTGGGCGCAGGCCTGGGCGGCGCTGGACGAGGGGCCCGTCGCCGAACTGCTGGCCGCGTACAACGCAGGCGCCGACGTGACGCTCACGCTGTGCGGCGACCGGGCAGCGCGGCGCTTCGGCGTGCAGCAGCGCGGCCTCGCGGGCTGGGCCCGCTCGCTGTTCCAGCGCGCGAGCGCGCCGGCCGTGCTGGAGACACTGTGATGAAGATCGTCGCCCGCACCATCCCCCCGCGCAGTGCCTGGATGCTGGAGCAGGCCGGGGTGCATCCCTTGCTGGCCCGCCTCTATGCCGCGCGCGGCGTGCAAACCCGGGAAGAGCTCGACGACGGCCTGGCCCGCCTGCTCGCGCCCGATGGCCTGCACGGCGCGCGCGAGGCCGCGCTGCTGCTGGCCGATGCGATCCGCGACGACAAGCGCCTGTGCATCGTCGCCGACTACGACTGCGACGGCGCCACCGCCTGCGCCGTGGCGCTGCGCGGCCTGCGCCTGCTGGGCGCGAAGCATGTGAGCTACCTGGTGCCCGACCGCGTGGTGGACGGCTATGGCCTCACGCCGCCCATCGCCGAGCGGGTGGCCGACACCGGCGCCGACGTGCTGATCACCGTGGACAACGGCATCGCCAGCGTCGAGGGCGTGGCCGCTGCCAAGGCGCGCGGACTCGCGGTGCTGGTGACCGACCACCACCTGCCCGGCCCGTCGCTGCCCGCGGCCGACGTGCTGGTCAATCCCAACCAGCCCGCCTGCGGCTTCGACAGCAAGAGCATCGCCGGCGTCGGCGTTATGTTCTATGTGCTGCTGGCGCTGCGCTCGGAGCTGCGCAGGCGCGGCGTGTTCGACCCGGCGACGCAACCGAAGCTCGACACCCTGCTGCCGCTCGTCGCCCTCGGCACCGTGGCCGACGTGGTGCGGCTGGATGCCAACAACCGCCGGCTGGTCGCGCAGGGCCTGCGCCGCATCCGCGCCGGCGCCATGCCGGCCGGCGTGGCCGCGCTCTTCAAGGCCGCGGGCCGCAACGCGGCCGTGGCAACCACCTTCGACTTCGGCTTCGCGCTGGGGCCGCGCATCAACGCCGCGGGTCGCCTGGCCGACATGACGCTGGGCATCGAATGCCTGACGACCGACGACGGCGCCCGCGCCGAAGAGCTGGCGCGGATGCTCGACGGCATCAACCGCGAACGGCGCGACATCGAGGGCGGCATGCGCGAGCAGGCGCTGCTCCTGGCCGAGTCGCTGTTCGACGATGAGGGCAGCGAAACGCCGCCGGCCGCGATCAGCGTCTTCGATGCCGACTTCCACGAAGGCGTGGTCGGAATCGTGGCCTCGCGCATCAAGGACCGCTACCACCGGCCCACCTTCGTCTTCGCCGCCAGTGGCGCGCCGGGCAGGGAGCACGAGCTCAAGGGCTCGGGCCGCTCGATCCCGGGCTTCCATTTGCGCGACGCGCTGGACCTGGTGGCCAAGCGCCATCCGGGCGTGCTGCTGCGCTTCGGCGGCCATGCCATGGCGGCCGGCTGCACCGTGGCCGAAGAGCACTTCGACACCTTCGAGCGCGCGCTCGCGCAGGTCGCGGCCGAGCGGCTCGATGCAGCGTCGCTGATGCGCCGCCTGGACACCGACGGCCCGTTGGCGCCCGAATACCTGCGCGTCGACCTGGTCGATACCCTGCACCGCGAGGTCTGGGGCCAGGGCTTCGCGCCGCCCACCTTCAGCGAGGAAGTGGAGGTGATTTCGCAGCGGCTGGTGGGCGAGAAGCATCTCGCGCTCAAGCTGCGGCACAAGGGCCAGCCGGTGGACGGCATCTGGTTCGGCCACACCGAGCCGCTGCCGCCGCGCGTGGTCATCGCCTTCCGGCTCGATGCGGACGAATGGCAAGGGGTGCGGCGCGTGCGCTTCCTGGTCGAGGGCGCCGAGTTCTGAGTTGCGCTGGGCGGGCGGCGTTCAGGGCTCGATCAGCCAGCGGTGCCCGCAGCGCCGGCAGCGCACGCGCAGCCGCGCTCCGCCCGGGTCCTCCGCGCTTTCCTCGACCTCCCATTTCGCGTAGGTATCGCAGCCACGGCACACGGCCTGGTCGGCAACGAATTCGGCATGGGCGAGCAGGTACAGGTAGCGCCGCAGCGCCCAGACGCCGATCGCCGCACTCGCCACGGCACAGGTCAGCACGCCGAGCTGCGACCCGATGGACAGGCCCAGGCTGTAGGCCTCCGCGCTGCCCAGCAGGCCGAGGGTGCTCAGCAGCAGCAAGACCAGATGCATGTGGCTCTGAAGCAGCTCCCGCTCGTACCACTTGCGAAAGCCCAGGCGACGGATCGTCCGTGCGGCATTCATCGAACCACCCCCTTCGCTGAGGCCCCGTTGGAACCATCTTCCGCCCGCGCTGCTGCGGCGCAACCGAGGGTAAGCACCGAGCGGCTGGGTCAGCAATGCGCTGAATTTGTAAGAAGTTCGTAAGCTTTCATGGAAGAATCAAGCACATTGCGCCGAACCCTGGAGGTGAAGTGCTGCTGCTCGCGACTTCCATCAAGCTGATCGCCGAGATCGCCCTGCTGGCGATGGTGGGCCAGTGGCTGCTCGGTCTGCTGGCCGGAAGCAAGCGCGAAGGCAATTTCCTGTATCGCCTCCTGCAGATCCTGACGAGCCCCGTCGTCAAGGCGGTGCGCATCATCACCCCTCGCTTCGTGCTCGATCGGCATATCCCGCTCGCCGCTTTCCTGGCGATGCTGTCGGTCTGGCTGGTGGCCACCATCGCCAAGATCAACCTGTGTCTGCAGCTGGGAGTGCAGGCATGCCGATGAGCTACTGGCGCCTCAAGCTGCATGCCATGGGCCTGCTGTTGCTGGGACGATCCGCATCGGCGGAGGCGGTCTTCGACGCGATGCTGGCGCGCTGGCCCGACGATGCCTACGCCCTCTCGAGCCGCAGCTTCCTGCGCGCGCAGTCCGGCCGGCGCGATGCGGCCATCGAGGACGCGCGGCGCCTGGTGGACGCTCATCCGGAACACGGCGCCGCCGCATGGTTCAACCTGGCGTTCCTGCTCGCGGAGGCCGATCGGGTCCAGGAGGCGGAGACCGCGTTCCGCCAAGCCTTGGCGCTGGACCCCAAGCTCGACCGGGCCTGGTACGGCCTGGGCCTCGCGCTGATTCGCCAGGGCCGCCACGAAGAGGCGGCCGAGGCGCTGCGCCGCAACACCGAACTGCAACCCATGAGCCCCTACGGCTGGTACCAGCTGGCCCGCGTGCACATGGACCGCCGACAGCCCGAAGAGGCCCGCAAGATCATCCGCCATCTCCAGGGCTTCGAGCCCAAGATCGCGGCGCAACTGGAACGCGAGACCGGTCTCGCGTCGTGAATGCGGCTTCTGCCCACGAGGCAGCGCCGCTGGGACCGCCGAGTCACAAAACCCGGCGGAGCAAACGAGAACGGAGCGCCAACAAGGAGAACCTGCGATGCAACTGACGGAAACACAGCGCCACTATTGGCAGAAGAACCTCCGGATCACCGCCATCCTGCTGGGGATCTGGTTCTTCGTGACCTTCGTGATCGGGTACTTCGCGCGCGACCTGAGCTTCAGCTTCTTCGGCTGGCCCTTCAGCTTCTGGGTCGGAGCCCAGGGTGCGCTGATCGTCTACGTGCTGATCATCTGGTTCTACGCGCGCTACATGAACCGCCTGGACCAGGAACACGGCGTGGCCGAGGAGGATTGACATGGCCGACGTCAGCTTCGATCACGGCGCCTCCGGAAGCCGCGCCGACAAGCGTGCGTTCAAGAAGCAGCTGAACAAGGTGTACGGCTGGTACACCGGCGGCTTCATCGGCTTCATCATCCTGCTGGCGATCCTGGAGCAGGCGGGCCTGCCCAGAAACTGGATCGGCTTCATCTTCCTGTTCGCCACCGTGGCGCTGTATGCCGGCATCGGCATCATGAGCCGCACCACCGATGCGGCCGAGTACTACGTGGCGGGGCGGCGCGTGCCGGCGATCTACAACGGCATGGCCACCGGCGCCGACTGGATGAGCGCGGCGTCCTTCATCGGCATGGCCGGCACGCTCTACCTCACCGGCTACAGCGGCCTGGCCTTCATCATGGGATGGACCGGTGGCTACTGCCTGGTGGCGCTGCTGCTGGCGCCGTACCTGCGAAAGTTCGGGCAGTTCACCATTCCCGACTTCCTGGGCGCACGCTACGAAGGCAACCTCCCGCGCTTCATCGGCATCGTGGCCGCGATTCTGTGCTCCTTCACCTATGTGGTGGCCCAGATCTACGGCGTCGGCCTGATCACCACCCAACTGTCGGGGCTCGCCTTCGAGGTCGGGATCTTCGTGGGGCTGGCCGGCATCCTGTTGTGCTCCTTCCTCGGCGGCATGCGGGCGGTCACCTGGACCCAGGTCGCGCAGTACATCATCCTCATCATCGCCTACCTCATCCCGGTGATCTGGCTGTCGGTGAAGCAGACGGGCGTGCCGATCCCGCAGGCGGTGTACGGCTATCAGCTCGAGAAGGTTTCCAAGCGTGGCGACGAGCTGCGCGCCGACCCCAAGGAGCTCGAGGTCGCGGCCATCTTCAGGGCCAGGGCCGCAGAGTTCGACGCCAAGCTCAAAGGCCTGCCCGGCTCGCTCGCCACCGAGCGGGCGGCGGCGGAAAAGAAGCTGGCCGATCTCCGCGCTGCCAACGCGCCGGCGAACGAGATCGATGCCGCCGCGAAGGCGCTGGCGGAGGTGCCGAAGGACGAGGCCGCGGCCCGAAAAGCCTGGACCACGGCGAAGACGACCAACGAGACGCGGGCCAGGCCGCTGGGCGGCATGCCGAACCACGCCCAGATCTTTGCGGGGGACCCGAACGGCGATCCCGCAGCCCGGCAGGCCTTCGATGTCTCCAGGCGCAATTTCCTCGCCCTCATCTTCTGCCTGATGGTCGGGACGGCCGCCCTCCCGCACATCCTGATGCGCTACTACACCACCCCCTCGGTGCGTGAAGCGCGGGAGTCGGTCGCCTGGTCGCTGTTCTTCATCTTCATGCTCTATTTCACGGCGCCCGCGCTGGCGGTGCTGGTGAAGTTCGAGGTCTTCAACGTGCTCGTGGGCACGCCTTTCAACGAGCTGCCGGCCTGGATTGCCAACTGGTCGAGGGTCGATCCGGGGCTGCTGTCCGTGTCGGACATCAACAAGGACGGCATCTTCCAGCTCAGCGAGATGAAGATCGGCGGCGACATCATCGTGCTGGCCACGCCCGAGATCGGCGGGCTGCCGTACGTGATCTCCGGCATGGTGGCCGCCGGCGGCCTGGCAGCGGCGCTTTCCACCGCGGACGGCCTGCTGCTCACGATCGCCAACGCGTTGTCGCACGACCTCTATTACAAGATGATCGATCCGAACGCGCCCACCTCGCGCCGCGTCGCGCTGTCCAAGGCGCTGCTGCTGGTGGTGGCCCTCTGTGCGGCGGGGGTGGCGGCGCAGAAGCCGGCGGACATCCTGTTCCTGGTGTCGGCGGCCTTCTCCTTTGCGGCGTCCGCCTTCTTCCCGGCACTGGTGCTCGGCATCTTCTGGAAGCGCGCCAATCGCTGGGGGGCCTCGCTGGGGATGATGGCCGGCCTGGGCGTGACCTTCTACTACATGGCGACGACCCAGCCGTGGATGCGCAGCGTCTTCGGCGTGACCAGCCCGATCGAGCTGTGGTGGGGCATCCAGCCGATCTCGGCGGGCCTGTTCGGCGTGCCGATCGGCGTCGCGGTGATCATCATCGTCAGCCTGCTCACCGGCGAGCCGAAGAAGGAGACGCAGGAGTTGGTGGAGCACGTGCGCTATCCGGACCTCAAGCGGGCCTGAGGCGCACCCGGTTGTCGCAACGCGCCGCCCGTGCGGCGCGTTGCGTTTCATCCCCAGGCCTTCGGGGAGAAAATCCCTCCCATGCAGCAAGTTCCGGCGGATGTCCCGCCCATCCCCATCCGCCCCGCCGCCACCGTGCTCATCTGCCGCGACAGCGCCGCCGGGCCCGAGGTGCTGATGATCCAGCGCCATGCGTTGTCGGACGTGCATGGCGGCTCCTATGTGTTTCCCGGCGGCAAGGTGGATGCGGCGGATGCGCAGCTCGATGCGCAGGCCCACCTGGATGAGTCGCCCGAGCGTCTGCACGCGCTGCTCGGCGACGCGGACATCGACGCCGCCACCGCAGCCGCGATCCACGTCGCCGCGGTGCGCGAGGTCTTCGAGGAGTGCGGACTGCTGCTCGCCGAGAGCCCCGACGGCCCCGGCCCACTGCAGGCCGCTGCCCTGGGCGCGCAGGACCTGGCCTTCAACGACATGCTGGGCCGCCTCGGCCTGCGCCTGGCCACCCGTGCCATGCGGCCCTGGTCGCGCTGGATCACCCCGCTGAACGCCCTGCACTCGCCGGGCAAGCGCTTCGACACGCGCTTCTTCATCGCCCGCGCGCCGCAGGGCCAGGAGCCGCGGCACGACGACCACGAGGCCGTGCTGAGCGCCTGGATGCGTCCGCGCGCGGCACTGGAGCGCTACTGGCAGGGCGAGATCGCGCTGGCGGCACCGCAGATCATGAGCCTCGCGCACCTGGCGCGCCACGCCAGCGTCGACGCGATGATGGCCGAGGCGGAAGGCCGCGCGCCCTGCGTCGTGCGGCCGCTGACCTTCGAGATCGATGGCCAACGCGCCACCGCCTACCCCGGCGATGCGCTGCACCCCGAGCGCGTCCGCGTGATGCCGGGCCCGCTGCGCCTGGTGCTGCGCGGCAAGCGGCTGGAGCCGCCCGGCGGCTTCGACGACCTGTGGCGGTGAAGGGGCTGCACCCGCTCACTACACTCCCCTGCTGCTGCATCGCGGCCCGGAAACATTTCATGGAAATCCTCACCCTGGCGGCCCTGCTCCTGCTCGCCGCCTACCTGCAGAAGACCCGCGAACAGAAGAAGCGCATCGCGCTGCTGGCCGGCCACCTGGGCCGCTACCAGATCGAGACGCTGATGGAGAACCTGACCGAGGGCTACCTGCGCTGCCTCGGCGAGGACGACCCGGCACGGCGCGAGCAGATCTGGAAGCTGCTCGACACCACCGAGCAGACGCTGGTGGGCCAGTTCCAGCGTTTCGTCGCCGACTTCGCGCGGGTCGGGGACGCCGAGGCACGCGTGAGCACGCTGCCGCTGGCCCTGCCCTTCGCCGACCGTCTGTTCCCGGCGCGCAGCTTCGACATGCGCCGCGCCCTCGCCATCCACGCCCGCGGCATCGCCGATGCCGCAGCCAACAGCCTGCAGCAGGCACCCAAGCGCAAGGCCTACATCATGTCGGCCGAGCTCTTCCTCATGCAGCACACCTGCCATTGGTACTGCCGCTCCAGGGCGGTTGCCTCGGCGCGCATGCTGGCACGGCACAAGACCCCCTATGCGCAACTGGTGGATTCGGTGGCGCCGGCCACGCGGCGGGACTACCGCGCGCTGGTCGGCGGCTGACGCGGGCGCGGCGAGCACTTGGCGGCGTCTTCGTGCGGTCCTGCGTAGATCGAGGAATCTGCGAAAAGATGCCCGCACCCCCAGCATGTTCCCCATCGCGATGAAGGCGTGGGTGCCGATCAGCACGCCGCCGGCGTTGAAGAAGCCGTGCTCCGCGAGCCTGTTGATCACTTTGAAATGCTGTGCTGTGACTGTGAGACAGCCCAACGAAATGCATGCGCTGGCCAGCCTGGACAGATGGTCGGGGCCTGCCGCCTTGCCATCGAACCCCCAGGGTTGCGGTCGCGGCAGCTTCACCGCCCGAACTCGTGATTCAACCCGACCGAGAAGCTGCGCACGCCGCCCGATCCGGTGCGCGCGGCGCTGAGGTCGATGCTGATCAGCGGCGTGATGCTGACGCGCGCGCCGAAGCGCGAGGTCCAGGAACCGAAGGCGCGGTTGCGTTCCGCGATCAGCGAAACCGTGTCGTTCAGCGCCCACTCCCCGGCCAGGCCGCCGCGCCCGGTGCGCGTGCCGCTGCCGATGGCCCAGTCGGCGCCCAGGTTGGCATGGACCCTCAGGCTGCCGGTCGCGCGCCAGGTCACCGGAACGACGAACTGCCCGCCGGTGCGCCCGCCGCGCCGTGGCAGCTGGGAAGCGAAGCCCGTCGAGACGGCCGCGCTCCAGCGCGCCTCGGGCTCCTGGCCGAAGAATGTCCACTTGAGCTGCGGCCCGAGCACGTGCACCGTGTCGCCGGGCACCGAGATGCGATCGATGTTCAGCCCCAGCTCGACCGGCCCGACGCGACAGGCGGGCCCGAGGTGCCACAAGGTGGCGTCCTCGCTGCGCACGCGGGTGGCCCAGAGCTCGTACTGGCACCGGCCCGGATCGAGCGTGCCCGCGTCGTCCACATCGAAATGGCCGCCCGCCTGGGCGGAAACCGCGGCCAGCCACAACAGGACTGCCAGTGCGCGTCGGATCATGGCCGCGGATTCTAGGAGCGGGCCGTGTCAGTTCATCCGCGCACAGACCCTCACAGCTCGAACTGCGGCTGCAGCTCGCGGATGCGCTTGATCGCCACGCCGGCGGCTGCGGTCCGGGTCTCGACGCCCAGCTTCACGTACACACGCTCCAGGTGCTTCTTGGCCGTGGCCGGGCTGCTGCCGAGGATCTCGCCGATGTCCCGGTTGGTCTTGCCCTTGACCACCCAGTAGAGCACCTCGGCTTCGCGGGCGGTGAGCTTCAGGCTCAGGCTCATCGCCTCGATCACCGCCGAGTCGGAGACTTCGCGCATGACGATCAGCCAGTCGTCGCCCCCCTCGTCCTGGCCGGTCTGCTGGTGCAGGCGCAGGTTGAGCGTCGCGGCGCCGTGCGCGATGGCGAGCACGGGCGGCTCGATCTGGCGCTGCCGTGCATCGGGCAGGTGCCGATGCAGCCACTCCAGCACCGCCGGCGGCGTGGCCGGCGCGCTGCTGGCGCAGTAGCGCTGCAGCAGCTCGCGCGCCAGCGCGGTCTGCCAGATCAGCCGGCCCTCGGGCATGCGCACGGTGAAGCTCGCGTAGCCGAAGGCATCGAGCGCACTGCGCGCCTGGCCGGCCTGCTGCGCCGCCTGCCGCGCGCGGCGCGCGCCCTGCAGGTGCACGTTCATGCGCGCCAGCACTTCTTTGGGCTTGATCGGCTTGGTGACGTAGTCGACGCCGCCCGCGTCCAGTGCCGCCACCAGGTGCTCGGTCTCGGTGAGCCCGGTCATGAAGACGATCGGGATGTGCGCCGTCGCGGCATCGGCCTTGAGCCGGCGCGCCACTTCGAAGCCGTCGATGCCCGGCATCATCGCGTCGAGCAGCACGATGTCGGGCCGGGCCTGGGTCACGCGCTGCAGCGCCTGCTCGCCGCTGGTGGCGACCAGCACGGCGTAGCCGGATTCGTCCAGCGCATCGTGCAGCACGGCGAGGTTGTCGGGCACGTCGTCGACGATCAGCACCAGGTCGCCGGTGCCGGCGTGCTCGCGCAGGCTCTGGACCAGGGGCGGCGGGGTCGCCCGGCTCATTCGGGCGCTCCGCTTTCCGCTGCGGCCAACGCGCGGCTCATGGCCTCGAACTGGAACTGGCGCGCCAGCGTCCGCTGCGCGGCAGTCCAGGCCGCGCACTCGGGCTGGGCGGCGTCGATGGCATCGAGCTCGTTCATGATGCCGCGGAAGTATCCCAGGCCCACCGCGTCGACGAGCGTGCGCAGGCGCGCGGCCTCGGGCACCGCGCCGGCGGGCCCGGCCGGGGCCGGCTGCGCGACGGCGGCGCCGTCGGACCAGCGCAGGGCCAGTCGGCGCTCCAGCCAGTCGAGCAATTCGCTGTGGCGCACGGGCTTGACGAAGAAGTCCTCGGGCGCGATGCCGACGTCGTTGTCCAGCCGCTTGTCGAAGGCGTTGGCCGAGACGATCGCGACCTGCGCCTCGGCGAGGCCGAGCGCGCGGGCCCGGCGGATGGTCTCCCAGCCGTCGATGCCGGGCATCGCGAGGTCGACGAACATCGCATGCGGATGCCAGCCGGCCGCGACCAGGTCGAGCGCATCGTGGCCGCTGGCGGCGGTGCGCAGCTCGAAGCCCAGGGGTGCCAGCAGCTGGACGAGCAGCTCGCGGTCGGCCTCCTCGTTGTCGACCACCAGCAGGCGCCGGCGCGGGCCCTCGTAGCCGCGACGCAGGCGCGGCGTGGGCGCGGCGGCGACGCGCCGGATGCCCGCGCCGGGAGTCTGGTGCACGCGCGGCAGGAACAGGCGCACGCGGAACAGCGAGCCGGCACCCGGCGCGCTCTGCACCTTCATCTCGCCGCCCATCAGGTCGATCAGCATCTTCGCGATGGTCAGGCCCAGGCCCGCGCCCGGCGCCGACGGGCCCGCGCTCGCGCCGCGCGCGAAGGGTTCGAAGATGCGCCCGAGCTCGTCGGACGACATGCCCGGGCCCGTGTCCTCGACCTCGATGGCCGCGAACTCGCGCGCATAGCGCAGGCGCAGCGTGACGCGCCCGCTGGCGGTGAACTTGATCGCGTTGCCCAGCAGGTTGATGAGGATCTGCCGCACGCGCTTCTCGTCGGCCCGCACCAGCTCGGGCAGGTCGCCTTCGGGCTCGAAGCGGAAGGCCAGCCCCTTCTCGGCGGCCTGCAGCTCGAACATGTCTGCCAGCTCGGTCATGAGCTCGGCGAACTGCATGGGCCGGGCATGCAGCGTGAGCTTGCCGGCCTCGATGTGGGCAATGTCCAGCGTGCCCTCGATCAGCGACAGCAGGTGCTCGCCGCCGCGCTTGATCACCGCCACCGCCTGCCGCCGGTGCGGCGGCACGGCCGCGTCCTCGCCCATCAGCTGGGCATAGCCGAGGATGCTGTTGAGCGGCGTGCGCAGCTCGTGGCTGATGGCGCTGATGTAGCGGCTCTTGGCCTGGTTGGCCTGGTCCGCCTGCTCGCGGGCCTGATCGGCCGTCTGCTTGGCCGCCTGCAGGGCGCGGTCGGTCTGGCGGTGCAGCTCGATCTCGCGCATCAGCAAACGCGTCTGCCGGTTCGATTCCTCCTGCGCCACCTTGCGGCTCTGGTGCGCCAGCACCAGCCACCAGGCGACGATGCCGGCGATCAGCAGCAAGGACATGTAGGCCTTGAGGAAGGCGGAGCGCAGCGAGGCGGTGGCCTGCGCCATGTCGGCCAGCGCGCTCTCGCCGATGCCGCGCAGCTCCTGCTGGTAGAGCACGCCGAAGACCGCGGCCAGCAGGGGCACCACGATCAGCATCATCAGCAGGAAATGGCCGAGCCCGGTATCCAGATAAGGCCAGACGCGGCGCGGCAGCAGCCAGCGCAAGGTCCCCGACCATTGCGCCGACAGGCTCGCCTCGGGCTTGCACAAGTCGCCGCAGCGCGCGTCCAGCGTGCAGCACAGCGAGCAGATCGCGCCCTGGTAGGCGGGGCAGTGCGCCATGTCGGGGCCTTCGTAGTCGCGCTCGCAGATCACGCAGCGCTGGGTGCTCAGGCGCCGATAGCTGCCGGCTTCCGATTCGACCCGCGCCCAGCGCACTTGGCGCCTGTGGTCCTTTGAACCGTTCGGACCGAGGTCGAAGCCCCGCGCCACTCCTTCGACGAGCGCGGGGCGAGCGGGGTCGGAGACCCGCGCGATGTAGTACTTGCCCCGCGTGGCCCAGGCGATCAGCGGCGCGGCGACGAAGGCCGTGCCGAGCGCGATCAGCGCCGAGAAGGCCTGCGCCGTCCGGCCGAAGGCGCCCAGGTGCGCGCTGATCGACAGCACCGAGGCCAGCGCCATCGCACCCACGCCCACCGGGTTGATGTCCCACAGGTGCGCGCGCTTGAACTCGATGCCCGGCGGCGACAGCCCCAGCGGCTTGTTGATCACGAGGTCGGCGACCACCGCCATCATCCAGGCGATGGCGATGTTGGCGTACAAGCCCAGCACGTCCCCCAGGGCCTCGAAGACGTTCATCTCCATCAGCATGAAGGCGATCAGCGCGTTGAACACGACCCACACCACCCGCCCCGGATGGCTGTGGGTGACGCGCGAGAAGAAGTTGCTCCAGGCCAGCGAGCCGGCATAGGCGTTGGTGACGTTGATCTTGAGCTGCGAGATCACCACGAACAGCGCCGTGGCCGCCACCGCCCAGCCGTACTGCGGGAACACGTACTCGTAGGCGGCCAGGTACATCTGGTTCGGGTCCACCGCGCGCTCGGGCGGCACCATGTGGCCGATGGCGAGGTAGGCGAGCAGCGCCCCGCCCAGCATCTTGAGCACGCCCAGCACCACCCAGCCCGGCCCGCCCGCCAGCACGCCGGCCCACCAGCGGCCGCGGTTGGCTGCCGTGCGGACCGGCATGAAGCGCAGGTAGTCGGCCTGCTCACCCATCTGGGTGATCAACGCGATGCCGACGGTGAGCGCAGCACCGAAGAGGTGCAGGTCGAACCCGATTTGGCCCGGCTTGAGGCCGTTGTAGTGCACGATGCCTGCGAACGCACCAGGATCGCGCACCAGCACGTAGGCAAAGGGCACCACCAGCATCAACAGCCAGATGGGCTGGGTCCAGACCTGCAGCCGGCTGATGGCCGAGATGCCGTGCGTGACCAGCGGAATGACGACCAGCGCGCAGACCAGGTAGCCCCAGGCCGGCGGGATGCCGAGCGCCAGTTCCAGCGCATAGGCCATCACCGCGGCCTCGAGCGCGAAGAAGATGAAGGTGAAGGAGGCGTAGATCAGCGAGGTGAGCGTGGAGCCGATGTAGCCGAAGCCGGCGCCGCGGGTGAGCAGGTCCATGTCCACGCCGTAGCGCGCGGCATAGACGCTGATGGGCAGGCCGGCCAGGAAGATGATCAGCCCGGTGGCCAGGATCGCCCAGGCCGCGTTGACGAAGCCGTACTGCACCAGCAGCGTCGCGCCCACCGCCTCGAGGATCAGGAAGGAGGCCGCGCCGCCGAAGGCCGTGCTGGCCACGCGCCATTCCGACATGCGGCGAAAGCGCTGGGGGGTGAAGCGCAGCGCGTAGTCCTCCAGCGTCTCGCGCGCCACCCAGCTGTTGTAGTCGCGCCGGACCTTGACGATGCGCTGCGGCGCTTCGTCGCTGGCGAGCGGAGGAACGGCGGTCGGGTCCACATCGCCCAGGTGCAGGTTCCGTGCCATCGGCACGACTGTTGCAATGCATCGGGGCTGCCCATAATGGCCGCCCAATCAAGCCTTCCGACCGCCCATGGAACTGACACCGCGCGAAAAAGACAAGCTCCTGATCTTCACCGCCGCCCTGCTGGCAGAGCGGCGCCGCGCGCGCGGGCTCAAGCTCAACTACCCGGAGGCCGTGGCGCTGATCTCGGCCGCCGTGATGGAAGGCGCGCGCGACGGCAAGACCGTGGCCGCGCTGATGAGCGAGGGCCGCAGCATCCTCTCGCGCGCCGACGTGATGGAGGGTGTGGCCGAGATGATTCCGGACATCCAGGTCGAGGCGACTTTTCCGGACGGCACCAAGCTCGTCACGGTCCACCAGCCCATCGTTTGAACAACAAGAGGACACCATGACCATGCGCCTTCTTCGCCAAGCCCCCCTGCTCCTGATCGCCGCGCTGCCGCTGGCTGCGGCCGCCCACACCGGCGCCGATGCCGGCCTGCACCACGGCCTGGGCGCCGGCTTCTTGCATCCGCTGAGCGGACCGGATCACCTCGCCGCGATGGTCGCGGTGGGCCTGTGGAGCGCGCTCACCGCGCGCCGCGCCTGGCCCGATCTGCTGTGGGCGCCGCTGGGCTTTGCGCTGATGCTGCTGGCCGGCAGCCTGCTGGGCCTGGCGGGCGTGCAGTTGCCGGCGGTGGAGCCCATGATCGCGGCCTCGCTGCTGGTGCTGGGGCTGCTGGTCTTCACGCGGCGGCGGCTGCCGGCCGTGGCCGCGGCGGCGCTGGTCGGCGTGTTCGCAGTCTTCCATGGCGTCGCGCACGGACAGGAACTGGCCGGCGAATCGGGCGCCGCGCTGACGCTGGGCGGCATGCTGGCCGCGACGGTGCTGCTGCATGCAGGGGGCATCGCGATCGGCTGGGCGCTGCGCAATGGACATCGCTGGATGCCTCGCGTCGCCGGCGCGGCCGTCGCGATCTTCGGCATCGCCCTGCTCGGCGGCCTCGCATGATCATTCCCGGCGAACTCATCACCGACGAGGGCGACCACGCCCTCAACCCCGGCCGCCGCACGCTGACGCTGGTCGTGCGCAACGCGGCCGACCGGCCGATCCAGGTCGGCTCCCACTACCACTTCGCCGAGACCAACGGCGCGCTGGACTTCGACCGCGAGGCGGCACGCGGCATGCGCCTGAACATCGCCTCGGGCACCGCGGTGCGCTTCGAGCCGGGGCAGCAGCGCACGGTCGAGCTGGTGGATTTCGCCGGCGACCGGGTGGTCTACGGCTTTCGCGGACTGGTTCAAGGAAAGCTCTAGGACATGGCAACCATTGGCCGGCGTGCCTACGCCGAAATCTTCGGCCCCACCGTCGGCGACCGCGTGCGGCTGGCCGACACCGACCTGGTGATCGAGGTCGAGGAGGACTACACCCTGCGCGCCGGCGGCTACGGCGAGGAGGTGAAGTTCGGCGGCGGCAAGACCATCCGCGACGGCATGGCGCAATCGCAGCGCACGCGCGCCGAGGGCGTGGTCGACACGGTCATGACCAACGCGCTGATCCTCGACCACTGGGGCATCGTCAAGGCCGACATCGGCCTGAAGGGCGGGCGCATCGTGGCGATCGGCAAGGCCGGCAACCCGGACGTGCAGCCGGGCCTGGACATCGTCATCGGCCCCGGCACCGAGGTCATCAGCTGCGAGGGCAACATCGTCACCGCGGGCGGCATCGACAGCCACATCCACTTCATCTGCCCGCAGCAGATCGAGGAGGCGCTGGCCTCCGGCGTCACCACCATGCTGGGCGGCGGCACCGGCCCGGCCACCGGCACTTTCGCAACCACCGCGACGCCGGGCCCCTGGCACATCGAGCGCATGCTGCAGGCGGCCGACGCCTTTCCGATGAATCTCGGCTTCCTCGGCAAGGGCAATGCGAGCCTGCCGGCCGCGCTGAGCGAGCAGATCGAGGCCGGCGCGATCGGCCTCAAGCTGCACGAGGACTGGGGCACCACGCCGGCCGCGATCAGCAACTGCCTGGACGTGGCGGACGCGACCGACACGCAGGTGGCGATCCACAGCGACACGCTGAACGAGTCGGGCTTCGTCGAGAACACCATCGCGGCGGTGAAGGGCCGCGCCATCTGCGCTTTCCACACCGAGGGCGCCGGCGGCGGCCATGCGCCGGACATCCTGCGCGTGGTGGGCGAGGCGAACTTCCTGCCCTCCTCCACCAACCCGACCATGCCCTACACCGTCAACACGCTCGACGAGCACGTCGACATGCTGATGGTGTGCCACCACCTGGACGCCGGCATCCCCGAGGACCTGGCCTTTGCCGAGAGCCGCATCCGCAAGGAGACCATCGCGGCCGAGGACATCCTGCACGACCTGGGCGCGATCAGCATGTTCAGCTCCGACAGCCAGGCGATGGGCCGGGTGGGCGAGGTGATCCTGCGCTGCTGGCAGACGGCGCACAAGATGAAGGCCCAGCGCGGCAAGCTTCCCGAGGACGGCAGCCGCAACGACAACGCGCGTGCGAAGCGCTACGTGGCCAAGTACACGATCAACCCCGCCATCGCGCACGGCATCTCGCACGAGGTGGGCAGCATCGAGGTCGGCAAGTGGGCCGACCTGGTGGTGTGGAAGCCGGCCTTCTTCGGCGTCAAGCCCTTCACCATCCTCAAGGGGGGCACGATTGCCATGGCCGCGATGGGTGACCCCAACGCATCGATCCCGACGCCGCAGCCGGTGCACTACCGGCCGATGTTCGGGGCCTTCGGCGGTTCGCTGGCGAAGAGCTCGCTGACCTTCGTCTCGCAGGCAGGGCTGGCCGCGGACATCGGACAGCGCTACGGACTGGCCAAGACCTTGAGCGCGGTGAAGAACATCCGGGGCATACGCAAGCAGGACATGGTCCACAACGCCTGCACGCCGAAGATGGAGATCGATGCGCAGACCTATGCGGTGCGGGCGGATGGGCAGTTGCTCACTTGCGATCCGGCGGTCGTGTTGCCGATGGCGCAGCGGTACTTTCTGTTCTAGGCGACTCGCTGATGTCGCTCTTCGCCAGCGCGCGCAGCACCGCCCAGTTGTGCTGCGCAAGCAGCGCTGCAGGAGGTGTCAAACCCACGGCGTCGCCCTCGATCTGAGTCGACTGCAAAATAGCCAGCGTCTTATCCCTCGTGATGAGCACCATTGTCTCGGTGGCCTCAGCACGCATTCTTCACCAGTCGACATGCTCACAGCCAACAAACTCATGCCCCAGGGCGGCGGCCTCGCGCCGGTGCTGCTCAAGCGCGCCGCCAGCGTCGAACTCGACTGGGACGTGCGCCAGAAAAGCCGCTTCGATGCCACCGATTCCCAAGGCCGCCAGCTCGGCGTCTTCCTGCCGCGCGGCACGCTGGTGCGCGGCGGCGACGTGCTGGTGGCGGAAGACGGCTCGCTCGTCAAGGTGATCGCGGCGAAGCAGCCGGTGCTGGTCATCACGCATTGCAGCGAGCACGGCACGCCCTTCGACCTGATGCGTGCGGCCTACCACCTGGGCAACCGGCATGTGCCGATCGAACTCAAGCCCGACCACCTGAAGATCGAACCCGACCATGTGCTGGCCGGCATGCTGCGCTCGATGCACCTGATCGTTCGCGAGGCCGAGGAAGCCTTCGAACCCGAAGGCGGCGCCTACGGCATGCAGGGCGGCCATTCGCACGGCGCCGCGCCGGTCGGCCCGGTGCTGCATCCGGATGCCTATGCCGCACCGCACTCGCACGGCGACGGCCACGACGGCCACTCGCACGACCATGCGCATGGCCACGGCCACTCGCACTGATGGCTGACACGCCGGGTGCCCTGCCCGCGGCCAGCCTGCTGCAGCTGATCTGGCTGGCCTCGCCGGCCTTGCCGGTGGGCGGCTTCTCCTACTCGGAAGGCCTGGAGGCGGCCATCGAATGGGCCGGCGTCGGCAACGAGGAAGGCGCCTCCGACTGGCTGGCCGGCCAACTGCACCTGAGCCTCGCACGCAGCGACCTGGCCATCGTCGCGCAAGCCGTCCCCGCCTGGCGCAATGGCGAGCTGGCGCGCCTCCGCGAGCTCAACGACTGGGTGTTCCAGACCCGCGAATCGTCCGAATTCCGACTGCAGACCGAGCAGATGGGCCGCTCCTTCGTCGAGTGGCTCAAGCTGCGGCACGCCGATGCAGCAGCCATCTTCGACACCCTGCCCGCAAGCTACCCGGTCGCCTTCGCCTTCGCCGCCAGCCGCACCGAGGCGCCCGCGCGCGACGCCTGCCTGGCCTTCGCCTTCGGCTGGGCGGAGAACATGGCGGCCGCCGCGGTCAAGGCCGTGCCGCTCGGCCAGAGCGCCGGGCAGCGCATCCTCGGCCGCCTCGCCGCCGAAATTCCCCCGGCAGTGGACCGGGCCCTCGCGCTGGCGGATGATGAGCGCCAGGCTTTTTCACCCATGCTCGCCGTCCTGTCGGCGCGCCACGAAACCCAGTACTCGCGCCTTTTCCGAAGCTGAGACCCATGAACCTCCACGCTCATCACTCCGTGCATTCGCTGCGCCCCGAGGGGGCGCTTGCCTCGCCAGAGGCGGCTCGTCGCGAGGCACGACCATCATGAGTTCCGCCCTGCACCACATCCCCCACCGCACCAAGAGACTGCCGCCCCTGCGGGTGGGCATCGGCGGCCCGGTCGGCTCCGGCAAGACCACGCTGCTGGAGATGCTCTGCAAGGCCATGCGCGACAGGTACGACCTGATCGCCATCACCAACGACATCTACACCAAGGAAGACCAGCGCCTGCTGACGGTGGCCGGCGCGCTGCCGGCCGAGCGCATCATGGGCGTGGAGACCGGCGGCTGCCCGCACACCGCGATCCGCGAGGACGCCTCGATCAACCTCGAGGCCATCGACCGCATGCTGGCCGAGTTTCCCGATGCGGACGTGGTCTTCGTCGAGAGCGGCGGAGACAATCTGGCCGCGACTTTCAGCCCCGAGCTCAGCGACCTCACGATCTACGTGATCGACGTCGCGGCCGGCGAGAAGATCCCGCGCAAGGGCGGCCCCGGCATCACCAAAAGCGACCTGTTCGTGATCAACAAGACCGACCTCGCGCCCTACGTGGGTGCCGACCTGGGCGTGATGGAGGCCGACACGAAGCGCATGCGCAAGCAGCGGCCCTTCGTGATGACCAACCTCAAGACGAAGGATGGACTGGCCGATGTCGTCTCCTTCATCGAGGAGCGCGGCATGCTGGCGGAGCACTGAGACCGGGCGAGCGCCTCGGCTTCTCGAGAGTTCGCTGGTTCGGGCGGCGCGTCGAAGGGGCTTTGCCCCCGCTCGTCCTCCAAGCCCTGCGAATGTGAAATACGTCACGCTCTGTAAGGCATATACGCCTTCAGGCCTATTTTTTGCTGCACCCAGAAATCCGATACTGCCATAACGAATACCAAAGTTCCTATGGCCTCCGAAGCAATCTTTCTTCCCGCAGCCGGCAGCGTCCAGTTCGCCATCTATCCCGACGGGTACGACGGGGCTCGCATCGTTGCCAGGATCGACGAAGAGGCGCTGCACGCCCGGTTCCACGCGCCCGACGGCGAATCGGAGCTGGTGCGCACCTACGACCGTAACGCCGATTCCATCGACGCCCTGGCCACTGCGCGCTACCGCGAGAACCCGCGGGCGGAAATCTGCCTGCGAAGCACGGACTTCCAGCAGAGCGGCTACTAGCCCGGGCGTGATCGTCGGCATCGATGCAGCCAAGAAGGCTCGGCGCACGGCCGACGCGATTCTCAGCCCGGGCGCCTCGTCCGGCTCGCCGGGGCGCGCAGCGGCGCCGAGGGCGACTTCTCGCGATCACGCAAACGCTCTGAGCCTGTCTCAGACCTCCTCGTACCAGCAGTCCTTGGCCAGCATCACGCGGTGGTGGCCCTGGCCCGCGGGGATCATGGGAAAGCAGTTTTCCTGCGCCGCCACCTGCACGTCGAGGAAGAAGGGGCCGCTGCCGGCCAGGCATTCGGCCAGCGCATCGGGCAGCTCCGCCGGATCGGCAACGCGTCGCGCGCCCCAGCCGAAGGCCCTCGCCAGCGAGACGAAGTCGGGCAGCGCCTCGTTCCAGCTGTGGCTCAGCCGGTTGCCGTGGTTGAGCTCCTGCCATTGGCGCACCATGCCCATGTAGCCGTTGTTGCAGAGCACCAGCTTCACCGGCGCGCGGTGCTGCATGGCGGTGGAGAGCTCCTGGATGTTCATCAGCACCGAGGCATCGCCGCTCACGCACACGGTGAGCGCCCCGGGGTGCGCGATCTGCGCCCCGATCGCGGCCGGCAGGCCATAGCCCATGGTGCCGGCGCCGCCCGACGTCAGCCAGCGGCGCGGGCGCTCGAAGCGCAGGTACTGCGCAGCCCACATCTGGTGCTGGCCCACGTCGGTGGAGACGATCGCGTCGCGACCCGCCAGGGCCTCCTGCAGCGAGGCCATCAGCTGTTGCGGCAGGATCGCATCGGCGTGCGGGGCGAAGTCCAGGCAGCGCCGCGCGCGCCAGCCCTCGATGCGCTTCCACCAAGGCGCCAGGCGCTCCCGCGCCAGGCCGTCGAGCGCCGGCATGCGCAGCAGCGCCTCCAGTACCGCGCCGCAATCGCCGACCATCGGCACGTCGACCTTCACCACCTTGTCGATGTTCGCCGGGTCGATGTCGATGTGGATCTTGCGCGCCTGCGGGCAGAACTCGGCCAGCTTGCCGGTCACGCGGTCGTCGAAGCGGGCGCCGACGCAGAGCACCAGGTCGGCCTCGTGCATGGCCAGGTTGGCCTGCAGCGTGCCGTGCATCCCCAGCATGCCGAGAAAGCGGGGGTCGGAGGCCGGGAAGGCGCCCAGGCCCATCAGCGTCAGGGTGCACGGTGCGTCCAGCAGACGCGCCAGCCGCGCGAAAGCTTCGCAGGCGACCGGCCCGGCGTTGATCAGGCCGCCGCCGCCGTAGAGCACCGGCCGGCGCGCGGTGGACAGCAGGTCGGCCGCGCGCTCCAGGCTGGCCTGCGGCAGCCGGGCATCGGCGCCGCTGCGGTGGCGGCGCGCCGTCGCGGCCCCGGCAGCGTGGTTCCCGGGCAGCGCCTGCTGCACATCCTTGGGCACGTCGAGCAGCACCGGCCCGGGCCGGCCGCCGGCGGCGATCTCCAGCGCCTGGCGGACCCGGGACGGGATCTCCTCGGCCGTGCGCAGCTGGTGGTTCCACTTGGTCACGGGCCGCGACATGCCCAACGCATCGCTCTCCTGGAAGGCATCGGTGCCGATCACCGCAGTCGCGACCTGGCCGCTGATGCACAGCAGCGGAACCGAATCGCTGATCGCATCGAGCAGCCCCGTGATCGTGTTGCCCACGCCGGGCCCCGAGGTCACCAGCACCACGCCGACCCGGCCCGTGCTGCGCGCATAGCCCTCGGCCGCATGGACGGCCGCCTGCTCGTGCCGCACCAGCACATGGCGCAGGCGCGGCTCGCCGAACAGCGCGTCGTAGAGCGGCAGCGCGGCGCCGCCCGGGTAGCCGAAGATCGTGTCGATGCCGCATTCGACGAGCGTCTGGAGCAGAGCCTGGGCACCGTTGCGCAAGCCGAGCAGCGCGGGCGTGGGGGCGAGAGTTTGCATACGTCGATTCTTCCGGCGTTGATGCAGAATGTGCTTCGTTTTTTGGACGAATCAGGCACCTTCCTTGAAGACCCATCGCAAAAACCAATCAGGAACCGAAGAATTTTTTGACAAGATCGACATGGCGATCCTGCGCGTGCTGCTGCACGACTCGCGCAAGACGCTGCAGGAGATCGGTGCCGAGGTCGGCCTGGCGGCCACCACCTGCTGGAGCCGCATCAAGAAGCTGGAGGCCAGCGGCGTCATCAAGCGTTACACGGTGGACGTGGACGCGGCGCGGCTGGGCTACCACGATTCGGTGATCGTGCAGCTCACGCTGGAGAGCCACAGCGACGAGACGCTGTACGAGTTCGGTCGCGCGCTGGCCAGCATCCCGGAGATCCAGGAGGCGTATCTGGTTTCAGGCGATTACGACTACTACATCCGCATCGCGGTGCGCGACACGCGCGACTACGAGCGGCTCCTGCGCGAGAAGCTCTACAAGATTCCCGGCATTCGCCACAGCCAATCGCACTTCGTGCTGCGCGTGCTCAAGGAAGCCAGCGTGCCGCTGATCTGAGACCAGGACGCGCTGCGCGGGCGAAGTCGAACGAGGGATGAGATCAGCTGGGCTGGAGCGGAGCTTCCGGGGATTGAGGTCGTCCCTGCGCGGGCTCCTGCTGTTGTTGCTGCTGCGGCATGCCGACCGCGGCCAGGCCGCGCTTCGCAATGCCTTTGACCAGGTGCCGCGGGACGTGATGGGCCTTGGCCAGGAGTGCCAGGGCTTCGCTCCGCGCCGGCTCGCAGGCCGGCAGCAACTTCTGCAATGAACTCATTTTTGGTCGTCCTCTTGAGAGCGCCGGGAAACGAAGACCCTTGGCTGTGCGTCGGTGCGACGCAGCACTTCATCGCTGGAAAAGGCAGCCCCGGCACGGCCGCGGGAAGGCATTATGAGTCCGCTGCTGCGGCCGCGCCAGTCAATAGGCCCTGGTGCGGTAGTTCCTTTGAGGGGAGCCGGTCAGCGGCCGGCTTGGCGCTCCCGAATGCATGGGACGCCGATGAGGGTTCGGCTCAACTCGTGCAGTTCGACACGATCAGGGCCGCGTAGCGAGCCTGCTTTTCAAGCGCGGCAATCTGCTGCGCCGCATTGCCTTCCGTCGTGTCCGACGGGGCGAGCGCAAGTTCTCCATTGGGAAACAGGATGAAGTGCGTTCTCGTTCTCTCCGTGCCCCCGCCCGCGCGATTCTTCACGAGGGCATAGCCGCACCCGACACGCGTCGCCTTGTTGAAGATCACCTGTTCGAAGGTCGCCGGCTCCCCGCCTCCCAGCTTCTCTTGCACCGCGTCTCTCACCTGTCCAACCGGAATCATGTAGGTGGAGGCCCACCAAGCCGTGACGACCACCGCGAACACGGCGATGCCGAATGCCGCAGCGAAAAATGCTCGGAACCAACGCGAATCCAGGAATGCCATGCTCACCTCACTGAAGCCGCTCCCGCCTTTTCCGATCCTGGATGCCCAACTGGCGGAGAGTGTGAGATTCGAACTCACGGACGGTTGCCCGTCGGCAGTTTTCAAGACTGCTGGTTTAAACCACTCACCCAACTCTCCGGAAGGCGCTCGCATTGCACGAGCGCCGAGGGATTTTAGTCGCTGGCGTCCGGTGCCTGGCCGTCGCCTGCCGTGTCCGCGGGCGCCGGCATCCAGCCCCGCAGCACCAGATCGACCACGCCCTCGGCCCAGGCGCGGCGCTCCTCGGGGCCGGCCAGCGGCTTCGAGATAAAGAAGCGCACCCCGCCGAAGGCCAGGGTCGAGAGTTGGACCGCCGCCAGTTCGGGATCGGGCACGTGCAGCGTGCCGCTGCGGTGCGCCTCGCCGAGGTATTCGACCACCGGCGCGAGCACATAGCTGTTCTCGGCGTAGAGCGACTTCGCGAGCTCCGGAAAGCGCACGGCCTCGGCGATCACCAGGCGCAGCAGCGCCAGGGTCTGCGCTTCGGTGGCGCTCAGGTACATGCGCTCGACCAGGTCCAGCAGCACCTGCCTCTCGTCGGCGCCTGAGCGCACCAGCGTGGCCTGCATCGTCTCCCGGGCACTGCTGACGGCGCGATGCACGACCTCGCGGAACAGGGCTTCCTTGTTCTCGAACTGGCGGTAGATCGTGATCTTGGCCACGCCCGCATCGCGCGCGATGGCTTCGATGCTGGTGGCCGCATAGCCATGCTCGAGGAAGGATTTCAGTGCCGCGCCGAGGAAAGCCTCGCGCAGCGCCACCGCCTGTTCGGGACTGGGCCGTCCGCGCGAGCGGCGCTTGGTGACTTCTTCTTCCGGCAAGGTTCGGGTCGACATGGCAGCGCTGATTGTCTCAGCTGTCGGATAGAAAAATGCCCTGCAGGTCGCTCAGGAAGTCGAAGCCGCGGGCGGTGGGCCAGACGCGTGCCAGATCGCGCTCGATCAGGCCCTTGCGCTCGGCTTCCTCGAGCCCGCGCTGGATGGCGGTGATGGCCAGGCCGGTGCGCTCGCCGAACTGAGCCAGCGTGAAGCCTTCCTTGAGGCGCAGCGCATTGAGCATGAATTCGAAAGGCAGCTCGGCAATGCCGACCTCGTCGCTCTGCGCGACCGCGCGAGCGGCGAGCGCTTGGTCCATGTACAGGCGCGGCTCGCGAAAGCGCACCTGCCGCACGATGCGATGCGCAAAGCTCAGCTTGCTGTGCGCGCCGGCCCCGATGCCGAGATAGTCGCCGAACTGCCAGTAGTTGGTGTTGTGGACGCAGCGGTGGCCGGGCCGCGCATAGGCGGAGACCTCGTAGCGCTCCAGGCCGCGTTGCGCCGTGCGCTCGGTGATGCGGTCGAGCATGGCGTAGGCCACGTCGTCCTCCGGCACCACCGGCGGGAACTTGGCGAAGTAGGTGTTGGGCTCGATGGTCAGGTGGTAGACCGACAGATGCGGCGGCGCGAGCGCCAGCGCCTGCGTCAGGTCGGCGTCGAGCTCGTCGGGCGTCTGGCCCGGCAGCGCGTACATCAGGTCGAGGTTGAAGGTGTCGAAGGCCTGCGCCGCCTCCTCGACCGCCGCGATGGCCTGGGCACGGTCGTGCACCCGGCCGAGCGCCTTCAAATGCGCGTCGTTGAAGCTCTGCACGCCGACCGACAGCCGGGTGACGCCGGCGGCGCGGTAGCCGCGAAAGCGGTCGCGCTCGAAGGTGCCCGGATTGGCCTCCAGCGTGATCTCGCAGTCGGGTGCCAGCTTGAGCCGGGCACGCAGGTCGCCCAGCAGGCGGTCGATGGAGGCCGGCGAGAACAGGCTGGGCGTGCCCCCGCCGATGAAGATGCTGTGCACGCTGCGGCCCCAGACGAGCGGCAGCGCCGCGTCGAGGTCGGCGATCAGCGCATCCAGGTAGCGCTGCTCGGGCAGCGGCGCCTCGCCGCCATCGCCGCGCCATTCGTGCGAATTGAAGTCGCAATAGGGGCACTTGCGCAGACACCAGGGCAGATGCACGTAGAGCGAGAGCGGCGGCAAGGCGCTCAGTTGCAGCGGGCCGGGGCGCATCCAGTGCAGTACGTCGTTCGCCCGCTCCGCGCCGTCGCCGCGCGCCTGTGCACGCTCGTCGGCGATCGGGATGGCAAGGCTCACAGCCAGCGCTCCCGCATCAGGGCCAGCATCGCGCGCGCTGCCTGGCCCCGATGGCTGTGGGCGTTCTTCAGCTCGGGCGGCAGCTGGGCGAAGGTCTTGCCGAACTGCGGCAGCCACATCACCGGGTCGAAGCCGAAGCCGTTCTCGCCGATCGGCTCGCGGGTGATCTGGCCCGCGGCACGGCCGACGGCGATCAGCGGTTCCGGGTCCTCGGGGCTGCGCAGCGCCACCAGCGTGCTGACGAGCGCGGCACGGCGATCGTCGACTCCGGCCATCTGTTCGAGCAGCGCACGCACGTTGTTGGCGTCGCCCTTTTCGTAGCCGAAGCGCGTGGCGTAGTAGGCGGTGGCCACGCCGGGCAGGCCGCCGAAGGCCTCGACGCAAAGGCCCGCATCGTCGGCGATCGCCGGCAGGCCGGTGGCCGCCGCGGCGTGCCGCGCCTTGGCCAGCGCGTTCTCGACGAAGGTGAAGAAGGGCTCGTCTGCCTCGCCGACGCCGAGCTCCGCCTGGCGCACCAGCGCAACGCCGAGCGGCGCAAACAACTGCTGCAGCTCGGCGAGCTTGCCGGCGTTGTTGGAGGCCAGGACCAGCTTCATCGGCGTCCCCGCTCCATCAACCGGCCAGCGCCTGCGCCTGCATCGCCGTCAGCTCGGCGATGCCCTTCTCGGCCAGCAGCAGCAGCGCATTCATCTCTTCGCGCGAGAAGGCGGCCCCTTCGGCCGTGCCCTGCACTTCGACGAAATGCCCGGCGCCGGTCATCACCACGTTCATGTCGGTGTCGCAGGCGAAGTCTTCGACGTACTCGAGGTCGAGCAGCGGCGTGCCTTGCACGATACCGACGGAAACGGCGGCCACATGGCCCCGGATCGGCGAGGCCGCGAGGGTGCCGGCCGCCAGCAGCTTGTTGACCGCATCCTGCGCCGCGACGAAGGCGCCGGTGATGGCCGCGGTGCGGGTGCCGCCATCGGCCTGGAGCACGTCGCAGTCGAGATGGATGGTGCGCTCGCCGAGGGCGGCCAGATCGAAGACGGCGCGCATCGAGCGGCCGATGAGACGCTGGATCTCCTGCGTGCGGCCGCTTTGCTTGCCGCGCGCGGCCTCGCGGTCGCTGCGCGTGTGGGTGGCGCGCGGGAGCATGCCGTACTCGGCCGTGACCCAGCCCTCGCCGCTGCCGCGCTTGTGCGGCGGCACCTTTTCCTCGACCGAGGCGGTGCAGAGCACGCGCGTCTGGCCGAACTCGATCAGCACCGAGCCCTCGGCATGGATGGTGAAGCCGCGCGTGATGCGGACGGGGCGCAGCTGGTCGGCGGCACGGTCGCCGCTTCGTACGAAAACTGTCATGTCAACCCAAGAAAAAGAAGAAGAATCAGGACTTGCGCGCGGCAGAGGAGCGCTTGATGGCTTCGTTGATCTCTGCGATGGAGCGCTCGATGGCGTCCTCGTCGAGGTCGTCGAGCTCGCTGTCGGACGGCATGCCCGCCTGGATGGTGGAGGCGAAGACGCCGTCGCTGATGCTGTCGGTGGACACGCCGCGCGTCTGGCCCGGCGCGTCCGGCGTTTCCCATTCGAGCGCGATCAGCGTCACGTTGTCGCTGTGGGTGCCGCCGTTGCGCAGTGCCATCTCGGCGAGATCCGGCGCGGCGTCCGACACCGGCTTGCCGGAGGACAGCGTACGCACGATCAAGCCTTCGTCCAGCACGCTCCACAGGCCGTCGGAGCACAGCATGATGCGATCGCCCCGCTGCAGCTGCAGCGGGGGCGAGATGTCGAACAGGGGCGTGGTGGGCGAGCCGAGGCAGGTCAGCAGCAGGTTGCGATTGACGACGTCGCCGCTCATCGCGCCGCCGGGCCGCGGCCGCTCGGCATGCGAATGGTCGCGCGTGCGCATCAGCATCTCGCCGTCGCGAATCACGTAGAGCCGGGAGTCTCCGCAGTGGATCCAGGTCGCGGTGGTGCCTTGCAGGACCGCCGCCACCACGGTCGTGCGGGGCGTGTCGAGCATGCCCTTGTTGCCCGCGTAGCGCATGATCTGCTGGTGCGCGGCCATCACCGACGCCGTGAGGAAGGCCTTCACATCCTTCAACACCGGCCGCGCCTCGCGCTGGTAGAGCGCCGCGATGGTCTGCAGCGCCATCTGGGCGGCCACTTCGCCTTCGGGATGCCCGCCCATGCCGTCGGCCAGCACGAAGAGGCCCGACTCGCGCGTGTAGCAGTAGCCCATGCGGTCTTCGTTCTTGAGACGGCCGCCCTTGCGGCTGACCTGGAAGACGGAGAATTTCATGCGGGGCGTGTAGTGGGGGCGGCCGCCTTGGGCAGGCCTTTCTTTTCGAAGGAGCGCATGTTGTCGATCGACAGCCGCACTTTCTCGCTGACGGTGAGCTTGGTGTAACGGCGCTCGCCCTCGCGGCTGAGCTCCTTCTGCAGCGCGAAGACCGATTGCGGGCGTGACAGCGGGTCGAGCGACATGCACCATTCGACCACCTCGATCAGGTTGTCCGAATAGATGCCGCGCAGGCGCGACAGCGACAGGCCGAGCCGGTCTTTCTCGATGCGCTGAGGTGCGTCGTTGGGGGGATAGCCCTGCATGCAGGCGTAGATGCAGGCGCCGATGGCATAGATGTCGGTCCACGGGCCCATCGACGAGTCGCGGCGGTACATCTCCGGAGCCGCGAAGCCGGGCGTATACATCGGGCGGATGAAGTTGCCTTCCTTGGAGAGCACCTCGCGCGCGGCGCCGAAGTCGATCATCACCGCGCGGTCGTCATCGGTCACGAAGATGTTGGCCGGCTTGATGTCCAGGTGCAGCATCTTGTGCTGGTGCACGATGCGCAGGCCGCGCAGGATCTCGTCGAACAACGAGCGGATGGTGGATTCGCGGAAGACCTTCTGTTTCTTGAGATCGCGTGCGGTCACGATGAAGTCCTGCAGGGTGGCGCCCTCCAGGTAATTCATGACCATGTAGACGGTTTCGTTCTCGCGGAAGAAGTTGAGCACGCTGACCACCGATGCATGCGAGATCTGCGCGAGCGAACGCCCTTCTTCGAAGAAGCTCTTGAGCCCCAGGCGATAGAGCGACAGCTTCTCGGGTGGCACCTGGGGGCAGAGTTCGCCGGTGCCGCGCGTGGCCAGCGAGGAGGGCAGGTATTCCTTGATCGCAACCTGCTGCCCGCTGTGGTCGACGGCAAGATAAACCACACCGAATCCGCCTGCGGAGATGCGACGCACGACGCGATAGCCGCCTATGACCGTGTCGGGCAGCAAGGGCGAAGGTTTGACCTTTGACATAATCCGGGAGTTTCGCCCGAAGGCGGAGGTGCGGCAAGCGAAGGCGGTGCCGTTGTCTCGGAGCGTGCACACCAATTCAAGAGCGAGGCGCGATGCCAGTTTACAGCATGACCGGCTATGCCAGCGGCCAGAGCGCCGCGGGCCGCGGTCACCCGGATGCCGAGCCGCGAACCGCCGGCGCGGGCCGGCTCGGAGTCGAGATCCGCTCGGTCAACAGCCGCTTTCTCGACCTCACATTCAAGCTCCCCGAAGAGCTGCGTCAGCACGAGCCCATGCTGCGCGAGATGCTGACCGGGCAGCTCAAGCGCGGCAAGGTCGAGCTGCGCGCTGCGATCGAGAGCGGCGCTGCGGGGGGCATCGGCGAGCCCTCGACCAAGCTGCTGCAACGGCTCAACGGGCTTCAGGACAGCATCCGCGCCTGGCTGCCCGCCGCCCGCGAGCTCAGCGTGGCCGACGTGCTGCGCCTGGCGGCCGGCGACACCAGCGCCAGGAGCGACTGGGGCCCTGAACTTTCCGAGCTGGCGGCGAAGACGCTCAAGGGCCTGATGACCTCGCGCGAACGCGAAGGCGCACGCCTGGCCAAGATGCTGCAGGACCACCTGGCCCAGCTGCGCGCCCTGGTGGCGCAAGCGCTGCCGCTGGTCCCCCAGCTGGTCGAGCAGCAGCGCAACCGCTTCCTCGAGCGCTGGCAGGAAGCACTGGGCGCGAGCGGTGGCACTCCGCCGGAGGCCGCACAAGACCGCGCGCTGGCCGAGGCCACCGCCTTCGCGATCCGCATCGACGTCGCGGAAGAGCTCACGCGCCTGGGTTCGCACCTGGACGAGATCGAGCGCCTGGTCAAGAAGGGCGGCGAGATCGGCAAGCGGCTCGACTTCCTGATCCAGGAACTGCATCGCGAAGCCAACACCCTCGGCTCCAAGTCGGCGACGCTCGAGCTCACCCGCATCGGCGTGGACATGAAGGTGCTCATCGAACAGATGCGCGAGCAAGTGCAGAACATCGAATAACAGGAAAACAGGGAACGCGCGAATGGAATACCCCGGCAATATCTTCGTGGTCGCTGCGCCGAGCGGCGCCGGCAAGTCGAGCCTGGTCAAGGCCTTGATGGAGCTCGACACCGCGGTCCAGCCCTCCGTGTCGCATACCACGCGCCCACCGCGCGGCCAGGAGAAGCACGGCCGCGAATACTTCTTCGTCCCGCATTCGGAATTCGATGCAATGGTCGCCGCCGGTGCCTTCGTCGAGTGGGCGCACGTGCACGGGCAGCGCTACGGCACCTCGAAAAAGGCCATCGAGGACCGCATCGCCAAAGGCGCGGACGTCATCCTGGAGATCGATTTCCAGGGCGCGACCCAGATCCGCAAGACCTTCGCCAACGCGGTGACGATCTTCATCCTGCCGCCGAGCTGGGAAGAGCTGCGATCCCGGCTCGAGCGGCGCGGCGAGGACAGTGCGGAGGTCATCGAGCTGCGGCTGCAGAACGCCGCGCAAGAGATGGCACGCGCCAACGAATTCGACTTCGTTATAATCAACGAGTTATTTGAGCGCGCACTTTTCGACCTGAAGGCGATCGTCCACGCTCAGCGGCTCCGGTACTCCGCACAGCGCCGGGCGCGTGCCGACACCTTCGCCGCACTGAACATTCCCTGATCGACCCCTCCCGCCGTAAGCCGAAAGACCACCATGGCCCGTATCACCGTCGAAGATTGCCTGCAGAAGATCCCGAACCGCTTCGAGCTCGTGCTGGCCGCCACCTACCGTGCGCGCATGCTGAGCCAGGGCCACGCGCCGAAGATCGAGAGCAAGAACAAGCCGGGCGTCACGGCCCTGCGGGAGATCGCGGAAGGCAAGATCGGCCTTGAAATGCTCAAGAAGGTCCCCGGTTGAGCTGACGCACACCTGCAACAAAGAAGCACCGCGACGCGGTGCTTTTTTGTTGCACAAACACATCGAGCCGGCCGCCAAGCTAAAGTGACAAGCATGAGCGCGGTTGTCAAGTCCCAGTCCGGTGCCCCCAAGGGCACGCCCCGGCCCAGTCCGGCGGCGCTGAACGCAGCAGCCGCCAGCTTTGCCGCGCTGACGGACCGCCTCGACTATCTGAGCGCCGAGGATGTGGAGCAGGTGCGCCGCGCCTACCGCTTCGCCGACGAGGCTCACCTGGGCCAGCTGCGCAACAGCGGCGAGCCCTACATCACCCACCCCATCGCCGTGGCCGCGCAGTGCGCGGAGTGGAAGCTCGACGCGCAGGCGCTCATGGCAGCCCTGCTGCACGATGCGATCGAGGATTGCGGCGTCACCAAATCGGAGCTGATCGAGCGCTTCGGCGCACCGGTGGCGGAACTGGTCGACGGCCTCACCAAGCTGGACAAGCTGCGCTTCAACACGCGCGAGGAGAACCAGGCCGAGTCCTTTCGCAAGATGCTGCTGGCGATGGCGCGCGACGTGCGGGTCATCTTGGTCAAGCTGGCGGACCGCACCCACAACATGCGCACGCTCGAAGATGCGCCGCGCGAGAAGTGGGCCCGCATCTCGCGCGAAACCCTCGAAATCTACGCACCGATCGCGCATCGGCTGGGGCTCAACCAGACCTACCGCGAGCTGCAGGACCTGTCCTTCCGCCACCTGCGGCCCTGGCGTTACGCGATCCTCGCCAAGGCCGTTGCCAAGGCCCGCGGCCGGCGCCGCGACCTGATCCAGAAGGTGCAACAGGAACTGGAGACCGCATTCGCCGGGGCCAACATGAGCGTGCGCATCGCGGGCCGCGAGAAAACGCTCTATTCCATCTACCGCAAGATGGAAGAAAAGCACCTGAGCTTCGCCCAGGTGACCGACATCTACGGCTTCCGCCTCATCGTGCCGACGGTGATCGCCTGCTACACCGGCCTGGGCATCCTGCACCAGATGTACAAGCCCCTGCCGGGCAAGTTCAAGGACCACATCGCGATCGCCAAGCTCAACGGCTACCAGTCGCTGCACACCACGCTGGTGGGGCCGGCCGGCGTGAGCGTCGAGTTTCAGCTGCGCACCGAGGCCATGCACGTGGTCGCCGAGTCCGGCGTGGCCGCCCACTGGCTCTACAAGGCGGCCGAACCCAGCGCGGCAACCGGCGACCGGCTGGGCACCAAGTGGCTGCAGTCCCTGCTCGACATCCAGGACGAGACGCGCGACGCGGCCGAGTTCTGGGACCACGTCAAGGTCGACCTCTTCCCGGATGCGGTCTACGTGTTCACGCCCAAGAGCCAGATCCTGGCACTGCCGCGCGGCGCGACGGTGGTCGATTTCGCCTATGCCATCCACAGCAACATCGGCGATCACACCTCGGCTGCGCGCATCAACGGCGACCAGGTCCCCTTGCGCACCGAACTCAAGAACGGCGATGTGGTGGAGGTCATCACGGCGCCGGTGTCGACGCCCAATCCGGCCTGGCTGGGCTTCGTGCGCACCGGCCGTGCGCGCTCGAAGATCCGCCACTATCTCAAGACCCTCGCGCATGCCGAGTCGGAAGGCCTGGGCGAAAAGCTGCTGGCGCAGGCGCTGCGCGCCGAGGGCCTCGGCAACCTGCCGGAAGACAACGAGGAGCACCAGCAGATCTGGGAAAAGCTGCTGCGCTTCACCGGCAATCGCAGCCGCTCCGAACTGCTGACCGACATCGGCCTGGGCAAGCGCATCGCGACCATCGTTGCCAAGCGGCTGATGGCGCTGCTGGCGGAACGCGGCGAGAAGCCCGATGCGCTGATGCTGAGCCGCGAGCGCTTCACCGCGCACGAGGCCGTCTCGCAAGGTGCCGTCACGCTGGACGGCAGCGAGAACTCCTCGGTTCGCTTCGCGCTGTGCTGCCGGCCCATTCCCGACGACCCGATCGTGGGCTATCTCGGACACGGCGAAGGCCTGGTGGTGCACACCGAGGCCTGCGGCGTCGGCCAGCGCCTGCGGCACAAGGACAGCGAACGCTTCTTCGCCGTCGAATGGGCGGACGAGCCGGTGCGCCCCTTCGAGACCGGCGTCGTGATCACCGTGCGCAACGACAAGGGCGTGCTGGCACGCGTCGCCGCCACGCTGGCGGATGCCGAAGCCGACATCACCCACGTCGAGATGGCCGATGAGACGCCGCAGGACTCCACCGACCTGCGCTTCGTGATCGCGGTGCGCGACCGCACCCACCTCGAGGCCGTCCTGCGGGCGGCGCGGCGCACCCCATCGGTACTCGCCGCCGCGCGAACGGTTCCCGCGCCCTGAGCTTCAGCTCGCCGCGGGCGCCGGCGGCGGATAGCTCACCGACAACACCTCGATCTCGTGCACGCCCCCGGGCGTCGCCAGCTTGACCACCTCGCCTTCGCGCGCCTTGAGCAGGGCCCGGGCGATCGGGGAGATCCAGCTCACCTGGCCTTGTGCGCTCTCGGCCTCGTCGATGCCCAGGATGGTCAGCTCACGCTCGTTGCCGGTCTCGTCTGCGTAGCGGACGGTGGCACCGAAGAAGATCTGGTCGCGGCCATGGTGGACCGAAGGGTCCGTCACCTCGGCCACCTCGAGCCGTTTGGTCAGGAAGCGGATTCGCCGGTCGATCTCGCGCAAGCGCTTCTTGCCGTAAAGGTAGTCGCCGTTCTCGGACCGGTCGCCATTCTTGGCCGCCCAGTGAACCGCCTCGACGACCTTGGGCCGCTCGACGTCCATCAATTCGAGCAGCTCGTCGCGAAGGCGCGCATAGCCCTGCGGCGTGATGTAGTTCTTGCTCCCGGCGGGCAGCGGCGGAATGCCGGCGGTGCCGTCGTCGTCGTCGTCCGAGTCGCTCTCTTTGGTGAATGCCTTGCTCATGGCCTGAAGCTGAGTTCCCGCAAGAGCACGACATTACACGAGTTGCCAAAGGTCCATCGACCTGCAAACGAAGAACTCTTGGCGATCCTCGATCGCTCCGGGTCGATGCCCGAAACCTGCACCGCCAGCGCCGTCCTCACTGTACGAACATCAGCGCCAGCCGCTGCGCATCGTGCTCGGCGTCGCCCAGCGCGTCGTCGGGCGTCGCGCGCAGTTCGGTGCACACATGGACGACGCGCTCTTCCGATGCCTCTCGGATCTTCACCACGCCCGACCAGCCGCGCGGGTGCCGCTGGCAGTCCAGCAGCATGGTCTGGCCGTGCGCCTGTGCGAAGACGGACAGGCGCTGGCGCCGTCCCTGGGACCGGCGCCAGATGCGGATGCAGGAGCTCAACAGGGTCGTGAACATGAGCAGGCTCGGATGAAGGCGGGTCGGGTCATTGAACGTCCGCACCGCGGCGGGCGGAAGTGGCGAAAGTCACGCCACGCGCCCGGAATGCAGGCAAGCGCGCAGAACGTGCAAAAGCGCACGGCCTCCAGTGGCCTGCCTGCGACATATCCACCGCCCGCGAGCGCGCCGTGATTCGTAGGCAGCGCGGGGGCATCTGTCCAACGGCCGATTGCGCATTCCGCCGGATGGGGCGCAAGATGCGCGGGTCGTCAGTCGCTGGCGGTCGCAGGGCGATGCGTCCGCTTTTCCGTGAAAGAAGAACCGTAGAACCGGAGGCACTCATGACCGAAGAGGAGAGCAACAACGTGGCGCTGCTCAAGAAGGGCTATGCGCTGTGGAACCAGTCCAAGGCCGACTGCGAGGGCGTCTCCTGCTGGATGGCGCTGCTCTCGGACGACGTGCAGTGGCGCTCGCTGGCCGCAGGCGCTGCCGGCATGGAATTCACCCGGGCCTGCCGCTCGAAGGACGAAGTGCAAAACTATTTTCAGGAGCTGGGCAAGGACTGGGAACTGCTCAGCTACGACGCGGACGAGTTCATCGCCCAGGGCGATCGCGTCGTGATGCTGGGCAGCTGCGAATGGAAGCACCGCGGCACCGGCAAGATCGTGAAGTCGCCCAAGGCCGACGTGCATCGCCTTCGCGATGGCAAGGTCGTGGACTTCATGGAGTTCTACGACACCGCGGGCGCGCTCGCGGCGGCCGGGTAGCGGCACCTGGCGCGGGCGCTGCCAGGTCCCGCCCACCGGCGTTCGGGCGCGGAGCCGCCGGCAGGCGAAAACTTGACGATCACGGGGTGGCCGTCGTCGCGGATGGTGCAGAACTTGGGCTGCTCGCCGCCCGCGGAAGAGCCGGGCAGCGCACCATGCATCGGGCCTCGGCCGGCTCGGCATCGCTGCCGGCAGCCATTCGCTTGGCTCAACGCCGTGGCACGCGCTCGCCATCCGCCAGCACCCGCTGCGTCGGAAACAGCGACCACCCCCAGCGCTGCTGCGCATACCCCCACAGGCCCTGCTTGAAGAAGATCGTCACCACGATCGCCAGCAGTCCCAGTCCCAGCAGGTACCAGGTCCCATAGTCGCTCAAGAACTTGTTGAGCGCCCAGAAGATCAGTGCCCCCACCAGCGGCCCCTCGATGCGCCCGATGCCGCCGATCACCACCATGAAGATTGCGAAGGCCGTCCAGTTCACGCTGAAGGCGGCGTCCGGGCTGATGCGCAGGTTGCCGACGAAATAGAGGGCCCCCGCCAGGCCTGCGCCGAAGGCCGCCACCACATACACGGCGAGCTTCATGCGCACCACCGGGATGCCCTGCGACTCGGCCGCGACCTCGTTGTCGCGAATCGCGAGCAAAGCCAGGCCGCGCTTGCTGCGCAGGAACAAATAGACCAGCGCGATGGCAGCCACCACGCAAGCCAGCGCCATCCAGTAGGTCACGCTCTCGCGCGTCGCACGCTCGATGCCGCGCAGCGCGGTCAGCGTGGTGCCGGAGCCGCCGCCCACCGCGGAGACGTTCGCGAAGCTGAGGCGGAACACCTCCGCGATGACCCAAGTGCCGATGGCAAAGTAGCCGCCCGAGAGCCGGAAGGCGACGAAGGACACCGGCACCGCGATCGCTGCGGCCGCCAGCGCGCCCAGCGGAATCGCGATGAAGGGATTCACGCCCGCGAAGTTGCCCAGCATGAGCATCACGTAGCCGCCGAAGCCGAAGAAGGCCTGCTGCCCGATGCTGACCATGCCGCCGTAGCCGGCGAGCAGGTTCCACATGATCGCGAAGATGAGGTAGCAGGCGATCTCGACGAACTCCCGCATCCAGCTCGACTCGCCCCAGAAGGGCAGCGTGGCGGCGAGCACGGCCAGCGCGACGGCCACGCCGAGCGCGGCCCGGCTGGCAACGGTGCTGCGCACCACGTCGAAGGCCGCAGGCGTGGTGCTCGCGGCGAGGGGTGGGTTGCGGGTCATCGGAGTACCTTCGCCTTCGGCTGCGGATTTGACTTGGGAACGGGCGGGCGGCTCATCGCCTCAGCCTCGCGTCTTGGGGAACAGCCCCTGCGGCCGGAGCACCAGCACAATCAGGAACACGATGTGGCCGACCCAGATGCCCCAGCCCGGATCGAGCCGGAAGCCGATCTGCTGCGTGATGCCGAGGATCATTGCGCCCGCCAGCGTGCCCCAGAAGGAGCCCATGCCGCCGATGATCACGGCCTCGAAGGCGAACAGCAGCAGCAGCGGCCCGTCCGAGGGCGAGACCGTCGTGCGCATGCCCTGCAGCGCGCCGGCCACGGCGATCAGCACGAAGGCGATGGCGGTGGCGAAGGCGTAGACCTTCTTCGCATCCAGTCCCATGAGCTCGGCGATTTCACGATCGTCCGACACGGCGCGGAAGGAGCGGCCCAGCGCGGTGCGTGCGAACAGCCATTGCAGCCCGGCGGTGGCGGCGACCGCGATGGCGAGAATCACCAGCGGCAGCACGCCCAGCGAGATCGATTCGCCGAGCGCGAGGCCCTGCGTGTTGAGGCCGCCGGTCTCGATCGATCGCGGGTCGGCCGAGAACAGCTCCAGCAGCAGGTTCTGGATGACGATCGAAAGCCCGAAGGTCACGACCAGCGAGGGCAGCGGGTCCTTGCCCAGCGTGCCGTTGAGCACGTAGCGCTGCAGCGCGTAGCCGAAGCCGAAGGCCAGGGGCAGCACGGCCAGTGCGACGGCGAAGGGCGCGCCGCCCGCCAGCGCGGTGCCGGCGACCACCGCGAAGGCGCCGAGGATGATGAAGTCGCCCTGCGCGGTGTTGGTGAGGCGCATGACGCCGAACATCAGCGACTGGCCCAGCGCGAAGAGCGTGTAGAGGCCGCCGAGGAGGATGCCTTGGAGGAAGATTTCGATCATGGTGTGGCGGGGCTCCGTCTTCGTTCCTAGATGCCGAAGTAGGCCTGCGAGATCTGCTCGCGCGAGAGCGCGTCGGAGCGGCCGGCGAGCGAGACGCGGCCCTCCTGCAGGCAGCAGATGCGCTGCGACACGCGCTGGGCCATGGTCAGGTCCTGCTCGACGATCACCACCGTCATGCCCTCGCCGGTGATGGCGGGCATCGCAGCGTAGATCTCGCGGATCACGATCGGCGCCAGGCCGAGCGAGAGCTCGTCGCACAGGAGCAGCTCGGGGTTGCTCATCAGCGCGCGGCCCAGCGCCACCATCTGCTGCTGGCCGCCCGACAGCTCGGTGCCGGGGTTGTGGCGCTTCTCGGCCAGGATGGGAAAGAGGCCGTAGAGGCGCTGCAGGTTCCATGGACCCTTGCGGCCGGCCAGGCCGCCGATCAGCAGGTTCTCCTCGACGCTCAGGCTGGGGAAGAGACGGCGGCCCTCGGGCACCATCGCGAGGCCGCGCTTGACGATCTCGCCGGGTGGCAGGCCGCCGATGGCCTCGCCCTTGAAGCGCACCGCCTCGCGCGGGGTGCGCACCAGGCCCGTGAGGCACTTGAGCAGCGTGGACTTGCCCGCACCATTGGCGCCGATGATCGCGACCAGCTCGCCCTGGGCGAGGGAAAGGTCGATGCCGAAGAGGGCCTGGGCATCGCCGTAGAAGGCCTGGAGGCCATGGGCTTCGAGCAGCGCGCTCATCATGCTTCCATCCCCATGTACACACGGCGCACCTCGGAGTCGCCCATCACTGCACGCGGCTCCCCCTCCGCCAGCTTCTGCCCGAAGTTGATGACGAACAGCCGATCGGCCAGCGACAGCAGCGCATGCACCACATGCTCGATCCAGATCATGGTCACCCCGCGCGCCTTGATGCGCTTCAACTCCTCCACCAGCAGGCGGGCCTCGGGCTCGGTCAGCCCGCCCGCGATCTCGTCGAGCAGCAGCAGCCTGGGGCGCGTCGCCAGCGCGCGTGCCAGCTCCAGCCGCTTGCGGTCCAGCAGCGTGAGCCCGCCGGCCGGCCTGTTGGCGTGCGCCATCAGCCCGGTCTCGGCCAGGACCTCGTGCGCTGTCTTCCAGGCCTCGCGCTCGGGCTGGCCGCCGCCGAAGCAGGCGGCCGTGACCAGGTTCTCGAACACGCTCATGTTGCCGAAGGGCTGCGGCACCTGGTAGCTGCGGCCGATGCCGGCATGGCAGCGCTGGTGCGGCTTGAGGGCGGTCACGTCGCGCCCCTCGTACTCGACGCGGCCGGCATCGACGCGCACGTCGCCCGAGATCAGGTTGAACAACGTGGTCTTGCCCGCGCCATTGGGCCCGAGGATGCCCAGGGTTTCGCCCTCGGCCACCGCGAGCGTGATGTCGTCGGTGACCTTGAGCGCGCCGTAGGACTTGCGAACGCCATGCAGCGCAAGGAGCGTCATGACAGCAGCTGCAGCGTGCCCGTGGCCGGGATGTTCCTTGCGGCCTCGTTGTTGACGATGCTCAGCTCGACCTTGTACTTCTGGCCCTTGTTCCACTGGCCCAGCACCAGGGGCGTCTTGCTCACGTTCTTGAATGGCCCCTGCCCGCCCCACTTCACCGGGCCGACCACCGTATCGAGCGAAGTCGCCGCGACGGCGTCGCGCACGTCGCCGGCCTTGGTCGACTTGGCGCGCGAGAGCGCGTTCGAGGCGACCTCGAACAAGGCATGCGCAAAGCCGATCGGCTGCGTCCACTGCTTCTTCGCGCCGGCCTCGTAGGCCTCGGCCAGCGACTTCGCGCTCTGCTTCGTCAGGCTCGACGTGAAGGGATGAGAAGGGCTCCACCACACCTCCGTCGACAAGCCATGGCCCAGCTCGCCCAGCGCCTCGATCGCACCCGGGAACAGCAGCGCCTTCCCCAGCGTGACGACCTTGGGCTTGAAGCCCTGCTGCCGCGCCTGCGTGAGAAAAGTCTTGGCATCGGGCGGGATCACCACGCCGGTCACGATCTCGACGTTGTCGCGCTTGAAGGCGGCGATCTGCGCGCTGAAATCCTGCGTGCCGTTCTGGAACCGGCCGGGGTCGGTGAGCGTGAAGCCCATCTGCGACAGCGGCTTCGGAAAGCCGAGCTCCTTGTCGCCCCAGGCGTTGCCGTCGCCGTCATTGGGGAAGAGCCCGCCCACCTTCTTGTTGGTGCTGACGGTCTTCCAACCATTGGTGAAATTGGCGATGACGTCCTCGAGCCCCCAGAACAGGTGGTAGGTCCAGGCGAAGCCCTTGGCCGGATCGCCCTTGCGGCCGAAGAACCAGGGCTGCCAGGGCACCACGCTGGAGACGCAGGGCACCTCGTTCAGCTCGCAGGCGTCGCTCACCGGGTTGGCGGTCTCGGGCGTGCCGGCGGTGAGCACCAGCGCGACCTTGTCCTTGAGGATCAGGTCGTTGGCGACCTCGCCCGCGCGGTTGGGATTGGACTGGCTGTCCTTGAGCACGATCTGCACCGCGTACTTCTTCCCGCCGACGGCGATCCCGTCCTTGAAGGCGGTCTTCATCTGGTCGATGACCCACTTGTCGGCCTCGCCGAAGGGCGCCAGCGGGCCGGTCTGCGGCGAGACATAGCCGATCTTGAGCGTGTCGGCGGCGAACACCAGCGGCGCTGCCCCGCCGGCGGCCAGGGCGGCCGCGGCCTGGGTGAACTGTCTGCGATTGAGGGTCATGGTGGTCTCCTTCGTCGTTCTCTTCTTGCACAAACCAGTGATGGCGTCAGGCGGGCGGCGCGCCCTCGTAGGCGCGCTGCAGCAGCGCGCGGATGGCGCCGCGCTCCGCCGGGCCGAAAGGCCGCGGATTCCAGTAGGGGTTGCTCACCGCCAGATCGGCGGCGCGGTCCAGGTCGGCCTCCTGCATGCCGATGTCCTTCAGCGCGGTCGGCGCGCCGTTGTCGCGCGCCAGCGCCTGCAGGCCTTGCGCGGCGTCGGACGTGCCCAGCGCTCTCGCGATGCGCTGCATCGCACCCGGCGCCGCCTCGGCATTGAAGGCGATCGCATGCGGCAGCACCACCGTGTGCACCTCCGCATGCGGCAGGTTGAAGCTGCCGCCCAGCGTGTGGCACAGCTTGTGGTGCAGCGCCATGCCCACATTGCCCAGCACGCTGCCGCACAGCCAGGCGCCGTAGAGGGCATCGGACCTCGCCTCGATGTCCTCGGGGCTGCGCCGGATCGCCGGCAGCGCCCGCGCGATGGCGGCGATGCCTTCCTCGGCCATCAGGTCCATCACCGGATTGCTGTCCTGCGCATACAGGCCCTCGGCCGCATGGGCGATGGCGTTGATGCCGCTGGTCACGCTCAGGCCCACCGGCAGGCTGCGCGAGAGCTCGGGGTCGTAGATCACGGTGCGCGGCACCACCCGGAAGTCCTTGCCGGTCTTCTTGAGGCCGGCTTCGGTCAGGCCGTAGATGGGCGTCATCTCGCTGCCGGCGTAGGTGGTGGGAATGGCCACGATGGGCAGGCCCGCCTCCAGCGCGATGGCCTTGCCCAGGCCGGTGGTGGAGCCGCCGCCGATGGCCACGGCGCAGTCGGCGTCGAGCTTGCGTGCGGCTTCACGGGCCGCGCGGGCGGTCTCGATGGGCACATGCATGACGGCCCGGTCGAAGATGCCGGCGGCCTGCGGGCCGAGCAGCGCGGCCACGCGCTCGGCCTGGCCGCGCTGCTCGGGCGTCGAGAGCACCAGGGCGCGCCGCGCGCCCAGCGCCTCGATCTCGCGGCCCAGGCGGGCCAGGCTGCCGGCGCCGAAGACCACGCGCTGCGGCTGGCTGATGTAGATGAAGTCGCGCATGGGGATCGATCAGCGCACGAAGTGCGGCGGGATCTGCGCGTCGACATTGACCCACACGCTCTTGACCTGGGTGTACTCGCGCATCGCGTCGAAGCCCATCTCGCGGCCGTAGCCGCTCTGGCCCACGCCGCCGAAGGGCGAGCCCGGATTCACGCGCTTGTAGCTGTTGATCCAGACCATGCCGGCATGCAGATCGCGTGCGACACGATGGGCGCGTTGGAGGTTGGTCGTCCACAGGCCGCTGCCGAGGCCGTAGTCGGTGCCGTTGGCGATGCGCAGGGCCTCCTCGTCGTCCCTGAAGGTGAGCACCGTGACGAAGGGGCCGAAGACTTCCTCCTGCGCCACGCGGTCTCGGAAGGAGCTCGCGCGCACGACCGTCGGCTCGACATAGCAGCCCCGCGCCAGCTCGCCTGCGGGCGACTTGCCGCCCGCGAGCACCTCCCCGCCCTCCCCCTTCGCGACCTCGACGTAGCTCAGCACGCGCTCGCGATGCTGGGCGCTGGTGAGCGGGCCCATCTCGGTGGCCTCGTCGAGGGGATCGCCGAGCCTGATCGACTGCGCCAGAGGGATGAACCGATCGAGGAAGGCATCGGCGATCCTCTCGTGCAGCATCAGCCGCGAGCCCGCGATGCAGGCCTGCCCCTGGTTGTGGAAGATCGCCCAGGCGCTGCCGTTGATGGCGGCCTGCAGGTTGGCGTCCTCGAACACGATGTTGGGGCCCTTGCCGCCAAGCTCCAGCTGCACCTTCTTGAGGTTGCCGGCGCTGGCCGCGACGATGCGCCTGCCGGTCGCGGTGCTGCCGGTGAAGGCGATCTTGGCGATCTCCGGATGCTCGGCGATGTACTGCCCCGCGACGCTGCCCAGCCCCGGCACCATGTTGACCACGCCCGCGGGCATGCCGGCCTCGGCCATCAGCTCGACGATCTTGAGCGAGCTGAGCGGCGTGATCTCGGCCGGCTTCATCACGATGCAGTTGCCGGCCGCGAGCGCGGGCGCCATCTTCCAGCTGGTGAACATCAGCGGGAAGTTCCACGGCACCACCTGGCCCACGATGCCGACCGGCTCGCGCAGCGTGTAGTTGAGGAAGCCGGCCTCGACCGGAATGGTCTCGCCCTGGAACTTGTCGGCCATGCCGCCGAAATAGCGAAAGCATGCCGCCGTGCGCGGCACGTCGAGGCGGCGCGAGTCGCGCAGCGGATGGCCGGTGTCCAGCGACTCGAGGCGCGCGAGCTCCTCGGCGTTGGCCTCGATCAGGTCGGCGAGCTTCAGCAGGATGCGGCCGCGGTCCGCCGCGGCCATGCGGCTCCAGGCCGGAAAGGCGCGCCTGGCGGCGGCCACCGCCTTGTCGACATCGGCCTTGCCCGCCAGCGCCACCTCGGCAATGGTCGAGTTGTCGTGCGGGTTGAGCGTGGCGAGCGTCTCGCCGGACTCGGCATCGACGAAGCGGCCGTCGATGAAGAGCTGGTGGCGGATCGGCGTCTTGAGGCCGGCGGCCTGCTGGATGGCTGCGAGGTTCATGATGGTTCAGTTGTCGGTGCCTCGCCCGGCCAGCCAGGGATAGCGTGCCGTGTCCTTGCCGGCGTAGTCGGGGTCGAGGTAGATGAAGCAGCGCTGGATCAGGAAGTCGCGCACCTCGAACACATCGCACCAGCGGCCGGCACCCCACTCCGGCACGCCGGCGCGCCAGGGGCCGTCGGCATGCTCGCCGTGGCTCGTGCCTTCGCAGGCGAACAGGTCGGTGCCGGTGAAGATCCAGTTGAAGCCGGCGTAGTCGTGGCGAATGGACTTGCCGCGGCTGCCCACCTCGCCGAAGAGCTTGCCGATCTCGTCCTTGCCGTTGGCCAGCCCCCACTTGGGGAAGTAGACCTGCGCATCGCCGTCGAACAGGTCGAGGATGGAGCCGCCGGTGGAGGTGATGCCGCCGTTGTCGTAGGCCTTGAGGTATTCGAGGGCCACCGACTTGCGTTGCTCGTCGGTCATGGATTGACGGGTGATGGCCATGGTGGGTCTCCTTCTTTCACTTGAGTGACTGCATGTACTCGATGAGCGCGGCGCGCTTCTTCGGGTCGTCCTGGAAATAGGCCATCGTGCTGCCGGGCGCGACGGCCTGGGTGTCGGCAAGCCACTTGTCGAGCAGCGCGCGGTCCCAGGTCTTGCCTTTCATCGCGTCGAGGTACTGCTTCGAGTAGCTGAAGCCGGGGCTGCCCGCGGCGGGCTTGCCGAGCAGGCCGTGGAGATTGGGGCCCACGCCGTTCGGCTCGCCCTTGCCGAAGCTGTGGCACTGGGTGCAGGCGTTCTGGGCCAGGCGCTGGCCCGGCGATTGCGCGTGAGCCGGGTTCGCGGCGGCCGCGAGGAGTGCGGCGATCGGGAGCAGCAGCGCCGATTTCATGCGGCACTCCTGCCTTCGGCATGGGCCGCATTCGCCGCCCGGTAGGCGAAGGCGATGATCGGCCCCAGCGTCGCGCCACCCGCCCAGTAGGCGCGCCCCGAGGCAGACGCCACGCAGTTGCCGACGCCGTAAAGGCCGGGGATGGGCTGGTCGCGAGCGTCGAGCACCCGGCCGCTGGGATCGGTCTTCGGGCCGCCCTTGGTGTCGAGCGTGCCGGCGACCACCAGCGCCGCGTAGTAGGGGCCGGTTTCGGCCAGCGGCCACATCGTGGGATTGCTGCGGCCGGGTTCGGCCTTCACGTCGCCGTTGAAGAGCTGTTCCACCACCCGCTCGCCGCGGTGGAAGTCCAGGTCCTTGCCGGTCTTGGCGAATTGGTTGAAGCGCGCGATGGCGGCCTGCAGATTGGGCAGGAACTCGGGCGCCAGCCGGGCGCCGCCGATGGCGCTCGCGTGCTTGACGAAGCGTTCGTCGATGGCGCGCGCCAGCTCGGCCAGCGTGGCGCCCTTGATCACATGGCGGTCGTCGGTGCCGGGCGGCACGATCAGCCGCCCATACTCGGCGCTGGCCGAATGCTGCTGCGAGCGCTGGTCCCAGATCGCGATGCGCACGAGGTTCGGGTACTCGGCCTTGGCGCCGTCCCACTCGAAGAAGGTCTGGGCCAGCTCGTTGTACTGCAGCTTCTCGTTGACGTTGCGATGTCCGTACTTGTTGACGAAGAGCATCGAGTCGCCGGCCACCGAGAACATGCCGGAGATGGAGCCGTCCTTCGCGATCGCCTTTTCCAGCGGGATCGGGCAGGTCCAGGCGTAGTTCATGTTGCGCAGCTGCGCACCCAGCGCGCCGGCGATCGGCACGAAGTCGCCTTCGTTGCTCGGGGCCGCGCAGCCGCCGAAGATGGGGCCGTTGAGGAAGTTCTTGCGCAACTCCACGTTGTGGGTGAAGCCGCCGGTGGCGAAGATCACGGCCTTGCGGGCGCGCAGGCGCACGGTGGCGTCGAGTTCGTCCCTGGCCTCGACGCCGATCACGCGGCCGCTCTTGTCCTGGAGGAGCTTGGTGACGCGCATGCCGGTACGTATCGGGATGCCCTCCTGCCTTGCCTTGGTGGACAGGGTGCGCACCGCCACCAGGCCACCGTCGGACATGCTGGGGATCGCCTCCTTGGGCACCAGCACGCGGCCCTTGGGCGCCTTGTCCTCGGGCAGCTCGGCGAAGTAGTCGGGGACGTCGGCCACGTGGCGGTAAGGCAGTGCGCCCTTGGCCGCCAGCAGCTCGGCTGCGGGCGAGGCGCTGTCGTAGAAGGCGGAGCACATGTCGTACTCCCACTGGCTGAAGCCGTAGCGCGGGTGGCTGGGGTCGTAACCCTGCGGGTTCGACAGCCGCGCGACGTACTTCAGGAAGTCGGGCTTGGGGTCGGCGATACCGGCCTTCTTCATGGCCTCGTTGTTCGGCACCCAGTACCAGAAGGCGGCCTTGGCGGTGGTGCCGCCGATGCTGCCGGCCTTCTCCAGGATGACGGCGCTGTTGCCCTGCCAGCGCGCGAACAGCGCCGAGGCCAGGCCGCCGCAGCCGCTGCCGGCGACCACGATGTCGTAGGTGGCGTCGAATGCCGGTGCCGGTGCCGCGTCGGCCTCTTGCGTCGCGAGCCCCAGGGTTGCCGCCGCGACGGCTGCCGAGCCGGCGCCGGCTTGCTGCATGAATCGCCGGCGCGAAGCTGCGCCGGCATCGGACCGGATGCGGTCTGCCATTTGTTGTCTCCTCTGGAAAGAAGCGAAGCTCGGAAGGACGCGCCGCAAGTGCGGCGCGTTATCGCCTGTTTAGAAGCTCACCGGGATCTCGGGGCTCTCGCCCTTCTGGATCTCGTAGACCAGGCTCGGCGAGCCGTTCTCCCACACCAGCAGCATCGAGCGCTTGGGGCTGAAGCCCTGGTGGCGGCAGTAGGCAGGCATGGCGGCCATGTCGCCGGCCTTCATGATCACGCGGGCCATCGGCCGGCCGGTGTTCTTGTCGCCGCAGTCCCAATGGATCTCGTCGGTCATCTGGAAGAACCACTCGACGCGGTCGTTGCCGTGGATGATCGGCAGGATGTGCTCTTCGGTGGTCGGGCACATGAAGCTGTGCTTGACGACCGAGGTGAAGCTCGGGTTCCACGTCACCTGCGAGCGGCTCAGGAAGCCGAAGAGGTTGAAGGCATGGACCTCGTTCTCGAAGCCGGGCTCGGGATGCAGCTCGGGCTGGCCCTGCGGCACGTCGGCGAAGGCGCGGTTGACCGGGGCGCCGGTGTCGTCGCTGCGCAGCCGGAGGTCGTCCTTCAGGCCGACGCAGCGCTTGGCGAGCTCGCGGGCCCGCGTGATCTTGGCGGTGTTGTTGCCCTTCTTGCGGCCATAGGGCGAGCCGGTTTCCTGCGGCGCGCTGAAGGGGTCGAAGCTCTCGTTCGTCCAGTCGTCGAGCATGGCCTCGAAGGTGGCGCGGATCTGGGCGGTGGGAAAGTTCTCCAGCAGGTCGATGCCCGCTTCCTTCATGGTGCCGTTGTAGCTGCCGGCGTAGAGGTCGACCGACTGGTAGTGGTTGACGGTGCCGACCACGTCGTCGAAGTTGACCCAGCCGTAGAAGAAGCCCCAGGCGACGTCGCGCATCAGGGCGCGCAGGTAGTTGCCGACGTCCAGCGTGTGGCTCATCGGGCGCCCGTCGCGGGTCTTCCAGGTGATGTGGGCGAAGTACTCGTCGCGGTGGAAGCCGAAGCTGCCGAGCTCGAAGTCCTTGTAGCCGAGCGTGGCGTCCGGCCGGGACGCGATGACCTTGGCGAGTTCTGCGGGTGCGTTCATGGCTTGTCTCCTCTGGGTATGGTTGGGGCTCAGTGGGTCTGGCAGATGTCGGCCCACTTCTCGACGGAGAGTTCGCCCTTGCACGTTTGCAGCACGATCACGCCGGGCTCGCCGGGCGCGCGGAACTGGTAAGCGGTGTTCTTCGGCAGCAGGCCCTGGTGGCCGCGCGTGAGCTTCATCCAGCCCATCTTCCGGCCCTTGGGTTCGCCCTTCACGAAGACGGCGCCGTTTTTCTCTGCGTCGCCGACCGTCTGGGAATCATCGAGCTTGACGAGGTGCACCTCGACCTCGCCGTCCATCACCAGCGCGAACTCGTCATGCGCGCAGGTGTACCAAGGCGAGCTGCCCTCGGCACGCAGGGTCTCGAGCACGTAGATCTGGTTCTGGCCGAACACGACCTTTTCATAGGGCTTGCTCTTGCTGGCGATGTCGAAGCAGTTGGACATCGCGTAGTGCTTGACATCGTCGGCGATGGGCTCGACGTGCCCCTTCTCGTAACTCTTGAGCGATCCGAAGCGGGTCTGGTAAGCGGTGGCGGTCATGGGCTTGTCTCCTGGGTCGGCCTTGCAGCGGGTGCTGCGATGGAACGAACTGTAGGAAGCCGGGAGCGCCTTCGGTAGGGATCAAAAGCGGGCCGCATTGTTCGCAGAACGCGGTCAATCGGCAGGGTTTTCCCGGTAGACCCTAGACCTCGGCCACCAATTCGGCCGGCAACAACCCGCGCTCGATCATCTCGGCATCCCAGGGCGCCACCCGCGTGAAAGCCGCCGTGATGTGCTCGATGAAGAGCTTGAGCTTGAAGGCATTGCGCGAGGTGCCCGCATAGACCGCGTTGAGCGAGAACGACGACAGCTGGTGCTCAGGCAGCACCACCTTCAGCTGCCCGCGCAGGATGGGGTCGCCCGCCACCAGCGTCGGCAGGCACACGATGCCGGCATGCTCCAGCGCGTACTCGCGCAGCAGGTGGACGCTGTTGGTGAGCAGCGCGGCGGTCATGTAGATCGTCACCTGCTCGCTCTCGTGATGAAAGGTCCACCGGTCGCGGCTCGGGTAGCCGGAGTACAGCCCCAGCCGGTGCTTGTGCAGCTCGCGCGGCGTCTGCGGCGTGCCGTTCGCGCGCAGGTACTCGGGCGTGGCGCAGAACACGCGGCGCACGGGAAACAGCGGGCGCGAGACCAGCTCGGTGGAGGCGGCCGGAAAGATCTGCAGCGCGCAATCCACCCCTGCCTTGACCGGATCGACCACCGTGTCGCTCACGATCAGCTCCAGGTGGATGTCGGGATAGCTGGCCTGGAAAGCGCGCAGCACCGACGCCAGATGGCCCAGCACGAAGCCGGTCAGCGCATGGATGCGCAGCGTGCCCGTGGGCCCGGCGCGGGCGCCGCGCATCTGGTCCATGACGTCGTTGGCCCGGCCCACGAGCTCGATGCAGTCGCGCAGGAAGGCCTGTCCGACGTCGCTGAGCCGCACCACGCGCGTGCTGCGGTGGAAGAGCGGCGCGCCCACGTGCTCCTCCAGTTGCTTGACCCGGGTCGTGACCACCGACTTGGCCACGCGCATCTGCCGGGCCGCCTCGGCGAAGCTCTGCGTCTGCGCCACCCGGACGAATGTCTCGATGTTTTCCAGTCGGTCCATGGCTTCGCAATGTAGCGGCGGCACGGGGCATTTGCTCTTGGGGCCGGTGCTAACCTCTTGCCCATGTTCAATCCCACCCAGGAAGAAGTGCGCCGCTTCTTCTGCGACGTCTACGCCAAGAGCCGGCAGGGCCTGCCGATGGAAGCGCTGGAGATCATCGCCAGCCGATGGATCGACGAGCACCCCGAGTACCACGCCGACCTGGCCGATGCCGACGCGGCAGTGGCGCGCGTCTACGACGGCAAGGACGGACGCGAGAACCCCTTCCTGCATCTGTCGATGCACCTGTCGATCAGCGAGCAATGCTCCATCGACCAGCCGCGCGGCATCCGACAGGCGGTCGAGTTGCTGGCCGCACGCCGCGACTCGCTGCTGGAGGCGCACCACGAGGCCATGGAGTGCCTGGGGCAAATGATGTGGGAGAGCCAGCGCGCCGGCCGCCCGCCCGACGGCGAGGCCTACGTGGCCTGCGTTCAGCGGCGCGCCACGCGCGACTGATCCGCGCCGCTCTCGCGCAGCAGGGCGATCAGTGCATGGCGCGCGGCCGAGGGTTCGGCATCGCTGCGCAGCAGCAGGCCCACCGGCTCCTCGGTGCCCGCGGTGTCGACCGCCAGGCGCACCAGCTGTCCGCTGGCGAGGTCGTCGAGCGCGGCGCCGATGGGTGTGAACCACACGGCATCGGAGCGCAGCAGCAGCGCCCGCGCCACCGACAGGTCCAGCGTCTGCGTCCCATGCGCCGGCAGGCGCAGGCCGAGGCCCGACAGAAAGCTCTCGGTGTGGTGGCGCGGGATCGTGCTCTCGCTGTAGATCACCAGGGGATAGTTCAACACCTCCTGCACCGAAGGCGCAGCACCCGCCAGCGGATGGCCGGCGCGCGCGACCAGGGCCAACGGCTCGGTGTAGAGCAGTTCGAAGGTGAGGCCGGCCATCAGCTGCGGGTCGCTCATGCGGCCGGCCACCAGGTCCAGCTCGCCGGCACGCAGCGCATCGAGCAGGAGTGCGTTGGCACCGGTCTGCACCTGCACTTGCACCTGGGGCAAGCGCTCGCGCAGAGCGGCCAGCGCCGCCGGCAACAGGGAGGGTGCCACGCTGGGCAGCGCGCCGATGCGCAGGCGCTCCAGGCGCGCGCCGGCGACGGGCATCAGCGCCAGGGCGCTGGCGTCGAGGGCCTCCAGCACGCGCAGCGCATGCGCCAGCAACTGCTCGCCGGCGACGGTGAAGCCTTGAATGCCGCGCCGCCCCGCCATGCCGCGCTCCACCAGCCGGGCGCCGGCCAGCGCCTCGAGCTCGGCCAGGGTCTTGGAGACCGCCGGCTGGCTCAAGGCGAGCCGCTCGGCCGCACGGGCCAGATGGCGCTCCTGCGCCACCGCCACCAGGCAGCGCAGGTGCCTGAGCTGCACACCGCGCAGGAAGGCTTCGGACTTGGCGGTCATTCAATTACCAATACTTATAAAAAATAGCAAGAACGTCAATTTACATCAGCAATGCGCATGAATACAGTCGCCTCATCCCCCCACGAAACCGGAGACAAGTTCATGAGCTCTTCCTCGCAAGACGGCGCGCTGCCCACCCTGACGCCGCGCGACTGGCCCAGCCATCCCTCCTATCTCTACCCCGGCTACAAGTCGACCGCCAAGCGCGGGCCGACGCAGCCGCTGATCCCGCTGAAGGCTTCATTGGGCGAGCTGCGCCAGCCGGTGTACGGCCACAGCAGCATCGGCGAGCTGGACAACGACCTCACCCGCAACGCGCGCAAGAATGGCGAGCCGCTGGGCGAACGCATGATCCTCACCGGCCAGGTGCTCGACGAACGCCGCCGGCCGGTGCGCAACACGCTGGTGGAGCTGTGGCAGGCCAACGCCTGCGGCCGCTATGTGCACAAGGTGGACCGGCACGACGCGCCGCTGGACCCCAACTTCCTGGGCGCCGGCCGCTGCCTCACCGACAACGAGGGCCGCTACCGCTTCCTCACCATCAAGCCGGGCGCCTACCCGTGGGGCAATCATCCCAACGCCTGGCGGCCGCAGCACATCCACCTGTCGCTTTTCGGCGAGCATTTTGCGAGCCGGCTGGTGACGCAGATGTACTTCCCCGGCGACCCGCTGCAGCAGTACGACCCGATGATCACGGGCACGCCGGAGAAGGTGCGCAACCGGCTGATCGCCGACTTCAGCCTGGACGTCACCGAAGAGGGCTACGCGCTCGGCTACGTGTTCGACATGGTGCTGCGCGGCGCCGACGAGACGCCTTTCGAAACCCGCTGAAGCACAGGAGACAACGCACCATGATGAGCGCACTCGAAACCAACTTCGGCCAGACCCCTTCGCAGACGGTCGGCCCCTACTTCGCCTACGGCCTCACGGCCACCCAGTACGGCTACGACTTCGACCAGCCCTTCGACGCCGTGCTCGCGCTGGACAACGCACGCGGTGAGCGCATCCGCATCGAAGGCCGGGTGATCGACGGCGACGGCAAGCCGATCGACGATGCGCTGGTCGAGATCAGCCAGCCGGACGGCACCGGCGCCTACCCGCAGTCGGTGGAAGAGGCGCAGGCCATCGGCTTCCGCGCTTTCGGCCGCGCGGGCACGGGCACCGATGCGCAGAAGCGCTTCGTGTTCCACACCGTCAAGCCCGGCGCCGAATCGGCTGGCGAGGCACCGCACGTCAACGTGATCGTGCTGATGCGCGGCATGCTGCTGCACGCCTTCACGCGCATCTACTTCAGCGACGAGGCGAAGGCGAATGCCGACGACAAGGTACTGGCCAGCGTGCCGGCCGAGCGGCGGCAGACGCTGATCGCGCAGCGCAGCGAGACGGGTGGGCAGGTCACGTACCGCTTCGACATCCACATGCAGGGTGCCCAGGAGACGGTGTTCTTCGACGTCTGAGGCGGCGCTCGAGCGGCGCACGACCCGATGCAAAAAAGCCCGCTTGCGATGCAGCGGGCTTTTTATCGTGAGCGATGCGCTCTTACCTGGCGTGGTGCAGCTTCGAGTCCGGCACCGTCTTCAATTCGCCGGGCAGCGAGCCGATGTAGCTGGCCAGGTCCTTCAGCTCCGTGTTGCTGAACTTCTTGGCCTGGCCGCTCATCACGCCGTTGGAGCGGCCGATGGTCGCGTGCTTCTCGATCTTGTAGGACTTGAGAGCGACGTACAGGTAGTCGGCGTGCTGGCCGGCCAGCTTGGGGACCGTGCCGTCGTTCGGGGTGTTGAAGTTGACGCCGTGGCACTTGGTGCAGGCGTTGTCCTTGTCGCGCGAGATCAAAGCCTGCACGCGTTCGCTGGGCTGCTTGGCCGCGGCGGCCGGCGGGGCATCGCCTTCCTGGACGCCCAGTTGGCTGTAATAGGCTGCGACGTCTGCGATGTCCTGCTCGTTCAGCGAGTCGGCGATGGCGCGCATGGTCGGGTGCTTGCGGTCGCCGCCCTTGTAGGCCGTGAGGGCCGAGATCATGTAGCTGGCACTCTGGCCCGCGATCATCGGGACCTTGTGAACTTCAGGAAAGCTGGCCTGGTAGCCGATGATGCCGTGGCAGCCGACGCACATCGCCACCTTCTTCGAGCCGTTTTCGGCATTGCCCGTGACCTTCTGGGCTTGGGCGGAGACCGTCACGCAAGCGACAGCGAGGGCAAACACCGTGGACAACAACTTGTTCATTTTGCGCGCACAATCTCGTGGAGAACTGGTTTTCTAGTCAACATTTGATTATATGCGGGGGCTCCCGGCGGCCCCGTGCGTGAGGCACCAGTCCACTGAATCATTGAAATGGCGCGCGACAGCGGGTGTCATTTCAGTGATTCAGTGGACTAAGGCGTTGCGCGACGCAGATGCATGGAATGTTGAGTCCTTCACCCACCCCCTCTGCTCTACGTCATCCATGAAATTCAAGGGTTCCGACAACTACGTCGCCACACAGGATCTGATGCTCGCGGTCAACGCGTCCATCGCACTCAAGCGCCCGCTGCTCGTCAAGGGCGAGCCCGGCACCGGCAAGACGATGCTCGCGGAAGAGGTGGCGGGCTCGCTCGGGCTGCCGCTCTTGCAGTGGCACATCAAGTCGACCACCAAAGCCCAGCAGGGCCTCTACGAGTACGACGCAGTGAGCCGGCTGCGCGATTCGCAATTGGGCGACGAGCGCGTGAAGGACATTCACAACTACATCGTGAAGGGCGTGCTGTGGCAGGCCTTCACTGCCGATGAGCCCGTGGCGCTCCTGATCGACGAGATCGACAAGGCCGACATCGAATTCCCGAACGACCTCCTGCGCGAGCTCGACCGCATGGAGTTCTACTGCTACGAGACGCGCGAGCTGATCCAGGCGAAGCACCGGCCGGTGGTCTTCATCACCTCGAACAACGAGAAGGAGCTGCCCGACGCCTTCCTGCGCCGCTGCTTCTTCCACTACATCAAGTTCCCCGACGCGGAGACCATGAAGAGCATCGTGGCGGTGCACTTCCCCAAGCTCAAGCAGGAGCTGCTGGCCTCGGCCATGAAGACCTTCTACGACGTGCGCAACCTGCCGGGCCTGAAGAAGAAGCCGTCGACATCGGAGCTGCTGGACTGGCTCAAGCTGCTGGTGGCCGAGGACATTCCGCTCGAGGCGCTGCAGAGCAAGGACGACAAGGTCGCGGTCCCGCCGCTGGTGGGGGCGCTGCTCAAGAACGAACAGGACGTGACGCTGTTCGAAAAGCTGGTCTTCATGCAACGCCACAACCGATGAACCAAGGCCGCCCCTCCACTCGCCAGTTGATGCTGCTGGGCCTGGCACAGGCGGTCCTGTTCATCGCCGGCGCGCTCCTGGGCCGCTGGCTCGGCCTGGCCCTCGGGCTGGATGCCTTCGGCTCCGGCTACAGCAACAGTGCCGTGTTCGGCATCCTGCTGATCGGACTGGGCGGCGGCGCCGGCGCGCAGCTCGCGCGGGCCTGGTTCACGCGAAAGTACGGTTCATCGAGGAGTTGAGGAAGATGGCATTTGTCGAGCCGGTCACGCTGAGGTCGCGCGGCATCGCGCTGGTGCCGCTGGCGCTGGACCACGAGGACGGCCTGCGCGCCGCCGCCGCCGACGGCGAGCTGTGGAAGATCCGCGTCACCTCCGTGCCCGAGCCGCAAGAAACGCGCGCCTACATCGAGACGGCCCTGGCCGCACGCGAGGCCGGCCACCGCTTCGCCTTCGCCGTCACCGACGAGGCCAGCGCCACGGTGCTCGGCTCGACCAGCTATCACGACATCCTTCCCGCGGTGAAGCGCGTCGAGATCGGCTACACCTGGTATGCCGGGCGCTGCCAGCGCACGCACGTCAACACCACCTGCAAGCTGCTGATGATGACGCACGCCTTCGACGCCTTGGGCTGCCACGTGGTGGGCTGGCGCACCGACAACTTCAACCACGCGTCGCAGCGCGCCATCGAGCGCCTGGGCGCCCGCAAGGACGGCGTGATCCGCGGCCATGCGCTGCGCCGCGACGGCACCATCCGCGATACCGTGATGTACAGCCTGCGATCGGGCGAGTGGCCCGAGGTGCGAGCCCAGTTGCTCTACCTGCTGGACAAGCCGCGCCCTGAAACCCGGGAGTGATTCGCCATGCTGATCGACTTCTTCTACACCTTGCGCTCGGCCAAGCTGCCGGTGTCCGTCAAGGAATACCTGAGCCTGCTCGAAGCGCTGCAGGCCGACGTGGTCGGCCCGAACTCGGACGGCGCCTTCGGGCTCGACGACTTCTACTACCTCTCGCGCACCGCGCTGGTGAAGGACGAGAAGCACTACGACAAGTTCGACCGTGCCTTCGCGGCCTACTTCAAGGGCGTGGAGCTGGTGACCGACTTCACCAAGGAAGTGCCGCTCGACTGGCTGCGCAAGACGCTGGAGCGCGAGTTCACGGCCGAGGAGAAGGCCAAGATCGAGAAGATGGGCTGGGACGAGCTCATGGAAACGCTCAAGAAGCGCTTCGAGGAGCAGAAGGAGCGCCACGAGGGCGGCAGCAAGTGGATCGGCACCGGCGGCACCTCGCCCTTCGGCCATGGCGGCTACAACCCGCAGGGCATCCGAATCGGCGGCGCGGGCAAGAACAAGAGCGCGGTGAAGGTGTGGGACCAGCGCGCCTACAAGGACTACGACGACAGCCAGGAGCTGGGCACGCGCAACATCAAGATCGCACTGCGGCGGCTGCGCAAGTTCGCGCGCGAAGGCCACGAGGACGAGCTGGACCTGGACGAGACGATCCACAAGACTGCCGCCAACGCCGGCTACCTCGACATCCAGATGCGGCCCGAGCGCCACAACAACGTCAAGGTGCTGTTGCTGATGGATGTGGGCGGCACCATGGACGAGCACATCCAGCGCGTCGAGGAGCTGTTCTCGGCCGTCAAGACCGAGTTCAAGCACCTGGAGTTCTACTACTTCCACAACTGCGTCTACGACTTCATGTGGAAGAACAACCGGCGGCGCTTCTCCGAGAAGTTCGCCACCTGGGACATCATTCGCAAGTACAACAAGGACTACAAGCTGGTGTTCGTCGGCGACGCGACCATGAGTCCCTACGAGATCCTGCAGCCGGGCGGCAGCGTCGAATACAACAACGAGGAGGCGGGCGCCGAATGGATCCAGCGCCTCACCCATGCCTTCCCCAAGTTCGCCTGGATCAACCCCGAACCGCAGGGCGTCTGGCAATACCGCCAAAGTATCGCGGTCATGCAACAACTCGTATCCCACCGCATGTACCCGCTGACCCTCAAGGGGCTCGAGGAAGCCATGCGACTCCTCTCCAAATAGGCGGGCGCCGCCACCCGGCTTAGACCGGAGGTGCTAGCGTTCTGGGGTGGATTATTGCGAAAAAAGTTGTCACAACTCGAAGACGCCGAGTTACAGTTAACACCTAAGGATTCAAATAAAAGCGTCTTGTCGACGCCGGTCCGCAGGAGGTGTTGCCATGTCTGCCGTTCTTTCGCTGCCGCTCGACCCGCCGGTTCTCGAGCAACCCTTGCCTGCGGCGGAACAGGATCCGCGCTTCCACCCCCCCGGCGACTTCGTGAGCATCCGCGGCGTGCACCTGCCGCGCGCCGAGCTGGTCGATCGCGCCCTGTTCTCGCCGGACCAGCGCGATCGCCTGCGCAACACTCTGATGGCCGCCTCTCCCTTCCCGCACCTCGTGCTGGAGAACCTGTTCAACCCGGCTCTGCTGGACCTGGTGGCCGAGGAATTCGATGCCCAGCCCGTCAACTGCTGGGCCGAGGTCAAGAGCCGCTATGAATCGACCCGCCGCTCGGTGCTCGGGCCGACGCTGGGTCCGGCGACCCAGCTGTATTTCGACATCGTCCATTCGGGCTGGTTCATCGACTGGCTTTCATCCCTGACCGGCGTGCCTTACCTGCTGCCCGACCCCAAGCTGTTCGGCGGCGGCCTGCACGAAAGCCGCACGGGCGCAACCTTCGCCGTGCATCGCGACTTCAACCGCCACCGGCACCTCGGGCTGAAGAACGAGATGGTTTTCATCACCTATCTCAACAAGGGATGGAACCCGGACTGGGGCTCGGGCCTGGAGCTCTGGGACAAGAAGCACGACCGCTGCGTGACCACCGTGCAGCCCGAGTTCGGCCGCACCATCCTGCTGCCGCACGGCCCGATCAGCTACCACGGCCACACCAAGCCGCTGCAGGCCCCGGACGACCGCCCGCGCCGCTCGGTCGCCGCCTACTACTACAGCAGCCCGCTGGCCGGCAAGCAGCATGGCGACGAATCGGCCTCGGTCTTCATGAAGATGCACAGCATGGACCGCGCCAAGGCCGTCGCCCGCATGATCACGCCGCCGGTGATCTGGCTGCTGGCACGGAAGGTCACCGGCCGGGCCTGAGCCTCCGAGTTGCTCTCCGCGGCTCCCGCCTACGGGGGCCTCCCGGGGCGTGCTGTCAAAATGGCCGCATGCTCAGGGTGTTTCGGTCGCTCGCGCCGGCGTGGATGCCGGCGTTTTTTTGTGCAGGCCTGCTTCTGCTGTTGCAGGGCTGCAGCCTGCTGCCGAAGAGCGAGCCGGCCGAAACCGAAACAGGCGCCAAGCCCGTCGGCGGCGAGAAGCCGGCCGGCGCGCGCGAAGCCTTCAGCGTGTCGGTGAAAGCCCCCGACACCGTGCGCGACTACCTCGAGCGCAACCTGGAGATCCAACGCTATCGCCAGATCGACGACCTGGGCGCGGCCGAGCTCTCGCGCCTCATGGTGGCGGCCGAAGGCAATGCGCGTGAGCTGCTGGGGACCCTCGGCTATTTCACGCCGACGCTCACGCTGGAACTGCAGGAGACCCCCGAGGCCAGGGCGCCGCGCGAGGTGCGCATCATGGTCGATCCGGGCGAGCCCACGCGGGTGCACCAGGTGCAGATCGACTTCAGCGGCCCCATCGCGACCGATCCCACCGCCGAGCCCCAGCGCGAGGCCATCCGCAAGGACTGGCCGCTGCGCACCGGCCAGGTCTTTACTCAGCTCGGCTGGGACAACGCCAAGTCGGCCGCGCTGCGCAGCCTGACGGCCAAGCGCTTCCCGACCGGCAGCGTGGCGCTGAGCCGCGCCGAGATCGATGCCGACCGCGGCCAGGCCCGGCTGCGCGTCGACTACAGCTCGGGCCCCGCCTACCGCTTCGGCCCGCTGGAAGTGCGCGGCAGCGAGCGCTACGACGCCGACGCCGCACGCCGCATCGCACGCGTACCCACCGGCAGCGACTATGACCAGCAGAAGCTGCTCGATGCGCAGCAGCGCCTGGCCAGCAGCGGCTACTACGACTCGGTCTTTCTCACGCTGGACACCGACGGCAGCAACCCGCTGTGGGCGCCCGTCGTCGCCCAGGTGCGCGAGGCACCGCTGCAGAAAGTGGTAATGGGCGTCGGCTTCACCACCGACAGCGGGCCGCGGCTGTCGCTGGACCACATCCACAACCGCATGCCCCTGCTGGGCTGGCGGGCGGTCTCCAAGCTCTCGGTCGATCGCGAAACGCAGGCGCTGGGCACCGAATGGAACGACGTGCCCGACGACAAGGGCTGGCGCCGGTTCGCCGCCGGCCAGCTCAAGAGCGAGACCTCCGGCAGCTACGAGGTCGACAGCGGGCGGCTGCGCGGCGGCGTGGGCAAGTCGAGCGACCACATCGACAACACCTACTTCCTGCAGTACGACTATGCGCGCAACCGCGGCGTCGATGCGCCGCCGTCGGCCTCGGCGCTGTCGGTCAACTGGGGCTGGACGGGACGCTACTTCGACGACCCGGGCGTGCCGACGCGCGGCCATGGCCTGGCGCTGGAGCTCGGTGCGGGCTACACGCTGACCGGCGATCACCTGCCCTTCACCCGCGTCTACGGGCGCTGGCTCGGCATCGTGCCGCTGGACTGGGCCGGCAAGGACGACAGTGCCAGCGCGGCCCGCAGCAGCCGCCTCCAGCTGCGCGCAGAGGCGGGCGCGGTGACCGCGAAGGACAGAGCGCAAATCCCTTCCACCCTGATGTTCCTGACCGGCGGCGACACCACCGTGCGCGGCTATGGCTACCGCGAGATCGGCACCCGGCGTGCTGACGGCCAGATCGTCGCGGGCCGCTACATGACGGTGGCCAGCGTCGAGTGGCAGCGGCCCTTCGTCTACCAGGGCAAGCTGACCGAGTGGGAGAGCGCCGTCTTCATCGACGCCGGCGCCGTCGCCGACCGGCCCGGCGACCTCAAGACGAAGGTCGGCATCGGCGTGGGGGCGCGCTGGCGCAGCCCGGTCGGACCCGTGCAGGCCGACGTGGCCTACGGCGTGGATACCAAGAAGTTCAGGCTGCACCTGCGGCTGGGCTTCACTTTCTGACATGCGATCGGACGCACAGCCCTCCTCCCCCACGCCCGCGCGCTCGCGCAGCCGGCGGGCGCTGCGGGCCCTGGCCTGGAGCCTGCTCGCCCTGGTCCTGCTGGTGGGCGCGCTCACCGCCGGCGCCTGGTGGTGGCTGGGTTCGAACCAGTCGCTGGCTTTTGCACTCGCGCGGGCGGCGCGCTACCTGCCTGCCGGCCAGAGCCTGGAGAGCCGCGAAGTCAGTGGCTCGCTGCGCACCGGCGGACGCATCGGCTGGCTGCGCTGGCAGAGCGAAAGCCTGGCGGTGGAAGTGCACGAGGCCGACATCGGCTGGCAGCTTGCACCCTTGCTGAAGCGCAAGGTGCAGCTCGGCGAGGTGCATGCGGCGCGGCTGCTGATCGAGCGCCGGGGGCCGGTGCAGGACAAGCCCATCGAGCCGCTGGAGCCGATCGTGCTTCCGGTGGAGGTGGACCTGCCCTTTCGCATCGACGAATTGCGCTGGGCCGGCCCGCCCGCCTTCCAGGCGGACAAGCTGTCGGGCCGCTATCGCTACGCCGGCGACGAACACCAGTTGGCGATCGATGGCGTGGACATCGCCGAAGGCCACTACGGCGCACGGGTCACGCTGCAAGGCCCGGCGCCGATGGCCTTCGACGCTGCGATCGAGGGCCGGGTGCGCGCGCCGCTGGCCGAGGGCCGCACCATCGAGGTGCTGGCCGAGGCCAGTGCCAAGGGCACGCTCGCGACCACCGATGCCCGGCTGGCCGTGAGCGCCCGGTTGAAGCCCGCCGAGCCCGTGGCCGAAGCGCCGATGGAGGCGCAGCTGCAGGCCAACATCGCGCCCTGGCAGCCGCAGCCCGTGATCGATGCCAAGGCGCAGCTTCAAAATCTCGACGCGGCCGTCCTGTGGGCCGGGGCGCCGAGCACCCTCTTGACGGGCGAGATCGAGGCCGGCCCCGACGCCAGCGCGCCTGGCGGCAGCGCGGTCTGGCAGGCCCGCGCCGACATCCGCAATGCGAAGCCCGGCCCCTGGGACAGCGGCCAGCTGCCCATCGAGCAGGTCCAGGCCGGCGCCAGCTTCGACGGCAGCACCTGGACTCTGCCCGAGGCCGTGGTGCGCGCCGGCGGGGGCCGCATCGAGGCCGACGGCCGCTGGAGCCCCGCGCCGGCGCCGTGGCAGGCGCGCGCCCGCGTGCGCGGCGTGCGCCCGGGCGCGCTGCACAGCGAGCTGACCGGCGCGCCGTTGAGCGGCAGCCTCAGCGCCGAGCAGCGCGGCGAGGCGCTGCTCTTCGACGTCGCGCTGCAGGCTGCGGGTGGCGCCGGCAGCAAGGCGCTGCAGGGCCTGCGCCTCGATCGCGCCCTGGCACGCGGCCAGTGGCAAGCCGAGGTGCTGGACCTGCGCACGCTGCGCATCCAGGCGGCCGACGCCACCCTCGAAGGCAAGCTTCAGCTGCGCGTCGCCGAGCGGGGCGGCAGTGGCGATCTCAAGCTGGTGATGCCGGGCGGCACTGCCCGGCTGCAGGGCCGCATCGCACCGGCCGGCGGCGGCGGCGAACTCCAGGCCCGTGTCGACGATGCCGCCACCCTGCAGCGCTGGGTGGAAGGCCTGCCCGAGCTCTCGGCCGTGTTCGCGGGCAGCAGGGCCGACGGCAGTGCGCAGCTCGACGCCACCTGGCAGGGCGGCTGGCAGGCCGTGCAGCGCCGGCTGCAGAATGCCAGCGAACCGGCGGCCCGCGGCAGCGCCGAGCCGACGCTCAAGGCCACGCTCTCCGTCCCGCGCCTGGCACTGAGGCTGGCGCCGCCTGACCACGGGCCGGCCACCGAGCTCCAGCTGCGTGGCCTGCAGGCCGAGCTGGCCGGCAGCCTCGCCCAGGCCACGCTCGCACTCAAGGGCGAAGCCGTGAGCGGCACGCAGAAGCTCACGCTCGACACGCGCGCCAGCGGTGGGCTGGAACGCGCGAGGCAGTGGCGCGCCTCGATCGCCAGCCTGCGGCTGCAGGCGCAAGACACCCAGCGGCCCGGGCCTTGGACACTGGAGCTGGATCGCACGCTGGCCGCCACCGTGACGAGCGGCAACGCCGGCCGCGTCGAGGTGGAGGCCTCGGCCGCAGCCGCCACGCTGCGCGGTCCGGTGCCGGGCACCGTGCGCGTCGAGTGGGAGCCGCTTCGTTACAGCCACAGCGGCGCGGGGCCAACCCGCGCCTTCCGCCTGCGTTCGCAGGGCCGGCTGAAGGGCCTGCCGATGGCCTGGGCCGAGGCGATGGGCAGCAGCGCCACGCTGGCCGAGATGGGCCTCAGCGGCGACCTGCTGTTCGACGGCGACTGGGACATCGACGCCGGGGACGCGCTGCGCGCGCGCGTCCGGCTCGCGCGCGCCAGCGGCGACATCCGCGTGCAGGCCGGCGAGGCTGCGCTGGTCACTCGCATCGAGAGCCGAGGCACCGGTACCGCCAGCGAGCGCAAGATGAACGCGGCCGCCGAAGGCGCCAGCACCCCGGCCGGCCTGCGCCAGGCCGAACTCGGGCTCGACGCCGAGGGCGACACCGTGCGCGCCACCCTGGCCTGGGACAGCGAGCGCGCCGGCCAGATCCGCGCCGAGGCCAGCACCCGCGTGCTGCACCGCGCGGAAGGCTGGCAATGGGCACCCGACGCGCCGCTCGCCGGCCGCGTGACGGCACGGCTGCCCAACCTCGGCGTCTGGTCGATCCTGGCGCCACCCGGCTGGCGCGTGGCCGGCACGCTGGAGGCCGACGCCTCGCTCTCGGGCAACCGTGCGCTGCCGCGGTGGAATGGCACCTTGTCGGCCGACCGGCTGGCACTGCGCGCACTGGTGGAGGGGCTGGATCTGCGCGACGGGCGGCTGCGTGCGTCGCTGGCCGGCGAACGCATCGAGATCACGGAGTTCACCCTCCAGGGCGGCACCGGCAGCAGCACCCGCATCCCGGGGCAGAGCGGCAACATCAGCACCGCCGCCAGCGCCGCGGCTGCCGGGGGCGGCACGCTGTCGGCCCGCGGCGAGCTGAGCTGGGGCGCGGCCCCGGCCGGCGGCACCGGCATCCGCATGGCCATGCAGACGCAACTGCGCGCACTGCGGGTGCTGGTGCGCACCGACCGTCAGGTCACGCTCTCGGGCGATCTGATGACGCGGCTGGACAACGGGCAATTCAGCGTGCGCGGCGATCTCAAGACCGATCGCGCCGTGATCATCCTGCCCGACGAGAGTGCGCCCAGCCTGGGCAGCGACGTGGTGGTGCGTTCGGCTGCCAAGGACCGCCAGGAGGCCGAAGCCGCGAAGCGCCGGGCAGCCGGCGCAGACGCGCAAGCCGCCAGGGCGCAGACCGCGAAGCCGCCGGACATCGCGATCGGCTTCGACCTCGGCGAGGACTTCGCCGTGCAGGGGCGAGGCCTGACGACGCGGCTCGAGGGCAAGCTCGACATCCGCAGCACCGCGCTGAACGCGCCGCCGCGCATCACCGGCGAGGTGCGTACCGTGAAGGGCCAGTACCGTGCCTATGGCCAGCGGCTGGACGTGGAGACCGGCATCGCCCGCTTCAACGGTCCCTACGACAACCCGGCGCTCGACGTCCTCGCCCTCCGGCCCAACATCTCGCAGCGTGCCGGGGTGCAGATCACGGGGACCGCGCAGTCGCCGCGCGTGCGCCTGTACTCGGAGCCGGCGCTGTCGGACGCGGAGACGCTGTCGTGGGTGGTGCTGGGCCGCGCCTCGGCCACCAGCGGCGGCGAATCACTGCTGCTGCAACAGGCCGCGCTGGCGCTGCTGGGCCGGCTCGGTTCGGGCAGCCACGGCGGCGGTCTTGCAAGCCGCTTCGGGCTGGACGAAATCGGCTTCAAGGGGCCGGACAGCGGCGGCGACGTGCGCGAATCGGCGGTTACCTTGGGCAAGCGCCTGTCGAAGGATTTCTACCTGACCTACGAGCGCAGCCTGTCGAGCACGCTGGGTTCGCTGTTCGTCTTCTACGACCTCACGCGCCGCCTCACCCTGCGCGGCCAGGCCGGCCAGCAAAGCGGCATCGACCTGATCTACACCGTGAAATACGACTGACCGCGATGAACTGGTAAAGTCGCCACCGCCTTCGTCCTCGTAGTTCAATGGATAGAACGGGGTCCTCCTAAGACTCAGATACAGGTTCGATTCCTGTCGAGGGCACCACCAGGCCGGATCAACGATCCTGGGGCCCTGGCGCGCGGGCTGGCTTGGCCAGAAGCCGTCGATATCCGGCCAGAATGGCAGGCCCACCTCCCGCTTTCGCCACATGACCACACGCCTTCCCGCCACGCACGAGCTCGCCGTCCTCATCGGCCGCTTTCAGCCTTTCCACAACGCCCACCACACGCTGCTGCGTAAGGCGCTGGATGCGGCGCCGCGCGTCGTGGTGGTGATCGGCTCGGCCTTCCTGGCGCGCTCGCCGAAGAACCCGTTCACGTGGCAGGAACGTGCGGAGATGATCCGCGTGGCGCTCGCCGAGACCGACCGACAGCGCGTGTGCTTCGTGCCCTTGCGCGACCACTTCGACGAGGAGCGGTGGTTCGCAGAAGTACGCCTGGCCATCGATGCGGCGCTCGCGGAACAGGGCGCGGCGCCCGCATCCGCCGCCGGAACGGTGCTGGTCGGTCATGTCAAGGACGCCACGCGCGACTATCTTCACGGCTTCGACGGCTGGACGCTGCAGGCCGAGCCGCGCGTGCACTGCGCGAGCGCGACCGCCGTGCGCAATGCGATCTTCAGCGGCGCGAAGGAAGCACCCGAGGTGCTGGCACGCGCACTGCCGGCCGCGACGCTCGCTCACGTGCGCACCTGGATGGAAACGCCGCTGCACGCGGCGCTGGCGCAAGAGTGGGAGCTTTTGCGCCAGCACGACGCCGCGTGGTCGGTGGCGCCCTACCCGGTGGTGCTGGTCACGGTGGACTGCGTCGTCAAGTGCGGCGGGCACGTGCTGCTGATTCGCCGCGGCCATGCGCCCGGCAAGGGACTGCACGCCGTGCCGGGCGGCTTCCTGGAAGCGCGGGAGACCACCTTGCAATCCGCGCTGCGCGAGCTCGAGGAGGAGACGCACCTGGACCTGCCTCCCGCCGACTTGCTCGCCTGCCTCGTCAGCACGGAGGTGTTCGATCGCCCCGATCGCAGCCAGCGTGGCCGCACCATCACGCACGGCCACTTTTTCGACCTGGGCGACCGGCAGACGCTGCCCCGCGTGCGCGCTGACGACGACGCGGCCGCTGCCGAGTGGATCCCGATTGAGGCGTTGTCGGGCCTGGAAGACCGGCTCCTGGACGACCACTACCAAATGCTCGACCATTTCCTGGGCCTGCTGCCGCGTCCGCTCATCGGCGCCGATGGGGCGCCCTCCTGAAGAACTCGCGAGCCTGCGTGCCGACTTACGCGCAGCGCACGCCCACGACGCGGCCACTTTCCTCGATTTCAACGATCAGGCGGGCGGCGTCGAAAGGCGTCTGTGCATCCGTCGCCAGCGCCGCTTGCGCAACGCGCGCGCCAGTGCGCAGGCGCATTTCCTCGAGCAGGGGCATGTTGATGCGCCGGCCGAGGCCGAAGCGGGCGCGCGCCGCTGTGCAACGCGCGGGCGCATCGATGAAGGCGGGCGGGGGCAGTGCTTCGGATGACAGCGGCCGCGGCTCGCTGCGGAACTGACAGCCGACCAGGACGAGGGGACGAGGGGCAGCAGAAGCAGCGGCCGGCATGCCGGCAGGCGCCATCCGCCGACGGGTTTCATGAGCGGCGCGGCAGCAGTGCGGGGCTGGAACGGCCGGGCAGTTCGTCGACCGATGTCCGCGCCTGGGAGGGGCTGCGGGCCTGTTTGCGCACGCTCAGCGCGACCACTGTCCACAGCACGAGTTGCATGAGGGTGAAGTGGGCCACCACGGTCAGGCCTTCGACCTGCCCGCTCTGCGCCCTCAGCACAGCGAAGGCCAGGAGGAGCAAGGCGCCGATGCAAAACGGCCGCAGCCAGTGTGACTTGCGCACATGCGCGAGGCGCAGGATATGGGGGAAGGTGGGGAAGCGCCGACGGTTTCGGCCCAGGGCCTCCGCCTCCTGCAGAAAAGGCACGACAAGAAAGTTGATCGCAATAACCAGAAGAATTGTGTCCATGGCTCGTCCAATCGCTGAGAGAGCGGGATGATGCCGGCCACAGCGTGCGCGAGAGATAGTTCGCAACAATTGGTGAGATTCACGGGCGTCGGCCTGCGGGAACTGGCGAATCTTTCACGACCGAGGTGTTCGACGAAGCCCTGGGACCGGGTTGCCGGCAGTTCTCTCTGTAGGTGCCGACCCACGCAAGCGCATTGCCTTCTCCGGCAGGAAGGACGGGCGGCCGGCCGCTAAGCTGCATCAACTGCAATCGAAAAGGTCCCCTACAGGTCTTTCGACCTCTTTGACTGAATCCCGCAAAAAGCGGCCCCAACAGTTTCCTCCTCCCCGGCGCCCCTGGCGCCGTTGCACAGCGTCCTGCGGGGCGCTGTTTTTTTGGCCGCCTTCAGTGCGTCTCTCGCCACAAGGCCTGCACGTCTGCGTGCAGCGAAAGAGCCCAGGCACGCCGGTCGCGGCCCCAGGAGGGCTGGGGCTCGCCGAAGCGCACGATCGCGAGCAGCGTCGGCGCCTTCAACACTTTCCAAAGCGAGGTGGCGAGGTTGTCGTCGTCGATGTAGCGCGGCGCGAGGCTGGTTTCACCGCTGGCGGCATCGGCGAAACGCAGCGCCATGGGCTGCACGGGGGCGCCCGAGGAGATGGCGGCTTGCAGCAGATTGGCGTGAAAAGGCAGAACGGCGCTGCCGCCGCCAGTGGTGCCCTCGGGAAACACGGCGATCACGTCACCCCGGCTCAGCGCCTCCGTCATGCTGTGCACGACGCGCAGCGCATCGCGCCGGCGCTCCCGCTCGATGTAGAGGGTTCCGGCGCCATTGGCCAGGGTGCCGATCATTGGCCAGTGCTGCACATTCGACTTCGAGACGAAGCGCACATGCCGCGCCGCGTGGACGGTGAGGATGTCCAGCCATGACACATGGTTGCTCACCACCAGAACCGGCCCACCCTCGGGTGGCGTGCCTTGCACCACCAGGCGGACGCCCATGATCGCGAGCATCCGCGCCGCCCACGCCTGCACCTGCTGCTCGCGTTCGGCCTGGGAAAGCTTGGGGAATCTGGAGCGGATGGTCCACCAGCCGACATGCGCATGGGCCAGCGCGCGTATGAGCTTCAGGAACGCCGACAAGGACTGCATCGGGCGGCGTTCGACCTCAACCGTGGACCAGCCGGCCGCCGACGAGCGTGTGGCGCGCCTTCCCGCGCAAGGCATAGCCGCCAAACGGAGTGTGCTTGCCCTGGCTGCGCAGCGCCTCGGGCAACACCTGCCATTCCAGCGCGGGATCGACGACGCAGAGATCGGCCGCCCCGCCCTGCGCCAGGCGCCCTGCTTCGGCGGCCCCGATCAGCCGCGCCGGCGCAGCACTCACCACCTCGATCGCGCGCAACAGCCCGGCGCCGCTTTGCTCGCCCCACTGCAGGGCCAGCGGCAGAATCAGCTCGAGCCCGGTGGCGCCCGGCTCGCTCTCGGCGAAGGGCAGCGTCTTGGCATCGGCCTCCACCGGCGTGTGGTCGGACACCAGCGCGTCGATGGTGCCGTCGGCCAGCGCCGCCGAGAGCGCGTCGCGGTCGCGCTGCTGGCGCAACGGCGGATTGAGCCGTGCACGGCTGTCGAAATAGCCGATGTCGGTATCGGCCAGATGCAGCGAGTTGATGCTGACGTCGCAGCTGAGCGGAAGGCCCTCGGCCTTGGCTGCGCGCACCAGCGCCACGCCGGCGGCACTCGACAGACGGCACACGTGCACGCGCGCGCCGGTGGCGCGCATCAGCTCGATGATGGTGAAGAGCGCGATGGTCTCGGCCGCCACCGGCACGCCGGACAGGCCCAGGCGTGTGGCGAGCGGGCCGCTGGCGGCCACGCCCTGGCCCAGGTCGCGGTCCTGCGGCCGCAGCCACACCGTGTAGCCGAAGGTGCTGGCGTACAGCAGCGCGCGCTGCAGCACCTGCGTGTTGTTCAGCGGAACATCCGCCTGGCTGAAGCCGATGCAGCCGGCTTCGGTCAGCTCGGCCATCTCGGTGAGCACCTCGCCCTTCAGGCCGCGCGTCAACGCGCCCAGGGGGAACAGGCGCGCACTGCGCATCTTCTCGGCGCGGAACTTGAGCATTTCGACAAGGCCGGGCTCGTCGAGCACGGGGTCGGTGTCGGGCGGGCAGACCAGGCTGGTCACGCCGCCTGCCGCGGCCGCGGCCATCTCGCTCTCCAGCATGCGCTCGTGCTCGTAGCCGGGCTCGCGCAGGCGCGCCGCCAGATCGACCAGCCCCGGCACGACCAGGCAGTCTTGCGCATCGAGCACGCGCTCAACGTCGAAGTCAGCCGGCTTGCTGCCGATGGCGAGCAGCTTGCCGTCGGCAATGGCCACATCGGCTTTCTTGTCGAGGCCGGTGGCCGGATCGATGACACGACCGTTGGTGATCAGAATTCTCATGCTTCGTTACCTGCCACGATGCTCATGACGGCCATGCGGACGGCGATTCCAAAAGTGACCTGCGGCAGGATCACGCTCTGCTGCCCGTCGACCACCGCCGAGTCGATCTCGACGCCGCGATTGATCGGGCCCGGATGCATCACGATCGCATCGGGCTTGGCGAGCTGCAGTTTCCCGGGCGTCAGGCCGTAGGTCTTGAAGAATTCCTGCGACGAGGGCAGCAGCGCCCCGCTCATGCGCTCGTTCTGCAGCCGCAGCATGATGATCACGTCGCAGTCCCTGATGCCCTCCTCGAGCGTGTGACACACGCGCACGCCCATCTGCGCCATGTCGCCCGGCACCAGCGTCTTGGGGCCGACGACCCGCACCTCGGCGCAGCCCAGCGTGGTGAGTGCGTGGATGTCGGATCGCGCCACGCGCGAGTGCAGCACGTCGCCGACGATCGCCACCGTGAGGTTGGCGAAGTCCTTCTTGTAGTGGCGGATGGTGTACATGTCGAGCAAGCCCTGGGTCGGGTGCGCGTGCCGCCCGTCGCCGGCGTTCACCACGTGCACATGGGGCGCCACGTGTTGCGCGATCAGGTAGGGCGCGCCCGACTCGCTGTGTCGCACCACGAACAGGTCGGCAGCCATCGCGCTCAGATTGGCGATGGTGTCCAGCAGCGACTCGCCCTTGCTCGCGGAGGAGCGCGCGATGTCGAGGTTGATCACGTCGGCCGACAGCCGCTTGGCCGCGATCTCGAACGTGGTGCGCGTGCGCGTCGAGTTCTCGAAGAAGAGGTTGAACACGCTCTTGCCGCGCAGCAGCGGCACCTTCTTGACCTCGCGGTCGCTCACGCTCGTGAAGTTGGCGGCGGTGTCGAGGATCTGCGTGAGGATGGCCTTGGGCAGGCCTTCGATCGAGAGCAGGTGGATCAGTTCGCCGTTCTTGTTGAGCTGGGGATTGCGTTTGTAAAGCATCAGGCTTGCTCCACCTCGAAGCTGAAAACGCCCTTCTCGTCGCGGGCCAGGGCGAGCGACTTGGAAGCCGGCAACTCGAGCCGCGCAGCCGCGAAGTCCGCCGCCACCGGCAGTTCGCGGCCGCCGCGGTCGACCAGCACCGCAAGCCGCACGCAGCCCGGCCGACCGAAGTCGAACAGCTCATTGAGCACCGCACGGATGGTCCGCCCGGTGTAGAGCACGTCGTCGAGCAGCAGCACGTCGGCGCCGTTCACGTCGAAGGGCAGCGAGGTCTGCGCGCTCGCGGCCAAGCCGCGGCGCGCGAAGTCGTCGCGGTGCATGGCCGAGGAGATGATGCCGGGCGCGCCGGGCAGGCCCAGGTCCTTCTGCAGCCGTTCGACCAGCCAGGCGCCGCCGGAGGTGACGCCGACCAGGCGCGTATCCGGGCGCATCAAGGGCTTCACGCCACTCAGCAGCTCGAGGTAGAGCGCTTCGGCATTCAAAGCCCTCACGCCGGGCACTCGCGTGTCCTCGCTGCCCCCTCGGGGGGCGCTTGCCCCTCGGGGCGGCCCTTCGTTGCTCGCAATCGTATTCACGGAAGGTTCCTCAGAAACTGTTCAAGGATGATGCAGGCCGACGCCGCGTCGGCATCGCGTGCGCCCGACGCCAGGGCCTCGGTGGTGCTGTAGCGCTCGTCGACCTCGAAGACCGGCAGGCCGAAGCGGCCCTTCAGCTGGCGCGCGAAACGCTGCGCAGCGCGGGTGTTGTCGTGCGGCGCGCCGTCCGGGTGATAGGGCACGCCCACCACCAGCGCGTCGGGCTGCCACTCGCGGATGCGGGCCTCGACCTGCGCAAAGCGAGCATCGCCTTCGGCCCGGATGGTGGCTTGCGGCGTCGCGCTTCGCAACAGCCGATTGCCGCTCGCGACGCCGGTGCGCTTCTGCCCGAAGTCGAAGGCCAGGAAGCTTTGAAAATGGGAGGGAACGGAAGCAGGGGGGGCAGCGCTGTCGGGCATTGCCGGACCCCTCATGCATGTCCCGCTTCGGGCGACAGCGTCCAGGCCTGCAGGCCCAGCAGCGACAGGGCCTTGTCGTAGCGCTGCTCGATGGGCGTGTCGAAGATCACTTCCGGGTCGGCGCCCACGGTGAGCCAGCTGTTCTCGGCCAGTTCGGATTCCAGCTGGCCCTCGCCCCAGGCCGCGTAGCCGAGCGACACCAGCACCTTGCGTGGGCCGGCGCCGGTGGCCAGGGCCTCCAGCACATCCTTGGAGGTGGTCATTTCCAGGCCACCGGGAATCGTCATGGTCGAGGCGTAGACCGACTCGTCGGGCTTCTCGCCCTCCCCGAACACCGGCTCGTGCAGCACGAAGCCGCGCTCGGTCTGCACCGGGCCGCCCTGGAACACCGGCGCACTGCCGAGCTCGGGGCGTGACAGGCGAAGTTCGATTTTCTCGAACAGCACCCCGAGGTTGATGTCGCTGGGCTTGTTGATCACCAGGCCGAGCGCGCCGCGCTCGCTGTGCTCGCAAAGGTAGACCACGCTGCGGCTGAAGGCCTTGTCCGTCAGACCCGGCATCGCGATCAGGAAGTGATGCGTGAGGTTCATCGGGGCAGAATCGGAGGCCATGCCGCCGATTTTACTGGCCGCCGACAAGACCTACGCCAAGGGCCTCATGTGGTTCCGCCGCGACCTGCGGGTGGACGACAACGCAGCGCTCTACCACGCGCTGCGGGCTTGTCGGCAACTCCTCTGCGTCTTCGTCTTCGACCGGGCGATCCTCGATGCGCTGCCGCGCGCGGATCGGCGGGTGGAATTCATCCGCGAATCGCTGGTCGAGCTGGAGGCCGAGCTGCACGCCCTGGGCGGCGGGCTGATCGTGCGCCACGCGGTGGCCGAGGACGAGATCGCACCGCTCGCGCGCGCGCTGGAGGTTCAGGCGGTATTCGCGAACCGCGACGACGAGCCCGCGGCGCTGACGCGCGACGCCAAGGTCCTGGGCGCACTGGCCAACGGCGGCATCAGCTTCCATACCTACAAGGACCAGGCCGTCTTCGACCGGGACGAACTGCTGACGAAGACCGGCCAGCCCTATACCGTGTTCAGCGCCTACAGGCGCGCCTGGCTGGCCAAGGTGGACGCCTTTTACCTGAAGCCCTACCCCGTGCGCAGCCATGCGGATGCGCTGGCGCCTGCGCCCGCCAATCACCGCTCGCCGGTACCGGCGCTGACCGAGATCGGCTTCCGCAAGAGCAACCTCTCCGACCTGGAGATCCCGACCGGCAGCCAGGGCGGTGCGGCCCTGTTCGAGGATTTCTTCCAGCGCATCGACCGCTACCACCAGGCGCGCGACTATCCGGCCGTGCGCGGCCCCAGCTACCTGGGCGTGCATCTGCGCTTCGGCACCGTCTCGATCCGGCAGCTCGCGGGCGTGGCGCACCAGCTTTCTCTGCAGGGCGACGCCGGCGCCTCGGCCTGGCTGGGGGAACTGATCTGGCGCGACTTCTTCTTCCAGATCCTCGCGCACCACCCCCAGGTCGGCGAGGGCAAGAGCTTCCGGGCGGAGTACGACCGGATCCAGTGGCACCACGGCAAGCACGCCGACACGCTCTTCGAGGCCTGGTGCCGAGGACGCACCGGCTATCCGCTGGTCGACGCCGCGATGGCGCAGATCAACCAGAGCGGCTACATGCACAACCGCCTGCGCATGGTCGTGGCCAGTTTTCTCTGCAAAGACCTGGGCCTGGATTGGCGGCGCGGGGAGCGCTACTTCGCGCTGCAGCTCAACGACTTCGAGCTGGCGTCCAACAACGGCAACTGGCAGTGGGCCAGTTCCAGCGGCTGCGATGCGCAGCCCTACTTCCGGATCTTCAACCCGATCACGCAGAGCGAGCGCTTCGACCCTGAAGGGAAGTTCATCCGCCGCTACCTGCCGCAGCTGGCGAAGCTGCCGGACGCGAGCATCCACGCGCCCTGGACTGCGGCGCCGCTGGAGCTGGAAGCGGCCGGGGTGCGGCTGGGCGACAGCTATCCGGGCCCGATCGTGGATCACGCCGAGGCGCGAGAGCGCACGCTGCAGCGCTATGCCGTGGTGCGCGAGGCGAAGGGTGGAAAGAAGAAGGGCGGCGCCTGAAGCGCCGCCCGGACCTGATCAGGCCGCCATGGCCTGCGGCGTTTCGGCGCTGGTGTAGTGGCGCACCAGCCGCAACAGCTCGTCTTCCGCATAGGGCTTGCCGAGGTAGTGGTTGACGCCCAGCGCGCGCGCATGGTCGTGGTGCTTTTCCGCGATGCGCGAGGTGATCATGATGATCGGCAAGCCGGCCAGCGAGGCATCGGCGCGGATGTTGCGGGCGAGGTCGAAGCCATCCATGCGCGGCATCTCGATGTCCGACAAAACCACCGCCGGCCGCTCCTGCTGCAGGCGCTCGAGCGCCTGCAGGCCGTCAGCCGCCAGCGACACGCGGTAGCCTTCGCGTTGCAGCAGGCGCTGCGTGACGCGGCGCACGGTGATGGAGTCGTCGACCACCAGCACCAGCGGGATCTGCGGCGGCGCCGTCGGCGCCACCACGGCACCCGCGCCGTGCACCGGCGCGGCGGCCGATGCGCCGCTGGCCTGGAACTGCCGCGCCTGCTCGCCATGCACCGCCGCCAGGGCCACGGGGTTGTAGATCAGCGCGACCGCACCGGAAGCCAGCACCGAGATCCCGGCCATGCCCGGCAGCCGCGAGAGCTGCGGACCGAGGTTCTTGACCACCACTTCCTGGTTGCCCAAGACTTCGTCCACGTGCAGGGCCACCCGCTGGGCCGCGCTTCGCACGATGACGATGGTGTTGGTCTTGGCGGTCCCGCGCTCGCTGCGCGCGGAGGACTGCAGGAGTGCACCGGCCCAGAAGAAGGGCACGTGGTCGCCGCCGAAGGGATAGCGCTGATGCAGGTAGGCGGTCTCGAGCTCGGAGGCACCGGCACGCTGCACCAGTTCGACCAGGTTCGACGGCACGCCGATCGAGGTGGCACCGGCGCGCAGCATGACCACGTGCGTCACGGCGGTGGTCAGCGGCAGCACCAGCTTGAATTGCGTGCCCTCACCCGGCTTGCTCTGGATCTCGATGCGGCCGCCGAGCGCCGCGACCTGCGCGCGCACGACGTCCATGCCGATCCCGCGGCCGGCCAGCTCGGACACCTGCTCGGCGGTCGAGAAGCCGGGAGTGAAGATCAGCTCGGCTGCCTCGTCCTCGCTCGGCTGGTGGTCTGCGGCAATCAGGCCCAGCGCGCGCGCACGCTCGACGATGCGCCGGTGGTTGAGTCCGGCGCCGTCGTCGCGGAAGCTCACCGAAACGTCGTTACCCTCGTGGTGCAGCTCGATGGCAATCAGGCCGCTCGGCTCCTTGCCGGCCTTCTCGCGCGCCGCCACGTCTTCGATGCCGTGCGCGACACAGTTGCGCAGCAGGTGCTCGAAAGCGGGCGTCATGCGGTCCAGCACGCCGCGGTCCATTTCGATGCTGCCGCCGACGATGTCCAGGCGCACCTGCTTCCCGGTGTCCTTGGAAGCCTGCCGCACCACGCGATAGAGGCGCTCGGAAATGCCCTCGAACTCCACCATGCGCGTGCGCAGCAGGCCGCGCTGCAGTTCGCGCGTCTGGCGCGCCTGGGCGCTGAGGTCGTCTTCCGTCGCCTGCACGGTCTTCTGCAGCGTGCGCTGCACGGTCGCCACGTCGTTGACCGACTCGGCCATCATGCGCGTGAGCTCCTGCACGCGCGTGAAGCGGTCGAACTCGAGCGGATCGAAGCCCTGCTGCGAATCCTTGGCCTGTGCCAGGCGCGACTGCATCTGGCTCTCGGCCTGCACCTCGATGTCGCGCAGCTGCTGGCGCAGGCGATCGAGGTTGCCGGTCAGGTCGCCGAGCGAGCTGCGCAGCTGGCCGATCTCGGCCTCCAGGCGCGAGCGCGTGATGATGACCTCGCCGGCCTGCGCCACCAAGCGGTCGAGCAGGTGGGTGCGGATGCGCACCGCCTGGCTGGAGAGCGGGCGCAGCGGCGTGAGCGCCGAGGGCGAAGGCATCGGCAGCGTGGGGCGCGAGACTTCTTCGGCGGCCTCGCCGCCCGTCGGCGAGACGGGCTCGCGGGCGTCCGTTTGCGGCGCTTCGGCGCGCGCCTCGATGACGGGTGCCGAGGCCGGCGCGGCAACGGCCCGCTGGGCCAGCTCGCTCTGCAACTCGTTGTCGGCCGCACGCAGCGCATCGAAGGTGCCCTGCAAGGCATCGAAGCGCGTCAGCAGCTGTTCGACCGAAGCGCGATCGGCGCCCGAGGAGCCGATGGCCTCGATCTCGGACTCCATGCGGTGGGCGCGCTCGCCCAGGCGCATGGCGCCGGCCAGCCGGGCACTGCCTTTGAGCGTGTGCAGCGTGCGCAACGTAGCGGCGCGCGGCGCCGGGTCGTCCAGGTGCTGCGACCATTCGCGCAGCGCGGTGCCCAGTTGCGGCAGCAGCTCTGCCGCCTCCTCCTCGAAGATCGGGAACAGGTCGACGTCGACCGCATCGGCCACGTCGATCGCGTCCTCGCCCTCGTCGAGCGACACGTCGCCGCTGCCGGTGCGCGGCGCGGCCACCACAGTGCCTTCGGCGCTGTCGCCGATCTCGAGCGGCATGGGCGACGCCGCGACCTCGCGCAATGCCTGCAGCGTCGCGTCGGCGGGCTCCTTGAGGAAGCCGGCCGCGAACTGGTGCAGCAGGCGGCGCAGCTCGTCGGCCGCCGCAACCAAAACCTTGCCCTGTGCCGGCGTGCCGCGGCCCTGCATGTACAGGTGCTGCAGCGCGGCTTCGAAGGAGCGCGCCATGTCCGACAGCCCCTGGAAGCCGACGGTCGACGAACTGCCCGCCAGAGAATGGGCCAGGTTGATGGCCGATTCCGGCACGCGCTGGTTCGACTCGAGCGCCCACTCGCCGACCTCATGGGCCAACTGCCGCGACCACTCGTCGGCTTCGACCAGGTAGACGTTGTAGAGCGCGATGCCGATGCGCAGCGGCCCGATCACCTTGACCTGGTCGTCGGCGCCGGGGACGGGCAGCCTGTCGGCGGGGATCGCTGCGGCAAACGCGGGGACCTCGGCGAGCGGTTCCGGTTCCGGTTCCGGTTCGGGTTCGGGTTCGCGTGCAGTCTCGGGATTGAATTCGGACTGCGGCTCGGCGGCGGGCTCCGGCATGACCACGGGCGCGGCGGCCACCACCTCCGGCTCCGCCTGGACCTGCGCTGCGATCTGCGGCTCCTCGGTCGGGCCTTCCGCCGGCTCCAGGTGCAGTTCCAGCGAGAGCTCCGGCAAGGCTTCGCGCGGGGTCTCGTCGGCCGACGGCTCCTTCAGCAGCGGCACGGGAAGCGAATGCGACTCCGGACCGACGGGCGGCTCGTCGTCCGGCATCGGCAACGCCGGCTCGATGCTCACGTGCGCGGTCTCGAGGAAGTCGATCTCTTCCAGCTCGGCCGGCAGTTGCGGCTCTTCGACCAGTGGCGTGGACTTGCTGTCGAAGTCCAGGAAGTCGGTCGAAGCGAAATCGTCGTCGGTGGCGGGCTGCTCCGGCGCCTCGGCGCTCGCTGGTTCGGTCCGGACAGCAGGCGGCGCGAATTCCGGCGCGTCGAAGGTCAGCGGACCCAGGTCCAGATCGGGCAGGTCCGGCAGGGGCAGTGGCTGGAGCTCGGGCTGCGTCTCGGGCACAGCCTTGGCTTCGACCATGATCTCCTCGCCCGCGATGTGGCGCGCTGCGGCGACCAGCGTGTCGGCATCCGCCACAGGGGTGGGCGGCGCGATCGGCTCGCCGGTGCGCAGCGATTCCGCGACGCTGCAGAAGGGCGCGGACTGCCAGCCGTGCGGCTCGTTGGCGGCGATGGCTTCGACCCATTTTGCAAAGTCGGTCAGCGCACGGCGCGTGCCGGCGAGCAGTTCCGGCGTTGCCGGACGCTGGTCGGCCAGCCAAGTGTTCAGCACCTGCTCGAAGGACCAGGCGGCTTCGCCGAAATCCATCAGCCCGACCATTCGCGAGCTGCCCTTGAGCGTGTGGAAGGCGCGGCGCAGCACGGTCAGTTCGCCGTTGTCGTCCGGGCGCGAGCCCAGCGCCGAGACGGCGGCCAGGCCGTTGTGCAGCACCTCTCGAGCCTCGTCGAGGAAGATGTTCTGGAGGTCGTCCTCCTCCAGCTCGCGCACTTCGGTATCGGGCAGGGCCTCCAGCGGCGCCGGGCCCGTGATCTTGGCGGTCCAGCTCGCGGCCGGGCGGCTGACCTCCTCGATCGGCGGCGGCGGTGCCTTGCGCGCCGGCGTCGCCAGGGCGGCGAGCTTGGCCGCGATCTGGGCATCGACCTCTTCCACGCTGAGCACGGAATCGGTGACGGAGACCGGCCCGGAGGCCGAGGCGAAGGAGACGGACGCCGCCACCTCGGGCGCGGCCGCCTCGGCGGCTTGGCGGCCCATCAGCGGCTTGAGCTCGCCGGCTTCGGCGTCGAACACGAACAGCCGCTTGGCCAGCGCCGGCTGGTAACTCAGCATGTCGATCAGGAAGCCCAGCGCGCCCAGGTTGTTGCCGAGCGCGTCGAAGTCCTTGGCGTCGGTGGAAGACGGCTCCTCCGCCAGCAGGCGGTCGACGTTCTCGCGCATGCGGTGCACGGTCTGCGCGGCCTGCTCAAGGCCGAGCACCGAAAACACGCCCTTCATCTGCAGCAACTGCGTCGGTACGGTGCGCAGCAGGCCCTTCTCGGTCGGCCTGCGGAAGAACTGGTCGAGCGATTTCTCGAGCTCGCTGAGGTGGCTGCGCAGCTCGCCGACGACGGTGCCCATGGTCTGGCGGTCGCTGACGCGGCGGTAGAGCTCCTCCATCCAGGGCTCGAGCGGTTCCGAGCGGCCGCCTTCGCGCGCGCGCTCGATCCGGCCGGCCAATTGGACGGTCCGCGCCGTCAGCTGGCGATCATGCGGATCGAGATCTTCGAAAGCGGCTTCGAGGTAGAGCACCGAGGTCGCCACCTCCATCGCCAGCTCGGTGGCCGGCGGTTGGCCCGAGCGCATGGACGCATCGACCGCGTTGTTCAAGGCCTGCACCATCGGCTGGCTGGGTGGATGCAGCTTTTGCAGGGACTCGCCGAGCTGCACGAAGGTGTCGGCCACCTGGCGTGTGCGCGAGACGTCGCCTCCGGAAAGCGCCGACCACATCTCCTTGGCGCTCTCGATGCGCTTGCGCGCCTGCATCAGCACCTGCGGGTCGAAGCGGCCGAACTGCTCGATCGTGTAGTCGACCTTCTGCTCGCTGGCCACGCCCCAGGCGACGCGCACCGCGCGCAGCGTGGCGGCCTCGTCGCGCGAACCGGGCACGGCTTGGGCGCAGAAGAACAGGAGGTCCTGGCCGAGGCGGTCGGAGACGGTGTTGTCACCGCGCGCCAGGGTGGCGTACTGCAAGAGCACGCGCGATGCCGCGCGCTTGACATGGGCGTCGGCGGGGATCAGTGCCAGCGCCAGCGCCTCGAAGAAGCCGGCCGCCAGCGTCCAGAAGCTGGCCACCCGCGGCACCGAGGCGCCGCGGCCCAGGCTCAGGCACAGGGCCTGGAGCCGGCGCGCGGCGTGATCGTCGCCGTTTTTGACGATCTTCAGCACCTCCCGGTCCAGCTTGGAGCGCACCGCGGGGTCGTACACCATCGCGGTCTGGGTGGGCGAGGGCTTGATCTCGGCCCAGCGCCAGTTCATGTCCCACAGGTCGGCCGGATGCACGCGCTCGTTGCCCACCAGCTCGAGCACATCGCGGTACTGGGGGAACAGGGCGACCGAGGACACGGTCTTGCCCGCCAGCAGGGCATTGAGGAAATCGGCGACGGCGAAGCCCGCGCGATCGATCTTCTGGGCCGCCCCTTCGGTGCAGCGCGCCGGCTCGGTGACGAAGCTCTGGACAGCGAACTCCATCGCCCCCAGCACCAGCGCAGGCGCCGAGTGCCCCACCATCTGCAGCGCGCCGACGGCCTGGTGCAACTGCTGCCGGGCCAGGCGCAAGGGCGCGGTGTCGGCCTCGACGCTGCCGCCGGACTCGCGCGCGAAGCGCTTCAACGTCTTGCTGGCGTTGTCGAGCGACTTCTGGATTTCTCCGAGCACCCAGGCCAGCGGCCCGAGATCTTCATGTGCCGGCGCGTGACCGGCTTTCGGAGCTGTTGCGGGGCTTTGGGTCGACACGTTGGCTGCTCGGGGTTCAGGCAATCTTGAAGCGAGCCACCGACTGGCGCAATTCCTCGGCCATGTGCGAGAGCTCGCGCACCTGCTGGGCGGTGGTGCGCGTGCCTTCGCCGGTCTGCTCGGTCACGGCGAAGATGTGCTGGATGTTGGCGGCCACCACGTTGGCCGAATCGGCCTCGCGCGACGCGGACTGCGAGATCTGCTCGATCAGCTCGGCGAGGCGGCGCGACACGCGGTCGATCTCGGACAGCGCCGTACCGGCGTTGTCGGAGAGCTTGGCCCCCTCGACCACGCCCTGCGTGGAGCGCTCCATGGCGCCCACCGCATCCTGCGTGTCGGTCTGAATGGCCTTGACGAGCGCCGAGATCTGGCGCGTGGCGTCCGCGGAGCGTTCGGCCAGGCGCTGCACTTCTTCCGCCACCACCGAGAAGCCGCGGCCGGCTTCGCCGGCGGACGCGGCCTGGATGGCGGCGTTCAGGGCCAGCACGTTGGTCTGCTCGGTAATGTCCGAAATCAGCTCGGTGATTTCGCCGATCTCCTGGGACGATTCGCCGAGGCGCTTGATCCGCTTGGAGGTTTCCTGGATCTGGTCGCGGATGGAGTTCATGCCGCCGATCGCGTTCTGCACGGCCTGCAGGCCCGAAGACGCGGCCTGCAGCGACTGGCGCGCCACAGTGGCCGATTCCTGCGCTTGCGAGGACACGCCGTTGATGCGCTCCGCCATCGTCAGCACGGATTGGCCGGTTTCGCGAATTTCGCGCAGCTGCTCGGTCGAGGCGGCCAGCAGCTCGGTCGAGGTGCTTTCGACCTGCGAAGTGGTTTGCGCCACGCGGGTGGCCGTGTTCTGCACGTTGCCCACCAGCAGGCGGAGCTCTTCCACCGTGTAGTTCACCGAGTCGGCGATGGCGCCGGTGATGTCCTCGGTCACGGTGGCTTCCTGCGTCAAGTCGCCTTCGGCCACCGTCTGCAGTTCGTTCATGAGTCGCAGAATGGCCGCCTGGTTGGCAGCGTTGACGCGCCCCGCGTCCTCGCTGGCGCGCTCGGCGGCAATGCGCTCGCGTTCGGCGGCCAGTGCACGCTCGCGGCCTTCGCGCACCTGCACGAAGCCGATCGCGCCGGCCAGCGCCAGGGCTGCCAGCGACAGCACGAAGAGCATCACCACCGTGCCGGCACCGAGGCCGGTGCGCGCGGAGAGCTTTTCCTGCAGGTCGCTGAGCGAGGTGCGCAGCGGCTCGCTGTCGGCCAGGATCGCGGCCTGTGCCTCGCGTGCGGCCACCAGGCCCTGGAGGTTGCCCAGGATGGCGCCGGCCTGCGTACGGGTCTGCTCATAGGTCTTGAGGATGGTCTCGAGCTGCTGGCGGGTCTGCGCGTCGCGCGTGCCAGGCAGGCGCTGCTGGGCATTGCCCTCGAGCAGGCCGCGCGTGACTTCCTGGAAGGTGTTCAGGTCCTTGCCGAGCAGGAACACGGCGTCGGGGCTCACGCCTTCGACCGTCAGGAACTCGTTGGCCGACTTGCCGATGCGCTGCGTGAGCATCACCAGCTGGCCGGCGGCCGAGATTTCGGGCAGCGTGGCGTTCTGCTGCATCTTCAGCGAGGCCACGGTCTCGGTCATTTCGAGCAGGTCGGAGGACTGCCGGTTGATGTCGCGCAGCGCGGTGCCGACCTGGGTCAGGATCTTCTGCTGGGCCAGCACGGCCTTCGCGCTCTTGTCGGCACGCTCGACCAGCGGCGTGATCTTGCCGAGTTCGGCTTCGTACTGGCTCCCCACGCGCTCCAGCTTGAGCGCGTCGTCGCCATTGGCCAGGCCCTGGACGCGGCGCGTCAGGTCGTCCGCGCTCTCCTTGACCTCGGTGAAGGCGGGGACGTTGCCCACGAGCGCCTGCGACACCGACTTGGCCAGGCGTTGCGATTGCATCAGCGACTGGCCGGTGGAGGCCACCTGCTGCGCCAGCCGTTCGGCGCGCAGGATGGCGGAGCCGGCCACCAACAGCAGCAAGAGCACCACCGCGGCGAGCACGATCGCCAGCACGCGCTGCTGGCGCGCGGGGTTGGAGCGCAGCGAGCCGCCGCCGGCCGCCGGTTGCGAGGGCGCGGCGCCGGGCGTCTCGGACAGCACCGGGTCGTTGTCGATCGTGACAGCCGGGGAATGGTCGTTGGCGGCGTCCATGGCGAGAACCAACGACTCGGGCGTCTCCGACGTCGAGTCGTGTCGTATGCGCACCGTCTTTTCTTCGGGCTGCACGGTTTCGGCGCCATCCAGGGACAACGTCGACCCGCTGTCGACACGCATGGCGTCACCACCCGCAGGCAGGAATTTCTTGAACTTGTCGGCGATCGAGCTCACGGTCGGTCCTTCAGGTAATGGTCGGTGCAAGGCGCTGCACTCAGGCGCCGATACTCAAAAATTGCGGTTGCTGCGACAGCGCCTGCAGGTTGATTTCCTGCCAGCGCTCACCGGCGGCGTCGGTGTACGAATGCCCCAGCCAGGCGGGGGCGTCGCCATCCGGCGCCTGCGACTCGATGAAGGCTTCCACGCCGCGCAGTCCCACCAGCCGGTCGATCAACAGGGCGCAGTTGACTTCCAGCATTTCGTTGAGCGCCACCAAGCGCGATTGGGCCCGCGCCGAATCGCCGCCGGCGGGCGCGGCGTCGCGGGAAGCGAAGGTGGACAGCTGGACGATGCCGTACAGGCCGCCGCGCAGGTTGGCGACGCCCAGGAACCAGGGCTGTGCGTAGGGCACCGCCTGCGGCGGGGTCCAGGGGAAGATCTCGCCGGCGTGCCCGAGCGGAAACAGGTATTTCGCCTCGCCAGCCTCTACCGCGAGCCAGGAGGCGGACACACCCGAAGTGCGGGCCGCCTGCAGGCGGCTGGCAAGCCGGGACTGGAAAGCGCGTAGGGCGTCGCGGTTGGCCATGAACGAGAGAAAAAAGAAGAACCGCCGGTCAGGCCAGCGCGCTGATCTTGGCGATCAGCTCGGCCGCATTGACCGGCTTGACGATGTAGTCGCGAGCCCCCTGGCGCATGCCCCAGAGCCGATCGGTTTCCTGATTCTTGCTGGTGCACATGATGATGGGCACAGAGGCGTACTGCGGGTTGCGCGCGATCGCGCGGGTGAGCTGAAATCCGTTCTGGCCCGGCATCACGACATCCATGAGGATGAGATCGGGCTGCTCTTCCTCGAGGCGACGCATGGCGTCCTCGGCGTTCTCGGCAGTCTTCACCGAGAAGCCGTTCTTCTGGAGAAGATCGGTCAGGAAGATCAACTCGGTCTTGGAGTCGTCGACGACGAGCACTTTGCGAATGGCCATTACTGCACTTCCTGCGAAACGACACCGAACTGCTGCACCGCCTGCAGCAGCTGGTCCTTGGTGAAAGGTTTGGTGAGATAGTCCTGCGAGCCGACCATGCGGCCGCGCGCCTTGTCGAACACGCCGTCCTTGGACGAGAGCATCACGACGGGGACATTGGAGAAGTGGGCATTGCGCTTGATGATGGCGCAGGTCTGGTAACCGTCGAGGCGCGGCATGAGAATGTCGCAGAAGATCAGGTGCGGCTTGTGATCGTTGACCTTCGACAGCGCATCGAAACCGTCCTCCGCCAGCAGCACCTCGTGGCCGCCCTGCTTGAGGAAGATCTCGGCGCTGCGCCGAATGGTGTTGCTGTCGTCGATGACGAGAACCTTGTAACCGGATCCGTTCGAGCTCATTCTCGCCGCTCCTTTATGACACTCTAAGACCGAAACGTCCCTCGCGGGGCGCCAAGAAGCACGGCCCTATGCCATGCTTCAGATTTCAACCATCTCGAAGTCTTCCTTGCGCGCCCCGCATTCGGGACAGGTCCAATTCATCGGAACATCTGCCCATGCCGTGCCGGCCGCAATACCATCCTCTGGCACCCCTACCGCTTCGTCATAGATCCACCCGCAAATCAGGCACATCCAGGTTTTCGTATTCATCGCAGCTTAAAGTCCCTGTTCATAGAATGCAACGATCGTATCCAAACGTATCTCGAAATCGCGTGATAAGCGTCTCAGATACGCCACCATCTCCGGGGCCTCGCTGCGCATGACAACTTCCTTATTACCACCGGAGCAAGACCACAAAGTGAGCGATCTTACCGACCCGACCAGCGACGAAGTCAGCGCCGAGAGCGAACCGAATCCGCCCTGCGTGCTGGTCTTCAACGCGAACGACCCCAGCGGTGCCGGCGGGCTCGCCTGCGACGCCGTGGCCATCGCCTCGGTCGGCGCCCACATGTTGCCGGTCGTGACCGGCGCCTATGCGCGCGACACCGCGGAGATCTTCGACCACTTCCCCTTCGACGAAGAGGCCGTCGCCGAGCAGGCGCGCACCATCCTGGAGGACGTGGAGGTGCAGCTGATCAAGGTGGGCTTCGTCGGCTCTCCCGAGAATCTGAGCACCGTGGCAGAGACTGCCACCGACTACCCCGAAGTCCCCGTGGTCGCCTACATGCCCAATCTCTCCTGGTGGGAGGACGCGCAGATCGAGGCCTACCTGGACGCCTTCCGCGACCTGGTGCTGCCCCAGACCACGGTGCTGGTCGGCAATCACAGCACGCTGTGGCGCTGGCTGCTGCCCGACTGGGCCGGCGAGCGCCCGCCCACCGCACGCGACATTGCACGCGCCGCCGGCGAGGTTGGCGTGCCTTACACGCTGGTGACGGGGATGGTGCTGCCCGACCAATACTTCGACAACGTGCTGGCCTCGCCGCAATCGGTGCTCGCCAGCGAAAAATACGAGCGGCTCGACGCCGTGTTCACCGGCGCCGGCGACACGCTTTCGGGCGCGCTGGCTGCGCTCCTGGCCAGCGGCACCGAGTTGGCCGCCGCCGCCACCGAGGCGCTGAGCTACATGGACCGCTGCCTCGACGCGGGCTTTCGCCCGGGTATGGGCCATGTCCTGCCGGACCGCCTCTTCTGGGCCCAGCCCGAAGAAGAAGAGGACGCCGACAACGAGGAGGCCGCCTCACCCGTGGACTTCGCCCTGCCCCCCCACGACACAAGACACTGAATGAGCTCTCCCCAGATTCGCCCAATGCAGAACACCGATCCCAACGAGCTGCTCTTCGAGCGCGCCCGCGCCGTGATCCCCGGCGGCGTCAATTCGCCGGTGCGCGCCTTCCGGGCTGTCGGCGGCACGCCGCGCTTCGTCAAACGTGCCCAGGGCGCCTACTTCTGGGACGCCGCCGGCCAGCGCTACATCGACTACATCGGCTCGTGGGGGCCGATGATCCTGGGCCACGGACATCCCGCGGTGGTGGAGGCCGTGCAGCGCGCGGTGACCGAGGGCTTCTCCTTCGGCGCGCCGACCGAGCGCGAGATCGAGCTTGCCGAAGCCATCCTCGCGCTCGTGCCCTCGATGGAGATGGTGCGCCTCGTGAGCTCGGGCACCGAGGCCGCAATGAGCGCGCTGCGGCTGGCGCGCGGCGCCACGGGCCGCAAGTACATCATCAAGTTCGAAGGCTGCTATCACGGACATGCCGACGCGCTGCTGGTCAAGGCGGGCTCTGGCTTGGCGACTTTCGGCAATCCGACCTCGGCCGGCGTGCCGCCCGAGGTCGTGCAGCACACCCTGGTGCTCGAGTACAACAATCTCGCGCAGTTGGAGGAAGCCTTCGCGCTGCACGGCCACGAGACCGCCGGCCTGATGATCGAGGCCATTGCAGGCAACATGAACTTCGTGCGCGCGAGCGCGCCCTTCGCACAGCGCTGCCGGGAGCTTTGCACGCAGCACGGCGCACTGCTGGTGTTCGACGAGGTCATGACCGGCTTTCGCGTCGGCCTGCATGGCGCCCAGGGCGTGCTGGGCATCCGGCCCGACCTCACGGTGCTGGGCAAGGTGATCGGCGGCGGCATGCCGCTGGCGGCCTTCGGTGGGCCGCGCGCGATCATGGAGCAGTTGGCGCCGCTCGGCCCCGTCTACCAGGCCGGCACGCTGTCGGGCAACCCGGTGGCCACGGCCTGCGGCCTGGCGACGCTCAAGGAAATCGCCAAGCCCGGCTTTTACGAATCGCTTTCCAAGAAGACCCGCACGCTGGTCGACGGGCTCAAGGCCGCTGCGGCCGCCGAGGGCCAGCCTTTCAGCGCGGACAGCGAGGGCGGCATGTTCGGCTTCTTCCTCATGGATGCGTTGCCGCAGAACTACGGCGCCGTAATGACGACCGACAGCGCCAGGTTCAATGCGCTGTTCCACGGCCTGCTCGATCGCGGCGTGTACATTGCGCCGGCGCTGTACGAAGCCGGCTTCGTCAGCGCCGCCCACAGCGAGGAAGACATCGCTGCCACCATCGAAGCTGCCCGCCGGATCTTCGGAAAGACCCAAGCAGCCATCGAGGACTAGAACCCGGGGGCTCCACATCGCCCGCGTGCCGACCATCGAGAAGCGCCTCTACGGCTCGAGCAGCTTCCAGCTGAAGTAATGTCTTGGCGTCGAACGGAGAAAAGAAAAAGGCGGCACGAGCCGCCTTTTTTCTCGCCCTGCGCCGACGGGCTCAGTGGCGGAAGTGGCGCACGCCCGAGAACACCATGGCCACGCCGCGCTCGTCCGCAGCAGCGATCACTTCCTGATCACGCATCGAGCCGCCGGGCTGGATCACGCAGCTCGCGCCGGCATCCACCACCACGTCCAGCCCATCGCGGAACGGGAAGAAGGCATCGCTCGCCACCGCCGTGCCTTGCAGCGACAGGTTCGCGTGCTGCGCCTTGATGCTTGCGATGCGCGCCGAATCGAGGCGGCTCATCTGGCCCGCGCCCACGCCCATGGTCATGCCGTCGGCGCAGAACACGATGGCATTGCTCTTGACGTACTTCGCGACCTTCCACGCGAACAGCAGGTCCTGCAGCTGCTGCGGCGTCGGCTGCTTCTTCGTCACCACCTTGAGCTCCTCGATCGACAGCTCGCGGTTGTCCGCCGTCTGCATGAGGAGCCCCGAGCCGATGCGCTTGACGTCGACGGCGTTGCGGCCCTGCTCCCAGGCCGACTTGCCGCCGGGCGGCAGCGCGATCTCTAGGATGCGCACGTTGACCTTGCTCTTGAACACTTCCAGTGCCTCGGGCGCATAACCGGGAGCCATCAGCACCTCGACAAACTGCTTCGAGACGACCTCGGCGGCGGCGCGGTCCAACGGCCGGTTGAAGGCGATGATGCCGCCGAAAGCCGAGGTCGGGTCGGTCTTGAAGGCCTTGGAGTAGGCCTCGTGCGCGTCCTTTCCGATCGCCACGCCGCAGGGGTTCGCGTGCTTCACGATCACGCAGGCCGGCGTGTCGAAGCTCTTCACGCATTCCCAGGCCGCGTCCGCATCGGCGATGTTGTTGTAGCTGAGCTCCTTGCCCTGCAATTGCTTCGCGCTCACCAGCGAGCCGGGCGCGGGGTACAGGTCGCGGTAGAAGGCGGCCTGCTGGTGCGGGTTCTCGCCGTAGCGCAGGTCTTGCAGCTTGATGAAGCGGCCATTGCTTTGCGCCGGGAACAGCGCCTGCTTGCCGTCTTCCTGCAGGCCGGAGAGGTAGTCGCTGATCGCGCCGTCGTACTGGCTGATGCGATTGAAGGCGGCCACCGAGAAGGCGAACTTCGTCTTCCGGCTGAGCTGGCCCTCGGCCTTCAGCTCGGCCAGCGCCGGCGCGTACTGCGAGGCGTCGGTCAGCACGCCCACGTCCTTCCAGTTCTTGGCGGCGCTGCGCACCATCGCGGGACCGCCGATGTCGATGTTCTCGATCGCATCTTCCAGCGTGCAGCCGGGCTTGGCGACCGTGGCCTCGAAGGGATAGAGATTGACCACCAGCAGGTCGATGGTGTCGATGCCGTGCTGCGCGAGCGCCGCCATGTGCGCCGGCACATCGCGCCGCGCCAGCAGGCCGCCATGCACCTTGGGGTGCAGGGTCTTCACGCGGCCGTCGAGCATTTCGGGGAAGCCGGTGAGCTCGGCCACCTCGGTCACGGGCAGGCCGGCGTCGGCCAGCAGCTTGGCGGTGCCGCCGGTGGACAGCAAGCGCACGCCCAGGCCATGCAGGGCTTGCGCGAATTCGAGGATGCCGGTCTTGTCGGAAACGGAGATGAGTGCGGTCAGTGCCATTGGGGCTTATTTCAGGAGTTTGTGTTCGACCAGCTTCTTGCGCAGCGTGTTGCGGTTCAGGCCCAGCCATTGGGCGGCCTTGGACTGGTTGCCCTCGGCCCGCGTCATCACGACGTCGAGCAGGGGTTTCTCGACCACGCGCACCAGCATGTCGTACATGCCGTCGGGCTCGGTGCCGCGCAGGTCGCGGAAGTAGCTGTCCAGGCTGCTTCGCACGCAGTCTTCAATGTGTTTCTTGCTCATGGCCCTCTGCTCTTCTTTTCTTGTTCATGTCATGCCAACGCGTCTGCCTGCTCGTCGCTGGGCGTTCGCGCGATGCCGCCTTCGTCGGGCGGAATGCGGTCCATCCGTGCCGCCAGCACATCGAAGAACTCCGCGACCGCGCGCCACTGCGCATCGCAATCCTCGATGGCATTCATCTCGCTGCGGAACTGCTCGCCGCCCGGCAGGTCGCGCACGTACCAGCCGATGTGCTTGCGCGCGCTCCGCACGCCGCTGTAGTCGCCGTAGAGCGCGTAGTGCTGCTGCAGATGCTCGAGCAGCAGGCGCCGCACCTCGGCCACCAGCGGCGGTGCGAGCTGCGTGCCGGTCGCGAGGAAGTGCGCGATCTCGCGGAAGATCCATGGCCGCCCCTGCGCCGCCCGGCCCACCATCAGCGCATCGGCACCGGTGAGCGCCAGCACCTGGCGCGCCTTCTCGGGCGAGTCGATGTCGCCGTTGGCGACCACCGGCACGCGCACTGCCGACTTGACCGCGGCGATCGTGTCGTACTCGGCCTCGCCCTTGTAGCCCTGTTCGCGCGTGCGGCCATGCACGGTGAGCATGCGCACGCCCGCGCTCTCGAAGCGCCGCGCCAGAGCGACGGCGTTGCGATGGTCCTCGCTCCAGCCGGTGCGCATCTTGAGCGTGACCGGCACGTCGTGCGACGCCGCGGCACGCGCCACCGCTTCGACGATCTCGAGGGCCAGCGGCTCGTCGCGCATCAACGCGGAGCCGGCCCACTTGTTGCAGACCTTCTTGGCCGGACAGCCCATGTTGATGTCGATGATCTGCGCGCCGCGATCGATGTTGTATTGCGCGGCCTCGGCCATCATGGCCGCATCGGTGCCGGCGATCTGCACCGCAATGGGGCCCGGCTCGCCCTCGTGGTTGGAACGGCGCGAGGTCTTGAGCGAGTTCCACAGCTCCTTGCGCGACGTGACCATCTCGCTCACCGCATAGCCTGCACCGAGCTCGCGGCACAGCATGCGGAAGGGCCGGTCGGTCACGCCCGCCATGGGCGCGACGAACAGACGGTTCTCCAGCACGATGTTGCCGATCTGCAGGGTCATGGAGGAAAGTGGCGAGCGCCGGGGCTGCTGAAAAATGAGGCACGATTGTAGCGGTGCCGCGAAGCCGCCGCTGCAACGATTTGCACTTTTGTCTGCGGGCTTCCGAGGTTCGACGATCTATACGCCTGCACCACATATCGCCGCGTCTTTCTATACTGCGGCGCACATGCAAGCCTGGCTCGAATCCTTCTTTGCGCTTCTCGCGCTTCCGCAATACGGGCTCAGCACCCTCTTCGTCGCCGCTTTTGTCTCGGCCACCCTGGTGCCGGTCGGCTCCGAGCCGGCGCTGTTCGGCCTGCTGAAGCTCAATCCCGAATTGTTCTGGCCGGCGGTCTTCGTCGCGACTGCGGGCAACACCTTGGGCGGCATCGTCGACTGGTGGATAGGCTATGGCGCGCACCAGGTGGCGGACAAGTACTCGCACTCCAAGCATCACATGCGTGTGCTGACGTGGCTCGAAAGACTGGGACCCAAGGCCTGTCTGCTGGCCTGGCTCCCTCTGGTGGGCGACCCGCTTTGCGCGGTTGCGGGCTGGCTGAAGCTTTCCTTCTGGCCTTGCGTGCTCTACATGGCGATCGGCAAGTTCCTGCGCTACGTCACGATGACCGTGGCGCTCCTCTACATCTGGCCGAACTGAACGCGCCGCCGGCGCACTCGGTTCAGCTCAGCAAGGCGTAGGGGCCGCCGCGCTCCAGCGCGCGCCGGTACGCAGGCCGCGCGTGGATACGCTCGAGGTAGGCCATCAGCTTCGGCCGCTTCGCATCGAGCCCGCCACGCGCCACCGCAGCCTCGACCGGAAAGCTCATCTGGATGTCGGCGCCGGAGAAGTCAGCGCCAGCAAACCATTCGCTCTTGCCGAGCTCGGCTTCCATGAAGTTCAGGTGGTTCGTGATGTTGGGCGTGATGAAAGCCGCCTTCGCCTTGCGCGCGATGCCCTTCGCGATGGGCTTGGCAAAAAAGGGCATCTTCGCCTTCTCGATCCGGTCGAACATCAGCTTGAGCAACAGCGGCGGCATCGCCGAGCCCTCGGCGTAATGCATCCAGTAGCGATAGCGAAGCGCCTCGGGCGTGCCCGCCACCGGCGCCATGCGGCCGCTGCCATGGCGCTCGATCAGCGACTCCAGGATCGCCCCCGACTCGGCGAGCACCAGCCCGTCGGCCGTCGTCACCACCGGCGACTTGCCCAGCGGATGCACCGCCCGCAGGCTGGGCGGCGCAAGCATGGTCTTGGGGTCGCGCCGGTAGTGCACGATCTCGTAGGGCAGCTCGAGCTCTTCGAGCAGCCACAGCACGCGCTGGGAGCGGGAGTTGTCGAGGTGGTGGACCGTGATCATGTTCAGGCGCTGAACAGGAAGTTCATCACGTCCCCGTCCTTGACGACGTATTCCTTGCCCTCGGCCCGCATCTTCCCGGCATCCTTCGCGCCCTGCTCGCCCTTGTAGGCGATGTAGTCGGCAAACGAGATGGTCTGGGCGCGGATGTAGCCCTTCTCGAAATCGGTGTGGATCACGCCGGCCGCCTGCGGGCCGGTGTCGCCGATGTGGATGGTCCAGGCGCGCACTTCCTTCACGCCGGCGGTGAAGTAGGTCTGCAGGCCCAGCAGGCTGTAGGCCGCGCGGATCAGCCGGTTGAGGCCCGGCTCCTCCTGTCCGATCTCGGCGAGGAACATCTTCTTGTCCTCCTCGTCCATGTCGGCCAGCTCGGACTCGATCTTGGCGCTGATGGCCACCACCGGCGCGTTCTGCGCGGCCGCGTACTCGCGCAGGCGGTCGAGGAAGGGGTTGTTCTCGAAGCCATCCTCCGCCACGTTGCCGACGAACATCGCGGGCTTGGCGGTGATCAGCGAGAACTGCTTGATCAGCGGCTTGTCCTCCTTGCTGAACTCGACCGTGCGCACCGGCTTGTTCTCGTTGAGCGCGGCCTGGCATTTCTCGAGCAGCGCGACCAGCTTGATCGCCTCCTTGTCGCCCGACCGCGCGGTCTTGGTGTGACGCTGCAGCGCCTTCTCGACCGTGGCCAGGTCGGCCAGGCACAGCTCGGTCTGGATCACCTCGATGTCGGAGATCGGATCGACCTTGCCGGCCACGTGGATCACGTTGTCGTCCTCGAAGCAGCGCACCACATTGACAATGGCGTCGGTCTCGCGGATGTGGGCCAGGAACTGATTGCCCAGCCCTTCGCCCTTGCTGGCGCCGGCCACCAGGCCCGCGATGTCGACGAACTCGACGATGGCCGGCACGACGCGCTCCGGCTTCACGATCTCGGCCAGCTGGCCCAGCCGGGTATCGGGCACCTCGACCACGCCGACGTTCGGCTCGATGGTGCAGAAGGGATAGTTCTCGGCCGCGATGCCGGCCTTGGTCAAGGCGTTGAAGAGGGTGGACTTGCCGACGTTGGGCAGGCCGACGATGCCGCACTGGAGACTCATGGCGGGACTTTCAGGATGCTTTGGGGGAACCGGGGATTCTAGGCGCGCCGATTCGCCCTCACTCGAAGCGCAGGTTGGCGCCGACCGGCTGGCCGCGACGGAGCATGTGCTCGATGCCCTGCAGCACGATCGCGTTCATGCCGAAGGTGATGGCGCCATCGACGCGCGGATCGGCACGGTAGCTGCGCAGGGTGTCGCCGACCTCGCTACCGGATTCGGCGGTCGCCGGATCGATGTCGGGAATGGGGCAGCGCGTGCAGGGCTTCACCGGCCGCAGCTGCGCCTCGCCCTCGCCGGTGCCCACATGCAGGATCTCCATGCGATCCTCGTCGTGCGCCTCGATGCCGGCGAGCACGATGTTGGGCCGGAAGCGCTCGATGCCGACCGCCGCATGGCCCTGCGCCGCCAGTCGCGCATTGAGCTCGGCCAGCGAGCCCTCGCTCGCCACCAGCAGGGGATACGCATCCGAAAACTGGTTCTGCGCCTCGGCGCCGCCGGTCCACTTCATGTTCGACAGCCGCTTCTGCTCGGGATCGAAGCGCACCAGCCGCAGCTTCTGCGGGCGGCCGGGCTGCGACAGAAAGTCGCTGAACCACTGGGCCGCGATCTCGCCCATGTCGTAGGCAGCCACCTCGTCCTTCCAGACCCGCACGCGCACCGGCTGCTCGACCCGGTCGAAGGCGATGTGCAGCGCCAGCATGCCGGGGGCGCGCAGCACCATCTCCGAATGCTTCATCTGCGGCCGGATCAGCGCCATGCGCGGCAACTCGCGCTGGGTGACGAACTCGCCCTCGGCGTCGGCCACCATCCAGGCGCGGTCGAATTCCAGGCCGGTCTCGGTCAGCAGCGCCTCGGGCAGCTCCACGCCGGCGCAGGACTTGATGGGGTAGACGAAGAGGCGTGCGATGGTGGCCTGGAGGTCGAAGTCGGCGGGAACGGTCACGGGGGAGTCCTTGGGCTGAAGGGGGCGATTGTCCCGCACGGCGGGCACATCGGCCTCCTACAATGCCCCGATGGCTCTTCCTCCCGAGGTTTGCATTCGCGGCGCCGGCATCGTCGGCCGGACGCTGGCGCTGCTGCTGGCGCGCGAACGCGTGCGCGTGGCGCTGGTGGCGCCTTCCGCCGCGACCGGCACCCAGGACGTGCGCGCCTACGCGCTCAACGCGGCCTCGAAGGCGCTGCTCGAATCCCTGCGCGGCTGGCCCGACGCGCCGCATGCCACGCCGGTGCGCGAGATGCTGGTGCACGGCGACGAAGGCGGGCGCGTGCAGTTCCACGCAGCGCGGCAGAAGGTGGAGGCACTGGCCTGGATCGTCGACGTGCCGGCGCTGGAACAACAGCTCACCGATGCCGTGCGTTTCCAGTCCCGCATCGACATCGTGGCCGAGCCCGTGCAGGCGCCGCTCACGGTCGTCTGCGAAGGCCGCATCAGCGCCACCCGCGAAACGCTGGGCGTGCGCTACGAGGTCACGCGCTATCCGCAGCACGCGATCGCCGCCCGCCTGGTTGCCGACGAGCCGCACGACGGCGCCGCGCGCCAATGGTTCAACGACCGGGGCGAGGTCTTCGCGCTGCTGCCGATGCAAGACAAGCAGCTTGCGCTGGTGTGGTCGGTCGACCAGCTGCGCGCACCCGAGCTGCTGGCGCTGACGGCCGACCAGTTCAACACCGCCCTGCACGAGGCCAGCTACGGCGCGCTGGGCGCGCTGCGCGTGGTGAGCGATCGCGCCTCCTGGCCGCTGCAGCGCGCCATCGCCGACCGCTGGACCGGCCGGCTCGCCGACGGCAATGCCTGGGCGTTGGCCGGCGACGCGGCGCACACGGTGCATCCGCTGGCGGGCCAGGGCCTCAACCTGGGCCTGGCCGATGCCGCCGCGCTGGCGAACGTGATCAAGAACCGCGACTACTGGCGCAGCGTGGGCGACGCCCGGTTGCTGCGCGCCTACGAACGCTCCCGCCGGGCCGAGGTGCTGGCCATGAGCCTCGCCACCGACGGCCTGCAGCAGCTCTTCGCGCACAGCGCCGACCCGCTGCCGGCCCTGCGCAACTGGGGCATGCGCGGCTTCGATCGCACGCGGCTCATCAAGAACTGGATCGCGAAGCAGGCCATGGGCCTGGCATGAACTGAATTTCGCAAGCAAGACCACCATCATGAAACCCGCATCCGCACTTCTTGCCGCGCTCGCACTCGGCTGCAGCCTGGGCGCCATGGCCGGCGAAGCCGAGATCCGCCAGAACCTGGCCGCGCGCATCCCGCAGTTCGCCAAGATCGACGAGATCCGCAAGGCCCCGATGCCCGGGCTCTACGAAGTGCGCATCAACGGCTTCGAGATCTTCTACACCGACGAGCAGGGCAATTACCTGCTGCAGGGCAACCTGATCGATGTCAAGGCGCGCCGCAACCTCACCGAGGAGCGCGTCGAGAAGCTCAGCGAGGTGGCCTTCGACAAGCTGCCGGTGAAGGACGCCTTCAAGATCGTGCGCGGCAACGGCAAACGCAAGCTGGCGGTCTTCGAGGACCCGAACTGCGGCTACTGCAAGCAGTTCGAGCGCGACCTCGCGAAAGTCGACAACGTGACCATCCATCTCTTCCTCTACCCGGTGCTGGGGCCCGACTCGGTGACCAAATCGCGCAACATCTGGTGCGCCAAGGACAAGGCCAAAACCTGGGCCGACTGGATGCAACGCGGCATCGCCCCCGAGGCGGCCGAATGCGACACCTCCGCGCTCACCCGCAACCGCGAGTTCGGCCAGAAGTACAACATCACCGGCACGCCGACGCTGATCTTCAGCGACGGCACGCGCGCACCGGGAGCGATCCCCGCAGCGCAGGTCGAAAAGCAACTCGCCGCGATCAACTGATGGCGGGGCCGGCCATCCACTACCGCGTGGAATGCGCGGATCGCAACGCGCACCTGTTCGCCATCACCCTGCGCATCGAACGGCCCGCCGCACGCCAGCGCGTCTCGCTCCCGGTCTGGATTCCGGGCAGCTACCTGGTGCGCGAGTTCTCGAAGAACCTCCAGCAGCTGCAGGCGAGCCAGGGCCGGCGCAAGCTCGCCGTGCAGCAGCTCGACAAGCACAGCTGGCAGATCGATGGCGTTCCGGGCAAGCCGCTGGAGCTGCGCTACCAGGTCTGCGCCTTCGACAACTCGGTGCGCACCGCCTGGCTGGACAGTGCGCGCGGCTTCTTCAACGGCACCAGCCTGTGCCTGCGCGTCGAGGGCCAGGCCGATGAACCGCACGGCATCGAGATCGTTGCGCCCGCGCGCTCGCCGAATGAAGAGCGCTGGTCCTGCGCCACCGCCCTGAAGCCGGCCAAGACCGACCGCCAGGGCTTCGGCAGCTACATCGCCGCCAACTACGACGAGCTGGCCGACAGCCCGGTCGAGATGGGCGCCTTCTGGAGTGCCGAGTTCGAGGCCTGCGGAGTGCCGCACCGCTTCGTGGTCGCCGGCGCGCAGCCCTCCTTCGACGGCGAGCGGCTGATCGCCGACACCCGCGCCATTTGCGAGACGCAGATGCGCTTCTGGCACGGCGCCAAGGTCGGGAAGCGCGGCGGGCCGAAGCCGCCGCACGACCGCTACGTCTTCATGCTCAACGCCGTGGACGAGGGCTACGGCGGCCTCGAGCACCGCCATTCGACCGCGCTGATCTGCACGCGGCGCGACCTGCCGCAGCTTGGCCTCAAGAAGCAGGGCGAGGGCTACACCACGCTGCTCGGCTTGGTCAGCCACGAGTATTTCCATACCTGGAACGTGAAGCGGCTGCGCCCGGCCGAGTTCGAACGCTACGCCTACGGCCAGGAAAACTACACGCAGCTGCTGTGGCTGTTCGAAGGCTTCACCAGCTACTACGACGACCTGTTGCTGCGCCGCGCCGCCCGCCTGGATGATGCGGCCTATCTGCGCCTCGTCAACAAGACCGTCAACCAGGTGCTGCAGGCGCCGGGCCGCCATGTGCAATCGGTGGCGCAGGCCAGCTTCGACGCCTGGGTCAAGTACTACCGGCAGGACGAGCAGACGGCCAACACCACCATCAGCTACTACACCAAGGGCGCACTGGTGGCGCTGTGCTTCGACCTGACGCTGCGCGCCGAGGGCCAGGCCTCGCTCGACGACGTGATGCGGCTCCTGTGGAAGCGCAGCGGTGGCGGCCCGGTGGGCGAGGCCGACTTCGCTGCGGCCCTCGAAGCCGTCGGCGGCCGCTCGTACGCCGATGAGATCGCCCGCTGGGTCCATTCGACCGAGGAGTTGCCGCTGGCCGATCTGCTGGGCCGGCACGGCGTCGCCGCGAACGAGGATCCGGCGCAGCGCGCCCAGGAGCTGGGCCTGCGCGTGGCGGAGGCCGGCGGCAGCGTGCATGTCAAGATGGTGCTGCGCGGCGGTGCGGCCGAGCAGGCCGGCTTTTCGGCGAACGACGAGTGGATCGGCATCGAGCTCGCCGCCGCCAAGGACCGTCCGGCACAGGGCTGGCGCATCGCCCGGCTCGACGACCTGGGGCTTTACCTCGGGCCGCTCAAGAAGATCACGGCGCTGGTGGCGCGCGACCGGCGGCTGCTTCGGTTGCCGCTCACGCTGCCGACCGGCGTCACCACCTGGCGGCTGGCCGCGCAGGATCCCGTGAAGATCGCGCGCTGGCTGGCACCGCAGTAAAACAGCCGTCGACGCACCTTCCCCGCTTTGTTCCCTCAGGAGACCCCCCATGAGCTACGAAAACATCGAAGTCCGCACCGAAGCCGGCAAGGTCGGCATCGTGACCCTGAACCGGCCGAAGGCCCTGAACGCGCTCAACGACGCGCTGATGACCGAGCTCGGCGATGCGCTCAAGGCCTTCGACGCCGACCCGGCCATCGGCTGCATCATCGTCACCGGCAGCGAGCGCGCCTTCGCCGCGGGCGCGGACATCGGCGCCATGGCCAGCTACAGCTTCACCGACGTCTACAAGGGCGACTACATCACGCGCAACTGGGAGACCATCCGCAGCGTGCGCAAGCCGGTGATCGCGGCGGTGAGCGGCTTCGCGCTGGGCGGCGGCTGCGAGCTGGCGATGATGTGCGACTTCATCATCGCCGCCGACAACGCGCGCTTCGGCCAGCCCGAGATCAAGCTGGGCGTGATTCCCGGCGCCGGCGGCACGCAGCGCCTGCCGCGCGCGGTAGGCAAGTCCAAGGCCATGGACATGGCGCTGACCGGCCGCATGATGGACGCGGCCGAGGCCGAGCGCGCGGGCCTGGTGAGCCGCGTGGTGCCCTACGACAAGCTGATGGACGAGGCGCTGGGCGCCGCGCTCGTCATTGCCGACTTCTCGCAGGTGGCGGTGATGGCGGCCAAGGAATCGGTCAACCGCGCGTTCGAGAGCGGGCTCTCCGATGGCGTGATGTTCGAGCGCCGGCTGTTCCACGCGCTCTTCGCCACCGCCGATCAGAAGGAAGGCATGGACGCCTTCGTCAACAAGCGCAAGGCGGCCTTCAAGCACGAATGAGCTAGCGGCTCGGTGCGGCCGGCGCCGGCTCGGGTTCGGCCGGCGGCTGCGGCTTGAAGCGCCACTGGGGCGGTGACGATGGCTGCGCCGGCGGCTCCACCGCGTGCTGCAGGGCCTCGCGCAAGGCAGCCAGAGACGAGGCCGAGGGCATCCCCGTCGCCGCTGCCCCGCGTCCCTCGCGCCAACGCACCTGGTTGCGGCCCAGTTCGAAGGTCGCCATCACATCGCCGTTGCTGCGCTCCAGCGTGACTCGCCACTCGGGCGTCCCGGCCAGCGGTTGCGAGCCGATGGCCGAGATCGCGGCGGAACCGAGGAGGGCGTTGAGGTCCTGCGCCTCGGCGCGGGACAGGGTGCGGCTCGCGCCGCCGCGCTGCGTGATGGTGATGCGGCTCCACTGCGAGAGCGCGGAGAAGGTGGGCAGTGCAGGCGATGCACTGGGCGGGGGTGGTGCCGCAGCGGGTGGTGCGGCAGCGGGCGCGGGCTCGGCTGCGGGCGCGGCAGCTTCTTTCTTTCTCGCCTCCTTCGCCGTTGCGGCGGCCGATCCGGACAGCGCGGCGTCGTCGGCTTGTCGGCGCGCAAGCTCCGAGGGTGCGGGCGTGGGTGCAGGGCGTTCCGCCGAGCGCGAGGAGCGTGCACCCTTCGCCGGAGCCGGCGCCGGAGCCGTGGCAGATTCCGCCGGCGCTTCCGGCACAGGCGCCGCGCCGCCGACGATGTCCTGGCTCGACGGCAGCGCCCGTTCCGGCGCCTGAGGCGAGGGTGCGGGCGACGGCGACGGTGCAGCCGGCGGCGGGGACGCCGGCGCTGCGGGCGCCTCGCTGCGCTGCGCGGGTGCGCTGACCTGCGCCTCGCCGGCGGGCCGTGCGCCGGGCACCGGTTCGCGCTGCCAGAGCACCGTCACCAGCACGCCGACCAGCACGGTCGCAAAGGCGGCGTTCCAGGGCATGCGCGCACCACCGCCCTGCCCGCCCAGGCCCAGCAAGCGTTGCCACCACGTCCGCGCCGGCCCTTCCGGTTCGGCCGCGGCCGCAAAAGGCGTCACCGCATCGTGCGCATGGTCGAGGATCGCCTTGCGCAGGCGCCAGTTCGGCGCTGCCGTGTGGTCCGGCGCGTTCAGCAGCGCGCGATGCAGCGCCTCGTCGCGCAACTCGCCGTCGCCCTGATCCATCGTGCTGCTCATGCCCGACGCTCCAGCACCACCAGGTAGCGCTCCATGCAGCCGCGCAGCTTCTTGAGCCCATAGCGTAGGCGGCTGCGGACCGTCTCGAAGTTGACGTCGAGCGTTTCCGCCATCAGCTCCACCGTGAAGCCTTCCTCGTGGTGCAGCAGGAAGGCCGAGCGCTGCTCGTCGGGCAGTTCGTCCAGGCAGGCCAGGAGGCGTCGGCCGGCGGCGCGCCAGAAGGCCTGCTCTTCGGCCGAGGGATGCGCGGCATCGGAAGACGCTCCGCCCCCGCCCACCAGGCCGCGGCTGAACAGGCGTGCGGCTTCGAGGCCGTCGCCGTCTTCGTCGTGGGCATAGAAAGCGACTTCCCGACCGCTCAGGCGCAGGCGGTCCATGGCCAGGTTGTGCGCGATGGTGAAGGCCCAGGTGCGCCAGCTCGCGCCCTGCGGCGAGAAGCCCTGTCGCGCCGCGATGATGCGCATCCAGGTTTCCTGGAACACCTCCTCGACCTCGGACGCCAGCCGCATGCCCATGAGGCGCCGCACGAAGCGGAACAGCGCGCTCTCGTGGCGCGCATAGAGCACGTCGAAGGCGCCCGTGTCGCCATCGGCATAGGCGAGCATCAGCTGGTCGTCCGGCATGGTGTCGTGCAGGGCGGGGTTCGCGGCGGGTGGCGCAAGCATCGGCAGATTTTCACCTCTCCTTCTACGGGCGACGGCGGCGCGCGGGGTTAGCGATAGCTCAAAAAAACGTCCCGCGTTAACCCGCGGCGCCGGTGCTCGCCGTATCAGCCTGCATCAACCACCGGAGCCGCTGATGACTTCCCGCCCTTCCGTCCCCTCCCGCCCTTCCCGCCCTTCCCGCCTCTTCCAACGCTCGCTCGCCGCGCTGCTGTGCGCCCAGTTCCTGCTGAGCGCCTGCAGCGCGACCGAGATCGCGCCCGGCACCGCGCGCTGGCCCACGCCCGCGCCGCAGCCCGAGCCGCCGAGCTTCCCGTCGCAGCAGTGGCCCAGCCCGGTGGTGGCGCGCACGGTGCCGAACTTCGAGGCGCCCTCGGCCACGCACTGCGCGCGCCCGGTGCAGACCTTCGAGACGCCGGGCCGGGTGGCGGGCCAGCGCGACGAGGCCTCGGCAATGGGCGGCTACGGTACCGGCCGCTCCTCGCTGGCCCGCGAGGAACGGGCCCGCCGGATGGCGTCCGGCGAGGCCTCGGCGGATGCAGCGGCCACGATGCCGGCGCCCGCCAGCCCGCCCGCATCCGCCGCCAAGGAAGCGCTGCCCGCCGAGGCCGAGGCGGCGCCTCGCTTCGCGCCGCCCGCGCCCAGCCCGCAACCGAGCCAGCGCCCGCGGCCGGTTCAGGAGACCGTGACCGCCGGCATGGTGGATGACAACGCCGATTTCAGCACCTACCTGCAGTTCCGCCAGCGCACCCCGGTCGCTCACCGTGAACGCGATGTGAGCGAGCGCCATCTGCTGCAGGTGCGCAACCGGCACGGCGATCCGGTGCCCGACGCCGAGGTCGCGGTGCAAGCCGCCAGCGGTGCCGCCATGTGGGCGCGCACGGACGCGGCAGGCCGCGCCTGGCTGCATCCCCGGGCCTTCGATCCCTCGGGGAGCGCGGTCTACGAGGTGGCCGTGCGCAAGAACGGCCGGCAGGGCACGACCTTTCTGCGCCGTGGCCAGAAAAGCGCCGTCGAACTGGTGATCGACGAGATGGCGACGCCGCAGCGCGCCCGGCTGGACCTGGTCTTCCTGGTCGACGCCACCGGCTCCATGGGCGACGAGATCGGCAAGCTCAAGGCCAGCCTGCGCAGCATCGCCAACGAGGTGGCCCGACTGCCGAGCCGGCCCGACATCTGCTTCGGCCTGGTGGCCTACCGGGACCGCGGCGATGAATTCCTGGTGCGCCGCCATGATTTCACCAACGATCTAAGCGCCTTCCAGTCCGTGCTCGATGCGCTGCAAGCCAATGCCGGCGGGGACTATCCCGAGGCGTTGAACGAGGCGCTGCACGAGACAGTGCATCGGCTGAGCTGGCGCGGCACCGGCGCGACGCGCATGGTGGTGCTGCTGGCCGACGCGCCCCCGCACCTGGACTACGGCGGGCCGCAGTACGACGAGGACATGATGGTCGCGCTCGGCAAAGGCATCAAGGTGTTCAGCGTGGGTGCGAGCGGGCTGGACAAGCAGGGGGAGTACATCCAGCGCCAGATCGCGCAGTACACCGGCGGGCGCTTCGTGTTCCTGACCTACCGGGAGGCGCGCAACCCGGGCAGCGGGCCCGGACGCGAGACCGTGCACGACGTGATCAATTATTCGGTGCAGACGCTGGACCGGCTGATCGTGCGGCTGGTGAGCGAGGAACTCGCGAAACTGCCGAGGGCGGGTTGAGGCCTTTGCAAGCCGCGTTATAATTTTGGGCTCGGCTCTTTAGCTCAGTCGGTTAGAGCGATGGAATCATAATCCACAGGTCCGCGGTTCGAGTCCGTGAAGAGCCACCATCCAGGAAAGCCTGCTATCGAATCGATAGCAGGCTTTTTCATGTCGCGGCGTCTGCCCGGGGAGTTCCCCCCGCCAGCGGCACTGGCGCCCGCAGGGCGGCCCCGCCCAGTCCCGGTAACGTGGCCGCGCTCCGGCAAGCGACGTGCGCTTTGTCCGACACGCTTTCAGGCGCCGCCTCCCACCATCGAGCACCTTCATTTGCCGGAGGGCACGATGGATTTCCCCGGACCCGTCCACAACAGCTATCAGCGATTCTTTGCCTGGACTTTCGTGCTGGCGATGGTGGCGGTCTTCGCGCTCGTCGGGATCGAGCTCGCATTTCCGCCCTCGCCCGCCCCACCGCTCACGGCCGTGCCGGCGACAGCCGCAGGCGGGTTCGACCTGCATGACCTGCAGCTTCTGCTGACCGTGACGGCGCTGATCGCCGCCTTCGCCTCGCTGGCGGGACTGGTCGTGACCATGCCGCTGGCCTGGATCGATCGACGCCGCACCCGGGTCCGCGCTGCGGTGGAGCTCGCCCTCAAGCGGCAGGATCACATCAACTGGCTCGCGGCCGAACACACCGGCGCCTGGCCGGCGCCCGCCCGGCGCCCCCAGGTCCCCGGCAGGCATCGTCGCCACGCCACTTCCGCGCGAAAAGTCCACGGAAACGCGCACTGAACAAGCAGCACAGGCGTGAAGAAGCCCGCTCGAAGCGGGCTTGGACGTTGGGGGCGCGCCGCAACCGGCGCCGGACTATTCCTGGCGGCGGAACGCGCTGAGGAACTCGGCGGTCTTGTCCGCCGGCCGCCAAGTCGCCGTCACGGGGGTCGAAACACCGGAAGCGTTCGCCGGCGCGCTGACCGACGGCGCCGTTGCTCCCGTGCCGTTGCTCTTGCAGGCGCTCAAGCCCAGCGCCAAGGCCAGGCCCGCGATCCCCATCCACACTGTCTTCTTCATATTTGAGAACCCTCGGTTTCACCCCGCAGCGCGGGGCTGCGACCGGCGGCCGATGCTAACCCAAATATTTAAACCTAAGTTCTCCTTTTTTGAATAAAGACTAGAAGCAAGTACTACTTTTCAGCTTGAATCAATTCCGCGATCTGCACCTCCCCTGTCACCCGCGCCTCGGCCTGCGCCAGGATGCCCTGCAGGATGCCCGGCATCTCGAACACCGCACGGTTGTGCACCTTGTGCGTGGCGGCGCGATAACGGTCCAGATCGCGCACCAGTTCCTCCACGGCGCCGGGCACCTTGGCATAGCTCGAGCGCACCAGCCCCACGCCCTGCTCGCGCACCCACTGGGCGTTGTAGCGCTCCTGAGGCAGGGTCCAGCTGTTGCACACCACGATCACCGGCAGGTGCAGCTGCACCGCTTCGCTGACGCTGCCGGGCCCAGGCTTGCCGATGAAGAAATCGGACAGCTGCATGTAGTGCGCGACGTCCTGCGTGAAGCCCAGTACCGCCCGCGGCGCTCGAGCCGGTAGCGCACGCAGGGCCTTGGCCAACGATTCGTTGTGGCCGCAGGCCAGGATCAGCTGCATGTCGGGCAGACGCTTGGCAATGCCGATCATGGCCCTGGAGCCCTGCCCGCCGAACAACACCAGGCCGGTCGGGCGGTCCGGGTCGAGCCCCAGGCGGCGGCGCTCCTCGGCGCGGTCGATCGGCCGGGTCTCGTAGAAGGCCGAGCGGATCATCATCCCGGAGGTCTGATGGATGCGGTCTTGCGCATACCCCGCCGCACGCGCCTGCTGCACGGCCCTGGCCGAGCCGCACACGAAGTACTGGTCCTGTCCCTTCTCGATCCAGAAATGGGGCGGATGGTCGGCCAAGTCAGTGAGCACCGTCACATAGGGCACGCCCGGCAGCGCGGCGGCGACCGACTCGCACAGCGAGCGATTGAAGTTGGGGATCAGCGACACGACCATGTCGGGCTCGGTCGCCAGCCAGTGCTGCTGCAGGGGGCGCACCAGCTTCGGCTTGGCCCAGCGGATCACCGCCTGCAGGAGCTTGAGCTCGTGCGTCAGCCCCAGCGTCCAGCCGCGGGCGAGCCGCTTGTTGTAGACGTCCTCCGGGTCCATGCCCGTCAGCTTGCGAAAGCCGTCGTTCGGATCGAGCACCTCGCGCAGGTTGACCAGCCGCACGGTCCACGGCAGGCCCGCGCGGTGGATCGCCGCCTCGAGCGCCAGTGCAGAGGCGCGGTGCCCGCCGCCGGCGTTGAAGTACACGAGGTCGACGGTTCGGTGGGCCGCGGAGGCCGGCTTCGGCGACGGCGCCCGCGTCATTGGATGACCTCCCCCGGGCTGGTCATGGGGTGTGCTGCGCCCACCCCCTCGCGAAGGAGGGGGCGAGCGCCTTCGGGCGGCCGGGCGGCGCTCACGCGTGCGCCGGCTGGTGCCGCGAAGCTGCGCGGCCGGCCCGCGTCGTGGCCGGCATGTGCTCGGCCCAGTGCAGGATCTCGAGCGATCCGTCGGCATGTTCGGCCAATGCCGTGAGGCTCTCGACCCAGTCGCCGTCGTTGGCGTAGAGGATGCCGTCGATGTCGCGCAGCTCGGCATGGTGGATATGGCCACAGACCACGCCCTGCATCCCCCGCTTGCGTGCTTCGCGCGCCACCGCGCCCTCGAAATCGCCCACGTAGCTGACCGCCCGCTTGACCTTCAGCTTCAGGTACTTCGACAGCGACCAGTAGGGCAATCCCATGCGCGCGCGCAGCGAATTGAGGTGGCGGTTGAGCTTGAGCGTGAACTCGTAGAGCGAATCGCCCACATAGGCCAGCCACTTGGCGCACTGGATGACCCCATCGAAGAGGTCGCCGTGCATGACCCAGAGCTTGCGGCCATCGGCGGTCTCGTGAATCCATTCATCGGCCACGTCGATGCCGCCGAAGTTGTGGTGCAGGTACTTGCGGGCGAACTCGTCGTGGTTGCCCGGGATGAAGATCACGCGCGTTCCCTTTCGCGCCTTGCGCAGCAGCTTCTGGATGACGTCGTTGTGCGCCTGCGGCCAGAACCAATGGCGTCGCAGCTGCCAGCCGTCGATGATGTCGCCGACCAGGAACAGCGTCTGGCACTCGGTGTGCTTCAGGAAGTCGAGCAGCGCCTTGGCCTGGCAGCCGGGCGTGCCCAGGTGCAGGTCGGAGATCCAGAGGGTCCGATAGCGCTGGGGCGGACGGGTGAGGTCGTCCTCCTCCAGGCCGGGGGAGGCACCGGCCGTGTCGCGCCATGCACGGAGAAAGGCGTCATCGCGTTGCATGGGGGTCATCGTCGCCAGGGCGGATGACGGCGCCATGGCGGCGCAGTGAAGCTTCGGTGACAGGGCCGCGAACGTTGCGGCCCGGCGTCACGCGCTTGCGTGACAGCGGTGGATCTCGATGGTCGAGTGCCGGATTTCCTCGTGCATCGCGAAGGTGGCCCGCACCTCGTCGGGCGTCAGCGTCGACGAATGCGTGACAACGGCGATCGCGCACGCGTAAGCGCCCTGGCCGACACGCCACACGTGCAGGTCGGCGATGCGAGTCTGCGAATCCGCCAGGCCCTGCTCCACGCCCTCGCGGATCTCCTGGACCACCGGATGGTCCATCTCGCGGTCGAGCAGCACCTTGCCGGTGTCGACCAGGAGGCCACGCGCCCAGCTCGCGACCAGCACCGCGCCGACGATGCCCATCAGCGGGTCGAGCCAGCCCCAGCCATAGAGCCAACCGCCGGCCAACGCCAGGATGGCGAGCACCGAGGTGGCGGCATCGGCCACGACATGCAGGTAGGCGGAGCGCAAGTTCAGGTCGTGGCCATGGCCGTGCGCGTGCGCGTGCGCGTGGTGATGGTGGCCGTGGTCATGGCCCTGCCCGTGCTGGTGATGCGTCCTGCCGAGCAGCCAGGCGCAAAGCAGGTTGACCGCCAGACCGGCCACCGCCACCACGATCGCCTCCTGGTAGTGGATCGGCGCCGGCGACCACAGCCGCTCGAGCGAGCCCACCACCATCAGCGCCGCCACGCCGAGCAGGAACAGCGCGCTCGCGAACCCGCCCAGCACCTCGATCTTCCAGGTGCCGAAGGCGAAGCGCCGGTCGCCGGCATAGTGCCGCGACGCCGCGTAGGCAAAGGCGCTGAGCCCGATGGCCACCGCGTGCGAGCTCATGTGCCAGCCGTCGGCCAAGAGCGCCATCGAGTTGAACCACCAGCCGGCGCCGATCTCCAGCACCATCGCGGCCGCGGTGATCCACATCACCAGCCGCGTGCTGCGCTCGGCCGCCCGGTTGTCTTTCTGGAAGCGGTGCTCGTGCTGCCAGCCGCTGAGGTCACGGGTGTGCATGAGGAAGCCCCTCAGTGGCCGAACATGTCGCCGTCGCGCTGCGGCGCGGCGACGCCCAGGTGCCGGTAGGCGGCCAGGGTGGCGATGCGCCCGCGCGGCGTGCGCTGCAGGTAGCCCTGCTGGATCAGGTAAGGCTCGATCACGTCCTCGATGGTGCCCGGCTCCTCGCCGATGCTGGCCGCGATGTTGTCCAGGCCGACCGGGCCGCCGTCGAAGCGGTGGATCACGGCCTCCAGCAGCTTGCGGTCCATCAGGTCGAAGCCCTGCGGATCGACGTCCAGCATGGCCAGCGCCTTGTGCGCCAGCGCCTCGGTGATGCGGCCGTCGCCCTTGACCTGCGCGTAGTCGCGCACCCGGCGCAGCAGGCGGTTGGCGATGCGCGGCGTGCCGCGCGAACGGCGCGCGATCTCCAGGCCGCCGGCGTCGTCGGTCGGCACGGCGAGCAGGCCGGCGCTGCGGCGCACGATGCGCGCCAGCTCCTCGGCCGTGTAGAACTCCAGCCGCGCCACGATGCCGAAGCGGTCGCGCAGCGGATTGGTCAGCATGCCGGCGCGCGTGGTGGCGCCGACCAGGGTGAAGGGCTGCAGGTCCAGCTTGATGCTGCGCGCGGCCGGGCCCTCGCCGATCATGATGTCGATCTGGTAGTCCTCCAGCGCGGGGTAGAGGATTTCCTCCACCACGGGCGAGAGGCGGTGGATCTCGTCGATGAAGAGCACGTCGTTGCGCTCCAGGTTGGTCAGGAGCGCGGCCAGGTCCTTCGGCTTCTCGAGCACCGGGCCCGAGGTCTGGCGCAGGTTGACGCCCAGCTCGTGCGCGATGATGTGCGACAGCGTGGTCTTGCCCAGGCCAGGCGGGCCGAAGAGCAGCACGTGATCGAGCGCCTCGGCGCGGTGCCGTGCCGCGCCGATGAAGATCTCCAGTTGCTCGCGCACCTTGGCCTGTCCCACGTATTCGTCGAGCAGCTTGGGGCGCAGGGCCCGCTCGATCGCCTCTTCGTTGGGCGAGGCCGGTGCGGCGGAGACCACGCGTTGCGGGGCCGGGGCGAAGTCGTCGGTCTGGATGGTCATGGCGTAGGCTGGACGGACAGTTTAGTCGGCCGAACGGCAGGCCGTGGGTCGGCGCAGGGCTTGGGCCGCGCGCCCCTGCGGCAGAATGCGCCACCGAGGAGAGTGAGCGTGTCCATCTACGAGCTGAAGCCGCGATTCCAGGCCCTGCTGCGCCCGCTGGTCCGGCGCCTGCATGCCATGGGCGTGACGGCCAACCAGGTCACGGTCGCGGCTTGCGTGATCTCGGTCGCGCTCGGCCTCGGGCTCTTCTTCGCCGCACCTTCCGCGGCCGCCTTCGCGCTGATCCCGCTGTGGATGTTCCTGCGCATGGCCTTCAACGCCATCGACGGCATGCTGGCGCGAGAGCACGGCCAGCAAAGCGCGCTCGGCGCCTTTCTCAACGAGCTGACCGACGTGCTCTCGGACGCGGCGCTCTACCTGCCCTTCGCGCTGGTCGCGCCCTTCAGCCCTTTCTGGGTCGGCGCCGTGATCGTGCTGGCAGGCCTGTCCGAGTTCACCGGGGCACTGGGTCCGACGGTGGGCGCCTCGCGCCGCTACGACGGCCCGCTCGGCAAGAGCGACCGCGCCTTCGTGTTCGGCGCGCTGGGCCTGTATGTCGCGCTCGGCGGGCCGTTGCCGGCCTGGAGCGCCGGGCTGATGCCACTGCTGGCCGTGCTGGTGGCATGGACGATCGTCAATCGCATCCGGCGCGCGCTGGCCGAGGCCGGCGCCGCATCGCACAGCCGAGGAGACCCGAACCCATCATGAGCGACACCCCCCGCGTGCCACAAGAACACCAATTCCAGACACACGACGGCGTCTCGCTGTTCTACCGGCACTGGCCCGCGACCGGCGGCGCGCGGCGCGGCGCCGTGGTGCTGTTCCACCGCGGCCACGAGCACGGCGCGCGCATGGCCCACCTGGTGGACGAGCTGGGCCTGCCCGGCTTCGACTTCTTCGCCTGGGATGCGCGCGGCCACGGCCGCTCGCCGGGGCAGCGCGGCTTCAGCCCCAGCTTCGCGACGTCGGTGCGCGACGTGCAGACCTTCATCGAGCACATCGGCAGCGCGCACGGCGTGCCGCCGGAAGACATCCACGTCATCGCACAGAGCGTGGGCGCAGTGCTGGTCGCGACCTGGGCCCACGACTACGCGCCCAAGGTGCGCGGGCTCACCCTCGCCTCGCCGGCCTTCCGGGTCAAGCTCTATGTTCCGTTCGCGCGCCCCGGGCTCGCGCTCATGCACAAGCTGCGCGGCCTCTTCTTCGTCAACAGCTACGTGAAGGCGAAGTTCCTCACGCACGACCCCGCGCGCATTGCCGGCTACGAGAGCGACCCGCTGATCTCGCGGCCGATCGCCGTCAACATCCTGCTGGGCCTCTACGAAGCCGCGGAGCGCGTGGTGGCGGATGCCCACGCCATCACGCTGCCGACACAGCTGCTGATCTCCGGGGCCGACTGGGTGGTGCACCAGCAGCCCCAGCACGATTTCTTCGAGCGGCTCGGCAGCGCGGTCAAGCGCAAGCTGGAGTTGCCCGGCTTCTTCCACGACACGCTGGGCGAGAAGGACCGTGGCCCGGCCGTGAAGGCGATCCGCGACTTCGTGCTGGAACTGTTCGAGCAGGCGCCGGCGCCGGTGGACCTGCGCGGCGCCCATCTGAGCGGCGCGACCGCCGACGAGTCGCGCGCGCTGGCCGAGCCGCTGCCCGCGCTGTCCCCGCGCGGCGCGTACTGGGGACTCACGCGCGCGAGCCTGCGCTTCGGCGGCCTGCTGTCGCGCGGCGTCCGGCTGGGCCACGAAACGGGCTTCGATTCGGGCAGCACGCTGGACTACGTCTATCGCAACCAGGCGCAAGGCGCCGGCCCCCTGGGCCGGATGATCGACCGGACCTACCTCGATTCCATCGGCTGGCGCGGCATCCGCCAGCGCAAGCTGCACGTCGAGGAACTGCTGCGCAAGGCCATGGAGCTGCTGGCCGATCAGCACCGCGAAGTGCGCCTGATGGACATCGCCGCCGGCCATGGCCGCTACGTGCTCGACGCGGTTCTGGGCAGTCCGGTCAAGGCAAGCTCGATCCTGCTGCGCGACTACAGCGACATCAACGTGCGCGACGGCCGTGCGCTGATCGCCGAGAAGGAGCTGCAGGGCAGCGCGCAGTTCGTGCAGGCCGATGCCTTCGACCGCGTGAGCCTGGCGAGCGTGACGCCGCGGCCGACGCTCGCGGTGGTTTCTGGGCTGTACGAGCTCTTCCCCGACAACGAGATGGTGAGCCGCTCGCTGGCCGGCGTGGGCGACGCGGTCGAGGACCGCGGCTACCTGGTCTACACCGGCCAGCCCTGGCATCCGCAGCTGGAGATGATTGCACGGGCCCTGACCAGCCACCGCCAGGGCCAGGCCTGGGTGATGCGCCGGCGCACGCAGGCCGAGATGGACCAGCTGGTCGAAGCAGCGGGCTTTCGCAAGATCGACCAGCGCATCGACGAGTGGGGGATCTTCACCGTCTCGCTCGCGGTGCGCACGGGACCATGACAAGGCGACCGCGCCCGTGGAAGCGCGCCGCCGCCTGGCTGGCGCTGCTGGGCCCGCTCTTCTACGCCAGCTACGGCTTCGCGAACTGGTGGGCCTCGACCCGCGCCCAGGTGCCGGTGCTGGTCTTCGAGTGGGAACGCAGCCTGCCCTTCTGGCCCTGGACCATCTTCCCGTACTGGACCATCAACGCCTTCTATGCGCTCTCGCTTTTCCTGGCGCGCGACCGCCATGTGCTCGACCGCCACGCGGCGCGGCTGCTGACGGCGCAGGCGGTGGCGGTCGCCTGCTTCGTCCTCTGGCCGCTGCGCTTCAGCTTCGGCCAGCCCGCCGTCGAGGGTGCGCCGGCCTTCCTGTTCGACGCGCTGCGCGGTTTCGACCAGCCTTTCAACCAGGCGCCCTCGCTGCACATCGCGCTGGCCGTGATCCTCTGGGACGTCTACCGGCGCCTGATCCATGCGACGTGGGCGCGCATCGTGCTGCACCTCTGGGCCTTCGCGATCTGCGCCTCGGTGCTCAGCACCTGGCAGCACCACTTCATCGACATCCCGACCGGCGCGCTGCTGGGACTCGTCTGCGTGTGGCTCTGGCCGCTGGAGCGTGTCGTGGCGCTGCCGCGCGCGTGGCGGCTCGCGCGCGATCCGCAGCGCTGGAAGCTGGCGGGCTGCTATGCCGCCGGGGCCCTGCTCTTCCTCACCGTCGCGTTGAGCCTCCGGGGCCTGGCGCTGTGGCTGGCCTGGCCGGCAGCGGCACTGGCGCTGGTGGCGCTCAATTACGCGGGGTTCGGCCCCCGCGGCTTCCGGATGGATCGCCATGGCCGCATGCACTGGAGCGCGCGCTGGCTGTTCGCGCCCTATCGCCTCGGCGCCACCCTCAGCGCCCGGCTCTGGACGCGCGGCCTGCCGGCCTCGGTGGAGGTTGCGCCCGGCCTGCGGCTGGGCCGGCGCCCCAGCCCGGCCGAATGGGAAGCAGCGGGCCGCCCCCGGCTGCTCGGCCTGTGCGCCGAGCTGCAGTTGCCGCCCGTACCCGGCGCCCGCTGCGTGCCGATGCTGGACCTCGCGCTGCCGGCCGCCGCCCAGCTGCGACGCGCGGCCGTGGTGATCGAGGGGCTGCGCGCCACCGGCCAGCCCGTCTGGGTCTGCTGCGCGCTGGGCTTCTCGCGCAGCGCGGCCTCGGTGGTCGCCTGGCTGGGCCTGCATGGCGCTGCCGGCACCCTGGCCACGGCGCATGCGGCAGTCCGCCAGGCGCGGCCGCAGATCGTGCTGCGCGCAGGCTGGCTCGCCCTGCTGGACCAGCTGACTTCCGGGAAGGTACGCCATGAATGACGACGACCGCGCCCTGTGCGCCGCCACCGCCGGCCTGCTCCGGGCCGGCAGCGCGCTGGCCCTGTGGGGCCTTGCGCTTTCCCTCGTTTCGGGGCTGGTGCTGGCGCTGACCGGGCGCTCCCTGCCTTCGGTCACCTGGGCCGCCTTCGCTGTCGTCGCGCTGATCGGCCTGCCCGAGCGCTACCTGGCAATGCGCGTGCGGCTCGACGCGGCGCTGTTCGACGGGCTGGCCCGCAGCACGATCGCTTCGGGCTCCGCCATGGACCGCGCACTCGCGACGCTCGGCCTGCGCCGCCGCGCCGACGGCACGCGGCCCCTGTCGGACCGCGTGCTCGGCGCCCGCCAACTCATGCAACGCCACGGCATCGCCGTGATCGCGCAAACCGTCATCTTCGCCATGGCGCTCGCGATGCAGGATTCGCGCTGAGCCATGGATCGCAAGGAGCCCCGCTCATGAGTTCCCCCGCCCCCGGCCTGCCGCGCCAGGCGGCCGCCGTCGTCTCGGCCTGGCTGATCGTGCTGTTCGCCAAGCTGCTGACCGGCGTGCGCGCCATCTGGAGCGGCACCGGCCCCAAGGCCGAGCAGACCCTCTACTTCGCCAATCACACCAGCCACGGCGACTTCGTGCTGCTGTGGGCCACGCTGCCGCCGGACCTGCGCGCGCTCACGCGCCCGGTGGCCGGACAGGACTACTGGGAGGCCTCGGCGCTGCGCCGCTTCATCGGACGGGACGTGTTCAACGCGCTGATGATCCGGCGCGACGGCAGCGCCGCGCCCGGCAGCGAGGCGGCCCTCAACCCCGTCGACCAGATGACCGAGGCGCTGCAGGCCGGCGACTCGCTGATCATGTTCCCCGAGGGCACCCGCAACATCGGCGAAGACGTGCTGCTGCCGCTGAAGAGCGGCCTCTACCACCTCGCGCGGGCCTGCCCGCAAGTGCGGCTGGTGCCGGTGTGGATCGAGAACCTCAAGCGCGTGCTGCCCAAGGGCATGCTGGTGCCGGTGCCGCTGGCCTGCACGGTGCGCTATGGCACGCCGATCGCGCTGGCCGAGGGCGAGGACAAGGCCGCGTTCATCGCCCGGGCAAGGGCCGCGATGCTGGACCTGCGGCCCGAATACGACCGTGATGAACACTGATCGATCGCCATGACCGTGACCGCTTCCACCCACGCCACCTGGATGCTGTTCGGCGGCGTCGCCGGCGTCCTGATCCTCGCCTCGGCCATCGGCGCGCTGCTCAAGTGGCGCGTCGCACAGGGCCGGCCCCATTCGGTGATCGACAACCTCAACGCGCGCGTGAACGCCTGGTGGGTGATGGTGGCCGTGATCGGCTTGGCCTTCGCCCTCGGCAAGGGCGGGGTGATCGTGCTCTTCTACCTGATCTCCTTCTACGCCCTGCGCGAGTTCATGAGCCTGGCCTACACGCGCCGCGGCGACCACCATGCGATCGCGCTGGCCTTCTTCGTCGCGCTGCCGGTGCAGTACTTCCTGATCTGGATCGAGTGGTACGGCCTCTACGCCATCTTCATCCCGGTCTACGCTTTCCTGGTGCTGCCCATCCTCGCGGCCGTGGGCGGCGACACCAAGCGCTTCCTGGAGCGCACGTCCAAGGTGCAGTGGGGGCTGATGGTCTGCGTGTTCTGCATCAGCCACGTGCCGGCGCTGCTCACGCTGCAGATTCCGGGTTTCGAGGGCCGGAACCTGCTGTTGATCGCCTTCCTCGTGATCGTGGTGCAGGGCAGCGACGTGCTGCAGTATGTGTGGGGCAAGCTCTTCGGCAAGCGCAAGGTGGCGCCCGAACTCTCGCCCTCGAAGACCTGGGAAGGCCTGGTCGGCGGCGTCGCCAGCGCCACCGCGCTGGGCGCGGCGCTCTACTGGGCCACGCCCTTCAATCCATGGCAGGCGGCGCTGATGGCGCTCACCATCTGCGTGATGGGCTTCTTCGGCGGCCTGGTGATGTCGGCCATCAAGCGCGACCGCGGCGTCAAGGATTGGGGCACCATGATCGAAGGCCACGGCGGCATGCTGGACCGGCTGGACTCGGTGATTTTTGCGGCGCCGATCTACTTCCATGCGCTGCGGTTCTGGTGGGTGCCCTAGTGGGGACCAAAAAAAGACTGCATTCAGTCCTGTCTGCCCCCACCCGGAGCTTCGCCATGCGCTTCTCATCTCAAGTCAAGCCGATCAGCTACCTCAAGGCCAATGCGGCCGAGGTTCTCGCCCACCTGGCCGACCAGCGCGAGCCGCTGATCATCACCCAGAACGGTGAAGCCAAGGCGGTTCTGCAAGACGTCGCCTCATTCGAGGAAACCCAGGAAACACTCGCCCTGCTGAAGATCCTGGCGCTGGGCAACCGGGAAGTGGCCGCCGGAAAGGTCAAGCCGGTGGCGGAGGTCGTGGCCCGGCTGCGTGCAAAACAAGCCACCGACTGATGTCGGGGAGGCCCTCGCAATTCGAGGTCCTGCTCACCGAAGGCGCCGAGCAGGACTTGGAGTCGATCCATGACTACATCGCACAGTTCGACTGCGTTGCCAGCGCCGACCGCGTGCCGGGTCGGTTGATGGAAGTCGTAGAGAAACTGTCGCGTTTCCCGGAACGAGGCAGCCACCCCAGAGAATTGGCTGCGCTGGGCATCAGGGAGTACCGTCAGACCTCGTTCAAGCCTTACCGTGTGATCTACCGCGTCATCAACAAGCAGGTCATCATTCACTTGATTGCAGATGGCCGCAGAGATATGCAGGCGGTACTTGCGCGCAGGCTGCTCGGCGCATAAGCCTCTACTTCGCCAACGCCTTCAACGCCAGCTTGATGCCCTCCCCCACCGCCACGTCCTTCGGCAGCGCCTTGAGCGCCGCCGCCGCCTCGCGATCGCTGTAGCCCAACGCGAGCAGCGCCTGCAGGATGTCGGCCTGCGCATCGGTGGCGGCATGCGCGGGCGCGCCGATGTCGGCGCCCAGCTTGCCCTTGAGCTCGAGCAACAGGCGCTCGGCCGTCTTCTTGCCGATGCCCGGGATCTTCACCAACCGGCCTGCTTCCTGCAACGTGACGGCCTGTGCGATCTCCCCCACGCTCATGCCGCTCAGCAGGCCCAGCGCGGTGCGCGGCCCCACGCCGGAGATCTTGATCAGCTGTCGGAAAGTGGCACGCTCCTCGGCGGTGCCGAAGCCGTAGAGGATCTGCGCGTCCTCGCGCACCACGAAGTGCGTCAGCAGGGAGACGCGCTCGCCCGTCGAGGGCAGGTTGTAGAAGGTGCTCATCGGCACATCGACCTCGTAGCCGACGCCGTTGCAGTCCACCACCACCTGCGGCGGATTGCGCTCGGCCAGGATGCCGGTGAGTTTGCCTATCATGGGTGCCCTTTTCGCTTTTGAAAATGAAATCCGCGTGATTCTGCGACACACCTTCGCCCCGCCCAACAACACCCGCCTGAGCCACCTCTGCGGGCCGCTGGACGGGCACCTGCGCCGCATCGAGGAAGCGCTGGACGTCAAGGTCGCGCACCGCCACGAGCAGTTCAAGATCGAAGGCCACAAGGCGAACGCGCAGCGCGCGATGGAGGTGCTCCAGGCCCTCTACGAGCTCGCCCAGCGCCCCATCGACGCCGCCGTGGTGCAGCTCACGCTGGCCGGCGACAGCACACTGGGCGAAGCCGAGGACGGCGCGATCACGCTCGCCACGCGCCGTACCGACTTGCGCGCGCGCACGCCCAACCAGAGCGTCTATCTGCACAACATCGCCGAGCACGACATCACCCTGGGCATCGGCCCGGCCGGCACCGGCAAGACCTACCTGGCCGTGGCCAGCGCGGTCGATGCGCTGGAGCGCAGCGCCGTGCAGCGCATCGTGCTCACGCGCCCGGCCGTGGAAGCCGGCGAGCGCCTGGGGTTCCTGCCGGGCGACCTGACGCAGAAGGTCGACCCCTACCTGCGCCCGCTGTACGACGCGCTCTACGACCTGATGGGCTTCGACCGCGTGCAGAAGGCTTTCGAGCGCAACACGCTGGAGATCGCGCCGCTGGCTTTCATGCGCGGGCGCACGCTCAACAACGCCTTCGTCATCCTCGACGAGGCGCAGAACACCACCCCCGAGCAGATGAAGATGTTTCTCACGCGCATCGGCTTCGGCGCCAAGGCGGTGGTGACCGGCGACGTGAGCCAGATCGACCTGCCCAAGCAGCAGCTGAGCGGCCTGATCGATGCCGAACGCGTGCTCAAGCGGGTCAACGGCATCGCCATCACGCATTTCACGAGTGCCGACGTGGTGCGGCATCCGCTGGTGGCCCGCATCATCGATGCCTACGACGGCGCGCGCAAACGCGCGAGCGCTCGCTGATGGCGCTGGCCGACTTGTCGCTCTCGCTGCAGTTCGCGCGCTTTCGCGAAGTGGCCCGCCATCGCGCGGCGCTGCCGCGGCACCGCGTCGCGCGCTGGATTCGCCATGCGCTCGAGGCCGACGGCGAGATCACCGTGCGCATCGTCGATGCCGAGGAAGGCCAGCAGCTCAACCGAGAGTTTCGCGGCAAGGACTACGCGACCAACGTGCTGACCTTCGACTATGCGCAGCGCCCGGTGGTGATGGCCGACCTCGTGCTGTGCGCGCCGGTGGTCGCGCGCGAGGCGAAGGAGCAGCGCAAGACCCTCGCCGCCCATTACGCCCATCTGCTGGTGCACGGCACGCTGCACGCACAGGGCTGGGACCACGAAACCGGCGAGGCCGACGCCGAGGCGATGGAGGCGCGCGAGATCGAGATCCTCGCGGGCCTGGGCATCAAGAACCCTTATTGAATCTGCAGCGGGATGGTGACCGGCCCGTCGTTCACCAGGCTGACCTGCATGTCCGCTCCGAACTCGCCCGTGGCGACCTCGGGATGCGCGATGCGCGCCCGGGCGACGAAGTACTCGTAGAGCCGCCGTCCTTCGTCGGGCGGGGCGGCCTGGGTGAAGCTGGGGCGGTTGCCGCCGCTGGCATCGGCCGCGAGCGTGAACTGGCTCACCACCATCAGGCCGCCGGCCGTGTCCTGCACGCTGCGGTTCATCTTGCCGGCCTCGTCGGAGAAGATGCGCAGCTTCAGGATCTTGGCCAGCATCCGGTCCGCCTGCGCCTCGCCATCGCCGCGCTCCGCACACAGCAGCACCAGCAGGCCGGGGCCGATGGCGCCGACGGTCTGCCCCGCGATATCCACGCGCGCCTCGGCGACCCGCTGGAGCAGCGCCTTCACGAGGGCGTCTCCTCGATCTGCGTCGCGCGCGCCTCCATGCCCAGCGGCAGCAGCTGGATGGTCACGCGCAGCCCGGGCACGGCATCCATCAGCGTCTGCTCCAGGCCGTCGCGCAAGCCGGCGGCGCGCTGCAGCGTCCAGTCGCCGGGCACATGCATGTGCAGGTCGGCGAAGCGGCGCTGGCCGGCCCGGCGCGTGACGATGTCGTCGAAGCGCAGTTCCCGGCCCTCGGGCACGCTGGCGGCGAAATGCTCGAGGGCGGCGTGGAGCAAGGCCTGCGACTGGGGGTCCAGCGCCTCGTCCATCAGGCCCTGCGACGAGCGCCAGACCAGCTTCACGCCCTCGCGCGCGATGTTGAGCGCCACGCCGATCGCGAGCAATGGATCGAGCCACAACCAGCCCGTCACCCAGACCGCGACGATGCCCACCACCACCGCAGCCGAAGTCCAGACGTCGGCCATCAGGTGCTTCGCATCGGCCTCGAGCGCGATGGAACGATGGATGCGCGCGGCGCGGAACAGTGCCAGCGCCAGCATCGCGTTCAGCACCGAGCTCAGCACCGAGAGCGCCAGGCCCCAACCCAGCTGCTGCAGCGGCTCGGGCGAGAGCAGCCGCACGACCGCCGCCCACATGATGGCTGCGGCCGCGGCGAAGATGAGGATGCCCTCGAAGCCCGAGGAGAAGTACTCGGCCTTGTGATGGCCGTAGGGATGGTCCGCGTCGGCCGGTCGCGCGGCGATCGTGACCATCGCGAGCGCGAACATGGCGCTCGCCAGGTTCACGAAGGACTCCATCGCGTCCGAGATCAGGCCCATGGAATTGGTGAGCCAGCCGGCCACGCCCTTCAACAGGATGGTGGCCAGCGCGACCGCGATCGAGATGCGCAGCAGCAGCTTCGGGCTCAGCGCCCAGGACGACGGTGAAGGAACCAGGGACGACAAGAGCAATCAGACAGGGCGCCGCAGCAGGAGGCCGATTATCGGGGCCGCCCGGGCAGGCTCCCGGTCGCGTACCATCCGCCGGCAGATCGAGGACTTTTGCTGCAACCAATAATGACTGACAAGTGCCTTGCCACGATGCTGTGTGGCCTCCTCCTGTCCGGCGCCGGTGCGCTGGCGCAGACGGCCCCTGCCGCCGACGCGACGGCCGCGTCGCCCATCGGCGCCGAGCATGCCGGCATCCTCAAGTCGGTACGCGGCAAGGTATTGTTGTTGGGTGCCGACGGCGTCTCACGCCCGGCGCAGGCCGGCGATCCCATCGCACCCATCGAGCGCCTGCAGACCGAGGCCGACTCGGCCGCGAGCCTGGTGCTGCGCGACGGCACCATGATGGTGGTGGGGCCCTCGTCGCGGATCGATCTCAAGCAGTTCCACTTCGACTCGACCACGCGCGACGGTGGCCTGCTGGTCTCGCTGCTGCGCGGGTCGCTGCGCATGGTCACCGGCCTGATCGGCAAGGCGCATCCCGATGCGGTGCGCGTCGAGACCCAGACCGCCACCATCGGCATTCGGGGCACGGACTTCATCGTGCAGGCGGACGCCACGCCGTGACGGTGCTGCTCCGACGCCTCGCCCTTCTCGCCACCGCCCTGTCGGCCGCGCTGCTGGCCGCCTGCTCCACGCCACCCACCACGCGCGTGGTGCTGCTGCCGCAGACGGACGGCACGCCATCGTCCGTGGTCGTGCGCGCCAACAACGACGACGAGCGAACGCTGTCCGAGCCCTACCAGCGCGCGACGGCCAAGGCCCGGGGCGCTCCGGTGGTCGACCGGGTCGATCCGGCCCGGCTGCGCAGCGAGAATCCGGCGCTCTTCGAGCTGCTGCCACCGCCGGTGCTCAGCTACGCGGTTTACTTCGACATCGGCGGGGCGGTCCTCACCGCCTCGTCGCAGATCGCGATGAACGAGGCGCTCAAGGAGGCGCTGGCGCGCAGCGGCGGCGAGATCGTGGTGACGGGGCACACCGACACGATCGGCCCCCCGGCCCGCAACGACGAGCTGTCGCGGCGCCGCGCGGAACAGGTGAGGCAGCTGTTCCTGGCGCGAGGCTTTCCGGCGCACCGAATCGAGGTGGTGGGCCGCGGCGAGCGCGACCCGGCCATTCCGACCGCCGACGAGGTCGACGAGCCCCGCAACCGCCGCGTGGCCATCGAGGTCCGCTGAGGACCGCTCAGCCGATCGTCACGCGGGCGAACTTGCGCTTGCCGACCTGCACGACGTAGGTGCCGGCATCCAGCTTGAGCCCCTTGTCGCTCACCACGCCGGAATCCACGCGCACGCCGCCGCCGTCGATCAGGCGGTTGCCCTCGGAAGTCGACGCCGCCAGGCCTGCCTGTTTGAGCAGCTGCGCAATGCCCAGCGGTGCCCCCGAGAGCGAAAGCGCCGGGATCTCGTCCGGCACGCCGCCCTTGCTGCGGTTGATGAAGTCCTGCTCCGCCGCCTCTGCCGCGGCCGCGCTGTGGAAGCGCGCGGTGATCTCCTTGGCCAGCGCGACCTTGGCGTCCTTGGGGTTGCGTCCGGCCTCGATCTCGGCCTTCAGCGCGGCGATCTCGGCCAGCGAGCGGAAGGACAGCAACGTGTACCAGCGCCACATCAGCGTGTCCGAGATGGACAGCACCTTGGCGAACATGGTGTTGGGGTCTTCGCTGATGCCGATGTAGTTGTTCTTGCTCTTCGACATTTTCTCGACGCCGTCCAGCCCCTCCAGCAGCGGCATGGTGAGAATGCACTGCGGCTCCTGGCCGTACTCCTGCTGAAGATGGCGCCCGACCAGCAGGTTGAACTTCTGGTCGGTGCCGCCGAGCTCGAGGTCGGACTTCAGCGCCACCGAGTCGTAGCCCTGCATCAGCGGGTAGAGGAACTCGTGCACCGAGATCGACTGGCCGGCCTTGAAGCGCTTGCTGAAGTCGTCGCGCTCCATCATCCGCGCCACCGTGTACTTGGCAGCCAACTGGATCATGCCGCGCGCGCCGAGCGGGTCGCTCCACTCGGAGTTGTAACGGATCTCCGTCTTCGCTGGGTCCAGCACCAGGCTGGCCTGCCGGTAGTAGGTCTGGGCGTTGGCCTCGATCTGCTCGCGCGAGAGCGGCGGCCGGGTGCTGTTGCGGCCCGAAGGGTCGCCGATGGTCGTGGTGAAGTCGCCGATCAGGAAGATCACGGTGTGGCCCAGATCTTGCAGCTGGCGCATCTTGTTGAGCACCACGGTGTGGCCGATATGGATGTCCGGGGCAGTCGGGTCGAGGCCCAACTTGATGCGTAGCGGCTGGCCGGTGGCCTCCGAGCGCTGGAGCTTCTTCACCCACTCGTCCTGGGGCAACAACTCATCGGTCCCACGAAGCGAAATTTCGAGGGCTCGTCCTACACCATCGGACAGACTTGTGGATGTAACAAAACCCGTTTTCATGAATTATTGCGGCAGATTTTCGTATGTCAGAAGCTATACTCAGCCCGACTTTTTCAAGCGCCGGATTCTAAGCGGCGCTTCCCGCACCGCCCTGCCGCCCGTCCCGACACGGCCCCTTGCAGCGCGGATTTGCAGAACCTGAGCTGGAATTCGTAGTTTGATCAAGGGCATTTTGGCCGCCGAGGAGGCGCTTGCTTCCCGGGTGGCGTATACATTCCGGAAATACCCACGGCAGATCACGGCGGCCATTGCCGCACTGCTGCTGTCGGCCGGCGGTGGCGCCTTCGCCGTCGCATCGCTTGGGCCTGATGCGTCCGAGCTCCCCGTCCAGCAGGTGTTCGAGGCGGTCAAGCCGCTCGCCTTCGCCGACCAGGTGGAAGCGCTCGACACCCATGGCTTTACCCTCTTCCGAACCGAGATCACGCGCTCGAGCGACACCGCCGAGTCGCTGCTGCGGCGCCTGGGCATCGCCGACGATGCCGCGGCTGCCTTCGTGCGTGGAAACGCCGAGGCCCGCATGGCGCTGCTCGGCCGCGCCGGCCGCACCATCACGGCAGAGGCGGCGCAAGACAACAGCCTCCAAAAGCTCAGCGCCCGCTGGATGCCGGACACCGATGGCGGCTTCAAGCGCCTGGTGGTCGAGAAGGTCGGCAGCAGCTTCCGAGCCCGGATCGAGACCGACGCCCTGACCCCCGGCACCCGTCTGGCCAGCGGCATCGTGCGCAGTTCGCTGTTCGCAGCGACGGACGACGCGCGCATCCCCGATACGGTGGCCAGCCAGCTGGCCGACATCTTCTCCGGCGACGTCGACTTCCGCGCGCTGCGCAAGGGCGACCGTTTCGCCGTCGTCTACGAGACCTTCGACGCCGACGGCCAGACCCTGCGCAGCGGCCGCGTGCTATCCGCGGAGTTCGAGAGCAACGGCAAGCTCCACCAGGCCTTGTGGTTCCAGGAACCCGGCCAGAAGGGCGCCTACTACCGGCCCAACGGCGACAGCCTGCGCCGCGCCTACCTGAGCTCGCCGGTCGAGTTCACGCGCGTGTCGAGCGGTTTCGCGATGCGCATGCATCCGATCCTCAACAGCTGGCGCCAGCACAACGGCGTCGACTATGCGGCACCCACCGGCACCACCGTGCGCGTCGTGGGCGATGGCACGGTGGAGTTCGCGGGCACGCAGAACGGCTACGGCAACATCGTGATCGTGAACCACCGCAACAACCAGCAGACGGCCTATGCGCACCTCAGCCGCATCGACGTCAAGGCCGGCCAGACCCTGACCCAGGGCCAGAGCGTGGGCGCCGTCGGTTCGAGCGGCTGGGCCACGGGTCCGCACCTGCATTTCGAGTTCCGGATCAACGGCGAGTACCACGACCCCTCGACCATTGCGCAGCAGGAGGGCGGAGCACCGATCTCGGCGGGCGCTCGCCCGGCCTTCGAGCGCCTGGCCCTGGCCACCCGCACCGAGCTCGCGGCGGCCTTCTCCGTGGTTCAGGCCAGCGCCGACTAGGCATTCACATCGCCGTCGGCATGGCTGAAGAACTCTTCATCGGCCTGATGTCCGGCACCTCGCTCGACGGCGTCGACGGCGTCCTGGCCGACTTCTCCGGTGGGCGAATCGCCGTACGCGCCCATGCCACGGCGACCTTCCCGGTCTCGCTGCGCGCCGAGCTGATGGCGCTCAACACCCTCGGTGGCGACAACGAACTGCACCGCGCCGCGCTGGCCGGCAACGGGCTTGCGCGGGTGTATGCGGGCGTGGTCGAGCAACTCCTTGCCGATACCGGAACCTCTCGCGCGTCCGTGACCGCCATCGGCGCCCACGGGCAGACCGTGCGGCACCGGCCGGGCGAGTTCGACGATGTCGGCTACACCCTGCAGATCAACAACCCCTCCTTGGTCGCGGAGCTCACCGGCATTTGCGTGGTAGCCGATTTCCGCAGCCGCGACCTCGCGGCAGGAGGCCAGGGCGCGCCTCTGGTGCCGGGCTTCCACCGGGCGCTGTTCGCCCGCGACGAACAGGCGGTGGCGGTGCTCAACATCGGCGGCATTTCCAATCTGAGCCTGCTGCCGGCGGGCGAAGGCACGGTGCTGGGCTTCGACTGCGGTCCCGGCAATGCGCTGCTGGACCACTGGTGCCAGAGCCACATCGGCCAGCCCTTCGACACCGGCGGCCGCTGGGCCGCCACCGGTCGCGTGCTGCCCGATCTGCTTTCGCGCTGCCTGGCCGACGCCTACTTCGCCAAGTCGCCGCCCAAGAGCACCGGCCGCGACCTGTTCAATCCAAGCTGGCTGGCCGCTCGCCTGGGCGGCGCCGCTGCGCAGCCTGCCGATGTGCAGGCGACGCTGGCCGAGTTGACGGCCTTGGTCTGCGCCACCGAGCTGCAACGCCATGGCGAGGGCATCCGCCTGCTGATCGTCTGCGGCGGCGGCGCGCTCAACGACCACCTGATGACGCGGCTGCGCGCCCTGCTGCCCGGGATGCAGGTCCTCTCCTCGGCCGAGCGCGGCCTGCCGCCTCAGCAGGTCGAGGCGGCCGCCTTTGCATGGCTGGGGCGCAGCACGATGCGCCGCGAATCCGGGAACCTCGCGAGCGTCACGGGCGCGCGCGGGGCGCGCGTGCTGGGCGCGATCTACCCGGCCTGAGTCGCGTCGAAACCGAGGCGCCCCTGGTAAGTAAACGACGGGCAGCAAAAAGCCGCCCGAAGGCGGCTTTTGTCTGGCGCTCACGCCCTCAGGCCGAGAAGCTGGATCCGCAGCCGCAGGTGCTGGTGGCGTTGGGATTCTTGATCACGAACTGGGCGCCTTGCAGATCTTCCTTGTAGTCGATCTCGGCGCCGACCAGGTACTGGTAGCTCATGGCATCGATCAACAGGGACACGCCGTTCTTGGTCATGGTCGTGTCGTCCTCGTTGACGATTTCGTCGAAGGTGAATCCGTACTGGAAGCCCGAGCAACCGCCGCCCTGAACGAAGACGCGCAGCTTGAGGTCGGGATTGCCCTCTTCGGCGATCAGGTCGGCCACCTTGGCGGCTGCGCTGTCCGTGAAGACGATCGGGTCGGGCATCTGGGTTTGAACGTTTTCGGCAACGGCACTCATGGGAAGAGGACTCCTGTGGGGGGCCGAACGGAGCGGCCAACGGAAAGATGCTACTGCAATAACCAAAAAGCCGCCCGAAGGCGGCCTTTTGGCAGTGCGAGCAATAAGCCCAAAGCGATCGGAGGACCGATCAGCGCTTCGAGAACTGCTTGCGGCGGCGTGCGGAATGCAGGCCGACCTTCTTGCGCTCCACCTCGCGGGCGTCGCGGGTCACGAAGCCGGCCTGGCTCAGCACCGGCTTGAGCGATGCGTCGTAGTCGATCAGCGCGCGGGTAATGCCGTGGCGCGTCGCGCCCGCCTGGCCCGATTCGCCGCCGCCTGCCACGTTGACCATGATGTCGAAGGTCTCGACGTTGCCGGTCAGGAAGAGCGGTTGCTTGGCAATCATGATCGAGGTCTCGCGGCCGAAGTACTCGGCAATGTCCTTGCCGTTGACCGTGACTTTGCCGGAGCCTTTTTTCAGAAACACGCGGGCGACGCTGGATTTGCGACGGCCGGTGCCATTGTTCCATTCACCAATCATCTCAAGGCTCCTTAGATTTCCAGCACTTTGGGCTGTTGGGCGGTATGCGGATGCTCTGCACCGCCGTACACCTTGAGTTTCTTGATCATGGCGTAGCCCAGGGGACCCTTGGGCAGCATGCCCTTGACGGCCTTTTCCAGGGCGCGGCCCGGATGCTTGGCTTGCATGTCGCGGAAGTTGGTGGCCGTGATGCCGCCCGGGTAGCCCGAGTGGCGGTAGTACACCTTGTCAAGCGGCTTGGCGCCGGTGACGCGCAGCTGGGCTGCGTTGATGATGACGATGAAGTCACCGGTATCGACGTGAGGCGTGTAAATGGCCTTGTGTTTGCCGCGCAAACGGAGAGCAACTTCGCTGGCTACTCGTCCGAGGACCTTGTCGGTCGCGTCAATCACAAACCACTCGTGCGTCACGTCAGCGGGCTTGGCGCTGAACGTTTTGGTCATGAGTTTTCCTTGGAAGGAAGTGGTTTGGCGGGCCCTTTTCCACGGTCGGTGTTCCTCTGACGGGAATCTCTTAGGTGGGATGAAATGCTCCGCCGCGGGGCCACTCGAACGCTGCGAAGCCCGCGATTATATGAAAAAAGAGAATAGACGGGCAAATCTGCCGGCGGCGCTAGCGGAGCACGCGGACCAACTCTAACGACTCCCTGGTGCTGACCGGATTGTTGAACGCGCGGTGCTCGGCCTCGAAGCGCACGACCCGCCCGAGTTCGTAGGAGTACCAGGCCGTGGCATCGAAGCGCGTGCCGCTGGTGGCAGCGCCGGCACCGGCAGCAGCATAGATCCAGCCCGTGTAGACGATCTGCAGGACCCGAATGTCGGCTCCATCCACACGCATCGTCCGCTCGCCGAAGACCGTGGCATCCAGATCGTGGCGGTATCGGGGTGCCGTGCTCCCCATGAAGTCCATGTGCCAGCGCATGCCCGGCTTCACGTCCTTGCGGCCCCAGCCGCCCGGCGGCGAGGAGGAATCGAACATGCCCCCGATCGGCGAAGTCACGGAGACCACTCGCCCATCCGCCTTTTCGACGCGTCCGCCCATGTTGAAGAACAGCTCATCGCCCGCGATGCGATCCAGCCGATACACGACCGGCGACTGGTTGCCGGTGAGATGGTCGACGCGCACGTATTCGAGGGCATCGCCGGCGCGCAGCGGCTCGCCCGGCCGGCGCGCGTCTGCCGGCCTTGCCCCGGCGCCATCCTCCAGACGTGGCCGCCGGGCCAGCGCTGCCTGCGCCCGGGCAGGAATCTCCGCGACGAATTCGGCCGGCACGGCGAAGTTGGCGCTGCCCGCCTCGCGGTTGCCGAAGGTCAAGATGCCCAGAAGGCGCCCCTCGCTGTCGAACAGCCCGCCGCCGCTGGTGCCGGCAGATATGGCAGCCGTGGTCTGCAGCAGCTGGCCCTCATCGCCGTCACGCAGGCCCGAGAGGATGCCTTCGCTGAGCGTGTTCTCCAGGCCGCGCGGGCTGCCGATGGCGTAGACCCGTTGCCCGACCCGGGCCGAGCCCGCCGGCGCGATCGGGAGCGCAGGCTCGCGGAAATTGGCAACCTTGATCTGGCACAGATTCCGCTCCACATCGGGAAACTCGAGAGTCGCCCCATAGCTGACGTTGTCTCGCCGGATCATCAGGCTGCTCGCCTTGGCCAGCACGTGGCAGTTTGTGACCAGCCGGCCGGTTCCCACCACCACGGCACTGCCGCCGCGCAGCGGGCGCTCCTGGGCGTCGAAGGTGCGCACGATCCAGACACCGGGCGACACCTTGGCGAACAGCGCCTCGGGCTCCAGCGCTTGCGCGCTCCCCGCGGCGAGGGCGCCGCCCAACCAAAGGGCGGCTCTGATCATTTTCGCGCGCGTCACGGCTTTGCGGGCAGCAAGGCGTTGAGGTCGTCCATCGAGACCCGCGCCGGCGGCGCAGCACCCGGGCCGGGAGGTGGCGGAGCAGGTGCGCGCGCGACGGGCGCGGGCTCGGGCGTGGATTGCGGCGCCTGAGGAACGCGATCGGCGGGACTCTTCTCGAGTTCCTTCCTGGGCGCCGCGGCGGCCATCTGAGTCGTGCCGAGCACGACGCCCGGCATGGCTTGGTCGCCCTGCTGCGCGCTCCGATCAAAGTAGCGCTGCTCCCCGAAAACCAGTTGCATCCAGCTCGGATAATTGAAGCCCGATCCATTGCCGGCATCGATGGCCACTCCGATCAGCCCGCCGATCAGGATATTGCCCACCATGCCCCCGTTCACGCGCGACACCGCTTGTCCGCCCGCCGGGGCCTGCCCGGCCTGCGTGCAATGGATCGAGAGATTGCCACCCGAACGCCGCACCGGCACGCTCTGGCCGGACAACGCGAGGGCCTCGCCCTTGTCGTTGGCCACCTTGCATTCGGCGCCGTCGACCACCTGGCCGCCTGGCGTGAGCGTCTCGATCTTGATCGACTGGGTGGTGCCGTGCGTGACGGAGGCGCAGCCCGTCAGAATAGACAGAACGCCCGCGCATGCGCACAGGCCCCAAAATCGCCAGTTGGCTCCTCGCATTCCTCGATCCCTCTGTTATTGGTTGTAACGGCGCGAGAGTCTAGCCGTAACCCATTCTTCTTCCAGGCACTAATTCTCATGTTCAGCTACCGCCACGCCTTCCATGCCGGCAACCACGCCGACGTGCTCAAGCACACGGTGCTGATTGCCGCGCTCGAGCACCTGCTCGAGAAGGACACCGCCCTCACGGTGGTCGACACCCACGCCGGCGCCGGGCTGTACCGGCTCGACGGCGACTACGCCGGCACCAGCGGCGAAGCGGCCGAAGGGGTGCTGCGGCTGGTCTCCGAGACCCAGCCCCACCCCGACCCGGCCCCGCTCGCCGACGCCCTGGCGCGCTACCTCGCCGTGGTGCGCGACTTCAACCCCAAGGGCGGCGCGCGCATCTATCCCGGCTCGCCCTTCATCGTGCAGCACCTGCTGCGCGACCACGACAAGCTCAAGCTCTTCGAGCTGCATCCGACCGACTCGCGCACGCTGAGCGCCAACATTGCCCAGCTGGAGGCCGGCCGCCGCATCGTTGTGCTGCACGAGGACGGCTTCGGCAGCGCCACCAAGTTCCTGCCGCCGCCCTCGCGCCGTGCGCTGGTGCTGTGCGACCCGAGCTACGAGATCAAGAGCGACTACGGGCGCGTGCTCGACTTCGTGGCCGAGGCGCTCAAGCGCTTCGCGACCGGCACGTACGCGATCTGGCACCCGATCATTCCGCGGCCCGAGTCGCATGACCTGCCGCGCCGCCTCAAGACCCTGGCCACCAAGGCCGGCAAGCCCTGGCTGCACGCAACGCTGACCGTCAAGTCGAGCAAGATCCTGACCGACGCGACCGGCGCCACGCACCGTCCGGGGCTGCCCGCGAGCGGCATGTTCCTGATCAACCCGCCTTTCACGCTGAAGGCCCAGCTCGAGGCGGCCCTGCCGCAGATGGCGAAGCGCCTCGCGCAGGACCGCCACGCGGCCTTCTCGCTCGACCACGGCGGCTGAGCCGCACCGGTCTCAGCGCCGCAGGCGCGGCTGGACCTCGCGGGTGCGCCGGGGCGCGGAGGTCCTGGCCGGCTTCGCGGCCACGGCTTCCGGCGCAGGCGCATCGATCGTCGCGGGGTCGATCGCCGTGTCGCCGCAGCGCGTCGTGTTCTTGTCCACGATCGACAGCGCGACCTGCTTGATCCCCAGCCCCAGCATGCCCAGCGCATCCGCCGCGGCGCGGCTGAGGTCGATGATGCGCCCGGCCGAGTAGGGCCCGCGGTCGTTGATGCGCACCAGCACCTCGCGCCCGTTGACCAGGCTGCGCACGCAGATGCGGGTGTTGAAGGGCAGTGTCTTGTGGGCGGCGGTCATCGCCGTCATGTCGAAGCGCTCGCCGTTCGCGGTCTTGCGCTGATGGAACTGGATGCCGTACCACGAAGCGCCACCCCGCTCGAAGATCTCGTGCGGCCCCTCGTCGCCCGGGACGCCATCGTCCTCCCCCGTGCCCGACACCGCGAGGTCGTAGCGCACCGACGGCACCTGCGAGCGTGCCGGTGCGCCGGGCGGCAACGCGGGCTGGCGCGCCAGCGGGCGCAGGCCGGTGCCGCTTTCAACGTTCGAAGGGGGCGGCGGAGCCGGCGGGGTGGTGCAGGCAGCCAGCGCGGCGGCCGCCAGAACCAGCGCGAGTCGTTTCGCGAGCCGGACCCCCCTCATCCTTCCCAGCCCAGCCGCTCCAGCAACGCGAGCGTCGCCACCGACTGGTTCATGGTGTAGAAGTGAAGCGCCGGCGCACCACCGCTGGCCAAGCGTGCGCAGAGCTCGCTCACCACGTCGAGGCCGAAGGCCTTGATCGATGCCGTGTCGTCGCCGAAGCCCTGCAGCCGCAGCCGGATCCAGCGCGGAATCTCGGCGCCGCAGGCATCGGAGAAGCGCATCAGCTGCGTGGAGCTGGTGATCGGCATGATGCCCGGCACGATCGGCGTGTCGAGCCCCGCCTTGCGGGCCTCGTCGACGAAGCGGAAATAGGCTTCGGGGCTGAAGAAATACTGGGTGATCGCCGAGTCGGCGCCGGCATGCACCTTGGCCGCGAACGCCTTCAGGTCGGCCTCGGGCGAGCGCGCCTGCGGATGCACCTCGGGATAGCAGGCGACCTCGATGTGGAAGTCGCGGCCGGTCTCTTCGCGAATGAAGGCGACCAAGTCGCTCGCGTAATGGAATTCGCCGCCCATGCCGTAGCCGCTGGGCAGGTCGCCGCGCAGCGCCACGAGCCGCTTGACGCCCATCGCCTTCAGTTCCTTGAGCTGCTCGCGCACGGTGGCGCGGGTCGCGCCGATGCACGAGAAGTGGCAGGCCGCATCGACGCCCTCTTCCAGGATCTGGCGCACCGTGCCGAAGGTGCCATCGTGCGTGGAGCCGCCGGCGCCATAGGTCACCGAGCAGAACTCGGGCTGGCGCGCATAGAGCTGCTGGCGCACGGCACGCAGCTTGGCCACGCCTTCGGGCGTCTTGGGTGGGAAGAACTCAAAGCTCAACGGAAGGCGCACGGCCGGCTCCTGGTGGGCCGCTCGCGAAAGCGGCATGAATGAAGAATTCGCGGTTGCCGTCGCCGCCCGCGATGGGGCTGTCGAACCAGCCCCGCACCTGCAGGCCGAGCGCGTCGCAGGCCGTGCGCAGGCGCTGCTCGACCACCGGATAGAGCGAGGCATCGCGCACGATGCCGCCCTTGCCGATCCGTGCCGGCTGCAGTTCGAATTGAGGCTTGACCAGCATCAGAAGTTCACCCGTCGTGGCGAGCAAGGGTAGCAGGGCCGGCAGCACCAGCGTGAGCGAGATGAAGGACAGGTCACCGACGATCAGGTCGAACTGCACGTCTGCCGGCGATGCCGCGGCCCACGCCGACCGATCGAGCGCGCGTGCATTGACGCCCTCGACCGCCGTGACGCGCGCATCGCCGCGCAGTCGCGCATGCAACTGCCCGTGTCCGACGTCGACGCCCACCACATGCGCTGCCCCCTGCTGCAGCAGGCAATCGGTGAAGCCGCCGGTCGACTGGCCGACATCGAGGCAGCGCCTGCCGCGCACATCGATGCCCGCCGCGGCCAGCGCGCCCTCGAGCTTGAGGCCGCCGCGCGAGACATAGCGTGCCTCGGCTGCGTCGAGCAGTTCCAGCTCGGCATTTACAGGCAGGTCCTCGGCGTTCTTGCTTACCGTGCGCCAGCGCGCACCATCGTGCCAGCGCAGGCCGCCCGCGATCAGACGCACGGCCTGGGAGCGCGAGGCCGCCAGGCCGCGTTCGACGAGCAATTGGTCGGCGCGCACGATGCGGCGCGGCTCCCGCTCAGTAGCGGTAGGTGTCCGGCTTGTACGGACCGTTCTTGTCGACGCCGATGTAGGCGGCCTGGGCATCCGTCAGCACCGTCAGCTGGGCGCCGAGCTTGGACAGCTGCAGGCGCGCAACCTTCTCGTCCAGGTGCTTGGGCAGCACGTAGACCTTGCCGGGCTGGTAGGCGTCGGGCTTGGTGAAAAGCTCGATCTGGGCGATGGTCTGGTTGGCGAAGGAGGAGCTCATCACGTAGCTCGGATGGCCGGTGCCGCAGCCCAGGTTCACCAGCCGGCCCTTGGCCAAGAGGATGATGCGCTTGCCATCCGGGAAGATCACGTGGTCGACCTGCGGCTTGATCTCTTCCCACTCGTACTTCTCGAGCGAGGCGACCTCGATTTCGTTGTCGAAGTGGCCGATGTTGCAGACGATCGCCTGGTCCTTCATCGCGGCCATGTGGTCGTGCGTGATGACGTCCTTGTTGCCGGTGGTGGTGACGAAGATGTCGGCCTTGTCGGCCGCATATTCCATGGTCACGACCCGGTAGCCTTCCATGGCGGCCTGCAATGCGTTGATCGGGTCGATCTCGGTCACCCACACCTGGGCGCTCAGCGCGCGCAGGGCCTGGGCCGAGCCCTTGCCCACGTCGCCGTAGCCGGCCACCAGCGCCACCTTGCCGGCGATCATCACATCGGTGGCGCGCTTGATGCCGTCCACCAGCGACTCGCGGCAGCCGTAGAGGTTGTCGAACTTGCTCTTGGTCACCGAGTCGTTGACGTTGATGGCACGGAACAGCAGCGTGCCCTTGGCGCTCATTTCGTTGAGGCGGTGCACGCCGGTGGTGGTTTCCTCGGTCACGCCGATGATCTCGGCCGACTTGCGGGTGTACCAGGTCGCGTCGACAGCCAGCTTGGCCTTGATCGCGGCGTAGAGGATGCGCTCCTCGTCGCTGGTCGGGTTGGCCAGCACGCCCTGGTCCTTCTCGGCCTTCTGGCCCAGATGCATCAGCAGCGTGGCATCGCCGCCGTCGTCCAGGATCATGTTCGGGCCTTCACCGGCCGCGCCCTTGGGACCGAAGTCGAAGATGCGGTGGGTGTAGTCCCAGTAGTCCTCCAGCGATTCACCCTTGATCGCGAACACCGGCGTGCCGGCGGCCGCGATGGCGGCGGCTGCGTGGTCCTGGGTGGAGAAGATGTTGCACGAGGCCCAGCGCACGGTGGCGCCCAGGGCCTGCAGCGTCTCGATCAGCACCGCGGTCTGGATCGTCATGTGCAGCGAGCCGGTGATGCGCGCGCCCTTCAGCGGCTGGCTCTTGGCGAACTCGTCGCGGATGGCCATCAGGCCGGGCATCTCGGTTTCGGCAATCTTGATTTCCTTGCGGCCCCAGGCGGCAAGGGACAGGTCGGCGATCGCCTGGTCGGCGGTGGATTTGAGAACGGCGCTCATGTTGGCTCCAAACAAGTTTGAATGATGCCGCTGCGGTCGGGGGAAGAACTCACCGCGGGAACAGCGGTTGAGCGTGGTTGCGATGGGGTCCGAGCCTCACGCCTGGCGGCGCTGCAACGCTCCTCGGAAGCGGCGGATTTTACCCGAGCGCCGCCCGAACGCCACCGGCATCGATAATTGCGGGTTCGGCCGGCTTCTGCGGCCGCTTTCGATTTCCGCCTCCCCATGTCCTTCGCCTCCGAAACCCGCCGCCGCCGCACCTTCGCGATCATTTCCCACCCCGACGCCGGCAAGACCACGCTGACCGAGAAGCTGCTGCTTTTCTCCGGCGCGATCCAGATCGCCGGCTCGGTGAAGGCGCGCAAGGCCTCGCGCCACGCCACCTCCGACTGGATGGAGATCGAGAAGCAGCGCGGCATCTCGGTGGCCAGCTCGGTGATGCAGATGGTCTATCGCGAACACGTGATCAACCTGCTCGACACGCCCGGCCACAAGGACTTCTCCGAAGACACCTACCGCGTGCTCACCGCCGTCGACTCCGCCCTGATGGTGATCGACGCAGCCAACGGCGTGGAAGCGCAGACGCGCCGCCTGATCGAGGTCTGCCGCCAGCGCGACACGCCCATCATCACCTTCGTCAACAAGATGGACCGCGAGGTGCGCGAGCCGCTCGACATCCTCGACGAGGTGGAGCGCGAGCTCGGCATGCCCTGCGTGCCGATGACTTGGCCCGTGGGCCAGGGCAAGACCTTCCGCGGGATCATGAACCTGCGCACGCAGGCCATGACGGTGTTCGAGTCGGGCAGCGAGCGACTGCCGCAGGACTTCGAGACGATCGCGCTGACCGAGCGCGAGACGCTGGCGAAGCGCTTCGGCACCGACTTCGAAAGTGCCATGGAAAGCATGGAACTGGCCACCGGCGCCTCGCCCACCTGGGACCGCGAGGCCTTCCTCGCGGGCAAGCAGACGCCCGTGTTCTTCGGCTCCGGCGTGAACAACTTCGGTGTGATGGAAGTGCTCGACGCCCTGGTCGACCTGGCGCCCTCGCCGCGCTCGCGCACCAGCACCACGGTGGTCAACCGCCAGCCGGTGGTGAAGGAAATCCGGCCCGAGGACAAGGACTTCGCGGGCGTGGTCTTCAAGGTGCAGGCCAACATGGACGCCAACCACCGCGACCGCATCGCCTTCGTGCGCATGGCCTCGGGCAAGTACACGCCGGGCATGAAGCTCAAGGTGCAGCGCACCGCGAAGGAACTGCGGCCCACCAGCGTGGTGACCTTCATGAGCCAGCGGCGCGAAGCGGTCGAAGAAGCCTACGCAGGCGACATCGTGGGCTTCACCACCCACGGCGGGGTGCAGCTGGGCGACACCATCACCGACGGCGCGAGCCTGCAGTTCACCGGCCTGCCCTTCTTCGCGCCAGAGCTCTTCATGACCGTGATCCTGAAGAACCCGCTGCGCACCAAGCAGTTGCAGCAGGGCCTGGCCCAGCTGGGCGAGGAAGGTGCGATCCAGGTGTTCCGGCCCGAGGTCGGCGGCCCGATGCTGCTGGGCGCCGTCGGCCAGCTGCAGTTCGAAGTGGTGCAGCACCGCCTGAAGGCCGAATACGACGCCGACGTGCGGCTCGAGGGCTGCCAGTACACGGGCGCGCGCTGGATCACGGCCGACAGCCCGGCCGAGCTGCGCGAGTTCGTCAACGCCTATCCGGCGCGCATGGCCAAGGACGCGGCCGATACGCTGGCTTTCCTGTGCACCTCGCCGTACGACGTGCGGCTGGCGCAGGAGCGCTTTCCGAAGATCCACTTCCATCCGCTGCGGGAGCACGCAGGGCTCGCCTTGCAGAGCGCCGGCTGACGCGGGCTCAACTGCCCGTCGAGGTGTAGTGGCGCAGCCCGAGGCGCCACGCCATGAAAGCCGCCGCGAGAAACACGAACCCCGCGAGCGGCGACACCATCCCGGCCCACCTCGGCGCACCCAGCGGATCGGCCTTTCCCAGGATGGCCAGCACCGGGTAGTAGGCCACGCAGGCCAGCGGCACGATGAAGGTCAGCACGCGCCGGAACCATCGCGCATAAAGCGCCAGCGGGTATTGCGCGGCCTGCACGCCGCCATAGGTCAGCACATGGGCGATCTCCAGGCTCTCCACGGTCCAGAACGCCAGCGTGCCCTGCAGCACCAGGATGCCAAGGAACAAGGACACGCCGCCGGCCAGCGCGAACAGCGCGACGGCGACCGCCTCCGGCGTCCACGCCACGCCCGCCTGCACCGTGCCGAAGGCCAGCACCGCCACGCCCTGCATCAGCCGGCCCAGGCGGCTCACGCGAACGTCATGCCCCATCAGCTGCAACGCCAGCGGACGCGGGCGCAGCAGCAGACGATCGAAAGTCCCGGTACGCAGGAACTCCGTGCCCAGCACGTCGAAGCCGCGCCCCAGCGCATCGGCGATGGCGAACATGCAGTTCGCCAGCCCGTAGAACACCGCCACCTCGCCGAGGGTCCAGCCCTGCACGTCGCCGAAGCGATGGAACAGCGCCCAGATGGCGATCACCTCGATGCCGGTGGCCAGGAACTGCCCCAGCGTCAGCATCGAGGCCGAGGCCGGATAGCGTGCCTGCCCGAGGAGCGAGGCCTTCACGAGGCGAAGAAAGAGCGCGGCCGAGCCCATGTCAGCCGCCCTGCACTTCCAGCTTGCGCATGGTGCGGTCCATGGCCTGATGCCCGAGCGCAACCAGCGCGACGAGCCAGAAGCACTGCAACCCCAGCCCTACCAGCGCCTGCGCGCCGCTCATCAACCCGAAATACAGCCGCGCGGGAATGTCGACCACGCCGGCAAGGGGCTGCAGCAGCAGCGCGGTCTGCCATGCGTCGGGAAGCAGCACCAGCGGCAGCAGGTTGCCCGAGAACACGATGACCACCGGGGCCGCGAGCGCGTTGATGCCGCGCTCGTCGAGCGCCGCGGCCGCCGCGATGTTGAGCAGCATCACCATCGACGCGGACAGCAGCAGCGCGAGCACGGCCGATGCGAGGAACGCGACTGCGGCCGCGGCGCTTGCCGGCGGCTTCCAGGCCCAATCGCTCCAACCCGCCAGCGGCAGTGCGATGGCCGCAAAGACCGCCATCAGCGCCAAGCGGGGCAACACGCGCGCCGCGATCCAGCCTGCGCTGCGGGCGAACCAGAGCGCGTAGGCGTCCACCGGCCGAAGGCGGTCGTAGGCCACGGCACCGGTGCGCACGGCCAGCGCAACCTCCGGGTCGCCGAGCCAGGGCAGCAGCGCGAGCAGCCCCTGCGCGAGCCAGGTGTAGCTGACCGCCTGCGCGAGCGACATCGGCGCCGCCGCCATCGACGCGCCGCCGTAGAACGCAGCCAGCACCATCACCTTGATCCCGCCCCACCAGCACTGCGTGGCAAAGCCCGCGAGCGCGGCGGTGCGGTACTGCAGCATCTGCAGAAAGCGCGAGGCGAAGGCCGCGACGTAGGGACGCGCCAGTTCGCGCAGCATCGTCACGCCTCGGCCGCTCCATGCATCGCATAGAAGCGCGCGATGACGGCCTCGATCGCCAGACCTTCGAGCCGGATGTCTTCCACCGCATGCGCGGCCGCGATGCGCGCGATCAACGCGGGCGCGGTGGTCACCGCCGGATCGAAGTCGAGCACCAGCGTCCGCCCATCGCGCGAATGCACGCGGGCGCCGGCCACCTGCGCCGGCAAGTCGGCATCCTGCGCGAAGTCGACCACCAGCCGCCGCTCGGCCATCACCTGCGCGCGCAAGGCCTCGACCGGGCTGTCGGCCAGCACACGGCCGTGGCCGATGACGATCACGCGCCGGGCCAGGGCCTCGATGTCGTGCATGTCGTGCGTGGTCAGCAGCACGGTGGTGCCGCGCTCCCGGTTGGCACGCCGCACGAAGTCGCGCACGGCCAGCTTCGAGGGAGCGTCGAGCCCGAGGGTCGGCTCGTCGAGGAACAGGATGTCGGGCTCGTGCAGCAGCGCCGCGGCAATCTCGGCGCGCATGCGCTGGCCCAGCGACAGCTGCCGCACCGGCTGGTCGAGCACGCGCTCCAGGTGCAGCAGCGCGACCAGTTCGTCGCGCGTCCGGCGGTAGCGCGCGGCGTCCACGCGGTAGATGTCGCGCAGCAGGTCGAATCCGTCGCCCACGGGCAGGTCCCACCACAGCTGCGTGCGCTGGCCGAAGACCACGCCGATGCGTGCCACGTGGCGCTCGCGGTGCGCGAACGGGTCGCGCCCGTCGACTTCCACGCGCCCGCCGTCGGGGCGCAGGATGCCCGCGAGGATCTTGATGGTGGTGGACTTGCCCGCACCGTTCGGTCCGATGAAGCCCAGCAGCTCGCCGCGCTCGAGCGAGAAGGACACGCCCGACAGCGCCGCCACCGTGCGATGGCGGCGCGAAACGAGCCCGCGCAGCGCCCCCATCACGCCGGGGTCGCGCTCGGAAATGCGGTAGGTCTTCTGGAGCTGATCGACGAGGATGTGAGGCATGAAAGGGCGCCGCACCGGCCTCGAAAGCGCGGCGGGGGCGGGATGCTACACGAAAGCGCCGGTAGGATCGCGGCTCCTCAAGAATTCATGCCATGCCCTCCTCGCCCCAGCACCTGTTGCCCTTGACTCAGTGGGAGGCGGCCGCGCGCGGCGCGCTCGTCGGCGTGTTCACCGACATCGACGACACGCTCACCACCGAGGGCGCGATCACGCCCGACGCGCTCCAGGCCATGGGCGCGCTGCACGCTGCAGGGCTGAACCTGGTCGCCATCACCGGCCGGCCGGTCGGCTGGAGCGAGCCCTTCGCCGGCGTCTGGCCGGTCGATGCGATCGTGGCGGAGAACGGCGCCGTCGCCCTGGTGCGCACGGCCGAGGGCCGGATCGAGAAGCGCTACCAGCAGGATGCCGCCACGCGCGCGCGCAACTTCGAGCGCATGCAGGCCGTGCTCGCGCGCATCGAGCGCGAGATCCCGGCGGCCCGTCGCGCCACCGACTCGGCCGGCCGGGAATGCGACATCGCGATCGACCACAGCGAGTTCACGCGGCTCGACGACGCCACCATCGCGCAGGTGGCCGGCCTGATGCGCAGCGAAGGCATGCACGCCACCGTCAGCAGCATCCACATCAACGGCTGGTGGGGCGACCACAACAAGCTGGAAGGCGCCCGCTGGATCGTGCGCGAGCTCTGGGGCCGTTCGCTCGACGATGAGACGCAGCGCTGGGCCTACGTGGGCGACTCGACCAACGATGCGCTGATGTTCGAGCACTTCGCCCACAGCGTGGGCGTCGCCAACGTGCGCCGCTTCGAGGCTGCGCTGTCGCATCTGCCGCGCTACGTCGCGCCCAGCGAGCGCGGCGCCGGCTTCGCCGAAGTCGCGGCCGCCATCCTCCGGGCGCGCCGGTGAAGCCCCCGCACTGGCGCAGGCTCCGTTCGCGCGGTCTGCGCGAGCGTTCGCGACGAAGGCTCAGCCCAGCTGCGCCCGCGTCCAGCGAACGATGTCCGCCGGGCCCATGGCGCCGGCTTGGCGCGCGATCTCGCGACCGCCGCGGAAGAGGGCCAGGGTCGGGATGCTGCGGATGTTGAAGCGCGACGCCAGCGCCGGCACCGCCTCGGTATCGACCTTGGCCAGCCGCACCTGCGGTTCGAGCTGCGCCGCCGCCTGCTCGAAGCCGGGCGCCATTTGCCGGCAGGGGCCGCACCAGGGCGCCCAGAAATCCACCAGCACCGGGATCTCGTTGCGGCCGATGTGACGCTCGAAGGCCGCCTGGTCCAGCGCGGTCGATCGCCCCGCGAAGAGCGGGCGGTGGCAACTGCCGCAATCGGGCGCGCTGCCCAGCTGCGCCTGGCGCACGCGGTTGGTGGTGTGGCAATGGGGGCAGACGACGTGCAGCGATTCGTTCATGGGGACCTCCGGGGCGCTCATTCCAGGGAGCTGGGGCCGGGTGCGGCGAATGCAAGCGGCGCGACAATGCCGCCCATGGACTGCACCATCCGCAACATGCGCCGCGACGAAGTCGCAATGGCGATCGAATGGGCCGCGGCCGAGGGCTGGAACCCCGGCCTGCACGACGCCGCCTGCTTCCACGCCGCCGATCCCGATGGCTTCCTGGTCGCCGAATGCGGCGGCGAGCCGGTGGGCTGCATCTCCGCCGTCTCCTACGCCGGCCGCTTCGGCTTCATCGGGCTGTACATCGTGCTGCCGGCGTGGCGCGGGCGCGGCATCGGGCTTCGCCTCTGGACGGCGGGCATGAAGCGGCTGTCGGGCCAGGTCGTGGGCCTCGACGGCGTGCCCGCGCAGCAGGACAACTATCGCAAGAGCGGTTTCGTGCTGGCCTGGAACAACGTCCGCTTCGCCGGCACGGCCGGCGCTGGAACGCTCGACGCCAAGACGCCGATCGTGCCGCTCGCCGACATCGACTTCGCCGCGCTGTGCGCCGACGACCGCCGCGTCTTCCCGGCGCCGCGCGATGCCTTCCTGCGCTGCTGGACCGCCATGCCCGACGCCACCGGCCTGGCCTGGCTCGCCGATGGAAAGCTGGCGGGATGGGGCCTGATCCGCCGCTGCCGCGAGGGCCACAAGATCGGCCCGCTGGTGGCCGACACCCCCGCGATCGCGAGCGCCCTGTACGCCGCCCTGTGCGCCGCCGTGCCGGCCGGCGACACGGTGTTCCTCGACGTGCCTCTGCCCAACCCCGCCGCCGTGGCGCTGGTGCAGGCGCGGGGCTTGCGCAGCGTCTTCGAGACCGCCCGCATGTACGCAGGCCCGGCCCCCGCCTGCGAGCTGCAGCGGGTCTACGGCATCACGAGCTTCGAGCTCGGCTAGCCGCTCACTGCGGCTTGGCCAGCCCCAGCTTCTCGATGAGCGCTTTCTCGCGCGTGAAGGTGGTCTGGGCGAACTTCGTGTAATCGGCCGTGCTCATGTAGTTGGGTAGCATGTCGTAGCGTCCGAGCGCCGCCACGTAGCTCGGCTCTTCCATCGCCTGCTTGAAGGCATCGTGCAGCTTCTTCACCACCTCCGGCGGCGTGCCCTTGGGCGCGCCGATGCCGAAAGGCGAGCTCTGCACGATGTCGTAGCCCAGCTCCTTCAGCGTCGGTGCATCCGGGAACTTGGCCAGCCGCTTCTCGCCCCAGGTATTGAGCACGCGCAGCTTGCCGGCCTCGACCTGCGGCGCGAAGCCGGTGCTGTCGGCCGCAGCCATCAGTTGACCGCTGAGCACGGCCAGCATCAGATCGGCGCTGCCCTTGTAGGGCACATGCTGCAGCTCGATGCCGGCCTTCTGCGCGATCAGCTCGGTGGTGAGGTGGGGGCTGGTCAGGTTGCCGGTCGAACCGTAGGTCAGCTTGCCGGGGTTGGCCTTGGCGTAGGCCACGAAGTCCTTCCAGGTCTTGAACGGACTGTCGGCCGGCACGACGATGCCGAAGGCATAGCCGGTGACGTTGATCACGTAGCTGATGTCCTTCACCGGGTCCCAGGTGATCTTGGTGGTGTAGGGCAGGCGGAACACGCCGAGGGGGGTCTGGGCGACCGTGTAGCCGTCCGGCTGCGCGGTCTGCAGCGCCTGCGCGGGCAGCGTGCCGCCGGCGCCGGGCTTGTTCTCGACCACGACCGGCTGGCCGAGGATCTTCGAGGCGTTCTCGGCCAGCTGGCGCATCGTGATGTCGGTAGGGCCGCCGGCCGGGAAGGCGACCAGGAGCTTGATCGGCTTGGCAGGGAAGTTCTGGGCATGCGCGGCGGCGGCCGCGGCCAGGCCGAGGGCGGCGCACAGGAGGGAACGGCGAAACATGGGATAGCTCCAGGACAGAAAGGCCTGCCATTTGGCCGCGTGGCCGCGCCACGGGCAATCGGGGCTGACCCCCGGCCTGTCGCTGGAGCGTCAGGCCGCCTGCTGCATGAAGCCCTCGAGCACGTTGACCGCGTTGACGCCCACCTCGGCCACCGCATAGCCGCCCTCGAAGACGAAGACGGTCGGCAGCCCGGCGCGCGCCAGGTCTTCGCCGATGCGCAGGTAGTCGGGCGTGGTCAGCTTGAAGCCGGCGATCGGATCGCCCTCGAAGGTGTCGAGCCCCAGCGAGACCACCAGCGCCCCGGGCTTGAACCCGGCAATGCCCGCGAGTGCGGAGCGCAGCGCCTCGCGCCACGCCGCGAAGCCGGTGCCGCGCGCCAGCGGCAGGTTGCGGTTGAGGCCCAGCCCGGCGCCGGCGCCCTGCTCGTCCGCGTAGCCGAGGTAATAGGGGTACTCGGTGTGCGGGTCGCCGTGGATGCTGGTGAAATGCACGTCGGCGCGCTCATAGAAGATCGCCTGCGTGCCATTGCCGTGGTGGTAGTCGATGTCGAGCACCGCCACGCGCGCGACGCCGGCGTCGCGCAGCGCCTGTGCCGCGATGGCCGCGTTGTTGAGGAAGCAGTAGCCGCCGAAGAAATCGGCGCCGGCATGGTGGCCGGGCGGGCGCGTCAGCGCGAAGGCGGCGCACGCGCCCTGGAGCACGTGCGAGGCCGCGGCAAGTGCGCAGCCGGCACCGGCCCGCGCCGCGGCCCAGGTCCCGGCAGTGAGCGGCGTGCCCGCATCGTAGGAGAACAGGCCCATGCGCGCCGGAAAGCTCGCGGGCAGGACGTCGTGGCGGAAGCTGCGGATCGGCCAGTAGGAAGGCAGCGCGTCGCGCTGCGCATTGGAAGGATCGAGCGCGACCCATTCGTTCCACGCGCCGGCCAGGAAGTCGAGGTAGCGCGGCGCATGCACGCGGGCCAGCGCGGCCTCGTCGAGTTCGGCGGGCGTGTCGATGGCGCCGAGCCGGCGCCGCTTCAGTTCCTCCAGCACGTAGTCCGCGCGCGTCGGCACCTCGAAGCAAGGCACCAGCTCGCCGCGGAACATCTCCACCTTGCCGTGGTGCAGCGCGTGGCGGTCGTTGTAGAAGGTGCGCATCAGGCCTCGCGTCGCATCGGGACCGGCACCGGCTGGACCGGCAACTGCACCACCTCGTGCCGCCCGGCGCCGCGCGCCAGCACCGGCGCCAGCGCCACGCCGGTGTGCGTGCGAAGCCGCACCACTTCTTCCGGCGGCGCAGCCGCCACCACCCGGCCGCCGCCGTCGCCGCCCTCGGGACCGAGGTCGATCAGCCAGTCGGCCTCGGCGATGACGTCGAGGTCGTGCTCGATCACCACCACGCTGTGGCCGCCGTTCACCAGCCGGTGCAGCACATGGATGAGCTTCTCCACGTCGGCCATGTGCAGGCCGACCGTCGGCTCGTCGAGCACGTAGAGCGTGTGCGGCGCCCGCCCGCGCCGGGCCGCCCCGAGCGGGCGATCCCCCTCGGAGGGCGGCGCCGCAGGCGCCAGGGGGCTGTCGATCCAGCCGCGGCGGGTGAGGTCGTCGCGCACCTTGCTGAGCTCGGTCACCAGCTTGATGCGCTGCGCCTCGCCGCCCGAGAGCGTGGGCGAGGGCTGGCCCAGGGTGAGGTAGCCCAGGCCCACGTCCTTCAGCAGCTGCAGCGGATGGCCGATGCTGGGCATGGCGGCGAAGAACTCCACCGCCTCGTCCACCTCCATCTGCAGCACGTCGCCGATGCTCTTGCCGCGCCAGCTCACGGCCAGTGTCTCGGGGTTGAAGCGCGCGCCATGGCAGACCTCGCAGGGCACCTTGACGTCGGGCAGGAAGCTCATCTCGATGGTGCGCACGCCCGCGCCCTCGCAGCCCGGGCAGCGGCCCTCGCCGGTGTTGAAGCTGAAGCGGCCGGGGCCGTAGCCGCGCGCCTTGGCTTCCAGCGTGTCGGCGAAGAGCTTGCGAATGGTGTCCCAGAAGCCGATGTAGGTGGCCGGACAGCTGCGCGGCGTCTTGCCGATGGGCGTCTGGTCGACCTCGAGAACGCGGTCGATGGGCTCGTAGCCGTCGACGTCGGCGCAGCCGGTCCATTTGGGGCGCTTGCCCGCGGTGTCGGCATCGCGGCCGGCCTTGGTCATGCGCTGCACGACGATGGCGTGGACGTTGGCGAGCAGTACGTCGCGCGCGAGCGTGGATTTGCCGGAGCCGCTGACTCCGGTGACGGCGACCAGGCGGTTCAGCGGCAGGGTCACGGTGACATCCCGCAGGTTGTGCAGATTGGCGCCGCGGACGGTCAGCCAGCGCTGGACTCCCTCCGCCTCCAAGGGGTCGGGCCGGGGGCGCGCGGCGCTCGCTTTCGTGCGCTGCGTCGTGGCGGACGCCGTGCCCCCACCCCCGCCCTCGCCCGGCAGGGAAGTGAGCAAGACAGAGCGCCTGGGCTGAAGGGGGTGCTTGATCGCATCCCGCAGGTAGCGCCCGGTCTGCGAATCGTTCGCCCCCTCCAGATCCGCCACGGTGCCTTCGGCCACCAGCCGCCCGCCGCGCTTGCCCGCGCTGGGCCCGATGTCGATGATGTGGTCGGCGCGGCGGATGGTGTCCTCGTCGTGCTCCACCACCACCAGCGTGTTGCCCTTTTCGCCCAGCTTGTGCAGCGCATCCAGCAGGATCTGGTTGTCGCGCGCATGCAGGCCGATGGTGGGCTCGTCCAGCACGTAGCACACGCCCTGCAGGTTGCTTCCCAGTTGCGCCGCGAGGCGGATGCGCTGGGCCTCGCCGCCGGAGAGCGTGGGCGCACCGCGGTCGAGCGTGAGGTAGCCGAGGCCGACCTCCTCGAGGAATTCGAGGCGGCTCCTGATTTCGGGGACCAGGTCGCGTGCGATCTCGGCTTGCCTGCCGGTCAAGGCGATGTGGTCGAACCAGATCCGGATGTCGGTCACGCTCATGCGGGCGAGCTGCGTGATGGCGATGCCGCCCTCGCCCCAGCCCTCTCCCGCAGGCGGGAGAGGGAGCAGATCGGGATCGGTCGCCGTGGCCCCGGCCGCGCGAGCGAGCAAGGCGGGGCCTGCGCCTGCACGCGGGGCCGCGTCGCTCTCCGCGCCGGGGAGAGCGCTGGGCTGAGGGGCATCCCTGCGGGCATCCCCGCCGAACATCACCGCCCGCGCCGTCGGATTCAGCCGCATCCCCTGGCACGCCGGGCACGCCACATCCCCCACGTCTTCGGCCTCGGGCTCCGCGAAGGTCTGCTCCCGCCCCCGGTTGTCCGCCGCCATCGTCGAATCGTCGTAGACCTTGCGCTGGTCCTTCGTGAGCTTGACGCCGGTGCCCACGCAGTCCGGGCACCAGCCATGCTTGCTGTTGTAGGAGAACAGCCGCGGGTCCAGCTCGGCATAGCTGGTGCTGCACACCGGACAGGCGCGCAGGGTGGAGAACACATGCACGCGGCCGATGCCCGCCGTGGGCACGCCCGCCATCATGGCCCCGCGCAGGCCGGCGAGCTCGCACAGCACGTGCACCACGCCCTTGCCGTGCTCCAGCGCGCGTGCGAGGGCCTCGCGCAGCTCGGTCTCGTTCGCCGGCTCCACGTCGAGGCTGGCCACCGGCAGCTCGATGGTGTGCTCCTTGAAGCGGTCGATGCGCGGGAAGCCGGTGGTCGGCAGGAATTCGCCGTCCACCCGCAGGTGCGTGAAGCCGCGCGGCCGCGCCCAGTCGGCCAGCTCGGTGTAGACGCCCTTGCGGTTGCTCACCAGCGGCGCCAGCAGCCCGATATGCTGGCCGCGAAAACTCTTCAGCAGCTGCGCCGCGATGCTGTCGGGCGTCTGCGGCTGCACCGCCGCGCCGTCGTGGATGCAATGCTGGATGCCCAGCTTGACGTAGAGCAGGCGCAGGAAGTGCCAGACCTCGGTGGTGGTGCCCACGGTGCTCTTGCGCCCGCCGCGCGACAGCCGCTGCTCGATCGCGACCGTGGGCGGGATGCCGTAGACCGCGTCCACCTCGGGGCGGCCGGCCGGCTGCACGATGCTGCGCGCGTAGGCGTTGAGCGATTCGAGATAGCGCCGCTGCCCTTCGTTGAACAGGATGTCGAAGGCCAGCGTGGACTTGCCCGAGCCGCTCACGCCGGTCACCACGCTGAACTTGCCGCGCGGGATGTCCACCGACAGGTTCTTGAGGTTGTGCTCGCGCGCATGGACGATCTGGATCGCATCGCGGCCGGGCGCCTGTTGCAGCGCGCGCGCCGCATACGAGCGCGCGGCACGCTCGGCCACCTTGTAGGCCCCGGGGCCGATGGCCAGGTCGTAATCGAGCAGCGCGGCGCCGGTCAGCGAGGCGCGGTTCTCGCGCACCTGCTCGGGCGTGCCGACCGCCACCACCTGGCCGCCGCCCTCGCCGCCTTCGGGGCCGAGATCGATCAGCCAGTCGCTGGCGCGGATCACGTCGAGGTTGTGCTCGATCACCACCAGCGAGTGGCCGGCATCGAGCAGCTTGCGCAGCGCACGCATCAGGCGCGCGATGTCGTCGAAGTGCAGGCCGGTGGTCGGCTCGTCGAACAGGAACAGCGTGCCCTTGCGCGCCAGCGGTTGCTTGCTGGCGCTGCCGTTCTTCGCGGCCTCGGCCAGGAAGCCCGCGAGCTTGAGTCGCTGCGCCTCGCCGCCCGAGAGCGTGGGTACGGGCTGGCCGAGCTTCACGTAGTCCAGCCCCACGTCGATGATGGGCTGCAGCACGCGCAGCACCTCGCGGTCGCCGGCGAAGATGGAAGCGGCTTCGGCGACAGTGAGTTCGAGGATGTCGGCAACGTTGTAGCCGACGGCTGTCGGGGTGGGGCGGGGTGAAGAAGTGGGCGCGGCTTCGACAAGCTCGGCCCGAACGGCTGGACGCTCGATCTTCACCTCCAGGATCTCGGGCCGATAGCGCTTGCCGTCGCAATCGGGGCAGCGCAGGTAGACGTCGGAGAGGAACTGCATCTCCACATGCTCGAAGCCCGAGCCGCCGCAGGTCGGGCAGCGCCCATCGCCGCTGTTGAAGCTGAACTTCGAGGCGGTGTAGCCGCGCTGCCGCGACAGCGTGGCGGTGGCGAAGATTTCGCGGATCGCGTCCCATGCGCCCACGTAGCTCGCGGGGTTGGAGCGCGCCGTCTTGCCGATCGGCGACTGGTCGACGAAGACCACGTCGCTCAGATGATCGGCACCCAGCATTCGGTCGTGCGCGCCGGGCGACTCGGTGGATCGGCCGAAGTGGCGCATCAGCGCGGGAGCCAGCACGTCCTGGATCAAGGTCGACTTGCCCGAGCCGCTGACGCCGGTCACGCACACCAGCCGCGCCAGCGGAAACTCGACCGTGATGCCGCGCAGGTTGTGCTCGCGCACGCCTTCGAGAATGAGGCGCGCCGTGTTGTCGCTCACCATGCGCTTGAAGCCCATGCCGATCTGCTTGCGCCCGCCCAGGTACTGGCCGGTCAGCGTGTCGGCATGGCGCAGCGCGCCGGTGTCGCCGTCGAACACGATCTGCCCGCCGCGCGCGCCGGGGCCGGGGCCCATGTCGATCACGCGGTCGGCGGCCAGCATCACGGCCGGGTCGTGCTCCACCACCACCAGCGTGTTGCCGGCGTCGCGCAGGCGCAGCATGGCCTCCGTAATTCGGTTCATGTCGCGCGGATGCAGGCCGATGCTGGGCTCGTCGAGCACGAACAGCGTGTTGACCAGCGAGGTGCCGAGCGCGGTGGTGAGATTGATGCGCTGGACTTCGCCGCCGCTCAGCGTGCGGCTCTGGCGGTCGAGGGTGAGATAGCCGATGCCGACGTCGTGCAGGTAGCGCAGGCGGGTGGTGATTTCCTCGAAGAGGAGCTTCAGCGCCTGCGCTTCTCCTTGCCTTGCTCCCTCCCCTTCCGGGGGAGGGTTGGGGTGGGGGCTCGCGGCGCCTGCAACCGCCGCCTGACCCCAACCCTGCCCTCCCCCGGAGGGGGAGGGCGTTGAAGTGATGCGGTCGAAGAACTGCCGCAGCCGCTCGATCGGCAGCAGCATCAGGTCATGCAGGCACAACCCCGGCAGTCCCTCCAGCTGCTCGCGCGACCACTTCACCCCCACCGGCATGAAGCGCTTCGCCGGTGCCAGCACCGCATCCGCGTCCTGCTTGCTGCCGATGCGCCACAGCAGGCTCTCCAGCTTGAGCCGTGCTCCCCCGCAGGCCGGACACGGCGTGTAGCTGCGGTACTTGGACAAGAGCACGCGGATGTGCATCTTGTAGGCCTTGCTTTCCAGGTAGCCGAAGAAGCGGCGCACGCCATACCACTGCTGGTTCCACTTGCCGTTCCAGTTCGGCGAGCCCTCGATCACCCAGGCCTGCTGCTCGGCCGTGAGCTTGTTCCAGGGCGTGTCGCGCGGAATGCCCGCCGCCTCGGCATGCCGCATCAGGTCGTCCTGCGCTTCCTTCCAGGCCGGCGTCTGGATGGTCTTGATGGCGCCGGCGCGCAGCGTGAGCTTGTCGTTGGGAATCACCAGGCCCAGGTCCACCCCGATCACCCGGCCGAAGCCGCGGCAGGTCTCGCAGGCGCCCACCGCCGAGTTGAAGGAGAACATCGAGGGAATCGGGTCCGCGTAGCGGATATCGGTGTCCGGGCAATGCAGGCCCGTGGAGAACTTCCACACCTCGGGCTCGACACCCTCCTCTGCCGAAAGCGCATGCACCGTGAGCCGCCCGCTGCCGCGCTTCAGCGCCACCTCGATCGCCTCGATCACGCGCGCGCGCTCGGCATTGGCCATGCGAAAGCGGTCCGCCACCACGTCCAGCACCTTGCGCGGCCCCGTGGGCGTGGCGACCTGGCGCTCACCTTGCACGCGTGTAAAGCCGCTGGCCGACAGCCATTGCGCCACCTCGTCCGCGCTGGTGCCGGCCGGCAGCTCCACAGGGAAGGTCAACACGAGTCTGGGATCGCCACCCGCAGCCGCGCGGGACACCAGCTCCGCGTAGATGGAATCCGGCGAGTCATGCCGCACCGGCAGCGCCGTCTCGCGGTCGAAGAGCTGTGCGGCGCGCGCGTACAGCAGCTTCAGGTGGTCGTTGAGCTCGGTCATCGTGCCGACGGTCGAGCGCGAGGAGCGCACCGGGTTGGTCTGGTCGATCGCGATGGCGGGCGGCACGCCCTCCACCTTGTCGACGGCGGGCTTGTCCATGCGGTCGAGGAACTGCCGCGCATAGGCCGAGAAGGTTTCGACGTAGCGCCGCTGGCCCTCGGCATAGAACGTGTCGAACACCAGGCTCGACTTGCCCGAGCCGCTCGGGCCCGTGACCACCGTCATCTCGCCGGTGCGGATGTCGAGGTCGAGATTCTGAAGGTTGTGCTGACGCGCACCGCGTATCCGGATGGAGCCCTGTGTCATGAGTGCCTTGGGGTGGGGCAGACATTCTAGAAACCGGCGCGCGACAACGTGCAAAGGTTCACATGGCCGGCCGTTCGGCAGGGGTTTACGAGGAGAAAGCCGGGTGCCGGCGGTGACTAAATGAACGGCACTTTTGCCTACACCGAACGTATTCAGGAGAAGATTCCATGCACATGCGCCTGCTATGCGCGGCCGCCCTGCTGGCACTGGCCACCGCCCATGCCGCCGCCCAGGTATTGGTCGGGCAGACCGCCGGCATCTCCGGCTCCGTCGCCACCGGCGTCAACGAGACCATCTTCGGCGCGCAGCTGGCGATCGATGCCGCCAACGCGCAGGGCGGGGTCCACGGCGAGAAGATCGAGATGCTGCGCATGGACGATGCCGCTCACGATCTCGTTGAGGATGATCCGCGCCGGCCCGGTCGCCAGATAAGGATTGGCCTGCACCCAGCCGCCCAATTGCGTCTGCACATTGCTGCGGCTGTTGTTGAGGATGACGCCGCGGGATTGGACGTCGAACTGGTGGTAGAGGTTGCGCGAGACGCCTGCGGCCGAGGGGGTCTGGATGTTGACCAGGGGCACGCCATTGGGTGCCACCAGCACGGTGGGCCTCAGGCCCGGCGCCACGCCCGGTGCGCCCACGATCTGCGCCGGCACAGGCGAAACCGCGAGAAGCCCGGCCAGCGCCGTGGCCAGCACGCCCGAGGTCGCCCCCGTGGCCTTGCCCGCGCTCCTGGCGGTTTCCTGCACCACCATGCGCAGGCCGCGCGCGGCATTGAAGACGATCCTGTGAAGATACTTGTTCAACTCTTTGCCTCCCAACATCCGGGGGAGGCCAAGCCAACGCGTCAGCGCTGCGGCCCCACTCCCGTCGAGGGGCCGGATTCTGGGGCCGATCGGCCCGAATCAAATCTCGTTTTTTGTCGCAGGAGTGTGTCCCGCTTCAACCGCTACTTCGGGGCGCTGGCAGGCTCCGGCGCGTGCGTGGCGTCCCCGCCGTGTTTCTCGCCCGACATGTCGGCCTTGTCTCCCGCCTTCATGAGCACGAAGAGCGAAATGGCTGCAAAGACGACGAAGCCGACGGCTAATTTCCACATGGTCTGAATCTCCTGGATGTTCAACGAAAAAGCCTCGCGCCATGGACACGGCACGAGGCCTCTTTGTTGAACAAAGGGCCGGGGCCCTTTGCTCCGATCAGCTCGGCAGGCGAGCCTAGTCGTTGGCGTAGATGTCGACGTCCTTGGTCTCGCGGATGAACAGGGTGCCGATCACCAGGGTCATGCCCGCAATGATGATCGGGTACCAGAGGCCGTTGTACATGTTGCCGGTGGAGGCCACGATCGCGAACGCGGTGGTCGGCAGCAGGCCGCCGAACCAGCCGTTGCCGATGTGGTACGGCAGGCTCATGGAGGTGTAGCGGATGCGCGTCGGGAACAGCTCGACCAGCATGGCGGCGATCGGGCCGTAGACCATCGTGACCAGGATCACCAGGTAGGTCAGCAGCACCACCACCATCAGCTTGTTCATCTTGGCGGGATCGGCCTTGGCCGGGTAGCCCGCGGCCTTGAGGTCGTCGGCCACGCCCTTCTTGAAGGCGGCGATCTGCTTGGCCGAGGCCTCGTCGAACTTGTGGTTGACCACGTTGCCCATCGGCGCCTCCACGGTCTTGTCGCCGATCTTGACGACGGCCTTGGAGCCGGGAGCGCCTTCGACGTTGTCGTAGCTCACCGAGTTCTGCACCAGGTAGCGCTTGGCGATGTCGCAGGAGCTCTTGAAGTCGATCTCGCGCGCCACGGGGTTGCCCTGGAAGGAGCAGGACTTGGGATCGGCCGTCACGGTCACGCCGGCGGTGGCCTGGGCCTTGGCCAGGTCGGGGTTGGCGTACTCGGTCAGCATCTTGAAGACCGGGAAGTAGGTCACCACGGCCAGCAGGCAGCCGGCCATGATGATCGGCTTGCGGCCGATCTTGTCGGACAGCGTGCCGAAGACCACGAAGAAAGGCGTGCCGATCAGCAGCGCGGCCGCGATCATCAGGTTGGCGGTGGTGACGTCCACCTTGAGCTGCTGCGTCAGGAAGAAGAGCGCGTAGAACTGGCCCGAATACCACACCACGGCCTGGCCGGCGGTCAGGCCGATCAGCGCCAGGATCACGATCTTGAGGTTCTTCCACTGGCCGAAGGATTCGGCGAGCGGCGCCTTCGAGGTCTTGCCCTCGGCCTTCATCCGCTGGAAGGCCGGCGATTCGGACAGCGACAGGCGGATCCACACCGAGATCGCGAGCAGCGCGATCGAGACCAGGAAGGGCACGCGCCAGCCCCAGGCGCCGAAGGCCTCTTCGCCGAGCCAGGTGCGCACGCCGAGGATCACGATCAGGCTCAGGAACAGGCCCAGCGTGGCCGTGGTCTGGATCCACGATGTGTAGGCGCCGCGCTTGCCGTGCGGTGAATGCTCGGCCACGTAGGTGGCGGCACCGCCGTACTCGCCGCCGAGGGCCAGGCCCTGCAGCATGCGCAGCGCGATCAGGATGACGGGCGCTGCCACGCCGATGGTGGCGTAGCTGGGCAGGAGGCCGACGATGAAGGTCGACAGGCCCATGATCAGAATGGTGACCAGGAAGGTGTACTTGCGCCCGATCATGTCGCCCAGGCGGCCGAACACGATGGCGCCGAAGGGCCGCACCAGGAAGCCGGCCGCAAAGGCCAGCAGCGCGAAGATGAAGGCAGCGCCCGCATCCAGGCCGCTGAAGAACTGCTTGGCGATGATCGCCGCCAGCGAACCGTAGAGATAGAAGTCGTACCACTCGAACACGGTGCCGAGGGAGGAAGCGAAGATGACCTTCTTCTCCTCCGCGGACATGGGACGGGGGGCGCTCTGTGGCGCTCCCCGCGAATCAAGTGTGGCTGCCATTGCGTCGTCTCCTAATTAATCCCACGGCGTGGGGCGTGGTGGATTCTTGGAGCGGCGACTGACCCAGGCCTTTCGCGAAACTGAACCGACGCTGACGATTTAAGGTGAAACCCGCAGCGTACGTTTCAAGCTGTAAGAAATCAGCGATTGCTGCTGCGCAACTGCGCGGGGCGCTGGGGTGCGCCCTCCCAGTCCGGGCCGTCGAACCAGGCGTTGCCGCGCAGATAGTCGCGCAGCATGGCCAGGCCGTCGAAGCCCCAGAACTGGCGGCCGTCGACCTCGCAGGTGGGCACGCCGAACACGCCGCGCGCGATGGCCTCGTCGGTGTTGGCCTTGAGACGGGCCTTGACTTCTTCGCTGCCGACATCGCGCTGCAGCCGCAGCCGCGCCGCGAGCGCGCTCAGGCGGGCGGCATCGCCGGCCTCGCCGCCGCCCTGCCAGACATCGCGAAAGATCGTCTCGGCGGCGTGGCGGTTGATGTCGCCGTCTGTGGTGGTGGCGAGCGCGAGCCGCAGGTGCGGCAACGGGTTGTAGGGATGGGAAGCCGGCAGTTCCATCGGGATGCCGTGCGCCTGGCCGAGCCACAGCGCGTGGCGGTAGGTCCAGGCCCGCTTCGCCGGGATCTCGGCCGGTCCGAGCTGGCCGTGGTGCTTCAGCAGCGCGCCCAGCAAGACCGGCCGGTAGGCCACGCTGTAGCTCAGCCCTTCGAGCGTCTGCGGCAGCTGCTCGAAAGCCAGGTAGGCGTAAGGCGAGATGAAGTCGAGGTGGAAGGTGATGTGCTTCATGGCCGTTCTTCTCCCGCGTGGTTCAAGAAGCCCGCATCCGCGCGCAGCTCGATGGCGCGCCAGACACGGCGCTTGGTCGCATCGTCCATGCCGCTCCATGCGGCGATCTCCTCGAGGGTGCGCAGGCAGCCTTCGCAGAAGCCGCTGGCGGGGTCCATGCGGCAGATGGAAATGCAGGGCGACGGCACGTCGCGTGCCGCGCTGCGCGCGGCGACGGCGCGATCGGCCAGCGGATGGAGTGCATCCCCGCTCACACCACGTCCGCAACCGGCGCGCCGGTCAGCGCCTCGAGCTCCTGCGGGCGCAGTTGCACCACCGCATGCGGATGGCCGGCCGCCGCCCAGACTTCGTCGAAGCGGAACAGCTCGCGGTCGATCAGCATCACCGGCGCCGTGGCATGCGCGAAAGGCGAGACGCCGCCGATCGAGAAGCCGGTCGTGCGCTTGACGAAGTCGGCATCGGCGCGGCCCAGCTTGCCGCCGACCAGCGCTTCGACTTTTTTCTCGTCCACCCGCTTGTCGCCGGAAGTCACGACCAGCACCGCCGCCTCGTCGCTCTTGCGGCGGAACACGATGCTCTTGGCGATCTGCGCCACCGAGATGCCCAGCGCATCGGCCGCCTGCTGCGCTGTGCGGCAGGCGTCGTCGAGCATGCGCGGGGCATGGGCATGGCCCCGGTGCTGGAGCAGGCGCGCGACGCGCTGCACGCCTTCGGGGAACGCGTTGACCTCGGCGCCGCACATCAGCTGTTTCTCTTCGTGCGAATGGCCTTGGACACGCGCGAGTTCGGCTCGCGGCCCAGCGCCTGGTTGATGTAGACGCCGGCGTCGATGAGCTTGTCGAGATCGATGCCGGTCTCGATGCCCATGCCCTGCAGCATGTAGACCACGTCCTCGGTCGCGACGTTGCCGGTCGCGCCCTTGGCGAAGGGGCAGCCGCCAAGGCCGCCGACCGAGGTGTCGAACTGCCACACCCCCAGCTCCAGGCTCGCGAGCGTGTTGGAGAGCGCCTGGCCGTAGGTGTCGTGGTAATGGCCGGAGATGTCGTCGACGCCGTAGTGCGCGAGCGTCGCCTCCAGCGCGCGCCGCACCTTCAGCGGCGTGCCGACGCCGATGGTGTCGGCCACGCCGACGTGCTGCACGCCGATGTCCTTCATCAGCTTCGCCAGCATGCCGACGCGCTCGGGCGCGATCTCGCCCTCGTAGGGGCAGCCCACCGTGCAGGACATCGCGCCGCGCACGTGAATGCCCTTGTCGCGCGCCGCCTCGGCCACCGGCCGGAAGCGCTCGATGCTCTCGGCGATCGAGCAGTTGATGTTCTTCTGGCTGAAGGCCTCGCTGGCCGCGCCGAAGACCACGATCTCGTCGGGCCACTCTTCGCGCGGTGCGGCAATCGCGGCCTCGAAGCCCTTCATGTTGGGCGTGAGCACCGAGTAGCGCACGCCGGGCTTGCGCCGCAGGCCATGCATCACCTCGGCGTTGTCGGCCATCTGCGGCACCCACTTGGGGCTGACGAAGCTGGTGACCTCGATCTCCTTCAGGCCGGCCTCCTGCAGGCGATGGACCAGGCCGATCTTGACCTCGGCAGGCACCGCCTGCTTTTCGTTCTGCAGGCCGTCGCGCGGGCCGACGTCGACGAGCTTGACGCGGGGTGGGAGTTTCATGGCTTGGGTTCTCGTGAGGTGCAGGCTTCAGTATCCGCGCTTCGGATCGACCACGCCGGCGACGGGCTCGCCGCGCTCGATCGCCAGGATCTTGCGGGCGATCTGCGCGACGGAGGCACCGCGCACCGTGCGCGCCGAGCCGTGCGGCGTCACCGTGATCTTCGGATGGCGCCAGAAGGGATGCCCGGCGGGCAGGGGCTCGACCTCGAAGACGTCGAGGGTGGCGCCGTCGAGCTGGCCGCCGTCGAGCAGCGGGATCAGGTCGGCCTCGACCAGGTGCGCGCCGCGCGCAACGTTGACGAGGTAGCCGCCGGGCTTGCCGCCGTTCAGGCGGGTCAGCGTCTCGCGGTTGAGGATGCCCCGCGTGGACTCGGTCAGCGGCAGGAGGTTGACCAGCACGCGGGTGGCGCCGAGGAAGGCGTCGAACTCGCCCTCGCCCGCGAAGCATCGCAGGCCCTCGATCGCCTTGGGCGAGCGGCTCCAGCCGTTGATCGGGAACTCGAACTGCGCGATGGCCTTGGCCACGCGCTGGCCCAGCACGCCCAGGCCCATCACGCCGACGGGGAAGTCCTCCCGCTCGCGCGGCTTGCGAAAGCCCCAGCGGCCTTCGCGCGCGTCGGCCTCGTAGAGATCGAACTCGCGGAAATGCCGGATCAGCGCATGGCACACGTACTCGGCCATCTGCACCGACATGCCGGCATCGTCGAGGCGCACGACCAGGGCCTGGGGCGGCAGCCTGAGCTTGAGCAGCGCATCCACGCCCGCGCCGATGTTGAAGATGCCGCGCAGCCCGGGCTGCTGGTCGATGAAGGACTGCGGCGGCGACCAGACCACGGCATGGTCGGCCTGCGGCGCGCCCGGCGTCCAGTTCTGCACGTCGGCGCCGGGCAGCGCAGCGCGCAGGCCCTCGATCCAGGCGTCGGGGCGGTTGTCGGTGAGGCAGACGGTGATTCGCATGCCCGCAAGCTTAAGCCGCAATGCGCAGCAGCTCTGCGCCCTCGGCCACCTGGTCGCCGGGCAGGTACAGCAGTTCTTCCACCGTTCCGTCCGCCGGCGCCGCGATGGTGTGTTCCATTTTCATCGCCTCCATCACCGCCAGCGCCTGGCCGCGGCTGACCTTGTCGCCGGCCTTGACGGCGAAGGACACCACCTTGCCCGGCATGGGCGCGGTGAGGCGGCCCGCGTCGGCGTGCGTGTCGCCGGCATGGGCCATGCGGTCCAGCGCCACGATGCGGGTCGCACCCTCGGGCGCGAAGACATGGGTCGTCGCGCCCTCCTCATAGACGTTCAGGGTGCGCCGCAGGCCGTTGAACTGCAGCTCGATCTCGCCCGTGGGGAACTCGCCGGTCGCGAGCGGGCCTTCGACGCCGCCGGCCTGCAGCCAGAGGCTGCCGTCGCGCCGGTAGGTCAGGAGCGCCTGCTGCGCCTCGCCGCGGAACTCGAAGTCGAAGCGGCGCTGGTACTCGCCGAAGCCGCGCCAGCCGTCGCGCCGCGCGTAGGGCTCCGAGGGCAGGGCCGAAGACCGCTCGGCAATCAGCGTCCGCACGATGGAAGCCGCAACCGCCAGCGGCAGGCCCAGCGGCTCCCGGTCGAAGAGCACCGCGCGCTCACGCTCGATCAGCGCGGTGTCCAGCTTGGCATGGGCGAACGAGTCGGTGCGCAGGATGCCCCGCAGGAACTGCACGTTGGTCGCAACGCCCACGATGTGCGTCTGCGCCAGCGCCTGGTCGAGCCGCGCCAGCGCCTCTTCGCGCGTCGTGCCGTGCACGATCAGCTTGGCGATCATCGAGTCGTAGAAGGGCGAGATCGGATCGCCCTCGCGCACGCCGTCGTCGATGCGCACGCGGCTGCGCTGAAAGGCCGTGGCATTGGGCTTGCGGTAGACGCGCAGCGTGCCGGTGGCGGGCAGGAAATTGTTGTCGGGGTTTTCGGCGCAGATACGCGCCTCGATGGCATGGCCGTTGATCTGCAGCTGCTCCTGCTTCAGGGGCAGCGGCTCGCCGGACGCCACGCGCAATTGCCACTCGACCAGGTCCAGCCCCGTGATTGCCTCGGTCACCGGATGCTCCACCTGCAGCCGCGTATTCATCTCCATGAAAAAAAAGGACATGTTGGCCCCCGCGCTCGGCACTGACGTGTCCTCGCCGCCCCCCGAGGAGGCGCTCGCTTGCTTGGGGCGGCCCGGCGCGGCGCTCGGACCATCGTCGCGCTGCTCGACGATGAATTCCACCGTGCCCGCGCCCACGTACTTCACCGCACGCGCCGCAGCCACCGCGGCCTCGCCCATCTCGCGGCGCATGGCCTGCGTCATGCCCGGCGCCGGCGCCTCCTCCAGCACCTTCTGGTGGCGCCGCTGCACCGAGCAGTCGCGCTCGAACAGGTAGACGTAGTTGCCCTGGGTGTCGCCGAAGACCTGGATCTCGATGTGGCGCGGCCGCTGAACGTACTTCTCGACCAGCACCGCGTCGTCGCCGAAGCTGTTGATGGCCTCGCGCTGGCAGGAGGCGAGCGCGGCGGCGAAGTCGGCGTGCCTCTCGACCACCCGCATGCCCTTGCCGCCGCCGCCGGCGCTGGCCTTGATCAGCACCGGATAGCCGATGCGCTCGGCCTCGCGCGCCAGCAGCGCCGGGTCTTGGTCCTTGCCGTGGTAGCCGGGCACCAGCGGCACGCCGGCCTTTTCCATCAGCTGCTTGGACTCGGCCTTCAGGCCCATGGCCTGGATGGCCGAGGGCGGCGGACCGATGAAGACCAGGCCGGCCTCGGCGCAGGCGCGGGCGAAGTCCTCGTTCTCGCTCAGGAAACCGTAGCCCGGATGCACCGCCTGCGCGCCGGTGGCCTTGGCAGCCTCCAGGATCTTCTCCCAGCGCAGGTAGCTGTCCTTCGGCGCGCTCCCGCCCAGGTACACCGACTCGTCGCACGCGCGCACATGGTTGGCATGCGCGTCGGCGTCGGAGTAGACGGCGACCGTGCGGATGGCCATGCGACGCGCGGTGGCAGCGACGCGGCAAGCAATCTCGCCGCGGTTGGCGATCAGGATCTTGTTGAACATGGGCTCGGCTTTCCTTTTTGGGGTGAAGTTCAGGCGTCGCTTCGCATGCCCAGCCGCTCCAGCAGCGCGCGGTCCTTCGCGGCTTGCGGGTTGGCGGTGGTCAGCAGGCGATCGCCGTAGAAGATCGAATTGGCGCCGGCGAGGAAGCACAGCGACTGCAGCGCCTCGTCCATCTGCTCGCGCCCGGCCGACAGGCGCACCATGCTCTTGGGCATGGTGATGCGGGCGACGGCGATGGTGCGCACGAATTCGAAGGGATCGAGCGGCTCGGTGCCGGCCAGCGGCGTGCCCTCGACCTGCACCAGGTTGTTGATGGGCACCGACTCGGGGTACGGGTCGAGGTTGGCCAGCTGCGCGATCAGGCCGGCACGCTCCAGCCGCGATTCGCCCATGCCGACGATGCCGCCGCAGCACACATGCAGGCCGGCGTCGCGCACGTGGCCGAGGGTGTCGAGGCGGTCCTGGTAGGTCCGGGTCGTGATGATCTTGTCGTAGAACTCGGGGGCGCTGTCGAGGTTGTGGTTGTAGTAGTCCAGGCCGGCGTCCGCCAGGCGCTGCGCCTGCTCGGCCTCGAGCATGCCGAGCGTCACGCAGGTCTCCAGGCCGAGCGCCTTGACGCCGCGCACCATCTCGATGACGGGCTCGAGGTGCCGCTCCTTCGGGCTGCGCCACGCTGCACCCATGCAGAAGCGGGTGGCGCCGTGGTCCTTCGCGGCCTGGGCGGCGGCCAGCACGTCGTCGAGCGCCATCAGCTTGCCGGCCTTCAGTCCGGTGTCGTGGTGGGCGCTCTGCGGGCAGTAGCCGCAGTCCTCCTCGCAGCCGCCGGTCTTGATCGACAGCAGGGTGGAGAGCTGCACGGTGTTGGCGTCGAAGTTCGCGCGATGCACCTGCTGCGCGCGGAACAGCAGGTCGTTGAAGGGCAGCTCGAAGAGGGCCGCCACGCTGTCGACGCGCCATTCGGCGCCGGCGGAAATGGCGTGCTGCTGCGGGGCGGCGGCCTTGCGGTCGATGAAGCTGATGCTGTGTTCCATGAGAAAGAAGAGTTCCTGTGTCCGGTTCACGCGGCCAGCGCCGCGGTGCTGCGCAACGCGCGCAGGTCGAGATGGCGCGCAGCGAGGGCCGCATCGGGCGAGGCCAGGTGCGGCACCACGCCGAGCAACGGCGCATTCAGGCGCGCGCGCAGGGTCTGCAAGTTGTCGTCGAAGGCCAGCATGCGCGGATCGATGGCGCTGCCGACCCAGCCCGCGAGCACGAGCCCGCGCGCGCGTATCGCCTCGGCCGTGAGCAGCGCATGGTTGAGGCAGCCGAGCCGCAGCCCCACCACGAGCACCACGGGCAGCCCCAGGGCCACGGCGAGATCGGCGCTGTCGAAGTCCTCGGCCAGCGGCACGCGGAAGCCGCCCACGCCTTCGACGATCACCGCATCGGCCTGCCGTGCGAGCTGCTCGTAAGCCGAGAGCAGGGGATGCGGGGCGATGCGCACGCCTTCTTTTCGGGCCGCCAGGTGCGGTGCCATCGGGGCGTGCAACAGGTAGGGGCAGCGCAGCGCGAGCGGGGCTTCGACATTGCCGGCGGCCTGCAGCTGCTCGACATCGTCGTTGCGCCAGGTGCCGTCGATGAGGTCCAGGCCCGCGGCTACCGGCTTCATGCCGACCGCGCGCAGGCCCGATGCAGCCAACGAAGTGAGCATGGCGCTGCTGACCAGCGTCTTGCCCACGCCGGTGTCGGTGCCGGTGACGAAGAAGTGCGCCTTCACTGGAGAGCCTCTGCGCTGGGTGTCAGGCCGGAGGGCAAGACCGGCGCTGCATCCTTCACGCCTGTCACCGGATGCCTCATGCGGCCTCCTTCCACGGCTGCGCCAGCACCTGCCCCAGCGCATCGACCAGCCGCGCGACATCGCCTTCCCCGTGGCTGGCCGACAGCGCGATGCGCAGGCGCGCGGTGCCGGCCGGCACGGTGGGCGGCCGGATCGCGCCGACCCTCAGCCCAAGGGCGTCGAGCTGGGCCGACAGCCGCATCGCGCGCGCGTTGTCGCCCACGATCAGCGGCTGGATCGCGGTCGGCGAATCCGCCAGCCAGGCGCTGCCGTCGCCGGGCAGCACGCGCTGCAGTCCCGTGCGCAGTTGCGCGATGCGCGCGCGCAGCTGGTCGCGGCGCCGTGCACCCTCCTCGCCTTCGATCAGGTCCAGGCTGGCGAGCAGCGCATGGGCGATGGCCGGCGGCGCGGCGGTGGTGAAGATGTAGGGCCGCGCACGCTGCACCAGATAGTCGATCACGGTGCGATGCGCAGCCACGAAGGCGCCCGACACGCCGGCCGCCTTGCCGAGCGTGCCGACGAGGACGAGCCGCTCGGAGCGCAGGCCCGCCTCTTCCAGCACGCCATGGCCTCGCGCGCCCAGCACGCCGAAGCCGTGCGCATCGTCCAGCACCAGCCAGGCATCATGGCGCTCGGCCAGGGCCAGCAGCCCGGCCACCGGTGCCAGGTCGCCGTCCATGCTGAACACGGCATCGCTGACAACCAGCTTGACCGGCGCATCGCAGGCCGCGAGCTGCGCGTCGAGGGCCTGCAGGTCGCAGTGCGGATAGCGCTCGACGCGCGCCTTGGCCAGGCGCGCACCGTCGATCAGGGAGGCATGGTTGAGCGTCTCCGAGAAGATCACCGCCTCGGCGCCGCCGACCGCAGAGAGCACCGCGAGGTTGGCCATGTAGCCGGTGCAGAAGAACAGGCTCTGCGCTTCGGGGATGTGCGGCGCCATCCAGGCGGCCAGGCGCTCCTCCAGCTGCGCATGCGCGCGCGAGTGGCCGAGGATCAGGTGCGAGCCGCCGCTGCCCGCGCCATAGCGCGAGGCGCCTTCGGCCAGCGCGGCCGACAGAGCCGGATGCGCGGCCAGGCCGAGGTAGTCGTTGCTGCTGAAGGTCAGCATGCTGCGCGGCGCGGCAGCGCCGGCCAGCGTGAGCAGTTGCTCGGGGGCGCAGGGCGTCTCGGCGATCAGCCGGCGGCGGCGCAGGGTCTGCGCGTCCAGCGCCGCGATCTCGTGCTGGAGGCGGTCAAGCAAGCGCGACATCGCGGGCCTCCCGGTCGGCGTGCGGCGCGGCGACCGCGTCCACGGTGGCGAGCGTGCCCTCGACGAGGCGATCGATCTCGTGGTCGGCGATCGCGTAGGGCGGCATCAGGTAGACGGTGCCGCCGATCGGGCGCATCAGCAGGCCCTGGTCGCGCGCGGCCAGATGGAAGCGCTCGGCGAAACGCTCGCCGGGCTCGCGCACGTCGAAGGCCGTGATCATGCCGCGCTGGCGCAGGTGCGCGACCGGGCGCGCGCCCAGGCCTTGCTGCAGGCGCTGCAGGATGCGCGCGGCCCGCGCGCGGTTGAGGTTCAGCACGTCTGCCTGCGCGAACAGGTCGAGCGTGGCCAGCGCCGCACGACAGGCCAGCGCATTGCCGGTGTAGGAATGCGAATGCAGGAAGCTGCGTGCCACGTCGTCGTCCACGAAGCCCTGGTAGATGGCCTCGCGCGTCATCACCAGCGCCAGCGGCAGGTAGCCGCCGCTGATGCCCTTGGACAGGCACAGGAAGTCGGGCCAGATGCCCGCCTGCTCGCATGCGAAGAAGCTGCCGGTGCGTCCGCAGCCGACGGCGATCTCGTCGGCGATCAGGTGCACGCCGTGCCGGTCGCACAGGGCGCGCACGAGGCGCAGGTACTCGGGGTCGTGCATCGCCATGCCGGCGGCGCACTGCACCAGCGGCTCGACGATCACGGCGGCGATGCTGTCGTGCTGCTCGGCAAGGAGCGCGCCGAGGGCATCGGCCGCGCGCCGCGCGACGGCGGCGGCGTCTTCGCCCGGCTGCGCGCCGCGCGCGTCCGGCGAAGGCACCCGGTGCGCATCGCCCAGGAGCGGCCCATAGGCATCGCGGAAGACGGCGACGTCGGTGACATGCAGCGCGCCCAGGGTCTCGCCGTGGTAGCCCTGGCGCAGTGCCACGAAGCGCCGCTTGTCGCCGCGGCCCGCATTGCGCCAGGCATGGAAGCTCATCTTCAGCGCGATCTCCACCGCCGAGGCGCCGTCGGAGGCATAGAAGCAGTGGCCCAGCGCGCCGCCGGTCAGCGCGGACAGGCGCTCGGCCAGTTCGACCGCCGGGGCATGCGTGCAGCCCGCCAGCATCACGTGCGGCAGCGTGTCGAGCTGCTCCTTGAGCGCGGCATTGATGGCCGGATGCGCATGGCCGAACAGGTTGACCCACCAGGAGCTGGTGGCGTCCAGGTAGCGGCGGCCGTCATGGTCGATCAGCCAGACGCCTTCGCCGCGCGCGATCGGCAGCGGCGGCACGGCTTCGAGGCGGATGCTCTGGGTGCACGGGTGCCACACATGGCGCCGGCTGCGCTGCTGCCATTCGGCGTTGCGCGATGCGGCGGACGGGGACGGAGAAGCAGGACTCAGCACGCGGTTGTTCCTCTTTGGATAAGGCTTGGGCCGCGCATCGTAGGCATGCCGGCGCAGCGCCGCAATCGAGCGCTTGCCTGCGAGATGCGTGCCGCTTGCGCGACGTTCGCTGCCGTACGAATCATCTTTGCCTCAACGTCGCGCAACGGTCCGGCTTCTTGCCGCCCGTGCTGTTAAAAAAAAATCAAGACTGCCCGTCCTCGCGCCTGTTCAGGCGAAAGGCCGGCGTCACGCCGGGATCGGGGCGGCCGCTGAAGATGCGCGCCAGCCGGCCGAAGAGCGCGCGCAGGAAGCGCCAGCTCTTGCGGATCAACCAGACCGAGACCACCAGCAGCACGACGAACACCAGCAGGAACACGAGCGGATGCGCCACCGCGAGCCACAGGCCGGCAGGCACCAGGCCGTCTTCGAGCAGCGAAGCGCCCACGTTGCTGAAAGGCTCGGGCGAGGTGTTGATGGCGGCTCGCGTGGTGGCCTTGGCCGCATGCGCCGTGGCCGCGAAGCTGCCGCCCAGCAGCGCGGCGACGATCGCCATCACCGCATGGTCGGCACCGAACACGCTGGCCGCCAGCGCGGCGCCCGCGGGAATGCGGATCACCGTGTGCACCATGTCCCAGAGCGAGTCCAGGCCGGGGATCTTGTCGGCGAAGAACTCGATGAAGACCATGAAGCCGCTGGCCGCGATCACCACCGGATGCGCCAGCAATTGCAGCCCGCCTGGCAGCGGCACCCAGCCCAGGTAGCCGGCCAGGCCGGTCAGCAGCACGACCAGGTACAGGCGCACGCCGCTGGCCCAGCCGATGGCAGCGGACAGGGCGAGCAACTGGGGCAGGTCGAGGGTGTCCATGGTGCGGCGCCGAAGGGCTCAGCCGGAAATCCAGGAGGGCTTGCGCTTCTGCAGGAAAGCCTGAACGCCTTCGCGGCCTTCGTCGCTGGCGCGGATGTCGGCGATGCCCTGCACGGTCTTCTCGATGAGCGCATCGTCGATCTCGCGGCCCTCGACGTCGGCGATCAGCTGCTTGCAGGCGCGCACCGCCGCCGGGCTGGCGCCGGTGAAGGCCTTCACGATCTCGGCCACCTTGGCATCGAGCGCATCGGCCGCCACCACCTCGTGCACGAAGCCGATGCGATGCGCCTCGGCCGCGCTGAAGCGCTCGCCGGTCAGGAAGTAGCGCTGCGCGGCGCGCGTGCCCATGGCGCGCAGCACGTAGGGACTGATGGTCGCGGGGATCAGGCCGATCTTCACTTCGCTCAGGCAGTAGCAGGCCGTGTCCACGCTCACCGCGACGTCGCAGGCCGCGACCAGCCCCATCCCGCCGGCATACGTGTCGCCCTGCACGCGCGCGATCACCGGCTTCGGGCTCTCGTGGATGGTGCGCAGCATCTCGGCCAGCCCACCCGCATCGGCGAGGTTCTGCTCGTGCGTGAACTCGGCCGCGCGACGCATCCAGTTGAGGTTGGCGCCGGCGCAGAAGGCCGGGCCATTGGCGCCCAGCACGATCACGCGCACCTCGGTCGCGGCGCCGGCCTGCGAGAAGGCCTCGCTCAGCTCGTGGATGGCGACCTCGTCGAAGGCGTTGCGCAGCTCGGGCCGATTGAGCCAGATGCGCGCGACGGCGCCTTCGAAGGCGAGCTCCAGCGTGGTGAAGGTCATTGCTTTGCTTCCTGTTGGAGGAGGTAGACCCAGTCGAGCTCGGGGCCGGGATGGACCATGCCGGTGAGCGCGGCCGTGAGCTGGCCGCGATGGTGGGTCGCATGGTTGAACACGTGGCCGAGCGCGGGCGCGAAGGGAATGCGCACCTGCTCGCCGTTGTTGCGCGTGTAGGCGAGCTCGCCGTCGTAGCGCTCGGGCGCGAGCGTGGCGAGCCAGGGGCTCCAGCGCGTGACCGCTTGCGCCAGCGCCTCGCACACGGCCGCGCGCTCGGAGTGCAGCTCGGTGTCGAGCGGGATGCGCGGGGAGCGGCCCTCGGCGAAGCGCGCGTACCAGAGGTTGTCGGCCACCAGCAGGTGGTTGAGCGTGCCGTGCACCGAGCGGAAGAAGAGACCGCAATCGCGGCGCCAGTCGGCGTCCGACAGGTTCTTCAGGTTGGACGAGAGCAGCTTGTTCGTGGCCCACACGTGGTAGCGCCCCAGGCTCGCGAAGTAGTTCGGCAAGGACATGCTCGTCTCCTCGGTGTCACATGCGGAAAATGCCGAAGCGCGGTTCGGGCACGGGCGCGTGGCGCGCCGCGGCCAGGCCCAGCGCCAGCACGCGGCGCGTGTCGGCCGGGTCGATGATGCCGTCGTCCCACAGCCGCGCGGTGGCGTAATAGGGATGGCCCTGCTGCTCGTACTGCTGGCGGATCGGCGCCTTGAAGCCTTCTTCCTCCTCGGCGCTCCATTGCCCGCCCTTGGCCTCGATGCCGTCGCGCTTGACGGTGGCCAGCACGCTCGCGGCCTGTTCGCCGCCCATCACGCTGATGCGCGCGTTGGGCCACATCCAGAGAAAGCGCGGCGAATAGGCGCGGCCGCACATGCCGTAGTTGCCCGCGCCGAAGCTGCCGCCGATGATGATGGTGAACTTGGGCACGTTGGCGGTGGCCACGGCCGTCACCATCTTGGCGCCGTGGCGCGCGATGCCTTCGTTCTCGTACTTGCGCCCGACCATGAAGCCGGTGATGTTCTGCAGGAACACCAGCGGGATCTTGCGGTGGCAGCACAGCTCGATGAAGTGCGCGCCCTTCTGCGCCGACTCGGAGAACAGGATGCCGTTGTTGGCCACGATGCCCACCGGCATGCCCTCGATCTCGGCGAAGCCGCACACGAGCGTGGCGCCGAAGCGGGCCTTGAACTCGTGGAACTCGCTGCCGTCGACGATGCGGGCGATGATCTCGCGCACGTCGAAGGGCTTGCGGGTGTCGGTGGGGATCACGCCGTAGAGTTCATCCGCGGGAAAGACGGGATCGCTCCAACCCGTTCGCACCGTGGCTTCGGCAAGCTCGGCCTGAACGGTTGGGGATCGGTTCAGATTCGCCACCGCCGAGCGCGCGAGCGCCAGCGCATGCAGGTCGTTCTGTGCCAAATGATCGGCCACGCCCGACAGGCGCGTGTGCACGTCGCCACCACCCAGGTCCTCCGCCGTCACCACCTCGCCGGTGGCCGCCTTCACCAGCGGCGGCCCGCCCAGGAAGATGGTGCCCTGCTCCTTGACGATGATCGACTCGTCGCTCATCGCCGGCACGTAGGCGCCGCCTGCCGTGCAGGAACCCATGACCACCGCGATCTGCGCGATGCCCTGGGCGCTCATGTTGGCCTGGTTGTAGAAGATGCGGCCGAAGTGATCGCGATCCGGGAAGACCTCGTCCTGGTTCGGCAGGTTGGCGCCACCCGAGTCCACCAGATAGATGCAGGGCAGACGGTTCTGCTCGGCGATCTCCTGGGCGCGCAAGTGCTTCTTGACCGTCATCGGGTAGTAGGTGCCGCCCTTCACGGTGGCGTCGTTGCACACGACCATGCAGTCCACGCCGCTGACGCGGCCGATGCCGGCGATCAGGCCGGCGCCCGGCGCCGCGCCGTGGTACATCGCATGGGCGGCGAGCGGCGCGATCTCGAGGAATGGCGTGCCGGGGTCCAGCAGCTGCGCCACGCGCTCGCGCGGCAGCAGCTTGCCCCGTGCGGTGTGCTTGCTGCGCGCGGCCTCTCCGCCGCCGGCCTCGACCTTGGCGAATTGCGCGTGCAGGTCGTCGACCAACGCACGCATCGCGGTGGCGTTGGCCTGGAACTCGGCGGAGCGGGCGTTGAGTTTGGTTTCGAGTTTCATTGAGCCCCCACGCTCGGCACCGACGTGTCCTCGCGGCCCCCCGAGGGGACGCGAACTTGCTTGAAGCGGTTCTGCGCTGCGTTCATGCCGTCTTCTCTTCACCAAGCCCGAGCTGCTGCTTCATCGCCTCGCGGATCTTGAACTTCTGGATCTTGCCGGTCACGGTCATCGGGAACTCCTTGACGAATTCGATGTAGCGCGGGACCTTGTAGTGCGCGATCTGGCCTTTGCAGAACTCGCGCACTTCGTCGGCCGTGAGGGCCTGGCCCGGCTTGGGGATGATCCAGGCGCACAGCTCCTCGCCGTACTTCCTGTCGGGCAGGCCGACCACCTGCACGTCCTGGATCTTCGGATGGCGGTAGAGGAATTCCTCGATCTCGCGCGGATAGATGTTCTCGCCGCCGCGGATCACCAGGTCCTTGATGCGGCCGACGATGTTGACGTAGCCCTCGGCGTCCATGGTGGCGAGGTCGCCGGTGTGCATCCAGCCCTCGGCGTCGATGGCCTCGCGGGTCTTTTCCTCGTCGTCCCAGTAGCCATGCATCACCGAGTAGCCGCGGGTGCAGAACTCGCCCGAGACGCCGGGTGCGACGATCGCACCGGTCTCGGGGTCGATGATCTTGATCTCGAGGTGCGGCTGCACCTTGCCGACGGTGGAGACGCGCTTGGAAAGTGGCGTGTCGGTGGAGCTCTGGCAGCTCACCGGGCTGGTCTCGGTCATGCCGTAGGCGATGGTGATTTCGCGCAGGTGCATCTGGTCGACCACGCGCTTCATCACCTCGGTGGGACAGGGCGACCCGGCCATGATGCCGGTGCGCAGCGTCGAGAGATCGAACTCGCCGAAGCGCGGATGGTCGAGCTCGGCGATGAACATGGTGGGCACGCCGTGCAGGCCGGTGCAGCGCTCGGCCTGCACCGTCTGCATCACGGTCAGCGGGTCGAAGCCGTCGTTGGGGTAGACGATGGTGGCGCCATGCGTGAGGCAGGCGAGGTTGCCCAGCACCATGCCGAAGCAGTGGTAGAGCGGCACCGGGATGCAGAGCCGGTCTTCGGGCGTGAGCTTCATGCATTCGCCGATGAAGAAGCCGTTGTTGAGGATGTTGCGGTGGGTCAGCGTCGCGCCCTTGGGGAAGCCGGTGGTGCCGCTGGTGAACTGGATGTTGACCGGGTCGGTGGCCTTCAGGGTCTTGGCGATCGCGGGCACGCGGGAGTCGTCGGGCTGGCCCTTTTCGAGCAGGGTGGAGAAGCGCATCAGCCCCGGCAGCTCCTCGCCCTCGCCGGGCTTGTCGATCCAGGCCACCGTGCGCAGTTGCGGCAGGCGTGCGGCCTGCAGCGCGCCGGGCTGCGCGCTCGCGAGCTCGGGCGCCAGTTCGCGCAGCATGCCGACGTAGTCGCTGGTCTTGAAGCGCTGCATCGTGACGAGCGCCTTGCAGCCGACCTTGTTGAGCGCGTATTCGAGCTCCGAGGTGCGGTAGGCCGGGTTGATGTTGACCAGGACGATGCCGACCTTGGCGGTCGCAAGCTGCATTAGCACCCACGCCACGTTGTTGTGCGACCAGATGCCGACGCGGTCGCCCGGGCCGAGGCCCAGCGCCAGCAGCGCTCTGGCCAGGCGGTTCGACTCGCGCTGCAGCTCGAGGTAGCTCAGGCGCCGCTGCTCGTGCGCGCTGACCAGCGCATCGCGATCGCCCTGGCGCTGCGCCATGTCGTCGAAGAAATCGCCGATGGTCTGCTCGATCAGCGGAACATCGGTGGGGCCGCGGTCGAGGCTTTGGGTCAATGGCATGTGCGGTCTCCTGAATGAAGTCCAACCCTAGGCCGTCTCGGCGAACAGTTCGCGTCCGATCAGCATGCGCCGAATCTCGCTCGTCCCCGCCCCGATCTCGTACAGCTTGGCATCGCGCCACAGCCGCTCGACCGGAAACTCCTTGGTGTAGCCCACGCCGCCCAGCGCCTGGATCGCCTCGCCGGCCATCCAGGTCGCCTTCTCGGCCGAATAGAGAATGGCACCGGCCGCGTCCTTGCGGAAGGTGCGCGCATGGTCCTTGCGATCGCAGGCCTTGCCCACCGCGTAGACGTAGGCACGCGTTGCCTGCCAGGTGGAATACATGTCGGCCAGCTTGCCCTGCATCAGCTGGAACTCGCCGATGCTCTGGCCGAACTGCCGGCGCTCGTGGATGAAGGGGAGCACTGCGTCCATGCAGGCGGCCATGATGCCGAGCGGCCCGCCGGAGAGCACCGCACGCTCGTAGTCGAGGCCGCTCATCAGGACCTTGGCGCCCTGGCCCTCGCCGCCCAGCACGTTCTCCTCGGGCACCTCGCAGTTGTCGAAGAAGAGCGGGTAGGTGTTGGAGCCGCGCATGCCCAGCTTGTCGAGCTTGGTGCCGGCCGAGAAGCCCTTGAAGCCCTTCTCGACGATGAAGGCCGTCATGCCGCGCGCGCCCATCTCGGGCTCGGTCTTGGCGTAGATGACGAGGATGTCGGCATCGCCGCCGTTGGTGATCCACATCTTGCCGCCGTTGAGCACGTAGCGGTCGCCCTTCTTCTCGGCACGCAGCTTCATGCTCACGACGTCGGAGCCGGCGTTGGGTTCGCTCATGGCCAGCGCGCCGACGTGCTCGCCGCTCACGAGCTTGGGCAGGTACTTCTTCTTCTGCGCCTCGCTGCCGTTGCGGTGGATCTGGTTGACGCAGAGATTGGAATGCGCCCCGTAGGACAGGCCCACCGAGGCCGAGGCGCGCGACACCTCCTCCATGGCCACGATGTGGGCCAGGTAGCCCAGCTCGGTGCCGCCGTATTCCTCCTTCACCGTCATGCCGTGCAGGCCCAGTTCGCCGAGCTTCTTCCAGAGGTCGTGGGGGAAGAGGTTCTCGCGGTCGATCTCGGCGGCGCGCGGCGCGATCTCGTGGGCGGCGAAGTCGGCCACCGCGTCGCGCAGCGAATCGATGGTCTCGCCGAGGTCGAAATTGAGGCCGGGATCATGCATGGGGTGTCTCCTTGGATGCGGGTTCGACGCGTGCGCCGGAAAAAATCCCGCGCGGGCAGTCGCAGCTTACGCCCGCCTCCGTTGCAATTGGCGTCACAATGGTTGCATATTGCGCCATCTGCTTCGCGCCGTTCCAATGAGCTCCTCGCCCCTCAAGCCCGCCGGCCGCGCCGCCACGCCGATGGCCTTCGTCCGAGCGATCGTGCTGGGTTACGAGCGCTACGGAAAGGACCCTTCCCGGGCCCTGGCGCAGGCACAGATTGCGCCGCAAGACCTGGAAAAGGTGCAGGCCCGCGTGACCGCGGCCCAATTCGAGACGCTGTCGGGCTACGCGATGCAGGAGCTCGACGACGAGGCGCTGGGCTGGTTCAGCCGCCGCCTTCCATGGGGCACCTACGGCATGCTGTGCCGCGCCTCGCTGAGCTCGCCCGACCTCGGCGTGGCGATCCGGCGCTGGTGCCGCCACCACCGGCTGCTGACCGAGGACATCGGCATCGATCTCAAGGTGGCGAACGGCGTGGCCACCGTCTCGATCCGCGAGCAGGTGGCGCTCGGCGCGCTGCGCGAGTTCTGCCTGGTTTCCAACCTTCGCTTCCTGCACGGCTATGCCTCCTGGGCCATCGATTCGCGGGTGTCGCTGCGCGCGGCCCGCTTTCCCTTCGAGGCGCCGCCGCATCGCGATGCGTATCCGCTGATGTTCGGTGGCGAGCTGCACTTCGGTGCCGAGGCGGCCAGCTACAGCTTCGACGAGCGCTACCTGGCGCTGCCGCTGCGGCGCGACGAGCAGGCGCTGCGGACGATGCTGCGACGCGCCCTGCCGCTGACGGTGCTGCAGTACCGGCGCGACCGGCTGCTGGGCCAGCGGGTGCGCGAGCTGCTGCGCGCCACGGGCCGGCAGGCTGCGACGGCCGAGTCGCTGGCGCAGGTCCTGAACGTCTCGGCCCGCACGCTGCACCGCCAGCTGCTGGAGGAAGGCGTCTCGCTGCAACAGCTCAAGGACGCGGTGCGCCACGAGCAGGCGGCCGAGCAATTGCGCCGCACCGAGCGGCCGATCAAGAAGATCGCGCTGGCAGTGGGCTTTCGCAATGAGAAAAGCTTTTCGCGGGCCTTCCGGGCCTGGGCGGGCGTGACGCCCGGCGCATTCCGGCGCGCAGGCGCAACAGTCGCCACGCACGGCTTGCCCGGCGAGGACAATTCGTGACAAAGTTCGGCGCTGCTGCGACCGTCCCTCCTTCTGAGGGTGCCCGGCGCGCTTTCCCGCCCTAGGATCGAGGCATGCACATTCCCGACACCGACACTTCCGAATACGCGGCGCTGATCGAGTTCGCCGCCACTTCGGGGCGCTCGTGTACCCACCCGAACGTCGAAAAGAACGCCGGCCAGCTCATCGCCCGCTTCTGGTCCGCACGCGCTCAGGCCATGACCGAATCGCTCACGGCGCTGGCCAAGGCCGCGACCCAGCGTCGCGACTGAATTCCGCCTTGCGCCCTCGCCTCCGGGGAAGGATCGGGGTGGGGCAGCGGACGTACCCCTGGCGAGCGGACAGGAAGCAGCAGCGCCGTCCCTCCTGCCTCACATCGAAGCGCCGCCCCACGCCGCCAGCAGCGCCGGCAACTCCGCCATGTCGCTGAACACATGGGCCACCCCCACTGCGCGCAGCGCCTCGGGCCCGCTGTGGCCCAGGTCGGAGGGGCTGTAGCCGAACACGGTGGCGCCGGCCGCGACGCCGGCCGTGGCGCCGGTCACCGTGTCCTCCACCACCGCGCAGCGCGCCGGGTCCACGCCCAGGGCCGCGGCCGCGGCCAGGTAGACGTCGGGCGCCGGTTTGGAGCGCGGCGTTTCGTGGCCGCTGAAGATGCGGTCCTCGAAGGCGTCGAGCAGGCCGATCTTGTCGAGCTGCAGCCGGACCTTGTACCGGTCGGCGCCCGAGGCGCAGGCGATGCGGCCGGCGGTGCTCGCGTGCAGGCTGCGCACCGCGGCGGGCGCGCCGGCGATCTCGACCAGCTCGCGGTCCAGCGCCGCATTGCGCCGCTCCCGGAACTCGGCCAGCCAGTCGGGGGTGACGGTGAAGCCGGTCATGGTCTCGATCAGCGCGGTCTCGTCCTTGACGGCCTTGCCGGTGAAGGTGCGCATCGCCTCCTGCAGCGTGAGCTGCCAGCCGAGCTCGCCGAGCATCTCGGCGAGCACGCGGTTGGTGATGGGTTCGGAGTCGACGAGCACGCCGTCGCAGTCGAAGAGGACGGCATCGAAGGGAATGGAAGGCATGGGGCGATCGTAAGCAATACGCCCCTGTGCCCTGTCACTTCGTGTACTCGCTGCCCCCCAGGGGGCGCAGGCCGCCTCGGGGCGGCCCGGCTTCAGCTCGGCTGGATCGGGATGTACATCTCCCCGCCCGCCGCCTTGAACTCGGCCGACTTGCCCGCCATGCCGTCGACCACCGCCTCTTCCGCGGCCAGTCCGCGCGCGGCCGCGTACTCGCGCACTTCCTGCGTGATCTTCATCGAGCAGAACTTCGGGCCGCACATGGAGCAGAAATGCGCCACCTTGCTGGAGTCCTTGGGCAGGGTCTCGTCGTGGAATTCGCGTGCGGTGTCGGGGTCCAGGCCGAGGTTGAACTGGTCCTGCCACCGGAACTCGAAGCGGGCCTTGGACAGCGCGTCGTCGCGCGCCCGCGCCCCCGGATGGCCCTTGGCCACGTCGGCGGCATGGGCCGCGATCTTGTACGCGATGATCCCCTGCTTCACGTCCTCGCGGTCGGGCAGGCCCAGGTGCTCCTTGGGCGTGACGTAGCACAGCATCGCCGTGCCGGCCCAGCCGATCATCGCGGCGCCGATCGCGCTGGCGATGTGGTCGTAGCCCGGCGCGATGTCGATGGTCAGCGGACCCAGCGTGTAGAAGGGCGCCTCGTGGCAGTGCTTGAGCTGCTCGTCCATGTTGGCCTGGATCATGTGCATGGGCACATGGCCGGGACCTTCGATCATGGTCTGGACGTCGTGCTTCCAGGCGATCTGCGTGAGCTCGCCCAGCGTGCGCAGCTCGGCGAACTGGGCCTCGTCATTGGCGTCGGCCGCGCAGCCGGGGCGCAGGCCGTCGCCGAGCGAGAAGCTCACGTCGTAGGCCTTCATGATCTCGCAGATGTCCTCGAAGTGCGTGTAGAGGAAGCTCTCCCGGTGATGCGCGATGCACCACTTGGCCATGATCGAGCCGCCGCGCGAGACGATGCCGGTGCGGCGGTCGGCGGTGAGATGGATGAAGGGCAGGCGCAGCCCGGCATGGATGGTGAAGTAGTCCACGCCCTGCTCGGCCTGCTCGATCAGCGTGTCGCGGTAGATCTCCCAGGTGAGGTCTTCCGCCACGCCACCGACCTTCTCCAGCGCCTGGTAGATCGGCACCGTGCCGATCGGCACCGGGCTGTTGCGCACGATCCAGTCGCGCGTGGTGTGGATGTTGCGGCCGGTGGAAAGATCCATCACGTTGTCGGCGCCCCAGCGGATCGCCCACACCAGCTTTTCCACCTCTTCCTCGATGCTGGAGGTGACGGCCGAGTTGCCGATGTTGGCGTTGATCTTCACCAGGAAGTTGCGCCCGATCGCCATCGGCTCCACTTCGGGGTGGTTGATGCTGGCCGGGATGATGGCGCGGCCGCGCGCCACCTCGTCGCGCACGAACTCGGGCGTGATGAGCTTGGGGATCTGCGCGCCCATCGGGTTGCCGGCAAGGCGCTTCTCGCGCGCGGCATCGGCCATGTACTCGGCCATCCATTCGCGCTTGCCGTTCTCGCGCAGCGCCACGTACTCCATTTCGGGCGTGACGATGCCGCGGCGCGCGTAATGCATCTGGCTCACGTTGCGGCCGGGCAAGGCGCGGCGCGGCTGGCGCTGCAGGCCCGCGGCGGCGGCGCGCAGCTCGGCGAGCTTCTGGGCATCGCGGTCGGCATGGGTGGCGCCGTCGTCGAGCATCTGGCGGCTGCGGCCGATGTAAGCCTCGGTGTCGTTGCGCTCGGCAATCCAGGCACCGCGAACGCTGGGCAGGCCGCGGCGCACGTCGATGTCGGCCGACGGGTCGCTGTAGGGGCCCGAGGTGTCGTAGAGCGAGACGGTCTCGCCGTTGGTCAGGCGCACGTCGCGCACCGGCACCTGGATGTCGGGCCGTCGCGGACTCGCGATGGCGCTTTTGGTGGAAGCGGGGAAAGGCTCGCGCGTCAGCGTGAGCAGCGAGGCGAACTTGTCAGGGGCATTCATGCGGGGCACTCCTTCGGTTGGATGGGTGCTCCGCGATCGCTCCGGATCGGCACGGCGGAATCGGGAGGGTTCCGTGGCCGGGGAGTCGCAGCTCTTCTTACGCTGGTATGAACCAGATCAAGTTCGCGGGTTCGGCCGCTTGGCCATCTCAGCACGCATCGCGCGTGCACCCCGGAGCGGGACCGATTCTAGGCCCGCACCGGAAAGAGGATCAAGCGGCATGCGCGGCAACGTCCCGCGGCACCTCGGCGTCGAGCCCGGCCGGCTCGGAATCCAGCGCTTCGGCAGCGGCCCAGGCGGCGATGCCGCCGGCCAGCACGCGCACGCGCGGCAGGCCGGCCTTGGCCAGCAGTCGCGCGGCGGCGATGGCAGTTTCGTCGTTCGGGCAGTCGCAGAACACCACCAGCTCGCGCGCGGACTGCAGCTCGGCCAGGCGATCGTCCAGTTCACCATAGGTGATGCCGACGGCGCCCGGCACGGCCCGGTCGTCGATCTTGCGTGTTTCGGCCGAGCGCAGGTCGACCACCATGAGGCGCGCGCCAACCGCCAGGGCCTCGCGCAGCGCAGCGACCTCGACGTGCTCGATGTCCTCGAGCTGCCGGGCGATGCGGCGTTCGCGGTAGCGCCAGGCAACGAAGGCGGCCAGCAGCAGCATGCCGACCAGCGTGGCCGTCAGGCCGACGCTGGACATCACCGCCAGCACGTCCTGGATGGCGCCATGAAACAGCCCGCCGAGCGCCAGGAAACCCAGCGCCCAGATCAGCGCCGCCACCGTCTCGTAGGCCATGAAGCGCGTGTTCGACATGCCCAGTGCGCCGGCCATCGGCGGCGCCACCACCGAGACGCCGGGCACGAACTTGGCCGCGATCAGCGACAGGCCGCCCCAGCGGCCGAGGATGGACTCGCTGCGGCGCACGCAGGTGTCGGCCGACAGCGAGATGCGGCAGAGGAAGCGCATCACGCGGTAGCCCCAGCGGCGCCCGGCCAGGAACCACGCGCCGTCGCCGAGGATGTTGCCGAGCACGGCGGCCAGCAGCACGGCGGCGAAGGACAGCTGGCCACCGACGGCAAGCCCGCCGGCCACGACGAGGAAGGGCGCAGCCGGCACCGGCGCGCCCAGGCGGGTCGCCAGCGTGGCCAGGAAGACCACGGCAGCGCCCTGTGCGGAGAGGAGCGCGACGAGATCGTTCATCGCTATTCCGCCGAGCCGGCGCGCGCCGGCGGTGGGCCGAACCCGGCGCTGCGGGTCGTCGCGAAGCTGCGCAGGTCGATGTCCGTGAAATAGGCCAGGCCATGGCCCTGGGTGTTGTCCGCGTCGGCCGAGACCGCAACCGCGACCACGTCGGGCAGCGCGTCGCCGGCCTCGTCGCCGAAGGCGCGCTTGTAGTCGGCCAGCAGGCTGCGGCGCTCGCTCACGAAGGCAGACCTGTCGGCCGCGGGGCCGGACTCGAGCACCACCATGCGCATGCGCTGGGTAAAGGCGTTGACGAGCGCGGTGCCCTTGGCCTCCTTCTTGTCCCACACGTAGCACAGCGCTTCGCTGGGAACCTCTTCGCCGGTGGTGCGGCGCGCCAGCGCCAGGCGAGTGCGTTCGCCGAAGGACAGGCGCTCGGCCGGAAAATCGAAGAAGACGCAGAGCTTGGCGGCGCCATCGTCGCCGGCCCGTGTGCGCAGGTTGGCGTCCTCCACGAAGGTGTCGACGCGCCAGCGCCAGGCCAGCGTGGTGGAGGCGTTGAGCGGCACGCGGGTGGCATGCACGAGGTTGCCGTAGGACTGGTCGGCCGCGACCTTCAGCACCTTCTGCGCGCCCTCCTGCACCACCTCGAAGCGGGTGGGCGTCTTGTTGGGCAGGCTGGTGAAGCGCCAGGGCTGGGGCGCCTGGGCACCGCGGGCGCTGGAGAAAGGGGTGACCGTGAGTTCGTCGGCGTGGGCAGCCGGCGCAGCGAGCCAGAGGGCAAGGGCGGCGATGGGCGCGGCCAGCATCGCGCCGATCCAACGGGATGCGGTCGGGATGTTGATCGTGCTGTACTTCGTCGCCATGGTGCCCTCGGTGCGGTATTTCTCTGAGACTGGAAGGAGTGTGGGGCCCGAGACGGCGCGGATAAAGTAGCCAAAAGGAATCGGACTGTCTCCGATTCGCGCACAATGCGCCGCCTTGCTATTGAATCCGTAGCAAGCAAGCCAGGCGTGATCCGACAGTCCGAGTATTGGAAGCGCGGCGCCGATTCAGCGCATCACCCCGTCGAGGTAGTACCAACGGAGGAGGCCGCCTTCCCCTTGCTCGCGCACGAAGCGGCTGCGCTCCGCCAGACGGGTGGCGGCGCCCGAGCGGCCGCGCTGGCGGGCCACGAAGTCGACTTCGGCATGCTCGTCATCGGTCAAGACATGGGCGCGCACCTCCAGGCCCAGCCATTTCGCGCCGGGCTCGAAGTCCAGGCGCTCCGGTCGATGCGAGGCATGCCAGGTCGCCAGCAGGTAGTCCGCACGCTCGCGCACGAAGGCGGTGTAGCGCGAGCGCATCAGCGTTTCGGCGTCGGGCGCGGGCGTGTGCGCGAAGTCGTCCAGGTAGCGGCCACAGCAGCCGCCATAGGCCAGCACGGCGCCGCGGCGGTCGCGGCGGCCGCAGGGGCAGGGATCGGGTGCGGGTCTGGACATGAGGGCTTCTGCAGCTGCGCGCATTGTGCAACCCCTGAATCGCCCCGATGGCGCGTTGCTTGCTCGCGCCCTAGGCTCCAGCAAGGACGAGGAGAACGGCCATGTACTTGAAGGCTTCGGAACAGCAGGCGCTGCGCGACATCTTGGCGCTGCTCGGGGAGGACCAGGGCGAGCGCGAGATCCGCGAGCGCATCGGCTGGGCATTGCTGGACCTGCTGCGGGCGGACCAGTTCGCCTCCTTCGTGTGGGACGCGGAAAGCGGCACTTTCGGCGAGCGGGTCGCGCTCAACATGGAGGTCAGCAACCTCGACCGCTATGCGCAGTGGCACCAGCACCACGACCCCATCACCTTCGTGCTGCAATCGCGCCGCCGTGCCACCCGCGTGACCGAGGTGATGCCGCAGCGCGCACTGATGCGCACCGCCTTCTTCAACGACTTCCTGTCGCGCGACGGGCTGCACTGGGGCATGAACCTGCATGCCTTCGACGGCGAGCGCGCGCTGGGCGACCTGCGGATCTGGCGGCGGCGGGAGCGTGGCGACTTCGGCGCGCATGAAACGGCGCTGCTGGACCTGATCGAGCCGGCCTTCGTCGGCGCCCTGCAGCGCGCCCGGCGAAAGGCTTCGCCCGCCGCCGCGCGCGAGGCGGCCTGGGCCAGCCTGAGCGGGCGCGAGCAGCAGGTCGCGCGCGCGGTGTGCGAAGGGCTGACCGACAAGGAAATCGCCCGGCGCACCGGCGTCGGCGTGCCGACCGTGCGCACCTACCTGCGGCGCATCTTCGCCAAGCTGGGCATCGAGCGGCGCTCGGCGCTGGCGGCGTGGGCGCCGGGGCGTTGAGCCGCCGCCTTACCTGGCCGGTGCAGGCAGCCGCCCCAGCACCCCTTCGACCGCCAGCCCCACCGCCAGCAGCCGGCGATCGCTGCCGGCCGGCCCGTCGAGCTCCAGCCCCACGGGCAGGCCGCTCGCGGCGCCCAGACCGGCGGGGAGTTGCAGCCCCGGGATGCCGGCGTTGCTGCCGGGGTCCGTGTTCTGGATCAGCAGGCCGAAGTTCTCGATGCTGCTGGACTCGGGCGTGGCGGCCAGCGCCACGCGCGGCACGGTGGGGAAAACCAGCGCGTCGAGCCGGTGCTTCTTGAAGGTGTCGCGGTAGAGCTTCTGCAGTGCCGGCCTGGCCTTGCGCATCGCGTCGTCATAGGCCGGCCTGGCATCGACCACGCCTTGCGCCGCCGGCAGCTTGCGCGGCAGCACCAGGCCGTCGAAGGTGCCCTTGACGTCGGGGCTGGCGATGCCCGCGGCCACCTGGCGGATGTCGACCCCGGCGCGGTACTTCTGCAGGTAGGCCGCGAGGTCGTCGTGGATCTCGTAGAGCGCGACGGGGAAGCTGACGGCACCATTGAGCTCGGCCAGCGCCGGCATCTCCACATCGACCAGCGTGACGCCCGCGCTGCGCAGCTTGGCCAACGCCGCATCGGTGGCCGCGCGGGTGTCCTCGTCGAGGTTGGCGTGGAAGCCCTTGGCGACGCCCAGCCGCACGCGCTTGAGATCGGCCGGCACCACCGGCGCGCCGCCGGCGATGACGCTGTCCAGCAGCGCCAGGTCGGCCACCGAGAGCGCCATCGGCCCGGCCGTGTCGCGCGTGTGCGAGATCGGCACGATGCCCTGCTGCGAATAGCGCCCCACGGTGGGACGCAGCGCGGCGCAGCCGTTGAAGGCGCAGGGAATGCGCACCGAGCCGCCGGTGTCGGTGCCGAGCGCGGCGGGCGCCATGCGCGCACCCAGCGCAGCGCCGTTGCCCGAGGAGGAGCCGCCGGCGACGCGCGTCGCATCGTAGGCATTGCGCACGCCCACGTCGGGCCCGGTCTGGAAGGCCGGGTTGTAGCCGCTGACGCCGAAGGCCAGCTCGTGCATGTGGGTCTTGCCCAGCACCACGGCGCCGGCCGCGCGCAGCTTGGCGACCACCGGCGCGTCGGCGTTCGCCACGAAACCCTTGAGCGCGGGCGTGCCGGCGCTGGCCGGCAGGCCCTGGACCTGGATGTTGTCCTTGATCGCCACTGGCAGCCCGCCCAGCGGCTTGCAGGGGCCGCCGCGGCGGCGCGCCGCATCGGAGGCCCGCGCGGCCTTCAAGGCGCCGGCCTCGTCCAGTGTGATGAAGGCATTGAGCTGCGGCTTGGCCTTGGCCTGGGCGAGGTAGGCCGTCACCAGCTGCTCGCTGCTCAGCGAGCCGGCGCACAGGCGCTGCGCGGCTTCGCTGGCGGTCAGCGTGGCGATGTCCAGCGGCGCGCCCTGCGCGCTCACGGACGAAGCAAAGGCGGCAGCGCACAACGCGAGGGCTGCGGCGCGGACGGACGGGACGCGGGGGTCGATGAGCATGGCTGACGCTTCGGTGGAACGAAGGCTCCATGGTGCGGCGCCATGCCGCGTTTGTCTGTCATCCGTATCGATGACAGCCGCAGCGGCGCTTCAGGCCAGCGCGCGTTGGATGAGCAGCTTCTGGATGTCGGACGTGCCCTCGTAGATCTGGCACACCCGCACGTCGCGGTAGATGCGCTCCACCGGAAAGTCGTTGACATAGCCGTAGCCGCCGAGCGTCTGGATGGCGGCGCTGCAGACGCGCTCGGCCATCTCGCTGGCGAACAGCTTGGCCATGGCCGCCTCCTTCAGGCAGGGCAGCCCGGCGTCGCGCAGGCTGGCCGCATGCCAGATCAGCTGGCGCGCGGCCTCGAGCTGGGTGGCGCAGTCCGCCAGTCTGAAGCCCACGGCCTGCTGCTCGAAGATCGGGCCGCCGAAGGCCTGGCGCTCCTTGGCATAGGCCAGTGCCGCATCGAAGGCGCTGCGGGCCATGCCCACGCTCTGCGCGGCGATGCCGATGCGCCCGCCCTCCAGTGCGCCGAGCGCGATCTTGTAGCCCTCGCCTTCCTGGCCGATCAGGTTCTCGGCCGGGATGCGGCAGGCGTCGAAGTTGATCTGCGCGGTGTCGCTGGAATGCTGGCCCAGCTTGTCCTCCAGCCGCGCGACGGTGTAGCCCGGCGCGTCGGTGGGCACGATGAAGGCGCTCATGCCGCGCTTGCCCGCGCCCTTGTCGGTGACGGCGATCACGATCGCCACGTGGCCGTTCTTGCCGCTGGTGATGAACTGCTTGACGCCGTCGATCACCCAGCCGTCCGCATCCTTGCGGGCAGTGGTGCGCAGCGAGGAGGCATCGCTGCCGGCCTGCGGCTCGGTCAGGCAGAAGGCGCCGAGCATCTGCCCCTGCGCCAGCGGCTGCAGCCACTTCTTCTTTTGCTGTGCGTTGCCGTAGCGCATGAGGATCGCATTGACCGGGCAGTTGGTGACGCTGATGGCGGTGCTGGTGCCGCCGTCGCCGGCCGCGATCTCTTCCAGCACGAGGGCCAGCGTGAGGTAATCGAGGCCGGCTCCGCCGTCCTCTTCCGGCACGCAGATGCCGTAGGCGCCCAGCGCCGCCAGGCCGGCGTGGGCTTCCTTCGGAAAGAGGTGCTCGCGGTCCCAGCGCGCGGCGTTCGGCCAGAGCTCGGCTTGGGCGAAGGCGCGCACCGCATCGCGGATCGCTTCCTGGTCGGGAGTCAGCAGCATGGCGATTCCTTGAAGCGGTTACTTGGAAGCGCCCAGGTCCATGATCAGCTTGCTGGCCATGTACAGGCGGCGCGGAATGGCGTCGATCATCACGTACTCGGCCAAATCACTGTGGTAGCCGAAACCGGGCAAGCCCAGGCTCTCGATCACCGGCTTGCCCGAAAGCGCGGCGTAGGCGGCGTCGGTGCCGCCGCCGGTGCGTTCCTCGATGCCCAGCGTGCCGCCGGCCTCCTTGTAATAGGCCACGACCTTGTCGACCAGCTTCCTGCCGCCCTCGCCCGCATTGAATGCCGGGCGCCCGCGGGTGACCAGCACCTTGACCTCGGCGTCCTTGAGCTTCTTCTTCTGGGCGCGTTCCTCCAGCGCCTTCATCGCGGCGTCGAGATCTTCGTTGCGCGCATAGCGCACATCGGCGTTGAGGCTGGCGCTGTCGGGGATGATGTTGGAGACGGCGCCGGCCTTGGCGATGGTCCAGTTGAAGCGCAGGTTCTTCGCCTTGTCGTCGAGGTCCATGGTGCGCAGCACCAGGTCGGAGGCCTCGACGAGCGCGTTGACGCCGAGCTCGGGCGCCGCGCCCGCATGCGAAGCCTTGCCCTTGATGTTGACCTGCACGTAGGCAATGCCCGAAGTGCCCAGCGAGAGCTTCTCGGACTCGGCGCTGGTGGGCTCGAAGGACAGCACGTAGTCGCTGGCCTTGGCCTCTTCCTGGATCAGGTCGCGCGAGCCGAAGGACCCTTTTTCCTCGTCGGTGTTGAAGAGCACCGTGATCGTGCCGAAGTCCTGGAAGCCGCGCGCCTTCAGCAGCTTGAGCGTATGCAGGATCACGGCGTTGCCGCCCTTGTCGTCGGCGATGCCGGGGCCGTAGGCCTTGTTGCCCTCCACGCGGAAGGGCGCCTTGGCCAGGATGCCCTTCAGGTAGACGGTGTCCATGTGCGCCATCAGCAGGATGTTCTTGCCGCCCTTGCCCTTGAGCTTGCCGACGATGTTGTCGCCGACCACGATGCCGGCCGACTTGCTGCGCGTGACGGTGAAGCCCAGGGCCTTGAGCTCGTCCTCGAGGTACTTGCCGGCTGCGGCCAGGCCTTCGGCGTCGCCGGTGCCGGTCTCGATGTTGACCAGCCGCTCCAGCGTCTTGACCACCGCGGGCTGCTCGGCCGTGGCGGCGCTGAACAACGCATCGTCACGCGTTTGGCTCCAGGCTGCGGAGCTGAGGGAAGCGGCGGCGAGCAGTGCGGCAAGCGCATGGCGATGAGCGGCCAAGTGCATGAAGGGTGTCTCCAAGAGTAGGGGAATCCACCATTCTAGGGAGCGCTCGGCCTGCGCGACCCGCATGCGGCGCGGCCAAGAAATGTCACAGGCCGCCGAAAAACGGCAAAAAGTGTCAGCCCGTGCGGGATTGCGTCAGGCGGCCAGCAAGGCCGCGGCGGCCCGGGCAATGGCCCTTGCGTTCAGCTGCGCCGACGTGCGCAGCACGCCCTGCCAGTAGCGCTCGACCGCCTCGAGGCCACCGGCCTTCTCCTGCTGCTCGAAGGGGATGTGAAGCGACCAGTCGTTGAGACCGAGGAAATGAAGGCGAAAGACCTCGCCATGGAATTCGGCGGTTTCCTCCGCAGTGACGTCGCGGGTGACCAGGGGACCCTGCTCGAACTGCAGGCTCAGCGTGTCGAGGTAGCCGCAGGCCATGGCCAGCCGGATCTGCGTGAGCTCGCTCGCCTTCAGGCCCTGCGCCGTTTCCAGGCGCAGCCCGGGCACCGTGCCGCCGAACGGCTGGGCGGAGGTGTCGCTGCCGACATCGCCTGCAGCCCAGCACCCATAGTGGAAACCGCGGTCCGCGAGATAGCTATAGACCGACGCCACGCGCCCCTGGCCGAGCAGCAGGCGAAGCTTCTTGAACTGGGCCTGCGAGATCGGTGAGGGCATAGACAAAAGACTCCAGCATGGGCAAGTTGCGCATCGAAACGACGGCGCCCGTGCCGACGGTCAGCGCCTTCGCGGTGCCGTATCTGCACTTATCGTGCCCGCCTGTTTTCAGACCAGTTCGAGCGCGATCGCCGTGCCCTCGCCGCCACCGATGCACAAGGTGGCGACGCCGCGCTTCTTGCCCTTTTGCTGAAGCGCATGGATGAGCGTGACCATGATGCGCGCGCCGCTGGCGCCGATGGGATGGCCCAGCGCACAGGCGCCGCCGTGCACGTTGACCACCGCGTGCGAGACGTCGAGCTCGTGCATCAGCGCCATCGGCACGACGGCGAAGGCTTCATTCACCTCCCACAGGTCCACGTCCTTCACGCCCCATCCGGTTTTCTTGAAGAGCTTGGCCACGGCGCCGACCGGCGCGGTCGAGAACCACTCGGGCTGCTGCGCGTGGGTGGCGTGGCCGAGGATGCGCGCGATGGGCTTGGCGCCCAGCTTCTTCGCGGTGCTCTCGGTCATCATCACCAGTGCGGCGGCGCCGTCGTTGATCGAGGAGCTGGAGGCGGCGGTGATGGTGCCGCCTTCCTTCTTGAAAGCCGGCTTGAGGCTGGGAATCTTGTCGAGCTTGACCTTGCCCGGGCCCTCGTCGATCTCGACCAGGGTGTCGCCGCCGCGGCCCTTGACCAGGACCGGCGCGATCTCGGCCTTGAAGGCACCCGAAGTGGTGGCGGCCTTGGCGCGCTCCACGCTGGCGATCGCGAAGGCATCCTGCTGCTCGCGCGTGAACTTGTACTTGGCCGCGCAGTCCTCGCCGAAGGTACCCATGGAGCGGCCGGGCTGGTAGGCGTCCTCCAGGCCGTCGAGCATCATGTGGTCGAAGATGCGGTCGTGGCCCATGCGGTAGCCGCCGCGGCCCTTGAGCATCAGGTAGGGCGCGTTGGTCATGCTCTCCATGCCGCCGGCGACCATCACCTCGTGCGTGCCCGCCAGCAACAGGTCGTGCGCGAGCATGGCGGCCTTCATGGCCGAGCCGCACATCTTGCTGAGCGTGACCGCGCCCGCGCTGTCGGGCAGGCCGCCCTTGTAGGCCGCCTGGCGCGCCGGCGCCTGGCCCTGGCCGGCCATCAGGCAGTTGCCGAACAGCACTTCGCCCACCGTGTCCGGCGCGATGCCTGCGCGCTCGACGGCCGCCTTGATGGCCACGCCGCCCAGGTCGTGCGCGGCGAGGGAAGAAAAGTCGCCCTGGAAGCCGCCCATGGGGGTGCGGGCGGCGCCGACGATGACGATGGATTCGGACATGAAATGCTCCTTTTCAAGTGGGTTCAAAAATAGGGCGCGTGGCCATCGTGCTGAAAGCGCTGCGCCTCGTCGTAGGGAAAGACGTCCAGCATCTGGCCGGCCTGGATGCGTTCCTTGTGGCTTTGCCAGAAGGCGGCGTCGAGCAGGTCTGCGTGGTGGGCCATGAAGGCTTCGCGCACCGCCTGGTTGCCGAGGAGGAAGGGACCGAAGGTTTCGGGGAACACGTCCTTCGGACCGACCGAGTACCAGACCTCGCCGCTCAACTCGTCCTCCTCGTGGACCGGCGTCGGCACGCGGCGGAAGTTGCAGTCGGTGAGGTATTCGATCTCGTCGTAGTCGTAGAACACCACCTTGCCCCCGCGCGTGACGCCGAAGTTCTTCCACAGCATGTCGCCGGGGAAGATGTTGGCCGCAACCATGTCCTTGATGGCATTGCCGTACTCGATGACCGCGTGCTCCAGCTGCTTGCTTGCCCGGTGGGCATGCTCGGGATGCTCGAGCTGGTCGAAAGCCTCCTGCAGGTAGATGTTGAGCGGGATCATGCGGCGCTCGATGTAGACATGCTTGAGCACCACCTCCATCTCCCCGTTGCCGTCGCGGTCGCCGATCTCGAGCTGGCTGGGCGCGAATTGCTTGATCTCCTCGATCAGCCCGGGCTCGAAGCGGTCGAGCGGGAAGCCGACGTCGCTGTACTCCAGCGTGTCGGCCATGCGGCCCACGCGGTCGTGCTGCTTGACCAGCATGTACTTGCTCTTGATCTGCTCGCGCGTGGTGTCCTTCTGCGGCGGATAAAAGTCCTTGATCAGCTTGAACACGTAGGGGAAGGAGGGCAGGTCGAACACCAGCATCACCATGCCCTTGATGCCGGGCGCGGTGCGGAACCGGTCCGTCGAGTAGTTCAGGTGATAGAGGAAGTCTCGGTAGAACAGCGTCTTGCCCTGCTTGGCCAGCCCGAGGGCGTTGTAGATCTCGGCGCGCGGCTTGCGCGGCATCAGCGAGCGCAGGAACTGCACATAGGCCGATGGCACCTCCATGTCGACCATGAAGTACGCCCGCGCGAAGCTGAAGAGCATCTGCAGGTCTTCCTCGCCGAAGAGCGCCGCGTCGATGTAGAACTTGCCGGCGCGGTCGTGCAGGATCGGCAGCGCAAAGGGCAGCTCGAGGAAGCCGTTGATGATCTTGCCCACCACGTAGGCGCCCTTGTTGCGATAGAACAGCCCCGACAGCACCTGCAGCTGAAAGTTGGCGCGCAGCTTGACCTGGTGGAAGCGCCCGAGGATCGCGGCGGCCACGCGCTCGGCATCGCGCCCGATGTCGGCGTAGCGGCCCTGCAGCGCGTAGTCCTCGAGAAGTTGGCGCACCGTGTCGGCCAGCGTGTGCTGCTGGGGATAGTAGGCGCGGTAGGTGGGTGCGCCGCGCGGCTCGATGTACTCGGTGCTGATGGCGGGCCGCACGAAGATGAAGTCGTTCTGGAAGTAGGCGCGGTGCAGGATCTTCGTGGTGACCGAGTTGAAGAAGGTCTCGGCCAGCTCGGGCTGGTGATGGTCGACCAACAGGCCGATGAAGTGCAGCTTGACCTGATGCCAGACATCCATGGGTTGCTCGCCGGCCTTGAACTCCTTTTCGAGCCGGGCCACGGCCTCGCTCACCCGCAGGTCGTAGAACTCGATGCGCTCGCGCTGCGCCCGCTGCTGGCCGTGCCAGTCGGCGGTCTCGAAGCGGTGCTTGGCGCGCGCCGACTCGGCACGAAAGAGGCGGTAATGGCGGTCGAAGCCGTCGCGCATCGCCTTGGCGATGTCATAGGCGAGCGGGGAATCGAGGCGCTGCGGAAACATGGGTTCAGGGCTCGGCCGGCGCCGGGTCGGCATCGGTCTGGGGCTCCTCGGCCCGCTTGCTCCACTTGTAGCGGATGCGCTGCACCGCAGCCTTGTACAAGGATTCGACCGGCTTGATGCCGTTGATCGTCATGCCCAGGTCCTGCAGCAGCCCGTCGTGAACGCCGAAGGCCCAGCCGTGGATGGCCACCGACTGCCCGCGGCTCCAGGCATCCTCCATGACGGTGCTGACCGCCACGTTGACCACCTGCTCCGTCACGTTGAGCTCGCACAAGGCATCGGCGCGCAGGTCTTCGGGCAGGGAATTGAGCAGCACGCGATGGCGGTCGCGCACATCCTGGATGTGGCGGATCCAGTTGTCGGCCAGGCCGATGCGCGCGCCCTCGAGCGCGGCCTTGACACCGGCGCAGCCGTAGTGACCCACCACCATGATGTGCTGGACCTTGAGCCGCTCGACCGCGAACTGGATCGCCGACAGCGCATTGAGGTCGGAGTGCACCACGATGTTGGCGACGTTGCGATGCACGAACACCTCGCCCGGCTCCAGCCCGGTGATCTGGTTGGCGGGCACGCGGCTGTCGGAGCAGCCGATCCACATGTACTTGGGCGTCTGCTGCTTCACCAGGCTGGTAAAGAAACCGGGGCGATCGCGCTCCATGCGCGCCGACCAAGTGCGGTTGTGGGCGAAGAGATCCTCCAGGTTGTCGGGCGTGTTGTCCATGGTTGTTCCGGGATGATGATGAATGGGAAGCGTGGATGCTCAGCGGATCTTGGGCTTGCCGGCGCGCGCCAGTGCTGCGCGAGCCTGCTTCTCCTGGGCACGGACCTCGGCGATGTTCGCCTGCAGTTCCTCGAGCTGCGACTCGAGCTGGGCCCGGTGGCTGCCCAGCACGCCGAGGAAGCGCTGCAGCTGCGCCACGGTATCGCGCGGGCTGTCGTACATGTCGAGGATTTCCTTGGCCTCGTTCAGCTTGAGGCCCAGGCGCTTGGCACGCAGCGTGAGGGTCAGGCGTGCCCGGTCGCGCGCGGTGTAGACGCGCTGCTGCCCGGCGCGCTCGGGCGCGAGCAGGCCCATGTCCTCGTAGAAGCGGATCGCCCGCGTGGTGAGGTCGAATTCCCTGGCGAGTTCGCCGATGGTGAAGGTCTGCGAGGACATGCGGTGTGGTCGCGATGCGCGGGTGACAGCAGCTTCGAGCCTGACTGCCTACAATGTTGGGTCTTCCCCATGACGTTTACGTTAACGTCAATCCTACATGAACTTGCTCGAACGCGAACTCCACTACCCCTTCGGCGACACGTTGCCGGCCCCGGGCCGGACCTTCGAGGTGGCGCCGGGCGTGCGCTGGCTTCGCATGGCACTGCCCTTCGCGCTCGACCACATCAACCTCTGGCTGCTGCGCGACAGCATCAACGGCGTGGAGGGCTGGACGGTGGTGGACTGCTGCATCGCGCACGAGGCCTCGCGCGCGCAATGGGAGCAGGTCTTCGCGAACGAGCTCCAGGGCCTGCCGATCCTGCGCGTGATCGTGACGCACATGCACCCCGACCACATCGGCCTGGCCGACTGGCTGTGCCAGCGCTGGAACGCGCCGCTGTGGATCAGCTCGACCGACTACCACGTCGCGCGCGTGCTCACCAGCACCGGCGACACGCTGGCCGGCGGCGACGCGGCGGCGGACTTCTTCGTCTCGCACGGCCTGGCCGATGCCGAGGCGCTGGCGGTCATCCGCGGGCGCACCCACTACTACGCCAACATGGTGCCCTCGGTGCCGGCGCGCTTCGTGCGCATGCTCGACGGCGACGAGATCCGCATCGGCGGGCGCGCCTGGCGCTGCATCGGCGGCTACGGCCATGCGCCGGAGCACATCTCGCTGTATTGCGAGGAGCTCCATGCCCTGCTGGGCGGCGACATGATGCTGCCGCGCATCTCCACCAACGTGAGCGTGCATGCGGGCGAGCCCGAGGCCAACCCGCTGCGCCTGTTCCTCGACAGCATCGACCGCTTCATGGCACTGCCGGCCGACACGCTGGGCCTGCCTTCGCACGGCAAGCCTTTCACCGGCATCCACCAGCGCGTGAAGCAGCTGCAGGACCATCACCGCGACCGCCTGGCCGAGCTGCTGGAGGCCGGCATCGCTCGGCCGCTGAGCGGCGCCGAGGGCCTGCCGATCCTCTTCAAGCGGGCGCTCGACGTGCACCAGACCACCTTCGCCCTGGGCGAGACCGTGGCGCACCTGCACCTGCTGTGGTTCGACGGACAGCTGCAGCGGCGCAAAGGCGAGGACGGCGTCTGGCGCTTCGGTGTATTTGCATGAAAGCTCGGACCGCTGCCAAGCCTCTTGCACCGCAGCCGAAGGCGAAGGCGAAGGTATTCCAATGAACACGCTGGACCAGCTGCGCAGCGGGCAGCTGGCGGGAGCGCGGCGGCTTGTCTTGCGCTGCGGCCTCACCGAGTTTCCGCCCGAAATCTTCGGGCTGGCCGACACGCTGGAGGAACTCGATCTCTCCGGCAACGCACTGTCGGCGCTGCCCGAGGACCTCGCCCGCCTGCACCGCTTGCGCGTGCTCTTCTGCTCGAACAACCGCTTCACGGAGCTGCCCGCTGCGCTGGGCCGGTGCGGCAGCCTCGACATGGTCGGCTTCAAGGCCAACCGCATCCGGACGGTCCCGTCCGAAGCCCTGCCGCCTGCGCTGCGCTGGCTGATCCTGACCGACAACGAGGTCGACGCGCTCCCGCCCGCCATCGGCCTCTGCACGCGGCTGCAGAAGCTGATGCTGGCCGGCAACCGCCTCCAGGCCCTGCCGGCCGAGCTGGCCGCCTGCCGCGCGCTGGAGCTGCTGCGCATCTCGGCCAATCGCCTCGAGGCCCTGCCCGACTGGCTGCCCGCCCTGCCCCGCCTCGCGTGGCTGGCGTTCGCGGGCAACCCCTTCGACGAGCGGGCCGAGACCGCCGCCGTCGAAGCCGCGGCCATCGCGGCAGTCGACTGGCGGCGCCTGTTCTTGCACCACCAACTGGGCGAAGGCGCCTCCGGCGTGATCCACCGCGCCGACTGGACCCAGCAAGACGGCAGCATTCGGCCGGTGGCCGTGAAGCTGTTCAAAGGCGCCGTGACCAGCGACGGCTGGCCCCACAGCGAGATGGCTGCCTGCATCGCCGCCGGCGCGCATCCGAACCTGATCGCCGTCGAGGGCCGGGTCCAGGACCACCCCGAAGGAATGGCCGGCCTGGTGCTGGCGCTGGTGGACCCGCGCTTTCGCAACCTGGCCGGGCCGCCCAGCCTGGACTCCTGCACCCGCGACGTCTATGCCGAGGACGCCGCCTGGCCGCTGGCGACCGCCCGGCGCCTGGCATGCGGCATCGCCTCGGCGGCCGCGCAGCTGCATGCCCACGGCATCCTGCATGGGGATCTGTACGCCCACAACGTCTTGTGGGACGGCGAAGGCAGCGGCCTGCTGGGCGACTTTGGCGCGGCCTCCTTCCTGCCGCCGGACCGACCGGGCCAGGCGCTCGCCCTGCAGCGCATCGAGGCGCGCGCCTTCGGGCTGCTGCTGGAGGAGCTGCGCTCGCGTTGCCGGCCCGCTGACGATTCGGAGCGCGCCACGCTGGCGCGATGGGCCGATCTCCACGCACGCTGCACCCAGCCCGACGCCGGCGGGCGCCCGCTGCTGGCCGAGATCGCCTCGGCCCTGGCCGCTGCCTGAGGCCTCCTCCCAATGGCCGCCGCGCCGCTTCCCACCCGCGACGGCGTCGGCCCCAGCCGCGTCGCGCTGCCGCCCGGCCCCTGGCCGACCATCGCCGAATTCCTGGTCCAGCGCTTCACGGCCATCCCGCCCGCCACCTGGGAAGCGCGCATCCGGGCAGGCGAAGTGGTCGACCAGCACGGCATCGCCGTCACGCCGACGCGGCCCTACCAGCCGCGGCTGCACGTCTTCTACTACCGTTCGCTCGACAGCGAGCGGCCCGTGCCCTTCGAGGAGACAGTGCTGTTTCGCGACGAGCACCTGCTCGTGGTGGACAAGCCGCATTTTTTGACCGTGGCGCCGGTCGGCAAGTACGTGCAGCAGAGCCTGCTCGTGCGCCTGCAGCGCAAGCTGGGCCTGGACCAGCTCGCGCCCCTGCACCGCATCGACCGCGAGACCGCCGGCGTGGTGCTGTTCTCGGTGCAGCCGGCCACGCGCCATGCCTACCACGCGCTGTTCGCAGAGCGCGCCGTCGTCAAGCACTACGAGGCCATCGTGCCCTGGCGCGGCACGCCGGCCCTGCCCGCCGTGCGCCGCAGCCGGCTGGTGGACGACACGCATTTCATGCGCATGCGCGAGGTGGATGGCGAGCCCAATGCCGAGACCCGCTTCGAACTGCTGGAGGCCCGCGACGGCTGGGCCCGGCTGCGCCTGTCGCCCGTGACCGGCCGCCGCCACCAGCTGCGCGTGCATTGCGCCGCGCTGGGCCTGCCGATCCGCGACGACGCCCTCTACCCCACGCTGCTGCCCGAGGGCGCCGACGACTTTGACCGGCCGCTGCAGCTGCTGGCCAAGTCGCTGGCGTTTCGCGATCCGCTCGACGGGCGGCCGCGCGCCTTCGAAAGCCCCCGTTCGCTTGCCCTGTGAACGAGTCCTCGTCGCTCCCGACAAACCCGCTTCGACCAAAGTCTTAGCCCGCTCAATCCGGCGCTGTTCTGATGAATACTCGCTCCCGATGAACGTACTGATGATCGACGACCACGTGATGTTTCTTCAGGGCATGAAGAACCTGCTGAGCGTCCTGGTGCCGGAGCTGCGCGTGGAAACCGCCGGCGAAATGAGCAATGCCATCAAGCTGGTGGAACTGGCCGAGTTCGACCTCGTGCTGCTGGACTGGCACCTGGCCGACTGCAACGGCGAGGAATCGATCCGCCGCCTGCGCGACGCCGGCTGCATGGCGCGCATCGTGGTGCTGTCGGGCGACACCAACGCCACGATGATCCGCAACACCGTGGACCTGGGCGCGGCCGGCTTCATCCCCAAGAAATACAGCTCGGAAATGATGGTTGCGGCGCTGGAGCAGGTGCTGGCCGGCCGCATCTTCCTGCCGCTGGAGACGCTCAATGCGGCGCCCCCGCCGGCGGTGGAAAGCACCGCGGCGGCGGGCCACGACCCGCGGCTCGCCGGCCTCACCCCGCGCCAGATGGACGTGTACCGCGCGGCCGCGCGCGGCCTTCCCAACAAGCTGATCGCGCGCCAGCTCGACATCGCCGAATCCACCGTCAAGGCCCACCTCACCGCCGTCTACACGGCCCTGGGCGTGCGCAACAGGACCGAAGCCGCCTACCAGGCCTCGCGCGAGGGCGTGCGCATTGACTGAGACCGTCGCATCGGCGCCGATGCCGCTGGCCGGGGCCTCGCGCGAGGCGCGGATCGGGCGGCGCATCCTGGAGCGCCGGCTGCAGCTGATCCTGCAGTACTCGCGTCGCCTGCCGCTCAACTACCTCGGCTACATCCTGGTGGCCTTCATCGTCTGGCGCCAGGGCGTGGCGCTCTGGCCGTGGCTCTGGCTGGTGCTGACCGGCGCCGTCATGGTGTATCGCTGGCGCCTGGGCCTGGCGGTGGAGCGCGTCGAGCCCGAGGCCCAGCTGCAGTACCTCCCGCGGCTGCTGCGCGGCTTCGACTTCAACGGCGTGTCGACCGCCAGCATCGTTCCCTTCGCCTTCCATGCGCCCGGCGACTTCGCGCCGATGGCCGTGGCTGCCGTGCTGATGGCCGGCTGCACCATCGGCGCGGCCTCGGTCGCCGGCTCGCAGCGCGCCTTCGTCGGCTTCTGCACCCTCACCTTCTGCTGCCTCGCCGGGGGCTGGGCCTGGCGCGGCGGCGCCGTAGGCTACATGTTCGCGGCGGGCATCGTGCTCGTGTATTTCATGCTCCTTGCCACCGTCCGGGACCAGGGCCGCATGCTGCACAAGCTCATGAACGTGCTCGACGACAACGCCCTGCTGTCCGAGGTCGTGCGTCAGGAGCGCGACCGCGCCACCGCCGCGAGCGAGGCCAAGACCCGCTTCTTCGCAGCCGCCAGCCACGACCTGCGCCAGCCGCTGCACGCGCTGTCGATCAACGCGACCACGCTGGACATCCTGGCGCGCCGCTCGCCCGATCCGCTACTCAAGGAGGTGAGCCGCGGCATTGGAAGCGCGTTGCGCCAGAGCAGCGGCCTGCTCGACGGCCTGCTGGACATCTCGCGCCTCGACGCTCACACGATCGAGGCCAGGTTCGCGCCGCACGACATCGGCGCCGTGCTGCGCGCCTCGCGCGACGAGTACGCCGCCCTGGCGGCGCAGCAGGGGCTGTTCCTCGAGGTCGCGGCGCCGGAAACGCCGCTCTGGGGACTGACGGACGCCGACCAGCTGATCCGCATCGTCGGCAACCTGGTGAACAACGCCATCAAGTTCACCACCCGCGGCGGCGTGACGCTGTCGGCCGAAACCGCCGCCGACGGCCGGGTGCTGGTGCGGGTGAGCGACACCGGCCCAGGCATCCCGGAGAGCGAGCGCGAGCGCGTGTTCGAGGAGTTCTACCAGATCGGCAATCCCTCGCGCGACCGCAGCCAGGGCCTGGGCCTCGGCCTGGCGATCGTGCGGCGCACGGCCGAGCTGCTGAAGATCGAGATCGGACTGGACAGCGAGCCGGGCCGCGGCACCACCTTCACCCTGCACATCCCCCCGGCCGCCCCGATGGACGAAAGCCATCCCGAAGTCGCGACCGCCCTGGCGCGCTCCTTCGACGGCACGCGCCTGGCGGTGCTGCTGGTGGACGACGAGCCCGAGGTGCTGTCCGCGATGTGCACCTACCTGCACCAGCTGGGCTGGTCGGTCAAGGGCGTGGCGAGCGGCGCCAAGGCGGAACAGGCGCTGGCCGAGGGCTTCGAGCCCGACGTCATGGTGGTGGACTACCGCCTGCGCGAGGAAACCGGGCTGGACGTGATCGAGCGCGTACGCTGGCGCCGCCCGTTGCTGCCGGCGGTGATCGTGACCGGCGAGACCGCGCCCACGCGCTTCCGCGAGTTCTCGACCGTGGCGGCGCGCATCCTGCACAAGCCGCTGGACGGCGACAAGCTCGCGCGCACGCTGCAGGAGGTGGTGCTGGCGCTGGACGAAGAAGCGTCGGACGCAGTGGCGCCTAAGTGACGCTCGACGGTGCCCATGCGCACTAAGCTTGTCTCGCACCTCAGGAGACAACCCGCATGGACACCACCCGACTCTTCTCTCTCGCGGGCCGCACGGCCCTGATCACCGGCGGCTCGCGCGGCATCGGCCGCATGATCGCCGAAGGCTTCCTGGCGCAGGGCGCGCGCGTCTACATCTCGGCGCGCAAGGCCGAGGCCTGCGACCGGACGGCGAAGGAGCTCTCGGCCTTCGGCCCTTGCGTCTCGCTGCCGGCCGACGTGTCGACGGTCGAGGGCGCCAAGGCCCTGGTCGCCGCCTATGCCAAGCACGAAGGCACCCTGGACATCCTCGTCAACAACGCCGGCGCCGCCTGGGGCGCGCCCTACGACGAGTTCCCCGAGAGCGGCTGGGACAAGGTGGTCGACCTCAACCTCAAGACACCCTTCTTCCTGACACAGGCGCTGACGCCGATGCTCAAGAAGGCTGCCACCGACCACCTCGCGAAAGTGATCAACATTGCCTCGATCGACGGCATCTCGGTCAATCCGCAGGAAACCTATTCGTATGCGGCGAGCAAGGCCGGCCTGATCCAGCTCACGCGCCGCATGGCGCTGCGCCTGGCGCAGGAGCGCATCGTCGTCAGCGCCATCGCGCCGGGGGCCTTCGCCTCCGACATGAACAAGGACGCCCGCGACCACGGGGAGGAGATCAAGGGCCGCATTCCGGCCGGCCGGATCGGCGAGCCGGAGGACATGGCGGCCGCGGCGATCTACCTGGCCTCGCGGGCGGGGGACTATGTGATGGGGTCGACGCTGGTGGTCGATGGAGGCGTGACGCACGCGCGATAGCGCTCTCTCACCATTTGGGCACCGGCTGGTCCTTGAGCTGCTGCCGCAAATCCCCATAGTCCGGCACCACGCTCTCCACCGTTTCCCAGAAGCGCGGGCTGTGGTCCATCACGCGCAGGTGGGCCAGTTCGTGGGCGACCACGTAGTCGATCACCGGCATACGGAAATGCACCAGGCGCCAGTGCAGGCGGATCGCGCCGTCGACACTGGCGCTGCCCCAGCGCGTCGAGGCGTTCGACAGGGTCAGCTTGTGCCAGCTGACGCCCAGGCGCGGCGCGAAGTGGTCCAGGCGCTCGGTGAAGATGCGCCGCGCCTGCCGCATCAGCCAGGCCTGGGCGGCATCGCGGATCTGGGTCGCGCCCGCGTTGTTCGCGAGCGCGAGGCGCAGCACGCACGTCTTCCCGGCCGCGCCGACGTCGAGCATGGCGCCAACGCTCTCGAAGCCGTGACGCGGATCGAGCTGCACCACCACCGGCTCACCCAGGAAGGGAAAGCTCACCCCGTCACGCCACTCGATGCGTGCCGCCTCCAGCTTGGCATGGCGCTGCTGCGTTTCGGCGAGCTTGCGCAGGATCCAGTCGGCCTTTTCCTTCACCGCCTCATCGACGTCGCGCAGTGGCACCCAGCGCGGCGCGCGCACCGTCAGCCCCTCGGCGCCGACGATGAAGCCGATGGTGCGCCGCTTGCCGCGATTGAACTCGTAGGCCACGCGCGCGTTGCCCAGCGTGAGCTCGCGCGTGGCGCGCGGATGGACGAAGCTGGCCGGGCTCATCGCGTCGGCCAGAGGAATCGCGGGCGGCGCGGCGCTGTCTGCAGGCGCGGGCACGGGCGGCGCCGGCGGCGGCACCGGCCCATCGAAGAGGTCGAGCGTGAACTGCAGCAGATTGCGCATGGTGTTCGAGCCTCAGGCCGACACCGTCTCCGCCGAAACGTAGGCCTCGGGGTCGAGCCGGCGCATCTCGGCCTCGATCCAGGCTTCGACCTCGCGCATCAGCTCGTCGGGCTTGCGTCCCACGCTGGAGATCGCCGGGCCGATCGAAACATCCACCACGCCGGGATGCTTGACGAAGGCCTTGCGCGGCCAGACCTTGGCCGAGGTCACGGCGATCGGGATCACCGGCACGCCGGTCTCGCAGGCCAGCCGGGTGCCGCCGGTCTTGTAGATGCCCTGCTGCCCGCGCGGGATGCGCGTGCCCTCGGGGAACATGATGATCCAGATGCCCTGGGCCAGCAGGGCACGGCCTTGCGCCACCACCTTGTTGAAGGCCTGGGTGCGCTGGCTGCGGTCGATGTGGATCATGTCCAGCCGCGCCATGGCCCAGCCGAAGAAGGGCACGTAGATCAGTTCCTTCTTGAACACGTAGGCCAGCGGATGCGGCATCAGCGTGGGCATCAGGAAGGTCTCGAAGGTCGACTGGTGCTTCACCAGCAGGACGCAGCCGGCGAGCTTGTCCTGAGGCAGGTTTTCCATGCCGGTGACGCGCGTCTCGATGCCCAGCAGCACCCGGGCGCCGCCGATCGCCCAGCCGAGCCAGCGCGCGGCCATCCAGTACAGCGGCACGCCGCGCTTCCACAGCGAGCTGACCACCATGATCAGGCCCCATGGCACCACGGTGACGAGCATCCACAGCGCATGGACGATGGATCGGAGGAGTGACATCAGACGGCCAGGTTCAGGGCGTTGCGCTCTTCGCGTTCCAGCAGGAAGTCGACGAAGGCCGCCAGGTCTTCGTGCACGCGCGTGTTGGGTGGGTATTCGGGCGGCAGCGGGATGCCGCGGCAAGCCGCGCCCATGCCGGTCAGCAGCAAGTGCGGCTCGCAGCCGGCGGCAGCGCCGGCCTGCATGTCGCGCAGGCTGTCGCCGGCCGTCGGAACCTGAGCGAGATCGACGCCGTAGCGTTCGGCGATCTGCAGGAACAGCCCCGGCTTGGGCTTGCGGCATGCGCAGTTTTCGTCGGGGCTGTGCGGGCAGTAGAACACCGCGTCCACGCGTCCGCCGACGGCTGCCAGCATCTTGTGCATCTTGGCGTGCATGGCATTGAGCGAAGCCATGTCGAACAGCCCGCGCCCCAGGCCGGACTGGTTGGAGGCGATCACCACATGCCAGCCCGCATGGTTGAGCCGCGCCACCGCCTCCAGCGCACCGGGCAGCGGCGTCCACTCGATGTCGCTCTTGACGAAGTCCTCGCGGTGCACGTTGAGCGTGCCGTTGCGGTCGAGGATGACGATTTTCATGGGGTGGCGCCCTTCTGGGCTTCCCGCGCGCGGCGCTCGGCCCAGGCGATCACATGCGCAATCGGATAGCGAGCGGCGTCGAGCGTAGCGATCCGCTCGATCAGAGTCTTCAGATCGATCATGTCGTGGGTGAACAGTGCGCGAATGTACTGGGCATCCTTGTCGCGCCCGGCGACGCACTTGGACACCGCAAGGTCATGCAGCTCCGGGCAGATCGCGGTGAGCTCGCCAAGGTAGTGGAGCGTCTGGCGATCCTGCCAGTCCGGAGGCATGACGGCCGTCTCCGGGCTGACACCGTCTGCATGGAAGCCGTGAGTGTCATGGAAGGTCGACAGCGCGCCGATGGCGCCATCGATCATGTCGGACTTTTCCGGATGCATGGCCGGATAGAGGTCGAGCTCGGTCGACACCAACAGCTCCGGGGGCACGTTCTCGACCATCAGAAGGATCGCCTGACTCCCGACCAGCACGAAGGATTTCTCCTTCGTGATGTCCGCAGCCGCGCGCAGAACATGCTCGACCTCTGGCAATTGCATGGCTCAAAGTCCCGAAGCATGCCGCAACGCATCGCGTTCGGCCGGCGAGAGAACGAAGCCGAGCGGCGACGCGTTACGCAAGGTGGCAGCGAGCTCGTCGTCCTTGCAGACGGTACGCTCCACGCTGTCGACGCCGCTGTCGAGCAGTTCGGTCCATCGATCCAGGTAGGCGTCCGAGCGCGTCTGACCGCGCTGCTGACGCCAGCGCTCCAAGGTGCGACGCGCCTGCTCGACCAGGCGGCCGTCGGCGCGCAGGCGAGCGATGGCCTCCTGGTGAAAGGCCAGCGTGAAGCGATCGATCTGCTGCTGGGTCGGCATGGGACGATGGTGTTGGACCCGGGGCCGCCGGTCAAGCCGCCAGCCGCTCGAGCTGCGCCACCCGATTCATGGCCCGATGCAGCAGCATCAGCAGCCCCAGGCGGTTGAGCCGCAAATCGGACTGCTCGGCATTGACCATCACGTCGTCGAAGAAGGCATCGACCGGCTCACGCAGCGCAGCCAGGGTCTGCAACGAGGCGGTGTAGTCGCCGGCTTCGAACTGCGCATTGGCCGTGGGCACGACCTTCTGCATCGCGGCGTGCAGCGCCTTCTCGGCCGGCTCCTGCAGCAGCAACTCGCTGACATGGGCGTCGGCCTCGGGCGATTTCTTGAGGATGTTGCCGATGCGCTTGTTGGCCGCGGCCAGCGCCGGCGCCTCGGGCAGGACAGCGAAGGCGCGCACCGCTGCCAGGAGCTTGGGCACCTCGCCCAGGCGCTGCGGCGCGGGCGCGAGCACCGCCTCGACCTCCTGGGCGCTGGCGCCCTGCTCGCGCAGGCTGCCGGCCAGGCGGTCGAAGATGAAGGCCTCCAGCGCATCGGTCGGGTCGGCCAGCGGGTGGTCGCCGGCCTTGGGCGCGCCGAAGGCGGCGTGGGCTTGTCCGATCAGGGCGCGCAGATCCAGCGGCAGGTGGCGCTCGGTCAGCATGCGGATCACGCCCAGGGCATGGCGGCGCAGCGCGAATGGATCGCGGTCGCCGGTCGGCAGATTGCCGATGCCGAACATGCCCACCAGGGTTTCCAGCTTGTCGGCCAGGGCGACCACGATGCCCACCGGGCCGCGCGGCAGCGCGTCGCCGGCGAAGCGGGGCTTGTAATGGTCCTCGATGGCGTCGGCCACCGCGTGGTCGAGGCCGTCGTGCAGCGCGTAGTAGCGGCCCATGATGCCCTGCAGCTCGGGGAACTCGCCGACCATGTCGGTCACCAGGTCGGCCTTGGCGAGCTGCGCCGCCTGCACGGCATGCGGAGCCAGCGTGGCATCGCCCGACGCCGAGCCCAGCTGCTCGCCGATGGCGTGCGCAATGCGCATCACGCGCTCCACGCGTTCGCCCTGCGTGCCGAGCTTGTTGTGATAGACCACCTTGCCCAGCGCCTCGACGCGCGAGGCCAGCGACTTCTTGCGGTCCTGGTCGAAGAAGAACTTGGCATCGGCCAGGCGCGGGCGCACCACGCGCTCGTTGCCGCCGATCACCGCGCTGGCATCGCCGGGGCGGATGTTGCTGACCACCAAGAACTTGTTCGTGAGCCGGCCGGCGGCGTCGAGCAACGGAAAGTACTTCTGATTGGCCTTCATCGTGAGGATGAGGCACTCCTGCGGCACGCCGAGAAACTCGCGTTCGAACTCGCAAACCAGCACGTTCGGGCGCTCGACCAGCGCGGTGACTTCGTCGAGCAGTGCGTCGTCGTCGATCGGCTGCGCGCCGGCACCGACGGACAGCGCCGCCTCGGCCAGCTGGCGGGCAATCTCGAAGCGTCGCGCCTCGAAGCCGGCGATCACCGCGCCCTCTTCTTCCAGTTGCACCGCATAGCTGTTGGCATCGCGCAGCACGATCGGATCGCGCTGGGCTTCGAAGCGGTGGCCGTGGGTTTCGCGCCCGGCCTGCAGGCCCAGGGCTTCGACCGGCACCACGACATCGCCATGCAGCGCGACCAGCCCGTGCGCCGGGCGCACGAAGCTCACGCTGGTCCAGCCGGGCAGCGCGCAGCCGGATTCGAGCTGGTAGCTCATGACCTTGGGAATGGGCAGCTTCGCGATGGCTTCGGCCAGCGCTTTCTGCAGGCCCTCGGCCAGCGTCGCGCCCTTGGCGCTGCTGTCGAAGAACAAGGCCTCCGCCTTGCCGTCCATCGCACGGCGCAAGCCGGGCACGGCGGCGGCGTCGGCGCCCAGCGAAGCCAGCTTCTTGAGCAGCGCCGGCGTCGCCTGGCCGGCCGCATCGAGCCCGACGGACACCGGCATCAGCTTCTGCGAGACTGCGCGGTCGGCGGCCTGCGTGCCGACACGGGTGAGGTGCGCCGCCAGGCGGCGCGGCGACGCATAAGCGGTCAGCACGGAGCCCGCATCGGCCAGGCCGTGGGCCACCAGCTGGTCGCGCAGCACGCCGGCAAAAGCATCGCCGAGCTTCTTGAGCGCCTTGGGGGGCAGTTCCTCGACGAAGAGCTCGACCAGAAGGTTGGTATGGGTACTCATCGCTCAGGCCGCCTTCTTCGTCATCTCGGCCACCCATTCGCGTGGCGCCATCGGGAAGCCCAGGCGCTCCCGGCTTTCGTAGTAGCTCTGCGCGACGCTGCGCGCGAGGTTGCGGATGCGTCCGATGTAGGCGGCGCGCTCGGTCACGCTGATCGCGCCGCGCGCATCCAGCAGGTTGAAGCTGTGGGCCGCCTTGAGCACCTGCTCGTAGGCGGGCAGCGCGAGCTTCTGCTCCATGAGGTGCCTGGCCTGCTTCTCGTGCGCGGCAAAGGCGGTAAAGAGGAAATCGGCGTCGCTGTGCTCGAAGTTGTAGGTCGACTGCTCGACCTCGTTCTGGTGGTACACGTCGCCATAACTGATGCCGGGCGCCCATTCCAGGTCGAAGATGCTTTCCTTGCCCTGGATGTACATCGCCAGCCGCTCCAGGCCGTAGGTGATCTCGCCCGTGATGGGCCGGCAGTCGATGCCGCCCACCTGCTGGAAGTAGGTGAACTGCGTCACCTCCATGCCGTTGAGCCAGACTTCCCAGCCCAGTCCCCAGGCGCCGAGCGTGGGGTTTTCCCAATCGTCCTCGACGAAGCGGATGTCGTTCTTCTTGAGATCGAAGCCCAGCGCCTCGAGCGAGCCCAGATAGAGCTCGAGGATGTTGGCGGGCGCCGGCTTTAGCACGACCTGGTATTGGTAGTAGTGCTGCAGGCGGTTCGGGTTCTCGCCATAGCGGCCGTCCTTGGGTCGGCGGCTGGGCTGCACGTAGGCGGCCTTCCAGGGCTCGGGGCCGAGCGCACGCAGGAAGGTCGCGGTATGCGAGGTGCCCGCCCCCACCTCCATGTCGTAGGGTTGCAGCAGCGCGCAGCCCTGGGCGTCCCAGTAGGACTGCAGCTTGAGAATGATTTGTTGGAAGGTGAGCATGGGTGGGATTGGTGGCCGGCCGAGCCTCGACGCGGCGAACCGGGCATTTTAAGAGCGCGCGGACATGACAACGGCCGCAGGGCTTGCGCCGCTGCGGCCGTGGAAGGAAGCGGGAAGCCTCGGGGGCTCAGTATTCCCAGAAGATCCGCTGCAATTGCTTCGGGTCGTTGGTCTTCGTGAGAGCGACCATCGCCAGAATCCGCGCCTTCTGCGGCTTGAGGTCATGCGCCGCCACCCAATCGTACTTGTCGTCGGGCTGCTCGGCGTTGCGGATCACGAAGCCGTCGGACACGCGCGAGCTGCGGATGATCTGCACGCCATCGCCGCGCAGCTTCTGCAGCAGCGGCACGATGCGGTCGGCCACCGAACCATTGCCGGTGCCGGCATAGACCAGCGCCTTCACGCCGCTCTTGCCGAAGGCGTCGATCGCGGTGGCGGGCACGCTTCCGTAGCCGTACGCGATGTCGACCGCCGGCAGTGCCGCGATCTCGTCGATGTTGAACTCGGACTGCGTGGTGTGGCGCTTGACCGGGGCGCGGAACCAGTAGTTCTTGCCCTCCACGATCATGCCCAGCGGGCCCCACTGGCTCTTGAAGGCTTCGGTCTTGATGTTGACCACCTTGCTGACGTCGCGGCCGCTCTGGATCTCGTCGTTCATGGTCACCAGCACGCCCTTGCCGGACGCGTCCTTGCTGGCGGCGACGTTCACGGCGTCGTACAGATTGAGCGCACCGTCGGCCGACAGGGCGGTGCCCGGGCGCATCGAGCCGACCACGACGATCGGCTTGGAGGTGCGCACCACCAGGTTCAGGAAATAGGCGGTCTCTTCCAGCGTGTCGGTGCCGTGGGTGACGACGATGCCGTCCACGTCGGCCTGCTTGGACAGGGCCGACACGCGCTTGGCCAGCACCATGAGGTTGTCGTTGGTGAAGCTCTCGGAGGCGATCTGGAACACCTGCTCGCCGCGCACGTTGGCCACCTTGGAGATCTCGGGCAGGCCGGCGATGAGCTTGTCGACCGGCACCTTGGCGGCGGCGTAGGTGGCGCTGTTGGCGGCCGAGGCGCCGGCGCCGGCGATGGTGCCGCCGGTGGCCAGGATCACGACGTTGGGCAAGGCCTGCTGGGCATGGGCGATGGCTGCGGCGGCAGTCAGCGCCGCGACGGCCGCGAAGGCACGGAAGCGGGGGGCAAAGAACATGGAGGCTCCTGTTGGCGTGAGGAATTTCACGAAGCGCAGGGACGATACCGGAAGCCCTGGCCGCCGTCACAGGCCTGAAATGCTTCCTGCGCATGCCGCGATGCCGGCGGCCGCACGCCCGCGTTCCGCCGACGCGCTTCGATCCGGCGTCAGCCGGCAGTCCGGCTGGCCCGCCGCAAGAAAAGTGGCACGGCCGCCATGATCGCCAGGGCCAGGCCCCACAGCGGCCACAATCCGAAGCGCGAGACCCAGAACGCATAGGGCGTGAGCCCGGCGCGCCCCTCGACGCTCGCCACCAGCACGCCGCGTGTGAGGCGCGGCAGGGCGTGCGTGACGCGGCCCCGATGGTCGATCACCGCCGTGGCGCCGGTGTTGGTGGCGCGCACCATCGGCCGCTGGAACTCCAGCGCGCGCATGCGCGAGATGGCCAGGTGCTGGTCGATGGCGATCGTGTCGCCGAACCAGGCGATGTTGCTCACGTTGAGAAGCACGGTGGGCGCCTGCGACTGGTCGCGGAAGTTGGCGCCGATTTCGTCGCCGAACAGATCCTCGTAGCAGATGTTGGGCGCGATGCGCTGGCCCTGCCAAGCCAGCGGCCGCTGCGCGAGGCCACCGCTTTGAAAGTCGCCCAGGGGGATGTTCATCATGTCCGTGAACCAGCGGAACAAGCCCGGCACGAATTCGCCGAAGGGCACGAGGTGGTGCTTGTCGTAGCGGTAGGGCGTGCTGCGCCCGGGCCCGAAGCCCAGCACGGTGTTCGTGTAGACGCGGCCATCGCCCAGCGGCAGACCCACGATGGCGGTCTGCGCACTGTTCGCATAGCGCGCCGCGATGGCGTCGAGGTAACCAGGCGGCAGCTGCGAGCCCAGCAGGGGCAGCGCGGTCTCGGGCGTGATCACCAGCGGTGCGGTGGCGCGCAGCAGCTGCTCCCCGTACCACTGCAGCGCGGTGGCGACGCCCCCGCCGGGGATGAACTTTTCGTCTTGCGGGATATTGCCCTGCAGCAACGCAAGCTCCAGCCGACCCCGCGAAAGCGTCGCCTCGTCGGGTGCGCTGCGGACGGCGGCCACGAGCGCGGGCGCACCGAGGAGGACCAGCGCCAGCGCAAGCGCCATCACGCGCTTCCCGCGCCCTTGGTCGTGGACCACAGCTGCAACGAGCGCCGCGATGGCTGCCGCGACCGCGCCCACGCCGTACACGCCGACCCACGGCGCATAGAACGAGAGCGGGCCATCCACGTGGGCATAGCCGCCCGCGCCCCAGGGAAAGCCGGTGAACAGGCTGTTTCGCAGCAGCTCGGCCAGCGTCCAGGCAGCGGCGAACAGGAGGACCGCGCCGGCCCGACGCACGGGCGCGAAGGCCACATAGAAGGCTGCGGCAGCGGCGTAGTACAGCGCCAGGGCGGCCGCCAGTGCCAGCACCGCGACCGCGGCAAGCGGGGCGGCGAGCCCGCCGTAGGTGTGCATGGAGACGAAGAGCCACCAGAAGGTGCCGCACAGCCAGGCGGTCGAAAACAGCCAGCCGTAGAGCGCCGCGCTTCGCCACGCGGGCCGCGCTTGCGCACGACCCCGCAGCGCATCGAGTTGCCAGGCCAGCAGCGCCAGCGAGATCAGCTGCAGCCACCACAGCGGCCGGCCGTTCCAGGGGGCCGCGATCGAAGCGGCCTGCGCAAGCCCCGCGAGTCCGAAGCCCAGCGAGCGCGCCAGGGTTTTCAATCGGCCGCGTCGTCGCCGCGCGCCGGCGAGACCTTGAACCAGCGCACCGCGCCGCCCTTCGTATGGAGCACGACGAAGTCGAAGGCACCCAGCGCATAGTGCTCGCCGCGTTTGGGCACGTGGCCCATTTCGTGCGCGATCAGGCCGCCGATGGTGTCGAAGTCCTCGCTCAGCATCTCCTCGTCGAAGACGATGCCGAAGGCCTCCGCGACGCGCTCGATCGGCGTGTCGCCGGAGACGCGGTAGGTGCGGTCGGCCAGGCCGAAGATGTCGCCCTCGTCCTCGGCGATGTCGAATTCGTCCTCGATCTCGCCGACGATCTGCTCCAGCACGTCCTCGATGGTGATGAGCCCGGCCACGCGGCCGAACTCGTCGATCACGATCGCGAGGTGGTTGCGGTTGCCGCGGAACTCGCGCAGCAGGTCGTTCAGGCCCTTGCTCTCGGGCACGAAGGCGGCGGGACGCAGCAGCGCGCGGATGTTCAGCCCCGGGGCCCGCTGCAGCTTGAGCAGGTCCTTCGCCATCAGGATGCCGATGATGTTTTCCTTCTCGCCCTCGTAGACCGGAAAGCGCGAGTGCGCGGTGTCGATCACCAGGTTCAACAGGGACTCGAAGGGCGCGTCGATGTTGATCAGGTCCATGCGCGGCGCGGCCACCATCACGTCGCCGGCGCTCATGTCGGCCATGCGCAGCACGCCTTCGAGCATGACGCGGGACTCGGCGCCGATCACGTCGTTGTCCTCGGCATCGGCGAGGGTTTCGATCAGCTCGTCGCGCGAGTCCGGTCCGGGATGGATGAACTCGGCGAGCTTCTGCAGAAAACTGCGCTTGTCTTCGCGTTCAGCGGGCACGCGTTCGGGGTGAGGGTCAGCCACTGCGGGAGGGCGGAGTTGGGGGATCACAAGGATACCGGAACCCGCCGGCGGCGCGTGCGCCCGCCGGTCGCCTCCGCGGGAGCTCAGGGCGAGGACTGCTCGCGGGCGGCGCGCACGCCGCTGCGGATCTCCTGCACGGTGGCCAGGAAGGCCCAGAACTGCTTGGCGCGCGTCTTGAGCTGGAAATCGACCTCGGCGTAGTGCTCCAGCGCGATCTCGCTCATGCGGCTGTCGAGGGTGGCATCGGGCAGCTGCAGGTGGGCTTCGGATTCGGAGCCGCTGCGCACCACGGTGGCGCCGGCATTGCGCGCGATCTTGAGCATGGCCGTGTTCTCGCTCAGCGCATGGATGAAGAGCATCCCCACGCCCTCGTTGCGCGCGATCACCGCCGCGCGCTCGAACAGGCGGGCGCCATAGCCACGCCCGCGGGCGTGCTCGGCCACCGAGACGCCGAATTCGGCGCAGTCCTTGAGCTGGTCGTCAGGGGCAAAGGCCAGATGGGCCATGGCGATCAGATCGAGACGGCGGTTGTAGATGCCGAAGAGTTCGTCGCGGCCGAAATCGAGGCCGTCCACGTAGCGCCGGATCTGCTCGTCGGAGGCGGCATAGCCGAAACGCAGATAGCGGTCGCGGGGCTCGAGGGCGAGCAGGTGCTGGGCGATGCGCTCCCGCTCGCGGGGGCCGATGGAGCGGATCGGCACCATCACCGGGGCGGGAGCGGGCGCGCGTGGCTGGGCCTTGACCATGGGTGCTTTCAGGAAGGAGCCTATGCCGAACGAGGCTTGGAGGAGGGCCTTGGCGGTGTGCATGGCTCCTATATTAAGGGTTTTCCCTTAATCAACATGTAGGGCAAGGTCTAAGAAGTAATCCATAAGAACACGTTTTACCCGTTGCATGGCCCAAATAATAGTCGCTACCGGCTATATCGGCACGGCCGTGGTCGCTTTGACTCGGTCCAGCACGAAGCTGGTCTTGCAGTCTTCCACGCTGGGATGCTTGAGCAGCGTGTCCATGATGAAGCGGCTGTAGTGCGCCATATCGGCCACAACGACGCGCAACAGGTAGTCCATTTCTCCAGTGAGCGCGGCACATTCCACAACCTCCGGCCAGGTCTGAACACTGGCGCGGAACAGGTCCATGGGGTTGCGCTTATGGGTCTCGGTGTGCTTTTCGAGTCGGACGTTGAGATAGGCCGTGAGGCCCAAGCCGACCGCCTCGGGCTTGACCAAGGCGACGTAGCGGTCGATGACCCCGCTTTCCTCCAGCCGCCGGACGCGCCGCAGCACCGCGCTGGGCGAAAGGCTGACCTCTTCGGCGAGTTGATCATAGGTGGCGCGACCGTCGCTTTGCAGCGTGCGCAAAATCAATCTATCCAGCTTGTCGAGTGCGTTCATTCCTCCATTTTTACAGCTTTCATGCGTTTCCTTGCTCATCTAGGCCTGATAACGCTGAAATCATGAGGAGCTCCGCTCTTACAGTTCCACACGTGCCAGGCACAACCCGAGCGCCACACTGAACATCCCCGCCCATCCCCTTGGAGACACCCATGAGCACCGCCGACGCCCCCGCCTTCACCCCTTGGGACAACCCCATGGGCACCGACGGCTTCGAATTCATCGAATACGCCGCGCCCGATCCGGCCGCCATGGGCAAGGTCTTCGAGCGCATGGGCTTCAAGGCGGTGGCCAAGCACCGCCACAAGAACGTGCTGCTGTACCGTCAGGGCACCATCAACTTCATCGTCAATGCCGAGCCGGATTCCTTCGCGCAGCGTTTCGCGCGCCAGCACGGCCCCAGCGTCTGCGCCATCGCCTTCCGAGTGCAGGACGCCAAGGCCGCCTACGAGCGCGCCACCTCCCTCGGTGCCTGGGGCTTTGCCGACAAGGCCGGGCCCGGTGAACTGAACATCCCCGCCATCAAGGGCATCGGCGACAGCCTGATCTACCTGGTCGACCGCTGGCGCGGCAAGAACGGAGCGCAGCCCGGCGACATCGGCAACATCGGCTTCTACGACGTGGACTTCGAGGCGCTGCCCGGCTTGACTGCGCAGCAAGCGCTGGCGCCGGAAGGCAATGGCCTCACCTACATCGACCATTTGACGCACAACGTGCACCGCGGCCGCATGAACGAATGGGCGGACTTCTACGAGCGCCTCTTCAACTTCCGCGAGATCAAGTACTTCGACATCGAAGGCCAGGTGACCGGCGTGAAGAGCAAGGCGATGACCAGCCCCTGCGGAAAGATCCGCATCCCGATCAACGAGGAAGGCAAGGAACAGGCCGGCCAGATCCAGGAGTACCTGGACCTCTATCGCGGAGAAGGCATCCAGCACATCGCGATGGGCTCGGACAACCTCTACAAGACGGTCGATGCACTGCGCGCCAGCGGCGTGAAGCTGCTCGACACCATCGACACCTACTACGAGCTGGTGGACAAGCGCATCCCTGGCCACGGCGAAAGCATCACCGAACTGCAAAAGCGCAAGATCCTGATCGACGGCAAGAAGGGCGCGCTGCTGCTGCAGATCTTCAGCGAAAACCAGTTGGGCCCGATCTTCTTCGAGTTCATCCAGCGCAAGGGCGACGACGGCTTCGGCAACGGCAACTTCAAGGCGCTGTTCGAAAGCATCGAGCTCGACCAGATTCGCCGCGGGGTCTTGAGCGCCGCACAATAGTTGCTCCATCACATACAGGAGTAAGGAATGCGTCGTCTCGGTTCTTGGATTCGCTCGTCATCGATCGCGGCTGCGGTCCTCGCTCTGGTCGGCTGCGCGATGAATGCGCAGCAGCGGCCGCAAAGCATGGCTGCATCGCATCTCGATGCAGTGCAGAAGGCGGGCGTGCTGCGCATCTGCACGCCCGGCGACTACAAGCCCTTCAGTTTCCAGAAGGCCGATGCGAGCTACGAAGGCATCGACGTCGACTTGATGACGAGCTTCAGCGGCAGCCTCAATGCGAAGCCGGAGTGGATAAGGACGACGTGGGCCAACCTGCTGACCGACCTCGCCGCGGGCAAGTGCGACCTCGCGGTGGGCGGCGTCTCGGTAACCACCGAGCGGCAGAAGCGCGCCTTCTTCAGCGCGCCTTACATGGTCAACGGCAAGACGCCGATCGCGCGCTGCGCCGATGTCGGCAAGTATCAGAGCGTGACCGCCATCGACAAACCGGAGGTCCGGGTGATCTTCAACCCCGGCGGCAGCAACGAACGCTTCGCGCGCGCCAACTTCAAGCGCGCCAAGCTCACGATGCACGGCGAGAACGTGACGATCTTCGACGAAATTCTCGCGAATCGCGCCGATGTTTTCGTGACCGAGGCGGCCGAGGCGATCACGCAGCAGAAGCTCAAGCCGGGCCTGTGCGCCGTCAACCCCGACGAGCCGCTTCAGTATGGCGAGATGGCCTGGATGCTGCCGCGCGACGACATCGCCTTCAAGGCCTATGTCGACCAGTGGCTGCACCTGGCGCAGGCCGGTGGCGAGTTCCAGCGCGTGATGGACCGCTGGCTCAAGTAAACAAACTATTCGGAGCTTTCCATGGAGACGCCATCAGGTGCGGTCATGCCCGCCGTCTACGGCCAGTCGGACCGGCCGCCGCGCGGCGACTATTCGCGGGGCGGCGCGGTCTTGGCCGACTACACCTGCCCGCAGGACTGGGGCAGCTACACGCCGGCCGACCATGACACTTATCGGCGCCTCTACGAGCGGCAGGCCGCGCAGTTGACCGGGCTGGCCTGCGATGCTTTCATCGCATCGCTGCCTTTGCTCGGCATCAAGGACCGCATTCCGCGCTTCGACGAGATCAACGAGCGGCTTTACAAGGCGACACGCTGGGAGATCGTCGCCGTGCCCGGGCTGATCCCGGAGCTGCCCTTCTTCACGCTTCTGGCAAACCGCAAGTTCCCGGTCACGGACTGGATCCGCAAGCCCGAGGAGTTCGACTACATCGTCGAGCCCGACGTGTTCCACGATCTCTTCGGCCATGTGCCCATGCTGTTCGACCCGACCTTTGCCGACTACGTGCAGCGCTACGGCCAGGGTGGCATCAAGGCGCATGACCTCGGCGCTGGTGAAAAGCTCGCGCGGCTTTACTGGTACACGGTCGAGTTCGGGCTCATCCGTCAGGCCGAGGGCGTGCGCGCATACGGCGCAGGCATCCTGAGTTCGGTCGGCGAGCTGCGACACGCGGTGCGCAGCGAGGAGCCACTGCGCTTGCCGCTCGATCTGCTGCGCGCCATGCGCACGCGCTACAAGATCGACACCTACCAAGCCAATTACTTCGTGATCGACAGCTTTGCTCAATTGTTCGAGATGACTGCACCGGACTTCACGCCGCTCTACGAGGCGCTCGCCGCGAAGCCGGACATCGAGCCCGGCGTGTTGCTGCCGGGCGAATCCTCTCTCTGAGCTGCGCTTCCTCAGTCTTCGAGCAAGGCGAGGGTCTGCTCTCGCAGGCCTGGGACGAAGGCCAGCTCCACATGCCCACGACCCGGCACGAGCCGGTTGTCGGCATTGGGAAGCGTGGCCGTCGAGGTGGGGAACACGACGTTGTCGCAGTTCGAGTACCAGCAAGTGAACGGAACTTGGCGCGTGCTGACGCATTCGCTCTCCATCTGCCGCATCCATTCGCCGTCGATTCGCATCTGGCGCCCGCTGGCCGTACGGCCGAAGCGAGCCAGCCACGTTCCCCGGTGCGGCGTGCCGATGGTCACGATACGATGCACGCGCTTCGCATCGGCACCGCGCAGCCAGGCGCGAGCCGCCAGGCCGCCCATGCTGTGGCAGATCAGCAAGGGGGCCTGCCCCGTGGCCGCGGTCACACGCGAGATCGCTTCGTCGATGGTCTGCACATAGTGCTCGATCGGGCCGAGGACCGGCTCCAGATTGACGGCCACGAAGGCACGATTCCTCGCACGCAATGCACGTAACCACGGGTTCCAGAAGCCACGGTTGCAGAGGAAGCCGTGAATCAGCACCGCGCCGCGATGGCGGCTGCTCTCCGGCAGGTGATCGGGCACGGCGCCCGAGCGGAATGGCTGCTGCCAACAGAACACCTGCAGGGCCGTGCGGCTTTCGGCGAGCCAGGCCCGGACGCACTGCATGACCGTGGCGCGGCTCAAGGGATCCCGGCCGCTGACGTGGTAGCTGGCCATGAGCTCCAGCGCCAGAAAGACCGCATGGCCCAGGCCCAGGACCAACAGCCCACCCGCTGCCACGAGGGGCGAATGCGGCCACCAGACGCTGGTCCACACGATGGCGGCCAGTAGCCAGACCAGCACGATGCATTGCTGTAGACGCGCGACCATGCGGCGGACTATCGCATGCGCGACAGGATCGATCGCGACCCTAGGACAAGCCCGCTGGTGGCATCGCCAAGCTCGCTTCGACAATCCGCGCCAAGGAGATCGCATGCAATCAGCCGTGTTGAAGAGCTATCCGCCCGGTGTGCCGCACGAGGTGCACCCGGAGCAATACCGTTCGCTGCGCCACATGTTCGAGGAGTCCTTCCGGCGCTATGCGAGTCGGCCGTTCTCGGTCTGCATGGAACGGTGGATGAGCTACGCGGAGCTCGACGAGCTCTCCGGGGCTCTCGGTGCCTGGCTGCAGTCGCGAGGCCTGGAGCCCGGCGCGCGTGTGGCCATCATGCTGCCCAACGTGCCGCAGTTCGCCGTCACCATGGCAGGGGTACTGCGCGCGGGGTACACGTGTGTCAATGTCAATCCGCTGTACACGGCGCGCGAGCTCGAGCACCAGTTGAAGGATTCCGGCGCCACCGCCATCATCATCCTCGAGAACTTCGCAGCCACGCTCCAACAGGTCATCGAGCAGACGCCGATCAAGCATGTGGTGGTCGCGTCGATGGGCGACCTGCTGGGCGGACTCTACGGTACCTGGATCACCTTGGCGGTGCGGCACCTGGCGAAGATGGTGCCGGCCTACAAGCTGCCGCTCGACAAGGGCCGGACCGTGACGCCCTTTACCAAGGCGATCGATGAAGGCAAGGGGCGCACTCTCGGGCCCGACACCAGCACGCTGGATTCGATCGCCTTCCTGCAGTACACCGGCGGCACCACCGGACTCTCGAAGGGGGCCGTGCTGACGCACCGCAACATCGTCGCGGCAACGCTGCAGGCCGAGGCATGGTTCACGCCGGCGCTGGAGCGGGCGGGCGACCTGTCGAAGGTCAACAGCATCGCGGCGCTCCCGCTCTATCACATTTTCGCGCTAACGCTGTGCCTGCTCGCAATTCGACAGGGTTCACATCTCACGCTGATTCCCAATCCGCGCGACTTCGACAAGTTCATTGCCGTGCTCAAGAAGCGGCCCTTTCACATGCTGCCGGCGGTCAACACCCTGTTCAACGCGCTGTTGGTGCATCCGGAATTCAAGACCGTCGACTTCTCCACGCTTTTCGTGTCCCAGGCGGGCGGCATGGCAGCATCAGAAGGGACCGCACGCAAATGGTTCGAGGCCACGGGCTGCCCGATGATCGAGGGATGGGGCATGAGCGAGACCTGCGCGATCGGCACGAACAATCCGGTTTCCAACACCACCTTCACCGGCACCATCGGCTTGCCCCTACCGAGCATCGAGATCGCAATCAAGGACGACGAAGGGCGCTCCTTGCCACCCGGCGAGGCGGGCGAGCTCTGCATCAAGGGGCCGAATGTGATGGTCGGCTATTACAACCAACCAGCGGAGACCGCAGCAGCGTTCACCGCCGATGGCTTCATGCGCACCGGCGACATCGCGGTCATGCAGGAGGATGGGTACAGCCGGATCGTCGACCGCAAGAAGGACATGATCTTGGTGAGCGGTTTCAACGTGTTCCCGAACGAACTCGAGAACGTCATCTCCTTGTGCCCAGGCGTGGTCGAATGCGCGGCAATCGGGGTGCCGGACGAGAAGCAGGGCGAGGCGATCAAGGTCTTTGTAGTGCGCAGGGATCCCACGCTGACGGAGGATGCGGTAATGCGTTACTGCAATGATCAGTTGACCGGTTACAAGCGGCCCAAGCACATCGAGTTCAGAGACAGCCTGCCGAAGACAAACGTCGGAAAGATCTTGCGGCGGCAATTGCGCCCCAACGCGACCGCTTGAAACATCTTGGCCGGCTTGCCGGCCCTGTTGAGCGCGAGTGCAGCACCGACAAATACTGCGCATCGGAATGCCACAATTCCACAAGCGCGGCTTGCGCACCGGCGCGCCACTTCGCAGTTCAAAAAAGCAAAAAGCCCAACCATGACTGGTTGGGCTTTTTGGGGCTGTAAGAGCCTGACGATGACCTACTTTCACA
>NZ_JBDGIT010000009.1:0-154695 GCF_057657265.1 Variovorax sp. Soil_C_17
TTCTCCAGAACCACTTCCATGTGGCCGTGCGGCGCGTCGTCGTAGCCGAACACCGACAGGTGCCGCAGCACCGTGACACCGGGGGTGTCGCGCGGCACCAGCACCATGGACTGCTGCGCATGCCGCGGCGCATCCGGATCGGTCTTGCCCATCACGATGAAGATCTTGCAGCGCGGGCTGCCGGCGCCGGAGGAGAACCACTTGCGGCCGTTGATCACGTAGTGGTCGCCCTCGCGCCGGATCGAGCACTGGATGTTGGTGGCGTCCGAGGAGGCCACGGCGGGCTCCGTCATCAGGAAGGCGGAGCGGATCTCGCCGGCCAGCAGCGGCTTGAGCCATTGGTGCTTCTGCGCTTCGGTGGCGTAGCGCTCCAGCGTTTCCATGTTGCCGGTATCGGGGGCCGAGCAGTTGAACACCTCTCCGGACCAGGACACCCGGCCCATCACCTCGCACAGCGGTGCGTAGTCGAGATTGGAGATGCCGCCGTGGCCCTCGTAGGGGTGCGGCAGGAACATGTTCCACAGGCCGGCCGCGCGCGCCTTCGGCTTCAGCTCCTCGATCAGCGGCACCACCTGCCAGGGGCTGCCCTGGCGGCGGAACGCATCCATCTCGCGGTGGTAGCGCTCCTCGTTGGGGTAGATGTGCTGGTCGAAGAATGCGCGCAGGCGCTGCAGCAACTCGGCGGACTTGGGGGACGGTTCGGCAAACATGGGCGCTCCTTGGGACGAAGTCGCCATTGGAGCCGGGGTGACCGACAGCGCTCAGCGGCCGGTGAAGACCGGCGCCCGCTTCTCCGCAAAAGCGCGCTGCGCTTCCCTGGCATCGTCGGTCTTGCCGATCTGCGCCGTCATGTCCTGCTCGTAGCGGTAGCCGTCGCGCAGGCTCATGTCCTCGATCACGTTCAGGGTGTGCTTGCCCATCCGGGTCGACACCGGGCTCTTCGAGGCGATGGAGCGAGCGATCTCCAGCGCCTTTGGCATCAGCTCCTCGGGCGGCACGCAAGCCTCCACCACGCCAAGCCGGTACAGTTCGGCGCCGTCCACGCGCATGCCGGTGAGTGCCATGCGGCGCAGGCGCGAGTGACTGAACAGGCGCATGGCATGGCGGCAGCCGCCCAACAGGCCAACGTCCACTTCGGGCAGGCCCAGCGATGCTTTCTCGGAGGCGATCAGCACATCGCTCGAAGCCACCATGGCCAGGCCGGAACCCAGGGCCGCGCCGTTGATGGCGACCACCACCGGCTTCGCGCATTCGCGGATCGCATGGAAGCACTCGCGGGTGCGGCGCGAATGGGCCGGCAGGTCGCCCGGCCCCTTGATCACCGAGGCCCGACCCTTGAGGTCGGCGCCAGCGCAGAACACCTTGCCGGCACCGGTCAGCACCACCGCGCGCACCTCGTCCATCTCGGAGATGCGATCGAGTGCGAGCGTGAGTTCGTCGTTGAGCGTGCGGGTCAATGCGTTGACCGGCGGCGCGTTCATGGTGAGGGTTGCGACAAAGTCCTCGATGCGTACTTCAAGTTGTGCCAGGTCGTTCATGGAGGGTTCCTTTCTTCGTTCGGATTCAATCGAGCTTGGCGCCGGAGACTTCGATCACCTTCTTCCACTTGGCCGCCTCGCTGCGGATCAGTGCGGCCATCTCAGCCGGCGTGCTGCCCTGAGGAACGACACCGCTCGCGGCGAGTTGCTCCTTGAGTTCCCGTGACTCCAGCACGACGTTGATGTCCCGGTTCAAACGGTCGATGACCGCCTGCGGCGTCTTCGCCGGCACCGAGATGTAGTTGATCGGCGCCGCATCGAAGCCCTTCAGCTCGTCGGCGATGGGTGGTACGTCGGGAAGCAGTGGCGAGCGCCTGGCAGTGGCCACACCGAGCGCGCGCAAGGCAGCGCTGTCGATGTGCGGCTTGTAGACCGCGATGCTGTCGATCGCCATCTGCACTTGGCCCGACAGCAAGTCGGTCAGTGCCGGACCAGTGCCGCGGTAGGGGATATGGACCATGGACACGCCGGCTGCCTGCTTGAACGACTCACCGGCCAGATGGCTGCTGGCGCCCTGGCCGGCGCTGGCGAAATTGACCTTGCCCGGATGGGACTTGGCGTACGCGATGAATTCCTTAAGCGTGCGCACGGGCAGATCCTTGTTCACCACCAGCACATTGGGGACGATGGCCACTTCTGACACCGGCACCAGGTCACGCACCGGGTCGTAGGGTAGCTTTGCCATCAGGTAGGGGTTGGCCATTTGCGGGCCTGGCGTGGTGTAGAGCAGCGTGTAGCCGTCCGCCGGCGCCTTGGCGACCAGGTCGGCGGCCAGCGTGCCGCCGCCCCCCGGCTTGTTGTCGACGACTACCGGCTGCCCGAGCCGTTTGCCAAGCGGGGCCGCCACGGCACGGGCCACGATATCGGCGCCGCCGCCCGGCGCGAAGGGCACCACCAGGCGCAGGGGCCGGTCGGGATAGTCCTGCGCCGCAGCGCCCATGGCCAATGCGGCCAGGAGGAGGCCAGCGCTTCGGCGAATACTTGTCTTCATGTTTTCCTCAGTTCTTGTAGCGCACGCCGCAGCCGGGGCCTTCCGGCAGCCGCAGCTGTCCGCCGTGCACCGGCAATGGCGTAAAGGGATCGTCCTGCAGGTGCAGGTGCTCCGACAGCTCGCAGGCATGGGGCAAGCGCCGGATCACGCTGGCGGCTTGCAGGCTCATGGCCTGCAGCAGCGCGGGCCCGAAGGCCGCGCCCATGCGGCAGCCGACTTCGCCGGCCTCGCAGATGCGCACGGCTTGCAGGAAGCGGCGGATGCCGCCCAAGTTGGTGAGCTTCAGGTTGATCACGTCCACGGCACGCCCCGAAACCAGACGGAACACGTCCCGCACGCTCTGGGCACTTTCGTCGGCCTCGATCGCCACGGGCAAGGTGCGCGTCAGCAAGGCCAGGCCCGCGACATCGGCGGCCGGCACCGGCTGCTCGATCAGCGCGATACCATAGCGCTCCATGCGGCCGAAGGCGGCGATCATCTGCTTGGCGCTGTACGACTGGTTGGGGTCCAGCGTGAGTGCCACTCCGTCGCCGACGGCCGTGCGCACCGCTGCGACGCGCAGCACGTCGAGGTCGGTGTCCCCGGAGAGCTTCAGCTTCAGTTGCCTGTAGCCTTCTTCGGCCAGCCGGCCGGCCATGGCGGCCATCTCGTCCGGCGTCTTGATCGGCAGGATGCGCGACAGCGCCACTGCGTCGCGCAGCTTGCCGCCCAGGAGCACATGCACCGGCACGCCCAGGCGACGCGCCAGCAGATCGTGCAGCGCCATGTCGATCGCGGCCTTCACGGTGGGCTGGTAGGCCAGCGTGGTGTCGATCTCCTCCATCGTGCCCGCGAGGTCGTCCACCTGCCGCCCGACCAGCCCCTGCGTCAGGAAGGCGAGGGCGGCCTCGGCGCCGGCACCGTGGGTCGAGATGGCGGGGATGGCATGGCAATAGCCCAGGCCCACATGCCCATCCTGATCGGACAGGCGCAGCACCCAGCCCTCCAGCCGCGGCACCTGGGCCCGCGCGAACTTCCATTGCGAGTCGGCCAGCGCCTGCGTGCAGGGTTGCAGCGTGGCTGTGGTGATCTTCATGGCTAGGCGTCCAGCGGGAAGTGCATCACTCCAGCGTGATCTTGGCCTTGCTGATGATGTCCTTCCACTTGGCCGATTCGACCTGCATCAGCTGCTGGTACTCGGCACTGGTGGCGGTGACCGGCAATGCGCCCTGCTGCAGGAACTGCTGCTTCATCTCGGGGGCGTCGACGGCGGAGACGAACGCCTCGCGCACCCGCGTCGCGATCGCGGCCGGCACGCCCTTGGGCGCGACGATGCCGTAGGTGGTTTCCATCGTGACCTTTGGCAAGCCCTTCTCGGCCGTGATCGGCACGTTGGGTAGCTGTGGCGCGCGGCTGGCGGCAGCCACCGCCAGCGCCTTCAGAGAGCCGTTGTTGATGTGTGCCATCACCGGCAGCAGGTCCACCATGGCGACCTGCACCTCGCCACCCAGCAAGCCGGTGATAGCCGGCGCGGCGCCCTTGTATGGGACGTGCAGAATGTGGATTTTGGCCTGGTCCTTAAAGATTTCCATGCCGATGTGCGGGGTGGTGCCGGGGCCGGCGGAGCTGTAGCTCAGCTTGTCGGGCTCGGCTTTGGCCTTCTTCACCAGCGTCTCCAGCGAATCGATGCCCGACTTGCTGTTGACCACCAGCACGCTGGGGATCTTCGCCACCAGCGTCAGGTACTGGAGGTCGTCGAGCGCGTAGGGCGCCTTCATCAGGTTGGGCATGCCGGCGAGAGGGCCGGGCGCCACCAGCGCAAGGGTATAGCCGTCGGCAGGCGCCTTGACGGTCGCATCGACGCCGATGGTGCCGCCCGCACCGGCTCGGTTGTCGACCACCACTGGCTTGCCCAGGGTGGCGCCGACCTTCGTCGCCAGCAGGCGCGCGATGGCATCGGTCGGACCGCCCGCCGCGTAGGGCACGATGAGCTTGATGGGCTTGGCCGGCCAGTCCTCGGCGTGCGCGGTGGTACCGGCGATGAAAAGGCCGCCCATGAACGTCAGGGCGACGGTGGCGAAAAACGGGCGGCGGCTCAGTGGCATGGTGTTGTCTCCTGGGATGCGGTGGGTCCGGCGTTCGGGCCGAATGCGGCGATGGGGCAGTCTAGGAGCGACGACCCACGCCAGCCATGCACCATTCGCCAAGGCTGCTATGCAGGCCGGCCTGACCCGTCCTGCATAGCAGCCTTGTGCGTGCCTGCATGGGCGCACGCCGAACCGAGGGCTAGAGTCGCCGTGAACCCAGGAGACAAGACCATGCACAGCCCGACCCGCCGCCGCATCCTGCTGGCCGCCGCCCTTTCGGGTGCGCCGCTGGCCGCGTGGGCCGCCTTCCCCGAGCGCCCGTTGCGGCTGGTCGTGCCGTTTCCAGCCGGCGGCGCCGCGGACTTGATGGCGCGCGGCCTGGCGCAGCACCTGGGCGAGCAACTCGGGCAGCAGGTGGTGATCGACAACCGCGGCGGCGCCGGCGGCACGGTGGCCTGCGAGATCGTGGCACGCGCCCCGGCCGATGGCTACACGCTGCTGTTCGGCACCATGGGCACACAGGCCATCAATCCGGCGCTGTATTCGAAGCTGCGCTACGACCCGCTGAAGGACTTCGCTCCGATCGCGTTGACGCACATCACGCCGCGGGTGCTGGTGGTGGGCCGATCGGTGAAGGCGCGCACGGTCGGCGATCTGGTGGCGCTGGCGCGGGCCAAGGCCGGCCAACTTACCTATGGCTCGGCCGGCAACGGCAGCTCCAGCCACCTGTCCGGCGCGCTGTTCGAAAGTCTCGCCGGCGTCAAACTGGTGCACGTGCCGTACAAGGGCAGCGCGCCGTTGCTCACCGACCTGCTGGCTGGCCGGATCGACGCGACCTTCGACTCGTTCACGGTGTACGAGAAACACATCAAGTCGGGCCAGGTGCGCGCCCTGGCGGTGACTTCACGCACGCGGATGGCGGTGCTGCCGCAGGTGCCCACGCTGGCGGAAGCAGGCGTGCCCGGCTACGAAGTCTCCAACTGGCTGGGCGTGCTCGCGGCGGCCGGCACGCCGAAGGAGATCGTGACCGCCTTGCATGCGGCGGTGATCCGCGCCATGTCGGACGCCGGCATGAAGCGGCAGCTCACCGCCCTCGGCATCGAGCCCGCGGCGTCCACACCGGACGAGTTCTCCGACCTGATCCGCAGCGAGATCCCCAAGTGGGCCCAGCTCGTCAAGACATCCGGCGCGACGGTGGAATGAGCCGCCGACGCGAACTGCTGCAGCTCGGGCCGGCGCGCATCGAGGTGATCGTCGAGGGCACGGGCCCGGCCATCGTGCTGCTGCCGTCCTCGTTGAGGGATTCGGAGGATTTCGACCTGCTCGCCGACCTGCTGGTGTCCGAAGACTTCCGCGTGGTGCGGCCGCAGCCGCGCGGCATGGGCTTGAGCAGTGCGCCACCCGCCGGCATGACGCTCGAGACGCTGGCAGCCGACGTCGCCGGCGTCATCGCGCAGTTCCACGCTGCCCCTGCGGTCGTGGTGGGCCATGCCTACGGCCACTGGGTGGCGCGGGTCACCGATCTGCGCCATCCCGCGTGTGTGCGCGGCGTGGTGGTGCTGGGGGCCGCCGCTCGCGACTTCCCTGCCGGCCTGGCGCAGGCGCTGGCGATCGCTTCCGATCCTGCGTGCGCGCAGCGGGAGCGGCTCGACGCCCTGCGGCTTTGCATGTTCGCGCCGGGCAACGACCCGCGGCCCTGGCTGCAGGGTTGGTATCCGCAATGGCGCGCAGCCTATCGCCAGGCCGCACGGCATCCACCGAAGGACGAATGGTTCGGCCGCAGCCATGCACCGGTGCTGGACCTGCAAGGGGCAAAAGATGCATGGCGGCCGCCGGGCACGCGCGCTGAGCTGGCGGATGCATTGGGCACCAAGGCCACGGTGCAGGTGATCGACGGCGCCGGCCATGCGCTGGTGCCGGAGCAGCCGCAGGCGGTCGCAGCCGCCATCGCCGAATGGGTGCGACGGCTCGATAATCCGGCCTGATGCACAAGCCCAAGGCTACTGACTTCGCACTGGAGATCGCTGCCGACCTCCAGAAGTGGCGTTCGTTCGTCGCGATCGGGGAGCTGGGGAGCCTGACGCGAGCCGCGCTGTTCCTCGACAGCAACCAGTCTTTCCTGAGCCGCCAGATCAACGCGTTGGAGCGCGAATGCGGCTCGCGGCTGTTCAATCGCACCGGCCGCGGCGTGGAGTTGTCGGAGACCGGACAGCGGCTGTTCCCGCAGGTGAAGGAGCTGCTTGAGCGTGCGCAAGCGCTGGAGCACGGCATCCGCGCCGACCTGCGGGAACCGGTGGGCACCGTGACACTGGGTGGCCTGCCCTCGATCGGCACCATCCTGATCGGCCGGCTGTTCGCCGAGGTGCGCGCCCGCCACGCCGGTGTCAGCCTCAAGGTGCTGGAAGGCTCCAGCGGCCAAGTCGAGGAATGGCTGACCGATGCCCGTGTCGACATCGCCATCCTGTACCGCTACGGCCCCACACTGCCCGAGCAGGAGCAGGCCCTGGCCACGGTCGACAGCTATCTCATCGGCCCGGCCGGCGATCGCCTGACCGCGGCCGGCCCGGTGCCCTTCGCCAGCCTGAATGGACTGCCCTTCATCCTGCCGGGCGCGCCCAACGGGCTGCGCACCGCGCTCGACGCGGGCGCGCGCTTGGCGCGCATCGCGCTGGCACCGGTGATCGAGGCCGACTCGCTGCCGCTGCAGAAGCAGCTGACCGCTCAGGAGCGGCTGTACACGGTGCTGCCGCTGCATGCCGTCTGGCAGGAAGTGCAAGAGGGCAAGCTGCAGGCGGCGCGCATCGTGGAGCCGCCGTTCCAGCGCACCGTGGCGATGGCCTTCGCCAAGGCCAAGGGACCATCGCGTGCCGTCACCGCCGTTGCGGGTCACCTGGTGCGCATCGTCGGCGAGATGGCGCAGCAGGGCATGTGGCGTTCGTGAGGCGGCAGCTCAATTGCTGCCGCACCGGCGTGAAAACGCAGCGCCGTCCGGCTTCATCCGCATGCCCGCTCGGAGACGCTTCCACGGCAGCTGCGCCGGATCGGCGATGAACGGCTCCGGCGGCATGCACCACGAGAATCTCTTCGACGATCGCGGCGAATCGGCTCGGAAGTGAACGGAACTCTGGAACTCTTGTTCACGAGGACCTTCATCTTCTAGGAATCGATGTGCAGCTTTCTTGCTCCCTGCCGATGCTGCGAGCGGCGCATGAACCTGAGCGCCGAAGCCCGGATACCACCAGTGACGAAGGACGCGTGTAACTTGTCATTCAGCATCTGCGTGCGGACCTGTAGAAGCAGGTGGGCTCCGCGTGGCGTCCCGCGCATCTGCTGCTTCTTCACGAGCCAGTTGACGATCACCTGGTTGACCGCCGATTCGACGAAGCTGGTGGATCCGTTCCCCGCACCGGTTGCGCTCCCCGTAGCTGACGATGGCGCCGGCATTGCGATGTGCTCGGATCGCGGGAACGATGGCCCCCCGCCTTGCGCATCCATCTGTTTCAGTTCATGTTTCAGGCAGAGCCACATGCCCTTGACGTTCACACCCACGATCCGATCGAACACCGATTCATCGCATTCCGTTATGCGCGAGTCTTCGATCTCGATGCCGGCGTTGTTGAAGGCGCAGTCAAGTCGCCCATAGGCGGCCACCGTCGCCGCGACCGTCGCCGCCACTTCAGTTTCGCGGGTGACGTCGACCTTGAGGAAAATCGCCTCGCCTCGCCACGTCGCACGCGCACCAGAGCGGCCGTTTCCTCACCCGCGGTCACGTCGACGTCGGTCAGCGTCAGGCGTGCCCCTCTCAGTACGACTGGTGCAATATGACACGGTCGCTGACCGTGCGCCCGTGAGAGAGGGCACCTCCGGGCTACTCGGCAGCGCAGTTCCGTCCCGGCCGCAGACTCGGCGCGTGGACTTACCAGAGCGACGCTAGAGAAGCAGATGCTCATGCTTCGCGAGGCTGAACCGGAACGCGGAAGTTGAGATGTGAGAAGTGGGCGGGTCCGATCGGCGGAGCCAGTCGTTTTCCATTGGCAACGTGCTGACCCCCTTGAGCGGCAACACGACGATCGAGCCGAGCGGCTGAATTGTTCACGAAGATTTCGTAAATCGGAGTCACCTTCTGCGCCCGGGGGCCGGGGTCATGGCATTGACGTCGATGGTCACCCGCACCGTCACTACCTGGGCCAGCGATCCCATCTCCGTCAGCTTCCGGGCACCCGGTTTACGGGTCGGTCAACCCGTCGCTGATGACTGCCAACGATGTGGCAACAATTCTTCGAATCGGCTGTTGAGTTGCGTCGGCATGACTGCGCGTAGACCTGCCAACGGGCTTCCGGCGAAGAGCCGTGCACGGCGTCCATCGCCCAGGCCTTGATTTGCCGCTCGAGACGATCCTCACGGCCGCGTCATTGAAGAGCAAGGGGATGGCCAGACGCTCACAACGCCGGGACCTGCATCCCGGTCGTTTGTCATTCACCTAAGGCAGCTTGGCAAGTATCGCGTCCATCTCGCTGCTCGTGAACGCGCGAAGCGATTGGAAACGCACGTTGCCCTGCATGGCCGTGGCGAGGCTGAACGCTGCCAATGCCTGCTCGTCCTCTGCCTCGATGATTGAAACGAGGTCGTACTCTCCCATGGTCCAGACAAGTTCCCGCATGCTGACACCTGCCTTCTTCGCCGCCTCTTTGGCGGCGGCGGCGCGTTTTGTCGTGTCCTTGACTGTCTGTAGACCCTTGTCTGTGAAGTTCATCAATCCAACGTAGGTGACCATGTCAACTCCTCAAGGTGCGTCATCGAGCGGCCGATGCCACTTGCCTTGAACGGACGCGGCCGCCGGACGTCGTTCAGGTGCACTGACAGTGAAAAGTGCAACGTCGGTCTAAAGCCCTTCGACGGCAAAGATCCTGAGCCTTGGGTAGTGGTTGCCGACCTTTCTTGCCTTTACGTCGGCAGGTGAGGTGCAGGCTGCCTTGACCGCGTCCAGGCTTTCAAGCACGGACAGGACGATGCGCGTGGCGGGCGCTTCTCCGGCCAAAGGCACTGTCGTATCGCCGGACGCCGGTCGCTTCTGGCCGCTTGCGGCCAGGGCTTTGTTTGCGAGCGGCACGCCCTTGGCATAGGCGCCGGGGTTCGTCAGTTCGATCTCCGAAATGACATAGGCTACGGGGAGCGGTTTCTGCTGGGCGTGCAACGCCTGCATGCCACCGGCGCCAAGCAGGCATCCGACCAACAGCGCCAGTGCGGCAACGGCGCTCAATCGACTATTGCGCATACGTGGCCCTCCGTTGAGGCAGGCCTGCCCGGGCTCCGGCAGGAGGCCTGCGGCCAAGGCGGCTGGATTGAGTCACCCCATGTGACGCAAGCTGCATAAAACCTTTTCTTACTCAGAGAACGCGCCCTGACAGGTCAGGAACTGGTGCTCGGAGATCCGCAGATCGCGCAGCCAGATCCCATCCATGCGTTCTTCCACCACCCAAAGGAAATCGCCTTCCTCGCTCCTGACGATTCGAACTGACAGGCCACGCTCCGCGTTGGTCGAGGCTGGTCCGCGCCCGCCGCTCAGCCAAGCGACAAAAGAACGGCAGCCCGTTCGCACATCGATGCGCCGGTTAGGATCCTGCCATCACCGCGATCCCTTCGCGTCGTGCAGATGCTGCGGCCACCTTATAGGGACGTGGCCGCGCGTGAACAACTTACCTAAGCCTAGCCATTGAATGCCTAGCCGTCTGTAGTTCTTTCGAACTACTGCATGCTTCCACAGTTTTCGCCGAGCCGGCACCTGCGAGCGCCAGCGCGGGGTGAAACGGGGGGTGTCGTCAGGACTCTTGTGAAGAGCAACTGCAGCAGGGAAAGGCGACGCTTCTCGAGACGACAACTCGCATGTGTGACACCAGTTCCCGGGGACTTGTATTGCTCGATCCATGGATTGCCGCTCGGTTCTTCGCCGCTGGGACATCCTAGCAAGGGTCTCAGCGCTACTGAAGCGATGGTCGAGGACACAGCAGGACCTCCGAAGGGATGGGGCGCCAATCTACTCCTTCGCGCGTGTTGTGGCTGCGGGTTCCGGATCACCCGTCGAAAACCAATGCGGGCATTGGCGACAACCATGACCATGTGAATCTGTCAAACAATGTGATCACCCCCTACCCTGACAGCGCGCTGCGGCGCTCCCGGCGCCTTCAAGCAGGTCAAGGTGCGCCTCGCGGCAATCGACGCGTCCGAGTCACACCAGCCCTTTGAGCAGCGCAGCAAGCAGGAACTGAGCGGCCTCTGCTATTTGGAGCAGGCGCAGATCTGGCCGCGCGACATCGATCGCTACGGCCGGACGGTCGCCGATGTGAGATGCCGCGCAGAGGGCGCTGGGCGGCACCAGGTCGCTGCCGGGCTGGCTGGGGTCTATGAGCGCCACGCGACGAGGGAGGACGGGGCGCTGGTCAAGTGCAGTACGCCGCCCAGCGCAGCGTGTGGGCCTGTGGACCGAGGCCGACCCCATGGCGACTTGGGTGCGGCGAACGGGCGCAGCACTGTGGTTGGCAAGCTTCGACGATCCTTACACCGACACAGACTTCGAGGCAAGAGCACTAATGAGAAGGCTGCTACCTGCTCTTCGCGTCACACTCCCGGTCGACGGAGGTGGCCATGGTCAAGAAGATCCAGCTCAACGACGAACAATGGAAGACGCTGCAGGCGCTGTTGAGGGCTGATGCCCGGCGTCTCCCGGCGAGCGTCATCCGGGTTTCGGACCGCCTCAGGTCCAACGGGTTCGTGGCCTCGGACCGTCAAGGCCGCGCGTACCTCACCGACCAAGGCGCTGACAGGCTCGGACAAGGACGATAGGCGCGCCGCTTGCGCCCAGCTGCCGCAGCCTAAGTGATCGTCTCCGGCAGGGGTCCGTGGCGCCCGTCATCAATGACTGGCGGCGCCTCGGAACACAGAACCGCGCTTCCGTCAATGCTTCTGAGATGGGGCAGTGCTTGGCAAGGGGCGCTGCCACGCGTGCTCGACGGGGAGTCACCCAGAGGCACAGTGAACCCACTTGCGCTGGAGGCACTCAAGTCATTCCACATCCCTGGGATGAGTTCGCGAAATCCGACGCCCTGCGGATGGGTTTCGTCCTGACGGTCTGCCACAGGCCGCAGGCGAGGTGTACCCGGTTTGACCCGGCCAGCCGATGACCGCTCATCGGTGGCCAGATGCCATCGCCCTGCGGCACTGCCGGCCATGGGGTTCTCGTTGTTCGTTGGAGTAGCTCAGATGAAAAAGCAAGACGAGATTCGCAAGGAACTGACGGACGCCTTCGACGCGAAGAGCCTGAAGGTCAACGACACGCTGTTGAGCGCGTCACCACATTTCGAGGACTACGTTCGAATGGGCCACTATCTCTCCTGCGGCCCACGGGGAGTGATCCGGGGCGAACCGGTCCTTCGAAACGCCTTGATCGCGCTGGACGAGGACATGACCAGGCGCATTGGCAAGACGTTCTTCGCTGCTACGCGTGCGGTCAAGCACTTCGAGCAGCAGCAGACGGCCTACACAGCCAAGAGTGCTCAGCCGTACAAAGATCGGGATTTCTCCAAGCTACTGACGACCGCGCTGGACGAGTTCGAACGGAATCACGGATTCGTCATTGTCGGCGACCGGCCGCCGAACTATGCCGGCTTCGTCTTCGGGAACGTGTTCAAGGAATCGCTGGCGTTGAAACAGCACTGGAAGGACGTCGGCGCCGGCCCGGAACACGGCGAATACACCCATCGTCTCCAGTGGTACATCCTCATCAAGGCAGGCGCGATCAGGACAGTGCCGGCCAACCAGGAGGCCACGGTGTTCGCCAGCATCGCACCCTGGCAGAAGGGCAAGACCAATCTGTGGACTTTCGTCTTCGACCAACTGGCCAAGGATCCCTCGATCGGCGGCGACAAGCTCGACTTCCGATCCCCGGAAAATCTCAACCTGTGGCTCGTTGGTGACGCCTCGCCGGAGTTCTGTCCGGTCCTGCGCGCGTTCCTGCGCACCCGCATGGCCAAGCGTCAATCCACCTACGACATGCAAAGGTATCTCGCCAAGAAGCTGGGGAAATCGGAGGATGATATTTCGCTCGTCATGGAGTACATGCGCGACGAAACCATGGCCAAGCGCAATCCGTCAGCGCGCATCGCCTATCCGAAGAACGCCAAACCTGCGTTCAAGCCTTATGCGGCGAGCTGATCCTCCGACTCAAGGCCGCGCGCGCATCTGAGCGACCAAGGCACCGACAGGCTCGGACAAGGACGATAGGCATGCCGCGTGCGCCCAGCTGCCGCGGTCAAGGCTCCACAAAGTGATCATCTCCGACAGGGATCCGTGGCGCCCGTCATCTATAAATGCCGGCGCTTCGGAGCACGGAACCGCGCTTCCGTCGGGGCTGCCCGCCCGAGGTCGACGATCGGGTCATGCCCGGACACGGGAAGGTGACTGCATCAAGGGCGCAGGCAACAAGTCCTCGGTGGGCGTTCTCGTCGAGCGCAGCAGCCGTCTGGTTCTGCTCGCGCGCATGGAGGATGCCACCGCCGCCGCGGCGCTGAAACTACGCTCCGCCCTGAAGTGCCTTGATCGCCGCTATGGCTTCATGTCTTGCCTCACTGAGGGCCTGATCCTCCGACGGCGCGCCGGATTGTGCGTTCGAGACCGGCTCCCGGTCATCGATCCGGTACGACCAACTCCACCGTTCGCCGTTCTGCAAGACGTTGATCGTGACTTGGTGCCCGCGGTGTTCAAAGCTCTTTTCCTCCATGTCACGCCTCCAGCAATGGTGTCAGTATGTCGTGAAGTTGCTGCTGGCGCATGATGCGGCATGCCCCTGAAACCGCACATCCTGGCCATCGCGTTCGCTCTGACGTCTCCTGCGATGGCCCAGCCGACAGCCGAGCGGACAATCCCGATTGCAAGGCAGAGGAGGCCGCTTTCGAGCGGCAAGAGGGGCGCCACCCACCTTCGTACGTTGCTGATTCATGGTGCCCGATCCGTCTTACGCTACGCGGTCGGCAAGACGGATGCGCAAAGCCAATGGCTCCAGGAATTGATCGCTCGACGCGGCTATAACCGAGCGGCCGTGGCGCTTGCCAACAAGAATGCGCGGGTGATCCAGGTGCTGCGGAGTAGGGACGTGCCCTAGCACCCGAGCGCCGCAGTGCACTGAGCGAACTCGCTCGCCGGCGAGCATCCCCGATACCGGCAAGGGAGGATTACCCCGGCACTGGTTTGCGAAGCTTTCGGAAGTGATGACAAAACTGGTTGGACCAACACCCTGAAGCCCGATTTTCGTGCCGGCTGCCCCCTTCGGGCTCGAGCCGCCAATTTGCTGGGGACTGGGTGTGCGGATCTCATCGAGGCTGCGGGCATGTTTCGACCGCAAGCGGTATACATGCATGCAGACCGTTTTGATGTCATCGAAAAAAGCTTGCAATCGGCGCCGGATCCAAACGTGCACGAAAAGTGCGACAACCCCACCTGGGGAGACGACTTCGAGTTCGCACCGCCGAATCCGTCTCATCGGCGGCGCGCAAAGCTGGCACGCCGGCACCAATCACTCGGGCAGACCGCATTCGATGAGGCCGCGACAAAACCAAGACCAATGGCCGGGGTCTTGAAATGGCCACCTTCTCAGGTCGCACAGCCGGAATTCGGGAAATCCTGCCCGCAGGTTGTCGGCCGCCCGTCGCGCCAGGTCGAACTGGCCAGCATGCCATGCGGCCGTCGTGAGGAGTAGAAGGTACCGAGGGACGTTGCGCTCGCGTTGGTCGGCGCGCTGAGCCCATTCGACGGCATCGTCGTATCGCTGGAGGATGAAATGTCCGAGCGCGACGCTCTGCATGAACCATGCATTTGCGGGGAAGCGCGGATTGGCTTCGGCCGCCTTCAGGCAATGAGCAACACCTGCGGCAGCATCCCCTGAAAAGATCATCGCTGCGCCGAGAAGATCCATCGCCATGATGTAGCTTGCGTTCAGTTCCATGCTGCGCTTGGCCTCGCGAATGGCCGCGGCAACATCACGCTCGCCATAGAGATGGAACGTTCCGAGAATCGAATGAGCGAAATCGCTTCGCTCGTTCAGGTCGATGGCCCTTTGCGCAAGACGACGGCAATCGGCGGCGTCTTCGGCGGACATCTCCTTGTAGCCGCACATTACCTGCGTCATCGCGCCAGCCGCGCGGATGCTCAGCGCCATGAAGTTGTTTGGACTCCTGCCGATCACCCGATCGATTAGTTCCCTGGAGCGCTGCCAGTCGGCAGCCCTGGAGCACAGAAGAATATGACCCGCCTGCGACATCAGCTCCTCGTCGCTGAGTTCTTCGGGCGCATGGCACGCGATCATTTCGGTCTCGCGCGCGTGAATTTCGTAGCGCACCGCCGTCGAGGCGTGCAGGGCAAGGTCGTCGATCGCCTGGAATACATCGGTCGATGTGCAGTCGAAGCGCTGCGACCAGAATTCCTTTGTCGTGTGCTGATCGAGTAGATGGACAGTGGCCCGCACACGGCCTGCTGCGTTCTGGATTCTTCCTCTTAGCGCATAGTCGGCCATTTCGGCGGAGGTGACCACGGAAAGCCCGGTCAGCTTTGCAAGCGCAGACTCTATTTCTTCGGTCGCAGCGGTCGCGAGCTGTTGACCTTGCGAGTCGTCGCCGAGCGATTCGAACGCAAACAACATCACGCTCGGCTTGGCGTCCGGGCTCCTCGACCTGCGGCTGGGCGGCGCGGCACGAACCGGTGGCGCGCCCATGCCGTCGGTGTGGATGCGAAATGCCCGAACGGCGTACGGTATGTTCTTGACCGATTGCTCGCCCAGATCCTCGAAGGTCGCCTGGAGTCGACTGCGCACCGCCTCCTGGGTCATCCCCGAGATGGTCACGCCACCCGGCTGGGCCAGTCCTTCCAGCCGCGCAGCGATGTTCACGCCATCACCATAGATCGTGCCGTCGGTCTTTTCGATCACATCGCCCAGATGCACGCCGATTCGAAATCGCATTTGATGATCGTCGGGCGTCTGCCCGATCGACCCATTGAGCGTCTTCTGTATCTCGAGGGCAGCTGTCACTGCTCCGATCGCCGTCTCGAACATGGCGAGCACCGAATCCCCGGCCATGTCGATCACGCGACCTTGATGGGATTCGATCTGAGCCTTGAAGACGCTGCGCCCGGTATCGAGCGCAGCGATGGTGCTGCGCTCATCTTTTGCCATGAGCCGCGAATAACCCGAAACGTCCGCAACCAATATTGCCGCCAGGCGCTGCCGAATGCCCGTGTCGTCCACTGCCTGCCCCGATGGGTGAGAGAGCTGCATCGTAGACCTCAACAGGCGTCGCTACCATAGGTGCGTACGACCCTTGCTCATCATCCCCGTCGAAACGAAGCCGGCTTCGCGGCCGACCTCGACTGTCATTCACGTCCTTCGATCTGCAAGCCGGTCCGCGCACCCGCCGCCTTGCCCCTCCGGGCAGCTTCGGCCGACACTCGCTCGGCCGCCGCGGTCCGCAGGCATTGCATCAACTGCCCGGTCGCTGGCGTCGGATTGCGCCCCTGCATCGTGATCATGCCGACCGGCGGCAGCTCGATCGGAACCGGCAGCCTCAGCGTCTTGACGAGGCCCTCGCCTTCGAAATGCCGCGCCACGCCAAGCGCCAGAAAGCCGACGGCGGATCGCTCGCGGATGCAGCTGAGCGTCACCAGGAAGGAGGCCGTCTCGACGATGTCCGCGGGCGGCACCAGGCGGTGCTTGTAGAACATCTGCTCGAGCTTCATGCGTGACGACGCCCAGGGCGGAGGCACCACCCACGGCAGTTGAACCAGCTGGCGCCAGGTCGGCTTGGCGGCGGACGCCAGTTGGTGGTCGGGCCGAACCACGACGCACATGGGCTCGGCATACAGGGCTTCGGTCTTCAGGTCCGGCGCCGCGTACCCCGGCTCGAGGCGGCCCACGAACAGGTCCAGTTCGCCGACGCGCAAGCGCGGCAGCAGCCGGGTCAGGTCGCCCTCCTCGATCATCACGGTGGTCTGCGTCGAGCGCTCTTTCAGCAGCGCGACGGCACGCATCAGCAGGGACGGCGTGGCGACCACCATGGCGCCGACGCTGGTGCGGCCCGCAGCGCCGCTCGCCACGGCCGCGAGCTCGTCGCGCGTGCGCCCGTAGTCGGCCAGCACCGAGCGCGAGAAGCGCACCACGGCCGAGCCGTAGGCGGTCGGCTCCGTCCCGCGTGTCGAGCGCACGAACAGCGCGAGGTCGAACATTCGTTCGATCTCCGCCAGTGTCTTGGACACCGCCGGCTGGCTGACCGACAGGAATTCGGCGGCACGGCCAAGGTGGCGGAACTCGTCGAGCGCCACCAGCAACTGCAGGTGCCGCAGCTTCAGGTTGGAGCGAAGCACGCGGTCGATATCAGGCATGGTTCATAACCCATTCGGAAAGTACAGAGTCGTTATCTTCATTTGATCGTAATGATGAAGCCTTGAACAATCGGTGCTTCCCTACGATGCCTCCAGGAGACAAGACAATGCGATCCAATCGCCGCCAGTTCGTGCTGGGCAGCCTCGGCGCTGCCCTGCTTCCGCTTGCCGCCACGCGCGCTGTCGCCGCCGGCTACCCCGAGCGCCCCATCACCTTCATCTGCCCCTGGCCTGCCGGCGGCACCGCCGACGTGACCATGCGCGCGCTGTGCACCGCGGCCGCCAGGGAGCTCGGCCAATCGGTGGTGGTGGACAACAAGGCCGGGGCCTCCGGGATGATCGGCCTGAAAGCGCTGGCGAGCGCCAAGCCGGACGGCTACACCATCGGCCAGATCCCGATCTCGGTGACGCGCTTCTCGCAGCTCGGCATGGTGCAGGTCGACCCCCTCAAGGACCTCAGCTACATCGCGCGCGTCTCGGGCCAGACCTTCGGCATCGCCGTGCGCGCCGAAGCGCCCTGGAAGACGCTCAAGGACCTGGTGGCCGATGCCAAGGCCAATCCCGACAAGATTACCTACGGCACCGCGGGCCTGGGCGGCGCGACGCATGTGGGCATGGAAGAGTTCGCCATCGCCGCCGGCGTGAAGTTCAACGCCATTCCCTTCAAGGGCGGCTCCGAGGCGCTGCAGGCGCTGATGGGCGGCCACGTCGATGTGCTGGCCGACTCCAGCTCCTGGGCACCGCACGTCAAGTCGGGCAAGCTGCGCCTCCTGGCGACCTGGGGCGAGCAGCGCACGGCGGAGTTCAAGGACGCGCCCACGCTGAAAGAAGCCGGCTACAACCTCGTGGTGGATGCCCCCAACGGCATCGGCGCACCGAAGGGCCTGGCCGTGGACATCGCCGCCCGGCTGCGCGCGGCCTTCAAGGTCGCCGCCACGAGCCCGGAATTCACTGCCGCCTGCGCCAAGATCGACGCGCCGCTGATGTACCTCGACGCGCCGGACTACGAGAAGTACGTGAGCGCCAGCGTGGCCAAGGAAAAGGTGCTCATCGAGAGGCTCAAGCTCAAGGAGCTGATGAGCAAGAACTGAGGCGAAGCCGCCAGGAGATCCGCATGACCGCTGTTGCCACCACTGCCGACACGGCCCCTTCGCCGCTGATCCGGCTGCACGAGAACGACAACGTGCTGATCGCCCGCGCACCCATCGCGCTGGGCCAGACCTTGCCGCAGCTCGGCCTGCGCATGCGTGCGCAGGTGCCCGCCGGCCACAAGATCGCGGCACGCCGGATTGCCGCCGGCGAGAAAGTCAAGAAGTACGACACCGTCATCGGCGCGGCCATGCGCGACATCGAGCCGGGCGAGCACGTGCACACGCACAACCTCGAGCTGGTCGACTTCGACCGCGACCCGGGCTTCTGCGAGGACGTGCGCCACGTCGACTACGTCCCGGAGGCCGAGCGCGCCACCTTCATGGGCATCGTGCGGCCCGACGGCAGCGTCGCCACGCGCAACTTCATCGGGCTGATCTCGTCCGTGAACTGCTCGGCCACCGTCATCAAGCAGATCGCGGCGCACTTCACGCCCGAGCGCCTGGTGGCGTACCCGAATGTCGACGGCGTGGTGGCCTTCGCGCAGACCAGCGGCTGCGGCATGTCCTCGCCGAGCGAGCACTTCGACGTGTTGCGCCGGACCATTGCCGGCTATGCCCGCCATCCGAACCTCGCCGGCGTGCTGATCGTCGGTCTCGGCTGCGAACGCAACCAGGTTGCCGATCTCGTGGCATCGCAAGGCCTGGTGCCCGGCCCGCACGTGCGAACCTTCGTGATGCAGGACACGGGCGGCACCCGCGCCACCATCGCCGCGGGCATCGCAGCCATCGAGTCCATGCTGCCGGCCGCCAACGACGTCAAGCGCGAGCCGGTCAGCGCCGCGCACCTGAAGATCGGCCTGGAATGCGGCGGCTCCGACGGCTTTTCCGGGATCACCGCCAATCCGGCGCTGGGCGCGGCGATGGACATCCTGGTGCGCCACGGCGGCACCGCCATCCTCTCGGAGACGCCCGAGATCCACGGCGTGGAGTTCATGCTGACGCGCCGCGCCGTGAGCCCTGCGGTGGGCCAGAAACTGCTCGACCGCCTCGCCTGGTGGGAAGCGTACACACGCGGCCACAACGGGCAGTTCAATGGCGTCGTGGGCCCGGGCAACCAAGCCGGTGGCCTCGCCAACATCTTCGAGAAGTCGCTCGGGTCCGCGATGAAGGGGGGCACCACGCCCTTGCAGGCCGTGTACGAATACGCCGAGCCCATCGACAAGGCCGGCTTCGTGTTCATGGACTCGCCCGGCTACGACCCGGTGGCCTCGACCGGCCAGATCGCCAGCGGTGCGAACCTAATCTGCTTCACCACCGGCCGCGGCTCGATGTTCGGCTCCAAGCCGTCGCCAACCATCAAGCTGGCGAGCAACACCGCCATGTTCACCCGCCTCGAGGACGACATGGACATCAACTGCGGCCTGATCCTGGACGGCGAGCTCGACGTGCAGCAGATGGGCGAACGCATCTTCCAGCACATCCTGCGCGCCGCTTCGGGCGAACCGACCAAGAGCGAGCTGCTGGGCCTGGGCGATCACGAGTTCGTGCCCTGGCACATGGGCATCGTGAGCTGAGCCTTCCTTCGCGACCAGAACCCACCGACACCCGGACACCATGCCCCTGACGCTTTCCTCACCCGGCCTGCTGCGCAGCGCCAACTTCATTGCCGGCGAGTGGCGTACAGCCACCGGCGCGACGCTCGATGTGACGGACCCGGCCACCGGCGCGTGCATCGCCCAGGTGCCCGACAGCGGCGCCGGCGAGGCGCGCAGCGCCGTCGATGCCGCGCACGCCGCGTTCGCGGGCTGGCGCAAGGTGCCGGCCAAGCAGCGCGCGCAGATCATCAAGCGCTGGAACGACCTCGTGCTGGCGAACCAGGACGACCTGGGCAAGCTGGTCTCGCGCGAGCAGGGCAAGCCGCTGGCGGAGGGCAAGGGCGAGATCGCCTACGCCGCCAGCTACATCGAGTGGTTCGCCGAAGAGGCGACGCGCGCCAACGGCGACTTCATTCCCGCCCCTTTGCCGGGGCGCCGCATGTTCGCGCTCAGGGAGCCGGTCGGCGTGGTCGCCGCGATCACGCCGTGGAACTTTCCGGCCGCGATGATCGCGCGCAAGATCGCGCCCGCACTGGCCGCCGGCTGCACCGTCGTCTGCAAGCCGGCCGAGGACACGCCGCTAACCTCGCTGGCGCTGGTGGCGCTGGCCGAACAGGCGGGCGTGCCGCCGGGTGTGCTCAACATCGTCACCGCCTCGCGCGAACGCACGCCCGAGGTGGTGGACGTCTGGCTCGACGACCCGCGCGTGCGCAAGATCACCTTCACCGGCTCGACGCCGGTGGGCAAGCACCTGGCGCGCCGCTCGGCCGACACGCTCAAGAAGCTGTCGCTGGAGCTGGGCGGCAACGCCCCCTTCATCGTGTTCGAGGACGCCGATCTCGATGCCGCAGTCGAAGGGCTCATGGCCGCCAAGTTCCGCAACGGAGGACAGACCTGCGTGTGCCCCAACCGCGTGTTCGTGCACAGCAGCGTGCACGACGCCTTCGCCGACAAGCTGGGCGCGCGCGTCGCGGCGCTCAAGGTCGGGCCCGCGACCGACCCGGCTTCGCAGATCGGCCCGATGATCAATGTGCGCGCGGTCGAGAAGATCGAGCGCCACGTCCGCGACGCCGTGGCGCGCGGCGCGCGCGTGCTCACCGGCGGCGAGCGCCTGACGGCGCTGGGGCCCCACTACTACGCGCCCACGGTGCTGGTGAACGCCGACGCCACGATGGCCTGCTCCTGCGAGGAAACCTTCGGGCCCGTGGCACCGATCACGCGCTTCGACAGCGAGGCCGACGTCATCGCGCAGGCCAACGACACGCCCTTCGGACTGGCCGCCTACTTCTACTCGCAGGACGTGCGCCGCATCTGGCGCGTGGCCGATGCGCTGGAGACGGGCATCGTCGGCATCAACGAAGGCGCGCTCGCGGCAGAAGCGGCGCCCTTCGGCGGCGTGAAGGAGTCGGGCTATGGGCGCGAGGGCTCGGTCCACGGCCTGGACGACTACCTGCACACCAAGTATGTGTGCCAGGGCGCACTGGATTGACGGAGGCGATGGTTATGAACAATTCTTTTAAGCAGGCACTGCTGGCCAAGCAGCCGCAGGTCGGCCTGTGGCTGTCGATGGCGCAGCCCTACAGCGCGGAAGTCTGCGCGACCGCCGGCTTCCAATGGCTGCTGATCGACGGCGAGCATGCACCCAACGATGTGCGCAGCACCCTGGCGCAGCTGCAGGCGGTGGCCGCCTATCCCGGCCAGCCCGTCGTGCGTGCCGTCAGCGGTGACACCGCCCTGATCAAGCAGCTGCTCGACGTCGGCGCGCAGAACCTGCTGGTGCCCATGGTCGACACCGCTGCGCAGGCGCGCGCGCTGGTGGCGGCCACGCGCTATCCGCCGGAGGGCGTGCGCGGCGTCGGCGCCGCCGTGGCGCGGGCTTCGCGCTGGGGCGCGCGGCGCGACTACCTGGGCGCGGCCAACGACGAGGTCTGCCTGCTGGTGCAGGCCGAGACCGTCACCGCCCTCGACAACCTCGAAGAGATCTGCGCCGTCGACGGCGTGCACGGCGTGTTCATCGGCCCCGCCGACCTAGCCGCGTCGATGGGCCACCGCGGCGCAGCCGGGCACCCCGAGGTCCAGGCCGCCATCGATCGCGCCATCCGCACCATCGTCGCGAGCGGCAAGGCAGCCGGCACGCTGACGGCGGACCTCGCGCTGGCTCGCAAGTACCTCGAGCTCGGCGCCACCTTCGTTGCGGTCGGCATCGACGTCACGCTGCTGGCACAGGCGGCGCGCCGGCTGGCTGGGGAATTCGGTCTCGGCACCGAGAGCGCGATGAGCGCCGCCGGCGCCTCCGCCTACTGAACATCGACACACAGGAAAGACACCATGAGCAGGACGCTTCGCATCGCCGCCATCCCGGGCGACGGCATCGGCAAGGAAGTGATGCCCGAGGGCCTGCGCGTCCTCGAGAAGGCCACGCGCCGCTTCGGCATCGAACTGGCCGTGACCCACATCGACTGGGCCAGCTGCGACTACTACGCCAAGACCGGGCAGATGATGCCCGACGACTGGAAGGCCCGCCTCGAAGGCATGGACGCCGTCTACTTCGGCGCGGTCGGCTGGCCTGACACGGTGCCGGATCACATTTCGCTGTGGGGCTCGCTGCTGAAGTTCCGGCGCGAGTTCGACCAGTATGTGAACCTGCGGCCGGTGCGCCTGTTCGAAGGGGTGCCCGGGCCGCTGGCCGACCGCAAGCCCGGCGACATCGACTTCTACATCGTGCGCGAGAACACCGAGGGCGAATACACCAATCTCGGCGGCGTGATGTTCGAGGGGACGGAGCGCGAAGTGGTCATCCAGGAGGCCGTGTTCAGCCGCTTCGGCGCCGACCGGGTGCTGAAGTGCGCCTTCGACCTTGCGCAGTCCCGGCCGCGCAAGCAGCTCACGGTGGCGACCAAGAGCAACGGCATCGCGATCAGCATGCCGTGGTGGGATCGCCGTGCGGATGCTGTCGGCAGCGGCTATCCCGAGGTGAAGGTGGACAAGCAGCACATCGACATCCTCTCGGCGCGCTTCGTGCTGCAGCCGCAGCGCTTCGATGTAGTGGTGGCCAGCAACCTGTTCGGCGACATCCTGTCGGACCTGGGGCCCGCCTGCACCGGCACGATCGGCCTGGCGCCGTCGGCCAATCTCAACCCGGAGCGCAAGTTTCCTTCGCTGTTCGAGCCGGTCCACGGCTCGGCGCCCGACATCTACGGCAAGGGCATTGCCAACCCGGTGGCGATGATCTGGTCGGGCGCGCTGATGCTCGATTTCCTCGGGCATCGCGAAGCGCACGATGTGATCGTGCGGGCCATCGAGCAGGTGCTGGCGTCGGGCCCGCGCACGGGCGACCTGGGCGGGAAGGCGACGACGGTCGAGATGGGTGCGGCCATCGCCGCGCTCGTCGATTCGGAAGCCATCGCGACGCCCCGCCTTCGATGCTAATCAAACGATGACGTTCGTCTGCGCGCTGCCGCACGGTGAAACCAATCGACGCGTTCGACGGATCAGGTCGCTATTTCGTGGGGCAGCAGGCGCGCGGTCTCGCGCTTCACCACTTCGTAGCACGCGCACACGTGCAGTTCGAGACCTGCGCGATCCAGCACCGCGATGTGACCCAGGGGAGTAGTGTTCAAGTTCAGTCGCTGCAGCTTGCCGGCCGCCTCCGTCACGCCTTCGCGCCGCACGCCGAGCATGTTGGCAATGAGCTCCTGCGCCATCACCAGTTCGCGGCCCGGCAGCCTGTCGAGGCTCAACAAGAGCCAGCGGCATAGCTGCAGTTCGAGCGAATGGTGTGGATTGCATACTGCCGTTTGCGACATCTGCGCAATGAGCGACTGGGTATAGCGCAGCAGGAGATGGAGCAAGGGCCCTCCCTCTCGACCAGATGCTTGACATGGCCGGCGCCCAGGCGATACGCACGGCCTGCACTCTGCACCACCGCGCGGTTCGGCGTGCTGCCTCCGCCCATCAGGAGCGAGACACCGACCATGCCCTCGAACTCCAGGACCGCGATCTCGGCGGATTGCCCGTTCTCGAGCACATAGAGCAGCGAATCACGGCATGAAACACCGTCCCGACAGCACCTTCGGCAACTTCGGCACCTTCAACGATGACGTCCTGGCGTACAAGGACCCCCATTTCTGCCGGATCGACATTTGTACCGTCATCCATGTGTCGAAGTGGCATGGCTCAGGTCAGGATCGCGGTGCAAAAGTCCACAGCTTCTGATTCCTCGATGGGGCCGCGATCTCAGAGGGGTTCGTACAAGGTCTTGAGCCCCAGCCAAGCCGCCGCGATCACCGCATTCACCGACACGCTCAAGGCACTCGGCACATAGAACAGCGCCGAGACCACCGGCGCGCCAATCAGGATTTCGACAATCCCCCCCAACCCGTACAACAGCACGGCGCACCACAGCCAGCGTCGCATGTAAGTGGCAAGCCAGTGAGCTTGGGATCGGTTGTGTCGCCAGGCCGCTGAGCGCTCGATGAGGCTGCCTTGTGTGACGTCCAGGAAGAGCCACTCGAAAAAGAAGTAGCGATACAGGAGAGTGCGGAAGGTCAGCTCTTGCACGATCCATTTCCTTCTGTGGGCGGTGGTTCGTCGCAGTCGATTGTGTCAGCGCATCGGGAAGACCAATAGCTCTTGCGGGCCGGCGGCTTTGCCCAAGATGGACATCATCAACTGCGGCGCTGACGCTTAGACAATCTATGCAATGCTGGGTTCCACGACAGCGCCTTCGCGCAGAACCACTAACGCGCATGTGTGGCCAAGGCTCTCAAGAGGCACCGGGGATCCGGACATCGCCCGAGTCGGTCCTCGGCCGACTTCGCTGGCTGTACCGGCCGCGCTGGTACACCCTCGTGATAGCGCAGCGCCGCTTCGACCTTGTCGGCGTTGTGGATGTCAGCGCCACCACATTCCCATGGAGGTGTAGCGTACCTTCTTTCCTTGATCATGACCACGCCTTCGATAAGGCATAGGCTAGAAGATGTCGAACGTTTCCAGACAAACTCCGAGGCCGGGGTCGGCGTCCATGACGCCTCGCAGTTCGCAACCCGCGGACCGCCCCACCAACCGCCTTGCTCGCGAGACGAGCCCCTACCTGCTGCAGCACGCGCACAACCCGGTGGACTGGTTCCCATGGGGCGAGGAGGCGTTCGCCAAGGCGCGCGCCGAGGACAAGCCCATCTTGCTGTCAGTGGGCTACGCCACTTGCCACTGGTGCCATGTAATGGAGCGCGAGAGCTTCGAGGACGTGGGGCTGGCGCGCCAGTTGGCCGATGGCTTCGTCGCCGTCAAGGTCGACCGCGAGGAACTACCAGACGTCGACCACGTCTATATGAGCGCCCTGCAGGCGCTCACCGGCCGCGGCGGCTGGCCGATGAACATGTTTCTCACCCCGCAACTTCGCGCATTCTTCGGCGGTACGTACTTTCCGCCGCGATCGCGCCAAGGAGTTCCCAGCTTTTGCGAGGTGCTCGCCGCCGTGCGCGAGGCGTGGGTCCACAGGCGGGATGACATCGAGCGGGAGGCCCAAACACTGCTCGATCTCGTGCACCGCGGCACGGCCCTCTCGCCCCGTGCATTGACCGATGACATGCACCGGCGAGCCGTGGCCCAGATCGCCCTGCGCTTCGACCAAACGCGCGGGGGCTTCGGCAGCGCGCCCAAGTTTCCGCAGACTCCGTTGCTGCAGTATCTGCTGGCGCTGGCGGCCAGCGGCGACGGGCGTGCGCGCACGATGCTTGTTGCGACGCTGCACCACATGGCCGCCGGCGGAATGTATGACCACGTCGGTGGTGGCTTCGCTCGCTACTCCACCGACGAGGGCTGGCATGTGCCGCACTTCGAAAAGATGTTGTACGACAACGCCCAGCTCGCGCGCGTGTATGCCGGCGCCTTCCGGCTGACCGGTGAAGAGAGGCTGCGCCACGTCGCCGAGGGCACATTGACGTACCTGCTGCGCGAGATGCACCCAGCGGCCGCGCCGGCAGCCTTCGCTTGCGCGCAGGACGCCGACGCCGAGGGCGTCGAGGGCAAATTCCACGTCTGGACGCTGGCCGAGTTCCGCGCCGTGCTCGGCGCCGATGCACAGGCCGCGGCGCGACTGCATGGCGTGACGGAGCAAGGCAACTGGGAGCACGGCGCGAACGTGCTCAAGCGCCTCGATCCGGAAGGCGTACGCGCCGAACTCGACCTGGAACCCGAGGCCTTTGCGTCTTGGGAGCGCTCTGTGCGCGAACGCCTCTACGCAGCGCGTGCCCAGCGCGCCTGGCCGATTACCGACGACAAGGTGCTGGCCGACTGGAACGGCATGGCGCTGCGCGCATTCGCTGAAGGAGGGCGGCTGCTCGGGCGAGACGAATTCGTGCAGGCTGCGCGAGAGCTCGCGCGCTTCCTGCTGGCCGCCTTGGTCCGCGATGGGCGGGTCCACCACGCCTGGCGCGACGGCACGCTGCGAGAAGAGGGGTACCTGGCCGACCACGCGCAGCTCGGGCTCGGCCTCCTGGAACTGCATGCAGCCACCGGCGAGCTGGAGTGGCTGAACGCCGCGCTTGACCTGGGCGATGGCATGGTCGAGCGCTTCCATGATGTGGTCGAAGGCTTCTTCGACAGCGCGTCAATCCAGCTGCCGATACGGGCGCGGAACCTCTTCGACGGCGCAGTGCCCTCGGGCACTGCGGCGGCGTGCGAGCTGTTGCTGCGACTGGCAGGCCCCTTTGAGCGCGACGACTGGGCCAACATCGCCCGCGCCGCGCTCGAGGGTCACGGCGCATTGATGGAGGAAGCGCCGATGGCCGCATCGGCGTTGCTGCATGCACAGCTGCTGGCGGAGCAGGGGGCTGATCTTGCGATCCCGGCCGGACCAGGCAGCGAACCCCTGTGGGCGGCGGCGCAGTCGGCGTTCGCGCCACTGGTCACACTCTTGCGTGGCTTTCCAGGATCGATGCCGCCGCTGGAAGGCCGGGTCGTGGGCGAGGCCTACCTGTGTCGGAATGGAAGCTGTGAGCTGCCGGCGCGATCGGTCGAAGCGCTGCGAGAGCAACTCGCAAAGGAGTTCTCTGGCCCGCCCGGCAAGTTCGCAGCATCGGACGGCACCGCTTGAGGAGTTGCGGCCGAGCCATCGGCTCAAGAAAAGGCCGGGCGATCGTTCAACACGCGGAGATTGGCACATGGTGCCCCGCGCCGACGGGTGCATGCGGCTTCGACCCGCTGATGTGTGCTGGAATGCCGGAAAGCGGTCGTCAACCACCGTCGACTCACGGCCGGGACCGCCTGTCTCCGACGCGCGCTGCCGGCTGCCATGGGGCACCCAAGCCATCGGCCCGAACGCTGCTGCCGGGTTCGGCGGCGAACTCGCAGTCGCGGCCAGAACCAGTCATTGATAACCTCGGCCCACTGACACCTGCTCCCCACCAATGACGTCGATCAAGAAGGTTGTGCTCCACTCCAGGCGAGGCTCCGGGCTTCGACATCTGGTTGTCGATCAGCTGGCAAACTGCGGATTTCACGAAGCACGCTTGGAGGTCAACGATCCTGGTGGCTCCAATTTAAAGCTGACGCGCGCGCTTGGCGACTGTTTAGCGTACGTCGATGCGATCTCAGGATGACTTTCTAAGTATCGAGCGCAGAGCCAGGTAGCCGGCTACCCATGCCGCAGCAATGTTGGGTTCAGGATCGCCGATCTTCCCAGGTCTGTAGCCCAGGTGCTCCTGCGTCGATTCGACCTCCTCCAGCAGCATCCAGTGAAATTCGCCAGGCTCCAACTCCTTGACCGTCAGAGTCAATGACGCCGCCGGGTTCATGTTGTGCGTTCTTTCATCATCTGCAGTTTCCTGAATGAGACCGTCGCGTTCAAGGAAGCTGTTCACGAATTGCTGCCGGAACTTCCTGGACGTGTTCGATATGAAGATGGCTGGCCAACAACAACCGGAGCAGAAGTTCAACAACCTTGTGGCGGGCAAGGCGCCGCAGCTTCAGCTGGCCGGTCAGGACTTCATGTGCCTCGGTGTCGAAGCACACGCCGCCCTCCCGATGGACACCGTACTCGCGGCCGCGAATCTCTCTAGGCCGCCATCCTCAGCTCGTTGCCGAGTACGGACTTCACCTTGGCGGCGTAGAGCTTCGGCCCCTCGCCCGGCGTAGATCCCGGCCTCAAAGACCCTGAGCGCCGAACTGCTGCGCAGGATCGAGATTTGGTGCCATGCAGCATACAAGGCGTCGACCTGGCCGCAACCCGAAGGCAGCGTCCTGTTCAAGTGGTTGATGTTGACTGAGCTCGTCGGTCTGATGGTCGCCTTCGGCTGATTACTGCGCATGGCAGCCGCGGGCGGTTGAGGCGTGCAGCGAGCGGCGACCGTACGATCGGAAAAGCCTTTGATAGCTAGCCCGTGCAGGTGAACTTGCCTTTGCGCCTCACCTTGGCTGATTGGTATCGGGAGAAGTTGAGTGGTTAGGTGGGCGGAGAAGTTTGCCGCAGAGATGCAGCGCCTTACAGAGGGGCGCGCGGCCTTTAACGATATGCTGGATTGGGCCCTGGAACTGTGGGCCTGCCCATAGGGAGAGCGATACTGTGGAAGTCGCAAGGCGAGCTTCGCGCTACAAATAGGTCTTCGCAGACCGAACTGAGTCAGGCCAATTTGCGCACCCCACGCTTAGAGGTGCGCCGAGAGGTACTCGCGCACGGCGTCGGTCGAGTTGCCCACGGCCTTCACGGCGGCGCGCAACTGCTCGGGCGTGCGTCCCAGGCTCTTCGCCCAATCGCTGCTCGAGCGAGATGAAATTCCGGTCGCTGCCAGTCTTTTTGGTGTCGTCAGGCATGGTGTTCTCCCCGTTGGCATGCGCAACGTCGCCGCGCTCGGGCGGGGGTCTGTGGCCCCCCTGATCAGAGCGTGTCGGCTTCTTCGGATTGCCGAGCCGCGGTGCTGGACCAGGGGGCCCGAAATGTCGGCATGGCCGACTTGGACACTCTCGCGGCCATGCTGCTCGACGAGCGGCCGCTCAACCTGGAAGAGCCGGGGTGGATCTGCGAACTGAAGTACGACGGGTATTGGCTGCTGGCCGAGTTCGGGCAGGGCAGCTGCCGGCTCAGGACCGGCAAGGGCGCCGACGCGTCAAAGTGGTTCCCCGAGGTCTGCCAGAGCCTCGCCCCAGTGCGTGGCGGCCTCTACATCACGGATGGCGAGGTGTGCGTGCTCGACAAGTACGGCCGCAGCGACGTCGATACCTGCAGGACCGAGCGCGTCGGCGGCGCTGGTATGACGGTGCACGGCCGCTGGCATACCTGGTCGCAGGCTCGCCGATCGCGCGTGCACGGCGCGACGCCGCGCTCGATGCCGCGCGCGCTGATCGTTGCCTATGGCCGGCGCGACCAGCCCGCATGCCGAGACCATCGCGTCCTGCGTGCGCTCGCGCTGGTGGTCGGGCTGGCCATGCAGCTACTGCGCCAGGTGTGGCAGGCTTGGCGGGCCGAGCTCTGGCACATGACGGGCACGCCGGCGCGCATCTGGGCGATGCAGTGCCTGTCAACAGGCCCGAAGCCCCTCCGAACAGGCGCTCGTCCGACGAACCGCGGCCGCGCCGCTGCCTAGACTGCGCCATGCGAAGAAGAAGCTTTCTCGCTGCCGGCGCGGTCGCAAGCACAGGCTGCACGAGCTTTGCGGTGGCACCCGCAGCCTGGGCCGCCGAACTCCAGCCGCTCGGCAGCCCCGGAAAATTCGATTACGCCTGGCTCAAGGGCGCCGCGCGCGATCTCGCTCACAGGCCTTATCGGCCGCACGGCAGAGCGCTGCCGCGCGATGTCGCGGCGCTTGACTGGGACCAGTACCAGGCGATCCGCTTCAAGCCCGATCATGCGCTGTGGGCCGACGATAGGCTGCGCTTCCGGATTCGCCTGTTCCATCTGGGACTGTTCTTCAAGCGGCCGGTGCGCATGTTCGAGCTCGCCGGCGGTCAGGCGCAGGAGCTCGCCTACGACCCTGCGATGTTCGACTACGGCCGAAGCGGCCTCGACGGCGCGCGGCAGCCGCGCGACCTCGGCTTTGCCGGTTTTCGCGTCCACGTCGCGCCCGACTTCGACAGGGATGTCGCCGCCTTTCTGGGCGCCAGCTACTTCCGCGCGGTGGGCGCCGAGAGACAGTACGGCCTGTCGGCACGCGGCCTGGCAGTCGACACGGCGCTGGGCCGCGACGAGGAGTTTCCGGACTTCACCGACTTCTGGTTCGAGCGGCCGGCGCCGGGCGCGAACTCGGTGGTGGTCTACGCGATGCTCGACTCGCCCAGCATCACCGGCGCCTACCGCTTCGCGATCACGCCGGGCGAGCTGCTGACGATGGACGTCGATGCTGCGCTCTATCCGCGCAGGCAGATCGAGCGCCTTGGCATCGCCGCCTGCACCAGCATGTTCCAGGTCGGCGAGAACGACCGCCGCACCGCCCGCGACTGGCGTCCCGAGATCCACGACTCCGACGGTTTGGCGATGCACCGCGGCAACGGCGAATGGATCTGGCGCCCACTCGTGAACCCGGCCACGCTGCGCTTCAGCTCCTTTGTCGACAAGGACCCCCAGGGCTTCGGCCTGATGCAGCGCGACCGCGATTTCGACCACTACCAGGACGACGGCGCCTTCTACGAGAAGCGCCCTTCGCTTTGGGTCCAGCCCAAGGCGGCCTGGGGCGAAGGGGCGGTCCAGCTGGTCGAGATACCGACGGTGGACGAGACCTTCGACAACGTCGTGGCCTTCTGGAACCCGGCGCACAAGCCGCAGCGCGGGCAGGAACTGCTGTACGGCTATCGCCTCTACTGGGGCGCCACCGCGCCGGTGCGCCCGGCACTCGCCACCTGCGTGGCCACGCGCACCGGCATCGGCGGCACGGTCGGGCGCAAGCGGCGGCACTGGTCCTGGCGCTTCGTGGTCGACTTCGCAGGCGGCCAGCTGGCGCGAATCGACCTGAAGACGACGACGGTCGAGCCCGTCATCACCGCATCGAGTGGAAGCATCGAGCTCAAGTCGGCACGCCCGCTCGCATCGGTGAACGGCGTGCGCGCCACCTTCGACGCGGTGCCGCCGCCGCGCAGTGGTCCGGTCACGCTGCGGCTCTTCCTGCGTGCCGACGGCCAAGCCTTGAGCGAAACCTGGCTGTACGAATGGACGCCGCCGGCGCCGGCCGATCGCAAGCTCGCGCCCGCATGACGCCTCTTCACAGCAACATCCCGGCCCGCCTCGATCGCCTGCCCGGGTCGCGCTGGCACGGGCGCGTGGTGATCGCACTCGGCGTAGCCTAGGTGCTCGACGATCTCGGGGTCACGCTGATGGGCTCGATCGGCGGCAATAGGCTGAAATCAGCGTCTCATGGCTACCGTGGTGCTCTCCATTGCGGAGCTGGCACAACCGCAAGCGCCACGTCCCGTGCTTTCGCGGGAGCAATGGATTGATCATCTGCAGGAATTGGTCCTTGCCGAGAGGGGAGCCAAACCGGGCGCGGATTCCCCATGGATCAGAGCCGTCGGCCCATCCGGGACCGGTGAAGGCTAGGTTCACTGAGGCCTGTTCTGCCGTCCAGACGCATCACATTCGCCCCTTGCGCACGAGCAAGAGCGGCGCATACCCGCTCATTCGGTCGTCAGCGAAGCCGCCATCATCAGTGCAGCCGAGCACCGATGACCATTGCGAGTCGTAGGCAAACTCCTCCGGCCCGAGCTTCGCTTCGAGTTGCTCAGCGGTTTCCAGAACATGCCGACGAATGGTTTCCGGACGCAGCCCGTGGTCGACGGGCAACACTTCATGCAACAGCGCACCGACCGCCGCGAAGGAGACTGCGCGCCACTTGGCCTCAGGTACTTCAGTTGTGGTGACGTGTGCACCGCCAGGAGTTCGCTCACCGGGCAGAACGCGGCCTCCCGGGATTCTTCGCAGTGACACCGGTGCTAACGTGGGCCCAGCGCAAGTCGATATCCCCGAAGGCGGTGCGCAAGCGCAGCGAGTGGCGCCCTTGATCGCTCGAGCCTCTGAATTTCGGCCAGTTGTATGTCCTCAGATTTACGTAGAGCGTTGGTGCTAGATCGTCTTGAGAATGGTCGGCGAGCAGCGCTCTTTCTAGACTGCGCCGACAAGCACTGAAGCGCGTTCCCAGGTCTTCGCGCTCGATGTGCCTCTTTTTGTGCAGATGCCACATCGGTGACAGAGCGGACACCAAGGTGTTCCTGGACTGGACCTGGACTGGACCTGGACTGGCCTGGACTCGACGCGGTGGAGAACTGCAATGAAAGTTCGCAACCCTTCCGATGGTGTCGACGGTGGACCATATTGCCTGCCGCTGCGTCCGCTGGCACTGGCACTTTTGTGCCTTGGCGTCATGCAGGCTGTGGCGCAGACGCTACCGACCGGCTTCAACGCCATCGCTGGCGGCTTGAGCATCGCCCAACCGAACGCCGCCACGTTGAACATTCACCAAAGCACGGCCAGAGGCATTGCGCAGTGGAGCAGCTTTTCCATCGGCGCAGGCGCTACGGTCAACGTCATGCAGCCGGGACCAAACAGCGTCCTTCTCAATCGCGTGGTGGGCAACGAGCTTTCGACCATCGCCGGCAGCCTGCGGGCCAACGGGCAAGTGTTCCTGGTCAATCCGAACGGCGTGCTCTTCAGCAAGGGATCGTCGGTCGCCGTCGGCGGTCTGGTGGCGTCGACACTGGACATCTCGAATGCCAACTTCATGGCGGGCAAGCAGCTCGTGTTCGAGCGCACGGACGCCAACCAGGCCCCGGTCGTAAATTCGGGCCGCATCACCGCTGGGGAGGGAGGTACGGTCGCGCTGGTCGGTGCGCAGGTTCGTAACGACGGCTCGATTGAAGTGGCACGCGGCTCGATCGGCCTGCTGTCAGGACGCAAGGTCACGATGGATTTCGATGGCGACGGACTGACCACCTTCCACGTCACGACCGACGCGCTCGGCAGCTCGGCAACGGTCGAGAACGCGGCGGCTGGCCAACTTGCAGCCAATGGTGGCCGTGTGGTGATGTTGGCAGATGCGAACTCCATTGGCGCACGCGTGGTCAATCAGCAGGGCACGGTGCGCGCACGTTCCCTGTCGGAGCGCAACGGTGAGATCGTGCTGGGCGGCGGATCTGGCAATGACCTGCATGTCACGGGTGTGCTCGATGTCACCGGCGCGTCGGCCGGGCAGCGCGGCGGCAGCATCGATCTCGTGGCGCGGCGCGTTCTGCTCGACGGCGCCACTGCGGACGCAAGTGGCGCCGCGGGCGGCGGCCAGATCACGATCCATGCGACCGACATGGCGGCGATCACCGACAGCACGGTGCTGCGCAGCGATGCGACAACGCAGGGCGACGGCGGCCGCATCGTTGCGCTGGGCGACGTCGGCTTGCGTGCGCTGGGACAGTTCTCGGCGCGCGGCGCCGGCAGCGCTGGCCGCGGCGGCTTCGTCGAGACTTCCGGCGCTGCACTGGATGTGGCGAGCATACGGGTCGACACCGGGGCGCCTTCGGGGGGCGCTGGACAGTGGCTGCTCGATCCCGTTGACATACAGATCGGCCACCTCGCTGATGGCGCCGTGCTGCCGCCCAACCTCGGTGCGCCATTCACCGCGATCGAGGGCCAGAACTCGACGATCTACGATCGTGTCATCAACGAAGCGCTCGTGAACAGCAATGTCACGATCAACACGGGGACTGGGGGAACCTTCGCGGGCAACATCAGCTTCGGCCAGAACGTCAACGTTGCCTATGGCGGCTCGGCCACGCGGACTTTCCGCCTTGAGGCCAATCGCAGCATCCTGTTCAGCTCCGTGGTCAATGCGCCGCAGATCCAGGCGAGCGGTAGCGGCAAGCTCAATGTCGAGTTCATCGCGAATGCCAACGACAGCGCGCAGGGCGGCAGGATCGCGTTTCAGGGCACGATTGCCACCAACGGCGGCCATGTGCTGATGAACGCCACCGCGCCGAGCGGCGCTTTCATTGAGGGGCCCTTTGGCGGCTCCGGCATCAGCCTCACCGACACCAGCATCACGACCAACGGCGGCAACGTCACGCTTTTCGGCTCCGGGCGGGCCTGGTTCTTTGATCCGGGCCCGGCGATAGCCGCGCTGGCCGTCGTTGATCCGGGACCGGCCGCCTTCTGGGGCACAGACCTCAGCAACGTCGCCATCAGTTCGGGCAGCGGGAACATCAGCGTGCGAGGTCTCGGCCTGCCGGCCCAAGGATTCACCGACCCGGCGACCGCGTTCCCAACCGGTGGCGTCATTTTGCGCAACGGAACCGGCCTCACCAGCACCAGCGGCAACATCGAAGTGTCGGGCTCGACAAATGCCGTCAACGCGCAGAGCGGGCTCATCATCACGGCCGCTGCGGCCGAGGGCCCCCAGGCCCGGATCGCCACCGACACAGGCAACGTGACGCTGCGCGCCCTGTCGACCACGGCGGGCGACATGATCAGCGTCGGCGGCCCGGTGAGCAGCAAGAGCGGCCAGATCAACGTGCGCGCCGGCGCGGTTACCACCGGCGGCGGCATCTCGGATCTCAACGCGCAGACGATCACGCTGGGTGGTGCAGGCAACGGTTTCGTCGTCGATACCGCCGAGTTCACCCTGCTGTCGGCCCCCGCGGTGAGCATCGGCGCCGGTGCCTTCAGTGGCTTCAGCGGCAACATTGCGCTCGCCGAATCGGTCGATCTGCCCAGCCGCGTCACGCTCGAGACCGCCGGAGGGTCGATCTTTCTCGGCGCGCCTCTCGCGACGGAATCGCTCGCGCTGCTCGCCGCGGGTTCCATCACGCAAGGGACGACGGCGCCCATCAGCGCCGACAGTGTCATGGCCAGCAGCAGCAACGGCGACGTTCGTCTCGTGAATGCGGACAACAAGGTCGGCACAGTGGCGGGGTTCGCGACCAACGGCTCGTTCGAACTGCGAAGCAGCGGCGCGCTCGCCGTCGGCACAGTGGCTTTCCAGTCCGCTTCGGGTGCACCGGCCTTCGGCATTGGGGTACAGGCGGCTGATGTCGGTTTGGTGTCCGCGGGCGATCTCACGATCGCGAACAACGTGTTCGCGACGGGCACTCTCGGTCTGCTTGGCGCCGGCAACATCGCCCTCGGTGCCACTCTCGGGGCCAGCGACGTGCGAATGGCAGCCGGGAGCGATATCGCCCAAAGCACCGGCGGCATCGGCGCGACCCGCCTGGTTGCGCTTTCGCTGGCGGGCAATGTGAGCCTCATCTCGACCGCCAACAAGGTTGGCACGCTGGCTGGCAGTGCCTCCGGGCGTTTCGACTATCTCGACGCCGACGGCCTGATTGTCGGCAATGTCCCTGCAGTTCCGCCTCAGTTCAACGATGGGGTGCTCGTCGGCAATCTTCCTGGCACCCAGCTGCAAGTGATCGGCGCAAACGGGATTACGAGCAGTTCCGCGCGTGTGCGGACCGTGAACGGCAATCTAACCACTGCATCCGTCATCGATGCCGGCGACAGCGCTTTGCTGCAAGCCGGCGGCGCGGGCAGCGTCGCCTTGAACGCCGGCGTGCAAGCGACGGAGGTGGCACTGCTGGCTGGCGTCAGCGTGCTGCAGGCGGCGCCGGGCGCGATCTCGGCGAAACGGCTGCTCGCGAACGCGCAGGCCGGCGATGTGACGCTGCTGAACGCGAGCAACCTCGTGGAAACTGTGGCAGGGGGCGCCGGTGGTCGATTCGACTATGCGCAGCCGGGCGCACTGAGGATTGGCAGCGTTGCGGTTGCAGATGCCTCGCAGCCGGTGGGCGGCATTGGGATCAGCGGTGCCAACGTGCGCGTCGAGACGCAGGGTGCTGACCTTGCGGTCGAGGCGCCCGTCATCGCGAGCGGCAACGCGATCTTGCAGACCCGGGGCGCCGGCGACCTGCAGATCGCGAGTGCCTTGCGCGCGAGCAACGTCGTGCTCGGCGCCGCCGGCAGCATCACGCAGGCGGTCGGGCCCGGCGGTGCGGGGAAGCCGGGCGGCACCCAGCAACACGCGCCGAGCGACACGTCGCCGATCACGGCAGTCAGCTTGCTGGCGCGCTCGACCACGGGCGACGTGTCGCTGGCCAATCCAAACAATCGCGTCGCCACCGTCGCTGGCAGTGCGTCCGGCCGCTTCGACTATGCCGATGCGGATGCGCTGACCGTGGGGACCGTGACGGTTTCGGACCAGCAGCAATCGCTGTCTGCCACGGGCATCGCGGCGAACACAGTGCGCGTGCGCACCTACACGGAAGACCTCACGCTGGCGGCGCCTGTGACCTCCATTGAGGCCGATCTGATCGCCGGTGCTCGGTTCCAGAACCCCTTGGCCGCGGGCGCACCGGCGAGCGGCAACTGGCGCGTCTGGGCGGATACCTGGGTGGGCGAGGACCGTGGCGGGCTCGCAGGGTCGGGTCTCCTTCCCAACTACTACAACTGCAGCTACGGCGGGCCATGCGGCGTGACCATCCTGCCCAGCGGCAATCACTTCGTCTATGCGCAGCAGCCCGGGCTCACGGTGGAGATCGGCAGCGCGACCCGGCGCGCCGGCTTCCCCAATCCCCACATAGACTTCAGGATCGTCGACGGGCTGATCCTCGGCGACACGGGCATCGGCATCACCGGCGCGCTCGACCCGCTCCCGAGCACCCTGAGTCCACGCGGCACGTATCGGGTCGGCGGCCGCTTCGCCTCGGCCGAAGGCTATGCCGTCAATGTGGTGCCGGGCCGCCTGGTCGTCGACGAATTCCCGCAATTCAAGTTGCCGGACGTTGCACGCGAGACGCCCACCACCTGGCTGTACGAGCGCAACATCGGCCAGCAGGCGCCGATCTGCCTCGCGACGGGACCGCTGGAAGCCGACCGCACGGAACAAGGCGCCGACATCCTCGCGCGCGAGTGGTCGCGCGTGCGCGCACGGCCCAACTTGACGAGCTGCGTCGATACCGAGAAGCGGAACAGCTGCTCGGACTTCTGACGCCACAGCCATGGCCGACCTCCAGTTCCTCATCGAAAGCGATTTCACCGGCCATCGCCGACCTGATGTTCTGGCGCGTGGTCGGGCATGAGGCGCTGGCTCGGTTTCGATGTATGAACTCACGGTGATCTCGAAGAACAAGGCGATTGCAGCGAGCGACATCCTGGGCCGGGCCTTCGATGTCGTCATCGCGTTTGAGGATGCGGAGAGCGGCAAGCACCGAAGAAGCGACCAACCTGAGTTGCGGGGGATGAAGCGCACCGCATGCCTGTTGCAGGACGTTCGGTCCAGCCGGGTGTCCCGCCCGTGTCGACGCGAGCCCCGCCGGCTGACACCCTCGGCGCGGACATCGCCTTGATTGGCAGTCCGACGAATGTCGCGTACGCCGACTACGTCGGAAAGGCTGTTCGTTCGATCGAGAAGCCAAGCGCCAAGAGGTAGATGCTCGGCCCAAGTGCGCCCCACGCCAGTCCCAAGGCCTAGGGTCCGATCAGGCTGCGCGGCGTAGCTCGCTCGAAGCGCAGGGGTTCTCCTAGCAGTGGGCCCGGACCTCCTTGCGGTCGCTGAGGATGGGGCGCGTCCACCAAGCCTCGAAGGAGCAATATCGACCTATCGCAACCGCCCGCGTCAAGGAAGCGAGCGACCGAATCCCGGCGCAAGCCCCCTCGGTGACCCGGCGCGCCCGCCCCCAACGGCAAGGTCCTGGTCCCGTCCCGATGCATTGCCCTTGCTGGAGCAACTGGGACATGCCGGACTCGTCAAACAGATCGCCGATCCTGACCTGCTCCGCGGCTTGGAGCTCAATCGCTCGGCCCGGCCTGGAAGCCAACCGCAGCCGCGGGCCAGAAGGCGCTTGCCGGCCCCAATCCGGTGACGATCTTCAAGGTGTCCGAGAGCGGGCGCTTCTGCGTGCTCAGTGATGACGGCGACACGGACATTGGCGGCAGGAAGTGCAAGTGCAGGAAGGTGCCCTGCGAGCCGAAAGAATTCCGCGGTTTCTTGGTCGAGCAGGCGTTCTTCCTGGCACTCCCCATGTCCCCTTCCACATGGCCGATGGCGTCTGACGTATGGACTCGCCGCGAGCGCAGTTCGATAGTCGCTGCCATGCGTTGACCCGGTACAAGAGATTGGAATGACCTCGTGACAGCGGCGCGGTTTCAGATCAAGAGCGAATCGCCGGTCGCGGCCGACCTGATGTTCTGGAGCGTTGCCGGGCACGAAGGCCTCTCGCGCGCGTCGTTCTACGAACTCGTCGTGCTCTCGGAGAACCATGCGATCACGCCCTGGGACATCCTGGGTCACGTGTTCGACGTGGCCATCGAGTTCGAGGACGCCGACGGCACCCTGCACGCACGTCACTGCCACGGCCACGCGACGCGCTTCATGCGGCTTGGCGCCGTGGGGCGCCACTTCGAGTACCAGATCCAGCTGCGCTCATGGTTCTGGCTGCTGACCAAGCGCACCAACTCGCGCATCCTGCAGGAAAAGCCGGTGCTCGACGTGATGGACGAGGTGCTCGAGGACAGCCCCATCAAGAGTCTGAAGAAGACCCGGACCAACAAGGTCATCGGCATCCACACGCCCCATAGCTACTGCGTGCAGTACCAGGAGAGCGACCACGCGTTCATTTCGCGGCTGCTGGAGGACGAGGGCATCTACTACTGGTTCGATGCGCACGACGAGCCGGGCACCATGCACCTGTCGGACACGCTGGACCTCGCGCATGAGAAGCTGCCGGCCCTGGACACGCTCGATTACGCACCGGATGGGCGCGAGGCGCGATTCAATGAAATCACGCAGTGGGTGAGCATGCGCCAGCTCGATACCGGCAAGTTCACGTCGCGCGACAATGACTTCAAGGTTGTGAGCAAGAAACTCAGCGCCGACAAGGCCGATCCGGATGCCCATGAGCTGTCGGACCTCGAAGCGTTCGAGTTCCCGGGCGGCTATGCCGATGGCGACGACACCGACAACATCGCCGCCGTTCGGCTCGACGAGCTCGTCGGGCGGCGCCAGCGCCACTGGGCCTTCACGCGCTGGCCCGACGTTGCCGTCGGCAGGCGCTTCGATTTCAAGGGCGACCCCGACGGCCTGCGCGATGGCGAGTACGTCATCGCCGGCTGCACCTTTGTCGTCGCCCACCCCGGCTACGTGAGCGTCGAGCCGACACGGTCCAGCCGCTCCCTGGCGGAGGTGCTGAAGGCGGTGCTCGACCAGGACGCGGTAAATGCCGACGCGCGCTCGGCATTCGAAGCGCTGATCGTCGAATCGCCGGCTTTGCGCACCGGACTGCAGGGCAGCGGCGCCTTCCTGCTCACGCTGCTGCCTACCGACATGCCCTGGCGCCCGCCGCGCTTGACGCCACGCACCCGCATGCCGGGCCCGCAGTGCGCCTTGGTGGTGGGCAAGGCGGGCGAGGAGATCTGGACCGACGAGTTCGGCCGCGTGAAGGTGCAGTTCCATTGGGACCGCTACGGCAAGAAGGACGAGAACAGCTCGTGCTGGGTGCGTGTCTCGCAGCCGTGGGCCGGTAAGGGCTGGGGCGCGGTGGCGATCCCGCGCATCGGGCAGGAGGTGATCGTCGATTTCCTCGAGGGAGACCCCGACCAGCCCATCATCGTCGGGCGCTTCTACAACGGCGAGAGCATGCCTCCGTACGCACTGCCCGCCGGTGCGGTGGTGAGCGGTCTCAAGACGAACACGCACAAGGGCAAGGGCTACAACGAGATGTCGATGAACGACACCGCAGGAAAGGAAATGATCACCATCCACGGGCAGTACGACATGTGCACGACGGTGCTGCACGACCAGTCCACGACGGTGAACAACAACCGCACGGACACGATCGACGTCGATGACTCGGAGACCGTGGGCAGCAACCAGACGCAGTCGATCGGCGCCAACCAGTCGATCTCGGTGGGCGCGAACCGTGACGAGACGGTGGGCGGCACCGAGACCCTCACGATCGGCGGGCACCGCACGGAGACCGTCAACGGCGGCGAGACGGTGACGGTGAACGGCGGCCGTACGCACACGGTCAACGGCGTCCAGTCGACGACGATCTCGGTCGCCGAGACGCACACCGTAGGGGCCGGGCGGATGCACAACGTCGGCGCGGGCGAAATGATCGATGTCGGCGGCGCACAGATGGTGAACATCGGGGGCGCGCAGATGGTCAATGTCGGAAGCCTGCACAAGGTGAACGTCGGCGGACCGCAATCGTTCAGCGTGGGCGGGCCTCACAAGCTGGCGGCCGCGGTCATCGGGGAAACCTCGAAGGGGCCGATCAAGATCAAGGCGGGCGCGGTCTGCATGGTCGAAGCGCCGACCATTGTGCTGAAGGCCGGCGGCAGCAAGATCATCATGAACTCAAGCGGCATCACGATGAAGGGCGCCAAGATCACCATCACGGCCGACGGCAGCGCGTCGTTCAAGGCCGGCGGGTCGATCAAGATCAAGGGCGCCAACCTCGGGGAGGACTAAGCGGTGAAACAGCTCCAGGACCGGGACGATCTGCAGGACGTTCGCACGATGATCGCCGACGTCGCCGAATGGTCGAAGGTGGTGGGGGAGGGCGTGTCGCTCGCGACCTTCGCGGGTTTCGATGCCGAGGGCCACTTTCTCGTGACACTGACCGACGCGCTGCATGCGGTGCCGGCGCTGTCGACGCTCGGCCTTGCCGAAACGGACATCGGCACGAGCGTCGTGATCGCGTTGCGCAACGGCAAGGTGCGCGAGCCGGTGATCCTCGGGCGCCTGCAGCCACGCGAGGCGCCGGCCCCCGCGGCCGCCCTCAGGATCGACGGCGAGTGCGTCGTGCTGCAGGGCAGGCAGCGGATCGAACTGCGCTGCGGCGAGGCCAGCATCGTGCTCACCCGGGCCGGGAAGATCCTGATCCGCGGCACCTATGTGCTCTCGCGTTCGAGCGGTTTAAACAAGCTCAAGGGAGCGTTCGTCGACATCAATTGAGGCGATGCAACGCTGCCTGCCCGCACACCATGTGGCAACTCGAGAACCGCACACCATATGCAGCGCAGCGCAGCTGGGTGCGGGCCAAGGACGGAGAGGAGATCTGGCTGGTCGCGGTGAAGTGCAGCTTCGACATCCGGCCTGACGGGACGACCGCGCCGAGTGCCGAGCAGCCGCCGGTCGTGATGGTTCCCGAATACGTCGGCGAGCCGGGCCGATCGAGTCTCAGGCACGACATGGACCTAGTCCGCACCAAGACGACCACCGACGTGCTGCTGCTCGGGCAGGCGCAGGCGCCGCGCGGCAAGCCGGTGACGGAGCTAGACGTGGGATTCCGGGTCGGGCCCGTGGTGAAGCGACTGCGCGTGACCGGCGATCGCGTCTGGCGGGGCGGGGCGGCCTCTGCACCCTTGCCCTTCGTGACGATGCCGCTGGTGCATGAGCGCGCCTATGGGGGCGTCGATCCGGCGAGCCGGCATGCAGCCTGCCCGCAATGGGACGAGCGCAATCCAGTCGGAACGGGCTTCGCGCTGTCGGCCTCCGGCATCGAGGGCCTGCGGCTGCCGAACGTCGAGTATCCCGACCAGCTCGTGAAGACATGGAGCGACAGGCCCGATCCGGCTGCGCCGGGACCGGTCTGCGCACACTGGCAGCCGCGGCTCGGCCTCGCCGGGCGCTATGACGATGCGTGGCAGCAGGATCGCTTCCCGCTGCTGCCGGCCAACTTCGACGACCGGCACTACCAGGTCGCGCCCGCGGACCAGCAGGCGCCGCGCTTCCTGGCCGGCGGGGAGTCGGTCGCCCTGGTTCACCTGACGCCTGGCGGCGAGCTGCAGTTCGAGCTGCCGCGAGTGGTGCTGGGGCTGGAGACCTTCTTTTCCGACGGCGAGCGGCGACATCACGATCGGCCGCGGCTGAACACCGTGATCCTCGAGCCCGAGCTCATGCGCGTCTCGCTCGTGTGGCACAGCGCCTTGCCGTGCCACCCCAAGGTCCACAAGCTTCTCAGGACACGCGTGATCGAGAAGCGCATCCTGTCCCTGGGGGGCGGGCGGGGCGCAACGGAAGAAGAAGAAGAAGAAGAAGAAGAAGAGGAGGAGGCGTGAGCGGCGCCCCGGCGCTGCTCATCGCCGGGCTCGGCGCGTCAACGCCCGTCGGGCGCAACGTCCTGGCCAGCGCGGCGGCGGCGCGTGCCGGTGTGTGCGGCTTCTCGGAGCACCCGTACATGGTGGACACCGCCGGCGAGCCAATGCGCGTTGCGCGCGCCCCCTGGCTGGACCTGGACGTCGACCCCGGCGTACGTTGGGGCGGGTTGCTGCTTCCTGCGCTGGACGAGGCGCTCGGCCCGCTGGCCGGCGCTGTCGCCGCCCGGCCGCTGCGCCTGGGCCTGGCCCTGGCCCTGCCTCCGCCACGGCCCGGAACACCATCCGAACTCGCCGAAGAGCTGCGCGAGAGGGTGGCCCATCGCTATCCCGGCCTGTTCGCCCGCATCCTGGCCTACGAAGTTGGCCATGCGGCTGGCTATCTGGCGCTCGAGGCGGCTTGCCTGGGATGTGGCGCCGGTTCGATCGAGGCCTGCATCGTCGCAGGGGTCGACTCTTACCTGGCTCCGGAGACGCTGGACTGGGTGGAGGAATGCGACCAACTGCACGGCGGCGGTCCTCTCAACAATGCCTGGGGATTCATTCCCGGTGAGGCCGCGGGTGCGATGCTCGTTGCGTCCCCGGCGTTCGCCGCCCGCCACGGCCTTGAGGCGCTGGGCGAGATCGTGAGCGTGGGCATCGGCCGTGAAGCCCACCTCATCAAGACCGATGCAGTCTGTGTCGGCCAGGGACTGACGCAGGCGTTCCGGCAGGCACTGCAGGCGCTGGAAGCAGGCGAGCAGGTCCACAACGTGTTCTGCGACCTTAACGGCGAGCCCTACCGGGCCGACGAGTACGGATTCGCGGCCCTGCGCACGAGCGAACGCTTCAGGTCGGCCACCGACTTCGTCGCCCCGGCCGATTGCTGGGGCGATGTCGGCGCCGCGAGTGCCGCGCTGCACATCGCGCTTGCGGTGCTCTGCCACCGCAAGCGCTACGGCCACGGGCCCTTGTCGCTGGCCTGGGCGAGCTCCGAATCGGGCGAGCGCGGCGCCGCGGTCATCCGCGGCCTGGACCCCCTGGAAGGGTGAGGACATGCCGGTCACGATCAAGGTCAACGGCACGAACCTCTCGTTGGCTCACAAGATGGCCGGCGGGTTGTCAACGGCGACCATCCCGGATGTCTGCAAGACGCCGTCGCCCGGCGGGCCGGTGCCCGTTCCCTATCCGAACATCGCACAGATCATCACGCTGTCGAGCGGCACCACCACTGTCAAGACAGACAAGATCATGGGGGCCAACAAGGGCTCGAAGTTCTCTCTTTCCAACGGCGACAACGCCGGCACTGTCGGGGGAGTCAAGTCGAACGTCTTCATGAAGGAGGCCACGTGGATCCTGTATTCCTTCGACGTCAAGATGGACGGCAAGAACGCCTGCCGCCTGACCGACAAGATGTTCCACAACAGCGAGAACGCTGCCAACCTGACGGGTTACATCGGCCCCGTCGTGCTGGTGGGAGACAGCAAGGACATTGCCGACGAGCTGTGCAAGGAGTTCTGCAAGGACCTGAAGGAGAGCTTCAAGAAGGACAGCAACGGAAAATGGAAGCGCGACTACTCGAAGGTCAAGAAGGGAACCCGCTTGTCCGACCGGCTGGAGAAGCGGCTCAAGGACAGCGGCGCGAGCAAATGGAAGAAATGGGGCATCACCTTCCAGAATCGGCACATCCGGAGAACGCCCCCGGATGTGCTGCGCACCGCCGCCAACGGATCGAAGATGCGCTGCTTCGATTTCAAGTTTCCCAGGGATCGGTTTCGCAAGGGCAAGATCAACCCGGCGACCGGCCGGCGCAGCCTGAGCCAGCACCACCGTCAGAAGCGCCTGGCCGGCGGTCGCAAACCGGTGGAGATCAGCGCCGAAACATGCAGCTGCTAGGGCCTGTTAAGGCCTAACCAAGGAGTGTCCACATGCCTGCCAAGACCACGCCCGAACTCACCGTCGACGGAGTCCGGCTCGTCACCCTGTGCGCCGACATCACCGTGTACTGGCGCGGTTCGATGCTGGACAGGGCCGAGGGCATCCTGGCCTTCTACGAGCGCGCGCTGAAACTGATCGGCGACAGTGTGTGCTGGTACGAGACCGAGACGATGGGCGATGTCGAGGCCATCCACGGCAAGGTCTTCGACATGCTGCCCTTCTGGCTGCGGAACCCGAAGGCCCGGCGCGGCATCCAGGCCTTGGTGCTGCAGGGCGGCGAGACGCAAAGGGATGCCTCGGACCGCGCCTTCGTGCTGTTCTACGACCAGGAGCAGCCGCCCGCGATGGGCGTGATGCGTCTCGTGCTGCCGGCCTCGCTGCTCGAGCGCTCGCCTGCGGCATTCGCCAAGCTGGTGGCGGAGATCACCGGCCGCCTCGATTTCGAATCCGGCCATGCCGGCTTCGCGCTCAACTGGGACTCTCGCGGCGAGAACGCACTGCAGGCCGAGGAACACCTGCGGGGCGTCGCCGCCCGTTACCTGGGCATCGATATCCCCGAGATCAACACAACCCTGGTCAACATGCAGGACTACGACGAACCGGCCTTCAAGTGCATCAACTGGATCACCTTGCTGGGCACGGCGCTGGCGGAACACATCGGGCCGCCGGAGGAACTGCGGCAGGCCTTGCCCGGCGATTGCGAGGTGATCAACATGCAAGGACGCTACCTGATCCAGGCCGGCCCCGTGCCATCGATCGGCGACAAGCGACAGAAGGAACGGCTGCCCGCCTATCGCGCAGTGGGCCACCTGCTCGCGCCTTTCCGCCTGCAGGTGCATGCGCCATTGTTCCTGGACGACGACGCCGCCACCGAGGCCTGGCTCTCGAGATTCGATGACTGAGCGTGCCCACAGCCGCGTGCGCATGCGCGCGGTTCCCGAACTGGAGGCGAACCCGTTTTCGCTCAGGGTCGAGATGTTGCCCGGTCGGGTCGCCGCTGGCGATGAACGCCGGATCGACGAGTGCGTCGAATGGTTCGTCTTCGCGGTCAACGCCGGCATCTGTGCAGGCCACCGTTTCGAGCCCCGGCGATCCGGGGCTGTCGTGGTTGAATCTTCCGCACCTGACGGATCGGGTACCGACATCGCCTGCCACGACGTCGATGCCGGCGCTGCGCGCTTGCTTGCGAACCTGGTTCGCATGGCTCTCGGCGAGCGCGAGGCGCCGATGCCGGTGCTGATGACGAGCGGACGCGACGGACGAGCCGGCCTGGCCATGGTGGATGAACTGCCCTATCCGGCAGGGACGGCGCAGGCGCCGTTCGAGCTCGGCATCTCCTTGCCGGGCAAGTCCCTCGAACCCGTCACCCTTCGGCTGGAGTTTGCGGCCCCGCCCTCGGAGGCGGAGATCGAACTGCTGACGTCGCGTGTTCTGTTCTGGAAGGACCTGGTTGGCAGGGGCGCGTACTTCGAACCGGAGAGCGATCCCGACGATAGGCCGGATGTGGATGAGGTCGAGATCTACTGGCTCTCCCCGTACCAGTTTGAGGCGACCGTCTATGGCTGCGTGGCCGCGGATGCCGCGTTCGACGGCTTCGTCAACATGCTGGCGCGCACGGACGACGAACTGGGCGCGAAGCTGTCGATGGTGGAGATATGGTGAACGCGACGCTCTCGAACGTGCTCGCGGAGCACGCGGACGAAGCCTCGTTCCTCTGGCTCCAGCGGGCAAGCGCCGTCCATGCGCCCAACTACGACCGGCGGCAGTTTGCGGACCTGGACGAGCGGCTCGCCGCGCACGTCGACGGCCTGCGCACGGCCGGCGATGCAGGCTGGGAGATGGCACAGGCCGCCCTCGACAACGAGGGGCCCGAGGACTTCTTCGCGGCCGCGGTACTGGCTGCGGAGAAGGCGGACACCAGCCTCGATGCATTGATCGACCGTGGGGACGCCACGTCGGACGTCGTGCCCGGCCTCATTTCAGCGCTCGGCTGGGTGTCGCCCCAGTTCCTCGGCGGCCGGGTCAAGTCGCTGCTCCAGGACGGCTTGCCGCTGAGGCAGAAGCTCGGCGTCGCAGCCTGTGCGCTGCACCGCAGGGACCCCGGCGAGGCGCTCGGCGAAGTGCTCGACAGGGGCGCCGTCAGCGTGCGAACGCGTGCGCTTCGCGCCGCCGGCGAACTCGGGCGCACCGATCTCATACAACCACTGCGGGAAGCCATGGGCGAATCCCGGCCCGAACCGCGCTTCTGGGGCGCCTGGTCCGCGGTGCTCCTGGGTGACCGACTGCAGGCCATCGAGGCATTGGCAGCCGTCGCCTCCAGGCCCGGTCCGCGCCAGATGGGCGCGCTTCAACTCGCGCTGCAGGCGATGGAGGGCGCCGCCGGCCATGCGCTGCTCACCGAACTCAGCACGCTGCCCGGCGCGCAGCGCCTGCGCATCATCGGATCGGGCTTCGTCGGCGACGCGCGCTACGCACCCTGGCTCATCGACCAGATGGCGAACCCGGCCGTCGCACGCATCGCTGCCGAGGCCTTCGTCTGCATCACAGGCGCAGACTTCGATCGCGAACAGATGGAAGTTCCACCGCCCGACGGCTTCGAGGACGGCCCCACGGAAGACCCGGACGACGAGAATGTCGAACCGCCCGAAGACATCGCGCTGCCATGGCCGGATGTCAAAAAAATCCGCTCTTGGTGGGATCGGCACGGCGCACGGTTCGCAAGCGGCAGCCGCTACTTCCTCGGGCAACCGGTGACCCCTGACCATTGCGTGAAGGTCCTGCGCGAAGGCTTCCAGCGGCAGCGCGTGGCGGCTGCGCTGCACTTGGCGCTGCTGCGGCCCGGCAGCGTGCTTTTTGCCACCAGTGCGCCGGCCTGGCGGCAGCAGCGCTGGCTGCGCGAGCGTGCCTGACCGCCACTCTGGAAGTTGGTGCCCGGACGCAGCCGCGGCGCCGATGCCGGTTTCCGAGCGCACCTGCTCCTGGAGACCGGAGCGCCGATTCTTCATCATGGTGCGTCCCACGCTGGACGCTGTTGCTGACTTGCGCTGGCACCCCGCTTGCAGGTCCGACCGGTGCAGCCCGAACCCCTGCGTGCGATAGGGACGCGCATGCCCTCGCGTTCCGGACGCACTGGGGCTTCTCGCCGCCAAACGAAGCCGATTATCGACGGTGGCAGGCGAGTCAGGCCCCTCAGCCGAACTTGTAGCAGGTCGCGTGGGAGAGCATCACGAAGCCAAGGTTTTCGTCGATGTTGTAGTCGAAGCAACGCCGCCTCCGGCCATAGCGCGACACTCGACGATCTACCACATAGCGGGACTGTCGATACGAACAATTGGAACTCGACTTGAACTCGATTGCTTCTCAGACGGTGGCTAGATATCGTCGAACCGTCGCCCAAGTTCAAGTGCCTTGTCCCGGGCGTATGCATTCCCTCGGGCGGCGGCCAAGACGTACCATCGCAGCGCCTCACGCCGGTCGCGGCGTACGCCACTGCCCCGCATGTGCATGTCGGCGAGCTTGAGCTGGGACTCCAACCAGCCTTGCCGCGCAGCCTTGCCGTGCCACCAGGCAGCCTGAGACAGGGACCGCGGCACGTGTCGACCCTCGAAGAGCAGTTCAGCGAATTCGTACTGGGCGCGTGCGAGCCCGTTCCGGGCCGCCTTGCGCAGCCACGCGACTGCCTGCCGCGGCTGCGCTGCCGTGCCTTCACCCAGCAGCAGCATCATGGCGAGGTTGTACTGTCCATGGGCATTACCGCGCGCGGCGGCAGCCTGAAAATGCCGCAGCGCCTTGCCGTGGTCGCCGATCAGCCACGCCAGCCCGGCTTGGGCAACGTCGGGGTCCGGGCGATCGTCTTCGTCGAGTGTCTGTGCCCCTGCGGTGATCGTGGCGATCGCGATCAACACTGCAAGCAACGTCGTGCGCATCATCGCCTCCTTTGCACGGGTCTCGCACCATGCTCGCGCCGATCGCGTGCCGCGTCCTGATGGCAACCCGAAACTGCCACGAAAGACGTACGATGCCGTTGTCGTCGCGGAGGTCTCGATGGACCGAGATGTCGCCGTTGATTGCCCCAGATACCGGTTGCCGCTGGGCCTGCACGTGCTTGATCTGCATGCGAGCGAACTGCGCTCCCACGCTGGCAACCTCGTCCCATTGCGCCACCAAGCGCTGAAGGTCCTACTCGTGTTGGGTGAGCGGGCGGGCCATGTGGTTGACAAGCCGAGCCTCATGCAGCGTGTCTGGCCCACAGTGATCGTCGGCGACGATTCGCTCGTGCAGGCCGTTGCCGACATCCGCAAGGCGCTGGGAGACAAGGAGCAGCGGTGGCTGCGAACCGTCAAGCGGCAGGGCTACATGCTTGTACCCGACGAATGGGACAGTCAGGCCGAAGACAGCGACGTTCCAAGCTCTGAACCGCCAGCGCTGTCCATCGCCCTCTTGCCGGCAGCAGAGGCCCAAGGGTCTGCCGTTGCCCGGCGGTGGGCCGACCGTTTAGTGGCCGACCTGACGCTGGCCGTCGGATCGGGATTGACGGGCGGGCGCGTGATCGCCCACGAAGCATTGACGAGCTACCGCGAGCACCACGTTGATCCGCGTGACATCGGCAGGGCACTGGCGGTGCGGCATGTCGTGTGCAGCAACCTTCGAGTGCATGCTGGCCAAACGGAGCTACTGATGGTGATGATCGACGCAGACGGCGGCCAGCAGCACTGGGCAGGCCAGATTGCGCTCGATCGCAAGCGGCCGTCGCAGGCGGCGATCAACGACTTCGTCGCTCAGGCCGCCCGGGCAATCCTTGTGCAAATGCACCGATCGGCCGGAGAGCGTGCGGCCCGGCGCCAATCCAGGTCCGCCGAAGACTTGGCGATGCTCGGCTGGGGGACGGTGTACCGCGGCATCAGTCAGGAGAATCTCGGGGAGGCGCTGCAATGGTTCGAACAGGCCGTGTTACAGGATCCGCACTCGCTTCGCGGCTGGGGCGGGGTGTGTCTCATCAATGCCTGCCATGTGGACTTCGAATGGGCCGTTGATCCCGACGTATGCCGGAGACGGTCGCTCGAGGCCGCCGAGCGGCTCGAACAACAATACCCGGAGGACACGCTGACCTTGCTGGCGCGGTCCAAGGCCGCCCAGCTGCGCGGCGAGTGGGCAGCAGCGCTGCTTCTGGCCGACATGCTGGTCGAGCGCAACGCGGGCAACCCGACAGCGCACTACATGAGGAGTGAGGCGCTTTTGGGCCTGGGTCGGTTCGACGAGTGCATCGCGGCAGCCCAGCAGGCGGCGCGGCTGAGCCTGGGTGACTTCCGCGCCGGGGTTTGGCATGGCCTCGTGGCCACGGCGCATTTCATGTCGGCGCGCTACGAAGAAGCGGCGAGTGCAGCGCGTCTGGGCCGAGCGGCCAACCCGCACCTTCCGATGCCACCCCTGGTGCTGGCTGCCGCCCTGGTGGCCGCCGGCCGCTTGGCAGAGGGTCGCGCGATCCTGGCCATGCCGCTGACCCGACCACCTGGTCTTGACACCGCACGCGTTACCAACATGGTCCAGGGAGACGATCCTCGTTTTCTGCAAGGTCGCGAGCACCTGATCGACTGCCTGCGCCAGATCGGCTTGGACTGAGTGCGGAGGGCGAGGGCGATCGGTAGCCGGATCCCCTTGCCCAAAACATCTATGCCAACATGGCGCAAATGTCCACTGACTTCCCGCTCGTCCCTAGCAATGTGAAGACTCCGGTCGAGTTGTCAACCGTAAATACCACCCGGCCCACATAAAGCGTGGTCGTGGGGCCGGGCGGCACGTCCGTAGGAAACAGAATGAGGACGTTATGCCCTGTGATGACCCAAGTAGAAGTACCATCGGCGTTGCGCGTTACCTTGCTTACTGACCCGTTCGACTTTAGGGTGAGACTGACCGAGGTAGCCAGATTGGTAAATGTCAATTGTGCGCCTCGGCCAGCAGTTATCGACTTCACCAAATTACCTTCCTTGTCGAGAAAGTCTTTGGCCGTGCCTTCACCTATGCTCTGCACCCTCAGGTCAAAGCTAGGGCATGCGTTTCCTTTCGGAAGATCGACTGTGAAGTCGGCGTAAGCGGAGCCTACTAGGCTAAATACGAAAGCAAATGCAAGAGCAGTCGTCCGCACGGGCCGTCCCAAAGATAAGACTCTCATGGAAAATCCCTTCGGTGTTGGTGTTGGTGTTGGCTGGTGGACAGCAGTGTGATCCCCGAATTTCAGAATGTGTAGACTATTTTGGTATCGCGTCGGGAACATTCGACCGCTTTCTGTAAACATGGTGATACCTGACGTCGTGGGAGCAGTGTTGCGTGAGGCGCACCAAGCGTGAACTGGACTTGGTCTTGACCTGGTGTTGATCCGATTTCCATGCCTTCGGCGACCCGAACTCTCGTCTGCCTGCTTCTCGCCTCTCGCCTCTCGCCGCCGGATCTCTTGATGGGCTTTGGATAAGGTGAATCCACGATCGGCGTAGAGCATCTTGACTTGCTCGAAGTCTTTCAGCGCCGCAGCACGCATGTGATGGTATTCCCGTCGCTGACACCGGCCACAAGGCAGGCGTGTTGCCGCATAGTGGCGTGCGGTTGTGCAATCGTTCGGCACCGTCGTGGATGGGTCGTGGGTGGCACCTCTGGCCGTCCCGGCCTCAAATTGGGTGAGGGCGGCCGCGTTGGGGGTGCGCAGTGCAGATCCTTCCTCCCACGCTACGCTGCGAGGGATGCCCAATCCCGGGGAGCGCTACCGGTGCGGGGAACGGATCTCCACCGGCTTCGTCGAATCCGCGGCCAACCAGGTGATCGCCAAACGGTTCTTGAAGAAGCAGCAGATGCGCTGGACGCCACGCGGAGCCCATCTGCTCTTGCAGGACCGCACGCAGATGCTGAATGACAAGTTACACGCGTCCTTCGAGAAGTGGTATCCGGGCTTCGGCGCTCAGGATCATGCGCCGCTCGCAGCATAGGCAGGGAGCAAGCAAGCCGCACTGCACACCCCCAGGAATGTGATGCTCTCCTTCATGGACGGCGAGGCCGCCGCCCGCGCGGCGCTGACGCGCACCACCCATCAGATGGACCATATCCGCCTGTGGCCGCGAGCGCTTCGAGCAGGCCCCTCGCGGACGGAAGCGATGCAGTGGAAGAAGACATCGCCTTGACGACGCAGTGGCCCAAGCTTGCGTCGACCGCTTCTTCAGCATGATGATGACAGCTCTGTCTCCGCAGACCCGCTTCAGCATCCGGCTTTCACGCAGCCTGCGGGACGGCCGCAATGCCAGCGACGAACGGGCGTGTGCCAAGGACACCCGGCCGTGGAGCGGGCCATCGAGCAGCAGGACGCCGCCGCCGCGCGGCAGGTCGATGGAGGTGCACCTGCGCGGGGCATCGCGCGCCCGTTCGAACAATGACTCCTCGACAGTTCCTGCCTGCCTACGACTACGGCGGACGCACCGGTGTGGCGTTCTTGCTGCTGCAGGGACGCTTCATAAGGCAATGGGAATCACTGAACCTCGTCGCACCAGACCTTGAATCCGTCCAGCTCGTTGGGGCCGAAGGTGCTGGACAACGCCACATCGCTCGCGTCGCGCCCCTGCGCAATCAGCACGCGGCCAATGCGGGGCACGTTGTTGCGTGCATCGAAGGTGTACCAGCGGTCGCCCAGAAAAGCCTCAAACCAGCCCGCAAAGTCCATCGTGCCGTACGGCGGCGGGGTCCCGACATCGCCGAGATAGCCGGTGCAATAGCGCGCGGGAATGTTCAGGCAGCGACAGAGGGTGACCGCCAAATGCGCATAGTCGCGGCACACGCCTTGCTTTTCCTTGAAGGCCTCAAAAGCCGAACGGGTGCGCCGCGCGTGCTGGTAGCCGAACTCGATGTGCTGGTGCACGAAATCGCAGACCGCCTGCACGCGGCCCCAGCCTGTCGGGCCGCTCCCGAAGCGTTGCCAAGCAAAATCGGACAGCAGGTCAGTTTCGCAGTAGCGGCTGCCTAGCAGGTAGAGCAGGGTGGACTCGGGCAGGGACTCCACCGGCGTCTGCGGCGCCGAGGGCACGACGAGGTCCGTCGCGCCGCTGTCGTGGACCACAGTATCCGTGCCCAACACAAAGCGGCCCCTGGGGGCGACCAGGCGTGTGCACCAGTTCCCGAACAGATCGCGGTACGCGGTGGTGGGTACGGCCGGCTTCGTGAGCAGATGGTCCGGGTGCAGAAGGTCCGAGGCGCGCGAGTAATGAATGCTGAGGGTCAGGATCATCGGCGTCGGCTGGGGAAACTTGTAGGCGATCTCAAAACCAAGATGGATGTTCATGGGCCCATGATGCGCCTTGATTGGCAATTCCGAAGGGAATTCTTGGCCTGGGTCGCAAACGCTTCTCGGCCCCTGGTCGTGCGGAAAGATCAATCGTGGCCTTGGCGTGCGCATGTCGTGGGGCTCGGCATAGGCATGTATGGCGGCCAACTAGGTGACACCGGCAGGCGGTGCCTTGAGTCGGTAGTTGTCACCCGCGCCCGTCGGCACACCGGACGCAGCCCTTGACGCTTGAGACTTCGGCGCACCCGCTCAGCGCCTGCGCGCTCGCCACCCCTCACGCACCTCCTGCATCTTCCCGTCTTCCATGACGCCGGCCATCAGCCACTTGCCGATCAGCCGCGGCTATATCTTGCCCAGCAGCAACAGGACGACCACGACCAGCAGCACCAGCCCGATGCCCCCACTCGGACCATAGCCCCATCCCCGACTGTGGGGCCAGCTTGGAATCGTGCCGATGAGCAGCAGGATCACGATGATCAGCAGAATTGTTCCCAGGGTCATTCATCTCTCCTGCCAGTGAGTCGTAACAGCGCTGCGTTCGAGAAAACACACGCAGTGCACCAATGCCGCTTTCCTCAGCGCGCCCGCACCAGTCTTTCAGCTGTTTCACCAGCTGCTCCTTGGAGGCGGCAGATCGGCTCCACAGGGCGGTGAGATCCTGTCGTATCGCGTAGATGGTGCTCAGTACCGTGCTGGAGTGCAAAGCCTGCTGCAAGACGGAGCTTTCCTTCTCCGGCAATTCCCTCGCATCCCTTTGCAGCAAGTACCTGACCGGGTCCAATGCCCTGGATTTCGTCAAGCCCGTGATCGCGGTGCCCCGCAACCTGAGGAGCTCTTCCACGGCAGCCGGGCGCAAGGACCTGGCGAACGTGGCCAGTACGTCGTAGCGGTGGGTAATGACAGCCTGCAGGGTGCCCACGTCGCAACGGTTCCTCGATGGATCCCCGGGGCGCGACTTTGCGCGTGGGCATCCCATCCGGCGGATGCCTCTATCACGCCGCTTGCCATTGATGGGGTAGACCGTGGCGTCCTTGTTCGCCGAGGAACAATGGTCGGCATGCCGCGCGCATCCATGTCAACATATGACAGACCCGGCGGCGGATTTCGCGCGATTGCAAATACTCAGGCATGACTCAAGCGTGGGCGGATGTTCTGGTTATGGTGGAAGACGTTGTCGGGGTCGTACTTCGTCTTCACGTCCATCAGCTGGTCGTAGACGCGGGCGCCGTACGCCTCGCGCACCCGGCCGGGGTCTTCATCGCCGCCGAGGAAGTTGACGTAGACGCCTTGTCGGAACGGGCCGAGCGAGGCGAAGAACTCCCTCACCCAAACGGAGTCCGGCGCGGCGAAGTTCTCGCCGGGTCGCCACACCGCATCAAGTGTGATCGCGTGCGCAGCCTGCCGGTTCCCGAATGCTGTGCCGCCCTCGGGCACCCGGCTCACCGCGCCTCCCAGATGGAACATTGCCACGTACGATCGTGGCGACGCGCAGGCGAACGCGTGCTGGACGATCACGTCAACGAGCTCGTCGCCGAGTGCGGGAAGGTGAGTTGACTTCCAATAGTAGTTCCAGCCATGGACGACGATCGAGTCGAGCGCGCCCTGGAATGCTACGTAGGGTGTAGGGCCGACAAGGTCGAGCAGAGGAGAACCGCACACGCGCAGCGCCCCGAGCACCCGCTCCCCGTCCTTGATCGGCCCTGCGTAGCAGCTCCCGACCATCATCACCGGCCGCCAGTGTAGATCCGCGGGGATGGCCGGTAGCGGTGGAGCGGTGCCGAACCTCACCACCGTACCGAGCTCGTCGGGAGCATCGCGAACAAAGTCGCGGTAGAAGCGCAGGACCTCCCTGGCATCGCTCGCATCCCACAGGATGGGCCCGGCCAGGACGGTGGGGCCGACGCCCTGGAGGCGGAATTCGAACGATACGACTACGCCGAAATTGCCGCCGCCCCCGCGCAACGCCCAGAACAGGTCGGGGTGCTCGTCCTCGGACGCGTGCAGCAGCACGCCATCGGCGGTGACGACGTCGGCGGCCAGAAGGCTGTCCGCCGTCAATCCGTACTTGCGCATCAGCCATCCGACGCCACCCCCAAGGGCGAGCCCGGCGACGCCGGTGTGGCTCACGATTCCCCCTGTAGTAGCCAGACCGTGCATTTGAGTCTCGCGGTCGACGTCGCCCCACAGCGCACCGCCCTGCACCCAGGCCCAGCGGTGGGCCGGATCGACCCGCACGGCCCGCATGGCGGAGAGGTCGATGACAATGCCGTCATCGCAAACGGCGGTGCCCGCCACGTTATGGCCTCCGCCCCGTATGGCGATCTCCAGATCGTGGTCGCGGGCGAAACGCACGGCCGCGACCACGTCTGCGGTCCCGATGCATCGGGCAATCAGACGCGGGCGCCGATCGATGGCGCCGTTCCACACCGCACGCGCGCTGTCGTATTCGGTGTGGTCAGCACTGATCAGCCGGCCTCGAAACCCGTCGATCTCGACAAGGATTGGCTGCTTGCTCCTGTGGCATAGTTCCGCGGTCGTGGGTGTCGTCATGGTGTCCTCCACTTTCGAGGACTCCATCGGACCACTGGGGGCCGCGGCCGTAAAGTCAAGAATCTGGACTTCACAACCTAAGGCGGGCGCGCGACACTTTGGTCATGAGGACGTACGGCCAATACTGTCCCATCGCCCGTGGCGCCGAGATCTTTGCCGAGCGATGGACGCCGCTGATCATCCGGAACCTCCACCTTGGTTGCGGAAGCTTCAGTGAGATCCTGCAGGGCGCGCCCGGTTTGCCACGTACCCTGCTCACAGAGCGACTCGGGCAGCTTGAACGCCGCGGCATCGTCGAATCGGCACCCAAGCCCCACGGGCGCGGGCACCGCTACAAGCTCACGTCCGCGGGCGACGAGCTCTTCGCGGTTTGCCAGTCGCTCGGCGAGTGGGGAGCGCGCTGGCTCGATATCGCCCCCGAGCACCTCGACCCGTATGTGGCCCTGTGGTCGATGTGTCGGGCGCTGCGCCGGGACCGGCTCCCGGATCGACGCATCGTCATCCGCTTCGACTTCACCGGTCGTCCGCGCCCTGAGCGCTATTGGCTCCTCATCGAGCTCAAAGACACCGAGATCTGCAAGACGTGCCCAGGCCGTGACGAAGACCTCTATATCACAGCGGAAGCCGAAGCCTTTGTCAAATGGCATGCCGGCCAGCTCACCTGGGCCCAAGCCACCCGCGAGGGCCGAATCCGACTCCACGGTCCCATGCCGCTCGTCAGAGCTTTTCCGACCTGGAACTCACGCAGCATGTTCGCCCAGATCACGCCGATCGCCCGTGCCGACGCAAGCCCCGCAGGCTGACATCCTCGACGCCTACTCCCACTCGGGCACCGCAATCGGCCGGCACTGGGGACCTCGGGGTCAATCCGACCACGCTGGCGCTCTGCAGCACGATGCGTTCATTGTCGAGCGGGCGGGCGCTTCTTACCTTGACGTTCGATGGCCTGGTACTGACCGTTGAGGCGAGCATCCTAGAGAACACGGGAGAGGTCGATGACGTTCCGTCGTCCGAATTGCCCATGCCACTGGCGATGGATGACCGAGCGCGGATTCTCGACTTCATCGAACAGGATGATCCGCGCGCAGCGCTTGCCGTGGTCGAGCGCATCGCCAAGCAAGTGATGTCCAGAGGATGGGCGTCCAGGGCGCGTTCAAGGGACACGCGAACGGGTCCTTCGCCGCACGCCGTACATAGTGCCCATCGGGTCGAAAAGGATTGCGTTCACATCCTGCGAATTCTTCACAGTGCGCACGCCACAGTGGACTGACGGTGCAAACGTACCTTGAGTTCAAGCGGGCGGCACAAGCCGCCTTCGCATCAGTCAGAGCGCTGCTGCAGGAGATGCTGCCGATCGAACAAGGATCGCATCAAGACCACCCGCCGGCACATTCATGCCACCGCGGACGGACTCGAGCCGCAGCTCGGGCCGGAACCTTTTCTGCGAGAGCGGAGGCCAGCGGAGATCGAAGCCTTGCCGGAGCCTGCGGCTCCGATCACGGTGGGATGGGATAGCGGCTAGATCCGAGGTTGCGAGCGCCTGCCCGGCACCAACGAAAGAATCCATCTTGGCCGGCGCATTGACATCTCTGCGGTGCGCAGTAATCTTCAAGGACATGGATCGGATCGACACGGTGGAGGCCACGATGATCCTTCCCACCTATGCCATGGAGAAGGCAATTTTCCCGCAGATGTACGAGCGGTGGCTCGTCGGCCCGCTGTTCCGACCATGGGCTGAACTCACCGTGGCAGAACTGGGCGTGTCCGCTAGCGACCGAGTGCTCGACATCGCGTGCGGCACCGGTATCGTGGCGCGCTTGGCGCAGCAGCGGCTAGGCGACGCTGCATACATCGTCGGCATCGATATCAGCCCTGCCATGCTGGAGGTGGCGCGCTCCGCCGCACCAAGCATCGATTGGCGCCAAGGCAGCGCGGACGCCCTTCCACTGCGTGATGGGGAGCAGTTCGATGTAGTGATTTGCCAGCAGGGCCTGCAGTTCTTTCCGAACAAAGCTGCAGCGGTGGCTCAGATGCGGCGCGCGCTGGTGCGGGGCGGCAAGCTGGCGGTATCGGTCTGGCGCTCCGACGAAGAGATTCCGTTCTTTCGCGAGCTCCGCCGCGTTGCGGAGGCCAATCTGGGTCCGATCACTGATCAGCGCTACGGCTATGGCGATGTGAGCGCTCTCGAAGCGCTGCTGCGCGACGCAGGATTTCGGGATGTACGGTCACGCAAGCTGTCGTGCACCATGCGCTTCGATGACGGCGCGTCGTTCGTGCGGATGAACTCAATGGCTCTCGTCGGGATGAGCGCCGCCGGCAAGTCGATGAATGACGCCGAGCGTCATCGCATCCTGGAGACGATCGTGACCGATAGCGCGCCGGTGCTGCGAGCGAACACAGAGAAGTGTCTCGTCTTCGAGCTCAGCACCAATCTGGCGACGGCCCGAGCATAAAAGCGTTGCGGCAGTGGACAGACCACTCGTCAATCCGCTTGCCAGCACCTAGGCACACACGCCTGTTGAGCCTGACGGGACGAGCAAGCGCTGGGCGAGCTTGACCGCTACCGACACGGCCTCGAAGTCCTTGTATACGGCCTCGGCTGTCACCTTCCGGCGTAATGGAACCAGGGGTAGTCGTACTGATCCTGTAGATCGGTGCGCCTTGGGCCATCAGTCGTCGTGCGACAAGGACGTGCGAGTGCGGACTTTCTGCGCACGGCCGGGTTCTGAAAGTAATTGATTTCAAAGAAGTTTTCCGCCATCACCGTGTCATTCCACACCAAAGTACGATCACCCCGACCACGGCAATCAAGCGCGCCCACGGCACGACGCGCTCCATGTCCGCCAGAAACTTCAGCGCTTCCTTAGAGGCGGCGTGGGGCCGCCCAATGGCGAACACAATCACGGCGTGAGACGATAGCCCACAGCGATTTCTGTCAGCAAGTGCCGCGGCTGCGCCCGATCGGCTTCCAGCTTCTGCCGCAGGTGACCCATGTAGATGCGCAGGTCGACGAGAACCTGATCGTCGTGGGCACGCACAGGCTCTACGTCTGCGATATGTCCGTTTTGCCGCCAAGCACCGCGGCCAACCCGGTGCGCACGCTGACTGCGCTGGCCCTGCGGCTGTCCGAGCACCTCGGCTGAAGCCCCGCTCTGGGTAGTCGTGCCAATCTTGTAGATCGGTGCGCTTTGGGTCGAAAAGTCACTATATGACAAGGACTTGCGAGTGCGGACTTTCTGCGCACGGCCGGGTTCTGAAAGTTATTGTTTTTCAAAGGATTTCCCCGCCATCACCGTGTCATTGCGCACTGAAAGTACGATCACCCCGCATCAAGCAGCGGCAAGCTCGGGACGGGGAAGTCCCCTTCATTCGATTGCTCCGATTGAGCTTGCGAACACCATAGGCGGCATGGAGGCCTTTGCGCCGGCAGCCTGTCCGGCTACAGTCGGGCCAGCAGCCGCCATTCGGAATCGGGAGAAAAGCCGCCCTTACCGGGCGTTTGGGAGTAACGCCGAGTCGCTTGATGCAATCATTAAGTGTTGATCTCTCTTGGCAATCATGTGGCTCTTCGAAACGCCCGGTACATCTCAGACGCCCCATATGCAACGGAGAGCTCCCGTCCGATACCAGCATGTGGAGGGCATCCATGTGGCAGATTTGTAAGGTATTCCACAATGCAAATACCCTGGCAGGGCATCCAAGGCTTTTCCGGCGCGATTGCGGTGGGTGGCCTCGCCCTCACCAGTCTTCTGTTGCTTGCGGGCGTCTTCGCAACCAATCTTTTTCTTGCAATAGAGGTCGTTTCTAGATCCACGGCTTGGGCGATCGTTGTGGCGTTGCCCATCGCATCACTGGCTTATGTTGTAGGGCTACTAACCAACGCGGCTGCCGAAGCCATCTTTGTACGCTTGGGCTGGCTCCAGCGGAACACTTTAATCGACGAACTCATCCAAATACGCGAAAAAGGCGAATTCTTAATTGGGCGCTTTCTTCAGCTGCGCCAAGAAGGAGAAATACTCGCAGGCGGATCTCTTGCCCTGGGGATTCTCGCCATGGCCTGCGCCTTCGCTTCTTACCCTATAGAGGGTTGGCGCCGTACCTTAATTAGCGCCACCTTCATGTGCGTGATGCTATGCATCGGTAGCAGCTCATTGTCGATATCCCGCTTCCGATCGGCCAATGCTCTGGCAAATGCCTGCCCAGATTCGAAGGAGCCAAAATGTCCAGCTACGAGCACTGCGTCGCCGCCCTCCTGATTGCGTTCGTGCAAGGTGCCGCTGCTGAAAGCGGAGCATGCATGAGCGACATGCAATGCAAAGGTGAACAAATCTGTGTTAGGGCATGATCGGACGCTCACAAGCTCGCAAGGAATTCCGTCCACCTGAGAAAAAAGATGCAGAACTGTCGCTTTGAGAGCGCTTCGAATACCGCATGCATTACCGTGCGCGAGATCATGGCAGGGACGAGGCCGATACTTGAAGCTCATCGAGATGCTGACGGTGACTGGCAGTTCTTGCCCGGCGTCGAAGTCGGCGAGGCCGATGCTATGGTGGTGGGCCTCAAGGAACTGTTAGAACGAGACGAGAGCGTGGCGGAGGTGGCTGACATGAAGCCAGGCTCCTTTGCCACCAGGGCGTCCGACACTGCACCTTGGCAGCACCGGCAAGCAGGACCGCGATGAGTAGGCCGACCGCCAGCGGACCAGGACCGGACATTCGGCGCCGATCTCACCTGTAACACACATGAGTTTGAGACATGGTTGAAGGGTGCTTGCAGGCGCGTGCGCGAGTTGCCGAGGTGATCGCCATGCGTTCTCCATCGTACTCAGATCTCCACCAGTTCAACCCGCCGGTTCTTTGCGCGTCCCTCCTCGGACTTGTTGGAAGCCACTGGGCTCGCAAAGGCTACGCCATGAGGTGTCAGGCGGTCAATTCGTACGCCTTTCTTCACCAGCGCCGCGACCACTGCCGCCGCACGCCGTTGCGACAAGTCCTTGTTGAACGCGAATCCGCCCACGTTGTCGGTGTGGCCCACGACGAGCAGCTTCAACGCCGGGTTGTCGCTCATCAGCTTGGCAATCTGCTCCAGGGTAGGGTCGGACTCAGGCTTGACGTCGGCCTTGTTGAAATCGAAATAGATGCCGTAGAGCGCGATTCGCCCCGTGACCTCGATGGCGGCGCCCATTTCAGCAGCCTGGACTGTGACCATCCTCTGCTCTCGCTCTTTGGCTTCGACGATGTCGACCACCGCAACGGTGCGCTCGTTGAGGCCATGACACGAGTCAGTGCGATCGGGTGAAACCAGCGTGTAGGCGAGGACGGAGACATGCGCGGCGCGATCGGGTATCTCCGCGGCCACATAACGCTGATCGGCAATCTTCTCGGCCACTGCGCAATAGCCGGTCGACCCATGGGCATCGGTCAGCCGAGCCTTGGGGTACAAATACATGCTCAAGCTCATGTTCCCACCGCCGCCGGAAATGCCACGCGATGGATCGCCCCCGCATTCGGCTCCCGTGCATTCAAAGAGAATCTGTCCGCCCTTGGCTTGGATCTCGTCGCGGTAGTTGCGCAAGACCTCCAGCGGCGAGCGGTTGGGCGGGATCAGGTAAACGAGCCGCGTGTACCCGCCTTCCAAGACCTTTTTGTTCGTGGGCTCGTGCAGGCGGTTGTTTGCCGCATTCCGCCTTCCTCCGACGAGTTCGAGCTTCGACAAGGGAAGCGTGAACTCGGCAAAGCTCTTGCGCTCGTACCCCACGATGAAAGAGCCCTGGTAGCGCTTCAGCAGGGCGCTGTCCCTGGCACCGCCCCGGTCGGTCGCAGGCGATGTCGCCTTGGGCTGGGCCGAGCCGATGGCGTAAACGCCGAGCAGGATGAAGAGCGAGAGGAACAGCCTGAGCATGGGTCGACTCCCGCAAGCGCCACGGCTTGGCACCGCCGAGGATTGTCGGCAGGCAAACGCCGGCGCCTGCAAAGATGGCAGCAGGTAACGATCCGATGTGTCCTCTAGATCGAATGCAAGGACTTGCGATCAGTTTAGTTGCGCTGGTGGCCGTCCGCGTCTATCGATGTAGATAGCACCTTCGGTAGTTGCGCGATCGAGGTGCACGACAAAGTAGGTATGTTTCACTCATCATCAGGTTCTCTGAGGGTCTCCGGGCAAACGGACCTTCTCGCCCCCACCGGCCGCTTCTGCCTCATCGCTCCGCGCCATAGAGCTAATTGATAGGCATGAACTGCCTTCACACAACGACCATGGCGTTCCACCTACCTGAACTGAAACAGCGCGGTGTGATTGCTTCCGTCGGTCAAGCGCACATTGAGCTGCCGGCAGGTGCCCGACCAGTCCTCTTGCGTCTTCCACACATAGGCGTAGATAACGTCTTCGCTGTCGTATTGCAGACCGCTGTTGCCCGCCGTCACTGTGGCGATCTCGGTCGGCGCCGATTGGCACGGCGCTTGCGCACCGAATCATTGGCGGCTTTCGGCTGTGTTGTCATGACCCCTCCGAGAAGAATGCTGGCTCCAGCACCTCGGCCAAAAAGGTAACCCCTGCGACCTCTGGCACGGAAGCGAGCAGACGAGATAGGCTGGTTGCCGAATCGGGCGAACAGATCGGGCTTCACCCCGTGTTGGGCCAGGCGCTATTCCATGTTGGGCGGGTCATGGCGGGACGCGACTTTGCACGCCGCACGAGTAACAAGGCATTCATGGCCTACCTTCCGATCTCATGAAGCGCGTCTCGACGCCCTCGACATGGAAGGCACCATTACAGCCGCGGTGGCTGCCTTCCAACGCAAGCTTCTGACCTTCCGCACGGATTTAAGGTCTAGGCCAGCCGTGAAGTCCGATACGCGCAAAGGCAATTGAGGCACCGTCCATTGCACCCCGAGAATATTGGAATCATCGAAAGAGTCTCGCCGGGCAGTCGCTTCGGCGAAGTCAACGACCGCTTCGGAGAAACTCGGAAGACTGCTTTGGTCTAGGGTTGTCCGACACCTGTCCGTGCAGGACGACAGCTCCGATCCCGTCAACGGCCTGAGGGCAGGTGTTGGACAACCCTAGACCGAAGGTGACACCTGGTCATCGACGTCAGCATCGCCGTCCGGCGCGGCGCGGGCTTCCAGTGCGGCCCACGCGGGGTTGCGCGCAAGCAGCGACTGCTGCATTTCGGCACGCGGCGTGCGCGTCTCGCAGCCAAGGCAGCGCACGGTGTCGATGCGCCCGTGCAGGTCGATGGTCTGGCGGCTGCCGGCGGCGTCGTGCAGGCCGTCGACCGTTTTGCGTGAGCAGCAGTCCCACGCGGCCCGAGGCCTCGAGCCGGGCCAGCGCGCGGTGCGAGGCCCCAGGCCGGGCTGTCGCCATGGTCGGCCAGCCGACGAGGCTGCGTGCCCAGTAGCGGCGTCGCGTGAGCTCGTCGCCGGTGAAGGCTTGGAGGGTGACCGGCGCCGGCCGCTTCCCAATCGCCGTTGACGTCGCGGTAGTCGGGAATGTCCGAGTCGGTGCTGCAGCCGGCGCCGGTCAGCACGAGGAGGCGTGGACGGCGCGAGGCGAAGTCGGCCAGCGAGGTGGAGGCGCAGATCCATGCGCCGGTGATCGACAGAACGGCAACCATGCTGCCGAGCAGCGAGACGAGAATGCGATAGAACGGCCCGAAGACCCTACCTGTGCAGCCCGCGCAGCGATCCGGACAAGACATTGCCCGCGGCGGCAGACTGAAAAGCCTGACCCGTGCAGCGGAGGAACTCGGGCTGGGGCAACTGGCACAACACAGACGCTCATCGCTTGGAACAAGAGATTGGCGCCAAGCTTTTCACGCGTGATCGACGCGGGGCGGGGCTGACCGAAGTCGGGCTGGCAGTCGTTGAAGATCTGCGGGCAGCTCTTGCGTATGGCGACGCAGCGGCGGGGCGCGCGCGATGGGCGCAGGCCGCGCGGGTCGCCTGACAAACGGCTTTGTCACCCGATCACTCCGAAATGGGCGTATCCGAGGTCTGGCTGGCAAAGCGCGGTGGCCGCGCTGGCCAACAAGAATGCGCGAATCCTCTGGGCCGTATTCGCGCGAGGTAAAGCATTCGATGCACGACATGTGAGCGTCGAGACGCGGCGCTTCTGGATAAACGTTCCAGTCATGACAGCCACGCCGGCATAGTCTCGCCAGAACTATTGTTCGTTACCTTGAAAGACGTGAGTTCGAAGATGCATTGAACAGGTCGGACCGGCAGCGGGCAAGCTCGATCAAAAATCTGTCGCACGAAAATTGGTGAAGAATGAATGGAGCCCGCTGAGCGGTTCGTATCTGGGTCCGCACGCAGGAGCGACCGCTATCCCGCCGCCCGCAAGACTAAGCGACTTTGCGAGCTGATCGCGGATGTCAGAGCGCGCGCGGCGATGTTGAGCCGCGATTCCGCCCGCGTGTACAGGCTGCAGGTGAGGAGCGGGAAGGGCTTGTCCAGAGGGATCTCCTGCAGCAGCGCAGCAACCGCGGGCTCGGACAGCATCGGCTTGCCCAGCAGGCCCAGCACGTCGCTGCCGGCCAGCATCGCCACCCGAATCCCGTGCGAGTCGCATTCGGTGGCCGACGCAGGCAGCGCCATGCCCGCTGCCTTGAAGGACTCCTCCAGCACGCCGCCGGAGCCGCGCGGCCGGATCATCAGCCACTGCGCCCCGCTCAAGGCCTCTAGCGTGCGCGCATGGCGCAGCGGATGCCCTTTCCTGCCCACCACGGTGAGCCTGAATCGCGCCAGCGGTCGGGCATTGAAGCCGCGCGTGGACTCCGGCTCCAGCCGCAGGCAGATCGCGAAGTCCAGCGCCCCTTCGCGCAGTAGCGGCAGCAAGGTTTCCTGCGTGCCCTCGACCACGCGCACCACCGTGTCCGGGTAGTCAGCACGGAAGCGCGCCAGCGCGGGCGGGATCAGCCATGAGCCCATTACGGAAGCAACGCCGACCCGAACGGTCTGGACGTTTCTGCCCGCCAAGTCGGCCAGCTCCTCCTTCGCCTGGCGCATCTCGCCCTGGATGGCGCGTGCCCGGGCCAGGAAGGCCTTGCCGGCCGGCGTGAGCACTATGCCCTTGCTGCTGCGTTGCACCAGCACGGCGTCGAGTTCCTGCTCCAGCGCCTGCAGGCCCTTGGTCACTGCAGGCTGGGACATGCCAAGCTGCCGGGCGCCGGCGCGGATGCTCCCCGCATCAACGATGGTGGTGAAGGCACGCAGCTGGGCCATATGCATGGTGATTCCCTTGGGCTATCACGCAGAAGTGCGCTTCATCTTACGCGTCTCGCGGCCCGGTGGTGTACTGCGCACACCCCCGAACACCGCTGGAAAGCCCCATGAACGCCTCGCCCCCACATTCCCGGCCCGCCGCGCCGCCGCGGCGGCCCTACCTGACGCTGCCGGGCTGGGCTTTCGCCCTGTTCTCGTCCGCGCGCATCCTCGGCTACCTACCCACGCTTTGGGCCATCCACCTGCAAGGCGGATCCAGCCAGCATTCACTGTTCACTTGGATTACCTGGCTGGGCGCCAACGCCACCATGGCCGCTTGGCTGTTCGAGGAGAACGGGCAGCGCCTCAGCAAGCCCGTCGTGGTCAACGGCTGCAACGCGGCCATGTGCTTGCTGGTCACACTCGCGATCCTCGTGTACCGCTGACAAGGAGATTGAAAAATGCTGATGAAGGCATGCTTCGCCGTCCTGCTCGGCCTCGCAGCGGTCGCGGGTGCGCACGGGCAGTCCCCGGCCGACCCGACGGCGTCGATCCCGCTCATGCTCGTCGTCGGCGGACCACCGGGCACGCCCGGCGACTTGGTAGCGCGGACCCTCAGCGCTCCGCTGGCCGCAGAGCTGGGTCAGCCCGTGGTAGTGGAGAACCGCCCGGGCGGGGCGGGTACCGTGGCCCTGGCCTACTTGGTAAGAGCCCGGCCCGACGGCAACACGCTGGGCACATTCGCCTTGCAGTCGGCGGCGGCCCCGACGCTGATGCGCACGCTGCCATACGACCCAGCGCGCGACCTTGCGGCGGTGCGCCAGCTCACCACGGTGAGCAACTTGCTCGTGGTCCACGCCGACAGCCCCATGCACTCTGTCGCCGACGTGTTAGCAACGGCACGAGCCGGTACGCTGGCCTACGCATCCGGCGGCAATGGGACGCCGGCCCACCTCGCCGCCGAGCTGTTTGCGCTGGAGGGCCGTGTGCGGATGCAGCATGTCCCCTTCAATGGTCCGGTCGCGGGGCTGACCGCGCTGGCGGGAGGCCATGTGCAGCTGATGTTCGCCACCGCGTCGGCGGCAGCGACGCTGGTGACGTCGGGCAAGGTGCGCGCGCTCGCCACCACCGCGCCCGCGCGCTTGGCCGCCCATCCCGACGTGCCCACACTTGCTGAGAGCGGCCTCTCGGGGGCCACCGTGCGTGATTGGCACGGGCTGGTCGCGCCGGCCGGCACGCCGCGGGCGCGAGTGGAACAGGTGGCGGCCGCGCTGGGACGGGTGATGGCGCAGGAGGGCGTCCGCCAGCGTCTCACGGCCGTCGGCATGGAACCCGTGGCGACGTCAGGTCCGGACGAATTCAGGCAGTGGACGGAAAGCGAGATTGAGCGCTGGCGAGCTGTGATTCAGAAGGGTGGCATCTCAATGCAGTAGAACTACCAGCGTGACGACTCTCCGCCGCTGACACACAGCGGGATCGCCTCAGGCAGTCAGCGTTGAGGTCAGCCAAATCGGCTAACCAGGTCAATGAAATGTGCTAGCCGCTGCGGCGCATCAGGTGCTTTCCCACTTCAAGGAGGTGAGCTGGCCTGCGCTGAACTTATTCGTTCACGGCGGTGTCCACGCCTCGAGCCGGTCTGCTGACGGCTTTCCCGCGGTACTTGCGCTGCAACTCTTGCGCAATTCGAACGGCCTGACAACGATGACCGGCATGACGCATGCCGTTCTGACGGGCGACCAGCTATGTGCAAGTGCGATGTCCAGGATTCAGCGGGAATTCGCTGACTGCTTGCCTCAACTTCTCGAACATCCCCCCCTTGTTTAGCCGACCTCTGAGCCGCGCACGGCGCGGCACTTCGGGTACGTTGAACACCCCCAGAAGGTCTGCCCGGTGTGCTTTCCATTCCTCGCCGTACGCTTGACCATCTCAGCGCCGCAAGTCGGGCACGAGGGCTGTGGCGCGGGTGTCCATTCCGACTGAGGCTTGTTCGCTGGAGCAGGTTCGCGTGGCGTGGATAGGGACTTCCTGCCTTGCTGGATGAGTCCAAAGAGCCGAGCACCGTCCACGAGCTTGACGTTTCGGCCCTGCGCGAACTCCTGCGCGTCGCCGCTGAATGTCCCCGACGTCACCACGAATCCGCCGGTGGCGCCACGCGCGGCCATGACGCCATACAGCTCGCGCACCACCTCCACGCCGACCTTGTAGGCCTTCCACTGCTTGCACTGCATTAGAAACTTATCGCTGCCCTTGGTCAGTACCAAATCGACACCGCCGTCGGCGCCACCGCCGCCGGTCTCCAGCACGCGAAATCCTTGCAGTCTGAAGGCCCCACCGACCAACACCTCGAACTCGCGCCAGGACATGCCGTCCAGCGCATCTGCGCTCTTGGCGTGCGCGACGTTGCCCACGAGCATCCGACGCGCCCGGCGGCGCCAAGCCGACATGCCCGCACCGATCAGGCAAAGGGCAGGCACGATGTACTGCCCATAGCCAGCCAGCGTGGCTCCGGCGGACCGGACGGCGGTCGTCGCGACGCTGCCCGGCTGGAAGGCCGTCACCGGCACCGCTTGCGCCCAGCGGTGGAAAAGCACGTAGAAGATCAGAGCCAGGACCACTCCAGCCCACCAGGGCAGCATGGCGACCAGTTCCAGGAAATCCTCCAATGGGCTCGACCTCTTTCTTCTTGCCATCGTGCCCTCCCTAGCACTTGAGATCGAAGAAGCGCTTGCGCGCCTTGTACAACTCGACGTCCGCGCGGGCTTTGGTGCTTCCGGACGCACCGGCGGCGTTGGTTTCCAGGCCCGGCAGCTTGCCATCCAGACTCATGCACTCACCCCGCTCTTGGCCGCTGAGCTTGATTCGGCGGCGCACGACGTCCATCTCCTCGTGCGTTCGGCCGGTCACGGGTTGAACCGCCCTATCGAAGGCGACTGAATTCGTTCTCAATCAGGAAGCCGCTGCCTGCGCCTTTCTTCCCGAAGCATGTACAAATAAAGCCCTTCAACCTTCTCCCGTGCCCAGGGCGTCTTGCGCAGAAATTTCAGGCTCGATTTGATGCTGGGGTCGTGCGAGAAGCAGCGCACCGGTATTCGCACCGCGAGATCGCCCCATCCGAAGCGGGCTTGCAGGGCGAGAACAATGGCCTCGAGTGTCACGCCGTGCAGTTGGTTCCGCGGCTGGGCGGGGTGGGGAGAGGCGTCTTGCATGGGGACATTCTGCACCCCCGAATCTTCCCGCCGTGGGTTCGGAGTTTCTGGAGCGAGCCCATCGGTTTGCATGGTGTGCCCGAAAAAAGACGCCGACCAGAGTGGCGCCAGCGCTGCTGCCATCCTGAGCGTCAATGAGGACTCTGGCGCGGACATCGAACTGCGCCAGCGCAAATACCTAGACAACATTGTGGAGCAGGACCATCGGGCCATCAAGCGTGGTGCGGCCGATGCTTGGTTTCAAGTCCTTCCGTTGTGCACCCATCCTTCTTGCCGGCATCGAGATCGCGCACATGATCAAGAAGGGGCAACTCGAACGCCCTGCGGGCCATGCCTCGTCCGCAGCGTCAAAGTTCTATTCGTTCGCATTTTGAGTAGCGCGCGGCGGCCTGGCTTCACCGGTCTCAGGGGCGTTAGCGCGACAGAACGAAGGCGAGAAGCTCGTGCGCATCAGCACCACTTTGACCCAGACCCAGCGGCCGTCAGACATCGGACATCGACAAGGAAATCGCTGCGGCGCAAGCACCTCCGCCCCTCGTGTCGCCAGGAAGAAGTTGCTTTCTGAAAAGAGAATGCCGTTAACGCCCAGGTCGGTGGTCGGCTTCGGTGCGGCATCGCCAGCCCCGCCTTGGGATCGGCCGCCGGTCTGGCCGCTCCGACGATTTCGCCTGAGAAGCGTCCGCCTGCGGCATACTGACCGATTGCCATCAGCGCGCGGATCCTTGTTGAGAGCATTTGGGCGCCGGCTGTCCTAGAACTGGTTCCACTCACAAGGAGACTGAAATGGGCAAGCAACGCGTGGCTCTGATCACGGGCGGCATGGGTGGCATCGGGGAAGCGATTTCCTGCAGGATGGCCGATGCCGGCTACAAGGTAGTCGTGACCTATTCGCCCGGCAATGCCAAGCATGGCGAATGGACTGCAGCGATGAAAGAGAACGGGTACGACATGTACGCCGTGGCCTGCGATGTCGCCGACTACGACTCGTGCTCGCAAGCGGTCGCCGAGGTCCATGAAAAGATCGGCGCGGTCGACGTGCTCGTCAACAACGCCGGCATCACCCGCGACACGACCTTCAAGAAGATGGACAAGGTCAACTGGGATGCCGTTCTGCGCACCAACCTTGACAGCCTGTTTAACGTGACCAAGCAGGTCGTCGACGGCATGGTCGAGCGCGGCTGGGGCCGCATCATCAATGTCAGCTCCATCAATGGCAGCAAAGGTGCATTCGGCCAGACCAACTATTCGGCGGCAAAGGCGGGGGTGCATGGCTTCACCAAGGCACTTGCGCTGGAGGTGGCACGCAAGAATGTCACCGTCAACACCATCTCGCCGGGCTATATCGGGACCAAGATGGTCACTGCGGTCCCCGAAGAAGTGCTGAACACGAAGATCCTGCCGCAGATTCCGCTCGGACGCCTGGGCAAGCCGGAGGAAGTGGCCGCGCTGGTGATCTATCTCGCTTCGGAGGAAGCGGCCTTCGTGACGGGAGCGAACATCGCGATCAACGGCGGGCAGCACATGCAGTGAGGCAGGCGCTCGTACGTTGCAACAAGGCAGTGTCCAATTGCGCCCACGCCGCCGGCGTCCGCCTTGGCACGAGCCTCAGTCGGCATAGCGCTTCAGAACGAAGGTGCCCGGCGCGTCGGCGATCGCTGCGTCGGCAGGAATCGGCCTCGCGCGCACCGGCGTGCCCGACCGAGCGGCGAGCCAGGTTTGCCATGCCGGCCACCAACTTCCGTCGCGCAACTCGGCTTGCTGCTGCCACCGCTCAGCGTGCAGCCAGGGCCCGCGCGCCCGCCGCAACGCGATTCGGTAGTGGCGCCGCGGATGGCCCGGCTCGGAGATGACGCCGGCATTGTGGCCACCCGCAACGAGCACGAAGGTCACTTCGGCGTCGCAGAGCCGGTGCAGCTGATAGACTGAATGCCACGGTGACACGTGGTCGTTCTCGGTGCCGATGAGGAAGACGGGCACGCGGATGTCGGCGAGCGAGACCGCGTGACCATCCACTCGCCAGCGCCCCCCGGCGAGCGCGTTGTGCAGGTACAGGCCCGTCAAGTACTGGTGATGCATGAGCGCCGGCATGCGGGTCGTGTCGGCATTCCAGGCGCTCAGGTCGGAGCGCTCTTCGCGTTCGCCGAGCAGGTATTCCCGCATCCGCCGCGTCCACACCAGCTCGCGCGAATGCAGGAACTGGAAGGTGCCGGCCATCTGCTTGCCGGTCAAGTAGCCCTGGCCGCGCATGATCTCGTCGAGAAGGCGGATCTGGCTTTCGTCGATGAACAGCCCGAGCTCGCCTGGCTCGGAGAAATCGGTCTGCGCCGCGATCAGCGTCAACGACCTAAGCGGCGGCAGGCCCTTGGTCGACGCGCTGCCGCCATGGCGGCCGAGCGCCGCAGTGGCGATCGCCATCAGCGTGCCTCCGAGACAGTAGCCGGTCGCGTGCACCGCCTGGTCTGCGCCGTGGAAATGGCTGATGGCGCGCAGCGCATCGAACACGCCGAGGCCGAGATAGTCGTCCATCGACAGGTCCTGGTCGCGCGCGTCCGGGTTCAGCCAAGACACCATGTAGACGGTGTGGCCCTCGCCGACCAGGTAGCGCACGAGCGAGCTGTGCGGCGACAGGTCAAGCACGTAGTACTTCATGATCCACGAGGGCACGATGAACACCGGCTCGGGGCAGACGGTCTTCGTCTGCGGCGCGTAGCGGATCAGTTCGACCAGGCGGTTGCGGTAGACGACCTTGCCGGGCGTCACCGCGACGTCGCGGCCGACAACGAAGCGCGAGTCTTGCGCCAGCGCCTGCGGGTCGGGCTGGCCGGTGATGTCGCGTAGCCAGTTCATTGCGCCCTGCACCAGGTGCGTGCCGCCGGATTCAATCGCGTCGGCGAGCACAACAGGGTTCGTCGGCAGCCAGTTCGCCGGCGTCAGCATGCCGAGCCACTGCCGCGCGAAGAACTGCGTCTCGGCAGCATGCTGCGCCTTCATCCCGGGCGTGCTCGCCGCTTCACGCCAGAAGGCCTCTTGGTTGCGGAACGAGTGGCGCAGTGCGCCGAAGGGCCATTGCGTCCACGCATCGTGGCGAAAGCGCGGGTCGTCGTCGGCCGCGCCGAGATGTTCGTCGCCCGGCGTACCACCCGCGGCGACGCGCACGCTGTCCAACCCGAGGCGCGCCGCCAGCGCCACAAGCTCCATCTGCCGGCCGGGCGACTGCATCAGGTGCCAGGCCCAGTCGGCCCAAGCCAGCGAGAGCGAGACCGGCGACAGGCTGCGCGTCAGCATTTGTGCGCCGGCGGCGTGGACCAGTCGGTCAAGCCGCTGGGTGGGCGTTTCCGCAGTCATGCGACCCATTGTCGATGCGTCGGAGACGCTTCGCCTCAATGAAAACCCAGGCGAGGGTGGAGATCGAAGCGTTCGGCTGGCCGCGCAGCCCCCGTCTCACCCGAACTGCTGCGCCGTCCGATCGGAGATGCGTGTGGCCAGTCGTGCCGCCGCGCGTGCCATCCGTTCTGCATAGTGCGGCCAGACCTGCGCTTGATCTGAAGTCGCCGGCTGCCGTCGTTGCCGCCCACGAATTCGTAGACACCTGCCGGGCAGTAGCGGCTCTCGACGCCGGCGCAGCGGTCCAGGTTCACGTTCACCGGCAGCCGCGGCGCCCTTGAGTGTCAGGTTCGCCGGTTGCCCGCCGCCGACGACGACGAGAGCGATCGATTTGGTGGGGTGAGCAACCGCTAACATCGTGGTACGTTCAGAGGGCCACCTGCGCCGGCAGAGAATGTCGTCCCTGCTCGCTTGGAGTTCTTGGCCATGCGCATCAAGCTCAGTCTGGCGGTCTGTGAAGGAGAGGTCGATTCGGATCCAGAGCCGCTACTCACGCTGGAACTCGATTCGCGACCGAACATCGAGACGCTGGGCTTGAGCCTGGCGAATGGCAAAGCAGCCCTCGCGCAGTTGCAGGCCCAGATTGTCAAGCGGCAGATCGAGCAGATATCGAAGAGCGAGCGACGATGCGGTACCTGCGGCCTAAATCGCACGGTTAAGGATTACCACGAAGTCCACTACCGCAGCCTGTTTGGCCGGGTTGCCGTACGGGTGCCGAGGTGGCAGCGCTGCGCGTGCTCTGCCCCCGTTGAAACCACCGTTCGCCGCCGGCGCTGGCTGTCGGCAGAGTTGGAGTACGTCCAGAGCCGCTTGGCCACTACGATTCCCTACGTCCGGTCATCTGAGTTACTGGAGCTGTTGCTTCCGGTGGCCGCAGCCAACGCGCCAAGCATGGTGCGAGAGCACACGCTGCGCATCGGACGCCGACTGGACGTTCAAAAGACGGTGCGCAGCGCATCTGACGCGCCTTGAAAGGCGCGACTGCTCGGCCCCGCTACGACACCGACTGCGGAATCGTAAACACCATATTTGCCGCGCCGCGGAATTCGCCCTTCGTCACAAGGAACCACAGCGTCGCATAGTCGCCGAACAGCTCGCCAAGGTTGCCGCTCGCGGCGGCGCGGCGCGCAACCGGTCTGCGCCTCTGACTGTGAACTGGCGCGAGCGTTTGGTGCCGGGCAGGGCATCTTGGCGCGCCAGCTGATTGTTGCTGGGACGCGCGCTTGCGTGAGAACCGCCTAGCCCGCCTTGGGTGGCGGCGGATGGGTGTACGCGTAGCTGGGCATCACCCGCTGGCGCAGGAATGCCGACATTTCCGCATTGAGCTTACGTTCGCTGTCCAGGTCGTTCGGCAGCGCCAGGTGAAGCGCCGGGTACAGGCTGAAACGGTACAGGTCGAACGCCACCTCCACCACGTTCCCGTACGCGATCGCTGCCTGCACACCGGCACGGTACGACAGCCACGCCAGCACGAGCGAGATCAGCGCCAGCCCCAGCCATGGCGGATGGCGCCACAACAGCGCGCCGCACACCAGCGCGGCCAGAAAGAACACTGCGGCGAAGCGCAGCGTCACGTCCATCTGGTTGCGCGCATCGCCCAAAAGGCTGCGCATTGAATCGGGCAACAGCGGGAACAGTCGCGGCCAGATCACCACGCCGTCCAGTCCGTAGGCACGCTGCGGTCGGTCCTCGGCGGCGCGCAGTACATTTCCGAGCGCGGTGGGCATCAACCGGTCCGCCGACGGATAGCGTTGCATCAGCGCCGCTGCGCTTGCCTGCATGCGCTGGCGGGTCGGCGCGTCGGGCTGGCCGCCACCTTCGTAGCCCAGCGCCTTCACCAGTGCATCGCGTCGGCGCGCTTGACGTGCGGTGGCGAGGCGCGCCAGATCGCGTGCGCCCGGTGCATTGCCCCAGTAACCCTCCAGCAGGCGCACCAGCGAAAGCTGCAGGGGGTGCAGCACGAGCGCCAATGCGAGGAGCGCGGCCACCAGCAGCAGTGCCTCGCCACCGCCCGGGTCCTTGGCAGCGGCCCACAGTTTGGCCAAGTCAGGTGCGGCCTGCGGCGCGCCGCTCGCGAGCAGCGAGGCGATCAATCCGAACAGCACCAGGTTCGGCAGCAGGCCGACAAGGGACAAGCGCGGGCCGACCTCCTTCAAGCCGCTGTCGATCAGTCCGTCGAGTTTCATCGGTGCGACCTTCAGCCCTGCAGGACAAGCGGCTGGTCGGGGTGGCGCGCGCAGTTCGGTGCATCGTCAAACACGATGGTCACGAGCGAGTAGCCGCAGTCGCGCCGCGGACACACCCAATGTGTGGTGCTGTAGTTACCCACGCCCGGCAGCAGCATGGCGTCGGATGCGCCGACACCCTTCAGGCCGTCGCCGACGAACGCAATCGTCGCATCGCGGTTCACGATGCCGAGCAGAACACCGTCGCGCCGCACCTGGATCTCGCGACACGAATCATCGGCGCCGAAGGCACTGACGAGAGTGCCAAGCACCTGCGCGTCGCTCGCGCCGCTCACGTCCACGGTCAGGTCCGCGCCGGCCTCGGGTGCCGCCGCGTTCGTCACGATGAGCCTATCGAGCAGTCCCATGGCGTCTTCCTTTCGCGAACCGTATTTGCGGCGAGCCGACCGCGAAAAAGGCGGCCCAGTGCACGGGGTGAGCGTAAGGGCGCTCGGGCCCGCTTTGCAAGCGGCTTGCGGCTGCCTCGAGCATGAAGCGCGCCGCCGGCGCCAGGGGCAGCCCGTGCAGGGCCAAAAACCGCGCGCGGGCCTCCTCGCGCGGCATCTCACGCAAAGCGGCAGCGCTCTCGCGCAATGCGGCGACCACGTCGAACGCGTCGTCCGACGCCGCGAGCCGTCGGTAGAACAGATCGGCGGCGAGCAGTGTGAGCGACTCGGGCACCGGCCAAAGACTGCACACCACCGCGCCTACGCCGGTCAGCAACAGGGCCGCTGGCAGGCCGCCGTATTCGTCGATCGTCGGCTCGAAGCCACGGGTGCCAGTCTCGCAGGCCGAGAGAAAGGCCACGCCGAGCCGGCTCAGCCGCGCGCCGACGCCAATGTCGCCGGCCGACCAGAGCTCGGCACTGCGCAACGGCGCGCCGTCGCGGTACAGCGTCCACAACGTGCCGGTTGCGCTGAATTCGAGCCTGCGCTCAAGCGGCGTGCCGTCGTCACGGCGGATCTCATGCAGGCGTCCATGCCCGTCGATGTCGGTGTGGCGCCGGCCGTCGCCGTCGTCCTCCCAAACCGAGGCGGCTGCGGCCAGCGAATCGAGAGGGTCGGCGCCCTGCAGGCCGAGCGCTTCGGCGCCCGCATGCATCAGCAACGCCGAGGCACGGTCGCGGTCGGGCTCAGACCGGCCGTGACCGCAGAAGTGCAACGCCCCGACACGGCGTAACGCGGGTGCGACGAACGCTTCGGTGGCGCGCTCGTGCACGAAATGTTCGACGGTGAAGCCGGCACCGCTCAGGGCGCTTTGCACCGCGAGGCTTTCGGCGGCGGCGAGCGGCAGATCGCCGGTCGGGTTCTCGACGATCGCCGCGCGGCGTGAGCTTGGCGGACGCGGCGCTCGTGAGGCCACTACATGTGCGAGGCTGGGCGCACTCGCGATCTCGATCCCGGACAGCGAGGGCAGCGCCCAGAACGGCAGCAGGTGCAGGGCGCGGTGCGCAACGATCGTCAGCCGACGCAACCCGAACTCGCACGCTGCGGTCGCAATCCAGCGCCCGAGTTCGGCGTCGACCGCGGCGAGCAGGCCATCCAGCACGGTGGCGTGTTCGAGTCCGAGCTCCGGCGCGCCGATCGCGAAAAGCCAACCGGGGCGCGCCTCGTCGCCTGCCATCACCCGCATCCAATAGCCATTGGTCCATTCGCTGATCCATTGTGCGCGGCTCGGCTGCTCGCGGTCGCCGTGGCGCACCAGCACCGCCAGCGTGCCGCGGAAGCCACTGCCGATCGACAGCACCGCCTCGTGTTCCCCGAGCACCGCTGCCACTTCGGCGATGCCGGGCGATGCCAGCGCCGCTGCGTCGAGCTGCGGGAGCAGCCTGCGGTAGCGCTCGTACACCCGTGCATGGCGCGACACCTGACCGTGGATGCGGTCACCGGCGTCAGCGCGATCGGGGGTGGCGGCCGTCGCTGTCGAACCAAGCGGTGCGCCGCGCTCGTGCGCGTGCAGCTCGCGCTCGAGGCGCAGCAGCGTTCGTCCTCGCGGCATCGTGCGCAACCATGCGCGCTGGCGCAGGCGCAGGCTGCGCGCGGCATCCAGTGCACGCAGCGACTCGTCCCAACGCCCAAGCGCACCGAGCGCGAAGGCGTGATGCGTGGCGAGGTTGCTGAAATGCTCACCACGGTCCTGAATATCGGCGTCGCGCAGCGCGTCGAGGTAGTCGTCGCGCGCCGCATCGATCAGCGGGGCGAAGAGCTGCGCCGCGGTCTCGTGCTCGCCGAGGCCGAGGCGCAGGCGTCCTTCGTGGTACGCGACGATGCGGTCAATGTCGTCCGGCGCCGCCTCGCCGCTGCGCGCCGCAGCCCAGGCGGCCGCCGCGGCAGCGGCGTCGCGCTCGTCGACGTCGATCAGCATCGCGAGAAGCATGCGGCTCTGGCGCAACCGGCGATCGCTCGAACGCTCGGCACCGACCGCGTCGGCGCGCTGATGCGCAAGCGCGGACTGTGCCTCGAAACGCGAGGCTTCGCCGGCGTCGCGTGCCTGAATCGCCAGTGTGACGTGAAACTTGAGCGAGGCAACGTCGAGGCGGCGCGACAGTTGCGGCTCGCCTTCGATAGGCAACCGCAGGGCGGCCTGTTCATAGAGCGGGACTGCCTCGTCCTCGGCGGCAAGGCCATGCTCGAGCAGGTCGATCACGCTGGAAACGGACAATGAGGCATCGTCGTCTTGCAGCGCTGCGCCGAGCCGTTGGCGCACCAGGATCTCGGCACGTTTCACGTCGCGCTGCGGATGCGACTCAGGCAGCGAGAGAATCGCCCGGGCGACGATGCCGGCGACGCGCGCATGGTTCGGCGCCATCGCGAGCATCTCCTCTCCCACCGCGACGCGGCGTTCGTCGTCGTCGGCGCGCATGGTGAGGCGCTCACCGCCGATCCAGCGCAGCAGGAGCACTACGGATTCTTCGTTCAGCGTCGTGAAGCGGCCCGGTGTGCTCTCGAGCTTGGCGAGTTCGTTCAGGCAGTAGCCGAAGCCCATGCCGAAACGCGCGAAGCCTTCGCCGAGTGCCGCTTCGCGTTGCGCGTCGTCCTTTGCGTCGAGTGCGCGCTGCACGAAGGCGAGATGATGTTTCGCATCCGCCTTGCTGATCTTTCGCGCTGCGTCGCCAGCCATTGGTGCACCATACTCGCCGCGCCGTGACACGGCAATGCTTGTGCTGTGGGTGGCGCAGCTTGCCGCGACGAACTCCGGTACAGACTCGTCGGCGACGACGCCCGCGGTGAGGTCGGTGCTGCCGACGGGCGGATAGCCGAGCAGTGTGATCGGGCGGTTCGGCCTGTCCGCGAATCGCCCGAGGCTGTCACCGCTGCAGCGTGCGTCAATGCCGCCTTCGAGCCATACACGTTCAGTTCTTCTTCGCGAGGGTCGCGATCGGAAGGACGAAGGTCAGCGGATTGCTGCTGAATGCAGTGAAGCCGTGATGCTCGTAGAACGCAGCGGGCAGTCTCGTCCTTGGTATCGACAACCAACGCAAAGGCGCCCATGCCCGACTGCATTGGCGCGCAGCCCTTCATCTCACAGCAGCGTCGCTCCGAGCTGCCTCTACTGAAACGCGACGCTCGCGCGGGGAGGCGGCCCATGCGTGCCACAGGAACAAGGGGATCGCGCGGCAACTTCTTTGCCATCTTTCGGACAGGTCCGAGAGGGGCATGCTGGCTATGGCCAGGGTGTAGTACCTCGCGATCGCATTCCGATTTCGTGTCGATGGCGACAAAGCAGGCGCTGGTGCGGCGGCGCATGTCCTGCGACGCTTGCTCTCGCAAGTACCTGTCGAGCGCATCGCTCCCGCAGACAAAGCCTGCGCGGTCATGCGCTGGCGCAAGCGCTTCTATACGGAACTGAACCGTCACCGCGAGGAAGCGATCAATTTCTTGTGTGCCTTGGCCGCACGTTCCATCGCAGGAGAGCGCGCGGGGGGATCGAGCAGCAATGAGGCAAAGCGCTGCTGTTTCCCCATCGACTAGCGAATGATCTGCGTCTGCTCAATCGTGCGACGCGCGGCTTCTTGCGCGGCCCCGACGAGGAAGTCGCTGATGCTCCGCCTTTCGATCTCTGCGGACACGTCGGACCACGGCCAGCACATCAGGCGCAATGCGCCCTGTTCGAGGAGATCAACGCTCATCTTGCCGAGCAGGGCCTTCTGATGCGCGCGGGCGCCACATATGGACCGACACCACATTAGGGATGAAAGCGCACCTTGGCGTGGATGCCGCCTCGGGCCTGGTGCACACGGTGGTGGGCACCGCAGCCAAGGTGAGCGACATCGACGTCGCCGGCACACTGCTGCATGGTGAAGAGCAGGCGGCCTTCGGCGACGCCGGCTACCAAGGGGTGCACAAGCGTCCCGAAGCCTAAGGGCCAACAGGCATGTGGCGATGCGTCCGGGCAGGCGCAGGATGCTCAACCCCTTCATCGAGCCGGAGTTCGTGGCCGAGCGCATGGAGAAGATGAAGACCAGCATCCGAGTCAAAGTCGAGCACCCGTTCCGTGTGATCAAGCAGCAGTTCGGCTTCAGCAAGGTGCGCTACCGAGGGCTGGCGAAGAACACGGCGCAGATCGTCACGCTGTTCGCGCTGTCGAACCTGTGGATGGCGCGGCGGCGACTGATCGGGATGGAGGGATGAGTGCGTCTGCGAGGCCCGAACCGGGCTGACAAGACCTGCGTGATGGCTGCGCCGGGCAGCAAATCGACGCCACGACAGCTCGATTGAGATTTCGGATGCATCGGCATCGCCTCATTCATTCAATCGTCCGCGCTGCGCGTGTTCTGCAGACCATCCTTAGCCGTTTTGGGGTAATCGGACTTTCTCTGCCATTTGATCACCCCGTATAGGCCCAGTCGATGGCTTGGCTCAGCGCCGCCCTCCCAATCGCCGCCTCGCCCGTTTCGGCCGCCTTTGTCGCCTCGTTGGTTTCAAACGCTTTGCGGGCCCAGTCGGCGATTGGGCGCGAGCCCGGATTGAAGTTTCGCCTGCCATACAGCCAGCGCCGCCACGATCGAAATGCTAGGCCATTCACGCCGGCTCTCAAGTTCCTGCCGCGGTGCGCACTGGAGTCGGCGAGCTGAGCGCGGGGTTGATGATTGAAAACAAGAAGAGGAACATAGCATCCGGCCTCCAGATCCCGCGCGCCAGCTGCCGCGCGTCCACGAGGTGATCGAATGACGTCGAACGGGGCAAGGATTGCGCTGTCGCGGCGCGCCGCGCTGGCCACGGCGCTCGCCGCGCTGGCTGCAAAGGCCGGGGCGCAACCTCGCGCGCCCGTGGCCAGGGCGCGGCTGGGCTTCCTGGCCGGCGCTGCCCCCGATCCGATCAACCTGCGCAACACGGTGGAGCCGCTGCGCCAGGGCCTGCGCGAGCTGGGCTACGTCGAGGGACGCAATCTCAGTATCGAGTTCCGCTGGGCGGAGGGAAAGTTCGAGCGGCTGCCCGGCCTGCTCGACGAGTTGCTGCGGCTCGACCCCGATGTGCTGGTCCCCTCCGGGCCGCGTCCGGCGCTGGTCGCCAAGAACGCAGCGAAGACCTTGCCTATCGTGGCGGTGGCGGTCGACGACCCTGTGCAGACGGGCCTGGCTGCGAGTCACACACGGCCCGGGGGCAACTTCACCGGCCTCTCGGCGGCGTTCACCGGCATGCTGCAGAAGCGCTTGCAGCTGCTCAAGGAGGTGCTGCCGGCGGCGCTCCGCTTCGCCGTACTTTTCAATCCGGACTCCGTGTCTCGCGCGAGCATGCTGCCTTCCGTGCCGCGCTGGGAGCAGGGCCTCGGCATCACGGCGCAGTTGCTGGAAATACGCGGCCCGGAAGACTTCGAGCCTGCCTTCGCGGCCCTTGCCCGCGGGCGCACGGACGGGGTCGCCATCCTGGCCGATGCGATGGTCTGGGTCCACCGCGCGAGGCTCGGCGAGCTGTGCATGAAGTACCGGCTGCCCTCTATTTGGGGTGGCGCCCCGTACCTCGATGCCGGCGGCCTGCTGTCCTACCAGGGTGACTTTCGTGCGCTGTTCCACCGCGCCGCCGCATTCGTCGACAAGATACTCAGGGGCACACCGCCGGGCGACATCCCCTTTGAGCAAGGCACCAAGCTGGAACTCGCCGTGAACCTCAAGGCGGCCAGGGCGCTCGGCCTGATCATTCCGCAGAGCGTGCTGGTGAGCGCTGACGAAGTGATTGAATGATTTGCATGAAGATGAGCCACATCACCTGTAGGTCATGATGTCGAAGATCGAGCTGATGGGGCGCCAAAGAACGCCATGAAGCGTCCCAGGTCGTCAGGGTTCCAGCGCTGCGGGAGCTTGAGGAACTCCTTACCCACGTTGTCGAACGCTATCGCGCAGCACCCAGCTCACGCTGTTGATGCCGGCCTGGAACGCCGTGATGCCCTTGGCGAGCGTGGTGACGCGCTGCGCCAGCGCGCCGAAGCAGGTGGGCGCGCCGGTAAGCGCCACCACCGCCATGGCCGTGCCGCTCACACGTTGTGCCCAGGAACAGGTTGTCGTATTCCAGGGCGCGGAAACGTTTCCACTTTCCCCGATGCGAATTCCTCCATCGGCATCGACTCGCCGGTGAGCGCGGACTGGCTCACGAACAGGTCCTTCGCCGACCTGCCTTTGTATGAGCCGATCATGCATGCGAGGCACGAGACTAGCCCCAGGCAGGCAAAGGCACAGGATGGGCAGCCAGTTGCTGCGCTCGCGGAATACGACGTTGGCTGCTACCAGCGCAGCGCAGCCGTGTGCACCCGCGCATCCCAGAGCGACGCAAGCTCGTCGTCAAGCAGGGTCATGGTGAGCGACGCCCCGGCCATCTCGAGCGAGGTCGTGTAGTTCCCGACCAGCGACCGGGCGGCAACCAGCCCCTCCGCCTTCAGCCGCAGGCCAGCCGCGTGGTGCAGCAGGTATAACTCCATCAGCGGCGTGCCGCCGAAGCCGTTCACGTGCAGCAGCACCTTGCGCCCAGCCTGCGGCTCAAGGTCGCCGAGGATCGCATCCAGCAGCGTGCGCACGATCTCGTTGGCCGGCATTTGAGCCGCGCGCCGGCGCCCAGGTTCGCCATGGATGCCGACGCCGATCTCGATCTCGTCGGGTCCAATGTCGAAAGTGGGCCTTCCCGCCGCCGGCACCGTGCAGCTGGTGAAGGCCACGCCCATCGACGCCGTAGCCGCGTTCACCCGGTCGCCCAGCGCCTTGCACTGAGCCAGCGTCGCGCCCTGCTCGGCCGCGGCGCCGACGATCTTCTCGACGATGAGCGTACCGGCTACGCCGCGGCGCCCGGTGGTGTGGGTGGAGTTCTCGACCGCCACGTCGTCGTTGACAAGCACCGTTGCGTTCTCGATCTCCAGCATTTCGCTCGCCATCTGGAAGTTCATGCCATCGCCGGCGTAGTTCTTCACGATGAACAGCACGCCGCGGCCGGTTTCGGTGGCGACCGCGGCGGCCAGCATCTGGTCGGGCGTCGGGCTGGTGAAGACCTGGCCCGGGCAGGCCGCGTCGAGCATGCCGCTGCCGACGAAGCCGCTGTGCAGCGGCTCGTGCCCCGAGCCGCCACCGGAGATCAATGCCACCTTGTCCGTCGCACGTTCGCGACGCGCGACGAAAGTGGGCTCGAACTCGACGCGCAGCAGTTGCGGGTGCGCCTCCACCAGGCCGCTCAAGGCCTCGCGCAACATGGTGTCGACGTCGTTGACAAACTTCTTCATGCGGTTTCCTTCCATGTGTCGCACACCGCGGTGATGGCGACTTCGCAGGTTTTCGAACCTGGGTCGATATGGCCCAGCGCGCGCTCGCCGAGGAAGGACGCGCGGCCCTTGGTGGCAGTCATGTCGCGCGTGGCGAGCATGTTGCGGTGCGCCTCGGCCGTGAGCTGCGCGCACAGTTCGGGCAGCGGCGCGTTCTCCTCGGCCAGCCGCTGCAGCAGCCGCGAGACCGGGATCAGCACGTCGAGCATCGTCTTCTCGCCCAGGTCGGCCTTGCCACGACTCTTGATTGCCTCGACGCCGGCCGCGAAGGCCCCGGCGAACTGCCGGCGGTCCGGCTCGGCGATGCCGCCCACGCTCTTGCCCATCGCCATGAAGAAGCTCGAGATCAGAGGCCCCGAGGCACCGCCAATGGTCGACAGCAGCTTCATGCCCATCTTGCCGAAGGCTGCGCCGGGGTCCAGCGGCACCAGTTCGCCGCGCATCGCCATCAGCACGTCGCAGCCCCGGCGCACGTTGATGAAGTGGTCACCGTCGCCGATGGCGCGGTCCAGCGACTCGATCTGGCTCTCGTTCGCGAGAATGGCCGCTTGAACGGATTCCAGCGCGTCGATGATGTGTTGGGTGTTCATAGGCTTCCCTGGATGCCTGCGGCGGCGGTGATGCGGCGTCCCGCCGCGTCGAAGAAAAGGCAGCGCTCAGCCGGAAAGGCGAAGCGCGCCTGCGAACCCGGCGCGAGCGGCTCATCGAGCATGACGCACGCATGCACCTCGACGCCCTGCCGCTCGGCGACCAGCTGGTGCTTTACCAGTGAGCATTCGACGACCTGAAAGCCCGCCGCTTCGCCTTCGGGCGAGAGCAACACGTCCTCGGGCCGGATGGCGACGTGCGCGGTGCCGGCCGGCGAGCGGCCGTCGAACCACTGCGCCGGCAGCACGTTGATGGCCGGCGCGCCGAGGCGCTGCGCCACCGGCAGCGTGCGCGGGTCGCCGTAGACCTCGAGCGGTGTTCCCAGTTGCTGCAGCACGCCGCGCTCGAGGATGCCGATGCGGTCGGCCATGGTGGTGGCCTCGACGTGGTCGTGCGTCACGTAGATCACGGTGGCGCCGGTGCTGCGCTGCAGGCGCCGCAGCTCGACGCGCAGTTCCTCGCGCAGCTGCGCGTCGAGCGAGGACAGCGGCTCGTCCATCAGGAACACGCGCGGCCGGCGCACCAGTGCGCGGCCGATCGCGACGCGCTGCATTTCGCCGCCCGAAAGCTCGGTCGCCCGGCGCGAGAGCTTGCAGTCGATATGCAGCATCGCCGCGACTTCTTCGACGCGGCGCTTGACCTCGGCCGGCTCACTGCGGCGCAAGCGCGAGCGCAAGGGGAATGCGAGGTTGTCGAACACGCTCAGGTGAGGGTAGAGCGAATACTGCTGAAACACGAAGGCACAGTCGCGGCTCGCCGGCAGGCTGCCGGTGATGTCCGCGCCGTCCATGCGGATGCGGCCCGCGTCGGGATGCTCGAGCCCGGCGATGAGGCGCAGCGTGGTGGTCTTGCCGGCGCCGCTCGGGCCCAGCAGCACCACGAATTCGCCGTCGGCGACCTGGATGTTCAGGTCGGTCACGGCCTTGACCTCGCCGAAGGCGCGGCTCACGCCGCTCAGTTCAATGCTGGCCATGGCGCTGTGCCTCCTGGTGTCGTCGCGTCGTGGCGCTGGCGAGCAGCTGCTCGGTGCCGGCATCGAAGAGCACGATGCGCGCGGTGTCGAAAGCGATGGCCACGCGATCGCCGATGGCCGGGCGCTGCGTCTTGTCGATCAGCGCCTTCAGGCTGCCGACAGCGGTCGCGAGCTCGGCGATCCAGTGCGAGCCGAAGTACTCGACGTGCCGTACCTCAGCGGGGAGGCCGACGCCTTCGACGCCGACGCGCACATGCTCGGGCCGCACGCCGAGCACGGCGGCTGCGGCGCCTTGCGCGATGCGCGGCACCGTCAACGGCAGGCCGGCTAGAGACACCGTCACATCGCCGGCCTGCACTGCGCCTTCGACCGGGACGAAGTTCATCGGCGGCCGGCCGATGAAGCGCGCCACGAACATGCAGCTCGGACAGTTGTAGACACCGGCCGGCGTATCGGCCTGCAGGATCTCGCCCCGGTTCATCACGACGATGTGGTCGGCCAGCGCCATCGCTTCGTTCTGGTCGTGAGTGACGAAGACGGTGGTGGTGCGAAGGCGCGCGTGGAGCTTGCGCAGCTCCACACACATCAGCTCGCGGAACTCGGCGTCCAGCGTGCCCAGCGGCTCGTCCATCAGGAAGGCCTGCGGCTGCCGCACGATGGCGCGGCCCAGCGCGACGCGCTGCCGGTCGCCGCCCGAGAGGCCGCCCACGCGCGCGCCGAGCAGGTGCTCGATGCGCAGGACCGCTGCGGCGTCGGCCACGCGTCGGTCGATTTCGGCGCGCGGGAGGCCTTCGTTGCGCAGCGGGAACTCGAGGTTGCCGCGCACCCCCAGGTGCGGGTAGAGCGCGAACAGCTGGAACACCATCGCGATGTCGCGCTCGCGCGGGCGCCGGTAGGTCACGTCCTGGCCGGCCAGCGTAATGGAACCGGAGGTCGGGAACTCGAGTCCTGCGAGCATGCGCAGCGTAGTGGTCTTGCCGCAGCCCGAAGGACCGAGCAGGACGACGAACTCGCCGTCGTCCAGCGTCAGCGTCGAGTCGCGCACCGCGACGAAATCGCTGAAGCGCTTGTGCAGGTTCTCGATGCGGATCTCGGCCATGGTCAGTGCAGCTTTCCGGCGATGGTGTAGCCCGCCACGCCGGCCAGCAGCACGGCGAAGGAGTAGCTGTAGATGTCGAGCGACCAGGGCTGCATCAGCATCGCAAGGCCGAGGGCGATGAGCGCGATGCTGGCGGGCTCCCAGCGCGAACGGGTGAACCAGTTCTTCATTTGCGGATGGCTCCGAAGGTGATGCCGCGCAGCAGGTGCTTGCGCAACAACACGGTGAACACCAGCACCGGCAGCAGGAACAGCGTCGTACCCGCCGCCATTGCCGGCCAGTCCAGCCCGCCCTCGCCGATGATGGTCGGGATGAACGGCGGCGAGGTCTGTGCCGTGCCGCTGGTGAGCAGCAGCGCGAAGGCGTACTCGTTCCACGCGAAGATCAGGCAGAAGATGGCGGTGGTCGCGATGCCGGTCGCCGCCTGCGGCAGCACCACCTTGATGAAGGCCTGGAAGCGCGTGTAGCCGTCGACCATCGCGGCCTCCTCGTACTCGCGCGGGATCTCGTCCATGAAGCCCTTGAGCAGCCATACCGCGAGCGAGAGATTGACCACCGTGTAGAGCAGAATCAACCCGAGATGCGTGTCCGACAGCCCGACTGCGCGGTACATCAGGTAGATCGGAATGGCCACCGCAATCGGCGGCATCATCCGCGTCGACAGGATGAAGAACAGCAGGTCGTCCTTGCCCGGCACGCGGAAGCGCGAGAAAGCATAGGCCGCCAGCGTGCCCAGAATCACCGAGAGCAGCGTCGAGCCGAAGCCGATCAGCACGGAGTTGAGATAGCGGTCCGAGAAGCGCGATGGCCCGGCCAGGATCATCTGCTGCTCGCGCACCAGGTCCTCGTACCAGGTCGCGGCCGGCGGCAATGCGGCCAGCTCCTGCGAACTCACGCGCGAGCGGGTGGTGAACAGGTTGACGTAGCCGATCAGCGAGGGCTGGGTGATCACCTGCGGCGGGTAGGCGATCGCATCCTGCGGCGTGCGGAAGCTGGTCATGAGGATCCATACCAGCGGGATCAGCGAGATCAGCGCGTAGCCGATCACGACGGCGCCGGCGAGGGTCTTGCCGCGCGGCGTCGGCTCCAGCGGACTGTGCACCGTGTTCTTCATCGCTGCTTCACCCGGTCCAGGAAGCGCACCGTCACGAGCGAGAGCCCATAGATGGCCACGAAGAGGATGATGGCCAGCGCCGAGCTGTAACCGGTGCGCCATTTCTCGAACGCCTCGCGCTTGAGCTTGATGGAGGCTAGCTCGGTCACCGAGCCCGGCCCGCCGTTGGTGAGTTGGTCCACCAGGTCGAACATCTTGAAGTTCTCGATCAGGCGAAACAGCACCGCGAGAATGATGAAGGGCATCACCATCGGCAGCGTGATGCGCCAGAACTTGGTCCACTCGCTGGCGCGGTCGATTTCCGCGGCCTCATAGAGATACGGCGGGATCGAGCGCAGGCCGGCCAGGAGCAGCAGCATCACGTAGGGCGTCCACATCCAGGTGTCGACCAGCACGATGGCCCAGGGCGAGAGCTTTGTATCGCCGAGCATGGTGAAGGTGCCGGGGCTGCCGAAGAAGTTGACGATGTAGTTGAAGATGCCGTACTGCGGCTCGAAGAAGTACTTCCAGAAGGTGCCGACCACCGCCGGCGCCAGCATCATCGGCAGAAGGATCGCGGTGCTCCAGAAACTGTGGCTCCTGAAGCGCCGGTTCAGCATCAGCGCCAAGCCGAAGCCCAGCAGCAGCTGCAGCGTGATCGAGCAGCTCAGGAAATGCGCGGTGGCGCGCATGTTCTCCCAGATCGCCTCGTCGTTGAGCACCCGCGAGTAGTTGCCGAGGCCGACCCACAGCACATCGGCACCGGGCCGGTTGGCGCGGAAGTTGGTGAAGGACAGCCAGAGCGTCCAGATCAGAGGGAAGATGTTGAAGGCCAGCAGCAGCAGGATCGTCGGGCCGACGAAGAGCCAGGCCAGGGCGCGATCGGAGAGGCCCTGGCCCATCACCCTCTCTCGAACTGTGGCAGGCGGCTGGGCCCGAACGGCGGCAGGCAATGGTATGGCGCTCATGGTCGGCTGCCCGGTCTCGCGCTTCAAGGCTTGATCTTTCCGTCTTCCTTGAACACCTCGGTCCAGTCCTTCAGCAGGCCGTCGAGCGCTTCCTGCGGCGTGCCCTTGCCGGCCACCACATAGTCATGCGTGCGCTTTTGCATTGCGAGCAGCAACTGGGCGTAGCTCGGCTCCTGCCAGAAGTCCTTGACGATCTTCATCGAGTCGAGGAACACCGGCGCATACGAGGTGCTCTTCTCGAAGCCGGGCTTGGACAGCACCGCGTTGTGGCACGAGAAGCCGCCCGCGTCCCACCACTTCTGCTGCACGGAAGGCTGCGCGAACCACTTGATGTACTCGAGGGCCAAGTCCTTCTTGTCGGAGTACTTCACGACCGAGATGCCCTGTCCCCCCAACTGCGCGGCGGCGATCTTGCCCTTAGGCATGGTGAAGAAGCCGGTCTTCTCGCCGCCCACGTTCGGGTCCTTCGCGATGCCTGGGAAGAAGGCGATGAAGTTCATCTGCATCGCGACCTGGCCAGACTTGTAGGAGTCGAGGTCCTCGGTCATGTAGGCGTTGGAATGCCCCGGCGGCGTGCAGCAGTCGAACAGTTCCTTGTAGAACTTCAGGCCGGCCACGGCCTCCGGTCCGTTGATGAAGCCTTTCATGTCGTATGGCTTCTTCGGGTTCTGGTACTCCATGCCGTAGGCGTACATGGTGTTCGTCACCCCCATGGTGATGCCCTCGGAGCCGCGCTCGGTGTAGATCGCTGCGCCGTACACCTTCTTGCCGTCGAGGGTGCGGTTCTGGAAGAACTGGCCGATCTGCTTCAGCTCGTCCCAGGTCTTGGGCGGCGCGAGCTCGCGGTTGTACTTGGCCTTAAATTCGGCCTGCAGATCAGGCCGGGCGAACCAGTCCTTGCGATAGGTGAAGGCCACCGCGTCGCCCATCGCGGGCAGCGCCCAGTAGTTCTGCGTGCCCTTGGGCCAGGTCGAGTAGCCCTCGACGGTCGCCGGCATGAAGTCGCTCATCTTGATGCTGTTCTTGTCGAAGAACTCGTTGAGCTTGATGTAGTGGCCCTCGGCGGCCGCCGAGCCGATCCACTGGCTGTCGCCGATCAGCAGGTCGCACAGCTTGCCCTTGGAATTGAGCTCGTTGAGCATGCGCTGTGCGAAGTTCGGCCAGGGCACGAACTCGTACTTCATCTGCACACCGGTCTGGGCGGTGAAGTCCTTCGACAGCTCCACCAGCGCGTTGGCCGGGTCCCAGGCGGCCCAGCACAGGGTCAGCTGCTTGTTCTGGGCCTGGGCGGCACCGGATGCCAGCCCCAGCGCCGCGAGCATCGCGGCGGCGAAAGTCGATCGCGTGTTCAACCACTTCATTTGCTCATCTCCTGTGTATGGCAGGCGGCGCTCGCCGCGGTAAGGAAGACAAGCAAAATATTAAAGAGAGCAATAAATAAATCAATCAACGCAAACCCTAAGATGCCCTCGCGAGCCGGGTGGGTTCCGATGCTCGGGATTGCCCGGTGAATGGACCCGGCCGAGATCGGCGACACTGCTGATTGATTTATTGAGGCTCTTTTCGCCCTTGGCTACTTCCGTCACCATCACCCACATCGCCGAGGCGGCGGGCGTCAGCACCGCCACCGTGGACCGCGTGCTGAACAGGCGCCCCGGCGTCAACCCGACGACCGTGCAGCGCGTGCGCGACGCGATGAAGGAGCTCGGCGGTGCCGTGCCGATGCGCGGCCGGCCGCGCTCGACCGACAGCTACCGCTTCGCCTTCGTGCTGCCTGCAACGCGGCGTGGCTTCTTCGACCAGGTGGACCGCCTCATCGCCCAGGCGGCCGGCGACTTCCGCCACCAGCACATCACCGAGGTGACGCGCCGTCTGCCGGCCGACGCTGCCGCCTTCGCGCAGGAACTCGTACAACTATCTGACATGGACGGCGTGGCCCTGCTGGCGCCGGACACACCGCCGGTCAAGCTCGCCGTCAACGAACTGGTGCGCGCCGGGGTGCACGTGGTCACGCTTTTTTCCGACGTCGCGGGATCGATGCGCGAGACCTTCATCGGCGCCGACAACCGCGCCGCCGGGCGCACCGCCGGCTTGCTGCTCGGGCGCGAGGCGCCTGCCGGCCAGGGTCACTGCGCGCTGCTATCGCCCGCCACCCGCTACGCCGCCGAGATCGATCGCGGCATCGGCTTCGCGCAAGTGCTGGAAGAGCGCTTTGCCGGCGCCAAGCTGCTGCGCGTGGACGACATGCCCGAATCCGAAGACGAGGCCTACCGCCGCGCGCGCGAGGCGCTGGACCCGGCCGCCACGGGCAGCCGACTGACGGCGGTCTACAACGTCGGCCCCGGCAGCCACGGCGTGCACCGGGCGCTGGCCGAACACGGCTATGACGCCTCGCTCGGCGTAGTCGCGCATGACCTGCTCGACGTGCATCGTGCGATGCTGCTCTCGGGTGCGTTGACCTTCGTGCTGCACCAGGACGTTCACTACGTCGCGACCACCGCCGCGCGCGTGTTGCGCGCGCTGTGTGAAGGCGTGCGCGGCGCGCTGGCGGTCAGCAACCCGCGCGTCGACATCCTGACTGCGGAGAATCTCGCATGACAGCCGCGCCGCGTCGCCGCACCATTTCGCTTTCATGTTTGCCCCGCGAGGACACACGGTGAAGAAATTCATCAACTACGTCGACGACGCGATCGTCGAAAGCCTGTCTGGCCTCGCGTCGGCGCACGAGGGCCTGCTCGCCGTGGAGTTCGACCCGACCTTCGTGTGCCGGCGCACGCCCAAGCAGGATGCCGTGGCCCTCGTGTCCGGCGGCGGCTCGGGGCACGAGCCGCTGCACACCGGCTATGTCGGCCTCGGCATGCTGGACGCCGCCTGCCCCGGGCAGGTGTTCACCTCGCCGACGCCCGACCAGTGGATGGCCGCGGCGCACCGCGTGAACGCCGGCCGCGGGGTGCTCTTCATCGTGAAGAACTACGCCGGCGACCGCCTCAACTTCCAGATGGCGAGCGACATGCTGGTCGATCTCGATCATCTGATGGTGGTGGTCGACGACGACGTCGCCGTCGACCATTCGACCCACGCGAGCGGCCGCCGGGGTGTCGCTGGCACGCTGATCGTCGAGAAGATGGTCGGCGCCGCGGCCGAGGCCGGCGCCCACCTGTTCGAATGTAAGGCGCTCGGCGATCGCATCAACAGTTGCACGGCGTCGATGGGCGTGGCCTTCAACAGCTGCATCGTGCCGGCTTCGGGCGTGGCGACCTTCGAGATCGGCGAACACGAAATGGAGCTCGGCGTCGGCATCCACGGCGAGCCCGGGCGGCAGCGCATGCCCTTCGCCCCGGCCGCCGAGATCGTCGACCTGCTGCTCGACCCGATTCTCAAGGACCTCTCGCTCGCGCGCGGGCGCGAGGTGCTGCTGCACGTGAACGGCCTGGGCGGCACGCCCTTGATGGAGCTCTATTTGCTGCAGCACCATGCGCGCCGACGGCTGGCGAACGAGGGTCTTGCCGTGGCGCGCACCCTGGTCGGCAACAACACGACCTCCCTCGAGATGGCCGGCGCGTCGCTGACCGTCACGGCGCTCGACGACGAGGCCAAGCGCTTGTGGGATGCGCCGGTGCACACTGCGGCCTTGCACTGGTAGTCGCTCCGATTTTTTGCCACGAGCTGGTGGCCAGCTACGACATCCTCCCGCTGGTGCTCAAGCGGCCGGAGCCGGCCTGAGCAAACGGCGGCGGCGACGAGGCACCAAGGAGATGATGCCTCCGATGGACCTTACCGCGTCTCTATGCGTTCGATCCGAGGCGCACGGCCATCTTTCATGGCCGAAACCAGCGCTACCCCGCGGTCCCTGAGCGCGCGCCTCAGAATCCTTCCGGCCGCTGAACTGGGAATTGCGTCGATGAACTCCACGCAGCGGATTCTTGCGTATGGGGCTCTACATGAGCCATGAGTTCCTCGGCGTCAATCTCGGTTCGCTTTACCACAAAGGCCTTCGGCATCTGCGCGCTGACGTTTCGATATCGGCGAACTCGAGGTCATTGATGGAATCGACCATGAAGGTATGAAGCTCGGTGCCAGAATTCGTGCAAGGCGCTCACGATACGAGTTCGCCGAAGGAGCGCGCTCTGCGGGATGGACACGCCAATCGATCTGGCAACTTTCAAATTGACGATGAACTCGAGCTTCGTCGGCTGCTCCATCGGCAGGTCCCCGGGCTTCGCGCCATCGAGTACCTGCACCACGATCTTTGCCAAGGCATTGTGCTTCCGCGTGGGTGTACGGTTGAATGTCGTGATGTCATTCAATTGAATTACAATAGACCCGTGTTCCCAGATTGAAGGCCGGCCATGGCCGCAAACGCATTGGTACAGACACGCATCGACGCTGAAGTGAAGGAGCGAGCCACCGCAGTGCTCGACAACATCGGCCTCACCGTCTCGGATGTGATGAGGATCGTTCTGACACGTGTGGCCAAGGAGGGCGCATTGCCCGCGGGCTTAGTTGTTGACGGGGCGGCCCATGACGCCTGGTTCCGAGCCAAGGTGCAAGAAGCCTTGGACGATCGGCGCCCAGCCGTCCCGCATGAGAAAGTTGAAGCGCATTTTGCGAAGCGCCGCGCAGCTGCGCTGCACAAAGCGGGTGAAGGTAAGGCGTGAGGCTGGAGTGGTCGCCATTGGCGATGGATGACCGGGAGCGGATTTTTGACTTCATCGAACAGGACGATCCTGCGGATCTGTAAGAGCAGGTGGGATGAAGGTGCATGTTCTGCCAGCCGAATGCGACCTGCAGGATTTGGTGAAGCCGGGGGACACTTGTATCGCCACGCGCCGCAAGGCGCCGCCAGATAAACGGACTGATGCCGCGCAACACGGCGCGCAGCTGCAGGACCTCCTGCCTGGAATCTGTCCCAGATTCGATCCTTGAAGCTTGCTTTGCTGCACTGCACACCCGCAGGAATGTGATGCTCCTTATTGCTCGCCGATCGGACCGAACGGCGCCAACGCATCGCCCGCCACCGGGCTTGAGACCGCGGGCTACCAAGCCAGCGGCAACGCACCCCGCGCGTGTATCAGGCGCTGTGGTTCCAGAGCCGCTGGGGGCTCTCCACCCACAACGCCCAGGCTGACTCGCACCAAGGCACCGTCTCGTTCCAGCGAGGCCGTGCCCTTGTGACGGCGTGGCCTACCGGGTCGTGTTGCAGGGCAGCTGCGCGCGAGACGCTGCCTATGACGCGGTGGTCGATCGGACCGGGCCCGTACGGCGCCGGCATCGGTGAAGTCGAACAGCACCCTGCTCCCGCGGCATCCGCACGCTGCGTGGACTTCGCGTGGCCTCAGTGCTGCCGAGTTGCCGGCGAGGTTTTTGCGATGCCGAGCGATCGCCGCATCCAGGCCGACATGGGGCGCTCGGGGGTAAGTACCTGAGCAATGCTGGCCTGAGCCTGTTCGAGCTGCTGGGTGGCCCGAGCGGCCGCGGTGGTGAGACGGTGGGCTTCCAGCACGTCAAGTCCGGTGAGTTCGTGGCCGTGGCCCATCGACATCCAGTGCAGTGCTGCCAGTGCCGTCTGCATGGCGAAGCCGGGTTGCTTGGCCAGCTGGTCACGAGCGGCACGCGTCAGGGTCTTAGGGTCGCAGGGTGAGGCCCAGGCCAGTTGAGTCGCCCGATCGAACAGCTTCAAGGTCTTGGCAGTGGCGAACCACTTGCCGGGCTCGGCGGGGGTTGACGCGATGAGATGGTCCAGCAGTTTGGCGGGTGCCAGTTCGGGGTACTTCTTCGCTAGCGCCCTGAAGGTCGACAGGTTGGAGTTGGCCTGATTGGCCAGCATCGCGTACTGGTCGAACGCTTCGGCGCGTCGGCCAGCCTTGAGCAACACGTCCTCGGCGAAGCGTGCGATGTTTTCAAGGCTGGTGGTGCTGCCCGCGCGGTCGCGCACGTAGGCGATGGCCTCGTCGACCTGGCCACGAGCTGCCAGCACGCGCGCGCCCCAAACCAGGTCAGACCAGATCGCGCGCGGGTCCATGGCCAGCAGGTCCAGCAACTCGTCGTGGCGGCCGGCCTTGAATAGGGCGCTGTAGCACAGCGAGGTGCCGGGGAAGAAAGCGTAGGTGCCGCGCTTGCGCTCGCGCAGCACACTGCGCTGGGTGGGCAACAACTGGTCGGCCCAGCTCGATGCGAGATCAGGCGCGGCGCAAAGATCGCCCCAGTGGTCACCCAGGGACTCGATGTAGGGCGGGTCGTCGTCCTGGATGGCCTCGCAAAGGCGATCGAGCCACTTCCTTCGCACGGCGGGGTCCACCGGCGCGCTGCTGATGAGAGGCGCCAGTTCCTGGACAGCCCGGTAGGTGGCGTTGCCGAGGGCGCCGGTGGAGCTGTCGACTTGGCTCAGTGCCGGGGAGAGCTTTTCCAAGAACAAGACGGCACCTTCGGCCGCTGTTGCCGGATCTTGCCGGGCGAGCGCACGGATCTCGGAAAGGGCTTCCTGGATGCGTTCGATCGCGAGCTTGGAGCCGCGCCAGCCGAACGCAGCCCGGCGGAAACGAGTGCGGAATGCCCAGGGATGCATCAGAGCGACCTTGCCGTCAAAGTCGCACGTCGTCCTGTTGCCAGGCGTCGTGCATGGCTGCCGCCGTCAGGGCCTGGCCGTCGGCGGCCAGTCGTTCCAGCGGCCGGTCGGGTGCGGGTGCCGAGCGCAGCGTGGAGCGCAGGGCGGCGAACGCCGAAGCGACGCCCTCAGAATCTTGCTGGAATCGATGCAATAAGAAGGCGTCCGGACGCAGCACGTCGATGCCGAGGGTGGCGAGTTTGCGGACGCCGAAGTCGCGGATGTTGCGGGTGAAGAGGCTGACGACCTGGGTGCCGGGATAGAAGTCATCGGCCAGGATGGCCCCGGCGCAGGCGGCGACGTGGATGTCCTTGGCGGACCGCATCGCTGGCGCCATGCCGGCGAATTGGGCTTGGACCCGCCGCGTGGGGATCTCCGCTTGCGGCAATGCCGCCCGCATTAGTTGTTCGTGGCGGCGCGCCGATTCGGCATCCGACTTGCGACCGGTGTCGACGAGTGCACGGCTCAGCTCGTCAAGGATCAGCGGGCTCCAGTGCAGGCGGATGAGTCCCCGGTAGTCGAGATGAATCAAGAGGCCGCGGGTGGTGGCGCCGAACAGGGTGTCGGCGTCGGCGACGACAGGGATCACGGATCTCAGCCCGCGAAGATCTCGCCGTCGAGGTCGGCGCCGAGCTGGCCCAGCGCCTTGCGGCGCCGGGTCTGCTCCTGGCGGTGCCAGGCCAGGACGGCTGACCGGAGGACACGTCGTTGGTTGCCCACCTGCTGGTGCAGGGGGATATCGCCGGCTTCGATGCGGGCCACGATGTACGGGCGGGAGACGCCGACCAAGTCGGCCGCTTCTTGGGTGCTCAATACCGGGTCTGCCGCCGGTTGTGACCTGGCAACGGAGGCCTTTCGGGCGCTGCCGCTGATTGCCGGGTGCTGGAAGAGCTTTGCAAAGTCGCCCTTGATCGACCGCGTGGCCTGGGGCGTCAGCTTGACGTAGCGCCGCACGACCTCGATCAAGGGGTCGATTTCGATGTTCACCGACAGCGCCGGAGGGGCGGCGCGCTGTGGTGCATCGATGGGTTTGCGGGCGGTCTTCATGATCGCAAGTTTAGCAGCTTCGCTCGAAATACTCGCATTTTGCGAAACAGCACCAAGGTTGGCGCTGGTTCGGATCCGACCTGGTGGTCCAGGGGCGTCGTCACTGGCATCGGCTTCCTGGGCACGGGCGTCATCGTGAAGGATGGCTTAAGCATCAGCGGTCTCACCACGGCGGCATCGAATATGGGCGGACCTCGACCATCGGCAGTGTTGCTGGGTGTCGGCTTCTCGGCGGCCCTGCTCCTCCTATGCGTGGTGTTGATGTCTTATAGCAGCACCCCTCTCAGCGGTCTTCAACAGCCTCGTCGCTACCTCCTTGCCGATCGTCAACCAGTTGCATGTTGTCCAGGATCTTGAGCAAGTAGTGCAGTGTGTGGGTAATGTCGTTGACGGAAAAGCCTTCGAGCACTTGCGCGTAGTAGCCGTGAATCTTCGGCAAGGCGTCGTCCTGCCATACGCGCCTCCCTGCGGTCGTCATTGACACCAGACGCGAGCGGCGGTCCCGCGCGTCGGCCGCGGTCTGGATTCGTCCATCTCTTTCCATGCGGCTGAGCAGACCGGAGAGGTTCTGCCTGCTCACTTTGAGATAGCGCGCCAGTTCGCCGACGCTCAGGCCGTCGCTCGCCACCGGCCTGGACAGCGCGCCCAGCACCGCCCACTGCTGGGTGGTCAGGCCCTCGGCCTCGACCGCCTTGGTACCTGTTTTGTGCAACATATTGGCGCATTGGTACAAACGGAAGAAGACTCGGTTGGCCAGCTCGATCCTGGTCGTTTCTTCAGTATCTACAGGGTTAACCATAGGATTTTCTCTCGTTGAAATGCCTTGCATGCGAAAGCTCTCTCGCCGCATAATACGACAACACATTGACGTATCTGCAGCGAACAACCCCGCTTCGACGCGTCGACGATAGCAAGCTTCAAACCTGACGGAGAACCCTGATGAAGAGATTCGAAAGCAAGACGGTGGTGGTCACGGGCGGCGGCGGCGGGATCGGCGGGGCGACCTGCCGGCGCTTCGCTCGCGAAGGCGCCAAGGTCGCGGTGTACGACATGAACCTGGACGCGGCCGAGAAGGTCGCGGCCGCTATCCGGGACGAGGGCGGGCAAGCGCAGGCGTTCCGCTGCGACATCACCGACCGCGCCAGCGTCGACAAGGCGGTGGAGTCCACGCAGCAGGGCCTGGGCCCGATCGACGTGCTCGTCAACAACGCGGGCTGGGACGTGTTCAAGCCCTTCACCAAGACCGAGCCGGCGCAGTGGGACAAGCTGATCGCGATCAACCTCACCGGCGCACTGCACATGCATCACGCGGTCCTGCCCGGCATGGCGGCGCGCAAGGCCGGGCGCATCGTGAACATCGCGTCCGATGCGGCGCGGGTCGGCTCCTCGGGCGAAGCGGTGTACGCGGCCTGCAAGGGCGGCCTGGTGGCGTTTTCCAAGACCATCGCCCGCGAACATGCGCGCCACGGCATCACGGTCAACGTGGTGTGCCCGGGGCCGACCGACACCGCCCTGTTCGCCGACTACAAGGAAGGTGCGGGCAATCCCGAGAAACTGATGGAAGCGTTCACGCGCTCGATTCCGCTGGGCCGCATCGGCCAGCCGGACGACCTGCCCGGCGCGATTCTCTTTTTCGCCGGCGACGACGCCCGCTTTGTCACCGGCCAGGTGCTGAGCGTCTCCGGCGGCTTGACCATGAACGGCTGATCGCGCGCCGGCCTTCCTGCACCCCCTTAGGAGAACACCATGAAATTCGAGGACATCCTTTACGAACTACGCAACGGCGTGGCCTGGATCACGATCAACCGGCCCGACAAGATGAACTCGTTTCGCGGGCAGACTTGCGACGAGATCATCAAGGCGATGAACCGTGCCGGCTATGACCGCAACGTCGGTGCCATCGTGCTGGCCGGCGCCGGCGACCGGGCCTTCTGCACGGGCGGCGACCAGTCCGCGCACAACGGCAACTACGACGGCCGCGGCACCATCGGCCTGCCGATGGAAGAGCTGCACGACACGATCCGCAACGTGCCCAAGCCGGTCATCGCCCGCGTGCAGGGCTTCGCCATCGGCGGGGGCAACGTGCTGTGCACCATCTGCGACCTGACCATCGCCTCCGAGAAGGCCCTCTTCGGACAGGTGGGCCCGAAGATGGGATCGGTCGATCCGGGCTATGGCACGGCCTTCCTGGCGCGCGTCGTCGGCGAGAAGAAGGCGCGCGAGATCTGGTATCTCAACCGCCGCTACAGCGGCGCCGAGGCCGTGGCCATGGGCCTGGCCAACGCCGTGGTTCCGCACGACCAGCTCGACGCCGAGGTGCAGAAGTGGGCCGAGGAAATCTGCGAGCGCAGTCCTACGGCGCTGGCCATCGCCAAGCGCAGCTTCAACGCCGACACCGCGCACCAGAGCGGAATCGCGGGGCTTGGCATGTACGCGCTCAAGCTCTACTACGACACCGAAGAGTCGCGCGAGGGCGTCAATGCCCTCAAGGAAAAGCGCAAGCCCGACTTCCGCCAGTACGCGAAGTAGAGACCCGCCCCACCGATCGATCCCCTGCACGCACGGCGCCATCGGCATGGCGCCGGGGCGCAGCGCACGCTGGAGAACATGTCATGAATCCCTATCTCGACGACGACCTGACGGCACTCGGCGACCACGCGCGCCGCTTTGCGACCGAGCGCATCGCTCCCGGCTTCCTGGAACGCGACAAGATCCGCGTGCTCGAGCGCCAGCTGATGCGCGACATGGGCGAGATGGGGTTCATCGCGCCCGAGTTGCCCGAGATGCATGGCGGTCAGGGCATGGGCTGCCTGGCCGCCGGCGTGATCCATGAGGAGATTGCGCGGGCCGACCTCAGCATCTCCTACATCAACCTGCTCGCCTCGCTCAACGGCCAGATCCTCTCGCAGCACGGCAAGCCCGAAGTCGTGCAGCCGTGGCTGCAGAAGCTGACGCGCGGCGAGGTCTTGTTCGCCATCGCGCTGACCGAGCCGCGCGGTGGTTCCGACGCGGCCAACCTGCGCCTGCGCATGGAGCGCGTCGGCGACGAGTACGTGATCAATGGCGAGAAGACCTCCATCTCCGCCGCCGACCAGGCCGATGCGGCCGTGGTGTTCGGCCGCACCGGCCCGGTCGAGTCGGGCGCCCACGGCGTCACCGCGCTGCTGGTGCCGATGGAACTGCCGGGCGTGACGCGCAACCGCTTCGATTGCCACGGCCAGCGCGCGATCGGCCGCGGCTCGCTGTTCTTCGAGAACGTGCGGGTGCCCGTGAGCCACCGGCTCGGCGCCGAGAACAAGGGCTTCGTCCAGGTGATGCAGGGCTTCGACTTCTCGCGGGCGCTGATCGGGCTGCAGGTCCTGGCGGTGGCTCGCGCCGCGCTCGAGGAGACCTGGGGGTACGTGGCCCAGCGCGAAGCCTTCGGCAAGCCGCTCTCGGCGTTCCAGGGCGTGTCCCATCCGCTGGCCGACTTTGATACGCAGGTAAGCGCCGCGCGCCTGCTGTGCCTGCAGACCTTGTGGCTGAAGGACAAGGGCGCGCCGCACTCCGCCGAAGCCGCGATGTGCAAATGGTGGGCGCCCAAGCTGGCCTACGACGCCATTCACCAGTGCCTGCTGATGTTCGGCCATGGCGGCTACGACCGTGGCGTGATGGAGCAGCGTCTGCGCGACGTGCTGGGCTTCCAGATCGGCGACGGCACCGCGCAGATCATGAAAACCATCGTGGCGCGCACCCGCGCCGGGCGCGACGCGGTACCGGCCTGAGCCGTTCACCCACAGCGACAGAAAAGCCAGGAGACAAGACCATGGAATTCGATGCCGTACTGCTGCCGCCGCGCCGCGCCCGAATGCTGGCGCAGGGCCTGTGGCATGAGCGCACCATCAACGACGAGCTCGACGCCTGCGTCGCGGATTGTCCCGACAAGCTTGCGCTGACCGCCCTGCAGGTGGAGCAGGGCGTGACCACCCGCTTCACCTACCGCGAGATGGCTTCCATGGCTGATCGCATCGCGGTGGGGCTGTCGCGCCTGGGCGTGGGCCGCAACGATGTCGTGGCCTGCCAGTTGCCCAACTGGTGGCAATTCACGCTGGTCTATCTGGCCTGCTCCCGCATCGGCGCGGTGATGAATCCGCTGATGCACATCTTTCGCGAGCGCGAGCTGTCCTTCATGCTCAAGCACGGCGAAGCCAAGGTCGTGATCGTGCCGAAGACCTTTCGCGGCTTCGACTTCGAGCGCATGGTGGTCGCGCTGCGACCGGCCTTGCCCGACCTGAAGCAGATCGTGGTGGTCGGCGGCGCGGGCCCCGACAGCTTCGAGGCGCTGCTCAGCGGACCAGCCTGGGAGAAGGCGCCCGACGCGCACGAGATCCTCACGCGCAGCCGGCCGGGCCCGGACGACGTGACGCAGATGATCTACACCTCCGGCACCACCGGCGAGCCCAAGGGCGTGATGCACTCGGCCAACACCACGATGGCCAACATCATTCCCTACGCACAGCGCCTGTGCCTGGGCGCCGACGACGTCGTGCTGATGGCCTCGCCGATGGCGCACCAGACCGGCTTCATGTATGGCCTCATGATGCCGATCATGCTCAAGGCCAGTGCGGTGCTGCAGGACATCTGGGAGCCGAAGCAGGCCATCGAATCGATCCGGGCCGAGCGGGTCAGCTTCACGATGGCCTCCACGCCCTTCCTCACCGACCTCGCCCGAACCGTCACCGAAACGGGCCTGGAGGTGCCGAGCCTGCGCACTTTCCTGTGCGCGGGCGCGCCGATACCCGGCCCGCTGGTGGAGCAGGCGCGTCAGGTCCTGGGCACCAAGATCGTGTCGGCCTGGGGCATGACCGAGAACGGCGCCGTCACGCTGATCCAGCTGGACGACGACGACGTGCGCGCAGCCACCACCGACGGGCTGCCGTTGCCCGGCGTCGAACTCAAGGTGGTCGACGAGAACGATCAGGTGCTGCCCGCCGGTCAGCCCGGACGGCTGCTCGTGCGCTCGTGCTCGAACTTCGGCGGCTACCTGCGGCGCTCGCACCTCAACGCCACGGACGCCGACGACTGGTTCGATACCGGCGACCTGGCGCGCATGGACGCGCAGGGCTACATCCGCATCACCGGCCGCAGCAAGGACGTGATCATCCGCGGCGGCGAGAACATCCCGGTGGTGGAGATCGAGTCGCTGCTGTACCGGCACCCTGGCATCGCCATGGCCGCCATCGTGGCCTACCCCGACGAGCGCCTGGGTGAGCGGGCCTGCGCGGTGGTGGTGCCCAGGCCCGGGCACAGCGTGGACCTGCCGTCGATCGTGCAATTCCTGAAGGCGCAGAAGGTGGCGATCCAGTACATCCCGGAACGCCTCGTCGTGCGCGACGCAATGCCGTCCACACCCTCCGGAAAGATCCAGAAATTCAAGCTGCGCGAACTGCTGCACGAATCCCTGAACTGACGGCACCACCTCGCACCATCCCCCACATCCAAGGAGACAGACCATGTTCGTTCCTATCCCAGCGGCCGCACGGCGTGCCCTTGCGCTCGCCGCTTTCGCCATCTTCGGCGCCGCCGGTTCCGCGCAGGCGCAGACCGCCGCCAACTGGCCTGCAAAATCCACCCGCGTGGTCGTCGGCTTCGCGCCTGGCGGCAGCACCGACGTCATGTCGCGCATCCTGTCGCAGACCCTCTCGGAATCGCTGAGCCAACCGGTCATCATCGACAACAAGCCCGGCGCGAGCGGCAATATCGCCGCCTCGGAAGTGGTGCGTGCCGCGCCGGATGGACACACTTTCCTGATCGCGCCCACCTCGGTCGAAACGGCCAACCCCTCGCTGTTCAAGTCGAACATCCTGCCTTCGAGCGACCTGACGCCCGTGGCCAGTGTCGGGCGCACCCAGATGTACCTGGTCGCCAAGCCACAGATGGCAGCCAAGGACGTGCGGGAGTTGGTGGCAATGGCCAAGATCAAGCCGGGCACGCTGTCCTACGCCTCGGCCGGTTCCGGCACGCCCCCGCACCTCGCCTGCGAACTGTTCAAGCAGGCCACCGCGACCTCCATCACCCACATCCCGTATCGTGGAGCGGCCCCCGCGCTGCAGGATGTGCTGTCGGGTCAGGCCGACTTCGTCTGCGACCCCGGCATTGCCTTCCCGCACATCCGCACCGGCAAGGTCAAGCTGCTGGGCATCGTGAGCACCAAGCGCTCGCCTTTCTTTCCCGACGTCCCGACAGTGGGCGAGCAGGGTTTTCCGGGGGCCAACCTCGACATCTGGTTCGGCCTGTGGGCGCCCAACGGCACGTCCCCCGAGATCGTGGCCCGCATGAACCGCGAACTGGCAAAGGCATTGGCTCAGCCGGGCGTCAAGTCGCGCTATGCCGACCTCGGTGCCGAGCCGATCGCGATGGACACGGCGGAATTCCGCAAGCTGCTGGTCAACGAGACTGCGCAGCTGTCCGCCCTGATCAAGGAACAGAAGATCAGCGTGGACTGAAGCGGACCTGCCATGCAAGAACGACCCATCCTGGTGGAGACGCACGGCCGGGTCAGCGTCATCACGCTGAACAGGCCGCAACAGATGAACGCGCTCGACGACGCGCTGATGGAACCCTGGGCGCCGCGCTGCTGGCCTGCGATGCCAATGCAGACATCGGCGCCATCGTCATCACCGGCAACGACAAGGCCTTCGCGGCCGGGGCCGACATTGCGGCGATGGCGGACTGGAGCTACATGGATGTGTACCAGGGCGACTTCATCACGCGCAACTGGGAAGCCATCCGGCGCGTGCGCAAGCCGGTGATCGCGGCGGTGGCGGGCTTCGCCATGGGCGGAGGCTGCGAGCTGGCGATGGCGTGCGACATGATCGTTGCCGCCGAATCCGCGCGGTTCGCGCTGCCCGAGATCAAGCTCGCCATGCTGCCGGGCGCCGGCGGTACCCAGCGCCTGCCGCGCGCCATCGGCAAGGCCAAGGCCATGGACATGTGCCTGTCGGGCCGCATGCTGGACGCTGCAGAAGCCGACCTCTACGGACTGGTCTCGCGCGTGGTGGCGAGCGAGCAGCTGCTGGCGGAAACGATCGACCTCGCCACCCGCATCGCAGCCTTCTCGCTGCCGGCGTTGATGGCAATCAAGGAATCCGTGAACCGCGCCTGGGAATCCTCATTGTCCGAGGGCATCGGCTTCGAGCGTCGCCAACTGCATGCGCGTTTTGCCAGCGAGGACGCGCATGAAGGCATGCATGCCTTTCTGTCCAAGCGCAAGCCGGTGTTCGGGCACCGCTGATTCGTTCAATCCCTGGAGCCATCCATGAAGATACTTGTCCCCGTCAAGCGGGTCGTCGATTACAACGTCAAGGTGCGCGTCAAGTCCGACGGCACCGGTGTCGACATCGCCAACGTCAAGATGAGCATGAACCCCTTCGACGAGATCGCCGTCGAAGAAGCGGTGAGGCTCAAGGAGAAGGGCGTCGCCACCGAGATCATTGCCGTGTCCTGCGGCGATGCGAAGTGCCAGGAGACCCTGCGCACCGCCATGGCCATCGGTGCCGACCGCGGCATCCTGGTGGAGACCACCGAAGAGCTGCAGCCGCTGGCCGTGGCCAAGCTGCTCAAGGCGCTGGTCGACAAGGAAGCGCCCCAGCTCGTCATCCTCGGCAAGCAGGCCATCGACGACGACGCCAACCAGACCGGCCAGATGCTCGCCGCCCTGGCCGACTTGCCCCAGGCCACCTTCGCCTCCAAGGTCGAAGTCGCTGGCGACAAGGTCAACGTGACCCGCGAGGTCGACGGCGGCCTGGAAACCATCGCGCTCTCGCTGCCCGCGGTCATCACCACCGACTTGCGCCTGAACGAGCCGCGCTACGTCACCTTGCCCAACATCATGAAGGCCAAGAAGAAGCAGCTCGACACCCTCAAGCCCGAGGACCTGGGCGTGGACGTCAAGCCGCGCCTGAAGACCCTCAAGGTCAGCGAGCCGCCCAAGCGCGGCGCCGGCATCAAGGTGCCCGATGTGGCCACGCTGGTGGACAAGCTCAAGAACGAAGCCAAGGTGATCTGAGGAAGACCGACATGACCGTACTCGTTATCGCAGAACACGACCACGCCACCGTCAAGCCGGCGACCCTCAACACCGTGACCGCGGCCATCGCCTGCCAGAGCGGCGATGTGCATGTGCTGGTGGCCGGTGCCAATGCCGCCGAAGCCGCCGCTGCCGCGGCCAAGATCGCGGGCGTCGCCAAGGTCATCGCCGCCGACAGCCCGAGCCTGGCCGAGAACCTGGCCGAGAACGTCGCGGCGCAAGTCCTGGCCATCGCCAAGAACTACAGCCACATCCTGTTCCCGGCGACTGCCAACGGCAAGAACGTCGCGCCTCGCGTGGCCGCCAAGCTCGACGTCGCCCAGATCAGCGACATCACCAAGGTCGACAGCCCCGACACCTTCGAGCGCCCGATCTACGCCGGCAATGCCATCGCCATCGTGCAGAGCAGCGATGCGATCAAGGTCGTCACCGTGCGCACCACCGGCTTCGACGCGGCGGCAGCCACCGGGGGCAGCGCGACGGTGGAGAACGCCGAGGGCGTGGCCGACAGCGGCAAGTCGAGCTTCGTCGGCCGCGAAGTCACCAAGAGCGAACGCCCCGAACTGACGGCCGCCAAGATCATCGTCTCGGGCGGCCGAGCGCTCGGCAGCGCGGAGAAGTTCCAGGAGGTGATGGCACCCTTGGCCGACAAGCTCAACGCCGGCCTCGGCGCCAGCCGCGCTGCGGTCGATGCTGGCTATGCCCCCAACGACTGGCAGGTGGGCCAGACCGGCAAGATCGTCGCGCCGCAGCTGTACATCGCCTGCGGCATCTCCGGCGCGATCCAGCATCTGGCCGGCATGAAGGACTCCAAGGTGATCGTGGCGATCAACAAGGACCCGGAGGCGCCGATCTTCTCGGTGGCCGACTACGGCCTCGAAGCCGATCTGTTCACGGCGGTGCCGGAACTCGTCAAGGCGCTCTGACCGCCTGCCTCGACACCATCCATCGAAGAAACCAGGGCATCGTTCGCGATGCCCTTTTCGTATCCGCCTCGCCAACGTCGCATTGGAGACAGCCATGAGCTACATCGCCCGGCCTAGAAGAGGCCGGCCTCGAGACCGCGCAGGCCGTACTCGAGGAATGCGCGCGCTTCAACGAGGACGTGGTTGCGCCGCTGAACGAGGCAGGCGACAAGCATCCTTCGACGTTCAAGGACGGCAAGGTCGCGACCACGCCCGGCTTCAAGGAAGCCTTGAGCCGGTCTGCCTCGTGCATCGTCATGGTGATCGTCGCTGCTGCCAAGCCCATCGCCGCACCTCGCATCCCAAAGACAGGGAGCGCAACGTCTTATTCGGGGCCTACAAAAAAATGACCTTGCCTTGTTATGTCAAGCGGCTCACCGCGGCTGAAAGACCAAGCTCGGCAAAGGAGGAGAGGGCGCCAGGGCACCGCGACCAACTGACATGGCCTTGCAGGGTCGGCGCCGCCGGCCTTCGCGCACGTCGCACTTCATTGAAGCTTTACGCCATGCCATTCCTCGCGCCCTCGTTCGCGCGGCTCCCGCCGCTGTCATTTCTACTGGCCGACCAGGGCGAGCCGCGCAAGAAGATCGCCCGGCACCTGGGCGTGAGCCAGCGCACCCTGCAGCGCTACCAGGCCAGCGGCAACGCACCCCGCGCCATCTATCTGGCGCTGTGGTTCGAGAGCCGCTGGGGCATGGCTACTCTGCACGCCCAAGCCTTCAACGAAGCCCAGCACGCCCGCGCCTGGGTCGCCTCGCTCGAGCGCGAGTGCGAGCGCCTGCGCGGCGTGATCCGGGCGCTCGAAAACGTTCAGGGGCAGGCTGCGGCCAACTCGGCGGTGTTTAACGCGTTCTAAGCCGGGCAGGGCGTTGGGGCAGCGGCGCGGGAGCTCGCCGTCCTCTTCCTTGCTAAATTTAACCTCGATTAGGGAGCAGAAAGCCTGACCTACTCGCCGTCGGGTGGGGGCGACTGCCTTGTCTCAATTGAGATACAATGTGCCCTCGACTTCAAATACTGAGGAACGACGGTGGCACAAACTTCAATGCTTCATGTTCGAGTGGACGATGACCTCAAAGCGCAGGCGACCGCCGCTCTAGCAAACGTCGGCCTGACCGTCTCTGACGCAATTCGGATCCTCCTGACACGCGTCACAAAGGAGGGTGGACTGCCGGCGGGACTGGCGGTGGATGACTCTGCCTATGACGCGTGGTTTCGCGCGAAGGTCCAAGAGGCGTTGGAAGACTCCCGTCCAACGATCTCTCACAAGCAAGTCATGGCTCAAGCCCGGGACGTGATTGCCAAGAATCGACGTGCTCGAACTTGAATGGCGCGAAGCGGCTCGCGCCGATCTGCTGTCCATCGTTGAGTACATCGCGCAGGACAACGCCGATGCGGCGCTGGCACTCGTCACGGAGATCGAGGAAAAGTCCGAACGCTTGCGCGAGCAGCCCAAGCTGTATCGACCAGGGCGCGTCCGTGGGACGCGCGAAATGGTGGTTCGGCCAAACTATGTGGTCGTGTATTCGGAATCGACGATTGCCGTGACGATTTTGCGCGTCTTGCACGCCGCACAAATGTGGCCGCCCGCACGTCTTTGACGGAATCTTGATGCTCGGCTCGAGCTACAGCGCGCGATCCCGATCCGCACCAGGAATTTCTCCCCAGATCGGGGAGCATCTATTCTCGGGATTGACATCCAGTACCACTGATGATCGCCGAGCCACAACGGCCTGCGATGCAGGTCGTGGCGCATGGGTGCGGCGTCAGGCCAAGGGCACTTCAAACGCGTGGTCCGCGAAATGGGGCAGGCGGCGTTAACTGACCCCCGGGGATCAGTTCCTGATGTCGCTTCAACTGGCTGGCGCGCCGGCGCAGGGGGGCCGGCACCCAGCGCGGTGGATTCGCAGGTAAATTCATGGCACAGTGACCCGCGATCGCAAATGTCCGAAGCCGAGGAGCGTTGTCGTGGACAAGTCCGACGTGCCTGCACTTCCGAAGTCGCAATCACCAGCGGGCGGTCTTCCGGATGGAGTGGCGGAAGTCGCGCTCGAAGAGATCCCAAGCACCGATGCCCACGCGCTCGCGTTGCTCTCCAGCGGTGCCGCACCGCAGCATCTGACACTCGTGTGGGCGCGCCGCTGCTTCGAGGTCATCGCCGGAAAAGAGCGTCCCGGAGGAGGGTGCGGCCAAGGTCTTCGCATTCGTTCATCGGATAGACCGCAAACCCAAGCGGCGACTGCGAGCCGTGCTCGAGTCGCAAGGCATCCTTCCTCGACAGCACATCACGTTCCTTTGTGATGGCGGCGATACGGTGCGCGAGCTCGGCGCGTTCGTGCACCCGCGATCCGAGCACATACTGGACTGGTTTCACGTCGCGATGCGCATCGAGCAGCTCTTGCAGTCGGCACGCGGGTTGCAAGGCCCGGAGAAAGAGGAGTCCCTCAAGGGCATCGAGCGGGTCAAATGGTTCCTGTGGCACGGAAACGTGATCCGCGCCGACGAAACCCTGTACGACCTGCTCGAGGACATCGCCGATGTGCACGACCGAACTCGGCAAGCAGGCCTGCCGATTTCCGTCGCGCTCAAGAAGCTTGATCGGGCGCTGGATGAATTCGCGACTTACGTCGACAACAATGCCGACGCCATCGTCAACTACGGGGAGAGGTACCGATGCGGGGAACGGATCTCCACCGGCTTTGTCGAGTCCGCGATCAACCAGGTGATCGCCAGGCGGTTCGTGAAGAAGCAGCAGATGCGCTGGACGCCGCGCGGAGCGCATCTGCTGCTCCAGGTTCGTACCCAGGTCCTGAATGAGGAACTACGAGCGTCCTTCGAGAGGTGGTATCCGCGCTCCGGCGCTCAAGTTCAGGCGCCGCTCGCAGCGTAGCCGCGGGGAAGGATGTTGCACTGCACACCCGCAAGAAATGGATGGACTCCTAGTTGAGTTCGCGCGTAGCTCAGTCCTTCGAAGCCACTTGCGCGAGGGCTTCTTAGAGATATCAAGCTTTTCCCAACGCCTCCGCAATACTCGAGTCAGCGCGGGTCGCAAACACCCAGACGCTTGCGCTTCGTAGCGCGCTCTGCCAACGATGACCTCAAAGTCGTTAACAGAGCGCTGGCCTCGGCCACGACAAGGGACCTCCAGTCAGCAAGTCGAAATCGAAAACCTCGTTTGGTCAGAGAAGATTGGAAGACGATTGCAACCGTACGACTCTGCCATGATTCATGCCACTCCTCGCGGGCCACCCGCACTGAATGACGGCGCCAATGCGTTGGATAGAGTTCGATTGCCCAATTCTCGATGTCGCCCACATCAGAGCGGCTGTCTGCTAGACGGAACCACTCGTCTCGGAACGCTGTGCGCCACGCAGTGGAAGTCGGGAACTCTGCCTGTGGTTTCATCAGTAGAACTCCGGGGCTTGTCGAACGAGAGTTTTTGTGGCCTCGGTAATTCCGACCTCGTCTGATCCACGCTACACGCTATGCAGTTGTCCTAGGGCAATGAGGTCCGCTGCTTTCAGCAAGCAACGCCGTTGTCGCCTCTTCGGCTGCGGCTGCAGTGGAGAAGACAAGCGTACACAATGCAAGAGCAAAGCCTGCGAGCAGGATGGGCCAGCCAAAAGCAATTACCAATGCCGCCGTCATAAGGGGGCTGACAAGGAAAACGACACATTGCATATCCAACTCCTACGCTGCTTTCTCATTCCCATCAATTCGCATAACGGGCCTGGCTTAGATCCAAATGTAGGCGTGTAGGCAAACGCATACATGAGCATTGAGTCCCAATTTGAGGAGGGCAGAAGCCCGTCTTCACGGCTGGTCAGGCCATGACAAAACGCCTACGCTTCTTGGTGACTATTGGGTTTACTTTCACGGAATTGCGGCACACTGCTGCACACCGCAGCTCGTTTCGAGGACGGGCTTCACTTTCGCGTCGTAGAGCTTCGGCCTATCATTGGGGAGGGAGAGGTAGTAGATCCCGGCGACTGAGCACCACGGGCAGCTTTTGGGGCACATGAACGTAGCTCATTCTGGCCATTCGTTCGCCTCGATCGAGCGTGACGTCGAAGAAGAACTTCAAGCCGGTGATGGAGAATCCTCGGTCCGTTCGATGTCATTCGATCACCCCGTGGACGCGCGGCGGCCGGGCGCGCGGGATCTAGAGGCCGGACGCTATGTTCCTCTCCTTGTCTTCGATCATCATTTCCGCACTCACCTCGCTGCTTCAGCGCGCGCCGAAGCCAAGCCATCGGTCGGGTGCAGCCGGACTCGCGCACTGCGGCATACGTGCCGCCACACTGCGACGGATCGGCTCCAACCGTCCAAGGCATGTGTGCCGCCGCCGCGCACCAACACTGACCACCTCGCCACTCACCACAATCCCCATAGCACCGGCGCCCTGAACACCCGCTTTGCAGTGCTCCGCGATGGCGTCCCTCGAGGCTTGTGCGACACCTGCCCTCAGGTCGTCATTGACATCGCGCTGCGCCACTCTCCGGGCAGGTATCCCACTACCCTTAACAACTGCAGACACTCGATAGCGGCTCAGTGTTTTGGTAAGTGACGGCTATCGGGAGACGGACGCGTCTCCTTGAATTTGCCGCAGCGCTATCGCTCCGGCAGGCCTGCCTTGCGCAGGCCTGCGACGAACCTGTTGCGGCTGGCCAGGAAGCTTTCCGCACCGGCAGGATTGTTGATGATGTACCGCTCGATCGTGCTGTGGGGCATGAGCTTGCGGTGCTCCGCCATATTCTTTTCAGCATCCGCCTGGCGCCCGTGCAGCGCGTCGATCGACGCCAGCGAGGCATAGGAGAGCCCGAAGTTCGGCCTTTCCGCCAAGGATCGTCGTGCCAGCGCGTAGGCCTTATCGTCGTCTTCGAGCGTGAACGCTGCGTTCGACGCTACGAAGTAGGCCGAGGCCATGATCCGTGAGTCCCGGTAGCCCATCCGCATGGCACTGTCGATGTGGGGCTGCATCTCCGCGGCACGGCCGTTGAGTTGCAGTGCCGTGGCATACCTCAGGCGCGCGTTCGGGTTGGAGGGCGAACGCAGCATCGCCTTCTCGTAAACAGGCAGCGCCACGCCCGGCTGGCCGCGAAACAACAGCACATTGGCCCAATTGATGAGCGCGACCGTGTCGTTCGGCGCGATGGCCAGAGCGCGTGCGGCAAGGCGCTCGGAAGCGACAAGATCTTCTAGCGGAGGCTCGCCGGAATGGCCAAAGCGCTCGGACATGAGCGCTGCACCCAGGCCGGTCAGAGCGACCACGGAATCCGGGTCGGCACGCAAGGCGGCCTCGAAACGCGCGCGACCTCTCTTTACGTCTGCCATGGACTGGCGCCGGTCAATGTCCTCCCATCCTGACATCGCGAGGTCCGCAGGGTCGAACTGGTAGCCGGGCCGACTCACCCTCGCTTTGTGCATCTCCGATAGACGCAGCCTGAGGCTGCTGACAGCCCGAAGAGCGACATCGACGTTCAGCCCCGGATCATTCGCATCGGCATACTCGAAGTGCTCCGACCAGACGATGCTGCCCTCGGGAATCGTCTTGACCTGCGTGTCGATCGCAACGCCATCCATACGCGGACATCCGGGATTTTTTCCCGGATGTCCGGCGTCGTCCAGGAGCCGGCGTACGGCGGAAGACTTGATGGACATGGTTGACATAGTTGACATTTCGATTGGATCGGCCTATGCTTCATTCCATGTCCTCCTCATCCGCACAAGCAGCCACCGCGAGATCTCCGGCGGCAGCGCTCAGGGAACTGAGCAAGACCGCCAGCTCGCTGCAGCAGCTGACGGATGAACTGGCAGCGGCTCCCCGCGCCAAGCTGAAGAAAGCGCTCCTCGAATCAGCGTCCGGGTCCTCCTCGCTGTTGGCGGCGCTCGAAAAGGCTGAAGCGCGCTTCGCAGAAATTCGCCAGATTGCCTTGGGCAACGAGGCGCCATCCCGGAAGAAAGCGGCGGGTGCCACGCCTATGGCGAAGCTGCGCGCGCAAGCCAATCAAGGCCTCAGGAAATTGGTTGAGGAGGGAGTCCTGATGGGCCGTGGCGCCTTCCAGGACGAGCGTACCATCACCCGGCAGGCACTCAGCAAAGCCCAGCAAGAGCGACGCCTGTTTCATGTCGAAGTCGACGGCGAGAAATACTTTCCATCGTTCTTCGTGGATAGCCGCTACGACCGGGCCAAGCTCGAGGCGGTGAGCAAGGCCTTGGGAGAGTTGCCTGGGGCCACCAAGCTGCACTTCTTCTTGCACAAGCGAGGCTCCCTCGCTGGCACCACACCGCTGGAGGCCATCGCCAGCGGCAATTATCAGAAGGTGCTGAACGCGGCCGAGGCTCTCCGAATCGGATGAGCGCGCCCCTCAGGCCACCCCGGCCGGACCTGTACAGCATCGACCTCGAGACGGTCCAGGTCGAAGTTGCGAGCCTCTATCGCATCTCGAAATACGACTCCGGCGAACCCTATTTCGGCAGGTCCGCCGGCAACCGATTCGACGATCACTCGCGCCCGCCATCCAAACGGTTCGGCACCTGCTATCTTGGCCTGAGCCTGCAGGTCGCCATCGCAGAGACGGTGCTGCACGACTTGCTGCCGGACGGCGGTCACTTCGCGGTACCTCCCGACGAACTCGAATCGAAGTGCGTCGTTCGCTTCCAGGGCGAGACACTCAAACTCGCGAAACTCACTGGCACCGCCCTCAAGCGCATCGTGGGATCGAGCGAGATCTCCACGATCTTCCCATACGACCTCCCGCAGGCATGGGCAATGGCCCTGCGTACCCATCCTGCCAAGGTCGACGGCCTTCTCTACATTTCCAAGCAGGTCAACGATGAACAGGCCGTCGTCGTCTTCAACCGAGCCAGGCGCAAGTTCAAGTCAGCGTCATACGCAACGCTTCCAGATGAGCCAGGCTTTGACGCCGCCATCGCGGCATTGAGCATCCGCGGGTGAGTGCGCTGGTGTCCTGGACATGTCCTCGAACCCGGGGCGGCCGACGATGTGCATTTCAACTTGAGCCAGAACTACGCCATCTGAACTTCGCGTTGATAGTCGCGTGTTGTCTTGCCTGTGTAGGCCAAGCGCGCGTTATGTTGAGTGCGCGCCGCACAGGCTGAAGGCCCGCCCGGTAGGCGAAGGGAGGGCGCCACGGCACCGCGACAAGCTGACACTGCCTGGCAGGGCCGGCGCCACCGCCGGGCCGCGAGGAGGTCCCCCATGCCATTCCTCGCGCCCTCGTTCGCCCGGCTATCGCCGCTGTCCTATCTGCTCGCGGACCAGACCGAGCCGCGCCCACGCACTGCCCGCCCCCACTCCTGGGCATCAGCGTGCGCACCTGCAGCGCTGCCAGGCCAGCGGCAACGCCCCGCGCGCGGTCTATCTCGCGCTGTGGTTCAAGAGCCTCTGGGGGCTCTCGACCCTCGCCCGCGCAGGCCTTGAACGAAGCCCAGCACGCCCGCGCCTGGGTGCCTCGCTGGAGCGCGAGTGCGAGCGCCTGCGCGGCGTGATCCGGGCGCTCGAGAATGCCCAGGGGCAGCCGACGGCCAAGGCGGAACGGGAATCGGCCTCTTGATATGCCGCTCCATCATCGATGCCGGCGGCAGAAACCTTGGCGGATGCGATCGGTCGCCCAACCATGTGCGTAGCCTTTCGGCCCGCTGGTTGATGATCGCCTGCGTTTCACCTGTGACTGTCCTGCGGATCGATGCCAATGGATCGAACTGCTTGACCACCGCGCAATACAAACCAAACACCGCGCCTCGCATGATCACTCCCGGGTTGTGAACGTTTGCAGTCACACCCGATGCGAATCGCACTCGATTCAAAAACCCACCATCCAAAGGAATTGCGAGCTTCTTGTCTACTCAACCTGAGACTGCCCGCAGTGCTTTAACGGAGAGCTTGCCACGCTGGGCCCCTACATGCATGAAACCGAGATCACCTCGTATCAGACTCCATCGAAAGTACGATTACTCCTATCAGGGAATAGAGAAGGCGTTGATGACAAGGCTCCTACTCGACGGGCCTATCGGGATTGAACTCGTCCTCGGCGCCCGACTGCGACTCGCGCGTCAGTGTCTTTGCGAGCAGCCGCAATGAACTGGCGCACGCAGCAGAGGCTTTGGACAGCACCGCACCACGTCGGTACGCCAGGCCTAGGTCCATCGACGGCACGGCGCTCGACATGACCGTACGGCGGATGCGTCCACCGTCGTGCGACCAGGGACGAAACACTAAGTCTGACAGGATCGTCACACCGATATCCTGTGCGACCAGGCTGCGCACGGCTTCGATCGACCTCGTGCGGAACACGACCTTCGGCTTGAGCTTCTGGGCACTCCAGTAGCGGTCGACCGTTTCCACATGTTCGTCCATGTCGAGCAGGATGAAGGGAAGTGCAGCGATCTGTCGTAGCGATGCCGACTTCTGTCGCACCAGCGGATGGTTGAGCGAGGTCCATAGCCTGCGCGGCGACTTCAACAGGTTCTCACGACGGATGTCCGCTGCGGTCGAAAGGTTCGACACCAACACCACGGCCAGGTCGAATTCACCGCCTCGCAAGCCTTCCTCGATTTCCAGCCGATTGCGCTCGACTGGCTCGAACTGGACCAGTGGTAGCTGCTGCCGCATGACCGCGATGATCTTCGGCAGCATGTACTCGGAAACGGTGTCGGTGATGGCAATTTGCACATGACCGGACACCGGCGATACCGAACTGCGTGTCTCCTCGATCGCGGCCTCGAGCGTGGTCAGCACGTGTTCGGCATGACGCAGAAAACCCTCGCCCTGTATCGTCAAGCGCAGTCCATCGGAGTGCCGTGTGAAGAGTTGCACCTTGAGCGTGGCCTCGAGGTTCCTCAGCGACGTGGTGAGAGAAGGCTGGCTGACATAGCAGCGCTGGGCGGCGCGCGACACCTGCCCGGTGTGCGCCGTGGCCACGAAATGGCGCAGTTGCTTGATCGTGATCGACATAGAGTGGTCCTATATCGCTGTATTGAAAATAGAGATTATGAATTGTTTGTGACGCTTCCTACCATTGGCCTGCACGTCGTGTCAGGCGTGTGACCGTAGACCCGAGAGTTCCTGGAGCAGGAGAAACACATGCCACCGACATTACCAAGTTCCGCCGTGCTCGCCCGCGGCTCCGCACCAGCGTCGAGCGTTGGCGCCCAGGGCGGCATCCTGACCCATCTGGGTCTGCGCTTCACCTCCTGGGCGGAGCGCTGGTTTCCCGATGCCTTCGTGTTTGCCGGGATCGCGGTGGTCGTCGTGGCGCTCGCGGCCCTGTTCAACGGGTCGAGCCCACAAGTGGTCGCCAAGTCCTTCGGCGACGGCTTCTGGAGCCTGATTGTCTTCACGATGCAAATGACATTGGTCGCGATTGGGGGCTATGTGGTGGCGACCTCGCCACCGGCGGCGCGCCTGCTCGAGAAGCTGGCCGCGCTGCCAGGCTCGTCGCGCCAGGCCATCGCCTACGTGGCGGCCATCAGCATGGCCCTGTCGCTCTTCAACTGGGGCATCAGCCTGATCTTCAGCGCCCTGTACGTCCGTGTCCTGGCCCGCCGCACCGAACTGCGCATGGACTACCGCGCTGCCGGCGCGGCGGCCTATCTCGGCATGGGCGCCACCTGGGCGCTCGGGCTCAGTTCGTCCGCTGCGCAGTTGCAGGCCAACGCCGGCAGTCTGCCCAAAAGCATCCTCAACATCACGGGCGTCATCCCGTTCACGCAGACGATCTTCCTGTGGCAATCGGCGGCGATGGCACTGGTGCTGATGGTCGTGTCGATCGCGATCGCGCTCTGGTCGGCGCCCGGCTCCGACCGCTCGGTCACGGCGCAGGACCTGGGCGTGGACCTCACGGAGGCCGAGCCGGTCAAGGTTGACCCGGGTACCCGCCGTCCAGGCGAATGGTTCGAACGCAGCCCGCTGCTCACGATGCTGCTGTGCGCGCTCGGGTTCGGCTGGCTAGCACAGGAGTTCATGGCCAAGAGCGCGTGGATCGCCATCTCGGGGCTCAACACCTACAACCTGCTGTTCCTCATGATCGGGCTGCTGCTGCACTGGCGTCCGAGAAGCTTTCTCGACGCCGTGTCGAAGGCGGTGCCGGCTACGGCCGGGGTGATCATCCAGTTCCCGCTGTACGGTGCCATCGCGGCCATGCTGACCGCTGCCAAGGGCATCGGCGGCGTCACGCTGTCGGACCGCATCGCGCAGGTGTTCGTCAGCGTCTCGAATGTGGATACCTTCGCTGTGGTGATGGGCGCCTACTCCGCCTTGCTGGGCTTCTTCATTCCGTCGGGCGGCGGCAAGTGGATCATCGAGGCGCCTTACGTCATGCAGGCGGCCAACGACCTGAAGGTGCATCTGGGCTGGGCGGTGCAGGTCTACAACGCAGCCGAAGCCTTGCCCAACCTGATCAATCCATTCTGGATGCTGCCGCTGCTCGGCGTGCTCTCGCTGAAGGCGCGCGACATCGTCGGCTTCACCTTCCTGCAGCTCATCGTGCACACGCCGCTGGTGCTGTTCATGCTTTGGCTGTTCGGCAAGACACTGACTTACGTGGCACCCGTGATTCCCTGAGCGGCGCTGACCGCGTGCGGCGCAGCCCGGCAAGAGACACGAGAGACGACAAAGAGACGAAGGTCCCCCATGGCCACAGAAGAGAAGCAGGGCTACTGCACGCTGTGCCGCTCGCGCTGCGGCACGGTCAACGAGGTGCGCGACGACATGCTCGTGGCTGTCCGCCCCGACCCGTCGCACCCCACCGGGCAGGCGATGTGCATGAAGGGCAGGGCGGCACCCGAGCTGGTCCACAGCCCACACCGCCTGCGCTACCCCATGCGGCGCACGCGGCCCAAATCCGACCCGGACCCGGGCTGGGTACGCATCGGGTGGGACGAGGCGCTGGCCGAGACGGCGCAACGCCTGGGCGCCATCAGGGTCGAGAGCGGCGCCGAGGCGGTCGTGTTCGCCGTCACCACGCCCAGCGGCACGCCATTGACGGACAGCATCGACTGGATCGAGCGCTTCGTGCGCATCTTCGGCAGCCCCAACATCTGCTACGCCACAGAGGTTTGCAACTGGCACAAGGACTTCGCGCACGCCTTTACCTTTGGCTGCGGCATGCCGGCGGCTGACTACGAGAACGCCGAGCTCATCGTCCTCTGGGGCCACAACCCCGCCAATACCTGGCTGGCGCAGGCGCATGCCATCGGACGCGGGCGGGCCAAGGGCGCGAAGATGGTGGTGGTCGATCCGCGGCCCACTGCGCTCTCGCGCCAAGCCGATGCCTGGTTGCCGGTACGGCCCGGCACCGACGCGGCGCTGGCGCTAGGCCTGATCCACCTGCTGATCGCAGACGACCGCTTCGATCAGAGTTTCGTGCGGGAATGGACCAACGCGCCACTGCTGGTGCGCAGCGACAACGGGCATTTCCTGCGCGAGCGCGACCTCTGGCCGGCCGCGTCCGGAGACCGATACGTGGTCTGGAACGAGGCGCGAGGTTGCGCGGTTCCGTACGACGCCGGTATCTCCGCCCGGGCACAGGGTGCCGAGCATTTCCGCCTGCGCGGCGGCGTCACCGTCGACGTCGTGACGGATGCATCGACAGGCGGGGAAGCCCTGTCGTGCGCACCAGCCTTCGAGCTGCTGGCCCAGGCCTGTGCCGGCTACACGCCGCATGACGTCGAACGCATCACCGGTGTCGCCGAAGAAGCGCTGCGCGCCGCAGCCCAATTGTTCGGTACGGGCCGCCGTGTCGCCTACCACGCCTGGACCGGAATCGGCCAGCACACCAACGCGACCCAGGCCGAGCGAGCCGTGGCCACGCTGTATGCGTTGTGCGGCAGCTTCGACCGCATCGGCGGCAACCGCGTTCGCTTCGGGCCCGGCGTCAACGCTGTCAACTCGCTCGCACTGCTGCCCGCCGCGCAGCGCGCCAAGGCGCTCGGGCTCGCGCAGCGACCAATCGGCCCGCCGGCGCAGGGCTGGGTGACGGCACGCGACACCTACCGCGCCATCCTCGACGGCGAGCCGTACAAGTTACGCGCGATGATGGCCTTCGGCACCAATCTGCCTGTGTCCCAAGCCGACACCGCGCTCGCGCACCAGGCACTGGCACAGCTTGAGTTCCACGTGCACTGCGATCTGTTCGAGACGCCGGCCGCGAGGTACGCCGACATCCTCCTGCCGGTCAACACGCCATGGGAACGCGAGGGGCTGCGCATCGGCTTCGAGATCGACGACCGGGCTGCCGCACTGGTGCAACTGCGGCAGCGCATGGTGACGCCGCGCGGCGAGTCGCGCTCCGACAACGACATCCTGTTCGACCTGGCGGGCCGACTCGGGATGGGCGGGGACTTCTTTGGCGGCAGCCTGGAGGCGGGATGGAACCACATTCTGGCGCCGCTCGGGCTGACGGTCGCGCAGCTGCGCGCCAGGCCCGCCGGCATTCCTTGCGCGATCGATGCCGGCGAGAAGAAGTACGCCGCCGAGACGCCGACCGGTGTGAAAGGCTACGAAACCCCGACCCGCCGCGTCGAGCTCTATTCCGAAGTGCTGCTGCGCCATGGCCACCCGGCCGTCGCCGCCTTCGTCGAGCCCGCCGATACGCCGCTCGATGGGCGAAAGACCCGGCAGGGCCGCTATCCCTATGTGCTGAGCTCGGCCAAGAACGGCTTCTACTGCCACAGCCAGCACCGCAGCCTCCCTTCGCTTCGCAAGCGGGCGCCCGACCCGGTTGCCGAACTGAGCCCAGCGCTCGCCGCGGCCAAACAGATCATCGACGGCGACTGGGTCCGGATCAGCACGCGCATTGGCCAGGCACGTTTCGTGGCCCGCATCACGCCGATGCTGGCCAACGAGGTCATCGTGGCGGAGTTCGGCTGGTGGCAGGACTGCCCGGAACTCGACCGCGAGGGCCTGCGTCCCGAGGGGACGACGAGCAGCAACTTCAACGCCCTGATCTCGGCGGACGCCTGCGACCCGGTGAGCGGGTCGGTGCCGCACCGCTCGTTTCTCTGCGACATCGAACGCGATCCAGCGAGCGAAGAGCGGCAGCGCAGGTGGCCGGGTTTTCGGCCCTTTCGCGTGAGCGAACTGCGGCCGGAGGCCGAGGGGGTGCTGGGCATCCACTTCGAGCCCGTCGATGGCAGCCCGCTGCCCGACTACAGGCCGGGGCAGCATCTGGAGATGCAGCTCTGCCCTGGCGATGACCGGCGTGTCACGCGTGCCTATTCGCTCACCGGTGCGGCCGCAGTGCCAGGCCGGCGCAGCTACAGCGTGGCGGTTCGGCACCAGCACGGCCGGTCAGCCGACGGCGCGCTGCACGAGGGCCTGGTGTCGAGCCATCTGCACCGCGCGCTGAGGGTTGGCGACACGATCGAACTGCGCGCGCCGTCCGGCAGTTTCGTGCTGCCGCGCAGTTCGCCGCAGCCGCTGGTCTTCGTCGCAGGCGGCATCGGCATCACGCCGTTCGTCAGCCTGCTCGAGTCGCTGCCGGATGGCACGCCCGGTCCCGCCATCTGGCTCTACTACGCCAACCAGAACAGTGCGACCCATGCCTTCCGCGATCGCATCGCCATGCACCAGGCGCGCCTGCCCCATCTGCGCGTGGTGAATCACTACAGCGCGCCACTGCCGCCAGATCGTGCGGGCGTTGACTTCCAGTCGCAGCGCCTCATCGACGCCGGCGTGGTGGACGATCAACTGATCGCGCAGCGCGCCCGCTTTTACCTGTGTGGGCCACCGTCGATGATGGCTGCGGTCACGACCGGGCTGGTGGCGCGCGGCGTGCCACGTTTCGACATTTTCAGCGAGGTATTCCGCTCACCCGTGGTGCCCCTGGTCGACGAGAGCCGGCGCTTCCACATCACGTTTGCACGTTCGGGCCGTGACCCGGCGGTCTGGACGGCATCGCAAGGCAGCTTGCTGAGCTTCGGCGAATCGATGGGGCTGACGATGCCCAGCGGCTGCCGCGTGGGCCAGTGCGAAAGCTGCGCGGTGCGGCTGCTGTCGGGCAAGGTGCGCCACCTGCACGGCAGCGAACCCGAAGACCCATCCGTCTGCCTGGCATGTCAGGCCATTCCCTTGGAAGACATCGTGCTCGATGCATGACCAGCAACGACAACGCACAGGACCATGAAGATCATCGACGCCGAAAGCACCCGCCGCGCATTGCCCTTCGACCGGCTGATCCCGGCCCTCAAGGACATGTTCATCGCCGGCTGCGAGGTGCCGCTGCGGCACACGCACACGCTGACCGCTGGCGACGGCAGCATCGGCACCGTGCTGATCATGCCGGCGTGGCAGCCGGGCGGCTTTCTGGGCATCAAGACCGTCACGATCGCTCCCGGCAATTTGAGTCGCGGCCTGCCGGGGTTGTTTTCTACCTACGTCCTGTACGACGCCCAGACCGGCGAGCCGTTGGCACAAATAGACGGCAACGAGATCACCTCGCGCCGTACGGCAGCGGCTTCGGCACTGGCTGCGTCGTACATGGCGCGCCCAGACGCGCGTACCTTGCTGATTGTCGGCGCCGGCAGGGTCGGCAGCCTCCTCGCCGAGGCCTACCGGACAGTACTGCCGATCGAGCGCGTCACGGTATGGGACTGCAACCCGGCGGCAGCCGAGTCGCTCGCCAACCGCCTGCAGACCCAGGGCATCGACGCCGAGGCGGCGGCGGCGGCCGATCTGGACCAGGCGGCTGGTCGTGCCGATGTCGTGAGTTGCGCCACCCTCGCGACGCAGCCGATTGTGCGAGGCGCCTGGCTGCATCCGCACAGCCACCTCGATCTGATCGGCAGCTTCACGCCCCAGATGCGCGAGGCCGATGACGCCTGCTTCGTCGGCGCGCGGGTACTGATCGATACGGAGGAGGCGGTGCAGAAGAGCGGTGATCTGCTCGGCCCGATGGCGCGAGGCGTGGTCACGGCGGGTTCGATTTCAGGAACCCTGGCTGACCTCGCCCGCGGGACGGTCTTCGGACGTTGCGCCGACACGGGGCGAACCGTTTTCAAGTCAGTCGGGACTGCACTTGAGGATCTCGCCGCTTCGGTGCTCGTGTTCCAGTGCGTGACTTCGCACTGAAGCATCGCCTGTCGGGGTTGTCGCACTTTTCGTGCATGTATGGACCCTGCGTCGAGTCCATACATACACAAAAAAAATTCGATCACCCCCTTGTGGGGTCACTGCCTTCCCCGTCGCAACGCATCTACCCGGACAGAAGATCGTCATCGACCGGCGCATCCAGCACGATCTGCCCTGCCGTCAGCGTGTTCACGGTCGCGCCGGCGATCTCCATCAAGACGCTCGCGCGGTCCGCGGCCATGTAGGCGGTCAGGTGCAGCACTGGACGCTCGTGCATGTCGTGCATCAGCCGCACCAGCTTCAGTAGCGGCGCACCGACCTCGGTCTGGATCAGGCCGGCTCGCTGCGGGTCGCTCACCGTCGCGCTGAACTCCTGCACGACGCGGCCGAACTGGACGCCTTGCACCATGAGGATCTCGTAGAGCGCTTTCTTCTTGAGCGCAGCGGCCGTCACGCGCCGGCCGACGGCGGCGGGCACCCAGGCGTCAGTCAGCATCGCCGGCTGGCCGTTGCGGTTGGATCGAATGCGCAGCGCGTGAACGGCCTTTTCGCCTGGGGGAATCTGCAGCAGCCTCGCCACATCGGCCGGCGGCGCGGCCTGCTCGACCTCGAGCACGCGGACGATCGTCTCGATGGCCGTCTGGCGCAGGCTGTCGATCACGCTGAGGCTGGGCACGGGCCGCATCTGCCCGGGCTCGCCCCGCACGAAGGTGCCGCGGCCGTGCCGGCGCTCGACCAGCCCCTGGGCCGCCAAGTCGCCTAAAGCGCGCCGCACGGTGATGCGCGAGACGCCGAATCGCTCGCAAAGCGCTTCCTCGTTCGGCAACGCGCCGCCCGGGAACAGGCCCCGCGAAATCTCGTCCCGCAGCACCAGGTAGATCTGCCGGTGCAGGGCGGTGCCGCGGGCCCCGTTCATCGGCGTGGTTCCAATCGACAGGTTCATGGCGGGAGCATAACTTGTTGACTTGTTGTTATGTTGTGATATTCTTATAACAACTGAGCAACGAGACAACCAAGATCAACCGCGCTGAAAGACCGCCGCCCATGACCACCCACACCTCCCTTCGCGAGCTGCTCGCCGCTCCCGGCATGCTCATCGCCCCCGGCGCCTACGACGGTATCGGGGCCCGGCTGATCGAGCAGGCAGGCTTCAAGGCCGTCTACATGACCGGTGCCGGCACCGCGGCCGCGCGCGGCTACCCCGACTTCGGCCTGCTCGACATGGGCGAGATGGTGGCCAACGCGGCCACGATGGCGCGCGCGATCGGCGTGCCGCTGATCGCGGACGCCGACACCGGCTACGGCAACGAGCTGAACGTGACGCGCACGGTGCGCGAGTACGAGTCGCGCGGCGTCGCCGCGATCCACATCGAGGACCAGGTCTCGCCCAAGCGCTGCGGCCACCTGGACGGCAAGGAAGTGGTCTCGCGCGCCGAGTTCGTCTCGAAGATCCGCGCCGCGGCCGATGCGCGCCGCACCAACTCGTTCGTGATAATCGCGCGCACCGATGCGCGCGCCATGATGAGCCTGGACGAGGCGATCTGGCGCGGCAACGCGGCGCTCGATGCCGGCGCCGACCTGGTCTTCGTCGAGGCCACGCAGTCGCTGGAAGAAGTGGCGGCGGTGCCCAAGGCGGTGAAGGGGCCGTGCCTGCTCAACGTGGTCCCCGGCGGCCGCACGCCGATCTTCGACCTTCGCGAAGCCGAGGCCATGGGCTACAAGCTGGCGATCCTGCCCGGCCTGATGCTGGCGGCTGCGATCCAGGCCGGCGATGCGGCGCTGGCCCAGCTCAAAGCCACGCACAAGGCGCCCGAGGTCACGCAGACAGTGGCCCAGACCTTCCGCCGCTTAGGCGCCGACGAGTGGGATGCACTGCGCCAGCGCTTCAATGCCGGCGCCGCGATGGAAGACAAATGATGGCCGCGCGCACGCTATTCGACAAGATCTGGGACGCCCATGTCATCCGCGACCTGGGAGAGGGCTGGGCGCTGCTGCACATCGATCGTCACCTGCTGCACGACCTCTCCGGGCCGCCCGCGCTCGCCGAAGTCACGGCGCGCGGCCTGCCGGTTCATGACCCGGAACTGGTGTTCGCCACGCCCGACCACGCCATGTCGAGCCAGCCCGGGCGCAACGGCTTGAGCTACGCGCCCGGCGGCAAGCTGTGGACTGCGCTGCGCGACCGCACCCGCGCTGCCGGCGTGCGCCTGTTCGATCTGGGCGAGCCCGGGCAAGGCATCGTGCATGTGATGGGCCCGGAGCTGGGCATCGTGCTGCCGGGGCTCACCGTGGTCTGCGGCGACAGCCACACCTGCACCAACGGCGCGCTGGGTGCGATGGCCTTCGGTATCGGCTCATCGGAGAGCACGCACGCCCTGGCCACGCAGACGCTGCGCCAGCAGAAGCCCCGGCGCATGCGCATCCGCTGCGACGGCAGCTTGCGCGCAGGCGTCACCGCCAAGGATCTTGCGCTGCACATCATCGGCAAGCTCGGTGCCGCCGCCGGCGTCGGGTGTGCGATCGAGTATGCGGGCAGCGCGATCGAGACCATGGAGGTCGAGGCCCGGCTCACGCTGTGCAACCTGACGGTGGAGCTCGGGGCGCGCTGCGGCATGGTGGCGCCCGACCAGCGCACCTTCGACTACCTGCGCGGCCGCCCCTTCGCGCCGCAGGGCGCGGTCTTCGATGCGGCGGTGGCGCAATGGCGGCAGCTCGCCAGCGATGCCGATGCGATCTTCGATCGGGAAGAAGCCATCGACGTCTCCCTCATCCGCCCCACCATCACCTGGGGCACGAGTCCGGAGCACGCCATCGCCATCGACGGCCGCGTGCCCGACCCGCAAGCCGCTGCCGATGCCGCGCAGCGCGACACGCTGGCCGCCGCCCTCGACTACATGGGCCTGAGCGCGGGGCAGCCCATTGCCGGCACGCCAATCGACTGGGTGTTCATCGGGTCGTGCGCCAATTCGCGCATCACCGACCTGCGCGCTGCCGCCGAGGTGGCGCGCGGCAGGCACGTGGCGCCGGGCGTCACGGCCTGGGTCGTGCCGGGTTCCGAGAACGTCAAGCGCGCCGCGGAGGCCGAGGGCCTGCGCGAGGTGTTCGAAGCCGCAGGCTTCGCCTGGCGCGAGCCCGGTTGCAGCATGTGCGTGGCGGCCAATGGCGAGCAGGTGCCGCCGCAGAAGCGCTCGGTGTCGACTTCCAACCGCAACTTCGTCGGTCGGCAGGGGCCGGGGGCGCGCACGCACCTGGCGAGCCCGGCGATAGCGGCTGCGGCGGCGATTGCGGGGTGCATTGCCGATGTCGGGAGCATTGCATGACCAATCCGCCATTCACCGTCGTCATCGGCGCCGCGCCGTACCTGCCGCGCGCCAACATCGACACCGACGTCATCGTCCGCATCGATCGCCTGACCTCGCTGCCCAAGGATCAACTGGGCCCCTACGCCATGGAGGCGCTGCGCTACCGCGCCGACGGCAGCAACGACCCCGACTTCATCTTGAACCGGCCCACCTTCCGAGGCGCCCCGATCCTGCTGGCCGGCGACAACTTCGGCTGCGGCTCCTCGCGCGAAGGTGCGGTGTGGGCGCTGCAGGGGATCGGCGTGCGCTGCGTCATCGCGCCCAGCTTCGGCGACATCTTTTACAGCAATTGCTTTCAGAACGGCGTGCTGCCGATCCGCCTGCCGGCGCCCGAGGTCGAGGCACTGGCCGCGGCCTGCGCCGATGGAGCCTCGCTCACGGTCGACCTCGAACGGCGCATGCTGATTGCTCCTTCAGGCGTCCAGACCGCATTCACCATCGACCCGCTGCGCCGCGAGGGCCTGCTCCATGGCCTGGACGACATCGGCCTGACGCTGCGCGACGATTTCCTCATCCACGCTTGGCAGCAGGCCGACCGCGGGCAGCGGCCCTGGGCCTGGCCGGCTGCGGCCGTTTCTCGTTGAAGGAAACGGCATCGCAGATGAACTCTTTCGAAGGGACGGCTGCGGCCCGCCTGCTGCCCCGTGCCTTGCCGGTCACAAAACAAAGGAGACATGAAGATGATGAAGTGCGTATTTCAAGCCTGGTGGCGCGTCCTCGGGCACACCGGCCGATGGGCGCGCCCCTGCATGGCCGCGCTGGCCGCAGTGGCCGCGGTAGCAGCAGCCGGCCTTCCGCTCGGCGCTGCCGCGGCCGGCTGGAAGCCTGAGCACCCGGTGACGATGGTGGTGCCCTACGCCGCCGGCGGCGGCACCGACGCGCAGGCGCGCGTCGTGGCCAGGGAGCTGTCGCAGCTGTGGGGCCAGCCCGTGGTGGTCGAGAACCTCGGCGGCGCCGACGGGCTGATCGGCACCCGCCGCGTGATCGACGCCAAGCCCAACGGGCTCACGCTGCTGGTGCAGCTGCCCTCGATCGCGCTGATCCGGCACCTGCCGGCCTTCAAGGGCACCGATCCGGTGTCGCAACTGGTGCCGGTGTCGGCCTTCTCGACGCTGCCGGGTGTCGTGGCCGCCAATGCCGCGCTGCCTGTGGCCACCATGGCCGAGATGGTGCGGCACTGCAAGACGGCCGCGTCCCCGTGCTCGCTCGGCACCACCGAGAACATGGCGCGGCTGCAGGCGCGCATGCTGGGCGAAGAAAGTGCGCTGCCCAATCTCATCATCGTCAACTACAAGGGCGGCGGCCAGCTGATCACCGACCTGGTGGCCAACAACGTCTCCTTCGCCATCGCCGGAAGCACGGCCGTGCTGCCGCATGTGCGCTCCGGCGCGCTCAAGGTCATCATGACCATGGGCAACAAGCGCTCGTCGATCCTGCCCGAGGTGCCGACGGCCATCGAGCAGGGCTTTGCCAGCTTCGACGCGACCACCTGGTACGGCATCTTCGTGCCGAAGGGAACGCCGGCCGAGATCCAGCAGGGCATCGCGACTGCGTTGCGCGAGGCCGCGAAGAGCGAGGCAGTGCGCAAGGCCTTCGGGGCCATCGGCGCAGAGCCGCTGGGCAACACGCCCGCCGAGTTCGCGGCGATGGTCCAGCGCGAGCGGGACCGCGCCGATTCCTTGGCCAAGCGCTTCCCGCTCGATTAGATCGTATCGACAGGAGCATTGCCCGATGAGCACCGTGACGACCACGCCCACCATGGGCCGCGACGCCGCCGCCTGGCACAGCGCCGACCTGGCGCGAGACATGCGCTGGAAGACGTACTTCGACGATGCCGAGCGTGCCGACCTGCTGCGGGTGCTGCGCGCCGGCCACCGGGCCGGGCAGCCGCTGCTGGCGTACCGGCGCAGCGACTTTCCCTTCGGGGCCGCCGCGCTGGCCAAGATCCGCCGTGCCGTCGACGAGGCGCAGCACGGCCTGGGCGTCGCGCTGCTCAAGGGCTTTCCGCGCGAGGGCGTCACGCCGGACGAGTTCGAGCTGCTGACCTGGGCGGTCGGCCTCCATGTCGGCGTGGCGCGCCCGCAGGACAGGATGACGCGCTACATCAACCGGGTGCAGGACGCGGGCACCGTCTACCGCAGCCCCACCGGCCGCGGCTATTCGTCGAATGCCGAACTCGATTTCCACGTCGACGGTGCCGACACCGTGCTGCTGAGCTGCTTCAACCAGGCGCCCGTCGGCGGCGACAGCATGTGCGCGAGCTCGACCGCGGCCTGGCGCCAGCTGCTGGCCGAGCGCCCCGACCTGGCCGACGTGCTGCGTGAGCCGCTGCCCTTCAGCCGCCAGGGCGAGCAGGCCGAGGGCCTGGCCGCCTTTCGGCTGATGCCGGTGTACGGCGACATGGACGGCGAGGTGTTCTGCATGTGGGTGCGCAACCGCGTGGAGCAGGGCGAGAAGCTGCCCGGCGCGCCGCGCATCACCGCGAAGCAGCGCGAAGCAGCGCGAGGCGATGGACCTGCTGGACGAGATCGTGCGCCGGCCCGCCTTCATGTACTCGATGCGGCTCGAGCCCGGCGACCTGCAGATCCTCAGCAACTTCACGGCGCTGCATTCGCGCACCCAGTTCCAGGACGAACCCGACCCCGAGAGGAAGCGGCTGCTGTTCCGCCTCTGGCTGGCCACGCCCGATTCGCCGCGGCTGCCGGCTGGCTGGGATGGCTTCTACGAATCCACCGAACCCGGCGTGGTGCGGGGCGGCGCCTACGGGCAGCACTACGACGACGCCTGCCGGCGCTTCGATACCGAGCAGGCGCAGGCCATGGGCATGCGGCTCGGCCCCGGATTCTCGAATTGACCCACTGAACGCTGAACCCACTGAACCCCACCAAGGAGCAGACATGAGCAGACTGGACATTGCCGGCGACGCCCGGCGCACCATCGACGTGATCAAGAACGGCGGCATCGCCATCGTGCCCAACGACACGGGCTACGCCTGTTGCGGCTCCTCCATGGACCCGCTGAAGAAGATCTACGACACCAAGCGCCGCGGCAGCCACAAGCGCAATGCCATGGCAGCCGACCTCGAGACGCAGCGCGAGCTGCACACGCTGCCGCCCCGCGCGCAGCAGATGGTGGAGGCGCTCGTCGTTGATCACGACCTGCCCCTGGGCGTGATCGGCACGTTCCGGCACGACCACCCGTTGATCCGCAAGCTGGACGACAACGCCATCAAGGCGAGCACGGCTGCCGGCACGATCAGCACGCTGGTCAACGCGGGCGCCTTCCACGCGGAGCTGTGCCGCCTGAGCCGCGAAGAGGTGGTGCCGCTGTTCGGCTCGTCGGCCAACATCTCGGGGACCGGCACCCGGTTCAGCGTCGAAGAGATTCCCGATGAGCTGAAGCAGATCGCCGACATCACCATCGACTACGGCCTGCGCCGCTACCACATCTATCGCCGCGCCGGGACGCTGATCAACTTCGAGACCATGGAAGTGATCCGCATGGGCGCCTGCTACGAACTGATCTCCGGCGTTCTCAAACGCTGGTTCGATGTCGACCTGCCGGCGGACCCGGGCGTCGAGGCGCTGCCCTCCGGGCACCTCAACGAGTTCGCACTGAAGAACGTCGATTAGGGGTCGGCCATGCACGCAGCGATCTTCGATCCGCGGCGCCGCTCGGCGCTCGCCGGCGGCGCGGCCGCCGTCGCGCTGGCGATGCTCGGCGGGCGCGCGCAGGCGCAGGCCTGGCCGAGCAAGCCGGTACGCCTGCTGCTCGGCTACACCCCCGGCGGCTCCTCCGACATCCTGGCGCGCGAGCTTTCGGTGCCGCTCGGAAAGCTGCTGGGCCAGCCCATGGTGGTCGACTACAAGCCCGGCGCGAGCGGGACCATCGCGGCGTCCGAGGTCGCGCGGTCCGCCCCCGACGGCTACACGCTCGGCCTGCTCGACAACGCGCCGATGACCATCGTGCCGTCGCTGCGCAGCCCGGGCTACGACCCGGTGGCCGGCTTCACACCGATCGCGATGGTGACCCAGTTGCCGCAGGTGCTCGTCGTGCCGGCGGCCAGCGGCATTCGCAGCACGCGCGAGCTGATCGACGCCATGCGCAAGGAGCCCGGCAAGCTGAGCTATGGGTCGGGTGGCGCCGGCAGCGTCAGCCACCTCGCGGGCGAGCTGCTCAAGCTGCGCACCGGGACCTTTGCGGTGCACGTGCCGTACCGAGGCGCCGTGCCCGCCATCACCGCGCTGATCGCAGGCGACGTGCAGTTCGCCTTCCTGACCTACACGGGCACCGCGTCCTTCATCGCGAGCGGAAGGTTGCGGGCCATTGCTGTCAGCTCGCTGCAGCGCCTGCCCGGGATGCCGGATGTGCCGACCGTTGCGGAGAGCGATGTGCCGAACTTCGACGCGCCGGGCTGGTTCGCGCTCATGGGCCCGGCCGGCCTGCCGCCCGCCGTGACCGCCCCGCTGCGCAAGGCGCTGGCCGAGGTGCTGGCAACCCCTGCCGTCGTCACGCGCATGCAGGAGCTCGGGCAGACCGTGGTCGCCGGCCAGACCGACGTAACGCGGACCATCGCCAACGAACTGGCGATGTGGAAGCAGCTCGTCGCACAGAGAAAGATCGTCATCGACGGATGACGGCCAACCATCCCTCCTCCTCCTCCCCGCACTCGAATCTTCACGAACGGAAACCCATGCTCCAAGGCCTGATGCAGGACCAGCCCCTGCTCATCTCCAACCTGATCGCCTTCGCCGAACTCCATCATGGCGACGCCGAGATCGTCTCGCGCCGCGTCGAGGGCGACACCCATCGCAGCACCTGGACCGAGGTCGGGCGCCGGGCTCGGCAGGTCGCCAACGCGCTGGATGCGCAAGGCCTAGCCATGTCCGACCGCGTGGCGACCATTGCCTGGAACGGCTATCGGCACCTGGAGCTGTACTACGGCGTGTCGGGTGCCGGCCGCGTGCTGCATACCATCAACCCGCGGCTGCATCCCGACCAGGTCACCTGGATCGTCAACCACGCCGAAGACCGGGTGCTGGCTTTCGACCTGAGCTTTCTGCCGCTGGTGCAGGCCGTGCACGCGCGCTGCCCCTCGGTCGGCCAATGGATCGCGCTGTGCGATGCCGACAGGTTGCCCGCGGACAGCGGCATCCCCGACCTGGCGAGCTACGAATCCTGGATCGGCGGCCAGTCCGAGCACTACGCCTGGCCGAGCTTCGACGAGGACAGTGCCTCCAGCATGTGCTACACGAGCGGCACCACCGGCAACCCGAAGGCGACGCTCTACAGCCATCGCTCCACGCTGCTGCACGCCTACGGCTCGGCGCTGCCGGACGTGATGGGCCTGTCGGCACGGGATGCCGTGCTGCCGGTGGTGCCGATGTTCCACGTCAATGCCTGGGGCATCCCGTATTCGGCAGCGCTCACCGGCTGCAAGCTGGTGTTCCCCGGCCCGGCGCTGGACGGCAAATCCATCTACGAGGTCATCGAAAGCGAAGCCGTCACCTTCGCGGCCGGCGTTCCCACCGTGTGGCAGATGCTGCTGGGCCATCTTCAGGCCAACGACCTGAAGTTCTCCACGCTCGAACGCACTGTGATCGGCGGTGCCACCTGCCCGCCGGCCATGCTGCGCAGCTTTCAGGCGTACGGCGTCGACGTGCTGCACGGCTGGGGCATGACTGAGATGAGCCCGCTCGGCACCCTGTGCGCGCTCAAGAAGAAGCACCTGTCGATGGACGCCGAGGCGCAGCTGGCGGTCCTCGAGAAGCAGGGGCGAGCGGTGTTCGGCGTCAACATGAAGATTGTCGGCGGCGACGGCAAGGAGCTGCCGTGGGACGGTAAGACGACTGGGGATCTGCTGGTGAAGGGGCCGTGGATCGTCGAGAAGTACTTCAACAGCGAGGATGGCGACCCGCTGATCGGCGGCTGGTTCCCCACCGGCGACGTGGCGACCATCGACGCCGACGGCTATCTGCAGATCACCGACCGCAGCAAGGACGTGATCAAGTCCGGCGGCGAGTGGATCAGCTCTATCGGCATCGAGAACATCGCCATGGCGCACCCCGCTGTGGCGCTCGCCGCCTGCATCGGCGTTGCGCACTCGAAGTGGGACGAGCGCCCGATCGTGATCGTCACCAGGGAGCCCGGCGCCGAGGTGACGCGCGAGGAGCTGCTCGCCTTCTACGAAGGCAAGACAGCCAAGTGGCAGATCCCGGACGACGTGGTGCTCGTCGAGTCGATGCCGCTGGGGGCGACGGGCAAGATCCTCAAGACACGGCTTCGGGAGCAGCTCAAGGGCTACAGGCTGCCGTCCAGCGAAGTGGGCTGAAAGGGTGGACGAGCTTGCGGCGGGGGGATAAATAGAGCTCGTCGAGGACATGTTCAGCGACGACGCTTCGCTCCGGCGAAGGAATAGCGAAACTTCGTAGAAGTTCGAACGGCAGGTTCAGCCCAGAGCGGCCTCACAGCGGACACCACGATCGCTGGAGAGCGGTCATCGGCAGGCCGACCTCGTCCGCCGCGCAGGGTTGAATGGGCCGCTAAAGTTGGCGTCGGCTCAGGTCCGTCTAACATCCGACGACGCGCACCATCCGGTTCACCATGGCCGGCTCGTCTTGAGCCGGTCTGCCTCGTGCATCGTCGTAGTGATCGTCGCTGTTGCCAGACCCATCGCCGCACGTCGCATCCCGAAGACCGGGGGCAAACGATGCGACATCTCTATTCGGGGCCTACACAAATGAAAATTGCGCTCGCCTTGTTATGTCAAGCGGGCTCGCAGCGCCTGAAAAGCCAAGCCGGCAAAGGAGAAGAGGACGCCACCGCACCGCGACAAACAATGCGGAATAAGGGGCGCCAACCGGCAAGACGCCGCTTCGAGGTAAACCAGACAGACTAGTCCTGCTTCTCCATCTTTTCGTGGGCATCCACGAGCTGAGCCAACAGTTTCATGAAGACGGCACGATCGTCGGGAGACAGCGGCTCGATCAATAGCTCCTGTGATCTGTGGATACTTTCTTGCAATTCGTTGATCAGGTTCAGGCCATCTGTAGTGATCACCGAAAGTCTTGATCGACGATCGTCCGGATTGACGCGAGTTTCAACTAGCCCCTTATCAACCAGGCGTTTGAGCACTTCTGCTGTCGTCGTTCGATCCAGAGAGAGCTCCCGACCGATAGCCTTCTGATCAAGCCAGGGGTTCATCGAAAGCGCCGTCAACATGCCGATCTGCAGCGGCGTGATGCTTTCAGACTTGCACAGATCAAAAAAGATCGCTTGGCCAATCTGAGTCAGTCGACGAATCAGGAAGCCCGGACGACGCCACATAACTTCGCGCAGTGGATTGAAAGGTTCGGGCCCCTGGGGCTTTGCCACCTCTGTTACGCCGCCTGTCTTCTTCTGAGCGGGAGAACGCTTCGTCATAATCTCGAGATCGCTGATAGTGCCAGCCGGCGAGTGTATCGGCTCCCCTCTATGTGAACAAAAAGCCAACCGCGCCTCCAGCCCCGCTACAACAGGTCGACCTTTAGATGCTCGCCCAGCAGGAGATAGAAGCTCACCTCGTCGTCCCACGGGATCATGTGGCCGGCGCCAGACACCGTGCGCTGCACCAAGCTCGGCGCGAGTGTTTCGATTTCCGCCAGGTCTTCCGCAAGCACCACGCCGCCTTGCCCCGCCGTCATGAGAAGCCCGGGCGTCCGCAACTTGGCCAGATCGGCGTGGATGTCATCGCTGTGAAAACCGGCATGCGCCTGTATGACGGCCTCCTCGCTGCACGTATGGAGCCACTCGGCCCGCAGTTGCAGCTGTTCATCCGTCCAGGTCGGCGCGTAAGGGCGAAGCTCGTCGGCCGTGACCCCCTTGATGGCCATCTGGATGGAATCCACGTACCAGGGCAGCGGCACGGGATAAGGGCGGCGGCCGGGGCCGGACACCGGGGGGTCCACCAGCAGCAGCCTGTTGATGCGCCTGGCGTCGCGCGCAGTGGCGCGAATCGCCACGCGGGCACCCATGGAATGACCCAGCAGCATCACGGATGACCATCCCTGAACGTCCATCAGATCGAGCACGTCGCACGCCATGGCATCGAGGCTCGCGTCCACCCCGGGCGCGCTGGATGACAAGCCGCGCCCTCGGAAGTCCAGGACATGAACGTCAAAGTGGCGCGCCAGGCGCTCGGCGACGAACCCCCACGTGATCGCCGGGCTCGTGATGCCAGGCAACAGGAGCATGCGTGGGCCCTGCCCACCGTAGCGCAGGAGGTGCAGCCGCACCCCGTTGGCGCGAACGTGATAGCCATGAAGAAGGGAACTCATTGCGACTCCGAGATGTTCCACGCACCCAGTCTCTCTCGCTGTGGGCTGGCGTTGGAATTTGCATCCACAAAAAACTCTTGTCCATTTCGCCCGAGGTGCCTGCCGCACCCGACGCGGGCGGTGTCAGGCCCGCGGGGGCCTTCCGAACCAACCGCGGACGCGGTTCCAGAGCACGCTCCGCATCATTGCGGCGATGGAGACCGTGGTTTGCAGCTCATTGACCGATGCTGCCTGTCCGCCCAGCCTGCGCGAGATCTGCTTGCCGAAGTCGGCCACCATCCGGCGCACGAAATCCTTCACGAGCCCCGAGCGGGAAAATTGCGCGAGCGGGCCTTGCAGCGCGTAGATCATGTCGACGTGGACCCGGGTGTTGTCGGCCGGCAATGCTTCGAGCCGATAGGTGATGTCGCCTTGGGTGCGCGACTTGCTCAGGCTGTCCTGGCCCGCCCCCCGAAGGACGGCGCGCTTGGCGGCATCATCACGTTCCAGCCGCGCCGCACCGGCGAAGGCCGCCGACATCGGGCCGAACTTGATGGCGATGGTGCCCTTGACTCTTTCCCCCTCGTGCGAGTCGATGGTCGCGCCGGGCAGGCAGGCTGCCACAGCAGGCAGGTCGCCCATGAATTCCCACACGCGTTCGATGGGATGAGGCACATCGAAATGGACTTCAATCGCGTTGCCTTTGGCCTTGGCCCTGGCCATCGCCACCGGATCGACTTCTGCCATGTCCGCAGCAGCGGCCGAATCGGCTGCAGCCGGCTTGTTCGGCGGTGGAACGGGCGCTCCGCCCTGCATCGCTGCCGTGACACGCTTCATCGCGATCGTTCGCGGTGCGCCCAATCTTTGCCGCAGCTTCTCGAACTGCGCATCGGGGCTGTCGCGCTGCTGCTGCAGCACGTCCAGGATGGCATCCACGATGCCCTGGTATCCCGTGCAGCGGCACAGGTTCCCCGATAGCTCGAGACGCACGCGCGCTTCGTTGGCATCGGGCAAGCGAAGCACGATGTCGCGCGCCGTGGTGAGCATGCCCGGTGTGCAGAAGCCGCATTGCAGCGCGTGGTGGCGTGTGAATGCTTGCCGCAACCGTTGCATCACCGCATCGTCGTCGTAGCCCTCGATGGTGGTGACCTCGCGGCCTTCGCATGCCACGGCGAACGTGATGCACGAGCGCGTGGGCTGCCCGTCGACAAGCACCGTGCAGGCGCCGCAGACGCCGTGTTCGCAGCCGAGGTGCGTTCCCGTCAGGCGGAGTTCGTCGCGCAGGAAGTCGCCAAGATGCATCCTCGGCTCGGCCTGCCGCCTGAAACCGCGGCCGTTCACTTGAATGGAAATCTCGTCCACGTCTATTGCTCCGCTTGTTTGGGACCGGCAAAGATGCCGGACTGCTCGAGTGCGCGCTCCACGCAGGCTGTGAAGAGCTTGTGGTCGATCGCATCGCGCTCGGGGAGTGCCGCGCGTACCGCCGCTCGCAGTGGCTCGCGCCCCGCCGCGCCGGCACCCTTGAGCGCGATCTCGGCCGCGAGCGCATGCAAAAGAATGGGCGGACCATCGACGGCCCCCAGGACGATTCGCGAACACTTGCGCGACGCATCGAAATAGACCGCCGCGCTGGCCTCTGCAAACTCGCCCGGCTTGCGGCAGACCTTGTGGTAGCCCCAGTGCGTGGCAGGGGTCTCCGAAGGCACGGCGATGGAGATGATCAGTTCATCGGACTCGAGCACGGTCGTGTAGGCGCCCAGCATGAACGCGTCGGCCTCGATCGTGCGCTCACCTCGCGGTGACTTGGCCACCATGCGTGCGCCGAGTGCCGCGAACACCACCACCCAGTCGGCCGCAGGATCGGCATGCGCCAGGCTGCCTCCGACGGTGCCTCGGGTGCGGATCGCGCGGTAGGCGATGCCGCTTGCGACCTGGCGCATGGGATGTGCCGCCAGCGGAGGGTGCGCGCCATCCTCGATCTCCGCATGGGTCACGGCAGCACCGATCTCGATCCAGTCGGCCTTGCGGCTGACGGTGCGCAGACTGGGAATGTGTGCGACGTCGACCACCTGTGCGGGTCGCGCCAGTCTCAGGTTGAGCATGGGGCCGAGAGACTGGCTTCCGCTCATGGCTTTGGCGCCGCCATTGCCTGCCACCAGCGCGGCGATCGCCTGATCCACTTCGAGGACGCGTATGTACGCGAACTTTGGCGCTTTCATCGGGCGTGTTCCTGTTCGCGCTTCGCGCTTTCGAGGGCCGTGAGCAGGCGGCGCGGCGTCAACGGTGTCATCAGCACCTCGGCTGCTCCCGTGCGGCGCAAGGCGTCGTTCACGGCATTGAAGATCACGGCCGGTGGCGCGATCGCACCGCCTTCGCCCACGCCCTTGGCACCGAATTCGGTGTGCGGCGAAGGTGTCTCAAAGTGCTCGATCCGAATGCGCGGCACTTCCGTGGCGCCCGGCAGGATGTAGTCCGCCAGGGTGGAGGCCAGCGGCTGGCCCTGATCGTCGTAGGGGCTCTCCTCATACATCGCAGTGCCGATGCCCTGCGCAATGCCCCCGATGGTCTGCCCCTCCACGATCATCGGATTGACCATGGTGCCGCAGTCTTCGACGACCACGTAGTCGAGGATCTCGACCTCGCCCGTTTCGGTGTCGACGGCGACCACCACCGCGTGCGTCGCATACGTGAAGGTGCCGGTATCGACCTTGGGCTTGTAAGCACGGGACACCTCCAGGCCGCCGAGATGCACGTCTGCAGGCAAGTCCTGCGGCGTGAGGTACCACGCGCCTCCGACCTCCGACAGCGGAATCGACTTGTCGCCGGCGACGGCACGCCCTTCGATCAATGCGACGGTCTGCGCGTCCACCCCCATGAGGTAGCCGGCAATCGACTGGATGCGAGGCTGAAGTTCCTTGCACGCGACCGAGATGGCGCCACCCGACATGACCGTGGCGCGAGAGGCGTAGGTGCCCGAGGAAAACGGAGTGAGCGCCGTATCGCCATGCACCACCCGAATTCTTCCCACCGGAATCCCGAGCACGTCATTGGCAATCTGCGCAAAGCTGGTCTCCATGCCCTGGCCGTGCGAGTGCACGCCGACACGCACTTCGAGTCCACCATCCGCAGTCATCCTGACCACCGCCTGGTCAAAGCCGGGCACGACCGGCAAGCCCCAGTTGGCGAACACCGTGGTGCCGTGGGCAGACTGCTCGGTATAGGTGGCCGTGCCGAACCCGATCAGGCGCCCGTCCGGCTCTCCGCGCGCCTGGCGCTCGCGGACGGCTTCCAGTCCAATCATCTCCACGGCGCGCCGCAAGCTTGCCGGAAAATCGCCGCTGTCGAAGTGCTTGTTGGCCACATTGACATAGGGCATGGCAGCGGCCGGAACCAGGTTCTCCATGCGCACTTGCCAGGGCTCGCGCCCCACTTCACGTGCCACGGCATCCATGAGGAGTTCGATCGCGAAGCACACGCCGGTGCGCGCGACCCCGCGGTACGCCATGAACCCGGGCTTGTTGGTGGCAACACACAGGGTCTCGCATCGATAGCCGCGAAAGCTGTAAGGACCCGGCAGGTTGCCGATCGCCTGGCCAGGTTCCAGGCCGACGAAGAAGGGATAGTAGGAATAGGCGCCGCCATCGATGGTGATGACGGCATCCAGCGCCAGGAGCTTCCCTGTGCGGTCAGCGTAGGCGGTGAGCCGATAGTGATGCTGCCGCGTATTGGCACCGACGATCAGGTGCTCGCGTCGATCCTCGAGATAGCGAAACGGCGTGCGATACGTCTTGGCCAGCCATGCAACGCAGAGGTCTTCAGGATAGAGCTGCCCCTTGTAGCCGAAGGCACCGCCGACGTCGGGCGAAACGACGCGCACGGCCTCCTCATTCATCGAGAGGTGCTGGGCGATTCCCACGCGCAGCAGATGCGGAACCTGGGTCGCACTGACGACGACGAGCTGATCGGTCTGGAAATCCCAATAGGCCAGGACGGACTTGCCCTCCAGTGGCACGATGCACTGGCGCGAGAGCTCGACCGTGCGGCTGACCTTCACCTCGGCCTTCGCGGCAAGCTCATCGAAGTCGCGATTGGCCCGAAGCGTCAGGAATACGTTGTCCTTCCACTCGGGGTGCATGAACTCCCCCGTGGCTGCGAGGGCGGACGCGGCGCTGTGATAGACGGGCAATTCGTCATACGAGACCTGCACTTCCTCCAGCAGGTCTTCCGCGATGGCACGCGTCGGAGCCACGGCCATTGCGATCGCCTCCCCGACGTGACGGACCTTGCCCGAGGCCAACGGCGGCAATGCCGAGTACTGGTAGGTGGGCAGCGAAGACGGCGAGCCGATGTCTGCGGCATCCGCCATCATCTCGCGCAGAAACACCTTCCCGGCAAGCGCCTCGGGAATGTCGACGCCGGTGACGACGGCATGCGCGAGCGGGCTGCGCAGGAACGCAACCTCCTGGAGACCCGGCAGCACGAAGTCGCCCACGAAGTTGCCCTTTCCCACCAGATGACGCGCGTCCTCCTTGCGAGGAATCCGGGCACCGATGCCCTCGGGCTTCAACAACCTGGCCGGAATGTCTGCTTGGTCCATGCGTTTCCTTTTCGTTGACTGGTTTCCTGACGCCAGGCCGCAGTTGGTGTGCGGCGCCTCCGGCATGCCATCTCGCAGCTCAAACCGAAAGATACGACAGTACACCATCACAATTGTATTGCCCCCGGACGTGCAATGAAAGCTTGTTCGCCTGGAGGCCGGCCTTATCGATATGTCTTCCCTGGGTTGGTGCATTGTCCGAGGGAAAACGCTCGATCGCGGCTCTTTGGCCAGGATATATGAATCCAATCTGGTGCAGCATCAAAGAGTACAAACCCGTACTTGAAATCACAAGACAACCTCCTTAATATGACAGTTCACTGACTATATTTCGAAGCGCTGCAACCGCAGGATGAAGCCATGAACTGGATCAAAGTCGCCTCGGCGCAAGAGCTGGGCAACGACGAAGCGAAGACCGTCAATGTCGCTGGACATGGCGTCGCGCTGTTCTGTATCGACGGCGAGTTTTTCGCCACAGACGGCATGTGCACGCACGCCACTGCTCTCCTTTCAGAGGGCTATGTCGAGGACGGCTGTGTTGAATGCCCGTTGCACCAAGGGCGCTTCGACATTCGTACGGGCAAGGCGATGTGCGCGCCGGTCACCGTGGACCTGTGCACCCATCCCGTGAAGCGAGAGGGCGACGACATCTATGTGTTGTCGCCCGTCGGCAAATGACCTCGCCCGGTGTTGTCATCGTCGGTGCGGGTCAGGCGGCGGCTGTCGCCGCACAAGCGCTGCGCAAACATGGCTACAGCGGTCGCATCACCATGCTGGGGCGGGAGCGCCACAAGCCGTATGAGCGGCCGCCTTTGTCCAAGGCCGTTCTGGTGGCGACCGAAGAACCCAGCCTCGACGTGCTCACGGAGGAGGCCTGGGTGGATGGCGACATCAATCTGCTGAGCGGCAGCGATGCGATCTCACTGGACCTTTCGAAGCGGCAGGTTCGCCTTGCCGACGGCCGGGTGCTCGCGTACGACATGTGTCTTCTAGCCACGGGTGGGGAAGCAAAGACGCTGGCATGCGCCCCTGAGGGCCATTCGCACGTGCATCACGTCCGCACCCTTGATGACGCGCGAAGGTTGCGCGCCGCCCTCCAAGGCAAGCCGCAAGTCGCAATTCTGGGTGGCGGCTTCCTCGGCCTGGAAGTTGCACATTCCGCATTGTCGAATGGCGCGGCAGTGACCGTGCTCGAACGCGCGACGTCCCTGCTCGATCGCTTTCTGCCGCCGGAGGCGTCGGCGTGGCTTGAATCCGGGCTGCGTGAGGCAGGTGCACGGCCTCTGCTCGGGGCCTCTCTCAAAGGCGTCCACCCATTGCCCAGGGGGCGCATGCGCCTGGTCACCGATGCCGGCGATCTGGAGGTGGATGAGGTCGTCGTCGCCATCGGCCTTTTGCCTAACGACGCGCTGGCCCGCGCTGCAGGTCTGGAGATTGCGGCGGGCGGCGGCGTCCTGGTCGACGCGCTGTGCCGAACCAGCGACGAGCACGTGTTCGCATGTGGCGATTGCACCAGTCAGCGACGCCAGGGCCAGACGACGCCAACACGCCTGGAATCTTGGCAGAACGCAAACGAGCAGGCACGCACCGCTGCCGCGGCCATGCTCGGCGTGCCCGCTCCTGCACCGCCCGTCCCCTGGTTCTGGACCGACCAGGGAAAACACAGCATCCAACTGCTTGGACTGCCGGCCCCCCAACTCGAATACGTGCGCCGAGGCGACCCCGCCGCTGGCAAGGCGCTGTGGATTGGGCACCGAGGCGCCATTCCGCTGCACGGCGTGGCCATCAATGCGGGCGGCGACCTGCGTGCCATTCGCCCTCTTCTGGAACAGGGGCGGCCCGTGCAGCTCGACGCCTTCCAGCTGGACGCCACCAATCTGCGCGCTTGGGTCAAGCAGATGCTGGCCGGCGCCGTCTCCACCGTTTAACCACCCCTCAGAGCCAAGGAGCTTCCATGTATCAATCGCAGGCGGTCATCGGCATCACGAATGCCCGAAAGAACCCGCCTTTGGAGCAGTGTGTCTGGCCCGCGGACGCCCTGAACAACATTCCTGATTGGGTCTACACGAGCCAAGCCATCTATGACCAGGAGATCGAGCGCATCTTCCGGGGAGACACCTGGAACTTCGTCGCCCTGGAAGCAGAAATTCCAAACCCGGGCGACTACAAGCGCGGCTACGTCGGCGCCACGGCCGTGGTGATCGTTCGCGCAGAAGACAACACGATCTCCGTCTTCGAGAATCGCTGCGCGCATCGCGGCGCCGAATTCTGCCGCTCAAGCCACGGCAACACCAAGGAGTTTGTCTGCCCCTATCACCAGTGGTCGTACGACCTCAAGGGCAACCTGCAGGGTGTTCCGTTCAAGCGCGGCATCGACAAGGTCGGCGGCATGCCGCCGGACTTCAAGAACGCCGAGCACGGCACTCGCCAACTGCGCGTGGCCACGCGCAATGGCGTGGTGTTCGCCACTTACTCCGACAAGACTCCGCCGCTGGAAGAGTACATGACCAAGGAGATCGTCGAGGAATTCGACGTTCCCTTCTCGGGCAAGAAGCTCAAGATTCTGGGCTATTGCCGCAACGAGCTTCCGTGCAACTGGAAGATGTATCACGAGAACCTCAAGGATCCGTACCACGCGACGCTGCTGCATTCGTTCCTCGTGGTGTTCGGCCTTCTGGTCCCCGGCATCAAATCGATCGTCTTCGCGGACAAGGAACATGGCCGGCACGGCTTCATGGCGTCATCGAAACCAGACCAGATCTATGCCACCGTTGCAGCCGACGACAAAGCGGAGATGCGATCGTTCAGCGACAGCCTGAGGCTGCGCGACGAGCGATTCCTGGACTATGTGCGTGAGTTCAACTCGCCCTGGTCCGCCAACATGATGACCATGTGGCCGAACCTGATCGTTCAGCGCCAGATGAACACGATGGGTGTGCGCCAGATCATCCCGAATGGTCCGAACAGCATGGTGATGCAGTGGACCATGTTCGGCTATGAGGATGACACGCCGGAGATGACGCGGCACCGCCTTCGCCAGGGCAACTTGATGGGGCCTTCCGGCTTCCTCGGCCTCGAGGACAACGAGGCACTGAAGTTCGTGCAGGAAGGCATCCGCAATTCGTCCACGGACAACAACGTCGTCAAGCTCGATGCGGGCCACCAGGGCACAGCACGCAACCTGATCTCGGAGTCGTGCATCCGGTCGCTCTACCAGTACTACAGGAGCGTCATGGGCATCCGTGTTGCGGAGAAGGCAGCATGAAACAGCGACTCGCCTACGTCAGATCCACGATGCCGCCCCGCCGCGCGGCCGAGTTGCGCGCCGAGATCGATTCCTTTCATGTCGAGTACTGCGCCGCCCTCGACGCCAACGACGTTGAGCGCTGGCCGGACTTCTTCAGTAAAGAAGCGACGTACCGGATCACCTCGCGCCAGAACGCACTGCTGGACATGCCCGTGGGGCTCGTCTACTGCGAGGGCCTGGACATGATCACCGATCGTGCCCTCGCCGTCGCGCACTCGCAGATGTTCGCGCCTCGCCACATGCTGCACGTCCTCGGACCGACGCGCGTACTGCACGAGACGGCCGACGCCATCAGCTCGCAAACGCCCTTCATCCTGATGCAGACCTTGGTGGAGGGGCCTTCCACCGTGCATCTGGCGGGCATCTACCACGACCGTTTTGTGCGCAAGGAAGAACGGCTGCTCATTGCCAGCCGCGAAGTGGTGCACGACACGGAAATTCTTGACACAGCCCTGGCGTACCCGGTCTGAATCCAAGGAGAACACGGTGAATCAAACCCCCAAGATCGCGCTCGAAGAGCACTTCTCCGCCCCTGGTTTCGACGATTACTCGGCCAGATACACGCGCGTACTGCCGGCCGACTTCGTTGCGAGGCTTGACGCCAAGCTGAGCGACTTCGACGACCAGCGCCTGGCCGAAATGGATGCAGGAAACATCGAGTACGCCGTGCTGTCTCAAACGATGCCCGGCGTACAAGCCGAGTTAGATCGCGCCGCCGCCGTACGCCGCGCGCGCGAGAACAACGAGTTCCTTGCAGAACGCGTGGCGCGCCATCCGCAACGCTTCGGTGCCTTCGCCCACGTGGCGCTTCAAGATCCCGTCGCGGCAGCGACCGAACTGGAGCGCGCCGTCGTCGAGCATGGCTTCAAGGGCGCCCTGGTCAACGGGCACACCTTGGGCCGCTATTACGAAGGCAGCGAATTCGATGTGTTCTGGGAGCGTGCGCAGGCGCTTGGCGTGCCCATCTACCTGCACCCCAACGCGTTCAGCCAGTCACCGGCGCTGCTGGAAGGCATGCCAGTCCTGCAGGGAGCCGCGTGGGGCTGGGGCGTCGAAACAGCGGGGCATACATTGCGCCTGCTGTTCGGCGGCGTATTCGACCGCTTTCCGCGCCTGATCCTGCTGCTGGGCCACATGGGCGAGGGCCTGCCGTACCAACGCTGGCGCATCGACAGCCGCTTCGCCGCGTACCCCTCGGGCATCAAGCTGGCACGTAAACCCAGCGAATACATCGGCAGCAACATCCTGATCACCACGTCCGGCGTGTGCTCGGCACCGGCACTGATGGGCGCAATCGGCGAACTGGGCGCGCACGCCGTGCTCTTCTCGGTGGACTATCCCTACGAGTCTACCGCCGAGGCCTGCAGCTTCATCGAGCAGGCGCCCCTGGACAAGCAAACCCGCGCACAGGTGTGCCACGGCAATGCCCGCCGGCTCTTCAAGCTGGGCAGCCCCCAGGACCTTGTGCTTCTGCAGATCTAGCGTTTCACACCAAAGGACGAAAAATGCCAGTCAGCGATTATCAGATGGTCAAGGCCTGGGACGAGGTTCTGAAGCTCAGCAAGGTGGAGCGCGGGCAGAAGGTGACGATCCTCTGCGGCCCCCATACGCATCCGCAGACGCTGCAGACCGCAACGATTGCAGCCCAGGCCGCCGGCGCTGTCGTGACCAGAATCGAACTGCAGCCCATCAACGCGGAGAAAGCGCCCAGCCGCGACCTGATGAACTACCTGGGCGAAACGCCTCTCACCAACAACCCTGTCGCCCTCGCGGCCATGAAGAACAGCGACCTCGTCCTGGACTTGATGTTGCTGCTGTTCTCGCCCGAACAGATGGAGATCCTCGAGTCCGGAACGAAGATTCTCCTGGCGGTGGAGCCGCCCGAGGTACTGGTGCGGGCAGTGCCGACCGAGGCCGATCGCCAACGGGTCCTGGACGCTTCGAAGCTGCTCAAGGCAGCCAGGAAGATGCATGTGACGTCGCCGGCTGGCACGGACGTGACTTTTCAGCTCGGCGAATTCCCGACCATCTCTGAGTACGGCTTCTGCGAAGAACCCGGGCGCTGGGACCACTGGCCGAGCGGCTTCCTCTTTACCTTCGCCAACGAGGGCGGCAGCGATGGCACCATCGTGATCGATCGCGGCGACATCCTGCTGCCGCAGAAGAACTATGTCTCTGACAGGATCGCGTTGAATCTGCGCGAAGGCTTCGTGCGCAGCATCGAAGGCGACATTGACGCCGCCCTGCTGCGCGAGTTCATGGAGGCCTACAAAGACCCCGAGGCCTACGCCATCGCGCACATCGGATGGGGCATGCAGCCACGCTGCTATTGGCACACGCTGTCGCTGGTGGACCGCGAAGCGACGTCCGGACAGGATGCGCGTGCGTTCGAAGGCAATTTCCTGTTTTCTCTCGGGCCGAACAACGAGGCCGGCGGCCCTCGCACAACGCCTTGCCATCTCGACATTCCGTTGCGCAACTGCACGGTGAAGCTCGACGACATCGTCGTGGTTCGCGATGGCAAGGTCATTGACGAGGCTTTTCAATGAACACCGATCCGGGCATCTACCAGAAGCAGGGCTTTGGCAATGCGGTCGCGCCCAAGGCGCCGTACGGCCTCCTGATCATCGACTTCGTCAATGGTTTCGCTGATCCGCTCACATTCGGCGGCGGCAACATCGATCCGGCCATTGAATGCACGCGCGGCCTTCTGGCTGCCGCACGAATGCGCAAATGGCCGATTGCGCACACGCGCGTCGTCTACCAGGACGATGGTGCCGACGCCAATATCTTCGCGCTCAAGGTGCCGCCCATCCTTGCCCTGCGCGAGGACGCACCGCAAAGCCAGATTGTCCCGCAGCTTCAGCCCGACAGCGGCGAACTGGTGCTGCGCAAGATCCATCCTTCGGCCTTCCTCGGCACTTCGCTGGCGGGCTGGCTGTCTCAGCGCGGCGTGCAGACCTTGCTGGTTGCCGGATGTACGACCAGCGGGTGCGTTCGGGCGAGCGTGGTCGATGCCATGTGCCACGGCTTCCGTCCCCTCGTGGTCACGGACTGTGTGGGCGACCGATCGCTGCAGGCGCACGAAGCGAATCTGTTCGACATGAACCAGAAGTACGCGACCTTGATGCCCCGCGATCTCGCCCTGCAGGCGACCGCCGGGCAGCAATCCGGCGTCTCGGCCTGAAGCCATCCATTCACCCACCCGTTCCGCCGTTTCGTCAAAGCTCCGGCGCATACCGTGCCAGCGACCCCCACTAACTGGAGAAGCAGATGACCACAAAATTCGTTGCCGCACTCGCGGTCTCACTCGCGACGCTCGCGTTCCAAAGCCGCGCCGACGTCATCAAGGTTGGTGTGATTGCGCCAATGTCCGGGCCGTTTTCTGCGGTAGGCCAGACCTGGGAGGGTGCGACCAAGGCCTACCAGAAGCTCAACGGCACCACCTCGGGCGGACACACGATCGAAGTGATCTACCGCGATCTACCGGACATCAACCCCGCGCAGGCCAAGGCACTGGCGCAGGAGCTTGTCATCAAGGAAGGCGCCCAGTACATCGCAGGCCTCTATTTCACGCCCGACACATTGGCCGTCGCAGCGCTGGCGCAAGAGGCGAAGGTCCCCGTCGTGATCTTCAACGCATCGACGTCGTCGCTCCTCGAGAAGTCAGACTACCTGCTTCGAACCTCGTACACCTTGCCGCAGATGGCTGTGCCCGTGGCCAAGTACGCGCTGGAGAAGAACGTCAGGAATGTCGTGACGCTGGTCAGTGACTTCGGCCCCGGCCTCGATGCCGAAAAGGCGTTTACCACCGCATTCGTCAGCGGCGGCGGCAAGCTGCTCGAAGCGATCCGGGCGCCGCTGAAGACGACGGATTTCGGCCCGCTGATGCAGCGAGTGAAGACGCTCAAGCCCGATGCCCTCTACGTCTTCGGCCCCGGCGGTCCCGCCACCTATGCCATGGTCAAGGCCTACAACGAGGCGGGTTTGAGGGCTGCAGGCGTGCGCTTTCTGGGCACGGGCGAGACGGATGAAGATCAACTGCGCGCGATCGGCCCCGATTTGATGGGGATCGAGACCGGCATGTTCTATTCGGCATCGCACAGCTCGCCTTTGAACAATGCCGTCCTCAAGGCCCTGGGCGAGGTGGCACCGAAGGCCATCCCGACCGTTCAGCTCGCCAACGCGTTCGACGGTCTGCATGTGATCTACCACATGGTCAAGGCGACGGGCGGAAAGCGCGACGGTGCCAAGGCCCTCGCGGCCGCCAAGGGCTTCTCCTGGGAAAGCCCGCGTGGCCCGGTGAGGATCGACCCGGTCTCCCGTGAGTTCGTGCAGAACGTCTACATGCGAGTGGTCGAGAAGGACTCGTCCGGGCGATTCGTCAATCGGGAATTCCGGACCTACGAGATGCAGCCCGACTACGGACGCGTTCAGGGCGCGTCCAAGTAGCGCGGAGCCCGCAGCATGTCATTTGCGCTTCTTGGCAGCATCCTGGTTGACGGGATCGCATACGCCATGATCCTTTTCATGATCACCGTGGGTCTGTCGATGACCATGGGTCTGATGCGGGTCGTGAATCTGGCCCATGGTGCCTTCGCAATGCTCGGCGGGTATCTCGCGGCCAGCATTCCGCAGCGCCTGGGCGTGCCCATAGGGATGGCCTTCGTGCTGGCGATCGCCATGGTGGCGCTGGTGGCGGTGCTCTTCGAGCGCATCCTGCTGCGCCACTTTTACCGGCGCGACGATCTCGACCAGATGCTGGTGACCATCGGACTGATGTTTGTCGCGACGGCCGCGGTCAACCTGATGTTCGGATCCTCGGTGACGTCCGTCGCACTGCCCGAGGCATTCAGCGGCTCCGCGGACCTGGGTTTCCGGTCCATACCCCGGCACAGGATTATCGTCGTCGCGTGCGGGCTCATGGTCGTCGCCGTTCTCTGGTTGACCGTGGACCGGTCATCCTTTGGCATTCGGGTGCGCGCCGCAGTGGACAACCCGCCTATCGCCCGGGCCATCGGCATCGACACGACGAAGATCTATGCAGCCACCTTTGCGATCGGTGCGGCACTCGCGGCGCTGGGCGGCATCGCCGGTGCAGAGATGCTGCCAATGGAGCCAACCTACGCCTCCAAGTACCTGGTGATCCTCCTGGCCGTGGTTGCCGTGGGTGGAAACGGAAATCTGTTCGGCTCATTCTTCGCAGCGCTGCTGCTTGGCATCGTGGAGACCTCGATGAAGTACATGGTTCCGCAGCTCGCATCAGCTGCGTTTTTCCTGACGATGATCATTGTCTTGCTGGTCCGGCCTCAAGGGCTGTTCGGGAGGCAGGCGTGAGCGCGGTAACTGCGCCCATGGCGCCGGCTGCACCATCTCGCGTTCGCCCGTGGATGCAGTTGCGTGTCGAAATCGTACTGACGCTCGCGGGATTGCTGGCCTTTGTGCTGTTCCCACAGGACCTCGGGCTGCTGACCAACATGGCGACGATGTCTATCTTTGCACTGTCGCTGAGTCTCGTGCTCGGCCAGGCGGGCATAGCAACCCTGGGCCAGGCTGCGCTGTACGGCACCGGTGCTTACGTCGCGGGCTGGACTGCGCTGTTTCTGACGGCCGATCCGATCATCGGTCTGCTGCTCGGCGCACTGGGCGGCGGCGTGATCGCGCTGCTCAGCGGCGCCGTGATGCTGCGCTCAACCAAACTCACGCTGGTCATGCTCACCATCGCCGTGGCCCAGTTGCTGCTTGAGCTCGCCAACTGGGCCAGATGGCTCACCGGCGGCGACGATGGACTCGCCGGCTTCAGCATCGCCCCTCTGTTCGGCATCTGGGAGTTCAACTTCCTGGGCCACACCGGCTATTTCTATGCGCTGGGCGCGCTGGTGCTGGTGTACTTCCTCGTGCGCAACCTGGTGGAATCGCCCTTCGGCCTGACGGCCAAGGCGATTCGGCAGGACCCCGGCCGCGTCCGAGCGCTGGGGGGGCGTGTGTACCTGCACTTGCTGGCTGTCTACACCGTCGGCGGCATCGTGGCGGGGCTGGCAGGTGCGTTGACAGCACAGACCAGCAAAGTGGCCAATCTCTTCATGCTCGACTTCACGACCTCCGCGGGTGTCGTGGTCATGATCGTTCTGGGCGGCACGCGCCGCCTGGCAGGCGCCGTGCTCGGCACCGTCGCGTACATGACCATCCACCACATCGCATCGACAATGAACCCGTATCACTGGCTGTTCGTCATCGGCTCGATGCTGATCGTCGTGCTGATCGTTCTGCCTGAAGGCCTTATCGGCCTTCTTGACCGGGCCGTGGCATACGTCAAGCGGCTCGGCGGCAGCGGGAGAGCTCGATGACACCGCGACTGCAAACCCACAACCTCTGCCACTCCTTTGGCGGCCTGGCCGTCACGCAGAACGTCACGCTGTCCCTCCCGCAGGGCGCCCGCACGGCACTGATCGGGCCGAACGGCGCCGGCAAGACGACGTTGGTCAACCTGCTGAGCGGAGCGATGCGCCCGCAATCCGGTGACATTGAGCTGGATGGCCGGTCGATCGTCCAACTGCCGCAGTACGCACGCGTGCGCAGCGGCATCGTTCGCACGTTCCAGATCAGCCGCCTGTTCAAGGACCTGACCGTGGCGGACAACATCAAGGTCGCGGTGCTGCAACGGCTGCGAGCCTCTATGCAGTGGTGGCCCTCGCCAATGCGTTCCGCGCGCGTTCACGACGAGGTCCACGAGACGCTCGGCATGCTGGGCTTGCACCCTTACGCAAGTCGGGTGGTGGGGCAACTGGCGCTCGGCGAGCAGCGGCTTGCAGAGATCGCCCTGGCGCTCGCGATGAAACCACAGGTGCTGCTGCTGGACGAGCCTGGCGCGGGTGTGCCTCAAGGGGAAGGGGGCCGCATCATGGGCGCCATCGAGAGCCTGCCGAAGGAACTGTCCGTCCTGCTCATCGAGCACGACATGGACCTCGTGTTCCGGTTCGCCTCGCACATCGTTGTCCTGGTTGCAGGCGCGGTCATGGTCGAGGGCTCGCCGCAGGAAGTCGCCGCCAACGAACAAGTCAAACAGATCTATTTCGGACGAGACGGTCATGCCTAAGCCCCCCATTGAACTTCGGTTCGACGACGTCACGACGGGCTATGGCGGCGTGCCGGTCGTCGAGCATCTCAGTTTCTGCGTGCGCGAAGGCGAGCGCCTGGGGCTGATCGGGCGCAACGGCGCCGGCAAGACAACCACGCTGGCGACGGCGATGGGCCTGGCCGATCGGATGAAGGGACGCATTCACTTCGGCGGCAGCGACATCACCGACGCCAGCACCTATGCACGCGCACGGGCCGGCCTCGGCTATGTGCCGCAGAGCCGCGATATCTTCCCCTCGCTCACGGTGGAGGAGAACCTGTTGTCGGGCCTGCAGGGGCGCTCGGCCGGCATGGCACTGCCACCCATCTATGCACTCTTTCCAAGGCTCAGGGAGCGGCGGCGCAACGGCGGGACGCAATTGTCGGGTGGCGAGCAGCAGATGCTGTCCGTGGCGCGGGCGCTCGTCGGACAGCCGCGCATCCTGCTGCTCGACGAGCCGCTGGAGGGCCTGGCCCCGATGGTGCGCGAGGAGCTGATGGATGCCATCGTTCGAATGAGCAACCAGCTAGGTGTCGGCTGTGTTCTCGTAGAGCAGCACGTGGACGTCGTTCTCGAGTTTTCCACGAACGTCATCGTGCTGGAGCGAGGCATCGTCGCGTACGGCGGCTCAGCCGCGGCGCTGCGTGATGAAGAAGAACTTCTGAACCGGACGATCGGGATTCAGAAATGCTGAGGCTGATCTGTGCTTCGCAACCGCGGCCGCATGTGATGCCTGTGATTGGGGCCTGCCCCTGCAGCAAGCGCTGAGTTCTTCGCAGATTCGAACTTCATGCAGAACCTTCGCGCACTCCTGAGCCCGCTGCGAGTGTTCGATGCGGTGTATCGGGCCAGGGGGGTCTCGCGAGCCGCTCAGTTGCTTCACGTAACTCCTGGTGCCGTAAGCCAGCAGATCAAGCTGCTCGAAGTTGGGCTTGGCGTACAGCTGTTCAAGAAGTCCGGGCGCGAGATCGAACTCACGGCGGTGGGCGAACGGCTCGCGCACCGCGTCTCGGATGCTTTCGATCGCCTGCACGACGCGCTGGGCGATCTTGCCGACAGCCAGAGGGATAAGCGGCTTCGTCTCAAACTGACCCCCAGCTTGGCCATCCGCTGGCTTGTGCCCCGCCTTCAGGACTTCCATGCGCGTCATCCCGACATTGCGCTGGAGATTGCCACGATTGCATTGGCAGACGACGTGAGGCTTGAGTGTGCCGATTGCGCGATTCGCCACGGCATGGGTGAATGGGCCGATGTCGAACTGGATCACCTCTTCGACGACGAGCTTGTCCCGGTCTGCGCGCCCAGCCTCGCTCGCGGATTGAACGCGCCTCAGGATCTGCTGCAAGCCAACCTGCTGCACTCCATGCTGCGGCCGCAAGCTTGGCCGCTATGGTTCGGTTCCGCCGGATTGGCGCATCCCCCGTGCCCGCGGGGAATGACGTTGGCGAATGCTGCATTGTGCTACCAGGCTGCAGCGGATGGCCTGGGCGTCGCAATGGCCCAGCGCGCTTACGTGGAGGATGATCTGCGCACCGGACGCCTGGTCGTCGCCGTGGACCACATCGCCAGCACAGAGCTCGGCTACTACCTCGTCTGCGATCCCTTGAAAGCGACCCTGGCCCCTGTTCGGCTGTTTCGAGACTGGATCCGTTCGGTTCGCTAGGCGCGCCGCGAAGTCGCCGCATCCTCTCTTGTGCAACGATATTCGGGTCGAGGTCACGGCGAGTAGCCCACCGACGCCCTAGTCGGCCTTGAATCCCGACGCTTTGACCACCGGCCTCCAGAAGCCGCGCAGCTCGCTGAACTTGGCGCGCGCTTCAGCGGGCGAGCTCCCCGTGTTCACGAAGCCGAGCATGCGAATCTTTCTCGCAAACTGCAGCCCCAGGAAGTGCGTCGGACCGCCCGATGCTGCATGGCCGAAGTTGGCGTTTTCGGGGCGTGCACGCACCCATTGGGCGTATTCATTGAAGCTTCTGATGGGCGAGGATGCGGGCACAGCCAGCGCCATCGGAAACTCGACCACGGTCGACACCGGGAAGATGTCCCGCTCCGGGTCATAGTTGAGCTTGTTGAAGACGAATGGACGGCTGGCTTGCTGCCCTGTGGCCGGCGATGCACTGACGGACGCGGCAACTGCCAGTGCGAGCGAGAGGGCGTACGCCTAGGCGGTACGTGGCTTTTTCACGAGATGCTCCAGCAGGAATGTCAACGGCCGCGAAAGATCGGGGCGCGCTTCTCGGCGAAGGCACGGCGCCCCTCCAGCCGATCCTCGCTGTCCCTGAGCAACCCGAAGGCTTGGCGTTCAAGCGCCAGCCCGGCAGCCAGCGGCAGCTCCCGACCGGTCATTGCCAGGCGCTTGGCCGCAGTCATTGCCAGCGGGGCATTGACCGCCATCGCGCGTGCGAGGTGAATGGCTGTTTCGTGCAACTCGGAGAAAGGAACCACCTTGCTGACCAACCCGATCCGCAGTGCTTCGCTGGCATCGATGCGCTCGCCTGTCAGCAGCATCCACATCGCATCGGACTGCCCTACGGCGCGGATCAGGCGCTGCGTGCCGCCCGCGCCCGGAATGCTGCCGACCCGCACCTCCGGCAGGCCGAACTGGGCGTTCTCCGAACAGATGCGGATGTCAGCCAGCAAGGCCAGCTCCAGTCCGCCGCCGAGGGCATAGCCGTTGATCGCGGCGACGACGGGCTTGTCGGTCTGCAGCGTGCCGAGATTGAAATGCCTGCTGCCGCCGCAAAAGACCTGCCGCGCTGCGCTGTCGGCGGGCGGCATTGTCTTCTTGAGGTCTGCGCCTGTGCAGAAAGCGCGTTCGCCCGCACCCGTGAGGACGAGCACGCGGATGTCGTCGTTGTTCGAGACCTCGTCCCAGATTTCGAGCAACTGCTCGTTGGACTCCGGGTCGATGGAGTTCATGGCTTCGGGCCGATTCAGGGTGACGATGGCGATGCCATCCTGGACTGTAAAGACGATGGGCATGATTCTTTCAGCTCTGAGGAGTGCTGGCGGCAATCACCAAATCGATGGCGCCGGATGACATGCCGAGTTCGGCCAGCACCTCGCGGGTGTGCTGCCCGAGCGTGGGGGCGACCCGCCGCGCCCGAGGCCGCTCGCCAACCTCGCCGATCACGCTGCGCGGCAGCGTCACCATCCCGGCGACCGGGTGCTGCAGGCTCTCTGCGAGCGCCGCTTCGGCGAAGGGGGCGGACTGCGCCACCTCGGCATAGTTGTTGATCGGGCCACAGATGATGTCCACGGCTGTGAACTTCTCCAGCCAGAAGGCGCGTGGATGGGCGACCATGCGCGCTTCAAGCAAGCGCAGCAGCATCTCGCGGTGCTGCAGTCGGCTCCTGTTTTCGGAAAAGCGCGGATCGGACGCCAGCTCCGGTGCACCGATGGCGGCGCACAGGGCCAGCCACCGTGCGGGGTGATAGGCCGCGACCATGATCCATCCATCGGCGCAGCGCAAGGCCTCGTTCGGCGTCGAATACGGCGCGGCGTTTCCTTGCGGCCCGGGCACGTGGCCATCGGCGAAGTAGGAAGCAAAGCTCACGTGCTGCAGTGCGATGGCACTGGCGAACATGCTGGCTTCGACGTGCTGTCCCAGGCCGGTGCGCTGCCGGTCCGCGACGGCGGCCAGAATCGAGATGGTTGCCAGCGACCCCGTGATCAGGTCGACGACCGGCACCGGGACCTTGCACGGCTCTCCGTCGCGCGCACCGGTCACGCTCATCAGGCCGCTTACGGCTTGCAGCACACCGTCCACCCCGGGCAGGTCTTTGCTGGCGCCGTGCTGCCCGTACGCCGAAACCGAACAGTAGATGAGCCGAGGGTTGCCCGCAGACACCGTGGCGTAATCCAGCCCGAACCGCGCCATCACGCCCGGGCGGAAGCTCTCCACCAGAACATCGGCCTGCGCGATCAGTTCCAGCGCCGCCTGCCGGTGCGCCGGCTGCTTGAGATCAAGCACGATGCTGCGCTTGTTGCGATTGAGCGCCAGGAATGCAACGGCTTCGCCATGGACCCAGGGCGAGAGGGCCCGCGAGAGATCGCCCGCAGGCGCCTCGACCTTCACGACGTCGGCACCCAGATCGGCCATGCACAGGGTGCAGGTCGGCCCCGCCATCACCTGCGTGAAGTCGATCACCTTCAAACCGCTCAATGCATCGGCTAGCATGCGATCTTCAGACTTGTTGGATTGCTCATGGCGTCAGGCCGAGCCGCTATACCGACGGGCTGCCGAGACTGCGCCCGCCGCAGACGTACAGAAGCTGGCCGGTGACGTAGCTTGAGCCTGGTTCCGCGAAAAACCTGACGGCGCGGCCAATGTCCTGCGGCTGGCCAATTCGCTCCATCGGCACGGTCTTGTGAAGGCTCTGGCGCACCTCTTCGGTCAGCGTCTCGAACAGCGGCGTCTCCACGATTCCGGGCGCGATGGCATTCACGGTGATGCCTTTGCGCGCGTATTCGAGCGCCAACGAGCGGGTCAGGCTCACCACGGCACCCTTGGAAGCGGAGTAGGCCGCCTGGCCGCGATTGCCCAGCCAAGCGCGAGACCCGATGTTGATGATGCGTCCGAAGCGGTTCTCCGCCATTTGCGCCAAAACCGCCTTGGAGCAGATGAACTGGGAATGGAGGTTGATCTCGATCACGCGGCTCCAGAACGCGAGATCCATCTTGGAGACCAGCTTGTCGCCGCCAATGCCCGCGTTGTTGACCAGGATGTCGATGCGCGCGTGAGATGCCAGAAGCTGGGCTGCCGTCGCCTCCACCTGTTCCACGGAGCTGACGTCGACCTTGAAGGTCTTCACGTCGACTCCTTCGCTCGACAGGGCCCCATCGGCCTCCCGCAGCGCAGCGTCGTCGAAGTCCCATAGCGCTATGCGGCAGCCCGCCTGGGCGAGCTCGCGGGCAATGCCAAAGCCGATGCCCTTGGCGCCACCGGTCACGACGGCGACGAGGCCTTGCAGCGAGGTGGGAGCGGGTGTGTTTGTCTGGTTCATGCGCGCCGCCGTCAGAGCGAAAGAATGTTGATCGAGCAGGCGGCGTGGTCCACGCCCCAGATACCGCCACCCGTGACCTGCGTGAGGCCGATGCGCGCACCCTGCACCTGCCGTGCGCCGGCACGGCCTTGCAGTTGTTCGCAGACCTCCACGACCTGCGCGACGCCGGTCGCACCCGGCGGGTGCCCCTTGGCGATCAGTCCGCCGCTGGGGTTGACCGGCACGCGCCCACCCAGGGCGGTCGCGCCGCTTCGCAGCAGGCTTGCCGCATCGCCACGATTGCAAAGACCGAGAGCCTCGTAGTAGAGCAGCTCGGAAATGGTGAACGCGTCGTGCACTTCCAGCAGACTCAGGTCCTGCGGGCCGATGCCGGCCTGCTCATACGCCAGCCTGGCGGCACGCGCCGTGATCTCCGCCTCGGTCATGTCGACCGGCGAGGTCTCGAACAAGCCTGACTGCACCACGGACGCCAGGACCCGAACGGGCTTTGCAACGCCGTTGGAGGGCTTGGTACTGAGCACCAAGGCCGCCGCCCCATCGACCACGGCGGGGCAGCACTGAAGCAGCGTGAGCGGCTCGGCCACAGGGCGGGACGCCAGGACCTCCTCGCGGGTCGCGAGCTTCGCAAACTTGGCGATGGGATTCAGAACCCCGTGCTTTCGATTCTTGACGGAGATGTCTGCCAGCGTCTCCAGCTTGATGCCATGGTCGTGCATGTATCGCTTGGCACGCATGGCATACAGGGCAGGCATGATCATGCCGCGCCTGTTGTTCCAATCTTTCTCGCTGAGCTGCAGCGGCCCGCCGCCGAGGCCGCTCAGGTGGTCCATGCCGAAGACCAGCACGGTGTCGTACTGGCCCACCTTGAGCGCCTGCAGCGCGAGATTCAGCGCAGTGGCGCCGCTGGAGCAGGCGTTGTCCACGTTGTAGACCGCCCCTCCGCCGACATGCAGTTCACGCAATGATCGCTGTCCGGGCAGCATGGCCCCGAGCGCGTTGCCGCAGTAGAACGCCTGCACCTCGGAGAGCTGCGTGCCGGCATCGGCCAGGGCATCGAGAATGGCGGCCTGAGCCATGGCCTCTTCGGTCAGTTCGGGAAAGCGGCCGAAGTCCGTGATACCGACCCCGGTGATCAATGGTTGCTTCATGACGCATCAAGCCTGGAAGGCATAGTCGGGCGTGCCGTCCGACAACGCGAAAGGCACCACCCGCAGCTGGCTCCCGATGGCAGGCGGCCGGGCACCGAACAGCAGCCGCCCGAACGCACGGACGCCAGGCTCGAAGTCAACCATTGCCAGGCCATAGGGCTGCTTCTCCTTTCCCGGGTGAACGATCGTGAAGCTGTAGAGAGATCCGTTGGGTCCGAGCTCGATGTCTTCGACCTTCTTGTCGCCGTGAACGAATTCGATCGGCGGGAACTGGGGGGGTTGCCCTGCCACGCGTGTGGCGACAAGCACCATGCCACCGGGGGTTTCACGGAATGGGGATTCCGTTCGCTTGATGATCTTCAAAGGTGTCTCCTGTTCGTGTGGGCTCGCCACAGCGACGCAAAGTATGGAGATCCAAGCCCCCGCGGTCATTGGATTTCTGCTGGGCATTCTTTAGCGGTTCTAAAGCATCAGAGGCACGCAGCCCAGCTAAAGAAAGGCCAGTGAATCTCAAAGGACAGCGCCCAGGTGGACATGCATACTGAACCGATGAAAGAACAAATTCGCATACCGGTCACTTTGATGCGCGGCGGCACAAGCAAAGCCGTTTTTCTCTCGCAGCAGGACGTGCCCACGGATCCGCAAGCGCGCCTTCAATTTCTTCTGGCTCTCTTCGGCAGCCCCGATGTGCGTCAGATCGATGGGCTTGGCGGCGCCGACATCCTGACGAGCAAGTGCGCCATCATCGGACCACCGTCGCGCCCGGATGCGGACATCGACTACACCTTCGTGCAGATCGGCATCGACCAGCCCACCGTGAGCTTCGAGATTGTCTGTGGCAACATTTCATCGGCCACCGGGGTTTATGCGTTGCAGGAGAAGCTGATCCCCGTGCAGGAGCCCGTCACCACCGTTCGGGTGCACAACACCAACACCGGGAAGATCCTCCGGATGGCCGTTCAATGCGCAGATGGCGAGCCGCGCGTGGAAGGCGACAGCGAAGTGGATGGAGTGCCTGGCACGGGCGCGGAGGTCGCATTGGATTACTCGGACACCAGCGGCTCCACAACCGGCAAGCTGTTGCCCACCGGGCAGACGCGCGACTGGGTTCACGTTTCGAAGCTCGGCCGTGAAATACCGGTCTCCGTGGTGGATGTCGGCACGGCGTGCGTGTTCATCCGCGCGGTGGATCTGGGCATCGCTGGCACGGAACTGCCCGGTCAGCTCAGCCCCCACATCTACGAGATGGCCGAGGAGGTGAGGCGCTGGGCTGTCGAACGCTGCAATCTCCCATCGTCAGGGACCCTGACGCCCTATCAGATCCTGGTCAGCGAAGCGCAGGCCTATCGGACCATCGCCGGCGACCGGATGGTCCAGTCGTCGGAGATCGACTTCGTTGCGCGGATGGTGCTCAACGGCGGGGCGATGCACAAGGCGTTTCCCGGTGGCGGATCGGTCTGCCTTTCCGTGGCGGCGCAGATTGCCGGGACGATTCCCGCCGAAGCGCGAGGCACGCACGCTGGACCGACGCGCATCCGCATCGGTCATCCGAGCGGGGTGCTCAAGATCTTTGCGAGTGTCGAGCACGCGAGCGGAAACGACTGGACGGTTCGCGAAGTGCATTTCACGCGCACGGCTCGGCGCTTGTTCGATGGAACGGCCTATGTGCGGCGCTCGCGCCTTGACGTGACCGGTGGAGGAGACATCATCTCCGCGCGCCCGACCACGGCGGCGGCATTGCCATGAACGCTTCGGATCTTTTCTCGCTGCGGGGCCGCACGGCGCTCATCACCGGCGGCTCACGAGGAATTGGCCGCATGATCGCCGAAGGGTTTCTGGCCCATGGTGCACGCGTTTACATCAGCGCGCGCAAAGCCGCGGCGTGCGATCTGGCGGCTCAGGAACTCGCAGACACTGGTCACTGCGTATCGCTGCCGCACGACGTGTCCACGGTCGCCGGCTGCCAGGCCTTGGCCGACGCCTATGGCAAGCATGAGCCCGCGTTGGATATTCTGGTCAACAACGCCGGCGCGGCCTGGGGAGAGGACTTCGATACCTTTCCGGAAAGCGGCTGGGACAAAGTGGTTGATCTGAATTTGAAGACGCCTTTCTTCCTCACGAAGGCGTTTTCCGAACCGCTGCGCGCTGCGGCCCGGGAGCGCGTGGGAAAGATCATCAACATCTCGTCCACCGACGGCATCGGACTCAATCCACAAGAGAACTATTCCTATGTCGCGAGCAAGGCGGGCTTGATTCACCTGACGCGGCGGATGGCGCTTCGTCTGGCGCAGGACAACATCGCAGTCAGTGCCATCGCACCTGGGGCGTTTCCGTCCGAGATGAACCGCAATGCCCGCGACCATGGGGAAGCGTTGTCCGGGCACATTCCCGCCAGGCGCATCGGCATGCCAGAAGACATGGCGGGCGCAGCCATATTCCTGGCCTCGCGCGCAGGTGACTACGTGATGGGTGCCACCCTGGTGGTTGATGGCGGTGTGACCCACGCCCGTGCCTACCGGTGAGGGCGTGAGGCGAAGCCTTACGCCAGTAGCCGGTCGTTGATAACAGGTCGCGGGAGGCTTTACCGGAGTCTTCCTGAACATAGCGGTGAAGGCGGGCGGCGACTCATAGCCCAATAGCCCAGGTGGTACGCGACCTGCTGGACGGTTGCGCGACCGGATCGCTCTCGAAGCGCCACCATCATGTGCAGCTGGCGTCGCCATCGTCCGAAGCTCAGGCCGGTCAACAATGTGCACAGCCGCTTCAGCGTCCGCTCGCGCATGCCAAACCGGTGGGTTCAATCCTTTTGGGTCTGACGATCAGAAGGGTCTCGGATCATTGCACGCGAGACCTTTCGCAGCCCCTGCGAATTCTTCACAGTGCGCAGTTGTGGCCCGGCGAACTGACAGACCTGCTGTGAAGAGGAGTCGATATTGTTCGCCGTCCAGTGTTTGGCTGGTGGCGGCGTCGATGAACACAAGCAACCCGCACGCCGATGCTCGATCTTCGAGCCAGGCGTGATCGCTGCCCCCGATCTGGATCAGCTCGCCCAGGCAGGCGCGACGGTTGCGCGGCTGATGAATCTTGGGCGCGTGGTATCCACAGGCCCGCAGACACCATCAACGCCCGCACAGTCTCCTTGCTGAGGACGACCCCCATGGCATTCCTGTAGCTTCTCGGCTGCCAGGGTCGGACCAAAGTCGGCATAGCGCTCGCGAATGATCGCGATGGCATGACCGGCAACGCCAGGAGCCAGTTGGCTATTGCTGGGACGCCCGCGCCTGCGTGAGACCAGGCCGGAAGGCCCTTCGTCCACGTAGCGGTCCATAGGGCGCTCGACCTGCCGTCGGCTTATGCCAAGCCGCTGCGCGGCCTGGCCAACCCGAAGCATCCGGTCGACCACCGCTTGGACCGTCTTGAGTCGGTCGGCCTCGCGCATCGTCATCGTCATCGTCATCGTCATCGTCATCGTCATCGTCATCGTGATCGTGATCGTGATCGTGATCGTGATCGTGATCGTGATCGTGATCGTCGCTGCAGCTGTCGCCATGGCCATGCCTCAGAACTGAAGTGAGGGCCGGCGGTGCCGACGCTGCCAGGCTATGTCAGTTTGTCGCAGTGCGGTGGCGCCCTTTCCCTGCCTTTTCCATTGGAGCTTTACGCCATGGAGTCCATCCATTTCTTGGGGGTGTGCAGCGCAGCAAAGTAAGCTTCGAGGATGGAAGCCGGGGCATCTTCTGGGCAGGAGGTCCTCCAACTGCGCGCCGTTCTGCGCGGCATCAGCCCGCTGATCTGGCGGCGCCTGCTGGTGCGTGGCGACACGAGCGTTGCCCGGCTTCATAAGATCCTGCAGGCCGCATTTGGCTGGCAGGACATGCACCTTCACCGCTTCGAGATTCGAGGGCGCGAGTACGGGGTGCATCAGGAGGGCGGGGTGGTCTTCGACACCGACGCACACAAAGCCCTGATCGGTCAACTGAAGCTGCGGCGTCTTGAGCGATTCACCTACGAATATGACTTCGGCGATTTGTGGGTGCACGACCTGCGCATCGAGGACACGTTGCCCCTGGATCCCAAAGGGGTGTACCCGGTGTGCATCGCAGGCCGGCGCGCGGCACCGCCAGAGGATTGCGGCGGGCCACATGCGTTCATGGCCACTCGGTTCGAGTACACCTTGATCGGCGAGAGCAGATCCCGGCACGAGCTGGACGATCTTCTCGACGAGGGGGTGGACGCCGAGGAATGGGCCATCCTGCGCCACTATCACCCCGACCGCTTCGATCGGCGCGCCGTCAATCGAAGGCTCGCCGCTTTGGCTACGCCATCTCCGGAAAGGTGGGCCCCATGAGAGTAAGTGTTCAGATTCGGTTCGAGGCAGCCAGATCGCGCCCAGTCACCGTGCCACTTCACACCATCGAATGCCGATGTGACCACGTGCAGGACGTCGGACTTGCCCTCGGGGACGCCAAGTCCATCCTCGGCCAGCTCCAGCAAGCGCTTGTCCAAGAGCAGTTGGATCACTATTTGTCCGACCGGAGGGCGTGTCCGCATTGCCAACAGCCTCGAGCGATCAAGGGCTACCACCCGCTGCGCTTCCGTACCGCCTTGGGGGATGTCGCCCTGCGCAGCCCTCGTTGGCACCGCGGTAAATGCGAGCAGTCCCGGGAGGCCACGTTTTGCCCGCTGAGCGAACTGCTGACGGTGCACACGTCGCCGGAACTGGCGTACCTGGAGGCCAAATGGGCGGCGCAAGTCTCCTTCGCGGCGGTCCGGGCGCTGTTGCAGGAGGTGCTGCCGATAGAACATGGATTGCATCAGGAGACCATCCGTCAGCACGTCCAAGCCACCGCCGAGCGACTCGAGGCGCAGCTCGGTCCGGAGCAGTTCGCTTACGACGGCGGCTCCCAGCGCGAGATCGAGGCCTCGCCGGAACCTGCCGCCCCGATCACGGTCGGGCTGGACGGAGGCTACATTCGGGGTCGCGAGCGCCTGCCCGGTGCCAACGGATG